>JADJAE010000001.1 GCA_016704445.1 Deltaproteobacteria bacterium
CAGTGAATGAGCGCCTCCCCTCAGCCCCTCAACCCGCCCTCAGGCTCAGCGCTTGTGCTTCTGCGCCTCGGACATCTGCGCGGCGATCTGCGCGCCGCCGCTGGCCCTGGTGATGGCCGCCACGATGCTCGGGGCGACGGCGAAGAGCCCGGCGCCCAGCACCTGCTCGAAGGCCGCGACGTTGAGCTCGGAGTGGTTCTCCCGGACGCAGCGCATCACGGCGCGGGCGACGTCCTCGGGGGTGCGCGTCCCGGCGCCCGAGGGGAGCGCCACCTTCGTGTCATGGAACATCCCCGCGTCGCGGATGAAGCCCGGGAAGATGGTGCTCACCCCGACGCCGTGGGGCTCGAGGTCGCCGCGCAGCGCGAGCGCGAAGCCGCGCATCCCGAACTTGGTGGCGTTGTAGAGCGACTGCCCCGCGGTCGCGACCTTCCCGGAGATCGACGAGATGAACACGATGCTCCCGCGCTTGCGGGCGGCCATGCGCTCTCCGAAGTAGCGCGCGCTCTGCACCGGGGCGCGGAGGTTCACGTCGAAGACCTTGTCGATCTGCCCGGCGTCGTACTCCAGCAGGTGGCCGCTGCCGGGGAGCGCGGCGTTGAGCACCGCGATGTCCACCTCGCCCGCCTCCTCGTGCATGCGGTCGACGTCCTCGCGGCGCGCGAGGTCGGCGAGGATGACCCGGGCGCCGGTCTCCTTCGCGATGGGCTCGAGCGCGTCGGCGCGCCGCCCGGTGACGATGATCTTCGCGCCCGCGGCGTGCAGCTTTCGCGCGATCGCCATGCCGATGCCGCCGTTGGCGCCCGTGATGAGCGCGACCGTATCCGGGGTGATGTCCATGGCCGCTGCGGGTAGCGCAGCCCACCCGGAGCCGCAAGCGGCGGCCTTGAGGGCGCGGTCAGCGCGCACCACCAGCATGGCGTGGCCGTTCAGGTTGTGGAGGTACACGCGGTCGGCGGCGCCCCTCAGCTCGTCGACGTAGCGGGTGACGCCCGGCGTCGAGGCGAAGCCGTAGTCGTCGTAGACGACGATGCCGCCCACGGCGAGCCGGGGCCAGACCCACTCGGTCACTGCGCGGGCCGACTCGTACGCGTCGACGTCGACGTGGCAGAGGCACACCGGCCCGTCGGCGACCAGCGACGCGCTCTCCTGCGGGAACATCCCCGTGAGCAGCGTCACGTTGGTCCAGCCCCATCGTGCCGCGGAGGAAGCTCCTCAACGCGCTCGCGCGACGGTGTCGTGCTCGCCGCCCGCGTAGTAGGGGTCGGCCGCGGAGGTGCCCACCACGTAACTGGCGAAGGTGTCGCAGGCATAAAGGGCCGAGGCCGAGGCGCGCCGCCTGGCTCGCGATGACTGCGGTGCTGCCGCCCCGCCAGACGCCCACCTCGACGATGGCCCCCCCGGTCTTCGCGGCCTGCGCGGTGAGCGTCCACAACTCCCACAGGCGGTACACGTCGACCAGGGTGTGGCCGCGCACCTTCTCGTAGACCGCGCGGAAGGCCGCGTCGTCGCGCCAGGGCGCGTAGGTCGCCAGGGGCCGCACCTCCTCGCCGACCGGGTCAGTGCGGAACAGCAGGTAGCCCCGCGTCGCGAGGAGCCCGGTGAGGCGGGTCTTCACCGACCGCGCGACCTGGTCGAACGTGGCGTTCATGTCCATTGTGCCAGCGGCCCTACCTGCTTTCCCCGGCAGGGTCAATCTGCGCGCGGGGCCCTGGAATCGCCGGTGATTCCGGCGAACCCGCGGTGCCCGCCGCCGCGGCCTGCGGTAGTCTCCCGCCTCCCCGATCCCGACCCGCAGCGGAGGCACCCACGATGCGCGACCCGTCGCCCACGAACCCCGGAGACCCGACCGACGAGCTCGACGCGCTGCTCGCGGAGTCCGTCGAGCACGCGCGGGCGCGCGAGTCGTCGCCGTACCGTGACATCGCGGGCGACCCGTCCCGCCGGTGGTGCTGCTGGGCTCTGGGGGCCTCGGACTCCGCACGCTCTCGGGCCTCCGCGCGATCGGCCGGGAGGTCGTCGCCTTCACCGACAACTCGCCCTCGCGGTGGGGCTCCGAGGTCGACGGCGTCCCGGTGATCTCCCCCGACGACGCGGCCCGCCGCTACGGCGAGAGCGCGGTGTTCGTCGTGAGCATCTGGCGCGCCGAGGGAGGCTTCCGCACCGCGGCCCTCGTCGACGGGCTCCGCGCCCGGGGGTGCCGGCGCGTCGCGCGCATCGGCGAGCTCTACTGGGCGCACCCCTCGCAGTTTCTCCCGTACTTCGGCATCGACCTGCCCTCCCGGGTGCTCGCCCGCGCCGACGCCGTCCGCGACGCGCTCTCGATGTTCGACGAGCCCGCCTCCCGCGCGGAGTTCGTCGAGCAGGTGCGATGGCGCCTCCACCTCGACGCCGACGGCCTCGGCGCGAAGGTCTCCGAGCCGATCTATTTCACCCCCGAGCTGGTGCGCTTCCGCGACGACGAGGTCTTCGTCGACGCGGGGGCCTTCGACGGCGACACCCTCGGCGCCTTCGTCGCGGCCACGCAGGGCCGGTTCCGCCGCGCCATCTCGCTCGAACCCGACCCGAAGAACCTCGACCGGCTCCGCGCCCGCGTCGAAGGCTTCGCCCCCGCGGTGCAGCCCCGCATCGAGCTCGTCCCCGTGGCGCTCGGCGCCCACGACGGCGAGGCCACCTTCCTCGCCGACGGTACCGGCGCCGCCCGACTCAGCCGCTCGGCGGGCACCGTGGTCGCGCTCCGCCGCCTCGCGTCGATCCCCGGCGGCGAGGACGTCACCTTCCTCAAGCTGGACATCGAGGGCGCCGAGCCCGCAGCGCTCGAAGGCGCTCGGGCGATCATCGAGCGCAACCGCCCCCTCCTCACGATCAGCGTCTATCACGAGCAGGATCACCTCTGGCGCATCCCCCTCCAGCTCCACGCGATGCTCCCCACGGGCTACCGCTGGTTTCTCCGCGCGTACAGCCACGAGGCTCGACCTGGTGCTCTACGCCGCCGAAGAGCGCCTCGTCGCCCCGCCGTAGACCCTCCGCTTCCGCTCCTTCCGTGCGATAAACCGCCCCCTATGAGCGCTCCCGCCAGGTCCGTGTGGCGGACTACATCGCATCGTTCCTCGCCGGCCACGGCGTCCGCGACGTCTTCCTCGTCACCGGCGGCGGGGCGATGCACCTCAACGACGCCTTCGGCCGAGAGCCCGGCCTGCGCTACTTCGCCTGCCACCACGAGCAGGCCTGCGCCATCGCCGCGGAGAGCTACTCCCGCGCCTCCGGCCGCCTCGCCGCGGTCAACGTCACCACCGGCCCCGGCGGCACTAACGCCATCATCGGCGTCTGGGGCGCCTGGGTCGACTCCATCCCGATGTTCGTGGTGTCGGGCCAGGTGAAGTTCGAGACCGTCGTCCGCAGCACCGAGCTCCCGCTCCGCCAGCTCGGCGACCAGGAGATCGACATCGTCCGCGTGGTCTCCTCCATGACCAAGTACGCGGTGATGGTCACCGACGCCTCGACCATCCGCTACCACCTGGAGCGAGCGCTCCACCTCGCCACCCACGGCCGACCGGGCCCCGTGTGGCTCGACATCCCGATGAACATCCAAGGCGCCCTCGTCGACCCGGGCACCCTCGCCGGCTACGACCCGGTGGAAGACCGCGCGGCCTTCGAGACCACCGACCTCGACGCCGTCGCCGCCGACCTCCTGCGCCGCCTGCGCGCCGCCGAGCGCCCTGTTCTCCTGGTGGGGACCGGCGTGCGCGCTTCGGGCACCCACGAGGCCTTCCTGCGCGCGGTCGAGCGCCTCGGCATCCCCGTCGCGGTGAGCTTCAACGCCCTCGACGCGCTCTGGGCCGACCACCCCCATTTCATCGGCCGACAGGGGACCATCGGCGACCGCGCGGGCAACTTCGCCGTGCAGAACGCTGACCTCCTCCTGGTGCTCGGCTGCCGACTCAACATCCGGCAGATCAGCTACGGCTGGCAGAACTTCGCCCGCCACGCCTTCAAGGTGATGGTGGACGTCGACGCCGCCGAGCTTCGCAAGCCCACGCTCTCCATCGACCTGCCCGTGCACGCCGACCTGCGCGCCTTCTTCCCCGCGCTCGACCGGGCGCTCGACGCGGGAGGCGCGGGCGACCACGCCTCGTGGCTCGCGTGGTGCCAGGAGCGCGCTCGTCGCTACCCCGTGGTGCTGCCCGAGTACTGGAAGGTCGTCGGCAGCGTGAACCCCTACTGCTTCATGGAGGTGCTCTTCCGGGAGCTCCCCGAAGGAGAGGTGGTGGTCTCCGGGGACGGCACCGCCTCGGTCACCAGCTTCCAGGCCGCGCGGCTGAAGAAGGGGCAGCGCCTCTATCACAACTCGGGATCAGCCCCGATGGGCTTCGACCTCCCGGCGGCCATCGGCGCCGCGGTGGCGACCGGGCGGCGGGTGGTCTGCCTCGCGGGCGACGGCAGCATCCAGATGAACCTCCAGGAGCTGCAGACCATCGTCACGCACCGCCTGCCCATCAAGCTCTTCGTGCTCAACAACCGCGGCTACCACTCGATCCGCCAGACGCAGCACAACTACTTCCCCGACAACATCGTCGGCTGCGGCACCGAGAGCGGCCTCGGCTTCCCCGACTTCGGCAAGCTCGCCTGGGCCTACGGCATCCCCTTCCGCCGCGTCGACTCGCACGACGCCCTCGACGCCGCGGTGAGGGAGACCCTCGACGGGGAGGGCCCGCAGATGTGCGAGGTCTTCCTCGACCTGGAGCAGGTCTTCGCCCCGAGCTCTCCTCCCGCCGACTTCCCGACGGCCGGATGATCTCCTCGCCCCTCGAAGACCTCGCGCCCTTCCTCTCGCGCGACGAGCTCCGCGAGAACATGCTCGTCCCGCTGCTTCCCGACGAGTGACCGTGCGCCGCCCCGACGCCGTCGTCTTCGACCTCGACGGGACCCTCGTCGACTCTCACCCGGAGATCTCCGCGACGCTCCAGCGCGCGGTGCTCGACTGCGGCCTCCCCCCTATCGAGCCGCTGTCCCGCGCCCTCATCGGCCCGCCGCTCGACGCCCTCCTTCCCGCCCTGCTGCCGGGCGCCGACCACGCCACCCTCGCCCGGGTGCGGGCGGCCTTCGTGCGCCGCTACGACGCCTCGGACTACGCCCTCACGGCCCCTTACCCCGGCGCCCGCGAGCTGCTCTCCTCGCTGGCCTCGATGGGGGTGCGCGCCTTCGTGGCGACGGCCAAGCGCGACGTCCCCACGCGACGCATCGTGGCCGCGCTGGGCTTCGGGCCCTTCGAGGCGATCGCGTGCGTGGACACGCTCCCAGGCGCGCCGCGCACGAAGTCCGAGCTGCTGCGAGACCTCGTGCGAGACCACGGGCTCGACCCCCGCTCGACCTGGATGGTGGGCGACACCGCCTCGGACCTCCGCGCCGCGCACGACCACGGGCTGACCGCCGTCGCCGCGGGCTACGGCTACGGCGCGCCGGAGACGCTCAGCCCCGAGCGCCCCCACGCCACCATCACCAGCCTCGCCGGGCTCTTGGAACTTGTGACCAGCTCGACCGAAGACGTAGGTTGACGCGCATGCCGAGCCATCCCAACGCGGTCTTCGAAGACCTCTTCGTGCTTGAACTCGCCAACAACCACTGGGGTCGCGTCGACCGCGGGCTGAAGATCATCACGGACTTCGGGCGCATCGTCCGCTTCAACAACGTGAAGGCGTCGATCAAGCTGCAGTTTCGCGAGGTCGACCGCTTCATCCACAAGGATTTCCGCCACCGCGAGGACATCCGGTACATCAAGAAGACCCTCGACACGCGCCTCGGCTGGGAGGACTACGCCACCCTGGTGAGCGCCATCCGCCAGAGCGGTTGCATCCCGATGGCCACGCCCTTCGACGAGAAGTCCGTCGAGATGTGCGTCGACCTCGGCATCGAGATCATCAAGCTCGCCAGCTCGGACATCAACGACTGGTTTCTGATCGAGCACATCGCCAAGACGCGCAAGCCGGTGATCGCCTCGACGGGCGGCTCGTCGATGAAGGACGTCGACGACCTCGTGCGCTTCTTCGGCAACCGCGGCATCCCCCTGGCGATCAACCACTGCGTCTCGCTCTACCCCTCGGAAGACAGCGAGGTGGAGCTCAACCAGATCGACTTCCTCCGCGAGCGCTACCCCCAGCTCACGATCGGCTACTCGACGCACGAGTACCACGACTGGAGCTCCAGCGTGATGATGGCCTACGCCAAGGGCGCCCGCACCTTCGAGCGGCACATCGACATCGAGGCCGACGGCATCCCGGTGGCCAAGTACTGCACCCTCCCCCACCAGGCCGACGCGTGGTTCAAGGCCTGGCAGAAGGCCCGCGAGATGGGCGGCGCCCCGGGGACCCAGAAGCGCATCCCCCCGGAGCGCGAGGTGCGCTACCTCGACGCCCTGGTGCGCGGGGTCTACGCGAAGCACGACCTGCCCGCCGGGCACGCGCTCACCGCGGAGGACGTCTACCTCGCCGTGCCGCTGCTCAAGGGGCAGATCTCCTGCCGCGAGCTGATGAAGGGCGAGGTGCTGCTGCGCCCCATCGCGCAGGATCACCCGGTCACCATCGACGCGATCGACAGCCCCTACGCGAGCGTCCCGTCGCTGCAGCAGCTCATCCTCGAGCGCGGGCTCGACGTGCCCCCGTCGCTGCAAGACCCCGCGAAGCCCTGAAGCTTCCCCCCTCCCACGAAGCTCTCCGGATGAAGCACCTCCAGCGCCCCTGTCCCATCTGCCGAGGCGACCGCGGGGAGGTGCTGCACACCCAGCGCTTCGACCTCCCGGACGAAGACCCGCTGCCCCGCGAGTACGACGTGGTCGCCTGCGCGACCTGCGGCTTCGCCTTCGCCGACACCCCGGCGTCGCAGTCGACCTACGACGCCTACTACGCCGACCGCTCGAAGTACGAAGACCGCACCGTCGGAACCGGCGGCGGTGACAACCCCTACGACCTGCAGCGCCTGGAGGCCGTCGCGGCCTTCCTCGCCTCGCACATCCCCTGGCACGACCGCCCGGTGCTCGACCTGGGCTGCGCCAACGGCGGCCTCCTCCAGGCCCTCTCCCGCCACGGCTTCACCCGCCTCTTCGGCGTCGATCCCTCCCCGGGCTGCGCGGCCAACGTGCGGGCGCTGGGCTTCGAGGGCCACGTGGGCGGGCTCTTCGTGGCCTCCGACCTGGGGCGCTTCGGCCTCGTCTCGCTCTCCCACGTCCTCGAGCACGTGCGCGTCCTCGACGCCGCCACTAGCGCGCTGCGTTCGCTCGTGGACGAGGGCGGCCTGCTCTACGTCGAGACGCCCGACGCCGCGGGCTACGCCGGGTGCCTGCGCGCGCCCTTCCAGGACTTCAACACCGAGCACATCAACCACTTCACCCGGCGCTCCCTGGAGAGCCTCCTGGGCGCCGCGTAAGCTTCGTCCCCGTGGCGAGCGGCGAAGGTCTTCGACGCCGCCCCCGAACATCCCGATCCCCGCGGTGTTCACGCTGGCAAGGCGCGTCGAGGCGTAAACCGTCGCGGCTTCGGTCTACGACCGCGACTCGGTCGACCGGGTGCGCGAGTACGTCACCCTGCGAGGCGTACCCGTGAGGGCTCCCTCCGAGGCCGAGGCGGGAGTGCCCATCCTGATCGCCAGCACGCTGCACGGCCCGGCCATCGCGGCCTCGGCGAGGGCGCTCGGGCTCGACAACCCGCTCATCCTGCTGGGGGCGACGCCGCCTCGCTGATCGAGGGCACGGCGTCCGGGTCCCAGTTGATGCGCTCGCGCTCCACCACGAGCGGCAGCTTCCTCACGTGGATGTGGATCGAGTTGATGTACTCGCCCAGGATCCCGATGAAGAAGAGCTGCACCGAGGCGAAGAAGAAGAAGCCGATGAGGATCGGCGCGGTGCCGAGGACAAAGCGGTCCCAGAAGGCGAGCTTGGCGACGAGGTAGCCGAGCGAGAGCAGCAGGCTCAGCCCCGACATCACGAAGCCCACGAAGGTCGCGAGCCGCAGCGGCGCCACCGAGTGCTTCACGATCCCCAGGATCGCGAGGTCGTAGAGGGTGAAGAAGTTGTTCTTGGTGATGCCCCGGACGCGCCGCGGCTTGTCGAAGGGCACCAGCGCCGGGGGGTACCCGATCTCGGAGATGAGCCCGCGGAAGTAGGGCTGCGGGTCGTCGATCTTGCGCAGCGCCTCGATCACGACCTGGTCGTAGAGCCCGAAGCCGGTGAAATTCCGGATGGGCCGCACGTCGGAGATGCGGTGGATGAGCGCGTAGAAGGTGCCCCGGAGCAGGCGGTAGAGGGGGCTCTCGTCGGAGGTGCGCTTCACCGCGGCGACGACCTTGAAGCCCTCCTCCCACTTCGCCAGAAGCTCGGGGATGAGCGAGGGAGGGTCTTGCAGGTCGGCCGCGAGGGTGATCACCGCGGCGCCCCGGCACTGCAACAGCGCGTGGTAGGGCGAGCGCACCTGGCCGAAGTTGCGCACGTTGAGGATCACCTTCACCGCGCGGTCTTTCGCGGCGAGGCCGCGGAGCTCGGCGACGGTGCCGTCGGTGGAGCAGTTGTCGATGAAGACGAACTCCAGCGTGTGCTGCGGGAGCTTCTCGAACACCGCCCGCACCTGCGAGTAGAGCTCGGTGACGTTGCCCTCTTCGTTGTAGCAGGGGGCGAGTACTGTGATCAGGGCCATGACGGGAGCGTCGGGCGGGAGGCCGGTCGATCAGCGGCCGGTGGGCGGCGTGATCACGTAGGGGAACATCAGGTTCTGCGTCGGAGCGCGGAAGGCCGGGAAGTGCGCGCGGCGGACGACCCCGGCGATGCAGTCGCCCACCGGCGTACCGGCGAACTGGCCGCTCACCGTGGCGGTGCGGACGGCGCCGTCGTTGCCGATCACGATGGACACCGGCGCGGTGCCGGTCTGTCCCTGGGCGCAGGAGCGAACGGCCCCGTTGAGGGGGCCGAGCACCCCGGTGATCTGCGCGCGGCCGAGGCGCTCGGGCAGGTCGGCGGAGGGCGCCGCGGGGGCCGCCGCAGCGGCCGGGGTGGCCGTGGGCGCCGCGCGGTTGAGCAGGTCATCGACCGAGGTGGCGCGACCCGCCGCGGGAGCGGGAGCCGCAGCGGCCGCAGCCCCACCGCGAGGCGCCGCCGCAGGGGCCGCCGCGGTGGTGGGAGCAGGGGCCGCCGCGGGGCGAGCTGCAGGAGCGGGCGCAGCAGCGGGCGCCGTCGGAGCGGCGGTGCGCGCCGGGGCAGGAGCGGCCGCAGCGCGGGTGGTGGCAGCGCCCTCGGAGGCCTCGGTGCGGGCGTGGCGGCGGGCCTGCGCCTCGGGGGCGGGCTCCGGCGCGGGAGCGACGACGGCGGGAGGCGGCGGAGCGACGGCCGCGACCGGGGCGGCCTCCGCGGCGGGCGTAGGAGCGGGCTCGGCCTGGGCCACCGGGGCGGGCGACGGCACGGCCTGCGGGACGGACTCGGGCGAGTCGCTCGCGGGCGAGGTGGACTCGACCGCCGAGGGAGAGGTGGGCGCGCTGTCCCTGCTGGAGTTGTAGAGCAGGAAGGCCCCGGCCATGACGGCCATGCCGCCGATGGCCCAGAGCGGACCTCCTCCGGCGCGGCGCGGGGGCTCCGCGGCGACGACCGGCACCGCGGGCTTCGCGGTGACCATCACGTCGTCCTTCTTGGAGGCGGGCTTCGCCTCGGTCTTCGCGGGCTTCGGGGCCTCGGCCTCGGCGGGCTTCGCCTCGGCGGCGGGCGCCTTCGCGGCGGCGGGAGGCGGAGCGGAGGCCGCGGCGTCGCGCGCCATGGCCGAGAGCTGCTTGATGTCGACGATGCCGGAGCTCGTGTCGTCGGCCGCGTCGGAGATCGACGGGGCGGAGTGCGGACGAACCGACGGCACCGCGCCGGGCGCGAGGGACGTGCGGGTCAGGGCCGCGAGGTTCTCGAGGTCCGGGTCGTGTTCGTTGGGCTCGGACATGGCAGGTCGTGTCTCCATCGGTGATGCGTCGTCGTCGAAGGCTGGTGGCGCGAGGGGATCGATCTCTCCCGCTAGGACGCGCGCCGCGCCCGGATCCTTGGCGTCTGCCTCGATGGCCGCGAGCACCCTCGCCGCGGAGGCCTCCCACTCGCTCTCCGGGCGGGCGCCCACGGGCCACGACCGCAGCGCGCGGTCGACGCGGCGGAGCGACGCGGCGTACTCCCTCGCCACCGGGTCACGGTCGAGGGCTCGCGCCAGCGCCCGCTCGGACTTCTTGTCCGAGCCGGGATCGAGGGACGCGAGGATCTTCTCTCTAAGTGCGTCGTCCACGGTCGCCTCCAGGATTCACTGCGGGGTCGTCGGGTGCCATCGCCTCGGGGGGCAGGGCATCCCGGAGCCTCCGTCGCGCTTCGTGGACTCGCCACGCGACGGTGCCTTCACTACAACCCAGCACCTGAGCGATTTCTTTGTACGGCAGTGACTCCACGCAGGCGAGCACCAGGGTGGTGCGCAGCGACTCGGACAATTGATCGACCGCCGCGGCCAGGGCGCGCCACGACTCCGCCTGGTCGGCGCTCTCCGAGGGGTCGCTGCCCTCCGCGGCGGTCTCGGGGACGCGCGGATCGTCGAGGTCGACCACCACCCGGCGCTGCCGGCGGCGCTGGTTGAGCGAGACGTTGACGCAGATGCGGTAGAGCCAGGTGAAGATGTCCGCCCGGCCGTCGAAGCGCTCGATGGCGCGGAAGGCCCGGAGGAAGGTCTCCTGCACCACGTCGTCGGCGTCTCCCGCGGAGCCGGTGAGGTGCAGCGCGAGGCGGTGGATGCGGCGCTGGTGCTGACGGACGATCGACCCGAACGCGGCGCGGTCGCCCCCGCGGGCGCGCTCGAGCCACTGTGCTTCTTCGGGTGTGGTCATGCGAGAGAGGGAGCGGACGCCGGAGCCGATATCCTTCGGGCGCCCGGCGAGGCGGCGCGGACGATAGTCGAAGCCCTCCGCGCAAACAACATCGACACGGAGTCGCCGCGAGTGACTTCCGGGGGGCGCGGCACTAGGGTCCGAGGGCGCGCCCGGGCGCCGGATGCCCACACTCGCGCAGGAGCATTGGACGATGGCGGTGGCGGACGACCTCGCGGAAGACATCAAGCGGCTCAAGCGCGAGAAGAACGCGGTGCTGCTGGCGCACTACTACGTCGACGGCGAGGTGCAGGACGTGGCGGACTTCGTCGGCGACTCGCTGCAGCTCTCGCAGGCGGCGGCGAAGACCACGGCCGACGTGATCGTGTTCGCGGGCGTGCACTTCATGGCCGAGACCGCGAAGATCCTCAACCCCACGCGGCGGGTGGTGCTGCCCGACATGGACGCCGGGTGCTCGCTCTCCGACGGCTGCCCGGCCGACCGCTTCGCGGCCTTCACCGCGCGGCACCCCGACCACTACGTGATCTCGTACATCAACTGCTCGTCGGGCGTGAAGGCGCTCTCCGACTGCATCTGCACCAGCTCCAACGCGGAGAAGATCGTGCGCAGCGTGCCGGAGGGTCGGCCGATCATCTTCGCCCCCGACCGCAACCTCGGCGCCTACGTCGCCAAGCAGACCGGCCGCGAGATGCTGCTCTGGCGGGGGAGCTGCATCGTCCACGAGACCTTCTCGGAGAAGAAGCTCATCGCGCTGAAGGTGCGCCACCCCGAGGCGAAGGTGCTCGCGCACCCCGAGTGCGAGCCCCAGCTCCTCGCCATGGCCGACTTCATCGGCTCGACCAGCGCGCTGCTCAACTACTCGAAGCAGTCCCCCGCGAGGGAGTTCATCGTGCTCACCGAGAGCGGCATCCTCCATCAGATGCGCAAGTCGTCGCCGGACAAGGAGTTCATCCCCGCGCCGCCGGACGCCAACTGCGCCTGCAACGACTGCCCCTTCATGAAGAAGAACACCCTCGAGGCGGTGCACCGCGCGCTCGTCACGCTGGGGCCCGAGATCACCATCCCCGAAGACCTCCGCCTCAAGGCCCTGCGCCCCATCGAGCGCATGCTCGAACTCAGCGTCTAGGCCCCTAAGATCCCCCTCAGAAGCACGTCAGGTCGATGCCCGTGCTCGACCCGAGGCAGGTCAAGAGCAGCGCCGTCCGCTGGCAGCAGATCGCCCCGTGGTTGGTGGCGCAGCACACGGCCATCGCCCGAGTGTCCATGGGGCAGGCCATGGTGCAGCTCCCGCAGTGGGTGACGGTGTTGAGGGAGGTCTCGCAGCCGTCGTCCTCCTGGTTGTTGCAGTCCCCCCAACCCGCCGAGCACCGGTACTCGCACCGCCCCGCGGAGCACGCCGAGCTGGTGGTGTGGTACCGCTCGTTCGACGCGGGAGGGCACGCGTGGCCGCAGCGGCCGCAGTTGGCGGCGTCGCTGTAGATTCCGACCTCGCAGCCATTGGAGGCGACGCCGTCGCAGTCCTGGTAGCCGCTCGCGCAGTCCAGCACGCAGGTCGCCCGCTCGCAGCGGGTCGTGGCGTGGGGCGGCGAGCCGCACGAGGTGCCGCACGCGCCGCAGTGGGTGCGATCGAGGTTGAGGTTGACCTCGCAGCCGTTGGCCGCAGCGCCGTCGCAGTCGCCGTAGGGAGCCACGCAGCGCCGCCGGCAGACCCCGGCCTCGCAGACCGCCTGCGCGTTGGGCCCGGCCGGGCACACGGCGCCGCAGCCGCCGCAGTGGCTCACGTTGGAGCTGACGTCGACGCAGGCCCCGGCGCACACCCGCTCTCCCGGCGCGCAGGTGAGCACGCAGGCGCCCCCGCTGCAGCTCTGCCCGGCCGCGCAGGTGCGCCCGCAGGCGCCGCAGTGGGCGCCGCTCGACGTCAGCGAGGTCTCGCACCCGTTGGCCGGGTTGCCGTCGCAGTCGCCCCAGCCCAGGCCGCACGCCCCGAGCGCGCACACGCCGTTGGAGCAGGTCGCCGACGCGTTGGCGAAGGAGCAGGCGCGCCCGCACCCGCCGCAGCTCGTCGTCGAGGCGCTCAGGTGGGTCTCGCAGCCGTTGGCCGCCGCGCCGTCGCAGTCGCCGAAGCCGGTCGCGCACGCCCCGAGCGCGCACGCGCCGCCGACGCACGACGACCCGGCGTTGGGAACGCGCACAGCCCGGCGCAGCTCCCGCAGCGCACCGGGTCGGTGTTGAGGTTCGCCTCGCAGCCGTTGGCCGCGTTGCCGTCGCAGTCCGCGAAGCCCGCCCGGCAGCTCGCGATGCCGCAGCGCCCGGCGACGCAGGCCCCGGCGGCGTTGGCCGGAGCGCAGGCCAGCCCGCAGCCGCCGCAGCTCTGCCCCCGCGAGGAGGTCGGCCTCGCAGCCGTTGGCCGCCGAGCGGTCGCAGTCGGCGTAGCCGGGGTTGCACGAGCCCAGCGAGCACGCCCCGGCCGTGCACGCCGCGACCCCGTTGCGGGCGGACGCGGGCCGCACGCGCCGCAGTTGGCGAGGTCGCTGGTCACGCGCCTCGCAGCCGTTTTGCCGTCGCAGTTCATGTAGCCCGCGGCGCACGCCCCGATGGCGCAGACGCCCCTCAAGCAGGTCGCCGCCGCGTTGGGAAACACGCAGGTCCGGCCGCAGGCGCCGCAGTTCGCCACGTCGCTGTCCGTCTGCGTCTCGCACCCGGTCACGTCGGCGAGGCAGTCCGCGGTGCCCGTCCGGCACGAGGACATCTGCATCCGGCACTCACCGTCGCGGCAGATCTGGTTCGACGCGCAGGCCCGACCGCAGGCCCCGCAGTGCGCGGTGTCGCGGTTGACGTCGACCTCGCAGCCGTTGCCCACGTTGTTGTCGCAGTTGCCGTAGCCCGACATGCAGCTCGCGATGCCGCACGCGCCCGCCGCGCACGCGCCGACCGCCCGGGGGGGAGAGCACGCGAGGCCGCAGCCGCCGCAGTGGCTCGCGCTGGTGCGGGTGTCGGCCTCGCAGCCGTTGGCCGCGTTGCCGTCGCAGTCGCCGAAGCCGGGAGCGCAGGAGCGCTGGCAGCTCCCGCCCACGCAGCGGTCGAGGGTGCCGACGCTGCCTGGGACACCGCTGCACGCGCGGTCGCACGCCCCGCAGTGCGAGGCGTCGGACTGGAGGTTGACGCAGCGGCCGCCGCAGACGGTCCCCGGGGCGGGGCAGTCGAGCGCGCAGGTGCCGCTCGCGCAGCGCTGCCCCTCGGCGCAGACGGTTCCGCAGACGCCGCAGTGTCGGCCGTTGGTCTGCAGGTCGACGCAGGCGTTGCCGCACGCGAAGAGGCTCCCCGGGCACTGGGCGCAGTAGCCCTCGGAGCACACGAGCCCGCCCACGCAGAAGGCACCCCGCGAGGCCTCCGAGCAGCAGCGGTCGCCCGTCTGCCGGCAGCCCCCGGCATCGAGGGCGCCCGCGTCGCCCGCGTCGTCGCGGGGGGCGTCGACGCCGAGGTCCGACGCGCCGTCCGACGCGCCGCCGTCCGCGGCTCGATCGCTCAGCTCGAAGCTCGTCGTGCACCCGTTGCCGAGCAGCGACCACGCCGCCAGGCTCAGGAGGAACACCAGGCTGCGTCGCCGGTCTCGCATGGGGTCGTGCTCCTCGCTAGAATCGTAGTTGGAGGCCGCCCGGCGCGGCGGCCACGTCCACGGTCGTCGCGCTCGCCCCGAAGCTGGTCTGGGTGAGCAGCACCACCGTCGCGACGCCCAGCGCCGCCGCCACGCCGAAGCCCACGTTGGCCACCGTGCGGAAGGTCTCGCCCCGGTCGGCGAGGTCGCGGTCGGCGGCGTCGTCGTTGTACCGGGGCCGCTGGTCGAACTCCGAGCGGGCGGCCAGCGTGAGCCCGCCGAAGACGCCGCCCACCAGCGCCGCGGCCCCGGTGGCGCACGCCCCGGCGATGAACCACCGGGGGCTCAGCCCCCGAGCGCGCTCCATGTGGGCCGTGAGCACCCTCGACCGCTGCGGCTCGATGAGCACCTCCGCCCTCCACGACGCGAAGCCCGGCGCTCCCAGCTCGATGCGGTGCGTGCGCACGGGCAGCCGCACCGGAGAGCGCGCCACCACGCCGTCGACCCGGAGCACCGCGGAGGCGGGGGCGTTGCGCAGCACCAGGGTCCCCTCGCCCAGCGAGGCGGGCGCCGCGGCGAGGGCGACGGTGACGTCCCGAGACTCGCCCGAGGCCACCACCACCGGCGCGGCGCTCGTGGTGTAGCCCGAGCGCTGCGCCGTCACCACGTGACGCCCGGGGTTCACCGTCAGCGCCGAGGCGAGGCGCTCGCGGCTCACGGGCTCGCCGTCCAGGGACACCGTCGCGTCGGCGGGCGTCACCCGCACCCGGAGGTGCGCGATGAACCCGCGGAGCGTGGTCAGCATCCGGGTGACCTCCTGGCGTCGCTCGGGCGCGAGGTCGCTCGCTCGCCGGAGGTACTCGTCGATGGTCTGCGCCGCCTCGGCGTAGCGCCCCATCGCCTGGTAGGTGCGGCCGATGTTGAAGAGCAGGTCGACCCCGCCCGAGAGCGCCAGCGAGCGCTGGAACTCCAGCAGCGCCCCCTCGTAGTTGCGCGCCGTGAAGAGCGCCACCCCGCGCTCGTAGCGGACCTCGGCCTCGCTCCGCTGCTGCGCCCCGGCGGGCGCCCCAGCGACGACCAGCGCCAGGACCAGGCAAGGCGCCCACGCGCGCCGCAACGAAGCTGCTCCCTTCACGGGTCGATCAAAGCACAGCCCGGCGCTAGCGGCGACGGGTCACCGCGGCCTGGGTCACCGCGACGTCGGGGTTGGCCAGCACCTCGGTCGCCACCAGCCAGGCCTCCGTCGCCGCCTCGGCGCCCATCGCCACGGCGGCCTCGATGTCTTCCAGCGAGCCGGTCAGCACCACGGTCCCCTTGCCCCCGATGCCCCGCCCCAGGTGAAGGTCGACCAGGCGCACATCCGCCCCCTTCAGCGCAGCGTCCGCGGCGCGCACCGCGGCCGAGAGCGAGGAGAGTTCGAGCACTCCCACGGAGCCCTCCGGGGCTCCCGCACGCACGCCACCGCCCGCCGCGACCGCGGCCAGCACGTCGGGGTGCGCGTAGGGCAGCAGCACGTGGTCGATGCGCTGCCCCGCCGCCACCTCGAGCCCGGGCACCAGGGCCTCGTCGAGCTCGGCCTCGCCTCCGTGCAGCGCGATCCAGTACTTGCCCGGGGTGATGGGCTCGGCGTGGAGCACCGAGACCACCGCGCGCTTGGCCATGGCGTCGAGCGCCACGTAACCGCGCGCGATCGACCCCAACTCCAGCAGCAGCAACGCGGGACCCACGACGACCCCACCGCAGTACCACCCCGCGCGATCGCGGGACAAGCGCTACCCCGCGGAGGTGATAGCGTCCGCCGGAGTCGCCACCGATGCACACCCGCTGCCCGCGCTGTCAGCTCGACTTCGACGCCCCCTCGCCGTGGGTGCAGTGCCCCCGCTGCGGCACCCCCTTCTCCGTCGGGCCCGCGCCTCCCCAGCAGCACCCGCCGCCGCAGCACCTGCCGCATCAGTTTCAGACGCCGCCTACGCAGCCCTCGGCGCAGCAGCAGTTCGTCCCCGCGACGCAGGCCGTCGACCCCGCGATGCTCGCGCAGGTGATGCGCTCCTCCGCGCCCGCGGTGCACCATGCTCCCCCGGCGCCCGCTTACCAGCCGGTGTATGCGCCGCCTCCGCGGCCAGGCTTCGTCGCCGACGAGGACCTCGCCGGCAGCGCCGTGCTCTCCGTCGTGCTCTCCATCGTCGCCCTCCTCGGCGGCTGCAACCCCGTCGGGCTCGTCGGGATCACCCTCGGGCTCATGGCCTACTCCGCCGCCAACAACCGTCAGATGGAGCTCGCCCGGACGCGCGCTCGCTCGGCGCGGCGCCTCGCCTGGGTCTCCGTGGGCATCACCGCGATCGTCCTCGCGGTCGTGGTGCTCTCGCTCTTCTACGAGATCTGAGCGGGCGCGACAGGCAGGTCGATCCAGAAGCGCGACCCGCGGCCGACGGTGCTCTCCACGCCGACCGCTCCGCCCATCGCCTCGGCAAGGTGCTTCACGATCGCGAGCCCGAGCCCCGTGCCGCCCACCTGCCGCGAGCGACCCGCGTCGACCCGATAGAAGCGCTCGAAGAGCCTCGGCAGATGGCGGGCCTCGATGCCCGGCCCGTCGTCCTCGACCAGGGTGCGAACGGTCTCCCCGCGGCGCTCGGCGCGCACCGTCACCACCGACCCCTCGGGCGAGTACTTGATGGCGTTCTCCAAGAGGTTGGTGAGCACGTGCTCCAGCGCGGCCTGGTCGGCCAGCACCGTGAGCGCGCCGACCTCCACCCGCACCTCCGTCCGCCGGGCCTGCGCCGCGAGGCTCAGGAGCTCCCTCGCCCGCTCCGCCTCGGCGCGCAGCTCCAGCGGACCGGGGTCGATGCGCAGCTCCCGGGCCTCGATGCGCGACAGCTCCAGGAGATCCTCCACCAGCCGGTGCAACCGCTCGGCGTGGCGGTCGATCATGGTCGCGAACTCGAAGGCCGTCTCCGCGTGCTGCGCCCCGCCCAGGAGCAGCGTCTCCGCCGCCCCCCGAATGGCCGCCACGGGGGTGCGCAGCTCGTGCGAGACGTTGGCCACGAAGTCCCGCCGCACGGTCTCCAGCCGCCGCAGCTCGGTCACGTCCGAGAGCACCGCGACGGCGCCCGCCCCGGCCTGCTCCACCGGCGCCACCCGGGCCATCACCCTCCGAGGCCGAAGGCCCTCGATGGAGAGCTCCCTGGAGGTAGGTCCCGACGAGCGCGCCGCCTCGGCGAAGAGCTCGTGGAGGTCGGCGTTGCGCACCACCTCGATGGGCTCCCTGCCCTCCACGTCGCCGCCCAGCAGGAACATCTCCCGCAGCGCCCGGTTGGCCAGCACCACCTGGCCCTTGGCGTCGGTGACCAGCACCCCCTCGGCCATCGACTCCAGGATGGCGCCCAGCCGGTCGCGCTCCCGCTCCAGCTTGCCGAGGGTGCTGGCGAGGTTGTCCGCGAGCTCGTCGAGCGCCCCGGCGAGCGCCCCCACGTCGTCGTCGAGGTCGATGCGGCTGCGCACCGAGAGGTCGTGCACCATGGCGTGCGCGGTCTCCGTGAGCCTCCGAAGGGGCCGCGCCGCGAGGGCCACCGCGAGCCAGGACATCCCCGCCGCCACCAGGAGACCGAGGGCCCCGCCCACCCCGAGCAGCCGCCAGAGCGCCGCGCGGGTCACCTCCTCCAGCGCCGACGAGACCGCCACGCGGAGCACCCACTCTCCCCCCGGGCCGTCGATGCGGGTCGCGGCGTAGGTGAGGTCCCGGTGCACCGTCACGCTCTGCCGCTGCGCCACGCCGCGCCCCGTACGAATCGCCTCCACCACCTCAGGGCGGGCGCCGTGGTTGGTGACGCTCGGCAGTCGCCACGCGGGGATCGCCGAGTCGGCCACCACCCGCCCGTCCGGGGCCACCAGGGTCACCCGGTCGTGAAGCCGCGAGGCGAACTCCCGCACCAGCGGATCGGCGGCGGCGGTGTCCCAGGCGCCCACGGCCCGCACCGCGGCGGCGATGAGCGACGACTCGGTGAGCCGCTGCTCCTGGGCGTGCGCCCGGAGGCTGCGGTCGAGCGCGGCGGAGATGAACCACTGCGCCAGCAGGAGCCCCACGGCCACCAGGGCGATGGAGATGAACAGCAGCCGGGCGCGCAGCCCGAGGGAGAAGCGACGGTGGGTGCGAGCGCCGCGCGCCATCGCTCAGGGCTCAGCCGCCGGGGTCGCCGGGGTCGGAGGCGAAGCGGTAGCCCACGCCGCGCACCGTGTGGATGTACTCCCCCGCCGCGCCGAGCTTCTCGCGCAGCCGCTTGATGTGCGTGTCGACGGTGCGCGTCTCGACGTGCATCTGGAGCCCCCAGACGTCGGAGAGCAGCGCGTCGCGGCTCTGCACGCGGTTGCGGCGCTCGATGAGCGTCGACAGCAGCCGGAACTCCAGCGCCGTCAGCACCACCTCGGCGGAGTCGACGTAGACCCGGTGCGCGGTGCGGTCGACCCGCAGCCGCCCGAAGGTGATGACGTCCTCGGGGGCGCCCTCGACGTCGCTGCGGCGGAGCACCGCGCGGATGCGGAGGATGAGCTCCCGCACGCTGAAGGGCTTGGTGACGTAGTCGTCTGCGCCCAGCTCGAAGCCCACCACCCGGTCGATCTCCTCGCCCCGGGCGGTCACCATGATCACCGGGATCGCCCGGGTCGCTGCGCCGGTCTTGAGCGCGCGGCACACATCGGTGCCCGAGCCGTCCGGGAGCATCAGGTCGAGCAGCACCACGTCGGGCGCGAAGGCCGCGGCGGTCTTCACGGCCTCGGTGGCGCGCCCCACAGAGCGCGTCTCGAAGCCGGCTTGTTGAAGGTTGAACTCCAGCAGTCGGACGAGGTCCGGCTCGTCCTCGACGATCAGCACTCGCGGGGTCTGGCTCACGGCGAGAAGGACTATCCCACGCTCGTTACGGTCTCGAAACAGACGCGCGATGCCATCGGGGACTTTAGCCCTCCGCCCCGACGAGCCCTCCGGGGCTCCGAAGGCTCACAGTTCACCAGGACGTCACCGGACATCGGTTGCGCTGCCCGGCCAAGCTGTCACCGTCCTTCATCCCCGTGGCGCTCTCCTCCACCGAACCTCGCGTGCTGCCCTTCCCCGCGCCCGAGGAGGCCGCGCCGGCGAAGCTCTCGGTGCGAGGGCTGAGCTGCTTCTACGACGGCCGTCAGGTGCTCTTCGACGTCGACCTCGCGCTCCCTCCGCGGAGGGTCACCGCGCTGCTCGGCCCCTCGGGCTGCGGCAAGAGCACCCTGCTCCGAGCGCTCAACCGCCTCGACGAGCAGCGCCCCGGTACCCGCATCACCGGCACCATCACCCTCGACGGCGAGGACATCCACCGCCCCGACATGGACCTTCGCCGGCTGCGACGCCGCGTGGGGATGGTCTTCTCTCAGCCCCGGCTCTTCCCTGGATCGGTCTTCGACAACGTCGCCTACGGCCTGCGCACCGCTGGGGTCGACGACCACCGCGCCCTCACCGACCGCGTCGAGACGGCCCTGCGCCGGGCGGCGCTCTGGGACGAGGTCCGCGACCGGCTGACCATCGACGCCCGCACCCTCAGCCCTGGCGCAGCTCAGCAGCTCTGCATCGCCCGGGCGCTCGCCGTCGGCCCCGAGGCGCTCCTGCTCGACGACCCCACCGGAGCGCTCGACCCCATCGCCACCGCGCGCATCGAGGGCCTGCTCGCCGACCTTCGGGAGAGCCTCACCCTCGTCGTGGTCACCCACGCGCCGCAGCAGGCCGCCCGCGTCTCCCAGCGCACCGCCCTCTTCCACGAGGGCCGGCTGGTCGAGGTCGGCGACACCCGCGTGGTCTTCACCCGCCCCAGGGAGCGCCTCACCCAGGACTACCTCACCGGGCGGTACGGCTAAGGGGCCCGCCGAGATGCCCAACGTCGGCGGACACCTCTCCCGCGACTTCGAGGCCGAGCTCCGAGAGCTGCGGAGCCGGCTGCTCGCCATGGGAGCGCGCTGCGAGCAGGCCATCCACCTTGCGGTCACGGCCTTCCTCGAGCGCGACCTCGGGCGGGTGCAGGAGGTCGTGGCCCTCGACGCCCGCATCGACCGCGACGAGATGGAGATCGACGAGCTCGCCCTCCACATGCTCGCCCTGCGACAGCCCGTGGCCGACGACCTTCGCTTCATCACCACCACGCTCAAGTGCGTCACCGACCTCGAGCGCATCGGCGACGAGGCGGTCAACCTCTGCGAGCGCGTGGGGGAGATCGCGCTCGCGCCCGCGGTGCCGCCGCACCCTGAGCTCGCGGAGATGAGCGCCGCCGCGCAGTCCATGCTGCGCGAGGCCCTCGACGCCTTCGTCGAGCGCGACGCCGACCGCGCCGAGGCCGTGCTCCGCCGCGACCCCGAGGTCGACGCCCTCTACGGCCGCGTGCTGCGAGAGGTCTTCGCGTGGATGCGGTTGCACCCCGACGAGATCCCCGCGGGCCAGGCCGTCGCCTCCGCCGCCAAGTACGTCGAGCGCGTGGCCGACCACGCCACCAACCTCGCCGAGCAGGTGGTCTTCATGGTGCGCGGCGTCGACGTGCGGCACCGGCGCTCCGAGCGACCGCGCCCGTGAACGTCCTCGACACCGGCGACCGCTGGCTCGCCCGGGCGCTGCGCGCCGTCGCCGCGCTGCTCCTCACAGGCTCCGCCGCCCTGGCCGCCGCGATGCTTGCCCGGGGCGTGCACGGCCTCGTCGAGACGGACCTCCGGGCCCTGCTCCCTGCCACCCGCGCCACGCTCTCCTGCGCCGTCGTGGCCACCGCCCTCGGCGCAGTGCCCGGGATGGCGGTCGCGGTGTACACCGCCGAGCTCTCCGAAGGGCCGTGGCGGGAGCGGGCCGTGCGGGTGCTGGAGGTCTGCGCCGCGCTCCCCGGCGTGGTCTTCGGCTTCGCGGCGCTGCGGCTCCTCGGGCTGCTGGGCGTCGAGCGGGTGAGCACCCTGCTCACTGGCGTCGTGCTGGCGGTGATGATCCTTCCGACGGTGGCGCTGCTCTCCGTCGAGGCGCTGCGCAGCGCCCCGGAGGCGCTGAGGGAGGCCAGCGAGGCGCTCGGCGCGTCGGCGTGGCAGACCACCTGGCGCGTCGTGGTGCCCTCGCGCTGGCGGGGCCTCGCGGCGGCGACCGGCGCAGGCTTCGCCCGGGCGGCGGGAGAGACCGTCGCGGTACAGCTCCTGGCCTCCCGAGGGGGTGGCCCGCGCACCCTCACCGCCCGCATCATCGACGAGCTCCCCCGCGCCCCGCCCTCCTCCGCATGGAACCACTCCCTCTTCGCGATGTCCCTGATGCTCTTGATCCTCTCGACGGGGGTGGCGCTGCTCGCCCGCCCGCCCGCTCGCTCGAGCCCCTCGGACGAGCCCTCCTCGCTTCGCTGACCGCGCTGGTGCTCCTCGGGCTCGCCGCCCTGCTCGCGGCGCTGCTCCTCGCCGGGGCGCTCGGCCTCCGCGCGCACCCCGAGGCCCTCCGCCCGGCGCTCCTCGCCCTCGGCCGCTCGGCCCGCCTCGCCCTGCTCTCCACCGTCCTCGCGCTCGTGCCCGCCCTGGCCCTGGGCCTCTGGCTCGCCCGCGTCGCCGACACCTCCCGCCTCGCCCGCGCCGTGCGGGGCGCCCTCGACGCCGCCTCGGCCTTACCCGCCGTGGTATTCGGCCTCGCCGGCTGGACCCTGCTCTCCGCCGCCTCCGGGCTGCACGGCACCACCCTCTCCATGGCCCTGGTGCTCGCGATGCTCAACCTCCCGTGGCTCGCCTCGCTCTCCGAGCGGGCGCTGCAGGCCGTCCCGCACGAGCTGGAGGAGGCCTCCCTCGCGCTCGGCGCATCGCAGTCGGAGACCATCCTCAGGGTGAGCCTCCCGCTCGCCTCCCGAGGCGTCCTTGCGGCGGTCGCCCTCTGCCTGGGCCGAGCCTTCGCCGAGTGCGCGCCGCTGCTCTGCGTGGCCCCCGACACCCTCGAGGCGCCCCTCACGGTGATGCTCTGGCGCGCTCCGACCGACTCCGCCGAGGCGGCGGTCAGCGCGGCGCTCCTCGCGGCGCTCGCCCTCGCCACCACCGCGGCGGGCCACCGGCTGAGACGAGGCGGAGACAATCGCCCTCCGGGGGTGTTGCGCTGACGGGCCTCTGCGGAGCAGCCTCCGCGCCAGGAGCTCCCCCCCACCATGGACCTGGATTTCCTCCTGCCCTGGACCGCGCCCCTGGAGGCCGGCCGCCTGGTGCGCCGCTACCATCGCTTCCTCGCGGACGTGGTGCTCGACGACGGCCGGGCCATCACCGCCCACTGCGTCAACAGCGGGAGCATGGAGGGCCTCGTCCGCCCCGGCGCCCGGGTCTGGGTGTGCGCCGCACCGGGTGCGTCACGAAAGCTCGCGTACACCTGGTGCGCGACGGAGATGGACGGAGAGCGGGTGGGCGTCGACACCATCCTCCCCAACCGCCTGGTGAAGGCGATGCTGGAGGCGCGCGCGATCCCCCGGATGGGCGCCTACGAGACGGTGCGGCCGGAGTATCCGCACGTGGCCGGGAGCCGCGTGGACTTCCGGCTGACGGCGCCGGGCGTGGTGCACGACGTCGAGGTGAAGAACTGCCACCTGGTCTACCCCGACCGCCGCGGGTACTTCCCCGACTCGGTGAGCGCCCGGGCGACGAAGCACATGCTCGCCCTCATCAAGGAGCGTCGCCGCGGCGTGGAGGCCACGGTGCTCTTCGTGGTGCAGCGCGGGGACGCGCGATCGGTGCGCCCCAGCGACCTGCACGACCCTGACTTCGCCGAGGCGGCGCGCAAGGCCGAGAGGGCGGGGGTGAGGTTTCGCGCGCTGAGGGCGACGCCCACCGAGGAGGGGCTGAAGGTGCTCGGGACCATCCCGGTCGACCTCTCGGAGTACGGCCTCGCGCGGCTCGCCCTCTGGCGCGAGGCGCTGCGCCCTCACTCGGGCTGGGAGCGGCCGAAGAAGGCAGGATAGAGCCGCACAGGAAACTGGCGCGCAGCCCGCGGGTTCACTAGTACCGCTTCCCCCCATATGGCACGAACCCCCGCTGAGTCCCGACACACCCCCGACCTCTGCGCCGCCGCCTACGAGGCGCTCCTGCCACGCATCGAGGCCGTCGAGGCGGCCGCGCTGCTGCCCGCCCCCCCGGACGTGCGCGCCGTCGTTCGCGTGGCCCTGGAGACCTCCGACCTCGCCGACGAGGAGGAGCTCCGCGCGCGCTTCGCCCGGCTCCCCGCGGAGGAGTTCTCGCCGACGGTGACCGAGGCCCTGCGAGAGACCGCTCGGGCGATGCGGCACATGCTGCTCCGTCGCGACGCCGCGGAGGGGCAGGGCTCCGGGGTGCTGCTCCAGGAGGAGTTCGCCACGGCGGCGCACGACACCCGCGCCCGGATGCTGAAGGTCGCCCTGCACTACTTCGAGGACGACGCCTCCCACGCCGCGGAGCTGAAGCGCATCGGGCGCAAGAAGGGCCACGTGCAGCTGCGCGACGACCTCGAGCGCCTCGCGAACTTCTACGAGGCCACGCGCGAGGTGATCGAGCGAGACCCCAAGTGGTACCGCGCCGGGGACATCGTCGAGGCCCGGCGCATCGCGACGGAGCTGACCACGCTGCTCAAGGCCGCGCAGTCCGACGAGCTCAGCCAGTGGGACGCGCGCCTCGCTCAGGCCTACTCCCTCCTGCTGCCCGCGCACGAAGAGGTGCGGGCCGCGGGGCAGTTCCTACTGCGCAATGGCGGGGCTGAGCGCTTCGTGGCGCTGCCCGGAGTGCGCCGACGCGCCCGCAAGGAGGAGCCCAAAGCGACCCCCGCCGAGGCGACCCCCGCCGCCGACGACCCCCGCCGCCGAGACGACCCCCGCAGAGACGACCCCAGTCGAGGCGTAGCGCCACACCGGAGGCGTCTGGTCACACGACCGCCGACGCCGTGCCATCCCCGCGATTGCCCGTCATTCCCCGCGGAGCTCATCGTTGCCCTCTTCGAGCGCAGGCCGCTTGCAGGCTGGGGTTCCGCGCGTTGGCGCGTCACCCCAGGCAATAACAGGATGGCCGCCCCGGACAGTGTCCGGGGCTCCGAACGGGCATCGCCTGATACGTGCCGGAGGCGGCGCGTCGCGTCCGGCTGGCTCCCTCGGTTCGCTCGACAGCGGACCCGGCAACCTGCGCACAGAGACGGCCGTTCGGAGCCCCGGACCAATGTCCGGGGCGGCCATCCTGTTATTGCCTGGGGTGACGCGCCAACGCGCGGAACCCCAGCCTGCAAGCGGCCTGCGCTCGAAGAGGGCAACGATGAGCCCGCAGAGCCTCAGGGCTCACCCGCTCATGGCACATCGGCTGCTACTCGCTGACGGCTGGCGTTCGGCGTGCTCCGGGCGCCCAATGGACCACGACGGAGGTGAGCGATGGCGAGCATGAAGACCGTGGCTTTGCTGTTGGGGCCGATGTTCGAGGACTCCGAGTACACCGCGCGGGGGCGCTGAGGTCGCATGAGACACACACGCAACGAGTCGCTCTGGCTGGCCACCGCGCAGCGACCGCACCAGAGCCCCCTCGCCCACTCCGTGGAGGTCGACGTCGTCGTCGTGGGAGGCGGCATCGCGGGCATGACCGCGGCGCTGCTGCTCAAGCGCCAGGGGGCCACCGTGGCCGTGGTCGAGATGCAGCGCGTGGGCTACGGCGAGACCGGCCACACCAGCGCCCACCTCACCGAGCTGGTCGACTCTCGCTACGCGGCCATCGAGAGCGATTTCGGACGCGACGCCGCGAGGCTGGTGGGCGAGTCGAGCCGAGCCGCGATCGAGCACATCGAGCAGTGGTCCAGGGAGTTTCCCTGCGGCTTCGAGCGGGTCCCGGCCTGGCTCTACGCCGAGGGGGGCGAGGACGCCCACGGGCTCGAGCGGGAGGTCGAGGCCGCGCGAGGCGCCGGGGTGGCGGCGAGCTTCACCCGGGAGGTTCCGCTGCCCTTCCCGGTGGCGGGTGCGCTGCGGCTGGAGCACCAGGCGCAGTTTCACCCGATGAAGTACCTCCGCGGCATCGCAAGAGAACTCCCAGGCGGAGGCTGCCACCTCTTCGAGGAGAGCCGCGTGGTCGAGGTGCACGACGGCGAGCCCTGCCGGGTCAAGCTCGCCTCCGGGGTCGAGCTCACCGCGCGCTCGGTGCTGGTCACCGCCAACGTCCCGGTCTTCAACGTGCTGGCGCTGCACACCAAGATCGCCGCCTACCGCAGCTACGTCGTCGCGGCGCGCGGCGCGAAGATGCCTCCGCCGGGGCTCTACTTCGACACCGCCGATCCGTACCACTACGCCCGTCGCCACGAGGACGAGCGAGGCGCGCTGCTCCTCGTCGGCGGCGAGGACCACAAGACGGGTCAGTGCGACGACACGGAGGTGCCCTTCACCCGCCTCCAGCGCTACGTGATCGAGCGCTTCGGGAGCGAGGACATCGCCTATCGCTGGTCGGGTCAGATCATCAAGCCCGCCGACGGCCTGCCGTACATCGGGAGAAACTCCGCTTCGGACAACGTGTTCGTCGCGACCGGCTTCTCGGGCAACGGCATGACCTTCGGCATTGTCGCGGGGATGATGCTTTCCGAGGCGGCGCTCGGCCGGTCGAGTTTATGGACGGACCTCTACGAGGCCACTCGCATGAAGGTGCTCGGTGCGGTGAAGGATATGTTCGTCGAGAATGTGGACTACCCCGTCCACCTGATCGGCGACCGGCTCGCGGTGCCCGACCGTACCGCCGATGACCTCTCCCCCGGCGAAGGGGACGTGGTGCTGGTGGGCGGGCGCAAGCTCGCGGTGTACTGCGACGAGCGGGGCACCCTCCACGGGCTGAGCCCGGTGTGCACCCACATGGGCTGCCACGTGGCCTGGAACACCACCGAGAGGAGCTGGGACTGCCCCTGCCACGGAGGCCGCTTCGACGCGATGGGTCAGGTGCTCAACGGCCCGCCGGTGCAGCCGCTGGAGGCCCGTCCCATGACCGAGCCCACCGGCGCCCTGGTCGTCGACGAGAACGCCCAGCCCACCGGGGCGCTCACCTGACCTCAGCCGAGCGCGGTGGGTTCGAGGTCTTGCGGCTTGCCCGCGAGCTCCTCGTCGGTGAGCCGCGCGTACACCTCGACGAGGTTGCCGTCGGGGTCTTCGAGCCAGAGCTCGTGGAGGGGTGTTCCGCGCCACGTCGTCCGAGGCGGCTTGTGCACGGTCACGCCGGCCGTCGTCGCCAGCTCGTAGGCGCGGATGACCGCGCGCTTGTCGGCGACGCCGATGCCGAGGTGGTAGAGCGTGTCGTGGTGCAGCTCCTTCCCGTCGGCGACGACCACCACGAAGTTGGTGTGAAGCTCTGGGCGAACGAAGGTCGCGTACCGATGGGTCCACTCCTTCGGCGGAGCGCCGAGCAGCCAGCTATAGAAGCGGGCGCTCCTCGCCAGGTGCTTCACCCGCACGCTGGCGTGAAACTCCTCCGGTCGGGGACCCTCCGGCACGTCGAGCAGCGCATCGAGCACCTCGAGCCTCCCCTGGATCTGCTCCCTCGCCGCTCGGAAGCGCCCGAGCATCTCCTCTCGTGAGAGCGACGGGTCCTTGCTGGCGGGGTCGGGGATGGGCCAGTGCAGCCGTCGGGCGCTGCCCAGGAAGACCGGGCAGACCTCCTCCGCGCAGAGCGTGATGACGGTGCCCACGGTCGCCGGGTCGATGGTCTCGACGGACTTCGAGCGGTGGCTCGTGAGGTCGACGCCGACCTCGCCCATCGCCTCGATGGCGTAGGGGTTGACCTGGGAGGGCTCGCTCCCGGCGCTCTGCACGGTGATCCGATCGCCGAAGAGCTTGCGCGCGAGCCCCTCCGCCATCTGGCTTCGAGCGGAGTTCGCGACGCAGAGAAACAGGATGCTCTGATGGGTGGTCATTGGGGGGGTGATGACTCCGAAGCTCGCACGATGCGGCCGATGAGGAGGAGCACCAGCGCGACAGCCTGGGCGAAGACCAGCAGCACCAGCCAGGGAGAGGCACCGGTGAGCCCGGCGAAGGTGATGCGCCCGTAGGATCCGACCCGGGAGAGCGTCGGCATCACGAGCGGCTGCAGCAGCCCGAAGACCATGGCGCCTACGAGGAGGCCGGAGAGCCCTGCGACCCAGGCGTCGAGGCGACCCTCGCCCGCCTCTGCGACCACCGTCCCGGGGCAGTAGCCCGCGGTGGCCATGCCGACGCCGAACACCACGCCGCCCACGAGGTTGGCGAGCACCGAGGTCGGAGGCACGGGCGCGCTTGCCGCGAAGCCGGCGTCGAGCCCGACCTGGATGGCGAAGGCTCCCACCACCAGCGCGGTGAGCATGAAGCGCATCACGGTCATGTCGCGGAAGCGATAGACGTTCACGATGCGGGCGTAGTGGGTGAGCCCTGCCTTGTGCAGCGCCCAGCCGAAGAGGAAGCCCAGCACCAGCGGCTTGATCACGTCGAGCATCAGCCCGCCCTCCCCCGGTACCAGAGCCACGCGGCGGGAATGCCCCCGGCGAACATCCCGGCCATGAAGACGAAGGCCCCAGGGGAGAGCGCCGCGCCGCCCGAGATGGCCAGGCCGCTGGTGCACCCTCCCGCGATGCCCGCGCCGACCTGGACGAGCACCGCGCCCACGAAGGCGATGCCCAGCCGCAGCGCTCGGCTAGGGCCGTAGCGCTCCTGCCACTGGGTGTCGGGCAGCCAGCGCCAGCGGGCCTCGCCAGAGAGCCGGCTGGAGGCGAAGGAGCCCGCGAGCAGGCCGACGACCAGCCAGACCTGCCAGGTGATGCCCGGGCTCATCACGTAGCGGTAGTACTGGCTCGACGGGAACAACCACCGCCCGGGGTACGCCGCGAGCTTGTCGAAGGCTCCCGATGCGGCGAGCGGGCGACCGCAGAAGACCTCGGAGTACGCGACCACGAGCCCGAGCAGCGCGCCCGCAGCGTAGGGGCTCCAGGTCTTCTCCCGCAGCCACGCGCCGAAGGGACGGCGGGCCACGGAGAGTTCTCTGCGGACGACGAGGTAGAGGGCGAGAGAGAGCAGCGCCGCGAGCGCCGCGAGGACGCGATCGGGCGTCTGGCTGGCTCGCGCTGGAGGCCCTGGAGGAGCGGAGGAGCCGGAGGAGACGGCGGACCCTGTCGCTGCTCGGCGGCGAGGTAGCGCTCGGCGCGAGCCTGGGCGTCGGAGGGGTGACAGCCGCCGCAGGAGACCGAAGGATCGACCAGGGGAGAGCGCAGCCCGCGGTGCGCCTGCACCTTCTCGGGAGCGGCCGGGTCGCCCGCGTGGCACGAGGCGCAGAGGTCACCGAAGCCGTGATCGACGTGCCAGGGCTGCGCGCTCTGCAGCACCGGATGCAAGCCGTGCGTCTCGTGGCAGCTCACGCACGACGAGGCGTTGGAGGTGCACTGCGCGCGGGCCGCCGAGGGCCACGCCAGGGCAGCGATTACGGTGACGAGTAAAAGCTGGTTACGCACGCCCGCAGAACCGCAGCTTTCGTGCCGTCGGCGGGTTCAGTCTCCGGGGAGAGCGTCGCGCCAGGCGCGCACCCGCTCGGCGAGCCACGGGCCGTCGTCGAGGGGGAGGTCGTGGCCCGCGCGGGGGTGCTGCACCAGCGGCGCGCCGAAGTGCTTAGCGAGGCGCTCGCCGCACACCGGGTGGGCCAGCGGATCGCGCGCGGCGGTAACAACCAGCGTGGGCACCGCGAGGCGAGCGGGCGCACGGAAGCGCGTCGCGGCGGCGAGCTGGCGCACCAGCGTCCCGACGGGCGTCGGTCGCTCCTGGCCGTAGCGGGACCACTCCCTGGCCACGAGGTCGAGGTCGGGCGCGAGGCGGGTGGTGAAGCCCAGCACGATGCGCTCGCGCTCCACCGGGTCGCGGGTGCGCGCCGCGGCCACGATCTGCGGGACGATCGCGAGGTCCATGCGGTCCCAAGGGCGGGAGAGGTTGCCCGCGGAGGTGTTCACCAGCACCACGCGGCCGAAGTCGTCAGGGTGGTCCGCGGCCCACTGCATGGTGACCATGCCTCCGAGGGAGACGCCGAGGAGGTTCCACGGGCCGGGGTGCTCTTCTCGGAGGCGCAGCCAGCGGGGGCGGGTGTCCTCCATGATCCCCCGGACGGTGGTGGGCGACGGCCTCTGGTGCTCGGTGCCCGCTCCGGGGAAGTCGATGCCGTGGGCGGTGGCGTCGCCCAGGGTCTCGGAGAGCACCTGGTTGAAGCGGCCGTTGTGACGTTGCTCGCGGGCGAGGCCGCGGAGGAGGAGCCAGCGTTCCATGGGAGTTGAGTTTACGGAGGGGTGTATGCGAGCCGTTACCGAGGACCGGGGGACTCGACCGGGGGAGGCGGATGCGGGTGCACCATCGGCATGCCCCCGGGCGGCGGCGGCAGCGAGTGCGTCGACAGCGAAGGCTGCGGGGGCAGGGGGGGCGGCGGAGGCGGAGGGTCGGGGTTCACCGCCATCGGGCCGCCCTGGGGGTGCATCTGCGGCTGCGGGGGAGGCAGGGGCTGCACCGGGGCCACGGCGCCGCTCGGCTGCATCGGCGGGGGCTGCGGATCGACGATCGGGGCGGCGCCCGCGGGGCCGATGTCGGCGCGCGTCGGGGTGATGAGCCCGAGGCCGACGGCGATCTCCCTCAGGCCATCGGCGAGGCGGCTGCCGCCGAGGGCGCTCGCGGCGTTCTCGCCGTGGGTGGAGAGCCGCTCGTGGCGCTCGGCGGCCTCGGAGGAGGAGGCGCCGCAGCCGTCGAGGACGACCCCGCTGGCGAGCAGCGCCGCGAGGCTGGGCAGCGCAGAACTCCGGGCGGCGGTGCGAGGACGACGATGATTCATACGACTTGACCCCTTCGACGCGGGACGACGCCGGGATCTTGGCGTGACCGCGGGGTCGATGGCAAACCTCGCGGTCAATGGGACGATTCGACGACCGCGCGACCCGGCCGGCCCGGGGGCCGAGGGACCTGCTCCGATGGCGGCTCGACAAGCTCCGAGGGGTCGGCGCCTCCGGGGAGAAGGACGAGATCGCAGGAGCACCGCGGCGGGAGAACGACGGCGCGGCGCTGCGCGGCCCCGAGGCCTCGCTCACCTGGATCGGCCACGCCAGCTTCGCGCTGCGGCTCGGCGGGCGGATGACGGCGATCGACCCGATCTGGTCGGAGCGCATCCAGGGGGTGGTTCCGCGGCTGGTTGCGCCGGGCGTGGCCTTCGAGGCGACGCCGCCCATCGAGACGGTGCTGGTCTCGCACAACCACTACGACCACCTCGACCTGCCGACGCTCACGCGCATCGGCCCGAAGGCGCGCTACGTGGTTCCGCTGGGCAACGCCGCGGTGCTGCGCGAGGCGGGGCTCACCGAGGTGGTGGAGCTCGACTGGTGGCAGACGCACCGCGAGGGCGACGTGGAGTACACCCTCGTCCCGGCGCGCCACTGGTCGATGCGCATGCCCTGGAACCGCAACGACATGCTCTGGGGCGGCTGGGTGATCCGCGGTCCGGAGGGGGTGGCGTACCACTCCGGCGACACCGCGGCCTTCGAGGGGTTTACCGAGATCGGTAAGCGCTGCGGGCCCATCGACTGGGCGATGCTCCCCATCGGCGCCTACGAGCCGCGGTGGTTCATGGAGCCGCAGCACATGAACCCCGACGACGCCGTGGCGGCCTTCGAGGCGCTGGGCGCGCGCACCTTCGTGGCGATGCACTGGGGCACCTTCAAGCTCACCGACGAGCCGCTGCACCAGCCGCCGGTGCGCACCCGGGCGCTCTGGGCCGAGCGCTCCCACGACCCTGCGCGGCTGTGGATCATGGACGTCGGCGAGACCCGCCAGCTCTCAGCCGAAACGCGCGCCTAGCGATTCGGCGCGGGCGAGGATGCCGGCCTCGTCCGAGGGCTCCCACCCCAGGCCGATGACCCGGTCGCTCGCCCACACGTCCCAGACCTCCTCGGGCACCTCGACGGTTCCGCGGTGGCCGCCCACGGCGATGACCCTCGGACCGGCGAAGGCGATCACGTCGGCGAGCAGGTCGGCGTCCTCGTCGAGGGCAGCGCGGGAGATGGAGACGTAGGCCGCGACGGCTCCGGTGGTCGGGTCGATCGAGCGCACCCGCGGAAACTCGAAGGCCTGCGCCGCGGTGAGGTCGCGCACTCGGGGCTCCGGCGAGCCGTCACGCCAACGCCAGCCGTCGGGCTGGCGGACGAGCAGGCCGCCCATCGCGCTCAAGGGAGGTGCCATGGCGGCGCTCTCTACATCGTTCGCGAGGCGGGCGAAACCCTCTCAGCCGCCGGTGGGGTCGAAGCCGCCGCGGTCGGGATGGACGGCCGAGATCCCGCCCCGGACCTGCATCCGGCGATGCGACGGTGGAGGCGTGGGAGGCGTGGGAGGCCTCGGTGGCGGCGTCGGGTCTGTGCGACGGATGCCTCCGTCCACGTCGACCGGCGTCTGCTGTGGCACCGGCGGCGTGGGCTGCGTGGGAGCCGGGGTCCCGGCGGTCTGCATCGGGGGCTCGACCTCCACCACGGGCGCCTCGCCGGGAGCCTGGATGCGCGTCTCCGGCGGCGCCTCGATGAGCCCGAGACCGATGCCCACCTCCGTCGCGGAGCGGCCGAGCTGGTTGCCGGCGAACTCCCGCTCGGCCTGCTGGCCGTGCTCGGTGAGGCGACGCTGGCGCTCGGCGGTCTGCGCGGGCGTGTCGCAGCCGTCGACCACCACCCCGCTCGCGATCAGGGCGGCGAGGCTGGGGAGCGCGGTGCTCTGCGCGGCGGTGCGGGGTCGTCGGAGCGTCATCGGGGTCACTTCCCTTCGGCGGAGCCGTAACGGTACGGGACCGATGTTCGCGCGGCTGGGGGTCGCCTGGCAAACGCCCTACTGACGGCGGTACATCCGGTCGATGCGGCGCTCGGGGTCGTCGCGGTCGAGCAGCAGCAGCGTCGCGTAGAAGCCCCACTCGAAGGGCTTCATGGCCACGTAGACGAGGTCGGCCATCCAGGCGCGGGTGATGTACCGGCTCACGGGCCACCCGAGGCGGTCGTAGGTGGCGCGGGCGAGGCGGCCGAAGCGGGGCCATCGGGCGTGGAGAAGGTCCTCGAAGGCGTTGGCCACCGCGAGCTGACGGTTGACCAGGATGGGGTGGCCGTTGCGCTCTCCCAGGCGCTCGGGGCGCACCAGCGAAGGGGTCCCGCGGGCGGCGACGGTGCAGAGGTAGTGGCAGTCCTGCACCACGATGTGCTGGATCGGCAGCCGAGAGAGCGCGTGGCCGCAGGTCTCGGTGAACACATCGAGCGCGGCCGTGGGTCGGTGGTGCAGCGCGGCCATCACCACGGCGTAGACGCCCACGAGCACCGGCGCGGTGGCCAGCGAGGCGAGCAGCGTGGGGCGGTGCGCGGGCGCGTCGGCGGTCGGAGGCACCGCCGCGGGCGAGGTCCGAAAGACGCTCTCCGGCGGGGCGGGCGGGGGGGCGAGCGCGTCGGCGCCCCGGCGGCGGAGGCGCTCGATGAGCTCGTGGGCGTAGAGCCCGATGGTCACGAAGGGCCCCACCAGCGGCAGCGCGATGGGGAAGACCGCGAGGCCCCAGAGCAGGTCGGCGCACTGCACGGCGATCACGAGCTGCAGCCCGATGCCCACGAGCAGCAGCGAGTGCACCAGCAGCTCGGGGACCGCCGGGAGCTTCGCCGGGCGGCGGCGGGAGAGCACGAAGGCCAGCGCGGTGAGCGCGTGCAGGGTCACCAGCCCCACCGCCCCGCGAGCGCCCAGCACCCTGAACATCGCCGGGCCCGCGGAGCAGCTCGTGGTGCGGCACGCGCTTTCGAGCAGGGCGTAGTTGATCGCGAGGCCCCACGCCGGGAGCAGCCCGAGCACCAGCACGTAGAGCGCAGTGCGGTACGGACCCCGGCCGCGGTCGCGAACGCCCTGGTAGACCTTGAGGCAGGCGATGGCCCACCCTGCCAGCGCCAGTAGACCGAGGATGGTCGAGAGGGCGCTGGCAAAGCCCGGGTGGATGAACCGTAGGAACCCCATCAGCCCGGCGGACAGGACGAAGCCCACCGGCGCGCCGTAGCCCGTGGCCAGCAGCGCCGCGAGGCCGATGTCTCCCACCCACGCCCATGACCGGGCGCGCGATCCAGCTTCCATGCGCCGACGGTACTCCCGTCGGGGCGTCGCCTCACCCCGCCGCAGGGTCGATGGTCAGGGACGCAGCCCGAGCGGTCGCCTGGGATCGACGTCCGGCGCAGCCTCCGGGCCCGCCGTGAGCGGCGTCGCCACGCCGTAGTTGCGGTCGATCTGGTTGCGCAGCCGCTGCTCCGCCCGGTACCACCCGCGGCGGATGGGGTCGTCGGTGCAGGTCGAGAGCTCGGCGCTCCCCGGGGGCGCTCCCCAGCGCAGCTCGACGCAGTGGTAGGGGTCGAAGGAGAGCGAGAAGAGCCGGTCGAGCACCGTCTCCAGAGGGAGCGTCACCGTCGCGCCAGCGCTGTTGACGTAGCGGGTCTCGCACCCGGGGCGGGCGATCTCCTCCCGCCACGCCGCCCTCATGCGCTCGAGGAGAGCAGGGTCGCTCGCGCTCGCGGCGACGGCGTCGTGGAGCTCGCGCACCGCGGCCTTCAGCCGGGCGTCGCGAGAGGGGGTCGACCAGGTCTCCCAGTCGCCGGTGGTGCCGTAGATGTTCCAGGGGAGAGCGGCGGGGTGGGGCTGGCGCTGGATGCCCGCGGCGAGCGAGGCGTCGACGGCCTCGGCGCGGTCGGCCACGTCGCGGCAGAGCGAGGCGACCTGCTCTCGGAGGTCGAGCACCGGGTCGACCACCGCCCCCGCGGAGGCGAGCCGATGGCGCACCCACTGGTGGTAGCCGACCCGGGCGCGCGCTCCGGCGTCGGGGTCGGGCACGGCGGGCTGCCACGCGGCGGGGCTCCACTGGGAGTCGCCGTCGAAGCCGGGGATCTCGTCGTTACCTGCCCTGGTAAGATGCTCCCCGTCCCAGCGCAGCGGCCGGAAGTTCTGGAAGCCTCCACCGAGGCTGCGGGTGCCGATGGCGAAGGCCTCTCCGAAGCGCTTGTAGGTGAGCGACCCGTCGGGGTGACCGTCGATCAGGTAGACGGTCCCGTCGGGGCGCACCTCGATCACCACCAGCACGTGACCGTTGGGGTCGTAGTAGGCCGTCCCAGGGCGCACGGCGTCGCGGTCGATGCGAGGCGGATAGAGGTCGCCACCGGGCACGTCGGGCGACACCCGGTACATCCCCGAGTGCACGTCGTCGACCATGGCCCTGAGCGCCGCGCGGGCGGTGCGGAAGTCCGTCCAGGCGCGCCACCGGGAGGGCCGCACCCGCAGCATGTAGCGGGGATCGTCCCCGTAGCCGCGCACCCTGGCCACGTAGCCGAAGGGCAGCCGGCGCTTGAAGGCGAAGTAGGCCCGGAGGATGTACGGCAGGTCGGCGCAGTCGACGGTGAGCGAGAGCCTCCGGTCGGAGGAGGCGTCGAAGAGGGTGTTGGCCGAAGGGTCGCCGAGGCAGCGGTCGAGGCGGCGGCAGCGGCGCTGCGCGATGGCCGCCCCGAGCCGGGCCACGAAGGCGCTGTACTCGCCCTCCATCCGGTCGTTCCAGGTGTTGACCGCGGCCCAGGAGTCACGGAGCGGGAGGTCGAGCGTCGAGCGGCCGGGCGGGGCCTCCGCCGCGGCGTCCATCGGCGGCAGCGGCGGTTCGGGGAGGTCCTCCAGGGCGGCCGCGTCGGGCGCGTCCTCGGGGGCGGGCACGTCGATCGCGAGCGCGTCGAGCCGGTCGGGCGCGTCGACCTGCGGGGGGCGGCGGCAGGACGCGAGCAGGGAGAGCATCAGCGCGGCGCACGCCTTCACTTGCCTGGACGCTGCGTCTGTTTTAGTGAAGCCATGTGGAGATCGATCGCTCACGTTGGACGCACCTGAAGGCGCTGGAGGCGGAGAGCATCCACATCATCCGGGAGGTGGCGGCGGAGTTCGCCAGCCCGGTGATGCTCTACTCCATCGGCAAGGACTCGGCGGTGATGCTACGGCTCGCGCTGAAGGCCTTCCACCCTGCGCCGCTGCCCTTCCCCCTGCTGCACATCGACACGACGTGGAAGTTCGGGGCGATGATCGAGTTTCGCGACCGCTTCACCCGCGAGCTGGGGCTCGACCTGCGGGTGCACACCAACGCCGAGGGACTCGCGCAGGGGATCAACCCCTTCGACCACGGTAGCTCGCGGTACACGCAGGTGATGAAGACCCAGGGCCTGCTCCAGGCGCTGGAGGCCGGCGGCTACGACGCGGCCTTCGGGGGAGCGCGCCGCGACGAGGAGAAGTCGCGCGCCAAGGAGCGGGTGTACTCCTTCCGCGACGGCCGCGGGCAGTGGGACCCGAAGAGCCAGCGCCCCGAGCTCTGGAACCTCTACAACGGCCGCGTTCGCAAGGGCGAGAGCATCCGCGCCTTCCCCCTCTCCAACTGGACCGAGCTGGACGTCTGGCAATACATCTACCTGGAGGGCATCCCGATCGTGCCGCTGTACTTCGCGGCCCTGCGGCCGGTGGTGGAGCGCGAGGGCTCGCTCATCATGGTCGACGACGACCGGATGCGGCTGCGGCCCGGGGAGACGCCGCAGATGCGCAGCGTGAGGTTTCGCACGCTGGGCTGCTACCCCCTGAGCGGGGCGGTGCCCTCCACGGCCTCGACGCTGCCGGAGATCATCCGGGAGATGCTGCTGGCGCGAAGCTCCGAGCGGCAGGGTCGCCTCATCGATCATGATGAAGACGCCTCCATGGAACTGAAGAAGCGCGAAGGCTACTTCTGACATGAACGAGCACGGGGAGATCGAGCGCGACGTCGAGGGGTGGCTCGCGCGGCACGAGCAGAAGCAGCTCCTGCGCTTCGTCACGGTGGGCTCGGTGGACGACGGCAAGAGCACCCTCATCGGGCGCCTGCTGCACGACGCCAACGGGGTCTACGACGACCAGCTCGCGTCGGTGAAGCGGGCGAGCGCGAGGGGCGCCATCCACGACAGCGCCAACGACGGCGAGGAGATCGACTTCTCGCTCTTCACCGACGGGCTCAAGGCCGAGCGCGAGCAGGGCATCACCATCGACGTGGCCTACCGGTACTTCACGACCCCGTCGCGGAAGTACATCCTCGCCGACACCCCCGGGCACGTGCAGTACACGCGCAACATGGCCACCGGGGCGTCGACCGCGGACGTCGCGCTGATCCTGCTCGACGCTCGCCTCGGGGTGCAGCCGCAGAGCCGGAGGCACGCGTACATCGCCTCGCTGCTGGGCATCCCCAACCTGCTGGTGTGCGTCAACAAGATGGACCTCGTCGGCTACGACCCGGCGGTCTTCGATCGGCTGAGCGAGGAGTTCGGAGGCTTCGCCCGGAGGCTGGGCTTCCGCGACGTGAGCACGCTGCCGGTGAGCGCCCGGCGCGGCGACAACGTGGTCGCCCGCTCGCGCATGACCCCCTGGTACGACGGTCCGACGCTGCTGGAGTACCTGGAGCGCGTGCCGGTGGGGGCGGCGCTCGACCACGCCCCGATGCGCTTCCCGGTGCAGCTCGTGCTGCGCCCCCACCTCGACTACCGCGGCTTCGCGGGCCAGGTGGCGTCCGGGGCGCTGCGGCCGGGCGACCGGGTGCGGGTGCTCCCCTCGCGCAGGGAGACCACCGTGCGCTCGATCGACGCCTGGTCGGGAGAGCTGCCGGTCGCCTACGCCCCGATGAGCGTGACGGTGCGCCTCGCCGACGAGGTGGACGTCTCCCGCGGCGACATGCTGGTCCCCGTCGGCGCGGAGCCTCGGGTGGTGGAGCGCGCCGTGGCCGACCTCGTGTGGATGAGCGAGCGCCCGCTCGACCTGAGGCGAGCCTACCTGGTCAAGCACACGACCCGGGTCGTCTCCGCGAGGATCGAGCGGGTGCTGGGGCGCACCGACCTGGAGACCCTGGAGACGCTTCCCGCGGAGGGGATGAGCCTCAACGACATCGGGCGGGTGGTGCTCTCCTGCAGCCGCCCCCTCTTCGTGGACGCCTACGGCGTCAACCGGGTGACCGGGGCCTTCATCGTGATCGACGCGCTCAGCAACGACACGGTGGCCGCGGGGATGCTGCGAGACGACGCGGTCCCGGCGGCGCTGGCCTCCGGGCGCAGGGCGACGTCGCAGGTGGACGCCTGGGAGCGACGACGGCGCCTCGGCCACGCGGGCGCGGCGCTCTGGGTGCCGGACACCGGCGAGGCCGCGAGGGCGACGGCCGTGGCGCTGGAGCGGGCGCTCTTCGACGCGGGCGTGGTGGCCACGCTGCTGGAGGCCGAGGCGGGCGCCGCCGCGCTGGTGGCCGCTGGGGTGGTGGCCGCGGGCGTGGTGGCGGTGTGCCTGGCCGCGGGCGCCAGCGAGGCCACGGCGGACGCGCTGCGGCACGACGTGGGTGAAGACGCGTTCATTCGAGTAGAGGACGCCGACGAGGCGCTGGCGACGCTGAGGGCGCGGGGGCTCCTGGGTTAAGGGGAGCGATCAGCCCGCGCGCTCGGCGGGCATCTCCCTGGGCCAGGTGAAGCGGAAGCACGCCCTCTTCCCTTCGGCGGACTCCACCCAGGCGCGGCTGTCCATCGAGGCGACGATTTTGCGCACCACCAAGAGGCCGATGCCCGTCCCCTCGACCTGGTCGCGGGGCCGGAGGGTCTGGAAGATCGCCCAGATGCGCTCGTGGTAGGCGGGCGCGATGCCGCCGCCGTTGTCGCTCACGGAGAACTCCCAGAACGCCCCCGCCTCGCGCCCGCCCACGCGCACCGCGGCCTCGGGCCCGGCGTGCTTCAGCGCGTTGCTGATGAGGTTCAAGAACACCTGCTGAAGCGGCACCCTGGCCGTGCGCAGCACCGGCATCCCGGGGTCGACGGTGATCGCCGCGCTCGACGGCGGGGCGAGCAGCTCGATGGCCTCCGTGAGCAGCGCGCCCACGTCCACCTCGCTCACCTCGCGCCCGGTCCGGCCCGCGCGGGAGTAGCTCAGGATGCCCTCGATGAGGTCCTCCAGGCGGCGCACCCGGCGGCGGAGCATGGAGAGGTGCGCCCGGGCGGCGTCGGTGATGTGCTCGCCGAGGTCCTCCTCGATCCACTCGGAGAGCGCCGCGATGCCCCGCAGCGGGGCCTTGAGGTCGTGCGAGGCCACGTGCGCGAAGCCGTCGAGGTCGGCGTTGCTGCGCTCCAGCGCCGCGATGAGCCCCTCGGCGCGCGCCACGGCCCCCTGCGCCTCGCGGTAGAGCAGCGAGTTGTCCACCGCGGCCGCCGTGCGCAGCGCGAACTCCTCGACGAGGCTGAGGTCCGCGGGGCCGAAGGTGCGGCCGGAGACGTCCGTGACCAGCGAGAGCGCGCCGACGATGCGGTCGCGCACCTTCAGCGGGACGATCATCGCAGAGCGCACTCCGAGCGCCTTCAGCACCCGGAGCTGGTCGTCATCGACCGCGACGCTGGCGAGCACCTCGTCGTCCACCTTCGGGAGAAACACCGCCTCGCCGGTGCGCATCATCCGGGCGACGCCGAGGGGCTGCTCGGGCCCCAGCAGGTGCTGCTCGTGGAGCTGCCGGGCGAGGGCCTCCTTGGCCGGGTCGACGTTGGCGACCGCCACGCGCCTCGCGGTGCGACCGTCCTCCGAGACGTACACCCCGCAGCCGTCGCAGAGGGCCGGGACCGCGAGGCGCACCGCGCGCCGCAGCGTGTCCTCGTAGTCGAGCGTGGAGGCGAGCTCGCGGCTGGCCTCCAGCAGGAAGCGCTGCCGCTCCTCCGCGCGCTTCTGCTCCGAGAGGTCACGGATGTAGCCCGCGAAGAGGATGCCCGAGCTCCCGGTCACCATCGCGATGGCGAGCTCCACCGGGAGCTCGGTGCCGTCCGAGCGCTGGGCGGTGAGCGTCACGCGCCGGCCCAGGATGGTCGGCTGCCCGGTGGCGAGGTAGCGAGCGAGACCCGCACGGTGCGCCTCGCGGAAGCGCTCAGGGATGATGAGCTCCGCCAGCATCCGGCCCATCGCGGCGGCGCGGGAGTACCCGAACACCTGCTCCGCGGCGGGGTTGAACTCCCGCACGCGCCCCGCCTCGTCCATGACGATGATCGGGTCGAGGGCCGCCCCGAAGACGGCGACCTGAAGCGCCTCGACGTCGAGCATCGACAGGCGAGCGACCGGGCCCTCGATGGACTTCTCCATGCTCATTCGTACCACCCGTCACGGGTGTGTTGGCGAGCTCCCCCTCAGCGCAGCGCGCCGCGGATCGTCTCCAGCAGCTGCTGCCGGTGGAAGAGCTCGGTCACGTAGTCCATGCGGTCGGTCTCGAGCACCAGCGTGGGCGAGCGGTCGTAGCGGGCGAACCACTGCTCGTAGAGCCCGTGCAGCGCGCGCAGGTAGGGCGTCGGGATCGCCTGCTCGTAGGCGCGCCCGCGCAGCTGGATGCGCTTGCGGAGGGTCTTCACCTCGCAGCGCAGGTAGATCATCAGGTCCGGCGGGCGCAGCTCGCTGCGCAGCGAGGTGTAGAGGTCGGAGTACGTCGCCCAGTCGCGGTCGTTGATGTGGCCCTGCTGGTGGAGGTACTGGGCGAAGATCTCGGCGTCCTCGTCCAGCGTGCGGTCCTGCACCACGCCTCGGCCCGAGGCCTCGAGCTCCCGGTGGATCTTGAAGCGCTTCACCAGGAAGAAGAGCTGGCTGTTGAAGGCCCAGCGCGGCATGTCGGCGTAGAAGTCCGCGAGGTACGGGTTCTCGTCGTGCGGCTCGAAGAAGGGCGTGAGCTCGAACTGCTGGCAGAGCCACTTCACCAGGCTCGATTTGCCAGCGCCCATGTTGCCGGCCACGGCGATGTAGCGAGGGGGTGCCATCGGTGACCGCGAGGGTAGTGCCCCGAGCGCCCGCGCCGACAGTTTCCGGCCTCAGTCGTCGTCGTCGTCGACCGCGACCTCGTCGGAGTCCGCGGACTCGTCGATGGTGCCGTCGAGCTCCACCCGTCGCCGCCGCGACTGCGGGGCCTCGCGACGCACCGCGCTCTCCGGAGCCACCGCGGACTCCGCCGCCGGAGCGAGCACCACCTGGGTCGAGGTCGAGGGCGCCGTGGGCCGCGCGGTCAGCACCGGCGGGGCCGCCATCACCGGCGAGCTGCGCCGCGCCGTCGCGCGCTGCTGCCAGAGGCGGGCGAGCGAGGGCAGCACCGTGGCGCGCAGCATCCGCATCAGCCCATCGGGCATCGAGAGCGTCTCGTGGCCGTCGTCGTCCAGCGGCGCACCGAGGTCGCGGGCCCGCTGGAGCAGCTCCAGAATCCTGAGCATCCCCTGCTCTCTCACCGCGGCCAGGGTCGCCACGTCGAAGCGCGCGCCCAGCACCGCCGCCGCCCTCAGGGTCATCAGCTCCTCCGGGCCCATCGCCTGGAGCGCCGCCCCCCACTGGCCCTCGTCCGCCGAGGCCGCGGGCGTCGCCGGGGCCGTCGCCACGACCTCCACCGCCCCGAGCTCCCTCGCGGTGTCGAAGAGCGCCTGCGCCTCGCCCGAGAGCGGATCGCCCGTGAAGCCCAGCACCACGGGCATCCGCAGCGAGCCCGGCATGGAGAGCCAGCGGCGCAGCAGGGCCAGGGTGTCGTGGTCGGCGTGGTTCACCTGATCGAAGAGCAGCGCGCAGCCCGACGGGGTCTTCGCCGCGAGGCGGTTGATGGCGCGGGCCAGGGCCTCGGGGCGGGCTCCCTCGCCCACCCGCATCATGCCGATGGAGTCGATGGCGTGCTCCTCGCCGATCCATTGGAGGGCGCGCGAGGCCGCCTCTCGCAGCGGCCCGAGGGGCTTGGACCCCTCCTCGCAGCGCACCCTCAGCGCCGCCCACCCCGGCGGGATGGGCAGCACCATGGGCAGCTCGCCCCGCACCAGCACCGGGTGCCCTTCGGTGAGGGCGCGCTGCATCGCGTGAGCGTCGAGTTGGTTCATGGAGGGTTCTTACCCCTCGCGGCGGAAGATGTACCGCGGGGTGATCATCACGCCCCCTTCGCTCTGGGTCGGCAGGCCCACGGTGAGGCGCTCTCCCTCGACCTCGTACTGCACCGTCGAAGGAACATCCCTCGACCCGCTCGGGCACTGCGCCGTGAGCGAGAGGGGCGAGCGGGCCTCGCCGGGGTACGTCGCGGTGAAGCTGATGGGGATGTCCTGCGCGTAGCGGGCGCCGCTGGTCACCACGATGTTGATGGCGCTGGCGATGTCGACGATCACCCGCCCCGCCTCGGTCCAGAGCTGGCCCCGGCCGCGGAGGTTGGAGTTGGTGAGGCTGAGGGTGCCGATGGGGGTGCGGTCGGTGCTGGCCCAGTACTCGATGGCGATGAGCTCCCAGTGGGCCGCGGGGATGACTCCCCCCATGAGCATCGGCGCCGCCCCGATGCGCAGCGGGCTGGTGACCAGCGGCAGCGTGGTGGAGGCGCCGGGCGGGGCGCAGGTGCCCGGGCGGTACATCACGTCGGTGGTCTCGCGGATGGCCTCGTCGCAGAAGCGCTCCGGCGGCGGCGGCGTGACGTACGCGAAGTTGAAGCACATCTCGTCGGAGGTGCGCACCCCGGAGGTCACCGTGCGGCTGGAGGTGTTGTTGAAGCTGCAGCGGGTGATCACCCGGTCGCCCGCCTGGAAGGTGACCGGGGTGTCGTAGAAGAGCTGCGACTCGAAGCGCCAGCCCTGGAGCGAGATGAGCGGCTCGACGGCCCCGGAGGCGCGCACCATGGTCTCCTCGAAGTCGGTGCCGAGCTCGTGCATGTGGGGCATCCCGGTGAGCAGCCGGCTGCCCGCGGTGAGGGTGCACGCGCTCTCGGCGGTGCCGGCGCTGCGCGCGGGAATCGAGAAGCCCGTCGGACCCATGGAGACCATGCCCCACTCGGTTCCGCCCGGCGGGGCGTGGAAGACCCGGACGCCGGTGCTGTCGACGATGCCCGGGAGGTGACGCCCGTTGTTGTAGTGGATCTGCATCACGTACCGCTCCCCCGGCGACACGCGCAGCCCGCCGTCGGGGAACTGCAGCGCGTTCTGCCCCGGCGCCCAGGCGTACGCGTACTCGCTCCCCTCGGGCATGCTGTAACAGGAGTAAGGGGTGTTGGGAGAGCGGCGCATCGGGTCGCGAAGCAGCACCACGTGGTGCACCACCGCCGACTGGTCGACGCGCACCTCGAAGCGGCGGATGAAGCGCGCCTCGGTCACCGGGGCGTCGAAGACGAAGCACTGGTAGCGGTCGGAGACGTCGGGACCGACCGCGTAACGATTGGCCAGCAGGTCGAAGTGGGGCAGGTCCGCGGGCGCCATCTCCGGCGAGCGGTACACCCCCGCCGAGGCGCGCAGCCCCGTCCCCGCCGGGGCCGTCTGGGCGCCGCAGGTGGCCCACTGCACGATGCTGTTGCGCACCTCGTCGGTCGGCGAAGGCGTGCCCGCCGGGGGCATCCGCCCGGTGATCAGGTTGGCCGCGATGCGGTCGACCCGGCGCATCCCCACCGCCCCGAGGAGGTTGGCGTCGTAGTCGAGCAGCGAGAAGGGCGCCCCGTAGCTGGGGGTGGCGCCGTGGCAGGTGCCGCACTGGCGCTGCACGTGGCCGCGCATCTGGGAGTCCCAGAGCGCGCGGTCGGGGACGCAGGCGCCCGGGCCGGCGTCCGAGGGAGGGATGGGATTACCATCGCTGGTAAAGCCGAGGTCGGTGGGGCTCAGGCCCAGGTCCGTGGGAGCGGCGCCATCGCTGGCGCTGAGCACGGGCGTGTCGGCGGCTACGGCGGCGTCCGCAGGGGTGGCCGCGGTGGTGCCGCAGCCGGCGAGCGCCGCGCCCGCGAAGAGTCCGAGTCCGACGTATCCCAGGCGGGTGGAGGAGCGCATCGGGCGGGGAGACTACCCCGAAGGCTCGGCCCACCCACAGGGCTGCTCCCGCCTCACGGGGCCATGTCACCGTATCTCCACCCAGCTCAGGTTGAGCTGCGTCGGGCGAGGCACCCGAAGCCGCACGTAGCGAGCGCGGGTCTCGGGAAACACCGCCCGCCAGGTGTCGAAGGGCTCCTCCCGGCGGGCGAGCTGACGCCACCGCGCTCGGTCATCCGAGGCCTCGACCACGAGGGGGTTGGCCCAGTCGCGGCAGCAGTCGAGGCGGTTGACCACGCGCACCAGGGTGATGTCCCGGGGGGAGCCGAGGTCGAACTCGATCCAGGGGGCGGGCTCGCTCTGGGTCTGGAAGAAGATGTTGGGCAGGCCCTCGGAGGTCGTGTCGAAGCCCCGGGCGGCGGTGGGGGCTTCCCCTACGGCGCTGCTGATGCGCCAGGGGGCGTGCCTCGCGAGCTCGGGCCGGAGCGCAAGCCGTAGCTCCCTGGCGCCCACGAAGGCGAAGCCAAGGGTGAGCAGCAGCACGGTCCATCGCCAGGCGCGCTCGCGCCAGAGGGCAGCGGGCCCGTCGTCCTCGACGGTGGTGGGCCAGAGCCAGCGCGAGAGGGTCTGCGGGGTCGACACGGCCGCACTGATATCGCAAGCCGTGGGCCCACCGGAAGGGTGCGCGCCAGGAATGAGCGCTTGACGCCCGACGGTCGAGCGGCTTTGTTGCGCCCGGAAAGGCGCGGTTTCCCATTGGGCTGGATCGTCTGGATCATCGAGAGCGCGCTGTGTCTGGTGGCCAGCTACGCCGCCGCAGTCGCCGTGTACCCCGACCGCTCGGTGCTCGACCGCTTCATCCTCGCGATGGTGGTCGACACGGGGCTCATCCTGCTGGCGATCCACCTGTGCGGCTTCGTCGACCAGCTCTACCCGGCGCCGCTCGCGGTGGTGGCCACGCTGCTCTCGGGCGCGGTGCTCTACGCCTCGCACCGGGCGACGAAGCCCGGCGTCTTCGCGGGGTGCCTGCGCAGCGACCTCGGGGCGCCCGCTCGCCTGGTCGCCGACACCATCCGCGAGCGCGAGGTCTCCGTCGCGACCATCGTCCCCGCGGCGCTGGCCTTCGGCACCTGCGCGGTGATGGTCTGGTACTACCGCTCGTGGACCTGGGACCCGGTCTGGTACCACGTCCCCAAGACCTCGCTGGTGATCCAGGAGCACTCGCTCCGCTGGCTCCAGATCCCCAACATCTGGACCCAGGGCAACCCCGCCAACCTCGAGCTCCTCGCGGTCTGGAACTGCATCTTCCCCCGAGACAACCGCTTCGACGACAGCGCGCAGCTCCCCTTTCTCTTCCTTGGCGCCGCGGTCGTGGCCGCCTGGTGCCGCCGCGTCGGGGCGTCCCGCCCGCTGAGCGCCGCCCTCGGCGCCGTCTGGATCGCCCTCCCCCCGATCTTCCTCCAGGCCCACTCCACCCACGCCGACGTCGCCTGGACCAGCCTCTTCACCGCGGCGATCTACGTCACCATCGGCGCACCCGAGCGCCGCGACCGCTGGGTGGGCTTCCTCTGCTGGGGCCTCTTCATCGGGATGAAGTACACGGGCCTCTTCCACATCGGCCTCTGGGGCCCGTGGCTGCTGGGCCGCGCCGTGTACGAGGTCGTCCATACCCAGCCCGGTAAGCGCCTCGGTCGCACCCTCGACGTGGCCGCCTCCGGCCTCTTCGCCATCGCCCTCGGGTGCTTCAAGTACGTCCAGAACTGGCGCCACGCCCGCAACCCGATGTGGCCCTTCGACGTCAACATCCGGTCGCTCGGCCTCCACTTCCACGGAGAGAGCAACCCCGGCGTGGAGTACGGCTCGGGCCCCGACCAGAGCCCCACCTTCTTCGGCGCCCCCAACGCCCTCCACGACCTCCTCACCTCGTGGTTCAACGACCACCCCTTCTACGCGCCCGACGTGCGCTCCGGGGGCTTCGGACCGGCCTTCCGATGGCTGCTCCTCTGGTGCGTGATCGCGGTCGCCTTCGACGTCCTCCGGGGCCGCAACTGGCGTCGGGCGCTGCTCCCGCTGGCGCTCTTCGTCGAGTGCCTCCAGGTGCCGGTCCCGTACATGACCCGCTTCATCATCGCGGCGGCGACCGCCTCGCTGGTGTGCACCGCCATCGTCTTCAGCGAGGTGCGCTGGCGACCCGTTCGCCTCGCCCTCTCGCTCGCCCTCGTGGGCCTCACCTGGCACGGCTACTCCGAAGGCTACCGGGGCTTCATCGTGCACCCGCGCTACTTCGAGCGGGCGCGCAGCCTCGACGCCGCCGGGCGCAACGCCCTCCAGCTCGACTCCTTCCTCTGGCCCACCCGCTGGGCCGATGGCGAGGGAGCGCGAGCTCCACGCCGGGGACGTCATCGCCTACGACGAGGGCGTCCACTTCCTCAACGACCTCTTCAACCACGACTTCGGTCCGCGCGTGGAGTTCGTCTCCAACCGCCTCGCCCCGGCCGCCTACCTCGCCCGCATCCGCGCCCTGCGCGCGAAGTGGGTCGGCGTCACCCGCGGAACAGCTGCCGAGCAGAGCCTCGTCGAGGCCGGCGCGGAGTTCCTCTTCCAGACACCGGACTCCCCGATGGCGATGTACCGCATGCCCGCCTCACGGCCGTGACCTCGCCGCCTCCTCCCTTCTCCGCCCGCTCGCCCTCGGCCTCGCCGCCACCGTCGCCACCCGCCTCGGCGCCGCGGCCCTCTTCCCCATCCCCCCCCGCTGGGACGGCTACTTCTACCTCCTCCACGCCCAGCGCCTCGCCGACGGTCACGGCTACTCCGACCTCGTCACGTCCCGCCCGACGGCCTTCTATCCCGTCGGCTATCCCTTCGCGCTGTCGATCCCGCTGCGCCTCGGGCTCTCCCCCTTCGCCGCCGTCGTGGCGCTCAACCTCCTCGCCAGCCTGGTCACCACGGCCGCCGTCGTCCTCGTCGCCGCCCGCGACCGCGACCCCCGCGCCCCCGCCCGCGCCGCCCTCGCCGCCGCCCTCTACCCCGGCCTCGCCCTCTGGTCGTGCGCCGCCATGAGCGAGACCCTCGCCGCCTCGCTCCTGGTGCTCGCCCTCGCCCTCGCCACGCAGTCCCCCTCGCGCGACCGCCACCCCCTCCTCTCGGGCGCCCTCCTGGGCCTCGCCGCGCTCGTCCGCCCCCCATCGCTCTTCGCCCTCGCGGCCATCCCCGCCGCCGCCCCGGCCGGTCGCCGCGCCCGCGCCGCCGCCCTCGCCGCCCTCGCCGCGGGCGCCGTCCTCGCCCCGTGGATCGTCCGCAACGCCCGCTCCCTCGACGCCCCCGTGGTGGTCAGCACCAACGCCGGATCGAACCTCCTCATCGGCACCCTCGACGACGCCCGCGGCGGCTACCTCCGCCCCGCCCAGCCGCCCCGTTGCAGGCTGCTCCACGGCGAGGTCGCCCGCGACCGCTGCCTGCGCTCCGAGGCGCTCGACCGCATCGCCTCCGACCCGCGGCGCTGGGCCCGACTCGGCGTGGAGAAGCTCGCCCTCACCTTCGGCTGGGAGCACGACCCGGTGAGCTACGTCCACGAGCCCAGCGACCCCCTCCGCGCCGACCGCGCGACCCTCGCCCTCACGGCGCTCTGCACCCTCGCGTGGTGGGCGCTGCTGGCGTTCGCATGGCGTCACGGGAGGGCGCTCGACGCGACGACCCGCGCCGTGGCCGTCACCGCCGCGGCCCTCGCGCTCACGCACTTCGTCTTCCTGGGAGCCGACCGCTACCACCTGGTGCTGGTCCCCTCGCTGCTGCTCCTCGCGCCACGCTCCTCGAAGGGAGCGACCGCCTCGTGAGCGCCCTCCTCTGGTCGCTGCTGGCGGCGCTGCTGCGCGTGGCGTGGCTGCGGGCCGTCCCTCCGGTGGCGGCCTGGGACGGGGTGATCTACGAGCGCACGGCCTCGCGCATCGCCCAGGGAATGGGCTTCGTCGACACGTACAACAACCTCCCCCCTTACCTCCCGACGGCCTTCTACCCGGTGGGCTACCCGGGGATGCTCGCGCTGGCCCACATGGTCCTCGGCCCGGGTCTCTGGGTCGCAGGCGCGCTCAACGTGCTGGCCGCCGCGATCACCACCGCCGCGGTCTTCGCCCTCTCCCGCCGCGCCTGGGGGAAGCCCGCGGCGCACCTCTCCGCCGCCCTCTACGCGCTCTCCCCGGGGGCGGTGCTCTACACCTCCACGCTCATGACCGAGACCGTCTCCGCGGCGCTGCTCGTCGTCGCGGTCGCCCTCGCGGAGGCCTTCTCCCGAGGACGACCCGCCCGCTTCGCCCTCTCCGCGGGCCTGATCTTCGGCGTGGCGGGCCTCGTGCGCCCCCAGTCGCTGCTGCTCGCTCCCGTGGTGGCGCTGCTCGCCTCCCCGTCGCCCCGACTGGCCGACCGGGTGCGCACCCTCGCCCTCGTCGGCGTGGCCTGCGTCGCGGTGGTGCTGCCATGGACCATCCGCAACTGCCGCGTCCTCGACGGCTGCGCGCTGGTCTCCGTCAACGGCGGCTCCAACCTCTTCATCGGCACCGACCCCGACGCCCACGGAACCTACCGCGACCTGCGCCGAGGCGAGGGCTGCGGCCCCGTGCTCACCGAGGTCGCCAAGGACCGCTGCTACGGCCGCCTCGCCGTGCGCCGCATCGCCGCGCACCCGCTGCGCTGGCTCGGGCTGATGCCCGCCAAGCTGCAGGCCCTGCTCGACTACGAGGTCTCCCCCGCCTACTACCTCCGCGAGGCGGGCTCCCTCTCCGAGGCCACCGCCGAGCGCGCGGCCCGCTGGCTCACGGCCTTCCATCGCCTGGTGTGCGCCCTCGCGCTGCTGGCCCTCATCGCCCGCCGTGGCCCCATGCCCCGCCCTGCGGCCCTCTGCCTCGGCGCGGTCGCGGGCTCGCTCGCCGTGCACGCGGTCTTCTTCGGAGGCGACCGCTACCACATGGTCTTCCTCCCGCTGCTCGCCGTGATCGCGGGCGCCGTGCTCTCCCCGGCGCGCGCGCGATGACCCCTCGCTCCCCAGGGCAGCTCCCCGCCACCGCCGCGCTCTTCGCCCTCAGCCTCGCGGCGCGCCTCGCCTTCGGCCTGCTGGTGCGCGTCCCTCCCGCCTGGGACGGCGTGCTCTATGAGCGCGGCGCCCGCGGCCTCGCCCGCGGCCTCGGCTACTCGTGCTTCCTCTTCGGCCCCTCGGCCGACCCTACGGTGCCGACCGCCTTCTATCCCGTCGGCTATCCCGCCTTCCTGGGAGCCCTCTACCGACTCTTCGGCGTCTCTCCGCTGACCGTCGTGGTGAGCGGCGCGCTCCTCGGAGCGATCACCATCGCGCTCTCCCACCGCCTCGCCCTGCGCTGCGGACCCGCCCTCGCGGCCCACGGCGCCGCGCTGCTCTTCGCCCTCGCCCCAGGCCCGGTGGTCTTCTCTGTCACCCCGATGAGCGAGACCCTCTGGGGCGCCCTGCTCACCGCGACGGCGCTGGTGCTCGCGAGGGCCTCCTCCCCTCCGCGCGTCCCTTCGCTCCTCGCGGCGGGCGCGCTCCTCGCGGCGGCGGTCTACGTCCGACCGCAGGCCCTGGTGCTGGTGCCGCTGCTGCCCGCGCTGCTCCCCGGAACGCTCCCCCAGCGCCTCCGCCGCGCCGCCCTGGTCACCGCGACCGTGGCCGCGCTCGTCGCCCCGTGGACGGCGCGCAACTGCCTCGCCCTCGACGGCTGCGCCATCGTGAGCACCAACGGCGGGAGCAACCTGGCGATCGGAGCTGTTCCTCGCGCCACGGGGATGTACCTCACGCTCACCCGCGCCGACGGCTGCGGAGGGGTCGTGGGAGAGCGGGCGAGAGAGCGGTGCTGGCAGCGGGTGGCCGCGCAGTCCGTGCGCCGTGATCCATGGCGCTGGGTGCGCCTTGCGTGGCCCAAGCTCTACTTCACCTACGCCAACGAGACCTTCCCCGCGGACTACCTCCGCGAGGCTGCGCCCCACCTGATCGACGCGCGCCTCAACGCCCGCCTCCGCGACTGGATGACCTGGACCTGGTGGCCCCTCTGGGTTTTCGCCCTGCTCGGAGCGCTTCCCCTCCCCTTCCGGCGTCCCCTTGCTCCGGCGGGCAGGCTCTCGCTGGCGACCGTCGCTGCCGCCACCGCCACGCACCTCGTGGTCTTCGGCGGCGACCGCTATCACCTCCCGCTGGTGGGCTTCATGGTCGCGCTGAGCGCCGCGGCCTTCCGCGCTCTTACGCGAGGTGACCGCAGGGTGGACCGCACGGCGGAGTGAGCGACCACTGCCGCATCGCCTCACGCCCGGGGCGATCGACGTGCACCTTGTCGTCGACGACGGTCACCCAGTTCATCGGGATGTAGTGGTGCATCCCCTGGGCGTCCCGGTTGAGCTCGATCATCTCGTCGCCGAGGACGCGATCGACCACCGCGAACTCCAAGTCTTCTGATCCGACCACCGGCATTGCCGGGCGGATGCTGTTGATGTCGACCATGGCGAATCCTCCCAACGACGAGGTTTTGCATTCATCGTTCCAGCTAGCCGCGACCGCATCGCGCGCCGCAGGAGCTCTCTCGCCGGGAGTGCAGAACCGCCACGCCGCGCGGGCAGGTGTGTCGCAAAGGTCAGCCCGCCTCCCGCCCACCGACACCTCGCGATGCATCCGACGCTTTCCCTGGAGATCCGACCGATTCCGTCCCTCGCGTCGTTGAAAAGTTCGCCCTGCGAGAGACCGCGCTTAGAGTCCGTTCACACCGCGGACGGGCGATATCAGGGGTGAGCGCCGGTCGTGGGACGTCTCCGTCGTGGGAGGCGCTCGCGCCCGCTTGCTCACCCCTCCGACCCTCACTCCGCGCCCATGGACGCATGACCTCGTTCGACCTGCTGATCCATCGCGCTCCGACCCGCTCCGCCCGCTCCGAGGGTCGCGGTTCCGTCGCCGCCGAAGCCTCCCCGGTCGCCGAAGGGGCGCACCTGCTCGACCTCGACCTCGCGGGGCAGCGATGCACCCTCGCGCAGGACGCCGAGAACGCCGCCTACCTCCTCCGCGACGTCGCGGCTGCGCTGGTCCCGGTGCTCGAAGGCCGCGCCGCCAAGGCCCAGGTCGTCGCCCACGACACCCCGTGGGAACTCTGCTTCGTCCCCGGCGACAACACCCTGCTGGTCAGCGTCTTCCGCGGAGGCCCGGTGCCCGAGGTGCGCGTGCTCGACCGCGCCGTCGGCGTCACGGAGCTCCTCACCGCCCTGCGCCGCGCCGCCGCAGCGCTCCCCTCCCCCGCCGACGGCCTCGACGCCCTCCTCGACCGCCTCGAACTCCAGGCCGGCCACCGCCTCGCCGCGCCGGTGCGAGGCCCGGCCACCATGCTCCAGTGGGAGAGCCGCCCGGGCCCCCTCGGCGACGACGCGCTCTCCGTGAGCTTCCAGGCGCTCAGCCCCGGCGAGGCCCCCTCCCGCCGCGAGAGCGCCCAGTCCGACCTCCACGCGCTGCTCGTCCAGGGTCGCGTGGGCATCAGCCTCCGGGGCCGAGGCGTCGAGCTCGCCCCGGGCTTCGTCGTGCTGCAGTTCGAGCGCCTCGTCGCGCTCTGCCGCCCGCTGCTCGAAGCCTGGGCCGCGCGCCGCCCGCTGCACCTCCGGATGCAGGTCTCCGACCTCTCCCTGGGCCTTCGCCTCTCGGCCGACGAGCGCCTCGCCCTCACCTTCACCCGCAGCCCCGGAGGCTCGGTCACCCTGCCCGCGCTCTCGCCGGAGGCCCTCATCACCCCGGTGCTCGACGGCGCCCTCGCCCTCGCCGCCGCGCTCTCCCGCTGCGACCGCAGCCTCGCCCGCAACCTCCGCCTCCGCGCGCTCCGCCACGAGGCCCGCGCGCTGCGCCGCTGGCTGCGCAACCTCGGCCGCAACGACCGCCGCACCAACCCCGACCCCTCGCTCTACCAGGTCGCCGCCGAGCCCGCGGCCGCGCAGTCCCCGGCCGACGCGCTCGACCTGAGGGACGCCACGCGGCTGCGCTACACCGCCCGCTGGCGCGCGGAGATCGAGGGCCTCGACCTCGCCGGGACGCTCCTCTGCGGCGACCGGCTCATCGTCCCTGGCGCCCGGGAACTCCACGCGCTCGACCGCATGACCGGGACGGCGATCTGGTCGGTGCCGGTGCCCCGCGCCTCGACCACGCTGGCAGGCGACGCGCTGCTCCGTCAGAGCCCCCGAGGAGAGATCGAGCTGCGCGCCTCCTCCAGCGGCGAGGTGCTCTGGACCACCCGCATCACGCCCCGCGTCGGAACCCTCTGCCTCCCCCACGCCGTCACCGCCCCGGGCCTCCCCCGGCTGGTGATCGTGGCCGAAGGCGAGCGCCGCCTCGTGGCACTCGACCTGCGCACCGGCGAGCCCCGCTGGAGCTTCACCGCCCGCCACGCCGGAACCTTCCGGATGCGCCGCGCGGGTCGCCTCCTGGTGGTGGTCTCGGGCGACGCCACGGTGACCGCGCTCGACCTCGCGAGCGGCGAGGTGGTCTGGCGCTTCGGCGACCGGGTGCCCTTCCACACCACCCCGTTGCTGCACCGCGACCAGCTCTTCGCCGTCGCGGGCGAGGCCACCCGAGGCGCCGCGCGCCTCTACGCCCTCGACGCCTACGCGGGAGAGCACCTCTGGTCGTGCGCCATCGACGCGACCGTGTGCGCCCCCGCCTGCGTCACCAAGGACACCGTCGCCGTGCCGGTCTCCACCCGCGAGGGCGTGATGCTGGAGGGCCGCTCGGTCTCCGACGGCGTCGTGCGCTGGCAGACCGCCCTCAGCGCCGTCGCGGGCTCCAACGCCCGCCCCGCCGTCACGGCCTTCGACGACCTCTTCGTGGCAAACCTCCCCACCGGCCGCGTGATGGCCGTCGACGCGGGCGACGGCTCCACCCGCTGGTCCCGCACCCTCCGCGCGCCCCTCGGCGACGACCTCCCCCGGCGCCTCGACCCGCAGCTCCGCGCGGGCGCCCTCTTCGTCCCGCAGAGCGCCCTCGCGGTGCTCCGCCCCCGGGACGGCGCCGTGCTCGCCGAGCTCGACGCCTGCGACCTCGTGCCCGACCTCGTGCGCGTCGACGAGCAGTGCGCGGTCTACGTCGCCGAGGAGAGCGGCCACCTCGGCTGCTACGAGCCCGGCGCACGCCTCCGGGTGATCCGCCCGGTCTGATCGTCGCCCGTCGCGAGGGTCACATCTGCGTGCACTGCCAGTCGCGCGAGGTGCAGGCCGGCGTGTCGTGGCAGCTGATGCAGCGGGTCACCCGCCCGTCCTCGAGCACCTGACGGTCGCTCGCCCTCACCCTCTGCCAGTGCCAGTCGCCGTGCGACGCGTCGTAGCCCGCGGGCTCCTTGCGCATCACGGTCCAGCCGATGATCGTCGAGCAGGTCGGGTCGGCGTACTCCTCCTTGATCACGATCGAGCCCACCGGGAGGGTGCGGCCCTCCACCCGGTAGCTGGCCATCGCCTCGGGGCTGGTCACCACGCGGATGTTGCTGATGGAGGGCGTCCCGGCGCCGTAGCTGGAGATGTGCTCGAAGGTCATGCGGCAGCCGCGCACCTCCGGGAAGCGCGAGGCGTAGTCCGAGGGGACCAGCGAGGTCGGGAGGAGTCTCCTCCGGACCGCAGCCAGCCGAGAGGACCAACCAGGCAAGGAAGAGGGAGGTCGCGGCGCGGGCCATGAGCCCGACGATAGCGCGAAGCTCAGCGCATCATCACGACGCGGATGCGCTGGTTGTACGTGTCGGCCACGAAGAGCCGACCCGCGGTGTCGGTCTCGACGCCGTAGGGGCGGTCGAGCAGGGCCAGCGTGGGCGAGGCGCCGTCGCCCTGAAACCCTCGCATCCCGCAGCGACCCGCGACGGTGCGGATGTTCCCGTCGGGGCCCACCGCGCGCACGCAGGAGTTCTGCGTGTCGGCGATGTAGAGCGTCCCGTCGGGGCCGACGTCGACGTCCGTCGGCTGGTTGAGCGTGGCCATGGTGGCCGGTCCTCCGTCGCCGGTGGCGCCCACCGTCCCGGTGCCCGCGACGGTGGTGATCACCCCGGCGGCGTCCACCCGGCGGATCGCGTTGTTGCCTGTATCGGCGATGTAGAGGTTGCCCCGGCTGTCGAAGTCGATGCGCCCCGCGGGGGAGGCCGCCTGGCCCACCGGGTTGCGCAGCTGCGCCATCAGCGCCGGGCCGTTGTCGCCGGAGTAGCCCGCCATCCCAGAGCCCACGACGGTGTTGATGACATCCATGCCGTTGACCCGGCGGATGCGCTGGTTGGCCTGGTCGGCGATGTAGACCTCGCCCGACGGAGAGATGGCCACGCCCACCGGGAGGTCGAGCACCGCGTTGAGGGCCGGGCCGCCGTCGCCGCCGAAGCTGCGGCCGCCGGTGCCGCAGAGGTCCTCGATCATCGAGCCCGCGGTGCCCACGTTGCGCACCCGCTTGACCATGCTGTTGTGCCACGCGGCGATCAGCATGTTGCCCTGCGCGTCGAAGGCGATGGCCGTCGGGTGGTTGAGCCGATGGCGCAGCGCCGGACTGGGGACCCGAGGCGCACCGAGGGGGATCGGCGGATCTTCCCCGTCGGAGAGCTCGCCGGTGCCGACCACGGTGCGCACCGTGCCGTCGGGAGCCTGCTCGCGGATGACGTGGTTGTTCCAGTCGAGGAAGTAGAGCCGGCCGTTGGGGCCGAGGGCCATGTCGAGCGGGAGGTAGGTACGCGACGCGGTGCCCGCGACGTCGTTGACGCCGACGCCCGCCTCGCCGTTGCCGATGATGGTGCAGATGGTGCCCGCGGCGGGAGTGCACTGCACCGGACCCACCGGCGTGGCCGGCGTGTCGTTGGCGATGCCGCAGGTGCTGGCGAGGGCCTCGTCCTCGGTGAGCACCGAGGCGCATGGATCGGTGGTGCAGCTCGCGGCGATGGCCGCGAGGGCGAGCAGGGAGAGAGGGGAAGGCGCGCGCATCGCTCGCTCCATGGAGATCATCGCCAGACCCGGCGCACGCGGTCGTTGAGCGTGTCGCAGATGAAGAGGTTGCCCTGCGCATCGAAGGCGATGCCGTGCGGGCGGTAGAGGTCCGCCGCCACCGCCGGGCCGCGGTCGCCGCCGTAGCCGCGACGGCCGGTGCCCGCGACGGTGGTGATCACCCCGGTGGCGAGGTCGAGCGCTCGGATGCGGTGGTTGTTGGTATCGGCGATGTAGAGCCGACCGTCGGGGCCGAACTCGAGGTCCTGCGGCGAGGAGAGCTGCGCCATCAGCGCCGGGCCGTTGTCGCCGCCGAAGCCGAGGGCGCCGGTGCCGGCCACGGTGGTGATCGTCCCGCTGGCGAGCTCGATGCGCCGGATGCGGTGGTTGCCGGTGTCCGAGACGTAGAGGTTGCGGCCCTCTCGATCGAGCACGATGCCGCCTTCGGGCTCGGGGTTCTCGCCCGACTGCCAGTTGAAGGTCGCCATCATGGCGGGGCCGTCGTCGCCGCCGAAGCCGCGCATCCCGACGCCCGCGATGGTGCTGACGGTCTGCGCCGCGAGGTCGAGGCGACGGATGCGGCCGTTGCCCTGGTCGAGCAGGTACATCACCGTGCCCGACGCATCGAGGACGCCCTTCGACTCCTGCTTCAATCGCGCGGTGGCGAAGGGCCCGTCGACCCAGCCGGGGCCGCGGCCGAGGGGGACGTAGGTCATGCCCGTGGCCGGGTCCCACCGGCGGATCTTGTGGTTGTGCCAGGCCACCACCAGCAGCCGCCCGTCGGCCTGGAACATCAGGTCGGTCGGGTGGTTGAGCGCCACGGTGGTACCCAGGACGCCTGGCTCGGTGAGGTCGCCCATGCCGTCGGGCGGGCCGTCGCCGGGCAGGTCGGTGCCCATGACGGTCTCGAAGGTGCCGGCGGCCGTGACGCGGCGGACCCGGTGGTTCTGCCAGTCGAGGATGTAGGGCTGCCCGTCGGGCGAGAACTCCATGTCCATCGGCCAGTACATCATCGACTCGCGCAGCGGCCGACCGTCGCCGTTGAAGCCCGCGACCCCTGCGCCCGCGTACGTGCAGATGTTGCCCGGGGTCTGGTCGCAGCGGGTGATGGACTCCGGCGTCACGATGGGCGAGCGGGGAATGGTCTCGCCGAAGCGGTAGATCACGCCGCGCGCGAGGGCTGCCGTCTGGAGGTCACCGCCGACGGTCCAGATGGCGCCGGTGGGGTCGACCCAGACGGCGTGGAAGTCGAGCTGGGTGCGCGGCGGGCGAGCGACCTGACGCCACGCCCCGCTGCGGCGCTGGTAGAGCGAGCCGCCGTTGCCCACCGCGAGGGGCGAGCCCGACTCGGGGACGAACACCCCGCTGAGCCTGGGCGCGGTCTCGATGGTGACCGCGCGCCACGGAGTGGAGGGGCCGTCGGACTCCAACACGATGCCCGACACGTTGCCGCCCACCGCGTAGCGCTGGCTGCCCCGGCCGTGCACCGTGAACAGCGGCCCGCGACCCGTCTCGGGGACGGTCTCCCTCGACCAGGCCGAGCCGTTCCAGTGGAGCAGCGATCCGTTGGTGCCGCAGACCGACACGTCGTTGGCGGCGCTGCCGTAGACCTTGTACCAGATGGTGGTGTCGTTGAGCCCGCCGGGCGCCTGCTGCGCCGTCCACGCGGCGCCGTCGTAGTGCCAGAGCACGCCGGTGTTGCCGTCGGTGTTGCCACCCACCGCCCAGACGTCGCTGGCGCTCGCGCCCCACACGCCGAAGAGGGTCGGCGTGCTCGCGGGCGTGGTCATGCGCTCCGTGACGCCGCGGACCGGGTCGTAGCGCAACACCGTGCCCTCGGTGCCCACCATGAAGACCTGCGTCGGGGAGACGCCATGGACCCACCAGAGGCTGCCTCGCCGGGTGCCGGTGTCGATGCGGGTCCAGCGGGTTCCGTCGAAGTGCAGCGCCTGGGGGCCGGTGCCGTCGTTGGCGTCGGCGCCGACGGCATAGACATCCGTCGCGGTGGTGCCCCAGATGGAGAGCATCGCGCCCGGAAGGTCGGACTGCACCGCCTGCCACTGGAAGCTCGGGGGGATCTCATCGGCACAACCCGACACAGCCCCTACCGCCGCCACCACCAGCGCAATTGCGCCAAGTCCTGCACCGTATCGAAATGCCATCGTTGCTCCTTATGCTCCGCGGCGACCACCCACAGCACGAGCCGTACCCGAGTCATCATAGCGGCCTTGTCCTGGGATGGTGAAGGACCCTAGGACCGGGTGTTAGTCTGGCGAGCGCGATGTCACCGTGGGCCGTGCTCGTAGTTGCACTCGGCGGTACGCTCTCCCTCGGCTGCACCGAGGCCGAGGTCATCGAGGTCGACGCGGGGCTTCCCGCCCACGACATCGGCGCAACCTCCGACGCCACCAAGGAGCCCGAGGACGCTGGCTTCAGCGAGGACGCGCCGGACGATGTGCCAGGCGACGAGGGCGCGGAGCCCGACCGGCCGCCGCCTCGCGACGTGGGCCCACCGCGCATGCTGACCTGCGGACCGAAGGCGCGCGTCGAGGATCCGTCGGGCGACACGGTGGTGATCGGCAACGAGGCGGGAGGGCGCTTCACGCTGGTGCTCGACGTGGCGATCGCCAACGTGGGGGTGATCGCTCGCGGGCCGGTCGAGCTCACGCTCAACGGCGACTTCGTGACGAGCGTGCGGGTGGTGCACTTCGTCGGCGAGGGGGCCGCGGCGTCGACGCTCTACGCCCCGCGCGGGGTGGCCCTGGAGCGGGGCGGAACCCCGACGGCGCCCTTCGCGGACGTCACCGGGCACAGCACCATGAGCTGCGCGAGCGACTGCCAGCCGGGGCGCCTCCCGAGCGACCGTGGGTGCAACTCCCCGGCGCAGGTGACGACGTACTTCGAGCGACGTTTCGGCGAGGGTCGACGGATGTTGCACCTTCAGACGAGCACCCTCGACGGGCTCTATGTGTTCGCCGGCCGCGGCGGCTGCTGCCTGCCGTGACCGGCGGGCTCACCCCCCCGGTCGCCTCGGCGGCGGACCCTCGACCCTCGGCGGCGTCCCCACGATCGGCAGCCGCCGATGCGCCGAGTGCGCCGCGTAGTGCGCCCGCACCACGTCGGCCATCAGGTCGATGAAGGCCGGCGAGTCATTGACCGCCCTCGCCCGGGTCATCGCGAGCCCGATGGCGTCGCAGGTCGCGCGCAGCTCGTGGTCGAGGTCGTAGAGCACCTCCACGTGGTCGCACACGAATCCGAGCGGAGACACCACCGCGGCCTCCAGGCCCTTCGCCCGCTCGGCCCTCAGGTAGTCGTTCACATCGGGCTCCAGCCACGGGTCTTCCGGCCGCCCGCTCCTCGACTGGAACACCAGCGCGTGCCCTGTTCGCCCGAGGCGCTCCATCACCAGCCGCGCGGTCTCCTCCAGGTTGGCCACGTAGCGGCTGTCGTTGGCCATGCTCGTCGGGATGCTGTGCGCCGTGAACACCACCCTCGCCCCGGCGCGCTTCTCCGCGGGCAGCCGGGAGAGCGCCTCGGCCACGCTCTGCGCGTTGGCCAGCACCAGGCCCTCGTGCGCGAACCAGTCGCCCACGAAGCTCACCTCCACGTCGGCCAGTCCCCTCGCGGCGAGCTCCTTCCGGGCGTCGGCCACGTTCACCTTGTACTGCCCGCAGCTCGAGTAGCTCTTGTGCCCCGCGGTGATGAACCCCACAGCCCGACGCACCCCCGCGCGCGACATCTCGGAGAGCGTGTCCGCCAGGAAGGGCCGCCAGTTGCGCATCCCCACGTAGACCGGGATCGTCGGCCCGTAGGCCTGCAGCCGCTGCTCCAGCCCCTTCGCCTGGGCCATGGTGAGGGCGGTGATGGGCGACACGCCGCCGAAGAGCTCGTAGTGGCGCGCCACCTCCGCCAGGCGCTCGGGGCTCACCCTCCGGCCGCGCAGCACGTTGTCGAGGAAGGGGCGGATCTCGTCCATCCCCTGCGGCCCACCGAAGGACAGCACCAGCACCGCGTCGAAGGGGCGCATCACCGAGGGTTGTTCACTCATCGTCTCAGGCGACTTGGATGCTCAGATGCCCGCGTCGGTCGCGCGCTTCCACCCGGAGCCCGCCATCACCTTCGCCCCGATGCGCCGCCACTGGGCGTGCGCGTGCTCCTTCAGGCCCGCGGCCTCCAGCAGCGAGCCCACGGTCTCGCCCTCCAGGTCGGACCCCAGCGCGACCAGCTCCTCGGCGATCGTCGCCCGCAGCGCCGCGCGCTTCGCGTTGTGCGCCACCACCGCCGGCGCCAGCGCGTCGATCTCCGCCCACGCCACGCGCCGCAGCCGCTTCGCGCCCTCCGCCTCGGTGCCCTCCAGCGCCTTCGCCACCCCGGCGCCCCAGCGCTTGCCGAGGGCCCTCGAGGTCTCGTCGCTCTTCAGCCGCTCGGCGATGCGCTGCTGCACGTTGGACATCGCGCCGTCGACGAAGTCCCCCACGCGGTCCATGAGCTGCCGCTGGATCTCCTCGCCGACGCCGCCGAGCATCTTGCCCGCGGCCTTCGCGCCGAAGGACAGCGCCCCCCGGAGCATGCCCCCGCCCACCGCGGCGGCCCCTCCCCCGGCGCCCGCCTTCTGCACGAAGGACGTCAGCGCCTCGGTGAGCGTCGCCTTCACGCCGTCGCGCACCTTCTCGCTCGCCACGAGCTCGTCGACCATCTTCGGCGGCAGCGGGCGCGGCCGACCCGCGCGCTCCACGATGCGCGCCGCGGCCTCCTCCGGGAGCCAGTCCCGGAGCTTCACATCGCTCTTCGCCGCACGGTCGATCAGCCGGTCGCGCAGCGGCACCCAGAGCCGCTCGTTCCAGTGGGCGACGCGCTCGGGGTCACCCAGGTGGTCGAGCGCGGCGAGCGCCGCCTCGGGGTCGATGAAGGCCCCCACGGGCTGCGCGCAGAGGCGCTCGAAGGAGTCGTCGAGGAGGCTCAGGAGGTCGGCGTCGGGGGCTTCCATGGACGGGCGTTGTACCGCATCCCCGGGCCCCTCCGCCGCAGACGTCTTGTGGCGAGATCTGAAACTAGAGAGCCGTCGTGTCGGCCGGCAGCGCGACGATGAACTCCGAGCCGGTGCCGAGCCCGGCGCTCTCGGCGTGCACCTGGCCGCCGTGCAGGGCCACGATCTCCCGGACGATGAAGAGCCCCAGGCCGAGGCCCGAGAGGCACTTCTGGCGCTCGTCCACCTGACGGAAGCACTCGAAGATCATCTGCAGGCTCTTGGGCTCGATGCCGCAGCCATGGTCGATGATCGAGAGCTTCACCTCGGGCCCGCGCTCGCCCTCCACGTGCTCGCCCCGCACCACGACGGTGCTGCCCGCGGGCGAGTACTTCATCGCGTTGGTGAGCAGGTTGAACAGCACCTGAGAGAGCCGCTCGGCGTCGCCGCGAACGAAGAGCCCGGGGCTCACGTTGCACGAGACCGTGATCTCCCGCTGCGCGGCGATCGGGCCGATGGCCTCGATGGCCTGACGGGCGAGCCCCCCCAGGTCGAGCCGCGTCGGCATCACCGTGAGTTTGTGCGCCGTCAGCCGCGACACGTCGAGCAGGCGGTCGAGCAGCACCGCCTGGGTGAGCGCGGTGCGCTCGATGACCGCCATCGCCCGGGTGTGCGCCTCGGTGTCGAGCCGGTCGCGACGCACCAGCGCCGCCCAGCCCAGGATCACGTTGATGGGCGTCCGCAGCTCGTGACCGAGGATGGCCAGCACGCGGTCTTTCGCCCGGTTGGCAGCGTCGAGTTCCTGCCAGGTGGGGCAGCTATCCGAGGGGCGGTCGCCCGGCAGCCGGTCGATGGAGTCGCGGAGCAGCTCGAGGTGCTCGTCGATGGGGCGGGCGCACCAGAGCACCCCGTTTCCCACCGTGGTGGCCCGCAGGATCACCCGGGTCTTGGTGCTGCCCACGGCCTCGAGCCCGAGGGTCACCTCCACCGCCCCGTCGGCGCGCAGCACCCTCAGCGCCGCCGCGATGCGGGTGCTGTTGCCGCCCTCGATTACCGACTCGAAGGGCCGCCCGATGAGCGCCGAGGGCTCGACCCCGAGCAGCCGCCCCGCCGCCAGGTTGACCTCGCGGATCACCCCCAGCGGATCGGCGCGGAGGTAGGGATCGATCGCCAGGTCGAAGAGGTCGCGGTACCGCCGACGCTCGAACTCGAGCGCCCGCCTCGTCGACTCCAGCTCGTCGTACTCCGCCTGCAGCACCTCCCGCGCCGCGCAAAGCTCCCGATGCTCCAGCTGCAGACGCTCGAGAGCGTCTCGCAGCAACGACGGATCCTGCCCCTCCGGCGGCACCCTGATGCCAAAGCGCGACGGCAGCTCCTGCATGCGATCGAGCACGCTGGAGAACTCACGCACCCTCGCCCGGAGCGACCCCGAAGTGTCGCCCTCCACCGCTTGATCAAATGATCTCACGCCCCACCTCCGCCCTGATAAAGCCACTGCGGGCGGAGCTCCGCAAGTCGAGGGCAAGGCAAATCGTGCCTCGGATCACACATCCAAATGGGGCACCAATTTTCTGCACATTTGCTGGGAGCGGCGGTGCGATCGGGCGACGATCGCGCAGGAATTCAGCCGCGCAGCTCGCGGGCGCGCAGCGCGAGGCCGCTCGCGACGGAGGTGAGCTCGTCGCCGGCGCGGAGCCGGTCCTCCCCGAAGCGCTCGATGAAGATCTTCCGTACCGCGGGGACCATCGAGGTGCCGCCGGTGAGAAACACCCGGTCGACCTCCGAGGCCTTCACCCCGGTGTTGGCAAGCAGCCGGTCGATGCAGCCGCGCAGCAGCTCGAGGTCGCCGGCGATCCAGCGCTCGAAGTCGTCGCGGCTGACGGGCAGGTCGATCTCCACCGGATCGTCGACGAAGCGGAGGTTCACCCGGTCTTCGCGGGAGAGCTTCACCTTGGTGCCCTCGACCGCGCGGTGCAGGTCGAAGCCGAGGTCCTCCTCGACCAGGTGCAGCAGCGCCGAGAGCGCCCTCGGGTCGGGGCACTGGTCGCGCATGTCCTTCACGAAGCGCAGCGTCTCGCGGCTGCGCAGGAAGGACAGGTGATGCCACCGGCGCACCCGCTCGTAGAGCCACGAGGGCACGGAGATCTCCTTGCCGTCGAGGTAGGAGCGGTACGTCGTCCCCTTGCCGAGCCGGGGCGAGATCACCGCGTCGACGATCTGTCCGTCGAACACGTCGCCCGCGAGACCGACCCCCTCGGTGCCCAGGATGCGCTTCGCCGACGGGTCGCGCCGGGCGCCGGGCCCCACGCGCACCAGGCAGAAGTCGCTGGTGCCGCCGCCGAAATCACCAATGAGCACCAGCTCGTCGTGGTCGAGCCGGGACTCGTAGAAGTACGCCGCGCCGACGGGCTCGTACTCGAAGATCACGTCCTCGATGCCCGCGAGCGCCAGCGAGGCCCGCAGCCGGTCGAGGGCGCGCTGCTCGTCCTCGGGCGTGTCGGCGTTGGAGAACCTCACCGGGCGGCCGACCACCAGGCCCTTCACCACCGAGGAGGGATCGCCCAGCGCGTCGCCGCACTGCGCCCGGATGCCGCGCACGATCAGCGCGATCAGTTCCTCGAGGGTGTAGTTGCGATCGAAGACCGTGGTCGAGCGCAGCAGGTCGGTCGGGAGGTAGGACTTGAGCGACTGGATCAGACGCCCGGGGTCTGCGCGTCCCGGTAGCGCTCGAGGGCCTGTGGACCAGAGTGGGCGCGCACGCCGGAGCGGGGGTCGCGCTCGCTCGGATCGAAGAAGAGCACCGAGCGGAAGGTGCTGCTCGGGCCCTCGCGGGTGGCGAAGCGCACAAGCTCCGAGCCGCCGTCGGCGCGTGCGACGGCGAGGGCGCTGTTGGTGGTTCCGAAATCGAGGCCGATGAAGCGATCCATGGATGGGTGGGGCCTCCGAAGGGGAACGTTCTCCGCTTCCCGTCGCGAAGAAGGGGGCGGGCGCGATAGCAAAGCCCCACCGCCGTAGCAACTCCCCTCCTTCGGCCATCGGGGATGTGCGCTAGTCTCGCCGTCCCCCCATGCGCGCCCGCTGGATCGTCCTCGCCCTGTGCTGCTGCCTCGTCGGCGCGCTCCTCGCGCTGCGCCCCGCCCCCGTCGACGCCCAGCAGACCGGAGGCAGCTTCGGCGGCTCGCGCTGGGGCAGCGGCGGCGGCGGCTCCCCGGCGCCCACCAAGACCTGGGGACAGAAGACCGGCGGCGTGTCTCGCCCCTCGTCCTGGGGTAGCTCCTACGACTACGGCCGCAGCCGCAACCGCTACGACAACAGCGGCGGAGGCAGCGGAGGCGGCGAGTGCGCGGCCTCCCTCGCGATGATCACCATGGGCCTGGTCGGTGGCCTTGTGGTGGGACGTCGCGAGCGCCGCAAGCGCCCCTGAGGGATCCTTCAGCCCGTCATGGCACCGAAGCCCGTCAGCCTCACCCTCGACCGCGTCGCCCGCGCCCTCCGCTCCCCCGAACGCTGGACCTACGAGGGCGACGTCCGCTGGAGGGCCGCGGTGGCGGTGATCCTGAGGGAGCGCGACGGGGCCCTGGAGGTGCTGGTGATCCGACGGGCCGAGCGCGCGGGCGACCGCTGGTCGGGCCACGCGGCGCTGCCCGGCGGCAAGGTGAGCGAGTCCGACACCAGCATCGATGACACGGCCCTGAGAGAGACCCTGGAGGAGGTCGGGCTCGACCTGCGCGCCATCGGCGCCCGACGCCTCGGGCAGCTCGACGACCACCCCTCGCTCAAGCAGCGGAGCTGGGCGCGCTTCACCGTGGTGCCCGTGGTCTACGCGATCGAGGGCGACCCCCCGTTGACCCTCGACGCCCGGGAGGTAGCCGAGGCGATGTGGGTGCCCCTCGATGAGGTGCGACGCACACAGGGGTCGATGCTGTGGTGGTTTCGGCCAGTGAAGGCCATCCCGGTGAAGCTCCCGATGCGGCTGCCCAGGTGGCAGTGGCGCGGGCTCACCATCTGGGGCCTGACCTACGGGATGCTGCGGGAGCTGATGGATCGGGCGGAGTCGGCGGAGCCCTGAACCCTTACCCGATGAGGTAAGGGTACAGGGTCACCGGGGAGCGGTCACTTCTTGGAGGAGCGACGGCGGCGGCGGAGCGAGGGGATCGCCACCGCGAGCGCGCCCAGGCAGAGCGCGGCGAGGCCCGAGGCGTCGGTAGAGCCCGGGTTGACCGAGCACGCGAAGCCGTCGCCTGCGTAGGTGTACCGGGCGGCGACCACGCCGCCGTCGACTCCGGCGTCGGTGACCCCGGCGTCGGCGCGCGCCACGCAGCGGCCCGCGTTGGTGTCGCAGACCGGCAGCGAGGGGTCGGTGCAGTTGGCGTTCGGGTCGGCCGCCGGGAGCCTCGCGTTGACGCGGTTGGCGCCGTCTTCGCGCGCGTCGCTGTCGGGCACGCAGTCGTTGTCCGAGTCGCGGTCGAGGAAGTCGGGGTTGTCCGACGCGCCGTCGGTGTTCACCGGCGTGTTGAGGTTGGAGCCGCCCTCGTCGCGGTCGAGGTCGCCGTCGCCGTCCGCGTCGAGGTCGCGGTACGAGGGGTTGCCGTCCGCGTCGAGGTCGTCGCCCTCGGACGGGTCGAGCATGCGCTCGACGCGCGTCGGGATGCCGTCGTTGTCGTCGTCCGGATCGAGGTAGTCCGGCCCGTCGGTCATGTCCGTGTTGCGGGGCATGGCGAAGCCGCCCGTCCCGAGCTCGTCGCGCGTCGGCACCGTGTCGCCGTCGTCGTCGGGATCGTTCGGGTCGATCATCCCGTCCATGTCGGAGTCGCGCGGCGTGGTGCTGCCGCCCGGGCCGAGCTCGTCGCCGTCGCGGATGGAGTCGCCGTCCGTGTCGGGGTTGTCGGGGTTGGTCCCGATGCGGGTCTCGACGGTGTCGGGGATGCCGTCGCCGTCGCGGTCGCCCGCGGGGCCGCAGGTGCCGGTGAGGCGGGTGCACACCATGCCGGTCGCGCAGTTGTTGTTCGGGTCGACCGAGGGGGCCATCGCGTTGGTGCGGTTGGCGCCGTCCTCCCTCGGGTCGCTGTCGGGCACGCAGTCGTTGTCCGAGTCGCGGTCGAGGAAGTCAGGACCGTCGGTGCTCCCGGTGGCCATGTCGCTGTTGGCCGGGGTCATCGGGGTGGGGCCCACCTCGTCGCGGTCGAGGTCCATGTCCCCGTCCGAGTCGAGGTCGCGGTAGGACGGATTGCCGTCCATGTCGAAGTCATCGTCGGGCGTCGGATCGGCCATCCGCTCGACGCGCGTCGGGATGGTGTCGTTGTCGTCGTCCGGATCGAGCCAGTCGGGGTTGTCGGTCATGTCCGTGTTGCGCGGCATGGCGAACCCGCCGGGCCCGAGCTCGTCGCGCGTCGGCACGGTGTCGTTGTCGTCGTCGGGATCGAGCGGGTCGATCATCCCGTCCATGTCGGAGTCGCGCGGCGTGGCGCTGCCGCCCGGGCCGAGCTCGTCGCCGTCGCGGATGGAGTCGCCGTCCGTGTCGGGGTTGTCGGGGTTGGTCCCGATGCGGGTCTCGACCATGTCGGGGATGCCGTCGCCGTCGCGATCGCCGCCGGTCGGGTCGGCCCCGCACACGCCGGTCATGCGGTTGCACACCATCGCCGCGCCGCAGTTGGCGTTCGGGTTGGTGGACGGCCGCGCCGGGTCGACGCGGGCCGTGCCGTCCTCGCGCGGATCGTTGTCGGGCGCGCAGTCGTTGTCCGAGTCGCGGTCGAGGAAGTCCGGGCCGTCGGTGCTGCCCGTGGTCGCGTCGCTGTTGGCCGGCATCGAGGGGGCGGCGCCCACCTCGTCGCGGTCGAGGTCCATGTCCCCGTCCGAGTCGAGGTCGCGGTAGGAGGGCGTGCCGTCCATGTCGAAGTCGCGGCCGACGGAGGTGTCGCGCGCCTGCTCCACGGCGGTCGGGATGGTGTCGTTGTCGTCGTCCGGATCGAGCCAGTCGGGGTTGTCGACCGTGTCCGTGTTGCGGGGCGAGGCGAAGCCCCCCGGGCCGAGCTCGTCGCGCGTCGGCACGGTGTCGTTGTCGTCGTCGATGTCCCGGTAGTCCGGCGAGCCGTCGCCGTCGGTGTCGCGCGGGCTCATGCCCCCGCCGGTGCCGAGCTCGTTGACCGTGGGGATGCCGTCGCCGTCGTCGTCGGGCTCGCGGAAGTCCGGCGTGCCGTCCATGTCGGTGTCGCGCGTCGGCCCCTCGGTGAGGTCGGGGAGGGTGTCGCCGTCGGTGTCGACCGCGGTGCACGCCATCGGGCTCACGGCCTGGAAGCGGATGCCGTCGATGGCGAAGTCATTGCCCCGGTCCGTCGGCTCGACGTCGACCACCCGGAAGACCGCCGAGCCGCTGCGCGACGAGCGGTGGATGCCGCCGACGAAGTCCCAGAACATGTTCTCGCCGTCGGAGGCGCGGAGCCGGAGCTCCGGGGTGACGGGGGTGCCGTCGACGGTGATCACCAGGCGCGAGGTGAGCTGGCCGCGGGGGATGTTCTCTCCGCCCCAGTCGGCCACGTTGAACTGCACCACGTAGTCGCGGCCCGCCTCGATGAGGACGTTGGCCTGGTAGGCCGTGCGCACGCCGACGCCGTTGAAGAGCGCAGCGAAGCCGTCGCCGTTGGCGTCGGTCCAGCGGAGCCCGGCGAAGGGGGTGAAGGCGCCGTTCCAGCCGGAGGGGTTGTTGGTGACGGTGAAGTTTCCTTCGGGTGTGCCGCCGCCGTAGCCCGTGACGGAGTTGCGCGAGTCGTCGAAGGTGTAGTCCGAGGTGAAGCCCACCCGGCCCATCACGAAGTCGCCGTTGGGGGCCAGGTTGCTGGTGGTCTCCCGGCAGCCGTAGCCGAACTCCACGCGGCACGTCGCGCTGCAGCCGTCCCCCGCGCGGCTGTTGCCGTCGTCGCACTCCTCTCGGAAGCTCCCCGCGCCGGCGCGGATGGCGTCGCCGCAGATCGCGGTGCACGCCGTCCCCGAGGTGGCACAACGAAACCCGGGTTCGAGGATGCACGTCGTGCCGCAGCCGTCGCCGCCCGCACGGTTGCCGTCGTCGCAGGTCTCGCCCGCGTTGACGGTGCCGTTGCCGCAGGTAATCGGCTGAGCGAACGCCGCGGGGGACGCGAGCATGGCGATGACGCCAGCAAGTCCCCAGTGCCATCGGTGAAATCGTCGTCTCATCACGCTTGAAGCCTCCAAAAAGCGGTGGTGCGCTATTCCCCTACGAGAACACACCGCGCACCTCCGCCGCCAGTGACCGTCAATCCCAGGTCAGGATTTCACGGCCCGGCGCAGCCTTCGGAGCCCCCGTCGCGATCGTCCGAGGGCGGCGAGAGCGAGGGCGACGAGGCCCACCCCGGGCGATCCAGCGGGGCTGCCCGCGCGGCAGCCGCAGGTGGCAGGCGGCGCAGGGGCGATCACCCCGCCCCGGTCGGTGGAGGCGTCGAGCAGGGTCGACGGGACGAGCGTGCGACGCACCACGCTCCAGCGGCCAGGGCACACGTCGCGCAGGAGGGTTCGGGCGGGGCAGCGGGTCGGCGGGCCGCCGACCTCCGCGGACGAGAGGGCCGTCACGAAGGGCGCCTCGCCGTCGCTGCGCAGCACGAGCGCGCCGCCCGGGACGAAGGTACGACAGGCCCAGAGCGAGCCGTCGCTCCAGCGGAGGCAGTCGACCGGCTCGGCGGAGAAGCGCGTCGGGGCGGCGCCGTCGACCGAGCGCCACACGCCATCCTCGGGCCCTCCCCCCCACACGCTGCGGCCGTCGTCGGAGAGGGCGAAGCCCCGCATCGGGCCGCGGGTACGCAGCACCTCGCGCACGGTCTCGCCGCCGTCGTCGCTGCGCAGGAGCACCCCGGCGCCCTCCGCGGAGCCGCCGTCCATCTCCGAGCTCGCGGCCGTGGCGCGGAGGTAGAGCACCTCCGGGCGGCGGCCGTCGACGCCAGAGACGAAGACCCCGGTGGCGTCGCCGAAGCGGGCGCCCGCGCGCTCCCAGCGGGCGCCTCCGTCGACGCTGCGGTAGAGCACCGCGCTGCCGTCGGCGTTGAGGGTCCCGCTGGCGTAGAGGCGCATCGGGTCGGAGCCCGAGACCTCGATGGTCTGGAGCACCACGCCCGTGAAGCGGTCGCCGACGAAGTCGAAGGTGAGCCCGTTGTCCGTCGAGCGCGCCACGCGGGAGTCGGGCATGGCGTTGCGGGTGACCGCGATGGCCCAGGTGACCCGGCCGTCGGGGGAGCTCGCGAGGTCCTTGACGGTGAGGGACTCGAGGTCGGGCTGACGGCGGAAGGTGCAGCCGTTGCGGGTGGTCACCAGGCCGTCTTCGAGGGCGACCAGCAGGGTGCCGTCGGCGGCGTAGCTGAGGGGCGGATCATACCCGTCCCCGTAAAGCAGCGCGTCCTCGCACCAGTACTCCCAGCGGCGTCCGCGGTCGACGCTCACCAGGAGACCGAAGGTCGCGCGCACCACCATGAGGTCGCGGTTGGCGCCGGGGGCCTGATGAAACTCTTGTGCGCTGGGGAAGCGACCGTTGGCAGAAGCCGTGGAGGTCGCGAGCAGGAGGAGCGAGGCGGCGAGGAAGGCGGGGCGGATCACACCGAGAAGGAGCTCCCGCAGCCGCAGGTGCCCTTCACGTTGGGGTTGCCGAACTTGAAGCCGGCGCCGGAGAGCGACTCGACGTAGTCGATCTCGGTGTTCTCCAGGTACTGGATGGAGAGCGGATCGACGAAGAGCTGGATGCCCAGGCACTCCACGATCTGGTCCATGTCCGTGGGCTTCTCATCGAAGTACAGGTCGTACTGGAAGCCCGAGCAGCCGCCGCCCTTCACCTGGAGACGAAGGCCCTGACCCTCGAGACCCTCCGCCTTGGCGATCTCCTTGACCTTGTTCGCTGCGATCTCGGTGAGCGTGATCATCGTGTCTCCTTCAACCAGCGACCGCATCTGCGGCCGTCTTCGTTGCTTCAGTTACTAACGCACGGCTTGCGCATGGTCCAGCGAAGCCCCGGGAGGCAATCAGATCACCCTCAGCCGCACGACCCCGCCGCCCGCGGCAATGCGGAGCTGGCACCCGAGGCGCACCGAGGGCCGCTCCTTCAGGTAGGTGAGCAGCTCGTCCTCCCACTCCGTGCGCGGCTCGCAGAGGTCCATCCCCTCGGTCACCTCCAGCCGACAGATGCCGCAGTTGGCGTGCCTGCAGGAGAACGGAACCCCCGCCCGGATGTCCCGGTCGCACGCCTCGGCCACCGAGACCCCGTCGGGGTAGTCGACGGCGAAGCCCGTGCGCTCGAACACCAGCCTCGGCATCACCAGAGCCCTTGCGTGGTCGACGAGACATCGACCCCGAAGCCCCGCTCGCTCGGGGCCTCCGGGTGGATGCGCTGCGTCCACGCCCGATCGTTCATCGGGGCCACGGCGGTCGCCGTCCCCTGGCGGTAGCTGTCCCGACCGCCACGGTCGAGGAAGATCCCCACGGTCGGTCGAGAGAGCCTGCCCGGGTCGGTGAGCGACTCCAGCGCCGCGTTGCCCAGGGAGAGCACCGCCGCTGCGTCGTAGGTGTCGTCGCCCCCCTCGTCGGCGAAGATTCCCGCGCCGTTGGCGTTGCCCGCGCCCAGCGCGAGGTTGGGAACCCGGTAGCTGTCCGCCCCGTCGCCGAGCGACAGCAGGATGCCCAGGGAGAAGTCGTGCCCCGCCCCGGCGGTCATGTTCTCGCGGGTGGAGTCCTGGTTGTGGACGTCCCTCCCCCCGCCGTCGACCAGCGCCCCGTAGGCGAAGTGCGCCGCGGCCCCCTGGACGTACCAGCGGGCGTCGTAGCGGTCGTCCCCCGCCCCGTCGAGCAGCAGCCCCATGCCACCCCAGTAGCCGGTGCCCTGCGCGAAGACCCCGGCGGTGTAGCGGTCGGAGCCCTCGCGGTCGCGCAGCACCCCGATGCCGCCGGACATGTTGGTGCGGTCGGGGGTCGCGTCCCCGCGCCGCCCGAAGCCCGCGCCCTGGGTGAAGCTGGAGTTGGACATCGGGCTCTGCGGCGACGGGTGGATCACCGGCGTCACCTTCGACTCGTAGACGTCGTCGCCCGCCCGGTCGTGCAGGAGCCCGACGCCCTGCACATAGCCGAAGCCCTGGGAGAAGGCCCAGGCGGAGTACTGGTCCCGGCCGCCGCCGTCGACCAGGACGCCGATGCCGACGACGGCCGCGCCCTGTCCGCCCGACTCGATGGCGTAGCGGTCGTCGCCGCCGTCGTCGAAGAGCCCGCCCACCCCGAGGGCGCCGAAGCCCTGGGCCATGCGCAGCGCGCGGTAGCGGTCGCTCCCGCCGCCGAGGTCGTAGAGAAGGCCCACCCCGAGGCGACCGGCGCCCTGCCGGGGAGTGCGGCTCATCGAGGCCGCGACCGCTCCTCCGATGCGCGACCGCCCGTCCGCGTCCGAGGGAAGCGTCTCGGGCGTGTCGAGCGCCCCAGGGGTCTCCGGGTAGCCCCAGGCGTCGTCGCCGCCGAGGTCGATGGCGACGCTCACCGGCTGCGCCGCGTCCACGTTGGCGCCCACCGGGGCCTCGTAGGTGTCGTCGCCCCCGAGGTCGATCACCAGCAGCGTGCGTCGATACTCCGCGGCCCCGTAGCGATGCGCCGCTCCGTCGCGGATCACCACGCGGCCCGCGGGCGTGTCGACGTCGAAGCTCGCGCCCATCGCCCCCGCGAAGGGCCGCCAGTCGACGGACTCCACCGTGGCCGCGAGGTCGGCCGCCTCGCGCGTGGGGAGGCGCACCTCGCCAAGCACCACGGCGAGGTCTTCGGGGTCGCCGAAGTTCGGGCGCTCGTCCGAGCGGTTGGTCGGCAGCACCAGGTGGGGGGCGATCTTGAAGAGGTGCGCCCGCTCCTCCTCGCTGGGAAAGCGGGCGAGGCCGCGGTCTCTCGCGTCGGCCGCGGCGAGCGCAGACCGCAGCACCCGGGCCACCGCGGACTGCAGCGCCATGGGCACATCCGCCGCGTCGGCGACGGCGGGAGCCCGGTCGAAGCTCGCTCCACCGCGGGTCGCCCAGGCCTCGACCGCGTCGACCAGGGGTGAGACACCGCCGGCAGCCGGTGCGGGCGTCGGCGAAGGGAGCGCGTCGACCTCGCCCGTGAGGCGCATCCCCCCTGCGGCCCGGATGGCGCCCGACAGCGTAGACCCGGCGTCGTCGATGGACGGCCCGAGGCCGCGGGCCCAGCGCGCTCCGGCGAGCCAGTCGCGGTGCACCCGGTCGAAGACCGGAAGGCGGAAGCGGTCGCGCGTCACGAAGGCCCCGAAGGCGTCGAGCGTCGCGGCGCTGAAGAAGAGGTCGCAGCGGTCCCACGAGGCGGAGGGGTCGGCGCGAAGCGCGAGGTCGATCACCTGGTCGCGAGGCTCGAAGCCGCAGCGGCAGCCGTCGGGGACGCAGACCCCCTGCGCCGTGTCGCAGCGCGCCCCGTCTCCGCAGGCGGAGTCCGCGGTGCACGCGAGGGTGCAGAAGCCCCGCAGCTGCGGGCTCGACGGCGTCACGCAGCGCAGCCCCGACGGGCACGTCACCCCCGCGTCGCCGCCGCAGGGGGCGTTGATGCCGCTCGGTCCGAGCGCGCCGTTGCCGCAGGCGTCGGGCCCGATGCGGTCGTCGGGAATACACGCCCTGGTAAGCGCGCCGCCGGGAGCGCGCACGTCACGGCACCGCCGGGCGCCGTCCTCGCAGTCGGCGTCGGTGAGGCAGGCGCCCAGGCAGACGTCCCCCGCGCGGCCCACCGAGGGGCGGGTCGCGTCGAGGTCCACGCAGCGGTCGTAGCGGCCTGCGCAGCCCGAGCTCGGGCACGCGGCTCCTCGTCGGCTGTCCATCGGGACGCACCCGGCCGCGGCGTCCGGGGTGCACACCCGGTTGCCTGCGGCGTCGTCGCGGCAGGTCGCGGGCACAGCGGCCTCGCAGCGGGTTCCCACCACGGCGCAGGCGAGGCGGCACTCACGAAGACCCGGCGCGCGCATCGGGTCGACCGCGACGCAGACGCTCCCGTCGTCGCCGCACTCGGCGTCGGCGCGGCAGGGGCGACAGGTGCGCGGCGGGGCGGCGGTGATCTCCGTCGGGGGCGCATCGACCGGCGTCGAGGCGTCCTCGGAGGGAGCGTCGACGGAGGGTGTGTCGATGGGCGGAGCGTCGACGGCCGCGTCGGACGGCGGAGCCGCGGGGGGAGAGGGGTCTTCGCAGGCGAAGGCGGAGGCGACCAGGAGGCCGAGGAGAATCGGGCGCATTGGGGAGGCGGCGAAGGTAGCAGCGCGGCGCAGGCGTGACATAGAGTGCCCGGCCCCGCGATCGGGTCTCAACCCTCCGCGACCGCGGAACACTGCATGGAAATGACGGACAAACTGATGGATGAGAGGCAGCCGGACGCACCGGGCGTCGTAGGCGAGCGCGAGGCGACGGACCTCGCGGTGATGGCGCTCGACGCGGCGGCGTGGTCGGCGAGCACGGGCGCGCGGCCGGAGGGCGTGGTGCGGTGCGACCCGGCGTGGTTTCGGACGGTGGAGCTGCCGAAGGTGCGGGGCGCGGTGGAGCGGGTGCTGATGGGCCGCCACCCCGACCACGGGCTCGACCTGCTGCTGGAGGTCGGGGCGCTCGACGCGCTGCTCCCGGAGGTGAAGGCCATGGTGGGCTTCGGCGACGGGGAGTGGCGTCACAAGGACGTGTGGAAGCACACCAAGCAGGTGGTGCTGCAGGCGGTCCCTCGCACCGAGGTGCGGTGGGCGGCGCTGCTGCATGACATCGGCAAGGTGAAGACCCGGCGCATCGAGCCCAACGGCGAGGTGCACTTCTTCGGGCACGCGGAGGTCGGGGCGTCGATGTTCGACCGGATGCAGCGGCGCATGCCGATCTTCACGGGCGAGGAGGCGCTCTCGCGCTCGGTGCGCTTCCTGATCCTGCACCACCTGAGGGCGAGCGCCTACGAGCCGGGGTGGACCGACTCCGCCGTGCGCCGCTTCGCGCGGGAGATGGGCGGCGGGCTCTGCGACCTGCTCGACCTGTCGCGCGCGGACATCACCACCAAGCGGCCCGAGAAGAAGAAGCGCGGGCTCGACGCGATCTCCGAGCTCGCCCGGCGGGTGCGGGAGATCCAGGAGATGGACGCGAAGGTCCCACCGCTGCCCAAGGGGCTCGGGACGGCGATCTCCGCGCGCTTCGGCATCCCCCCATCGCCCGCCCTCGGCGAGCTGATGAAGGTGCTCAAGGACCGTGTGGACAACGGCGACCTCGAGGCCCAGCGGGACAACGATTACTACCTCGAGTATCTCGCCGCCGAGAAGCTCGTCACCCCCCGGTAGAATCTCTCAGCCGGTCTGCCCCGCCCCGTCGGGCAGCGCGGCGTCCTCGAAGCGCTCCGTCGCGGCGTTCCAGACGCGGGCGTGGGCCCGCACGAGGCCGCTCGCGCGGTCGATCTCGTAGACGTTGTACGAGGCCATCTTCTCCTCGTCGTGGTGCACCAGCGAGGCGCTCGTCGCGCCCAGCCGGTGGATCGTCGCGCCCCGCGCCCCCGCGAGCCTCTCGTGCCCCCGTCGGTGCCAGTGGCCGTGCAGCGCCAGCACGTCGCGCCCGTGGTCGAGCACGTCCCGGAAGTCCGCGAGGTCTTCGAGCCCTCGCATCAAGGGCCCCAGCCTACCGAGCGGATCGACGATGGGGTGGTGGCTCAGCACCACCGGCACCCGGGAGCGCACCTCCGGGTGGTCGAGCGCCTCTCGCAGCGCCCGCCGCTGCGCCTCGCCAAGCCGCCCCGAGGCGATGAGCGGCAGCCGAGGCACGGCCGACGAGAGGCCGATGAGCGCGAGGTCGTCGCGCAGCCTGACGTAGGGGAAGCGCCCTCCCGGGAGCTCGACGGCGAGGTCGAGGTCGCTGGTGATGTACTTCTCGAAGTAGGTACCGAAGCGCCGCGAGCGCCGCGATCCTTCGGTGTAGAGGTCGTGGTTGCCGGGGACGACGCTGACCTGCGAGGGGTGCATCCCGAGGCGCTCGATCATGGCGAGGGCGGCCTCGAACTCGGGCTCCAGCGCCAGGTTGGTGAGGTCGCCGGTGATGGCGACGTGGTCCGGGGCGAGCGCCCGGAGGTCGGCCATCATGGCCTCGACCACCGAGGGCCGGTGCTTGTGGCCGCGCTTCAGCCGGAGGTTGAGCCAGCCGGTGAGGCGCTTGTTGAGCAGCATGCGGTGAAGGGGAACACCGCGGAGGTCGAGGATGTGCGGGTCGGACAGGTGCGCAAGGACGATGGACATCGCGCGGGCGAAGCTACCACCCCGCGGTGGCGGCGCCCGCTCAGCGGCAGGCGTCCACGCCCCGGGGAAAGGCGTCGCGGTAGGTGCGCAGAGTCTGGATGCAGAGGTGCTGTCCGGTCGAGTAGGGGCCGAGCCCGGTGTCTCGGGTGTCGCCGCCGGAGATGCCCACCACGTAGCCGGCGGGGTAGACGCGGCCGACCTCCGTCGCCCACTGGTGCTGCGGCTTCAGGTGAAGCATCCGGAAGCGAGCGCCCGTGGAGAGGTCGGTGAACTCCGGCATGTAGCCCCAGGCGTAGACCCCGGTGCGGTCGAGCCTGGAGGTGTGCCGTAGCTGGATCCGGGTGCCGGCCCGCACGCCGATGTCCGTGTCGTGCCAGCCGTAGGAGATGTGCTCGTAGGTCAGGTAGGTGTTCCACCACTGGAGCTCGCCGCAGACGGGGCGGTCGGGCGCCTGGCAGTGCGCGCCGTTGCAGCTCCACCCGCCGGGGCACGAGCCGCAGGAGCCGCCGCAGCCGTCGCCGCCGCAGTTGTGGTCGCCGCAGTGGGGGACGCAGCGCACGGTGATGTCCACCGGCGGCGAAGCCTCGTCGAGCAGGCCCGACGGGGCGGTGATGCCAAAGCGGTAGCCGTAGCGGCCGGGAGAGCCCGGCGCGCGGACGTGGAAGGGCACGTCGATGGAGAAGCCAGGACCCACCGGGAGGGGGAGGTCCACCGGCCCGGCGCCCCAGGTGCGCGCGCCGCCAGGGAGCGCCGAGTCGAGGTGGTGGCCCGCCTCCCAGACCGCGTCGCCGCAGTTGGCGAAGCTCGCCGACACGTCGAAGCCCTGGTGCGGATCGACCACGCCCGGCGGCGACTGCTGCCGCACGAAGCGCGCGGCCGACGGCTCGTTGCCGCAGTCGGCCGGGTGCAGCGCGACGAGGTCCACCGGCGGTGACGCCTCGCCGACGGCCGTGGCGTCGTGCACCACCTGCCAGGTCCAGCGGTAGCGACCGGGCGCCGAGGGGGACGTGGCGTCGAGGTCGACGGTGAACTCCGCCCCGTAGGGGACGTCCGCCGGGAGCTCGACCCGCCGCGTGGTCCAGGCGTCGTCGGGCTGCGAGCGCGAGGCGAGCGACCAGCCCTCGGCCTGGGAGAGAGTCGAGGTCGAGCAGTTGGCGAAGGTCACGCTGCCGCGCACCCGAGACCCGGTGCCCACGAAGCGAGGCGGCGCCACCTGCGAGCGGAAGCGCACCGCGGGGCCGGGCTGCGCGCAGTCCGCGGGCGCGAGCACCTGGACGTCCTGCGCGGGGGTGTGCTCCTGGAAGAGCTCGATGCGGTCGCGGGAGATGGCGAAGCGCGCGGGGTAGTGGCCCGTTCCGAGCGGCGCGACGAGCTCGAAGCGCACGGTCACCTCGGTGCCGTTGGGCACCTCGATGGGCAGCCCGACCCGACGCACTCCCCACGCGGCGCCCTCCTCCGGGTCGACCGGAACCAGCGAGAAGTCCTCGCGATTCCAGTAGAGCCCGCTGCAGTTGGTGAAGGTCACCTCCATGGGCAGCCGGGTCGACGGCGTCACCACCCCGGGCAGCGCGCTCTGCGAGCGAAACTGCGCCGACGCCTGGCCGGGACGGCACATCCCCGGTCGAGCGCACGACGGGCCCTGGCACCCGACGCCGCCGTCGTCCTCCGCGGCGGGAACGGTCGCCAGGTCCGCGGCGCACCCCGAGGCCGCCATGGCGGCGAGCACCAGGGCGCCCTTCACGAAGGTCGATCGCTCGAAGGTCATGGCGCTCCTACCATGTGACCGGGACCGGGCCCGACTGCACGCTGGTGTTCCCGATTCCCAGCGCGCCGGAGCGGTTGGAGCCCCAGCACCGCAGGCTCCCGTCGCCCAGCAGCGCGCACGCAGTGTCCACGCCGCCAGCCATCGACGAGACCCCCTGCAGCGGGTTGGTCGACGCGGCCCCCGGCGTGGCGATCACCATCACGGCCCCCTGCGGAGCGCGCACCCTCCGGCCGTCGCCGAGCTGCCCGCTGGAGTCGTCGCCCCAGCAGCGCACCGTGTTGTCGTCGAGCACCGCGCACGCGAAGCTCCCGCCCGAGGCGATCGCCCTCGGCACCATCGACGGCGCCACCACGTCGTCGCGCACCCGCTGGACGTCCGGCGCGTCGCTCACGCCGATGCCCACGCGCGCGTCGCCCGCGTCGGCGTCCTCCACGCCCGCGTCCCCTGGTCGGTCGGCGTCGACCGAAGCTTCCGCGCCCGCGTCCATCGCGGCGTCGTCCACGGAGGCGTCGTCCACGTCGGCGTCCCTGCCGGCGTCCATCGCGCTCACCCGGAAATCCAGGCCCTGCACCCGCAGCGGCCTCGGGCTGCACGGCCCCGAGCACCGCTCCGGGACGGCGCTCTCCGGCGCTCTCCCGAGCTGCCCCTGCTCGTTGCGCCCCCAGCACCAGATCACACCGTCGGCGTTGCGAGCGCAGGTGTGGTCGGCCCCTGCGGAGACGTCGCTGATCCCTTCGATGAACGAGTCGCCGTCCAGCACGCCGACCGGCGAGGGACCAGGCATCGCGCTCGCCCGCCCGCTTCCCGACTGCCCGTAGCGCCCGTCGCCCCAGCAGAGCACGATGCCCTCGACGGTGCGGGCGCAGGTGTGGGAAGCGCCCGCGGAGATCGCCACCACCCCTTTGACGCCGTCGATCACCGTGGGCTGCGGCTCGCAGGCGATGGTCTCGCTCCCCACGGTGCACTGGCGCGAGGTCGTCGGCTGCCCGAGCTGTCCCCGGTCGTTGGCGCCCCAGCAGTAGACCAGGCCCGCCGCGACGGCGCAGGTGTGGCGCGCCCCGGCGGCGATCGCGGTGATGCCCGAGAGGCCTCGCGCGACGACGGGGCTCGCGCTGGGGAGGGTGAGCCCGTTGCCGAGCTGACCGGCGCTGTTGCTGCCCCAGCAGCGGACGGTGCCGTCGTCGCGGAGGGCGCACGCGAAGGCGCCGCCCGCGGAGACCGCCACCGCGCGATCGAGGCCCAGCACCTGGAAGGGGAAGGTGTGGCAGGCGACGGCGCGGGTCTGTCCGTTGGGGAGTTCTTCGGGGCAGAGGTCGGTGGTGGAGTAGCCGAGCTGGGCCTCGTCGTTGCGGCCCCAGCACCAGACCGAGCGGTCGCGCAGCAGCGCGCAGCCGAAGCTCGACCCGAGGGCCACCTGCGCGACGCAGCGGCTGCGACCCTCGGTGCAGGTGGGCTCGGCCAGCACCCCGTCGCTGCACCCCGCGACGGCGAGGAGGAGCATCGGGAGCAGCGGCGCACGCAGGTAGGGAAAGCCCATCGGGTTGGCAGCATCCCACCCGGAGAATCCGAGGCGCAACGGTCAGTGGGGTGACCACTGACCCGCGGTCGGACTCAACGGGGCGCGCGGCTGAACTCCAGCGCGGCGACCGGGCGCCCACGCGCGGCGTTGACACGGCTCGCGGGGCAGTGGCGATATGCGCCCGCCGACGCTGGTTTCACACGGTCGGCAGCGAAGGGTTGAGCGATGGACAAGGTCTTGGCCGACGCCGACACGGCGTGCGCGGACATCCCCGAAGGAGCGAAGGTGCTCGCCGGTGGATTCGGGTTGTGCGGCATCCCCGAGAACTGCATCGGGGCGCTGCGACGCAAGGGCACTCGCGACCTCTGGGTGGTGAGCAACAACTGCGGCGTCGACGACTGGGGGCTCGGGCTGCTGCTCGGCAACAAGCAGCTCCGCAAGATGACCAGCAGCTACGTCGGCGAGAACAAGGAGTTCGAGCGGCAGTTTCTGAGCGGCGAGCTGGAGGTCGAGCTGGTGCCGCAGGGCACGCTGGCCGAGCGGCTGCGCGCGGGCGGATCGGGCATCCCTGCCTTCTTCACCCCGGCGGGCGTCGGGACGCAGGTCGCCGAGGGCGGGCTGCCGATGCTCTACGGGCCGGGCGGAAGCATCCGCAAGGCGAGCGAAAAGAAGGAGGTGCGGGTCTTCGACGGCCGCGAGTACGTGATGGAGCGCGCCATCACCGGCGACTACGCCATCGTGAAGGCGTGGAAGGGCGACCGGCACGGCAACCTCCTGTTTCGCGCGAGCTCGCGCAACTTCAACCCGCTGTGCGCGATGGCCGCGAAGGTCACCATCGCGGAGATCGAGGAGCTGGTGGAGCCCGGCCAGATCGACCCCGACCAGGTGCACCTGCCCGGGGTCTTCGTGCAGCGAGTGTTCGTCGGCCGGGACTACCAGAAGCGCATCGAGCGGCGCACGGTGCAGAAGGGATGAGCGCCATGTTGACCAGGGAACAGATCGCGCGGCGCGTCGCCCGCGAGCTCCGCGACGGCTTCTACGTGAACCTCGGCATCGGGATGCCGACGCTGGTGCCCAACTACGTGGCGCCTGGCGTCGAGGTGGTGCTCCAGAGCGAGAACGGCGTGCTGGGCGTCGGGCCCTACCCCCGCGCCGAGGCGGTCGATGCCGACCTCATCAACGCCGGCAAGGAGACCATCACGGTCATCCCCGGGGCGAGCTACTTCGACAGCGCGTCGAGCTTCTCGATGATCCGCGGGGGGCACATCGACCTGGCCATTCTCGGGGCGATGCAGGTGAGCGAGACGGGTGACCTCGCCAACTGGATGATCCCCGGCAAGATGGTCAAGGGCATGGGCGGCGCGATGGACCTCGTGCACGGCGCCCGCCGCGTGATCGTGATGATGGAGCACTTCGCCAAGGACGGCGGCCTCAAGATCGTGAAGCAGTGCAACCTGCCGCTCACGGGCCGCAAGGTGGTCCACCGGATCATCACGGACATGGCCGTCATCGACGTCACGCCCGACGGACTGCTCCTGAAGGAGCTCGCCCCCGGGGTGAGCGCCCGCGAGGTGCAGGACAAGACCGAGGCCACCCTCAAGGCCGCCCCCGACCTCTGCGAGATGGAACTCTGACCTCCACCCCCCCTCCGTGACGCTCAGCGCGTCGCGGGGGGAGACCGCTCCAGCACCACGAACTCCACCCTCCGGTTCATCGCTCTCCCCGCAGGGGTCGCGTTGTCCACCAGCGGGCGCGTCCGCCCGTAGCCGCGCGCGACGAGCCTCGGCCGGTCGATGCCCCGTCCGACCAGCCAGTCACAGATCGACTCGGCCCTACGCCGGGAGAGCACCTGGTTGTGCTCGTCGCCCGCGCGGTCGTCGGTGTGCCCCTGCACCTCGATGCGCACGAGCTCCGGGTGCGCCTCCAGCGCCGCCGCGACCTCCATCAGCAGCGGCGCGCTCTCGGGCAGGATGACCGCGCGATCGATGGCGAAGCGGGGCTGCTGGGTGATCACCACCCGGTCGGCAGTGACGTATACCCGAGGGCAGCCGTGGGTCGCCGGGTCGCTCGTGGCCGGCCCGGCCTCGTCGGGGCAATGGTCGTCGTCGTTGGCGATGCCGTCGTGGTCGCGGTCTGGGTCGGGCGGCGGCGGTGGCGGCTCGACGACGGGCGGGGCCTCGGGCACCACGCGCTCGACGAAGGGGCACCCCCGGCGGCGCGAGTCGGGTCGCACCCCCGCTGGAACCTCGGGGCAGAGGTCGTCGGCGTCGGGCACGGCGTCGTGGTCGCGGTCGCTCACCACGACCACGGGCTCGGCGACCTGCGGTGCATAGCCCACGAGGCCCACCACGCGCACGTCGGCGGACCCTTCGCCGGCGATCAGGCGAGGCCCCGCGGCGACGCCCACCGCGAGGCCGCCGCGCCCGACGTGGTGCACCCCGCCGAGGGCCTCCAGCGAGAAGGCGCCGCCCGCGACAGGGTCGGCCAGCAGGGTCTCGGCGCTCGCCTCCAGGGTCACGAGCACCCGGGGGAGCAGCGGGATGGTGACGCCCGCGCGCGCCAGGAGCAGGTTCTCCCAGCCGGGGCGCACCGCGAGGCCGAGGTTGGCGGCGAAGACGAAATCGCGCGCGTTGGTGAGTTCGAAGATCAGCCGGGGCACCACGCCCACCGCGCCGTCCCCCGCGTAGGCGCTCCCGCTGCCGGTGGGGAGAAGGAGCGTGGCGGCGAGCGCGAGGCGCCCCGAACCCCGGCGAGCGGGGCCCAGCACCCGAACTCTCGCATCGACGCGAAGGTCGCCGGGGGCGAGCGACGAGCCCGCCATCGAGATCTCCTGGGTGAGCACGACGGGCATCACCACGCCGAGCTGCACCCGGTCGAAGAGGCCGACGGTGGCGGCGAGGTGGGCCGTCACTCGCTGCTCGACGGGCACGCCGGAGAGCGAGCGCGCCCAGTCGACGGCGACGAGCCCGCCGACGCGGAGGTGCGGGGTGACGAGGGCGCGCTCGGTGGCGTTGAGGTCCTCGCCAGAGGGCGGGGCGGCGTAGCGGCTGACGGACCAGCCCTGCGCGCTCGCACCCAGCGGAGCCGACGAGAGCGCGAGCGCGAGGAGGATCGGTCTCACGGGGCGCACCGTGCCGCGTCTCCGCCTCGCAGGGAAGCGGCGGACGCCCTCGCGCGCGGCGCGCCGAAGTGATATCCGCGACGGCCTATGGGCGCACAGTGGAAGCAGAAGGGCCGGGAGCTCGCGGCGAACGCCAAGGGCAAGGTGATGACCAAGCTCACCAAGGAGATCATGATCGCGGCGCGAGACGGGGCCGACCCGAGCGGCAACTCGCGGCTGCGCATGGCGCTCGACGCCGCCCGCAAGGCGTCGATGACCAAGGACACCATGGAGCGCGCCATCAAGAAGGGCGCTGGGATGCTCGACGAGGGCCTGAGCTTCGACACGGTGTCCTACGAGGGCTTCGCGCCCCACCAGGTTCCGGTGATCGTGGAGTGCCTTACGGACAACCGTAACCGCACCTCGTCGAACGTCCGCATCCTCTTCAAGAAGGGCCAGATCGCGGCGGCCGGCGCGGTGTCCTGGGACTTCGCCCGGCTGGGCGCGGTCGAGGCGACTCCCCCCGCGGGCGCGTCGGTCGACCCCGAGGAGGCCGCCATCGAGAGCGGCGCGCAGGACCTCGAGGCCAACGACGACGGCTCGACGGTCTTCTACACCGAGCCGACGGACCTCGACCTGGTCTCCAAGGCCCTCGCCGAGCGCAAGTGGACGGTGCTCTCCGCGAAGCTGATCTGGAAGGCGAAGAACCCCGTGACCGTCGACGACGCGCAGCGCGCCGAGGTGGAGTCCTTCCTCGCCGCGCTCGACGACGACGACGACGTGCAGACGCTCTTCGTCGGCCTCGCCTGACGTCCTCCGCTACGCCCCCGGGTCGCGCGTCGCGGCCTCCTTCAGGAAGTCCTCCCTCAGCGCCGCGAGGTTCACGGCCGCCCGCGCGGCCTGGGCCTCGGCCGCCTCGCCCGCCATCCGCGGCTCGCGGTGGTCGAAGTAGTACTTGATCTTCGGCTCGGTCCCGCTCGGGCGCAGCATCACGCGCGCCCCGCCCTCGAGCTCCAGCCGCAGCACGTCCGAGGGCGGCAGCCCCAGCGAGCGCTCCCCTCGAGCGTCGCGGCGCGTGCCCGCCTGGAAGTCCGACCAGGCCACCACCCGCTTGCCGCCCAGCGACTCCAACGGCCTCGCCCGGAAGGCCGCCATGATGTCCGCGATGCGCTGCTGCCCCGCGGCGCCGGGCGCCACCACGTTGTGCTGCCCCGACACGAAGAGCCCGTGCGTGGCGTAGATCTCCTCCAGCCGGTCGAGCAGGGTCTTGCCCTGGGACTTCAGCTCCGAGGCGAGCGAGGCCAGCAGCAGCGCCGCCGACACGCCATCCTTGTCGCGCACCCACGGCGTGACCGCGTACCCGAGCGCCTCCTCGTACCCGAACAGGAACAGCGCCCCCGAGCGCGCCGCCGCCTCGATGGCGGTGTGGGCGATCCACTTGAAGCCGGTGAGGGTCTCGACGTACTGCGCGCCGTAGGTTTCAGCCATCACGCCGAGCAGCGGCGACGAGACGATGGTCGTGGCCACGACGCGCGGCCCGGAGGTGCGCCGCAGGAGGTGGTCTCCCAGCAGCGCTCCGACCTCGTTGCCCGTGAGCGGCCGCCAGCGCTCTCCCTCCGGAACCGCCGCCGCCATGCGGTCGGCGTCCGGGTCGTTGGCGATCGCGAGGTCGGCGTTCTTCGAGGCGGCGAGGGCCAGCAGGAGGTCCATCGCGCCGGGCTCCTCGGGGTTGGGGAAGCGCACCGTGGGGAAGCGCCCGTCGGGCTGCGACTGCTCGGCGACGGAATACACGTCCCCGTAAGGCTTGAGCACCGCCATGCTGAACCGGTCGCCCACGCCGTGCATCGCCGTGTACGCGATGGTGAGCGGCGCGGTGGGTACGCAGGTCTGCCGCACGAGGTCGAGGTAGTCCGACTCCACCGCCTCGCCGAGCGGCTCGTAGAGGCCTCGCGCCCGGGCCTCGGGCTCATCGAGACAGGCGACCTCGGAGAGCGCCCCGATCGCCGCGATGGCCTGCGCGATGCCCGCGTCCACCGGCGGAACGATCTGCGCCCCGTGCTCCCAGTACACCTTGTAGCCGTTGTACTCGGGCGGGTTGTGGCTCGCGGTGACCATCACCCCCGCCGCCGCCCCGAGCCGCTTCACCGCAAACGCCACCAGCGGCGTCGGAACATCCCTCCCGAACACCCTCGCCCGCACCCCTTCGCCCGCGAGCGCCCTCGCCACGTCCTCCGAGAACGTCCGGCTCCCTCTCCGCCCGTCGTAGCCCACCACCACGCCGCGCTGCGCCGCGCCCTCCACCGTCGCCTTGAGGTAGCGCGCGAGCGCCGCCGTGGTCCGCAGCACCACCGCCCGGTTCATCCGGTTGGGCCCCGCGCCCATCACCCCTCGCAGCCCGGCTGTCCCGAAGGCCAGCGCGCTCCCGAAGCGATCGGCCAGCGCCGCCTCGTCGCCGCCCGCGAGCAGCGCCTCCAGCTCCGCCCGGGTCTCCGGGTCGGGGTCTTCCTGCATCCACCGCCGCGCCACGCCCCGAAGCTCTTCCGCGTTCATCTCTCGTCCTCCGTCGGGCGCCATCGCGCCGCCGCATCGTTTCCGGTCTGGGTGATCTTCTCGCTCCGCCGCAGCCGCTCGAGGTGCGCCCGCGCGCTCCTCGCCGCCACCGGCCAGAGCCACACCGGCGCGTCGTCGTAGGCCCGCGCCACCACCGCGCCCAGGGTCTCGGCCCCCGCCGCTACGGCCCTGCGCACGCGCTCCTCGCGCGCCTCGCGGTGCGCCACGTAGGCCGTGAGCTTCGCCACCCCGTCGGCGATCGGATCGCCGTGCGCCGGGAAGAGGGTGGTCGGCGCGAGCGCGGCCATGCGCCGCAGCTGCGCGATGTAGTCGTCCATGTCGCCGTCGTCGTCGGGGTCGATGACGATGGTGCTGAGCGACGAGAGCATGTCGCCGACGATCATCCACCGCGCACGGCGCTCGAAGAGACACACGTGCCCGGGGGCGTGCCCGGGGGTGTGGAGCACCGCGAGGTCGAGCCCCACGGGCTTACCGAGATCGGTATTCGTCTCGTCGAGCAGCGCGTGCACCGTGACCCTCCCTGCGAGCTTGTCGCGGGTGCGGGCGTGCGCCATGAGCGGAACGCCGAAGCGCTCGCACACCGCCTCGGCGCCGCCGATGTGATCGGGGTGGTGGTGCGTGGCGATGACCCCGACGAGCCGGTGCCCCCGGTCGAGGCGCCCCTCGATGAGGTCGTGCAGCCGGGCCTGCTCGGCGCCATACGGCGACGAGGGCTCGACCAGGTAGAAGTCGCGCCGACCCACGAAGTAGGAGTTGGTGTGCGTCGCGGGAGCCAGCGTCGGGGTGCGGAGCGGCAGGCGCTCGACCTCGGGCGCGGAGGTGTCCTGGAGGCTGTCGTCGCTCATCTCTGCAACCGCGCGGCACCCTATCACGGCGTCCCGTGGAGCTCTCGTGATGGTACCGTCCCGCCGGTGAACCCCACCCTTCGCTGGAGCGGCTGCCTCGTGATGGTCGCCGCGCTTGGCTGTCGCGGCACCGCGACCAACCTCGACTTCGATGTCCCCGTGGCCGATCGCGGCGCGGCGCTCGTCGACTCGGGAGCGACGGACGTCTCGATGCCTCGGGATGCCACCGACCTCGACGCCACGACTTCTGACACACCGCCGCCCTCCGACCTCGGACCTGGCCTCGACGCGCCCGCGGACGTGCCCGCCCTCGACCGGCCCCTCGTCGACGCGCCCGCCCTCGACCGGCCCCTCGTCGACGCGCCGATCGCGATGGATGTCCGCAGCGACCTGGGGGGGCCGGTCGACACGGGCGCTGTCGACGTGGGCGCCGTCGATGTGCCCCGCACCGACGTGGGGCCGGTCACCGCGGGCATCGGCGAGGGCCTCTCGCCGGACGCCCGGCCGGAGCTTCGGGTGTCGTGCGGCATGACCCCGCCGACGCCCCGGGTCACGGCGGGCGCGGCCGACCGCTTCGTCCTCCGCGGCCGGGTGGTGACGCCCACCGGGGTGCTCTCCCCCGGCGAGGTCTTCATCACCGGCGGAACGCTCACCTGCGTCGCCGCGAGCTGCGCCGCTCGCACTGGCTATGCGGGCGCCACGATCATCGAGACCGGCGGCATCATCGCCCCGGGGATGATCGATACGCACAACCACCCGCAGTACGACTTCCTCCCTCCCTGGACGCCGCCGCGCCGCTTCACCCGCTCCGACCAGTGGCAGGGCGTGCCCGAGTACCGGGCCTTCACCGAGGTGCTCCGCAACAACGAGAACCTCAACAACAACACCTGCGCGATGGTGAAGTGGGGCGAGCTCCGCGCGCTCATCGCGGGCACCACGACGATCCAGGGCGGGCCCAACCTCAACTGCGTGACCCGCACGCTCGCGCGCAACATCGAGTCGGGCAACGACTTCGAGGGCGTCGACCACCACCGGCCCAACACCCTCGGCATCGCGACGGTCAGCTCGTCCGACGCGATGGGCCTCCGCGCCGACATGGACTCCGGGCAGCTCACCGCGTACCTCCTCCACCTGAGCGAGGGCATCGACGAGCCCGCGCGACGCGAGTTCGACCTGCTGGTCTCGCGCAACCTCCTGACCCCGGCGATGGTGATCATCCATGGCACCGCGCTGGGCGCCCCGGAGTTCGCGCAGATGGGCGCGGCGCGCGCGAAGCTCATCTGGTCGCCGCGCTCCAACATCATCCTCTACGGCCGCACCACCAACGTCGGCCTCGCGCTCGACCGAGGGATCACCGTCGCCCTCGCCCCCGACTGGACCCCCTCCGGGGGCCCCAACCTGCTCTCCGAGCTGCGCTACGGGCGCTACGTCTCGCAGGCCGCCATGGGGGGCCGGCTCAGCTCGCGAGACCTCGTGGAGATGGTCACCTCCCGGGCCGCCACCGCCGTCGACCGGCCGCAGGTGGGCTCGCTGGTCGAGGGCCGCTACGCCGACGTCATGGTGATCCCCGACCGCGGCTGCGACGCCTACGACAGCCTCGTCGACGCGCCCACGGCGGACGTCCGCCTGGTGGTCCTCGGGGGCCGACCCGTGTACGGCGAGGCCGCGATGATGGGCGCACTCCCCAGCGAGGCGCGCGCCCGCTGCGAGCCGGTCACCGTCTGCGGCCAGCCGAAGACCATCTGCGTGGCGCTGGCCTCGACCGCCAACAGCCTCAACCAGTCGCTCGCGGACATCGAGGCACAGCTCCGGGTCTTCACCACCCCGTACCCCCTGGCGCCCCTGTGTCCTTGACGGGGGCCATCGCCCGCGGCTAACGCTTCTGCGCCATGGCCGAAAACGAACGCCTCCTGGGAATGCTCCGCGCCCTCTCCGACGTGAAGGAAGAGGATGGCGTCTTCACCGCGCCGGAGACCGCGCTCCTGACCCTGCACGCCGGCCACGAGGGCGTGCCGCTGACGGTCACGCAGGTGACGACGGCGGCGGTGCGCGGCGCCCTGATGGTCGCCCAGACCACCAAGGGACAGCGCTACGTGCTCAACGCGAGCGACGTGTACGCGATCGCCCAGGAGTCGTCCCCGACCGACCGGGGCGGCCGCAAGGCAGGCTTCTTCTGAAGGGTGTTCGAGGCGTCCTCTACCCGGTCGGGTAGAGGACCGTAGCCGCGGAGCGTCAGGTCACGGACCGACGCGCACGCCGGCGTTGAAGGTCGGCACCGCCACCCCGGCGTTGACGCGCACGCCGTAGCCCGGCCGACCGTAGACGGGCTGCTGATACTGCTGCTGCTGGTACTGGGGCTGCGCCACGACGACCCCGGTGTTGTAGCCCGGCTGCGCATAGACCGGCTGGGTCACCACGGTGGTGCCGCCGTAGCCGCGGAAGAAGGGCGCGTGGCGCTGGTAATACCCGGGCTGGTAATACACCCCGCCGTAGTTTCCGCCCTGGTAATAGACCGTGTTCGGCTGGGCTACGGTGGCGTAGCCATAGCTGGCGTAGCCCGGACGCGCCGAGACGAGGCAGCCGCCGAGCGCGTAGGCGGCGCCGGTGACACCGGCTACGAGGAGGAGGGATCGGCTGATGGTCTTGAGGTTCATGGTCTTGACGCTACCACCCCCCAATGGGTCTTTCCAACGAGGCCTGGAGATGCTCGAGGAGGTGCGGTGACGCGCGGCGCGGGGAGTGGTGGCTGCGGCGGCGACCGTTCCGTCGCCTACGGTACGAGCCGTCTCCCTGCGAGCTTCACCAGGTCGTTGAAGGAACTGCCGAGGAGGTGTCCGCCCCGTCGGCGCTTCGGCGTGCGAGCACCGACACCACGTAGCGGCCTCCCTCGGAGGCGCTGAGCTCGAGGCGCCACACCCGGTCGCCCTCCGGGCAGAGCGGGCGGCGGTGGCCGAGCAGGGCGTACGCGCCGTAGCTCCCGTCCTCCTCCAGGAGCGCCTCGCCGTCGAAGAGCCGGAGCCCGAGGTCGCCCACCCCAGCCTCCGCCGCCACGTGAATGCGGTAGCAACGACCTGCGCTCACCGGCACCGCGTGGCGGGCGGCCGCCTGCCCACGCAGGAGCCCGACGGTGTCGCGGTACGCGCGAGCGAGGCCTGGCCCGTCGCGGGCGATGAGGGCGCGCATGGTGCGCAGCAGGCGCGGATCGAGCGGCGGCTCGACGGCCCCGGGCGGACGCTCGTCCGAGGGGCTCTGGCCTGGAGGGAGGGCGCCCGAGGGCGCCGGAGCGGTGGGGGGATCAGCGGTCGGAGGGACCGCGGGCGCGCAGCGGCTCAGGAGGAGCGCGGCCAGCGACGCCCGCGCGAGGCGCATCGCGGTCAGTTGCCTGCGAAGGCCTGGACGCCGAACTCGCCGCCGCCCGAGTACATGATCACCTCGATCTGGAAGGTGCCCGACCAGTTGAGGCAGAGCGGGCGCTGGAGCCCGAGCACGGGGAAGTTGTCCGTGGCCACGTCCTGGTCGAGGACGTTGCCGTTCATGTCGCGCAGCCGGAGGTCGAGGTCGCGCACGCCCGCGCCGCCGACGCCGATGATGCGGTAGCAGCGCCCGGGCTGGGCGTCGACGGTCACGTACTGCCGCTGCCCCTGGCCCATGGACGAGCGGAAGAGCTGCGTCACGGGCATGTAGCCGGCCGCGAACTGCCGAGCGCGGAGGGACATGTGATAGGAGACGAAGTCCTGTTCGGCGTAGCCGTTGGTGACCCAGTTGGCGCTCACGGGGGTGAAGCCGACGTTGACGCCCATGTTCACCCCGACGCCCACGCCCGGAGGCGCCGCGTACATGTTGGGCTGCGCGACCGCGACCGTCGCGGGGTTCTGGTAGACCGGGGCGGGCTGCGCGACCACGGTGGTCTGCACGGGCTGCGCGACCACGGTGGTCTGCGCGGGCTGCACGTTGATCGTCCCCGTGGTGCCGTAGGTGCCGGTCCCACGGACCACACAGTTCGACAGGGCGAGGCCGGCGATCATGGTCACTCCGACGCGGACAACGGTCATCACGGACGCTCGGGTCGACATCGTTCAGGTTCTCCTTCAGCGGTCTTGTGCGTTGAGCCTCCGCCCTCGATCGAAGGGGAGACGGGTTGGACGTTGGGGCTGCTCGCGATCGTGGCCACCCGACGATCGACGGCGGCACTCTCGCGCATACCCCCGCCAGGATGCAACCACCCCCACGGCGGCTGCCGGACCCCGTCAGCGCGCCCCGAAGATCGCCGTCCCGACCCGAACCACCGTCGCCCCCGCGGCGATCGCCTCGTCCATGTCGTGGGTCATGCCCATGGACAGCTCCGGCAGCAGGGCCGCTCCTCCGTGCTCGTCCCGCAGCGCTCGCAGCGCGTCGAACCACCGGCGCGACTCCCCGGCATCGTCCGCCGCCGGGGGCACCGTCATCAGCCCGCGCAGCGCCACCCCCGGGGTCTCCAGGGCCGCCGCGAGGATCGCCGGCAGGGCCTCCACCTCGCACCCCGACTTCTGCGCCTCTCGGGCCACGTTTACCTGGACGAGTATTCCCACGGTGCGCCCCGCGGCCGTGGCGCGCCGCCCGAGCTCCCGCACGAGGCGCTCGGAGTCGACGCTCTGCACCGTCGCGACCAGCCCGGCGACATCGCGGCACTTGTTGGTCTGAAGGTGCCCGATGAAGTGCCACCGAAGCTCGGTCAGGTCGGCCAGCGCCGCCGCCTTCGGAACCAGCTCCTGGACGTAGTTCTCGCCGAAATCACGCTGTCCCCGGGCGTAGGCCGCGCGCACCGCCTCGGGCCCGTGGGTCTTCGAGACCGCCAGCAGCGCCACCGTCGCCGGATCGCGCCCCGCCCTGCGCGCCGCCGCGTCGATGCGCGCCCGCACGGCGTCCAGCGCCGAGCGCACCGCCTCCGCCGAGGCCGTCACAGGGGGAAGCCCTCGATGGCCTCCGTGCGCAGAAGCACCTCCACCACGCGGTGCAGCGGCAGGCCCACCACGTTGGAGTAGCTCCCCTCGATGCGCTCGACGAAGGCCGCGGCGAGGCCCTGGATGGCGTATCCGCCCGCCTTGTCGGCCCCCTCGCCGGTGGCGGCGTAGCGCCGCACCTCGTCTTCGGACAGCGCGCGGAAGGTCACCGCGGTGGTCTCCGCGTAGGCCGGCGCGTCGAAGGCGTCGGCGCCGTGGAGCACGAAGCCGGTGGTCACGTGGTGCGTGCGACCGGAGAGCAGCCGCATCATGCGGCGCGCGTCGTCGACGTCGCGGGGCTTGCCGAGCAGCTCGCCGCCGATGTGCACGATGGTGTCGGCGCAGAGGATCCACCGGGGCGGGTCGGCGAGGCCGTCGCGGTGCAGGGCGTAGAGCACCGCGGCGCCCTTCTGGCGCGCGAGGCGCGTGGCCATCGCGTCGGGCCGCTCGCCCGGCACGAGCGCCTCGTCAACCGGCGCGACGAATACCTCGACGGGTATGCCGAGGCCCTCCAGGAGCTGACGTCGCCGCGGCGACTGCGAGCCCAGGAGCAGCGGGTTGTCCGGACCGATTCGGGCAAGCATCGACTTCGCATTCTTCCCCGGAATGGCGATTCGTCAACCGTTCGCGCGGCGCCCGACCACCTCCGACAGCGACGACGACGCCGAGGAGCGCAGCCGCGCTCTCATCCCCTCGGTGAGTTCGCGCGCCATCGTGGGCCCCCGGTAGATGAACCCCGTGTAGACCTGCACCAGCGACGCGCCCGCCTCGACCATGTCCCACGCGTCGTCGGCGGAGGACACGCCTCCGACCCCGATCACCGGGAGCGAGCGGCCGGCGCGGGAGAAGATGCGCGCCACCACCTCGCGGCTGCGCGACCGCAGCGGCGCCCCGGATAGTCCGCCGTCGCCGAGCGAGCGCACCTCGTCCGCGGGGGTGCGCAGCCCGTCGCGGCGGAGCGTGGTGTTGGTCGCGACAAGGCCCGCGAGGCCCTCCGCGAGCGCGAGGTCGACCACCGCGTCGACGTCCTCGTCGGCGAGGTCGGGCGCGATCTTCACCAGCAGCGGAACCCCACGGTCGGCGAGCGCGGGGCGCACCGCGCGCACGATGCCGACGAGGGCGTCGACGGACTGGAGCGAGCGCAGCCCGGGGGTGTTGGGCGAGGACACGTTGATGACCGCGTAGTCGGCGTAGGGCGCGACCGCGCGGGCGCTGGCGGCGTAGTCCGCAGGCGCGTCAGCGAGCGGGGTGACCTTCGACTTGCCCAGGTTGACGCCCACGATCACCCGGTCGGGCGGGTGCGCGGCGAGCGCCTTCGCCATGGCCTCGCAGCCGGGGTTGTTGAAGCCCATGCGGTTGATCACCGCGCCGTCGCGAGGGAGGCGGAAGAGGCGCGGGCGGGGGTTGCCGGGCTGCGGGTGCTCGGTGACGGTGCCGACCTCGACGAAGGAGAAGCCCATGGCGCCGAGGGCGTTGTAGGCCACAGCGCCCTTGTCGAGCCCGGCGGCCACGCCGAGCGGCGTGGGGAAGCGGCGACCGAAGAGCTCGACCGCGAGCGAGCCGTCGTCCTCCACCCCGAAAGCGGCGCGGAGGGCGCTCCGGGCGGGGGCGGAGCGCTGGGCGAGCGCGAGCGCGTCGAGGGTGAGCTCGTGAGCGCGCTCTGCATCGAGGGAGAAGAGCGCCGGGCGGAGCGCGGAGCGGTAGAGAGATCCGAGGAGGGTCACGCGTCGTCGCCGCAGGAGAGAGCGCGCTCGGCCGCTCCCCGGGCGGGGTCGACCTCCAGGATCATGAAGCCTTCGGGCGTCGCCAGCGCGCTGCCGGGCGCGCAGCCCAGCCACTCGCTGGATGACTCGTGCGCCACCTGCCGACGGCCCACGTCATAGACGTGCACCGCGCAGCCTGGCTCGCCCTGCAACGGCGAGTGGAGCACCAGCACCCGGTCGCCAGACACCGCCGCCGCGAGCACGTCGTTGGTGAAGATGGGGGTGTCGACGGCGACGCCGGGATCGGTGAGCGACACGAGGCGCAGCGCCTGAGAGCGCCCGCCGGGGCCCGCGCGGAAGTCCACTCGCATGCAGCCGCTCAGGGGGCAGACCAGCGGTCCCTGGCCCGACCACGCGCTGTGTCCGTCGGGCTCGAGCACCCACGACCAGCTCTCGTACTGACCGCCCACGGTCTCTCCCTCGACCACGAAGCGGCCGAAGTCCCACCGGGCGCGCAGCGCTCGCAGCGCCGCCGGGGCGCCGGGCAGCGGCTGCGCTTCGGTCAGGAGCTCCCCGTCGGGGCCCACCATGGCCGTCCAGGGAGAACCCGCTCCCTCCCCCTCGCGTCCCTCCTTCAGCCACGAGACCAGCACCGCCCCCTCGCGCGCCGCGGTCGAGATGGAGATGGCCCGATCGAGAGCAAGCCGGCGCACCGGGCGCGGCGAGCCGAAGCGCGGATCGGTGAAGGTCGCTCGGCGGTCCAGCACGCCGACGAAGCCGCGACCGGTCCATGCGGCGGCGTGGGTCGCGAGGGAGAGGGAGCTCGGGATGGACGCCTCGCCTCGGGCGTCGCGCCAGAAGAGCTCGCCGGTCGAGGATGTTCGCCCGATCACCCTGGGGCCGTCGGGCCCGCGCAGCAGCCACGGGGCCTCGAGTGCCTCGCTGGTCAGCCCGTACTGTCGCTCGCCGAGGCTGCAGCGATGCGCATCCGCGCGAGCCCCCTGCGGCCCCATCGGAGTCAGCGCCGGGGGAGCGGGCTGCGCTCGGCGGGGACACCCGAGGAGCGACCAGGCCAGGAACACCAACAGGCAGGCAGCACGCACGCCGCGACCATAGCGCGATCTGACGGTCAGTTCCGTCGTCGGAGGCGGAACTCCACCTGCATGCCCGTGGGGCCGCCCTCCAGGTTGCCGAAGGTGCGGCTCGCGCCGTCCTGCGCTGGGAGGTTGAGCGTCGCGCCGAGGATCGGCAGCGTCCGCGGGGCGTCGACGTGCCGGTCGGCGTGCGTGAGCTCCGGCGTGCTCACCCGCTGCCCGTCGAGGTCGAGCAGGAGCTGCCCGCTCACCGGGTCGACCCGGCCGGTCACCGCCGACAGGGAGTTGCCTCCGACCGCGCGCCCCCGGCGGACCGTGCTCTCGTCACAGCTACCGAAGTTGGCGATGCGGGTCGAGCAGCGGCCCGGGCCGAGCGACTCCACCCGCAGGTCGTCTCGCACCGTGAGGTCGACCCCGAGGTTGCGGCAGGTGAGCTCGTAGTTGGCGAGGGCGTTCATCCCCACGCAGCGCGAGACGTGGGTGGTGTCGACCTCCAGCCGCCACGAGCGCTCGATGAGCCGCAGCGAGGTGGTGAGCGACAGGCTGTCGACCACGCGGCTGCCCTCGGAGAGGTCGACCCGGACGCGCACCTCCAGCTCCGGGGGATCGGGGATCTGCAGCGGAGCGGAGTACCGCGCGTTGCCGTTGAAGCCCGGGGTGAGCCCGCCGACCCCGGTGGCGTCGCTCGATCCGCTCGACGACCACTGCACCCGGAGCGAGCGGCCGCCGCCCAGGTCGCCCACCTGCGGGACCGTGGGCGCCCCCTCGCCGGTCGGGTTGCGGGTCGAGGGGATGCCCGTGCACGCGAGCTCGAGCTCCGCGGTGGCCCCGGGCACCAGCACCCGGCGGTTGACGTCGAGTCGGCACGAGAAGCGCCCCGTGTTGGAGCGGCTGAGCGGCCCGCCTGCGGGCGCCCCCGCGTCCTGGGCCTGCGCCGTCGAGGCCGCCATGAACAACACGCACGCGGGCGCGATCGCCCGAACAAGCCGCCGAGTACCCATAGGGCAGAGTCTGCTCCCGCGACGCGAGCCGTCGCAACATCCTGCACGCCGGGACGGGCGCTGGATCACAGGCATTCACCGGCCGGGCGTCATAGGGTGACGCGCGACCGGCGAGGGCTACGGATTACGGGTGGGAGTAAGTTCGGGGGTCAGTTGGTGCTGGGGGCGGGCGCCGCGACGGGCTCGGCGCCGAGGACCACCGGGGTCTCGAGCGCGTACTGGAGCACGTCCTCCATCTTGGCGACGGGGATGAACTCCAGGGTGTCGCGGATCTCCTGCGGCACCTCCTCGAGGTCGGGCTTGTTGCGCTCGGGCAGCAGGATGCGCTTGATGCCCGCGCGGTGCGCGGCGAGCACCTTCTCCTTGATGCCGCCCACCGGGAGCACCCGCCCGCGGAGGGTGATCTCGCCGGTCATGGCCACGTCGTGCCGGACCCGGATGCCCTTCAGCATCGAGAAGAGCGCCGTGAACATCGTCACGCCCGCGCTCGGCCCGTCCTTCGGCATGGCCCCGGCGGGGATGTGGATGTGGATGTCGCTCTTGTCGAGGAAGTCTTCGGGGATGCCGAGCTGCCGGGACTTGGAGCGCACGAAGGAGAGCGCCGCCTGCGCGGACTCCTTCATCACGTCGCCGAGCTGGCCGGTGAGCTGCAGCTTGCCCGTGCCGGGCATGCGCGTGGCTTCGATGAAGAGGATCTCGCCGCCCACCGGCGTCCACGCGAGGCCCGTCGCGACGCCCACCTCCTCGGTGCGCTCGGCCACCTCGCTGGTGAACCGGGCCTGCCCCAGGTAGGGGATGAGGTCGTCGGCGCTGTCGATCTTGTACGGCCCCGCGTTGCCCTCGGCGATCTTCACCGCGACGCCGCGGATGACGCTCGCCACCTGGCGCTCGAGGCTGCGGACGCCCGCCTCGCGGGTGTAGAAGTCCGTGATCGCTTCGAGCGCGGCGTCGGTGATGTCGAGCTGCGCCGTCTTGATCCCGTGCTCCTCGAGCTGCTTGGGGAGCAGGTGCTGCCGGGCGATGGCGCGCTTCTCGTTACGCGTGTAGCCCGGGATGTCGAGGATCTCCATGCGGTCGCGGAGCGGCGGCGGGATCGGGTCGGCCACGTTGGCCGTCGCCACGAACATCACCTGCGAGAGGTCGTAGGGGATCTCCAGGTAGTGGTCGCTGAAGGTGTGGTTCTGCTCCGGGTCGAGCACCTCGAGCAGCGCCGCCGAGGGGTCGCCGCGGAAGTCGTGGCCGATCTTGTCGACCTCGTCGAGCATGAACACCGGGTTGATGGTGCCGGACTTCTTCATCCCCTGGATGACCTGGCCCGGGAGCGCGCCGACGTAGGTGCGGCGGTGGCCCGCGGATGGCCGCCTCGTCGTGCACGCCGCCGAGCGACACGCGCACGAACTTGCGACCGAGGGCCTTGGCGATGCTGCGACCGAGGGAGGTCTTGCCCACGCCGGGAGGCCCGAGCAGGCAGAGGATGGGGCCCTTCTTGTCGGCCTTCAGCTTGCGGACGGCGAGGTACTCGAGGATGCGCTTCTTGACCTTCTCCAGGCCGTAGTGGTCCTCGTCGAGCACCTCGCGCACCTTGGCGATCTCGAGGTTGTCGGGGGTGGAGTTGGTCCACGGCAGGTCGAGGATCCAGTCGAGGTAGGTGCGCACCACCGTGTACTCGGCGCTGCCGACCTGCATCGACCGGAGCCGCCGGAGCTGCTTGCGCGCCACCTGCTCGGACTCGCCGGGGAGGCTGGCCTTGGTGATGCGCTCCTCCAGGCCGTCGAGGTCCCCCTGGTCGCCCTCGTCTTCGCCCAGCTCTTCCTTGATGGCCTTGAGCTGCTGGCGGAGCACGTACTCCCGCTGGTTCTTGCCCATCTCCTCCTTGATCTGGGAGTTGATGCGCTCGCGCATCTTCAGGATCTCCAGCTGCCGGGTGAGCAGCTTGAGCACCTGCTTGATGCGGTCTTTCACGTCCGTGGTGGACATGAGCTGGGCCTTCTCCTCGACGGGAGCGTCGAGGTTGGCCGCCACCAGGTCAGCCAGCGCCCCGGGCTCCTGGATGGAGTCGATGAGCGACTGCGCCTCGCGCGGCAGCTCGGGCATCAGCTGGATGACCTGCTTGGCCACCTCGCGCAGCGACATCGCCAGGGCCTCGGCCTCGACGTCGTCGATGACCGGCGACTCCTCCACCCGCACCACCTTGGCGCGGAGGTAGGGCCCGTGCTGCGTGATGCCCGCGAGCTTGATGCGCGTGAGCCCCTGCAGGATGAGCGAGTAGTTGCCGGTGGAGTGCTTCAGGCTCTTGAGGACCCGCGCCGCCGCGCCCACCGGGTAGAGGTCGCCCTCCCCCGGGTCGTCGATGTTGGGGTCGCGCTGCGCGAAGATCGCGATGACGGGCTGCGAGAGGTTCTCGAGGTCCTCGACCAGGGCGACGGACTTCTCCCGCCCCACGTCGAAGGGCGCCACGGCCCCGGGAAACAGCACCGCATTGCGGATCGGCAGCACCGGCAGCTCGTCGCCAAACTTCAGATCGTTCTCGTCCGGGGTCTGTCCCCCACGCTTGCGCTCGGGCATTCGATCACCTCGCCTGCGCCCCAGAAACAACGCTCGCCCCGAAGCGCCTCGCACAGTCCCGCGCACCAAGCGCGCGACGTCACGCGACGCCGAAAACGACCGCCTCTGAGGCGTGTCGTCGGACCTTAGTCACTTGACCCCCGCATGGCAACGGCACTTCTCGCGCCAACATTTCCAGCGCTCGGGGGGTCCTCCGACGGTCAGTACCAGCCGCTGGCCGCCGGCGCCGGCGGGGACGACAACCGCTGGTCCATGCGACGGTCTTCCGCGAGCTCCTCGAAGTAGCGACGCCAGCCGGGCACGCCCTCCACCAGCCGGAGAAAGACCTGGCTCGGCAGCACCAGCACCATCGATCCCACGGAGGCCGTCACCGTCGCCGTCACCGGGACGCCCTCCAGCAGCGAGATCTCACCGAAGACCTCCGCCGGCCCGAGCTCCGCCAGGGTCGCGGGACCGTGCGGCGTCTCGCGGGTCACCGACACCGACCCGTGCAGCACCACGTGAAGCCCGCTGCCCGGCTCGCCCTCGCGCAGCAGCACCTGCCCCGCCGCCACCGCCACCGCCTCGAAGCGCGACCCGAGCTGCACCCGCTGCCCCGCGTCGAAGGGCTCGAACATCGGGTGCGTGTCGAGGAGTCGATTCACCAGCCGCTGCCGCATGAAGCGCTCCAGCGCCGCGGCGATCACAGGCAGCCCCTGCGCCGCCGCGGTCAGCGCGTCCCGGCCGAAGATCAGCACGTCCGAGGGCTCCGTCGCGGTCACCGTGGCGGCGCGCGGGGCCGCCGAGAGCAGGGCCATCTCCCCGAAGATCGACCCCTCCTCCAGCGTGGCCAGGGAGGCCCCCGCGCGGGTGACCCGCACCCTCCCCCGAGCCAGGAGGAAGAACGCGTCGCCCGGGTCGCCCTCGCGCACCACCGTCTCGCCCGTCGCCAGCGAGCGGCGACCGACGGATCCCAGTACGTTCGCGAAGGCCTCCGGGGGAAGCTCGGAGAGCAGCGGGATCGCGGGCACCACCTCCGGCCAGGCGGGCAATCCCTCCCGCGAGGCGGCGAGCGCCGCGGCGGCGTCGCAGACCTGGGCGTCGCTCCATGCGACCGGGACCCACGCCTCGGGAGGCACCGGCGCGGAGGGGTCGGGGCGGCCCAGGCGCACCGCGCGACCGAGGGCCGCGGAGCCCGCGGCGTAGCGGGTGGCGAAGGAGGGGAGCAGCGAGCGCGCGGCGGGGTCGAGGGCCTCGAGGGCCTTCAGCGCCACGATCGCGAGCAGGGGGTGGCCCGCGGCGCTCGACTCCGAGAGCACCAGGGCGAAGACCTGAGCGGCCTGTGGAAGTCGGCCGAGCGCCGCGAGGGCGTCGCCGATGCGCAGGCGCGACTCGAAGTCGTGCGGCGCGGAGCGCACCAGCGAGACGAGGCCCCGCAGAGCGTCGACGGGAGCGTGGGCGAGGAGGGCGTCGTCGACCTGTTCGGCCAGTTCACGTCGGGTGGGCATCGGTCGGCGACGATACCCCTTCGCGCCGCCCGCTGGCACGACCCCGTCGTCGCTGGTAGAGCGTGACCGACATGGACACCTCCGGGCTCGAGCTGCGCTTCCGTATCGGATCGATCCCCGTGGTCGTCGAGCCGTGGTTCTGGCTCTCGGGGCTCATGCTCAACATGCAGAGCATGCAGGGCCCGCGCATCGCCCTCTGGCTGCTGGTGTTCTTCGTGTCGGTGCTGGTGCACGAGCTCGGCCACGCGCTCGCCACCCACGCCTTCGGCGCCCGCGCGAGCATCCGGCTGCACTCCTTCGGCGGCCTCACCCAGCCGTCTCGCAACCTTCCCCGCTGGCGCAACATCGCGATGACCCTCGCGGGCCCCGGTGCAGGCTTCGCGCTGGGCGCCCTCGCCCTGCTCGTGCTGCGCTTCGTCCCCGACCTTCCCCCGCTCGCCTACTGGACCGTCGAGCGGCTGATGATCGTGAACTTCTTCTGGGGCGTGATGAACCTCCTGCCCATTCCCCCGCTCGACGGCGGCCACGTGCTGCTCGGGCTGCTCGGTCGCCGGTACGAGCGCACCGCGCGCATCATCGCCGCCTGCGTCGCAGGGCTGATCGTGCTCTACGGCCTGTCGTCGGGGCAGATCTTCCTGACCATCATGTTCGGCCTTCTGGCCTTCCAGAACATCCAGACCGTGCGCGCCATGGGCAGCCACTGAGACGCTGAGGCGCCGCCCTCAGGGCTGCGCGGGCTTAGACCGGGTACTCGTCCCGATGCGCCAGGAAGGCCCATCGCACCGCGAGCACGTGGACGATCGACACAACCGCGTAGGCCACGCACCCGAGCAGGTACTCCTCGCGGCGATGGGCGCTGAACCACGCGACCGCGGCCACGATCACCAGCGCGTTGTAGGTCACGATCACCTTCGCCGCCTGGCGGGTGGCCTCGTCGGCGCGGCCGCGCTCGCCGCGCACCAGCGAGGAGCCCGCCCTCCAGAGCAGCCATGCGCAGCCCGCGCCCGGGAAGAACGACGCCAGCATCGCCAGCACGGCCGGCGCGTTCTGAAGGCGATCGAGCATCAGCAGCCCGACGCACCACACCAGGAAGCCTGGGATCACCATCTGCCCGAGGAACCAGCACGAGTACGCCATCGCCCTCAGCATGCCCGGCGCGCGGCTGCGCTTCACCGCCGACACCGTGGCGTGCACCGTCGCCTCGCGGAAGGCCCCCTGGCCGTCGACCGTGAGCTCGGCCTCGCGGGAGTCCTCCAGGTGCCATCGGCTTCGCCCCCCGCCCTCGACGAAGAGGCTCGTCAACCAGGGGATCAAGCACAGCGCCATCGCCCCGACCAGAAGCCAGCTCATCGTCTGCATGGAGGTTCACGGTAACGCGAGGGTCGACCCGCGGCACCGGGTCGGGCGGCCGTTCACCCGCGGCGCGCGACCGCTCGGGGTGATACGGTCATTCGCTGCGACGCCCCTCAGGTCGTCTGGCAGAGGGACCCACGATGATGCCGCACCTCGCACGCACGCTCTGGATCACCTTTGGCGCCGTCTCCCTCCTCGCCTCGCAGGCCGCGGCGCAGGCCGACCCCGAGGTGATGGCCGCCTCCCGTGCCGAGCTCATCAACGAGGCCCGGGAGGCCCGCATCGCCGGCGACCACGCCCGCGCCCTCGACCTGGGCCTGCGCGCGGGGCAGCTCGCGATGAGCACCGCGCTGCGACGCTTCATCGCCGAGGAGCAGACCGCCCTCGGGATCCTCGGCGCCGCGCTCGACAGCGCCGAGCTGTGCGTCCGCGAAGCCGAGCGCGACCCCAGCCCGACGAGCGCCATCCACGCCTCGGCCTGCGAGGCCCTCGCGGGTCGGCTGCGGCCGCGCGTCGCCAGGGGCGGCTCCCCGGCCGCGCGCCCGACGGAGCCCTCGGCCACGCGCCCGCTGCCGACCGACCTCGTCGCGCAGCCGCTCGGATCGCTCAACCCCGCTCCGGTCGTGTTGATGGGCGTCGGCGCGGCGGGCTTCGTCGCGGCGGGGGTGTTCTATCTGATGCGCGGCTCGGCCCTCAACGCCCGCGACGCCCTCTGCGACGAGACGGGCTGCCCCGAGGAGGCGCGCCCCGACCACGACCGCGCGGTGACCTTCAACACGATCACCAACGTGTCCCTGGGGGTCGGCGCGGCCTGCGCCGTCGGCGGGCTCGTCTGGTACCTCGTCTCTCCGAGGCGCGAGGTGAACGCCGGCCGGCAGGAGCGCTCCGCCCCGCCACGTCGCGCGGGGTTGCTCCTCGCTCCCTCCGCGGGCGGCGCGATGATCGGCTGGGAAGGAACGCTCTGAGGGCCATCCGGCGGGGCCGTCGCTGATTCCGGGCGTTGTCCAGGGCGCGGGGGTGGTCTATGACTCCGCGCCCCGGAAGACTCTGGCGGTGGTTCGGGTTGTGCGGATGCACGGCGACCACCGCCGCTCTGTCCTCGGATACGGAAGGAACCCTCGATGATCCCCTGGCTGCTCCAGAAGGTGTTTGGCACGAAGCACGAGCGCGAGCTGAAGAAGATCCGCCCGCTGGTGGCCGCCATCAACGACCTGGAGCCGAAGATGCGCGAGCTCTCCGACGACGGGCTTCGCGGCAAGACGGTGGTGTTCAAGGAGCGCGTCGGCAACGGAGAGCCGCTCGACAAGCTGCTGCCCGAGGCCTTCGCGGTCTGCCGCGAGGCGGGGCGCCGGGTGCTCAACATGCGGCACTTCGACGTGCAGCTCATCGGCGGCATCACGCTGCACCGCGGGATGATCGCGGAGATGAAGACCGGCGAGGGCAAGACCCTGGTCGCGACGCTCGCGAGCTACCTCAACGCCCTCGAGGGCAAGGGGGTGCACATCGTCACGGTCAACGACTACCTCGCCACCCGCGACTCGGAGTGGATGGGCCGCATCCACCGCTCGCTCGGCCTCGAGGTGGGCGTGGTGGTCAACAGCCAGAGCGACCGCGAGAAGAAGTCCGCCTACCGCGCGGACATCACCTACGGCCAGAACAACGAGTTCGGCTTCGACTACCTCCGCGACAACATGAAGTTCTCGGTCTACGACTGCGCGCAGCGCGACCTGAACTTCGCCATCATCGACGAGGTCGACTCGATCCTCATCGACGAGGCGCGCACGCCGCTCATCATCTCCGGCCAGGGGGAGACCAGCACGCAGCTCTACGGCGAGGTCACCAAGGTGATCCCGTACCTGCGCCGCGACGAGCACTACGTGGTCGACGAGAAGGCCCACTCGGTGTCGCTCACGGACGAGGGCATCGACGAGGCGCAGCGGCGGCTGAAGGTGAAGAACCTCTACGACCCCGCGCACATCGAGGAGCTGCACATCCTCCAGCAGTGCCTGCGCGCGAGCACGCTCTACAAGCGCGACGTGAACTACATGGTCAGCGACTCCGGCGAGGTGCTGATCATCGACGAGTTCACCGGCCGCGTGCTCTCCGGCCGCCGCTGGAGCGACGGGCTCCACCAGGCCGTCGAGGCGAAGGAACACGTCCGCGTGCAGGAGGAGAACCGCACGATGGCGACCATCACCTTCCAGAACCTCTTCCGGCTCTACAAGAAGCTGTCGGGGATGACCGGCACGGCGGAGACCGAGGCCGAGGAGCTGCACAAGATCTACAAGCTCGAGGTGCTGCAGATCCCGACCAACCGCGGCATCCAGCGCAAGGACTACGACGACCTCGTCTACAAGACCGAGCGCGAGAAGTTCAAGGCGGTGGTCGAGGAGATCTCGGACAGCGTCGAGCGCGGCCAGCCCTCGCTGGTGGGCACCGTCTCCGTGGAGAAGTCCGAGGCCATCGCGTCGCTGCTGCGCAAGCGCGGCATCAAGCACGAGGTGCTCAACGCCAAGCAGCACGAGCGCGAGGCGTTCATCGTCGCGCAGGCCGGGCGCAAGGGCTCGGTCACCGTGGCGACCAACATGGCGGGCCGCGGCACGGACATCATCCTCGGCGGCAACCCGGAGATGCTCGCCAAGGCGGAGATGATCCTCGGCCGCAAGGACCCGACCTCGGAGGAGCACGCCGCGGAGCTCGACGCGCTCATCGCGCAGTACAAGGAGCGCTGCGAGAAGGAGCGCGAGGAGGTCGTCGGGGCGGGCGGCCTGCACATCATCGGCACCGAGCGGCACGAGTCGCGGCGCATCGACAACCAGCTCCGCGGGCGCGCGGGCCGTCAGGGCGACCCCGGGAGCTCGCGCTTCTACCTGTCGCTCGAAGACGACCTCATGCGCATCTTCGCGGGCGAGCGCGTGCAGTCGATCATGGATCGGCTCGGGATGGAGGAGGACGTTCCGATCGAGCACCCGTGGGTGACGCGCTCGGTGGAGAACGCGCAGCGCAAGGTCGAGGCCCGCAACTTCGACCAGCGCAAGAACGTCCTCGAGTACGACGACGTGATGAACCAGCAGCGCAAGGCGGTCTACAAGCTCCGCAAGGAGGTGCTGCTCGGCACGTACACCCGCGAGGTGCACGCCGGGGACAGCGAGGCCGCTCCGCTGGTCGCCCCGCGCGAGTGGGACGAGGCCACGATGACGCGCCTCGGCGAGGTGCTCGACGCGATGATGCGGCACTTCCCGGTGCCGAGCGGCGCGCGCCAGCCCTCGACGATCGAGGAGATGGAGGGCATCGACCCCGAGCGCGTCGAGATGGAGGTCTATCACTACTTCGGCGCGCGGGTGGACCTGACGAAGCTCGCCGCCGACCCGAAGGCCGCGCACAAGAAGCTGGTCGACGAGGTCGCGGGCTCGATGCAGATGCAGCGCGAGCGCGTGCTCGACCTGGTCGACGAGGTCATCGCCCGGGACATCGAGAAGCACGCGCCGGAGAAGGTCTCCCGCGACGAGTGGAACCTCGAGGCGATCGCGTCCCTCTTCAACGAGCGCTTCGGCGAGAAGGCGCAGGACCTCGACGCCGTCGCCGGCGGGCGCGAGGAGCTGGCCCGGGCGCTCTACACCCAGGCCGAGAAGCTCTTCGAGGCGCGCGAGGGGGACGCGGAGCCCGAGCTGCTGCTCCGCGCCTTCAAGTCGCTGATGCTCGAGGAGGTCGACCGCGCCTGGATGGACCACCTCACCAACATGGAGCACCTCCGCGACGGCATCGGGCTGCGCAGCTTCGGCCAGCGCGACCCGAAGCTCGAGTACAAGAAGGAGGGCTTCGACATGTTCACCGCGATGATGCAGTCGGTGAACGCGGGCGTGCTCACGAAGCTGTTCCACATCCAGGTGCGCCGCGAGGAGGAGCTGGCGCAGATGGAGGTGCAGGAGGCCCGCCGCTACGAGGAGCGGCAGCGCCGGATGGTCGCCTCGCACGCGGGCGACTCTGGGGTGGACGAGGGCTCCGAGGCCGACCTGGTCTCGGCGCTCGCCAGCCTGGGGCTCGACCCCTCGAAGGTGCAGGCCGTGCGGGCCCGCGCCCCGAAGAGCCGCAGCACCGGGGCCAGCGTCCCGTCGGCGCCGCGCCAGTCGGCTCCGCCCTCCTCGTCGGACGTGGTCGACGCCACCTTCGACGAGCCCGCCTCGGAGGGAGAACCTCCGGCGGAGAACCTCCAGGCGGTGCGCACCCGCGCCCCCAAGATCGGCCGCAACGAGATGTGCCCGTGCGGCTCGGGCAAGAAGTACAAGGACTGCCACGGCGTCCCGGGCACCGCCCCGAACGACAGCACCCCGGTCTGACCCTCCCCGGTTCCGGCCGCTGACTACCTCAGCGGCCGACCTTCCGCTCCAGCTCCCCCCAACGCAGCGTGTAGACCACCGGCCGCCCGTGAGGGCAGTGCCCGGCGAAGTCCACCGTGTCGAGCGCCTGCAGCAGCGCGCGCACCTCCTCGGGGGCCATCTCGTCGCCGCCTCGCACCGAGCCGTGGCAGGCCATCGTCGCCAGCACCAGGTCGACGGCCTTGCTGAAGTCGTTGCCCTGACGGGCGAGCTCGGCGATGAGGTCGCGGGCGAGCCTGCGAGGGTCGGCCCGCAGCAGCATCGCCGGCACCGCCCGCACCGCCACCGTGGTCGGCCCTAGCGGCGCGAGGTCGAGCCCTACGGACAGGAGCTCCTCCGCGCGCTCCTCGACCAGCGCGACCTCGTCGGCCGCGAGCTCGACCCGCTCGGGCACGAGCAGCGGCTGCATCGGGACGCTCCTCGCCTGGTACGAGCGCCGCAGCCGCTCGAAGGTCACCCGCTCGGCCGCCGCGTGCTGGTCGAGGATCACCACACCGCTCTCCCCCTCGCACAGCAGGAACATCCTCCGCAGCTGCCCGACGTAGCGCAGCGCCCCGAAGGTCGATCCGTGGAGTTCGCTTCGCACCGCGGCCGCGTCGACGACCCTCCCCTCCCCCACCGCCGGGGCGACGCTCGCCCGGGCCGCGTCGGCGTAGGCGGCGGGCGGATAGGGGGCCGCGGCGAGGCGGGCCCACGGGTCGGCCGCGTCGGGGGCGGCGGTCACGAAGGCCGAGAGCACCTGCGCCTCCACCAGGGGTCGGGCGGGCTCGTCGCGAGGCGGCGGCGACGCGGTCGAGGCAGACAGCACGGACGGAATCGGGGTCTGCGCCGAGGGGCCGGGGGAGAGGTGCTCGGCCCAGAAGTCACGAGGTCGGGTGGCGGCGTGGGCCCACGGGGCGCTGGCGGCGGCGTCCCGCAGGACGCTCATCACGGCCTCGAAGATGGCGCCCTGCGAGGCGAAGCGCACCTCGGTCTTCTGCGGGTGCACGTTGACGTCGACGTCCTCAGGGGGGACCTCCACCAGCACGGCCCCGGCGGGGTAGCGGCCGGACTCCAGGGTCGATCCGTAGGCCTGGGCCACCGCGCGCAGCAGCAGCCGGTCCTTCACATGGCGGCCGTTGACGTAGAGCATGAGGTGCGAGGCGCCGCTGCGGGCGCGCTCCGGCGGACCGAGCAGGCCCACCACCCGCACCTTCCCTCGCGACCCCCGAAGCTCGGCGAGCGGCTCGTCGGCGAGCACCTCCCGCACCCTCGCGGCCACGTCCGAGTGCCGTAGAAACTCCCGCACCACCTTGCCGTCGCGGCGCACCACGAAGCGCACCTCGGGCTTCGGGATCGCGAGGCGCACCAGGCCTTCGATGCACGCCGCCCCCTCGGTCTGCGGGGTGCGCATGAACTTCCGGCGCGCGGGGGTGTTGTAGAAGAGGTCCTCGACGCAGACGGTGGTGCCCTCGGCGCAGCCCGCCGGGCGCAGCACCGCAGGGGCGCCGCCCTCCACCAGGGCCTCGCTCCCCTCGGCGGTGCCTCGGGCGCGGGTGGTCACCCGGGTGCGGGACACCGAGGCGATCGAAGGCAGCGCCTCGCCGCGGAAGCCGTAGGTGCCGACCCCGACGAGGTCGTCCGCCGAGCGTATCTTGCTGGTGGCGTGGCGCAGCAGCGCGAGGGCCACGTCCTCGGGGCTCATGCCTCCGCCGTCGTCGGTGACCGCGACGCGCGCGAGCCCTCCTCCGTCGATGGACACCGTGATGGTGGTGGCGCCGGCGTCGAGGGCGTTCTCGACGAGCTCCTTCATCACCGAAGCGGGTCGCTCGACCACCTCCCCGGCGGCGATCTGGTTGGCGACCTCTGGCGGAAGCAAGGCGACGACTGACACGGCTGCAAACTATCATGCGCGCGAGGTTCGTTCGATTGACCCCCAAACCAGCGCGATGCTAGCGTCGCACGGCGCGGTTGGTGGTCGGTGGTCCGCGCGATGACCCCATGAAGTTCTGCCCCAAGTGCAATAGCCAGTACGACGACGGCGTCGGCTTTTGCACGCGGGACGGTGGGCCTCTCAAACCCATGGCGGGAAGCAGCACCCTGAAGTCCCCTGGGATGACGCTCTCCTCGGGTCGAGGCTCCGCGCTGGGCACCTCCGCGCTCCGAACCGGCGGCCCTCCGCCTCGCGCCCCGCGGACCAACACCTCCAACGCAGCGTTTGCCATCGCGCTCGACCCGATGTCCGACCACACGCCCGCCGACGGGCTTACCCGCAGGTGGAGATCACCCGCAGCAGCCGCAGTCGGTGCCCATGGAGGACGACATCGTCCCGGACGGCGAGCTCGACCCCTACGCAGACAGCCCGACGCTGGCCATCGCCGCGCCGGTGATCACGGTGAGCCATCCGCCCGACGGTCCTCCCCGGCCGAAGCAGCCCGAGCCGAAGGGATTCAACCCAGGACGGCCGGTCGCGGCGAGGCCCCAGACGGTCAACCTCGTGGCCGAGGAGGCGCCTCCCACGGAGAAGCCCGCGGCCGAGGAGAACTACGAAGAATCCGAGGAGCCCGACCTGTCCGGGCAGACCATCGCGGGCCGGTACCGGGTCATCCGCAGGCTGGGCGAAGGCGGGATGGGGGTCGTCTACCAGGCCGTCGACGAGCGGCTCGACAAGTCCGTCGCTCTGAAGATCCTGAAGGAGGACTTCTCCAGGCGACAGGACGTGGTGGCGCGCTTCACCCAGGAGGCCAAGTCCGCCGCGCGCATCAAGCACGAGAACGTGCTCGACGTGACCGACTACGGCAAGACCGAGTCCGGCAGCTACTACATCGCGATGGAACTCCTCGTCGGCACCGACCTGGCCGACGTGCTCCAGAAGGGCGAGCCGATGACGGTCGAGCGGGCGACGGACATCGCCGTGCAGATCTGTCGCGCCCTCACTGCGGCCCACGGCCTCGGCGTGGTGCACCGCGACATGAAGCCCGAGAACATCTTCCTGCTGAAGAGCAACGACGGCCGCGAGGTCGTGAAGATCGTCGACTTCGGCATCGCCCAGATGAAGGACTCCGCCGGGGAGAACACCCGCAAGCTCACCCGCACCGGGATGATCTTCGGCACGCCCGAGTACATGTCCCCGGAGCAGGCCTCCGGGAAGCCGATCGACCACCGCGTCGACGTCTATGCCACCGGGGTGATCCTCTACGAGATGTTCGCCGGCCGCGTGCCCTTCGAGGGCGACTCGTTCATGGGGGTGCTCACGCAGCACATGTTCGAGGCGCCTCCGGCCATCACCGACCTCAACCCCAACGCCAGCGTCACGCCGGAGTTCACTGCGGTGATCTTCAAGGCCCTCGCGAAGGACCCCAACCAGCGCTACGCGTCCATGGCGGACTTCTCCGAAGACCTGATTCGAGTGCGCAAGGGCGCCCGGCCCGCGGCGCCGGTGGGGGACTACGTCGTCGGCAACGCGCTGCGTGGTCCGACGCCCGCGCCGCTGCTCAACGCCGCTCCCCCCGGTTCGACCCCGAGCCAGGGCACCGCCCCGTGGCCGGCCTCCGTCGGGGCCGCCGGCACCATGGAGGGAGAGCGCCCCCGCAAGCGCTCGCTCGTCCCGGTCATCGCCGTCGCGGTGCTGCTCATCGGCGGCGCCATCGCGCTCGCGTTCTCGCTCGGCTCGCAGAGCAACCCCGCGCCCGTGACCCCCGCCGCACCCGCCGCGGTCGTCCCCGCTCGCCCGAGGGTGACGCCCGCCCGCCCCGTCCCCCCCGCCGTCACCGGCCCCGCGGTCGTCGTCGCCCCGCCGCCGCCGGTCGCTCCCCCGCAGGTCGCGATGCAGATCGTCACCGACCCGCCGGGCGCCACCGTCCACGGCGAGCCCGTCTCCGGAGCGGGCGACCGCTTCACCTGCGAGACTCCGTGCACCCGGCGCGTCGCCACGCACGTTCCGCTGCGCCTCACCGCGCAGCGCGGCACCCGCCGCGGGGCGATGACCATCGAGCCCACCGAGACGATGGCTCCGGTGCGCGTCACGCTCGACCCGGCGCCCACCCGCCGATCGCCCACCACCCAGCCGTCGAGCGGCGGTCGCCCCACGCAGCGCCGCTGCGGCGTGATGGACCCGGAGACCCAGCTCCTCATCCCGTGCTTCCCAGGCGGTTCCCATTGAGGACCCTGCGATGAGCGAAGCCGCGCAGCCGACGACGCCGACCGCTCTCCCCGAGGTGCTCCCCCGGCGCTTCGGCCGCTACACGCTGCTGCGGCGTCTCGCCAGCGGAGGGATGGCCGAGCTCTACCTCGCCCTGCACCGCTCGCTCGCCAACTTCGAGCGGCTGGTGGTCATCAAGCGCATCCTCCCGGAGCTCGGGCGCGACCAGTCGTTCATCACGATGCTGCTGCAAGAGGCGCGCATCGCGGCGACCTTCTCGCACCCGAACATCGTGACGACCTTCGACGTCGGCCAGGCCGAGGGCGAGTACTTCATCGCGATGGAGCACATCCACGGCGAGGACCTCCGCTCGATCGTGCGCGCGATGCGCCCGAAGAACGTGAAGGAGTTTCCCCTGGAGCACGCGCTCGCCATCGGCGTGGGCGCCGCCGCGGGCCTCGCGTACGCGCACGAGCAGAAGGACCTCCACGGCGTTCCCCTGGCCGTGGTGCACCGCGACATCTCCCCGCAGAACATCCTCGTGACCTTCACCGGCGACGTGAAGGTCGTGGACTTCGGCATCGCCAAGGCCCGCCTCTCGCACGACGCCGAGGCCACCACCGGCGGCGACACCGGCTTCACCTCCGGCGTGGTCGCCACCGGCCCGCTCCCCGACACCGGGGCCGGCAAGGTGAAGGGCAAGCTGCCGTACATGTCCCCGGAGCAGGCGCGCGGCGAGGCCCTCGACGCCCGCAGCGACATCTTCTCCCTCGGCATCATCCTCTTCGAGCTCTGCACCGGGCGCCGGCTCTTCCGCGGGTCCAACGACGCCGAGACGCTGCAGATGATCCTCGACGGGAAGTACCCCGACCCCTCGAGCGTCAGCAAGCGCGTCTCGCCCGGCCTCGGGGCGGTGATCTCCAAGGCCCTCGCCTTCGACCGCAACGACCGCTACTCGACGGCCCGCGAGCTCCAGTCCGATCTGGTGCGGGTCGTCCACGCCGAGCACATCGCGCTCTCCTCGGTCGCCTTCGGCGAGTGGATGCAGATGCTCTTCGCCGAGCGCCTCTCCTCGCAGCAGGAAGCGCTCGCCCAGGGCAAGCAGCTCGCCGACGTGCTCGCCGCCGACGAGCCCGACCCCGGGGACACCTCCTCGCGCTCGATGCCTTCGGGCTCCTCCGAGCGCGCCGTCGCGTCGATCCCCGCGCCGGCCCCGCCCGTGGGCCACTCCCGCCTCACCGCCGCCCTGCTCGCCGTCATCGCACTCCTGCTGCTCGTCGTGGTCGCCGTCGTCGTGATGCGCGCCCCGGCGCCCGCTCCGGTCGCCCCGGCTCCTCCACCCCCGTCGGTCACCGCGACGCCGCAGCCCCCCTCGCGCCCGCTCCGGCTCCGAGCGTGGTCGTGCCCGAGGCGCAGCCCCCGGCCGCCCCCCCGGTCGCCGCCGAGCCTCCTCCCCCCGTCGAGGCGCCGGCCAACGTCCGCGCCCACCGCTCGCACCGGACGACCACCACCACCGCCACCACCACCGCACCGGCGGCGGTGGACAACACGCCCGGTCGGCTGACCGTCGGCGCGACCCCGTGGTGCACCGTCACCGTCGACGGCGTCGGCCGCGGCCAGACGCCGGTGGTCGGGCTCTCGCTCCCGCCCGGATCGCACCGCATCGCCTGCATCAACCCCGAGCGCGGCACGCAGGAGCGCTCGGTCACGCTCGGCCCCGGTCAGGACCTTCGCGTTCGCATCACCTTCCCGTAGTCTCCGCCGCCCTCTGATGGCGTCCCTCCCTACAGCTACCTCCACGGTCGATCCTCCCGCCGCCCCTGCTCCCTCCGCCGCGCGGCGCGCCTGGGAGGGATGGCCCGGTCGCGTGCTCCGGCTCTGCATCGCCGCGCTGCCGCTCTACTGGCTCTTCCGCCGCCTCGACTGGCGCGAGGTGCTGCACGAGGCCTCGGCGGTGGGGCCCTCGGGCATCGGCCTCGCGTTCGCGTGCGTGTTCGGCTCGGTGGCCATCGGCGCGGTGCGCTGGGGCGTGATGCTCCGCGCCTACGGGGCGACGGAGGTGCCGCCGCTCTCGACGATGCTCCGGCACAACCTCGTGGGGCTCTGGTTCAACCTGCTCCCGAGCGGCGTGGCGGGCGACGCCGTTCGCGGTCACCGGGTGCGCCGCCAGGCGGGCGGCCTCGCGACCTCCTACACCGTGCTCTTCGTCGAGCGCGTCTCCGGGCTCCTCGGCCTCTGCCTCATCGCCGGCGTCTCGATGCTCTCCCCGGTCTCCATCCGCAGCCACGCCGTCTCCTGGACCCTCGGCTTCGGCCTCCTCGGAGCCGCAGGCCTGAGCGCCGTGGTGCTGCTCGTCCCCTTCGCCATGGCCCGCCGCCCCTCGCTGCGCGCCTACGTCGAGCGCGTCCCGATGCTGGGGCCGATGCTCTTGAAGATCCCTCCCCCGCGCTCGCTGGGGGGCCCGTTCCTCTCGGTGCTCCTCTCGGTGTTCACGCAGGGGGCGCTGGTGGTGTGCGTGTACTTCCTGCTGCGCCCGCTCTCCCCGGTCGCCACCTTCGGCGTCTGCGCCCGCGTGATGCCGGCGATCATCCTGGTGACGTACATCCCCATCACGCCCGGCGGCCTCGGCCAGCGCGAGGCGGCCTTCACCGGGCTCTTCGGCCTCGCCAACGTGCCGGGGACGATGGCAGTCGCCGCCTCGCTGCTGTTCTTCGCGGAGATCGTCGCGGTGTCGGTGCTGGGCGGCCTCTGCCTCACGGCCGAGCGCCTCGCCGCGGCGCGCGGCCGCCCGTGGGACCGCGATCAGAAGTAGAACGTTCCGCCGCCGAGGATGCCGAGCAGGCCGCCCAGGCCCGCGGTGCCGGAGCCGTTGACGACGATGTGGTCGTAGCGAGCCGCGACCTCGAGGGAGAAGGTCTCGCTCACCTCGATCTCCGCGCCGATGGCGCCGCCCACGGAGACGCCGGTGCCGGCGGACGCGGTCGTCGCGGTGCCGTCGCTGGTCTGCGCCAGTGCGCTGAAGGCGTCGACGAGCACCTCGGCGTAGGGGCGGAGCGTCGCGCGAGGGCCCGTCCAGCGCAGCCCGGCGCCGTAGAAGACGGAGGAGCGCGCGCTGGTGGCGACGCTGGAGTCGCTCATCGCGTTGGAGCGCACGCCGAGCTCGGCGCGCACGCTGATGCCGCTGATCGTCGCCCAGCCGATGTGACCGAGGCCCATGAAGCCGGTGCTCAAGCCCGAGGCGTAGTCGCCCGCGACGGGGATCACCGCGCCGCCCTGCACGCCGACGAAGAGCCCCTGTCGGCTCGCCGGACGAGGCGGAGGCTGGCGAAGGAGCATCGGCTGCTGGCTGACCATCACCGGCTGCTGCCGCCCCTGAACCATCGGAGGAGGGGCGTTGTACCCGGCCACCGGCGGCGGGGCGTTGTACCCGCCCACGGGCGGAGGGGCGCTGTACCCGCCCACCGGCGGCGGGGCGTCGTAGGAGGGGGGCGGCGGAGCGACCGGGGCGACCGGGGGGGGTGCGGGGTTGTTGAGCCGCGCCGGGTCCGCCGACGCCGCGAGGGGGCACAGCAGGAGCGAGAGCGGGAGCACGGAGCGAAGCGCGGCCTGACGCATGGCGCTCTGGATATCACGCATCCTCCGACGCGCGAAGCGACCGTGCCCGCGGAGTACGGCGAGGCGGTGATCCGCGTCGTCTCGAACTGGCGTACTCGCAGGTCGACGCCCATATAGTGCCGCGCGATGTGCAGACTGCTGGCCGTGGTGACGGCCGCTCAGGTGGGGTGGCGGCAACGGCTGGTGGACGCTCCCAGGGGGCTGCGGCAGCTCTCGCACGAGCACCCGCACGGCTGGGGCGTCGCGGTGCACACGAGCGTCGACGGGTGGAGCGTCGACCGGCGCGCCAGGCCAGCGTTTCAGGACGAGGACTTCGCCGTCGCGGCCGATCGCGCGGGCACGGTGCTGCTCGCTCACGTGCGCCAGGGCACCGTCGGCGAGGTGGCGACGCGCAACACCCACCCCTTCCGCCAGGGTCGCTGGGTGTTCATGCACAACGGCACCATCGAGTCGACGGCGTGGATGCGCGACCGCGGCTCGATCCCCCGGCTGGAGCAGGTCGAGGGACAGACCGACAGCGAGCAGCTCTTCGCCTGGCTGCTGAGCCGCCTCGACGCCGCGGGCCTCACCGACGAGCCCTGCACCGAGGCGACCGACCGGGTGCTCACCAGCTCGCTGAGAGAGGCCCGCACCACCCGGGGCAGCGGCGCCATCAACGTGGTGCTCTCCGACGGGCGCACGGTCTACGCGCACCGCTGGGGCCGCTCTCTCTTCCTGCGCGACGACGACCGATCGACCGTCTCCGTGGCCTCGGAGCCCGAAGACAGCGCGCCCGGCTGGAGCGAGGTCGCCGAGGGGAGCCTGCTGCGCGTCGACCGCGATCCGACTCCGCGCTGGAAGGTGCTCGAAGGAGCGATGGTCCCCCCGCGAGGTTGAACCCCGCCTCGTGGGCGTGCTTCGATCGCACGATGCGACGCCCCTCCGCCCTCGTCGGCCTGCTGGCCCTCTCGTCCTGCTCGGACAACACCACCCCCGCCACCCCCGACGCGGGCCGCGCCGACGCCGTCGTGGCCACCGACGCCCCCGCGGGGAGCGTCGCGTCGCTCCCGATCCGACAGACCACGCGCCTGCCCGGGATGGACGGACCCGTCGACGTGGCCACCGACGCCCACGGCTGGTCGCACATCCGGGCGACGACCCTGCGCGACGCCACCTATGTGCAGGGCTACCTGCAGGCCCGCGAGCGCATGGCGCAGATGGACATCCTCCGCCGCCTCGGCTCGGGCACGCTCGGCGAGGCCTTCGGCGTGGTCTCCTCCGCGGCCATCGGGCAGGACCTCGCCTTCCGCGCCATCGGCCTGCGCCGCGCGGCGGTCGCCATGTGGGCGCAGATCCAGACCGAGCCCTCGGCGGCGCGCACCCGCGTCGCCCTCACGGCCTTCAGCGCCGGGGTGAACCAGTACCTCCGGGAGATTCGCGCGGGCCGCGCGGAGGCGCCTCCCAGCACCGAGCTCGTGCTCGGCGAGACCACCCCCGACTGGAGCGAGGTCGACTCGCTCGTCATCGGTCGGTACCAGTCTTACTCGCTCTCGTATTCCGCCGACACGGAGATCGCCAACTCGCAGCTCATCGACGCGGTGCGCACGACCTTCGGCGGCGCCGACCCGACCGCGGCGCCTCAGCGCTACGCCCGCCGCGCGATGGCCCAGGACGTCCTCGTGTGGCGCCCGCCGTCCGAGGCCGCGGTGGTTCCGGACTTCTATCCCCCGCGGTCGGGGATGGCGCAGGTGTTTCGCCCGACGACGCAGCGCCCTCACCTCGCGGCGGGGCTCTACGACCGGGTTGCGCCCTTCTTCCGGCACGTGCGCGAGGGCTTCTCCGTCTGGGGCGACGAGAGCCGCGGGAGCAACAACTGGGTGGTCACGCCAGGGATGACCCGCAGCGGCAGGGCGCTGCTGGCCAACGACCCGCACCTCGCGCTGCGGGCGCCAGGCCATCTGGTGGGGGACGCACCTCACGGTCACGGGTGGGGCCGACGCGGTCGACGTGGCGGGGACCACCTTTCCGGGCGTTCCGGGCGTGGTCATCGGCTTCAACCAGCGCGTCGCCTGGGGCGTCACGACGGCCTACTACGACGTCACGGACGTCTACCAGGAGACCATCACCGCGGGGGTCGGCGGAGCGCCCGACACGGTGCTCTTCAACGGCCGCCAGGTGCCCATCCAGATCATCACCGAGCAGGTGCCCGACGGCGCAGGGGGCAACGTCGAGGCGCGGCTGGAGGTTGTTCCCCACCACGGGCCCATCGTGCCGGAGATCGTCAACGGGCGCATCGTGAGGCGCACGGGCAACCGGGCGCTGTCGATCCGCTGGACGGGCCACCAGGCGACGGACGAGTTCAGCACCTTCATGGCGCTCGCCTATGCGCGCAACGTCGACGAGGCGCGGGCCGCGGTCGAGGGCTTCGGGGTCGGCGCGCAGAACTTCGTCTTCGCCGACATCGAGGGGCCACGGGCTACGCGTCGCACGCGGTGATCCCTCAGCGCGCGGCGGGCGCGCTCACCTGGCGCGCGGACAACCCCGAGGGGACCAACCCCTGCACCGTGCTCCCCGGCACCGGCGAGGCCGAGTGGACCGGCACCGTTCCCTCCGCGCAGATTCCGCAGGCGGTGGGGAGCGCGACGCGGCCCTACATCGTGACGGGCAACAACGACCAGGTGGGAGCGACCCGCGACGGCAACCCCTTCGACGCGACGGTCTACCTCGGCTGCGGCTACGCCTCGGGCTGGCGCGCCGAGCGCATCACCCAGCGGCTCCAGATGGCCGGCTCGCAGATGACCGTCGAGGACATGCAGTCCATCCAAGGCGACCACACGGTGCTCGCGGGCGGGCGCTTCCGCCCCTTCCTGATGAGCGCCTTCGCTCGCCTCGAAGCCGAGTGGACCACCCCCGGGACGCACCCCGACATCGCCGCGCTCGCGCTCACCCTGCAGCCCCGCGCCGCCCGCCTCCGCGACGCAGCCATGCGGGTGCAGTCGTGGACCCTCGACGGAGCTTCGGGCGTCGAGGCCGACGCGACCCCGGCGCGGCGGCGCGACGCGGTGGCCACCAGCATCTTCCACGGCTGGATGTCCCGGCTGCTCCGCGGAACCTTCAGCGACGAGACCGCGGTGCTTCGCGTCGGGGGCATCGACTCCATCCGCGCGGCGCTCCACCTGCTGGAGCACCCGACCGAGCTGCGCGCCCGCACGGCCTCGGGGGAGAGCGTGCTCTGGGACGACCTCTCCACCGCCGACGCCACGGAGACGCGAGACGTGATCCTGCTGCGCTCGCTCGACGAGGCGATGGCCGACCTCGAGCGGCTCACCACCACGGCGGACGTCGAGCGCTGGCTCTGGGGCTCGCTTCACACGGTGCGCTTCACCTCGCTGATCCCCGGCACCGACGCCACGCTCTCCATTCCGCCCACCACCGACGGGGCCTTCCCCCGCGGCTTCCCCCGACCGGGCGGCATCGACGTGGTCGACGCCTCGGGCCCCGGCCTCGGCGGCAGCAACTACAGCTTCGGCAGCGGCGCCTCGCAGCGCCTCGCGGTGGAGCTCGGGCCCGACGGTCCTCGCGCCTTCAACGCCCTGCCCGGGGGACAGTCCATCGACACGGGCTCTCCGCACTTCCGCGACGAGGCCGAGCTCTGGCGCACCAACCGCACCCACGCCGTGCCCTTCCGCGAAGCCGAGGTCGTCGCCGAGGCGAGCGGCCGCTGGCGCTTCGAGCCGACGCCGTGATGGCGCTCACGAGCGGGTAGCCGAGGTGTTTGACAACCTCCGTGATGTGGCAGAAGTGAACTGATTGGGGCTCATGGATGAATCCACCAAGTCGACTCCAGTAGTCGGCGTCGAGAGAGCGGACTCCATCCGATCGACGCTCCGGCTGACCAGCCAGGGGAAGATCGTGGGTCAGCACCCGAGCATCCGCGAGGTGGTCAGCACCGTCGAGCGGGTGGCCTCGTCGAGCTGCACCGTGCTCATCACCGGCGAGAGCGGCACGGGCAAGGAGCTCGTGGTGGCCGCGCTGCACGACGCCTCGCTGCGCGCCCGCGGTCCGGTGGTCACCGTCGACTGCTCGGCCATCCACGAGAACCTCATCGAGGCGAAGCTCTTCGGCCATGTATAAGGGCGCCTACACCGGCGCGGTCACGTCGAGCCCGGGCCTGGTCGCCACCGCGGAGGGAGGGACGCTCTTCCTCGACGAGGTCGGCGAGCTGCCGCTGCTCATGCAGGTGAAGCTGCTGCGGCTGCTCCAGCAGCGGGAGTACATCCCCGTCGGCGACACCAGGACGGTGCACTGCGACATCCGCGTGGTGGCCGCGACCAACCGCGACCTCGAGGCCGAGGTCTCGGCCGGGCGCTTCCGCGAGGACCTCTACTACCGCATCAACGTCGTGCATGTGCACCTGCCGCCGCTGCGCGAGCGGCGCGAGGACATCGAGCTGCTCGCGATGCACTTCCTGAAGATGGTGACCGCCCGCAACGGCCGCTCGACCCCCACGGGCATCGACCAGCGGGCGATGCGGGCGCTGCGCGAGTACGACTGGCCGGGCAACATCCGCGAGCTCGAGAACGCCATCGAGCGCGCCGTGCTGCTCGCCCCTTCGGCGCTCGTCACCCTCAACGACCTGCCGCCCAGGTTGCGCGACGGCGTGGCCGGGCTCGCGAGTCCATCGCCCCCGCTCTCTACGCAATGGGCGATGCCGCCGGCGGCGTCGACGGTCGGGCCGCTGCTGCGCGCGATGATCCCGGACGAGCCGCCCCTTTGCGAGCCTCCGCCCTCCGAACCGCCTCCGGGCGCCTTCGCGCCGCCGGTGCTGCCCGAGGAGGGCGTCGACCTCGCGGCCGTGGTCGAAGCCTTAGAGACCAGCCTGATCCGCCAGGCGCTCGCCCGCACCGGGGGCAACCGCAACCGCGCGGCGCAGCTCCTCCGCGTCAACCGCACGACGCTCATCGAGAAGATCCGGCGCAAACGCATCGAGGTGTAATCTCTTCGCCGGTCCGGCTCGGCGCTCCGTTACACTCCCGACCCCTATGGTCGCGAACCTCCCTGCGCGCCTCCTGCTGGGCGCCGTGCTTACCGCGGCGTGTAAGAGCGGCCCTCCCACGCTCCCGCCCAATCCGCCCACCGAGGCGCCGGCCGGGCTCGACCTCGCGCCCGAGCGCTTCCGCCGCGGATCCGCCGCGAGCGCGTCGCAGGGCGTCGACACCGACCGCCCCGACGGGCGGGTGCGCGCGGCAGTGCTGCGCCACCGGGACGCCATCCGCGAGTGCTACGAGCGGGTGCTCCCTGCCTCGCCCGACGCCGCGGGGCGCGTCGACCTCAGCTTCATCGTCGAGACCAGCGGGCACGTCTTCGACGCCGCCGCGGAGACCAACGCCCCGGCGCTGCGACAGACGCGCGAGTGCGTGCTGGCCATCGTCCGCCCGCTGCGCATCGAGGGCATCCAGCACCCGCTCCGGGTGACCTTCCCGCTGGTCTTCGAGAACCCGCCGCTCGAGTTCACCATGCCGGAGCTTCTGCTCTTCCCCAGGATGCGCATCCCCGGCCCGGAGAGCGTCGCGGCCATCGTGCGCGCGGGCTCCGGCAGCCTCACCCCCGACGAGGCCGCCGCGGTGCTGTCGCTGCGCACCGGCGATCACCTCAGCTGCTACGTCCCGATGCTTCGCGAGCGCGCCACCCGCCGCGCCGAGGGGTCGGCCCGCTTCACCGTCTCGGTGGGCCCTGACGGCAGCGTCGGCGAGGTCGCCCTCGGCTCGCTCGACGAGCCCGTGCGCTCGAGCGGCGAGTGCCACCTCAACCTGCTCCGCGGGGTGCAGTTTCGCGCCACCGGGCAGCGGGCGACCCTCGGCGTCACGATCACCATGCGGCCGCAGGAAGAGCCCACCCCGACGCCCGCGCCCCGGCGCTGACGCTCACCGCCTCGCGGAGGGGAGTCGACAAACGCGCGGGCATCGCGATATTCGCCCGCGGTACCTGACAGGAGGAGTCCCGACGATGAACAAGTTCAGCGTGACCCACGAGTTTGCCTGCACCCCGGAGACCTACTGGAAGCTCAACTTCGACCGTGAGGTCAACGACGCGCTCTACAAGGGCGCGCTGCACTTCCCGGACTACACCGTGCTCGAGCTGCGTGACTCGGAGACGGAGACCTTCCGCAAGACCGTGGCGACGCCGAAGATGGAGGTGCCCGCCGCGGTGCAGAAGGTGCTCGGCTCGGGCTTCAAGTACACGGAGGAGACGCACTGGGACAAGAAGTCCGGCCGGTCGACCTTCAAGGGCATCCCCAGCACCATGCCCGACAAGCTGCTCACCAACGGCGTGATGCGCGTCGAGGCCCTCGGCGCCGACCGCAGCCGCCGCGTGGTGGACTTCACCGTCGAAGCCAAGGTCATGCTGGTGGGCGGCCTGCTGGAGCAGACCGCCGAGAAGCAGCTCCGCGACGCCTACGACAAGAACGCCGCCTTCATCGGCAAGTGGATCGCCGACCACGGCCTCACGGGGAAGTGATCGGCCGGAGGCGCTAGCGCCCCGTCCAGACGGGCTTGCGCTTCTGGAGGAAGGCCGCGATGCCCTCGTGCGCGTCCTCGGTGGAGAGCAGCTCGGCGAGCGCGTCTCGCAGCATCGGGAGCGACTGCTCCATCGCCACGTCACCCTGCATCGCCCACGCCCTGAGCCCGGCGGACATCGCCGTGGGCGATCGCGTCGCCAGATCGCCCGCCAGCGCGTCGACCGCCGCGTCGAGCGCGTCGCCCCCGACCACCTGGTTGAGCAGCCCGAGGCGCTCCCCCTCGGCCGCGGTCATCTTGTGCCCCAGCAGCATCATCTCCAGCAGCCGCCGCCGGGGCACGATGCGTGACAGCACCGCCATGATCATCATCGGGAACAACCCCCGGTGTATCTCCGGCGTCCCGAGCACCGCGTCGTCCGCCGAGAGCGCGAAGTGCGAGGCCGCCACGAGCCCGAGCCCGCCGCCCATCGCGGTGCCGCGCACCTTCGCCACGATGGGCTTCGGCGAGCGCACCATCGCCAGCAGCAGGTCGGCGTAGTCGCCCTTGAAGTCGAGCGCCTCTCCCTCCCCGGACATCTGCCCGATGTTTCCCCCCGCGCAGAAGTGCCCCCCGGCGCCGGTGAGCACCAGCGCCCTCACCTCCGGGTCGTCGGCCGCCTTCGCGAGCGCGTGCAGCAGCTCGTTGGCCATCTCCGGGCCGATGGCGTTGCGCTTCGCGGGCACGTCGAGCGTCACCGTCGCGACGGCGCCGCCCTCCACCGCGCGCGTCTCATAGCGGATCGTGCGGAAGCTCACTTCGCGAGCCCCAGCATGGCCCTCGCCTCGTCGACGGTGGCGACCGCGCGGCCGATGTCCCGGGTCATCTGCACGCCCTTCTCCACGAGCTCGCCGTTGGAGCGGGCCATGGCGCCGTCGGGCAGGTAGAAGTTGTCCTCGAGCCCGACGCGGATGTTGCCGCCCAGGGTGAGCGCCGCGGCGCAGAGCGACCACTGCTCTCGCGAGATGCCCACGACCTTCCATGTCGATCCCGCGGGCACCTGGTCGGCCATGAACGCGAGGTGCCTCGCGCTGGCCTTCACGCCCCCGACGACGCCCATCACCAGGGAGAAATCCAGCGGCGGCTTGAGCAGCCCCATCTCGATGAGCGGCTCGGCGGAGCACACGTGGCCGGTGTCGAAGCACTCCAGCTCGGGCTTCACGCCGCTCTCGTTCATCTTCGTGAGCAGCTCGGCGATGTAGTCGAAGCTGTTCTCGAAGACGAAGTTGAAGACCCAGCCCTTCCGCTTGGGGTTGTACTTCGCGTAGTTCATCGAGCCCATGTTGAGCGCCGCGATCTCGGGCTTGTAGTCCGTGACGTGCGGCGCCTTGCGGCCCTCCGGGTCGATGGTGCCCGTGGAGAAGTTCAGGATGATCGGGCACACGGCGCGGATCGCGTCGCCGATCGCCCGGTAGCGCGCCGCGGTGTAGTCCGGCGCCCCGTCGTCGGTGCGCGCGTGGATGTGCAGCACCGAGGCCCCCGCGTCGTAGGCCCGCTTCGCCTCCGCCGCGAACTCCTCCACCGTGTACGGGATCGCCCCGCACTGCGCCCGCGTGGTGACCACGCCGCTCATGGCGCACGTGATGATGACCTTCTCGTTCGTCCCTCGGCTCATTGCGTCTCTCCGCTCCCGGCGTGCTGTGTCTCGCGGGCCGTCACAGGCAGCCCGCCTCGTCGGTCATCCCGTTGCAGTTGTCGTCGCGCCCGTTGGCGCAGACCTCGCGGGTCTCGGGCACCACCTGGCCGATGCACCGCGGGGCCATCGCCCCGTCGCAGCGCCGCATCCCCTCGTGGCAGATGCCCACCGCTCGCGTCCCGGGTGGGCCCGAGTAGCAGGTGATGGTCTGGATGTTGTCGACGGTGCCGTCGCAGTCGTCGTCGATGGTGTTGCACTCCTCGACCTGCGGCCTCGTCTCGCCGTTGCACTCCACCCCCCAGCGCCCGCCCACGCAGCGCTGGAACCCGTCGCCGCAGAGCCCCACGTTGCGCGTCGCGGGAAGCCCCGTGTAGCAGGGCCGCGTCGTCCCCTCGGCGCAGGTGCCGTCGCCGAGGTCCGCCGTCGGGCGGTCGATGGGTGCGTCCACCGAGGCCTCGGGGGCGTCCCGCGTCGCCGCCCCGGCGTCGGGGGCGTCGGGCGTCGCCGGGACGTCCTCGGGCGCCTCCTCGACGACGTCCTTCTTACCGGGTGACGTATCCTTCGGATCGCCCAGGTCGGTCTCGCCCGCGTCCCGGTCGTTGAAGGTGCCGTCGCGCTCGGACGCCGTCGCGCAGCCCACCGCGACGGAGAGGAGGAGCGCCGCAGCGAGCGAGCGTCGGAGCATCGCCGCGGATGCTATCAGCGACCGCGAGGGCGTGGCAGGCGACCGCGCGCCCTAACGCAGCAGCCTCTGCCGCAGCGAGGCCATGTACGCCTCCCGCAGCGCCGGGTCGCCCAGCACCGTGAGCCCGTCGATCCACTGGGAGCACCAGGCGACCGCCTCGCGGACGTCCACCGGGCCGAAGCGCAGCTCCAGCGATCCGTCCGCCGTCACGTGCTCCTCCTGCCTGGGAAACCAACGGCGGTCTCGCACATACGCGGCGTGCGACGGGTCGAAGCGCACCTCCAGCATCACCGGCTGCTCGGACACCGACGGGCGCACCAGGCCGAAGGGGGCGTGCACGAACTCCTGCGGCCGGGGCCGAGAGTGCAGCAGAAACTCCGAGGGGCGCTGCTCCGAGGCGTCGGCCACCCAGACGCCGCAGTCGCGAGGCCCGGCGAGCACCCGGTCGAGGGCGAAGTTGCGGGCGTCGTCGAGAGACTCGCCGGGCGACACCAGCCCGGGGAGGTACACCCGACGGCCTTCGCGGACGATCACCCCGACGGGCCACACCAGCCGCGGCTCGACCGGGAGAGGCGCCGCGCGAGGCCCGCCCGCCCGCTCGTAGCGCAGCATCACGGCGCGGGGCGGGTCGTGCTCGGCGGCGGCGATCCACTTCATGAGCGCGCGCATGTGGTGCTCGCTGAAGCGGGGGACGCCGCTCGCGAAGGCCAGTACCCGGGAGTTGCGTCGGCGGGTGAGCGCGTCGAGCGAGGTGCCTTCGAGGGGGAAGAGCCCTTCGAGGAAGCCCCGGGCGAGCGAGTAGGCCGCGCGGTCGACCACGCCGCCGCGGGGCTCGTCGTCGGCGGTCGGGATGAAGAAGGTCGCGCGGCGCGGAGGGCCCGGGGCGACGCCTCGCAGCACGGTGTAGCCCAGCGACGCGAGGTGCTCGTCGAGGTAGGTCTGGAGCGAGCGACGGGACAGGTCGAGGCGCTCGTCGGCCATGAGCTCGTCGTAGGTGCGCGGCGAGCGCTGGAGCGTCGCGATCAGGAGGTCGAGCTTGCGTGGGTCGGGGCGGGCCATCGTCGGTGCTGCGGCGCAGAACATACCGCGGCGGCGCTTGACCCGAGGCGCGCCGGGGCGCTCCCATCGCGGGCCATGCGGCGCGGAGCGATGGTCTGGTGGGCGTGCTCTCTGGTCGCGCTCGGCTGCGGCGGGACCTCGATGGCGGAGCTCCCGCGCCCCGACGACGCCGGCCCGGTCGCGTACGCCGACGCGCTCTCGCTGCCCGACCTCGGCGCCGAGGCCGACGCCGGCTCGACGGAGCCCGTCGACGTGCCCGCCCCCCCGACGGACGTCCCCGCCGATGCGCCGCTTACCGACCTCGGTATGCCCATCGTCGCCCCGGCCAACCAGTGGACCTGGGTCGACGTCCCAGGGTCGCGCTGCGCCAACGGCACGCCCACCGGCTTCGGCATCAACCCCGGGGCCGACCCCACCACCCTCCTGCTCTTCCTCCAGGGCGGCGGCGCCTGCTGGGACCCGCTCACCTGCCTCGGCCCGGTGCCCTCGTCGTTCTACGTGACCACCGGGTACGACCGCGTGGCCTTCGCCACCGACGTGCTGCGGCCGGTGATGCTGCCGCTCCAGCGCGCCAACCCGGGCAACCCGTGGCGCCAGATGAACATGGTCTACGTCCCCTACTGCACCGGCGACGTGCACGCGGGCGACCGGGTGACCCGCTACAACCTCCTCGGTCGGCAGTCGGACTTCCACCACGTCGGCGCTCGCAACCTCGACCTCTTCCTCCAGCGCATCCGCGCGACGTACCCCGACGTGCGGCGGGTGTGGCTCGCCGGCGACTCCGCGGGAGGCTTCGGCGTGGCGCTCAACATGATCCGGGTGCAGCGGGCCCTAGGCCCGGCGCGGGTCGACGTGGTCGACGACTCGGGCCAGCCCGTACAGCCTGATCCTGCGCGGTGGCGCGCGTGGCGCGAGGCATGGAACCTCCAGCTCCCCGAGGGGTGCCCCGCCGCGTGCGCCGACGACATCGGGGCCATCGCCGAGTTCGTTCGGGCGAGCTACCCCGACCATCGCTTCGGGCTGATCTCGTACTCGCACGACGCGGTGATCTCGACCTTCATGGGCCTCGACGCCTTCACCTTCAACCGACGCCTCGGCGCCGTGATGGACCGCATGGACGCGGCCTGGACCCAGGGGCGCTACTTCGTCATCCCCGGCGCCCTCCACGTGGGCTTCGCGACGTCCACCCCGGCGCTCCAGCGGTGGCTCCAGGCGATGGTCTTCGACGACCCTCGCTGGGCCAGCGTCCGTCCGTGATCACGGGCGCCGGAAGGGCGTTGACGGGGCCGAGGGAGTCGGGCTCTCCTCTGCGCCGCGATGGCCGTGGGAGCGACGGTCCCGGAGGCTGAACTTCCGGGTCACGAAGGCTCTCCCGGCGCATCCGGAAGGAGCACCAGAGACGATGTTCAGGCGGCGAGAGCGCAAGCGCGCATTGGAGCGAGAGATCGAGCTGACCGCGATGACCCTCCAGGGCTTCGTCGACGCGGGCGTGCTGATGGCGGCCGCCGACGGCGAGATCACCGCCGAGGAGTACGACCAGATCGCCGACGTGATCTCCGGCTTCCTCGACAACCGCGTCGGCAACAGCCAGATCCGGGCGATCATCAACGAGTCGGTGGAGATGCTCGAGGAGCAGGGGGCCGACGCCCGCCTCGACGCGCTCAACACCAACCTGGTGACGCAAGAACTCCGCGAGGTCGCCTTCCAGGTGGCGTGCGCGGTGCTGGTCGCCGACGGCGAGTACGGCGAGGACGACGAGGGCGAGGCCTACGACGAGATCGCCGACGCGCTCGAGATCGACCAGGACCGCGCCCAGGAGCTCTTCGACGAGGTCGGCGCCATCTACGGCGACTGATCCCCCTCCGCCTCCGCCTTCCCGTCTACCGAATCCATCAGCGCCCTGATCGCCCTCGCCGCCCCTTCGGCGGCCTCCGGGCTCGCCACGCCGAAGCTCAGCGTCTCTGCTCCCGGGAGCGTGAGCGTCACCGCGTCGAGCGACACGCCGTCGCCCGAGACGACCTTGCCGTGCTCGACGCGCGCGATCTCCCCGAGCGCCAGCGCCCGCGCTCCCCTCCGGTGCTCGACCCGCAGCGTGCGCGCCGCCAGGTCGACGGTCACCCGCCGGGTCGAGAGCACCGCGCCGCCGCCCAGCAGCGACTGCGCCGCGAAGACCGCCGCGCAGAGAGCCACCGCGAGCGCGAACCACCCGGGGCCCGGCAGCGAGCGCGAGGTCACCCACAGCACCACCCCCGCGAAGACGACGCCGCCCGCGACGATCACCCAGGCCCGCGACGGGGCCGCGGGGCGCTCGTAGACAATCTCGATCGGGGCGCTCGCCATGTGCGCCGCGACCGTAACACGCGAGGCGCCGTGCGCGGCTTGACACCCCCGTCCGGGATGCGCTCCAACGCCCCTCCGCCCCGATGGAACCGTCCCCCCCCGCCGCCCCCGCATCGACCGCCAGCGAGCGGGTGCCCTGCGCGTCGTGCGGCGCGCCGGTCGACGTGCTGCGCGCGCCCTTCGTGGCGGTGATCAACGAGCGCTACCGCTTCTACTGCTCCCGCCCGTGCCGGGAGCGGGGCCGACCGACGCCCTCCCCCGCGGCCCGCGAGGAGCGCCTCACGCTCACCGCCCGGCCGAGCCTGCTCGACGCGACGGACATGCTGGGCCTCGCCCGCGCCTCGCTCCCTCCCGCGGCCCTCGCGCCCCCTGCGCCGCCGGTCGACCCTCGCGCCGCCGAGCTGGCCCGCGCCACCGCCCCCTCTCCCCCTCCCCCCGACCCGACCACCCCCGCCCTCGCGGTGGGCGCCGCGTGCATGGGCGCCCTCCTCGGATCGCTGGAGGGACTCCCCCACCTCGCGCAGCTCGCCCTCGTCGCCGTGCCCGCGGTGGTGGGGCTCACCGTCGCGGGGCGCGAGGCGTTCCGCTCGCCGAAGGACGGCGACCTGCTGGGCGGCATCGTGGGCTGGGCCGGGGCGCTGCTGGCGCTCTCCGGGGCGCTGCGGGCCACCGGCGGCGGGTCCGTGGCCGCCGTGCGCGACGCGGCGGTGCTGGCCGCCATCGGGCCGCTCACTGCCTGGGCCGCGAGGATGCGACGGGCGGCCGGGCAGGCGAGGATGGAGGTGTTCCGCGACGCGCTCCCGGCGGAGGCCAGGGCGGTGCGTCGAGGCCACGAGGGCTTCGCGATCGACCCGCCGACGGACACCGCGGACACGGCCTCGCTGAGAGCGGGCGTCGAGGTGATCGTCGGGGCCGGCGAGGTCATCCCGGTGGACGGGGTGACGCGCGCTGGCGAGGCCGAGGTGAGGCTCTGGCCGGGCGCGAGGGAGTCCCGCCAGCGGGTGCCGGGCGACGCCGTGCTGGCGGGCGCGCGGGTGGTGAAGGGCACCCTGCGGGTGCTGGCGACCAGGGCCGGCGACGCGGTGGCCTGGGCGAGGCTCGCGCGATGGATGACCGCTCCGAGGGAGGGTCCGCACACGGTGCGCCTCGCGCGGAGGCTGGTGCTGCTCGCGCCCGCGGGGGTGGCGGCGACCGCGCTCGCCATGGCGCTCTTACACGTCTTCGTATTGGGCGGCGACCCGGCACGCGCCGCGGGCTGCGTGCTGGCCCTCGCTCCTCTCGTGCGCATGGTGACCGCGGTGCCGGCGCCCTTCGTCGAGGCCCTCGTCGAGGCCGCCCGCCGGGGGATCGTCTTCCGCGACGCGGCGAGCGTCGAGGAGGCCGCGCGCGTGGGCACCGTGGCGCTCTGCTTCCGTGGCACCGTGACCGTCGGCCGGCCGGAGCTCACGGAGGTGGTCTCGCTCGGGTCTCGCAGCGAGCGCGAGGTGCTGGCGCTGGCCGCCGCGGCGGAGGAGGCGGCGGCGAGCGAAGACCCGCTGGCGAGCGCGATCCTGCGGGGGGCGATGTCTCGGGGGCTGCGGCTGGAGGGCGTACGTCGGCCGGTGGTGCTGCCCGGCCAGGGGGTCACCGCGGTGAGCGCCTCGGGCGACGCGGTGGTGGTCGGTCAGCGGCGGCTGCTGCTCGCCGAGGGCGTGAGCGTGGCGCCCGCCGAGGACGTGCTGCTGGGCATCGAGGCCGCCGGGCGCACCGCCGTGCTGGTGGCCATCGACGGGCGCGTGGAGGGGGTGCTGGGCATCGACGACCCGGTGCGCGACGAGGCGCGCTCGGCGGTGCAGGCGCTCATCGACGCGGGCTTCGAGGTGGCCCTCATCGCGGGCACCGGGCGGGCCACGGTGGAGGCCATCGGCGCGATGCTGGACGTGAGCAACCTGCGCCCGGAGGTGAGCCCCGAGGAGCGGGCGGGCGTGGTGCGCGCGCTCTCCGAGGTGGGCGGCGGCGCGGCGGTGGTGGGTCGCCCTCGATGGGACGGCGCGGCGCTGGCGGCGGCGGACGTGGGCATCCAGCTGGAGGCGGCGGGCGGGGTCGGCGGCGAGACGGCCATCGCGCTGGCCTCGGACGACCTGAGGGACGCCGCCGCGGCGCTCACCGAGGCGCGGCGGGCGAAGGAGCGGGCGACCGCGGTGCTGGCGATGGGCGTCGCGGGGACGGTGGCGGGCGTGTTCGTGGCGGCGGCGCTCCCGAGCTGGGGGGTGCTGGCGGTGGTGGCGGCGACGGTGGCGACGCTGGGCGGCGAGGCCCTGGTGCTGCGCGCTCGCATGGGAGGCGCGTGATGGCTGGACCGGTCGTGGTGGCGGCGGCGGTGGTGATCGAGGGCGACCGGGTGCTGCTGACGCAGCGGCCGAGCGGGACGCACCTCGCGGGCGCGTGGGAGTTTCCCGGCGGCAAGCTGGAGCAGGACGAGAGCCCGCAGGCGGCGCTGGTGCGGGAGCTCCGTGAAGAGCTCGGGGTGGAGTCCGAGGTGGGCGAGGTGCTCGACGTGACGTGGTGGCGGTACCCGATGAAGAGCGTGCTGCTGCTCTTCTATCGGGCGCGCATCACCGGCGGGGTGATCACCCACCTCGGCGTGGCGGACCACGTCTGGGCCCGCCGGGAGGAGCTCGACGGGTACGCCTTCCCCGAGGCGGACGAGGCCGTGCTGGGGAAGATCAGGGCGCTGCTGGGAGGCGGGTGAGTCGGCGGGGGGGCGATCAGGTGAAGATGATCTGCGCGCCTTCGGCGAGGTCGTAGAAGTCCCCGGCGGTGATGACGTCCTTCACCTGCGGGAGGAGGTCTTCGCGGGTGCGCTTGAACATCTTCATCGCGAGCTCGCAGGCGTAGAGCTCGGCCCCCGACTCATCGAGGATCTGGAGCATCTCCTTCACCGTCGGCAGGTCGAGCTCGGTCATCTGCTTCTTCATCATCGACGCGGCGAGCGTCTCCATCCCGGGCAGTCCGCCGAGGATGGTGGGCATGCCCGAGGCCGCGTTGCCCGCGAGGTTGACGTGCAGGTGGTCGACCTTGCTGGTGGTGATCGCGTCGAGCCCCCAGAAGGTGAAGAACACGAACGCGTCGATGCCCGACTGGCGCGCGGCGTTGCCGAGGATGAGCGCGGGGTACACCTCGTCGAGGCCCCCGTGCGAGCAGATGATCGCGACCTTGCGCTTGTTGATGGCCGTTTCCATGACTTAGGTCTCTCCTCAGATGCAGCCCGCGGGCTTCGGAATCCCGGCGATCCGGGCGATGGTGCGCGCCGGCGCCTTGGGGAACAGGGTGTAGAGGTCCTTCGTCGCGAGGCTGGTGCCCTGCGTGATCCTTCGGATGTTGGGCGAGGCGTTGGTCGCCACGAAGTCAGCGCGCGCGAAGCGCACCACCGCCCAGCGCGCCTCGTCGAGCTCGACGCCCTGCACCGCCGCGACCTTCACGGCGATCTCCTCGGTCCACACCTTCGGGTCGACGAGGTGTCCGTCGGCGCCGAAGGCCACGCCGTCGATCACCGCCGCGACCTCGCGGGGCTTGCTCGACGGCACCGCGCAGGCCGGGGGGGGCCCGAGGTTGGCAGGCGCCACCGCACGAGGAGCCACGGAGGGAGGGAGCTGCCGCTCGACGCCGAGGGCCTTCTTCTTCCGGGGGCCGAGCACCCCGGCGAGCTTCGCCTTCTTCTCGTCCGCCGCGCTCGGCCGGTGCTCGTCGCGGACGGCGCGGGCGGCCCGGCCCACGTGCCGCATCACGTCCATCATCACGGCCATGCCCTTCTGCACGTCGTCGTCGCGGGTCGCGCGCACCATGCCGAGCAGCCCGAGGGGCTCGGCCTGGTCGGACTTCTCCAGCACCTCCGAGGCCTGCGAGGCGATCTCGAGGACGTTGGGCTGCGTGAGCGCGCGCACCGTCTGCAGGATGCCCACGACCGCGTCGCCGAGCTGGCGCACGTCCTCCGGCGCGAAGCCGGTGATCACCCGATCGGCGATGCCGAGCGCCTCCCGGCCGAAGGCGAAGTAGCCCTTCTTGTCGAGCTCATCGAGCCGCGTCGTGGCGGTGCCCATCACGTCCCGGAGGATCGGGGTCATCTCGCTGAAGAGCTCGTCGGACTTCTTCTGCCGGTCCACGATCTGGTCGAGGCGAGCGTCGATCGCATCGAGCCGCGCCAGCACCTGCGCGATGGCCTTGTTGGTGTCGGTCGTGTCCATGGTTCAGCTCCACTTCCCGGCGAGCAGCATGCGGTGGTCGAGGGGCAGCTCCTTCCCTTCGAGCAGGACGTTCCAGTAGACCCACTTGAACGCGAGCTTGCCCCAGTGGTTGGTGGCGCTCTCCTCCAGCAGCGTGAAGGGCCCGACGCCGGGGAGCGGAAAGCGCCCGGGCAGCGGCTCGGTCTCGTAGTTGAAGTCGATGAGCATCGCCTTGCCGTAGCCGGTCTCGATGAAGCAGTTGGCGTGGCCGTCGAAGGTCGCGGCGAGCTCCCGGCCGCCGATGAAGCGCAGCACGTTCTCGAAGAGCACCTCGGACTGGAAGTGCGCGACCGCGCCGGCCTTCGACGCGGGCAGGCTGGTCGCGTCGCCGAGCGCGAACACGTTGGCGAAGGTCGGGCTCTGCAGCGTGTGCTTGCCGACCGGGAGCCATCCCCCAGCGTCGCCCATGCCGCTCCGGGTGATCGCCTCCGCGCCGCCGTGCACGGGGATCGACACCAGCAGGTCGTAGTTGGTCTCGCGGCCGTCGTAGGAGCGCAGCACGCGCTTCTCCCCGTCGACCTCGGAGACGGCGAAATCGCCGAGCACGTTGATGCCGCGGCGGGTGAGCATGTCGCCGAGGGCGGCCGAGGCGCGGGGCTTGGTGAACGCGCCCTCGAGGGGGGTGGCGTAGGCGATCTCGACCTTGTCGCGAATGCCCCTCTGCGTGAAGTACGCCTCCGCCAGGAAGAGGAACTCCAGCGGCGCCACAGGGCACTTGATGGGCATCTCGGCGACGTTGAGCACGACGCGCCCGCCCTTGAAGTCCTCGAGCGCGTTGCGCAGCGCGAGCGCCCCTTCGAGCGTGTAGAAGTCGAAGGCCGTCTCCTTCCAGCCGACGCCGGTGAGCCCCTGGGTCTGCTCCGGCAGGATGCGGCTGCCCGTCGCGACGATGAGCACGTCGTAGGGGAGCGCGACCCCGCCCTGCATCACGACCCTGTTCTCGTCCGGCGCGATGCGGTCGATCTCGCCGAGGCGCAGCTCGATGCGAGGGTCGAGCAGGTTCTTGCGGCGCTTGACGATGTCCTCCTCGCGGTACTGACCGAAGGGGAGAAACAACAGCCCGGGCTGGTAGATGTGGACGTCGTCCCGGTCGACGACGGTGACGCGCCACCCGTCTTCGGGCAGCGCCCGAGCGAGCTTGTTGGCCATCATCGTCCCGCCGGTTCCGGCCCCAAGGATCACGATTCGCTTCATGTCATCTGCCTCGCTGAAGGTCCGTACTCGACCCCTTTGAGCAACCACCGAGCCACTCGAAACATCGCGCCAGGTCGTGGGTCCGCGATGGTCAGGGCGAATATCTTGCGCGCGTCGGTGCAAGAGCACCGGCGCGGGGTCAGAAGACGTAGTGCATGGCGACGCCGCTGTAGAAGCCGATGAGGGCGAAGCCCCCGTCGACGCGCACGTCGAAGTTGCGGTGCGGACGGAAGTGCAGCGCGAGGTGAGGGATCGAGAGCCACGGCACCACCGGGGGGATGCTGCCGCTGGGGGAGGCGGTGAGCCGGGGCTCGGAGAAGCGGGTGCCGTCGGCGTTGACGTAGTGGTCGTTGGAGGCGTCGCAGTAGGCGGTGCGCCCGCGCTCGGCCTGGCTGCACTCCTGGTAGCCGCCGCCGGCGCTCGGGGTGACCTGCGTGCGGTAGAGGTCGCCGCCCACCGCGGAGATGCCGACGCCGGTGCCGTACTGGATCTCGAACCAGTCGTTGATGCGGCTCGACCAGAGGAAGAGCACGTTGGCGCTGAGGGTCCAGAGCTGGCTCTCGATGCGCTCGAGGGCGACGTCGTTCTCCGAGCGCCCGCGGATGAGCCCCACGTTGGGCTCAGGGGTCGCGAGGCTCGTGTACTGGAGGCCCACCACGAGGTCGAGCGACCCCTTGCGGTAGACGTACTCGAGGCCCGGGGAGAAGGTCACCGGGCCCGACCAGTCGTTGGCCACGTGGGCGAAGAGGCCGACCATCCACGCCGGGGTGTTCCAGATCCAGAAGCGCGCGCCGAGGCTGTGCTCGACGTTGCGGCCGAAGCGCAGGGGCTCCGGGGCGACGGGCGCTCCTGCCGCAAGGGTGGGGCTCTGCACGACCCCGACGGCGGGCCCGGTCTGCGCGAGGGCGTTGGTGGACATCGACAGCGCGCCCGCGAAGGCGAGCGCCGCAACACGACCGTTCATGAAGTTCTTCCTTCCGGCGACGAGCGCGCCGAACTGCCAGCGGCGCGGACTCTACACAAACGCTGCCGCGCGGATCAATGCGTCGCGCGGACCGGCGCCGTCGACTGCAGGGCGTCGGCGATGGTTCGCCGCACGGTCTCGTCCCGCTCCACCCGCAGCCGCTCGGTCAGCAGCGCGCGCGCGGCGGCGCCAGGCGAGCGGGCCAGCGACCAGGCGGCCCCGTCGCGCACCTCGACCCTCGGGTCGGCCAGGAAGCCCGCGGAGACCGAGAGGTCATCGAAGCCGATCACCAGCGCGTCGAGGGCCGCGCGCAGCAGGAAGAGCCCCTGCCCGGGGACGGTGGCGAGCGCCCGGAGGTAGTCGCGCACCGCGGTACGCTGGCTGAAATGCCGCAGCGCGAAGACCGCCCGCTGCCGCACGTGCGGGGCCGCGGCGGCGTCGTTGCCGATCGCCATCAGCGTTGCGGGAGCCTCCGGCCCCCAGGCGCGCACCGCGGCGTCGTCGGGGCCCTGCTCGAAGCCCGCGAGGTCGTGCTCCACCTGCGCGCGCGTCGACTGCTGCGCCGCCGCGGGACACGCGAGCACCCAGGCCGAGAGGAGCGCCATCAGGACCGGGATTCGTCGTCGTGCGGCCACGACCGGTACACTTAGTCTGGATGTCCCGCCGAGTCATCAGCGACGAGCCCGTGGAGGTGACCGAGGTCGTCGACCGCGGCCGCACCGCCCGCTTCGAAGAGACCGCCCTCACCCTCCCCGACGCGGGCTCGCTGGCCATGGTGCGCAAGCGCCTCGCGGGAGCGCAGGGCCCCGGGCCCACGCCGTTGCTGCTGGTCCATGGCTTCGGCCAGAACCTCCACGCATGGCACCTGTCGCAGCGCAGCCTGGTCAACCACCTGGCCGCCGAGGGCCATGACGTCTTCAGCCTCGACCTCCGCGGTCACGGCCGCTCCCGCGCTCAGGGAGCCCGCCCCGCCGCGGCCCTCCACCCCTACGTCGACGAGGACTTCCCCGCCGCCATGGACGCCATCGCCGAGCTCACCGGGCGGCCCCGCGTCGTGCTCGCCGGGCACAGCCTCGGGGGGATGCTCGCCTACGCCGCCACGGCCCGCAGCCCCGAGCGGGTGCAGGCGCTGGTCACCCTGGCCGCGCCGTACTTCTGGGGCCGCGGCGCGACGCTGGTGCACGCGCTCTCCCGCGGGGCGGCGCTGATCGGCCGCGGGGGCCGAGGGGAGACGGCCTTTCCGATGGGGGCCGTGCGCTCGTTGCTACGCGCGACGCAGCCGCTCTGGGACACCGGCTGGCTGCCGATGCCCATCCGGGCGTGGCACCCCGGGGGCTTCGAGCCCGACGTGCTGGCGGAGTACCTCGCCCGCTCCTTCGACCGCGCCTCCTTCGGAGAGCTCGCGCATCTCACCGACAGCAGCGACGACGACAGCGACCATTTCGCGCGGGACTTCGAGGGCTGCGACGTCCCGCTGCTGGTGGTGGCCGGGACCAACGACCACCTCGCCCGCCCCGACGCGGTGCGCCCTGCCTTCGAGCGCAGCAGCTCACGCGACCGCACCTTCGTCACCTTCCCCAGCGGCCATGGGGACCTCCTCCTGGGCCGCAAGGCCCCTCACCTCCTCTGGCCCACGCTGACCCGATGGCTGCACCGACGCACCTCTCCCTGAGCCTCTTCCTCCTGGCCGCGGCCTCGCACGCCGACCCGCTGGGTGACGCCCTGGTGGCGCGCTGCCGCCCCGACGGACGGCTGCTGCCCGCGGCCCGCGCGGCACTCGACCGCGAGGCCCCGGACGCCGACGCGCAGCGGGCGCGCACCGAGGCCGCGGGGATGTTCGCCCCGACGGTGCACACGGTGGTGCTGCCCTCGGCCGACCCCGAGGCGCTCGCCGCGGCGATCGACCGCGCTCGCCACCCCGCGCTGCTCCCCCGCTGCGCCCTCGCCACGGACGGGGTCCGCGTCGCCCTCGCCCTCGCCCCGCGCGTCGTCGAGGTGCTCTCCGAGCGCTCCCACGGCGTGCTCACGGTGCGCGCGGCGCTGCCCCAATTCGTGATCGACGCCCGCCTCGCGGTCACCGATGCGGACGGCGCGGTGAGCGTCTTCGCCTTCGATGCCACGGCCTCGGTCTCGCTCCCTTCGACGCTCTCCCCGTCGACGCTGCAGGTCATCGCGACGCTGGGCGACGGACCGATCCCGCTGGCCACCTGGCACCCGACGCCCTCGAGGCCCTCACCCCGCGATGCGCTCGCCGACCCGCGCGACCTGCTGGGGGCCATCAACCGGGAGCGAGCCCGCGCGGGCGTCCCGGCGCTGCGTCGCGACCCGCTGCTCGACGGGGTGGCCGCGGCGCACGCCCGCAACCTGGCGGCGCGCGGGGTGATCGCTCACCGGCCTACGCCCGACGACGGTCCCATCGAGCGGCTCGAGCGGGCGCTGGTGAGGGCCGAGCGGGTGGCCGAGAACCTGGCGCGAGCGCAGACCCTGACGGACGCCCACGCCCGTTGGATGGGCTCGCCGTCGCACCGGGCGAACGCGCTCGATCCGGCGCTGGACGCGCTGGGCATCGGCGTCGCGGAGCGCGACGGTGAACTCTATGTGGTGGCGTTGTTCGCGACGCACCCGACGTTGAACGCCGGGCGCTGACGACGACTGGAGGAGAGGGGGAGACTACTTGGCGGCGGTGGCGCTGAGCTTGTGCACAGCGGCGGCGAGGCGGGAGACACGGCGCGACGCGGTGCCGCGGACGAGGACGCCCTTGGAGACGGCGCTGTCGAGGGCCGAGATCGCCGGGGTGAGCGCGGCCTTGGCAGCGGTCGCGTCGCCCTTGGCGATGAGCTCACGAACGTTCTTCACCAGGGTACGAAACTCGCTGCGGACGCCGCGGTTGCGGTCGGTGCGCTTGACGCGTTGACGGTTGCGCTTCTCGGCGGATGCATGATTGGCCACGAGGAATCCTCCAAAACAGGTATCAGGGGCGCGGAACCTACTTGGTAATCCACGAGACCGTCAAGGCTCCCCCCGCGACGAAGCATCGCCCCGGGAAAGCCCCCCAGGAATCAGCAAAGCCGACGGGAAGGGAACAAAGCGCCGCGGGCGTAGTCTGCACATCCATACGGAGGTCGTAGAGGCGCCATGCGAAACACCCAGCTCCACGAGTCCCATCTCCTCGAAGCGGTCCGAAGGAAGATCCTCTCCAACGACCAGATGGAGCAGGTGCTCGCCCTCGCCCGCTCCTCCCCCGGCGGGGGCGCCGTCGCCGACGTGCGCTGGGCCACCGTGGTCCAGGGGCTCATCGCCGCCGCCGCGGTGATGGGCTCCGGCATCGGCATCCTCGCCGACACGAGCGACCACGGCGCCGACCTCAGCACCGCCGCGGGCTGCCTCGTGGGCCTCGCCGCCACGCTCGGCCTGGCGCACGTCCTCGACCGCTACTCCTGGGGGCGCGTCCCCGGGTCGATCCTCCGCTCGGGGGCCGCGGTGTGGTCCTTCGGGGTGGCGGTCGGGCTGCTCAGCACGGTGATCCCGCTGGAGCGCTTCCATCCCGGCGAGTATGGCGCCGAGTACCACCGCGGCTTCGAAGACTTCCGCTCTCGGCTCAACCTCGCCTTCGCCCTGTCGAGCGGCGTCTCCGCCCTCTTCGCCCTCGGGCTCTGGCGCTTCCGGCGCTGCGCCCCCGCGCTCGGCATCGCCGGGGCCCACGTGATGATGGCCATCGCGATGCTCGCCACCTCCCCGTCCAGCCCCGCGTACTACAACGCCGACCAGCAGGCGCTGCTGGTGATGCTGGCCGGGGCGGCGATCTTCGCGGTGGCCACGGTGCTCGACCGGCTCTCCCGCGGACCCGTGGACGGCGCCTTCTGGCTCTACCCCGTGGCGATGTTTCCGATGGGCATCGCGGCGTTGACGCGCATCAACCGCCACGAGGGCGAGGTGCTCTTCTGGCTCCCGTTCGCGCTCGCCCTCGGCGCCGTCGCGTACGCCAACGGTCGGCGCTTCCCGCTGCTCTTCTCCGCCATGGCCGCGATGATCTTCCCTGCCTTCGCGATGGCCGAGCTGCACGCCCCCGCCGGGCTGGTCATCGGCACCCTGGGCGTCAGCGCCGTCGCCGTCGCCGTCGCGGTGCAGCTCGTCCGAGCCCGCGACCTCCGCGGCGTCGCCACGACGGACGAGGCCCGCTCCATCTGGAGCTGAAGCCCTCAAGGCTCGACGCGCCCCCTTCAAAGGGCTCCCCACCCCGCGCGCATGGCCCTATCGTCGGGCGCATGATCCATCTCCCGGCCTCGCTGCTCACCGACCGCGACGCGCTCACCGCTCGGGAGTGGATCCTCGGCAACGGCCTCGGCGCCTACGCCTCGGGCACCGTCTCGGGCATCGCCACCCGGCGCTACCACGGCCTGCTCGTGGCCGCGCTCAGCCCGCCTCGCGGCCGGCAGGTGCTCATCAGCCACCTCGATGAGACCATCACCCTCCGCTACCTGCGCGCGCCCTTGAGCACCCACGCCTTCCCCGGCGTGGTGCAGCCCGAGGGCTGGCGCCACATGGTGACCTTCGCGCTCGATCCGCTCCCCCGGTGGCAGTGGCGCGTCGGCGAGGCGGTGCTCGAGCGCACCGTCTTCATGGTGCGCGGGCAGAACACCACCATCGTCCGCTACACCCTGGTCGACTCCCCCGGCGCCATCGCGCTCACCGTGCGCCCCTTCGGGGCCTTCCGCGATTTCCACCACCATGCGCAGCAGAACCGCGACGCCCGCATCGCCGCGGTGGCGGTCAACGACCGTCCCGGCACGGTGCTCCTCCAGCCCTACGAGGGAGGGCCCGCGGTGCTGATGCAGGCGCCCGGGGTCTTTCACGCCTCGCCCGACTGGTGGCGGGGCTTCCTGCACGAGGCCGAGCGCGAACGAGGACTCGACTCGCAGGAAGACCTCTTCACCCCCGGCGAGTACGTCATCGCCCTCGCCCCCGGGGAGTCCGCCCACGTGGTGCTCACCGCGGAGCACCGGCTGCCCGACGACGTCGCGGTGCTCGAGGCCCGGGAGATCGCCCGGCTTCGCGCGCTCGTCCCGAACACCGCCACCGACCCCCGGGTCGAGCAGCTCTACCGCGCCGTGGACCTCTACCGCGCCGAGCTCGCGCGCCCCCCGGCGGTGCTCGCGGGCTACCCCTGGTTCGAGGACTGGGGCCGCGACACCCTCATCGCCTTCACCGGGCTCTACCTCGTGCCGAAGCGCTACGCGGAGGCCAGGGAGCTCCTCGCGGCCTTCGCGAAGTACGTCGACCAGGGGATGCTGCCCAACCGCTTTCCAGACAGCGGCGGAGGGGCGGCGGATGACAACACCGTCGACGCGCCGATGTGGTTCCTCCACGCGGCGCGGCGCTTCGTCCAGTACACCGGCGACCTCGAGTTCGCCCGGCGCACGCTGGTGCCCGCGATGCGCGCCATCGTCGAGGCCTTCCGCCGCGGAACCAAATACAACATCCACCAGCGCGCCGACGGGCTCATCTGGGCGGGCGACTCCGGCACGCAGCTCACCTGGATGGACGCCCGCTCCGGCGACACGGTGTTCACCCCTCGCCACGGCTGCCCGGTGGAGATCAACGCGCTCTGGCACGCCGGGCTGCGCTCGCTCGCCTGGCTCTGCGCGGCGACCGGCGACGAGGGCTCCGCGGAGCGCTGGCACCGCGAGGCCGACCACGTCCGAGAGAGCTTCCGAGAGCGCTTCTGGAACGCCGAGCTCGGGTACCTCTACGACGTCGTGCGCGACGACGAACGCGACCCGGCGGTGCGCCCCAACGCCCTCTACGCCGTGGCCCTGCCGGGCGACCTGCTCCCGCTCGAGCAGTGCGAGGCGGTGCTGCGCCGGGCGCGCGACGAGCTGCTGGTGCCGATGGCCGTGCGCACCCTCTCCCCGAAGGATGTGGCTTACCAGGGACGGTATGATGGCGGCCCCTGGTCGAGGGACAGCGCGTACCACCAGGGGACGGCGTGGCCCTTCCTGCTCGGGGCGTACACCGCGGCGGTGGTGCGGGTCGGCCGACGGAGGGCCACCCCGGAGGCCGAGGCCGAGGCGAGGGCCGAGGCGGGGCGCTGCTTCGACGGGCTCGCGGCGGCGCTCACCAGCTACGGGCTCGGGCACCTGCCGGAGATCGTGGAGGGCGACGCGCCGCACCGGCCGGTGGGCTGCTTCGCGCAGGCGTGGTCCGACGCCGAGGCGCTGCGGGGCCTGGTCGAAGACGTCGCGGGCGCAGGCCCCGAGGACGACCTGTAACGCTCAGCCCTCCGACTCCGCCGCGGCGACCACCAGGACCTTCAAGGGGAAGCCCGCCCTCACCGCGCGCTCCTCGATGCGACGCCGCGCGGGCTCGGCCACTGCGAAGGGCAGCGTCCCCACCACCCCGACGCCCTCCCAGTGGACCCGCAGCGCGAGGTCCGAGGCCTCCTGCGCGCTCAGCCCGAGCTTGTCCCCCAGCACCGTCACCACGAACTCCATCGTCGTGTACTCGTCGTTGAGCAGGTGCACGTCCACCAGGGCCTCCGGGTCGAGCGAGGACGGCGTCTCCCGCGCGCGGGGCCGGTCGCCGTGCGCGAGGTAGCGGAGCAGCGCCACCGTGGTCACGCCCGACTGCCGTAGCGTGGTCATCGGGTGGGCCACCGTGGCCATCGCGCAGCGGTACGGGTCGTCCGTGAGCTCGACCGCGCCGGGAGCCGCGCTCCGCGGGTCGGTCATCCGGAAGAGCGCCGCGAGCAGGTCGACGGGGGTGATGTCCGAGCGGCCGCTCAGCAGCACCTGCACCGCGGCCCGCCGCTGGATCAGCGAGACGTCCCCGGGGATCGGGGGAAAGAGCCACCGCCAGACGCGCCGCGGCCAGTCGTCGGAGCGCCCGGAGAAGGTGGGAGAGCGGGGCGAGGCGAGGTAGTCGCGGGTCTGCTGCGCCACGCGGCAAGGGTCCATCTCGAGGGCGAGGAGGGCCTCGGCCACGGTCGGGTCGTCGAGCAGCGCGAGGAGCAGGTGCTCGGCGCAGGGCCAGAGCAGTGCCGACGCGCTGGCCTCCTCCTGGGCGCGGAGCAGGACGACCTGGCTCTGGGGGCTGAACCGAATGGACATCGCGGGCCCTGCGCCGACGCGGCGTTCACATGGGGAGCGGCAGCACGGAGAGCGAGTACGCCCCGCGGGCCTCGGCGTTGAAGCCGCTGACGAAGACCCAGTACTCCCCGGGGTCGAGCAGGGTGTCGAAGACCGCCGGGGCGGCGCCCTCGCCGCTGAAGCAGGTGAGCGGGACGCTCGACCCCGGGCACATCGGCCCCTGGGTCATCCAGATGACCGTGTTGAAGGACGAGCCTTCGAGGGAGAACTGCACCCGCTGCCGGGTGTCGGAGCGGTAGCGGAAGACCGCGTCCTCGCTGGTGGTGCCGAGGGTGCACGGGGCGGTGTAGTCGCGGCGCAGCGTCGCCGTGTTGCCCATGTAGAACCCCCCTCCCGAGGGGATCGACTGCGCCGTCGCGCAGGTGTCGTTGCCCGAGGCCATCACCGGCGCGAGCGGGGGACTGGCCACCATCGTCAGGGTGAACTCCGTCCCTCGCAGCGGGCGCACCACGAGGTAGTAGTCCCCCGGGTCGAGGCCCCTGGCGGTGAGCCGCCCGACGGTGCCGTAGCGGCACGCGGCCTCCCCGGTCGAGCTCCCGCAGGCGCTCTGCACCGCCATGAAGAAGAAGTCCGAGGCCCCGCCGCGCAGCAGCACGTTGACGTCGAGCGTGCGGTCGAGCGTGAAGCGGTAGACGACGTCCCGGCTGTCGCCCCCGTAGCAGGAGATGGGCACGTCCCCTTGAGCGCCGGCGACGGTGCCCATCACGGTGCTGTTGGGCGAGATGGTGATGGGGTTGCTGCACGAGTCGCCAGGCACCGCGGAGGTCGGAGCGGTGAGCTCGGCCTCCAGGGTGAAGGACGGGACGCGCGTGCCCTCCACCACCACGAAGTAGGTCCCAGGAGCGAGGTTGCGCAGGGTGATCTGCGAGGGGCTCCCGGTGGCGCAGCGGCGGGTCGTGGTGGTGCGGGCGCAGGTGTCGACCAGCGCGAGCGTGAGGTAGTCGGTGCGGCCTCCGGTGGCGCGCAGGGTGACGTCGCGGCGCTCGGTGAGCGTGAGGCGGTAGACGACGTCCGGGGTCGTGCCGCCGCAGCTCGTGGTCACGTCGTCGGCCACGTCGACCAGGGTCCCTCGGAGGGTCGCGCCGTTCGTGGGGATGTCGATCGCCCCGGAGCAGGCGTCGTTGGTGGGCGCCGGGGTCGGGTCGGTGAGCTCCACCGTGAGGGCCACCTCGCCGGTGCCGACCACCGCGCTGGTGGTGGCGATCTGGAAGAAGTACTCCCCCGCCGGGAGGGCCCTGGCGCGGTACACGGTGGGGTATCCGATGACGCAGTCGCGCACCGACTCGATGTCGCCGCAGCGGGTGTTGAGCTGCACCAGCACGCTGGCGCCGCTGCTCTCGGCGGTCACCGCGACGTCCCTCGGGGCGTCGAGCCGCAGCCGCAGCACGGCGTCGCGGGGAGGGATGGTGTTGCCCGTGCAGCGCGAGGGGTAGTCCCCGAGGGCGCCCGCCAGGGCGACGGTGAAGCGCCCTCCGGCGGACACGTCGAGCGCGTCGTCGCAGCGGTCGTGCATGGGCCGCGAGCAGCCCATGCGGTCGGCCGCGTCGATCTCCCCGTTGCAGTTGTTGTCGACGCCGTCGCCGCAGATCTCCGGGAGCCGGGAGTTCACCCTCGGGTTGGCGTCGTCGCAGTCGCCGCCGCGCCAGCACGGCGGGTCGGGCACGCCCGCGTCGCAGTCGTAGGCGGTGCAGCGGAAGTCGGGGTCGCCGTCGCCGTCGAAGTCCCGCGGGCGGTGCACGCAGGCGCGGGTCATCTCGTCGCAGCGGTCGATGGTGCAGGTGTAGTTGTCGTTGCAGGCGATGGGGGTGCCCGCGCACGCAGCCGCGGCGCGCGTCGCAGCTCTCGACGCCGTTGCAGTAGACCCGGTCGTCGCAGCGCCCCGGGTCGGGCACGCTGACGCAGCGGCCGTCGTCGGCGCAGAAGTCCATGGTGCAGTCGACGCCGTCATCGCACTGCGAGCTGCGGGTGCAGGCGCGGCCCCGGACGTCGGTGGCGGGGCCGGTGTCGATGAGCGAGGGGCGCTCGGGGAAGGCGGCGTCGCTGCGGAGGGTGGCGTCGAGGGGGCCGCCGTCGACGAAGCCCAGCGGCTCGTCTCCGCAGCCCGCGAGGACGAAGCAGAGGGCGGCGAGGGCGAGGCGGAGGGCGCGGGGACATCGTGGCGGCATGCGGGCTCCTGGCGACGGTATCGGGCAGTATAGGGGCGTTTGCCAGGGACTCTTCGGGGAGCGTTGATGCGACGCACCGTTCGGTGGGTGTAGCGTGCCGCGGCAATGTTCACCCGACGCACGAAGATCGTCTGCACCATCGGCCCCAGCTCCAACAGCCCCGAGGCGATCGAGAGCCTCATCGAGGCGGGGATGGACGTGGCGCGGCTGAACTTCTCCCACGGCACCCACGACGACCACCAGCGCGCGGTCGACGCCATCCGGGACGCGAGCGCGCGGTACCGCAAGGCGATCACCATCCTCGGCGACCTGAGCGGGCCGAAGATTCGCGCGGGGCGCATCGGCGGGGCGAGGGAGGTCGTGGCGGGCGACACGCTCTGCCTGATGGCGGGCGAAGACGCGCCTCCCGGGGTGATCCCCATCCGCTACGAGACCCTGGCGACGGACCTGCGCAGCGGCGACGCCATCCACGCCGACGACGGGCGCATCCGGCTGCGGGTGACGGAGATCAAGGGCGACCGGGTGCACGTGGTGGTCGAGGAGGGAGGGCGGCTGCGGGACGCGGTGGGCATCCACCTGCCGTCGGGCAACCTGCAGCTCGACGCGCTCACGGCGAAGGACAAGCTCGACCTCGAGTTCGGCCTCGCGGCGGGCATCGACTACGTGGCGCTCTCCTTCGTGCGCTCGGTCGACGACGTGCGTCGCGTGCGGGAGTTCTGCGAGGCCCGCGGTCGCATCGTGCCGGTGTGCTCGAAGATCGAGACCCCGCAGGCGATCGACCACCTCGAGGCCATCGTGGAGGCCTCGGACGCGGTGATGGTGGCGCGCGGCGACCTGGGGGTGGAGTTTCCGCCGGAGCAGGTTCCGGTGCTGCAGCATCGGGTGCTGGTGTGCGCGGCGGCGAGGCGCCGGCCGGCCATCGTGGCGACGGAGATGCTGCACTCGATGGTGACCTCCACGAGGCCCACGCGCGCGGAGGCCAGCGACGTGGCCAACGCGATCTTCGACGGCGCCGACGCCACGATGCTCTCGGGCGAGACCGCCTCGGGGCGCACCCCGCGCTGGCCGTGGGGATGATGGCGAGGATCATCAGCGCGGCGGAGAGCTCGCCCTACTGGAAGCCCGAGCAGCCGCCGGCGCACGCGCGCCCGATGCCCTTCCCCGAGGCGACCGCGCGCATGGCGGTGATGGCCTCCACCGACCTCGACGCGCGGCTGATCGCGGTGTTCACGCAGGGCGGCGACACGGCGAGGCTCATCTCCAAGGAGCGCCCGACGGTCCCGGTGGTGGCCTTCTCTCCGAGCGAGGTGGTGCGCCGGCGGCTGGGGCTGCTCTGGGGCGTGACGGCGCGGGTGATGGAGCCCCTCGGGGACACCGACGAGATGGTCGAGGGGGTGCAGGCGCACCTGCTGGCCAGCGGGATGGTGACCGCGGGCGACCGCATCGTGGTGGTCTTCGGCGCGCCCATCGCAGTGAAGGGGCGCACCAACACCGTGCGGGTGCACCAGGTCGGGGGCTGAGAGGGCCCTCCGCGGCGGGGAGCCCCCGCCGGCGCGACCGGGAGCCCGATGCCTGCGTAGACCCCGAGTCGGTCTCGAGGACTCCCCGCATCGCGGTCAGCCGACCAGGCCCTCCCAGCGGCCCCGCCTCCCGCAGCGTCAGGGTTGTCGTCACCACGCAGTACACCTCCAGCAGGGCCTTGCCCCGAGGGACACCATCACGTAGTCGCGCAGCGACTCGATGCGCCGGTAGTGCTCGAACTTCTCTCCGCGGTCGTAGCGCTCGGTCCCGTCGGAGAGCACCTCGACCAGCATCGCCGGGTTGACCATCGCGAGAGCGTCCGCAGGGTCGACCTGGAGCGCGCCGCATACCACCGAGGCGTCGGGATACGTCGCCAGCCCGGTCGCGAGGATCCGCACCTTCGCGTCGGAGCTGTAGACCCGACAGCCGCCAGGACCTCTAACGCGCGGGCTCGCTGCCGATCGCAGCGACAGCGCGGCGCGCGTCGGTTCCGCCGGGCGTTCCCTAACCCCGCCCATCGAGCCACTCGTGACGCTGGGCGATCGGGGAGCTCGATGCCTGCGTAGACCCGGTCGGTCTCGAGGACTCCCCGCATCGCGGTTAGCGGGACGGACTGACCCGGCCCCGCCTCCCGTAGCGTCCAGAGCTTGTCGTCGCCGCGGGAGTACACCTCCAGCAGGACCTTGTACTGGGACACCATCACGTAGTCGCGCAGCGACTCGATGCGCCGGTAGTGCTCGAACTTCTCTCCGCGGTCGTAGCGCTCGGTCCCGTCGGAGAGCACCTCGACCAGCATCGCCGGGTTGACCATCGCGAGAGCGTCCGCAGGGGTCGACCTGGAGCGCGCCGCATACCACCCGGGCGTCGGGATACGTCGCCAGCCCGGTCGCGAGGATCCGCACCTTCGCGTCGGAGCTGTAGACCCGACAGCCGCACGGGAGCGCTAGCGCGCGGAGTTCGCTGCCGATCGCCAGCGACAGCGCAGCGTGCGTCAGGGTTCCGCCCGCCATTGCGTAAGCGCGGCCATCAAGCCACTCGTGACGCTGGTCGGTCGCGCGCTCGATCGCGAGGTAGTCGTCGTAGCTGGTCCACTCCGTCGCTGCTGCATCGCCCATGGGGTTGCTCCTCGGGGCGATCATGCACCGGCGTCTTGAGCTGGGTCGCGCCAATGTTCCGTGGGCAGCGTCGCACGCCAACGTTTGCGCCCCAGTTACTCCGTTGAGAATCCGCAGCGAATGCTGTAGCCACCCCTCAAGCGGGAGAAGGGAACCGAGGGAGGAGATCAACCCTCTGAACAGCCACCCGCTTGACAGCCCCTGGCGCGAGGTGCACAAACGCGAGGCGACCCGATCCATGATCTTGTGACCGCCGTGCCCGTTCCACGTTGAGGTGCTCCGCCGTGTTCACGGCGACCGACCAGAGGCGGCCGAACCTCGATTCAGCAAGGGTTGAGTGGTGGAGCTGACCGCCGCTTCGCTCGCAGCGCATCAACCGCCAGCGCGCTCACGTCCCGCTGGACGGGAGCTCCGGGATTCTGTAGGCGCGGGTGATGAGCGACGCCGCCACCGACGTGCCGAGTTCCGACGGCCTGACGATCAAGCAGGCCCGGATTCTGGAGAGCTACTACGCCCTTCGTCAGCGGCTGCCCGGCCCGAGCATCGGGAGCCACGAGATCTTGCAGGAGCTTCGGCGCAAGGGCCCGGCCGTCGACCTCCCGAGCGAGGCGCTCATCCGCGACGTGCTGGCCTCTCACGACCTGCCTCGTCGGCGGGGCGGGCGACCGCGCCTGTCGTCCAAGGAGGTGGCGCCGCCCGACGACCCTTTGGACGCGTCGGCGAGCGTGGCGCCGACGAGCCCCGCATCGAGCAGTCGGTCGGGACGCTCCTCCTCCCGGCGCTGATCGCCGAGCCGTTGCAGGCGATCGCGGCGCAGGTCGCGTCGTCGCCACGCGAGGTCGCACGGACGACGACGATCCTCAGCGCGCTGACGGGTCGCCTGTTGACGCGAGGAGGGCTCGCCGCCGCGTCGCGGGATGCGGGCGGGGAGACCTTGTTCACGGGCCGATCGCGCCCGTACAGCGAGGCGTGGCTGCGTCAGGAAGCCGAGCGAATCGAGCTCGCGGGCGGCGCGGTCGCGTGTTCGGAGCAGGTGTTCGCGCAGGTGACCACGGCGGCCCGGGGCCACGTCGTCACGGCCTTCACGGACATGTTCGATCAGGTGTGGTGGACCAAGCTGCCTGCGCACGCGGGGCCCATCGGGCGCCTGGCCAACCGGTGCCTCGGGGCGGTGTACTTCGGCGTGACGACCGTGCACATCGCGCTCGACGCGGCGCCCGGCCTCACGCTCGGACTGCACCTCTCGGCGCACAAGCCCGCCACGCCGTTGCACGACGCCATCGAAGACCTGGTCGACGACGAGGCGCGGCTGGAGTGGCTCCAGACGGTGCGCCACTACGTCGTCGATCGCGGCGGCAATGGGAAGCGCACGTTGCGCTTCATGCACGGGTCTCGCCTGCCGTACCTGACGATGGCCCAGCGATCGACCGCGCTCCCCGCCGTCGCCGAGGCCACCGACTTCACCGAGTCGGGCTTGCCCTTGCAGGTCACGCCCGACCCCGCCATCGCACGGGATGTGGCCCCCAGTGCCGACGAGCCGGGGCCGCGACGGATTGCCTTTCCGGCGAACCCTGACCGCGGCGCCGCCTGCGAAAAGGCGATCGTGTACCTGGTCAACGCCACGCTCTCGACGGACGAACTGCGCAACCTCGACGCGGTCTACAAGGGTCGCTGGGGCGGCGGGGAGAACGTGCTCAAGGCGCTGCAGGCGGTGGGCTTCGGCGTGAATCGCAGTCGCCGCATCGAGCTCGCCAGCAGCCGCGGCGACGACGGCAAGCTGGCGCGCAGCGAGGAGCGGTACGAGACGCTGGTCGACACGTTGAAGTCGATCAACCACCGCGGGAGCCCGAAGGAGGCCCGACACTTCGACCGCACGCTCGTGAAGATCGGCGCGGAGACGCTCAAGGCGCAGCAGATCCGCGACAAGCCGACCACGAAGCACGTGCGCGTGGTCGACGGCACCGGCGAGATGCTGGCCAAGTGGCTGATGCTGCTGCTCACCAACGCACTCGCGATCACGCTGGGTCGCAGTCGCATCCCGGCGGTCCGCACGATGACGCCCGCGCGACTGAACGAGCTGCTCCTTGGCCGAAGCACCGTCGCGTCGGTGAGCGCCAACGCGATCACTCTCTATCTCGAGCCCATCCACGAGTACCGAGACCGCGAACATCAGCGAGAGTTGGTGAGGGTCTTCGACGAGGCGGCGCTCACGCTGACGGGGCGGACGCTGCGCCTTCGCCTGCGGAAAGCCAGCGGAGCCGAGTGATGCTGGCGGTTTTCGAGCTCCACCACCAACAACAAAGGTGGTTTCCGAAAAAAGTTGCTGGCCACCTCCGCGGAGGTACGCGGCGTGGGGGGGGGGGCGGCAAGAAACGGCGCAGCCCTCGGGGCGGCGGGGCCTCCTCCGCTGCTTCCTCAGAGCCCGGAGGAGAGGGTCGCGGAACGCGGCTCGAGGCGCCGCCCCAGGGGGCGCGCCCGCGCAGGCGGCAAAAAGACGGAGGTGCCCTGCGGCGCCCCGCGGGCCGCGGCGAGTGATGGGGAGATCGGGCGCCGGGGGCGGGGCGGGGGGGGGGGGGGGGGGGGGGCCCCCTCCTTCCAGCGCGCCCCGGCGGCGGCCGCGGCGCCCGGCGCCCCGACAGGGGATCGAGTCAGGTAGGCGCCCCGTCCAGCGTAGGCGCTCCAGTACTGCTGCCCGATGGTGGTGTACGTGAAGCGGTTGAAGCCGAAGCCGTTGAGGCGGAGTCCGACCAGGGGGAGGTTGAGCGGAGAGCCGCTCGGCAGGTCGCTCAATCCCATCAGCGCAGACAGGTCGGGGTACTGGAACGAGCGCTCGGCGCCGGGGGCGAAGTGCTGCCAGGAGCTGCCGGCCCATTGCATGGTGAAGAGCAGCAGGTCGGGCGACGAGCCCTCGATGGCCACTCGCACGGTGCGGTCGGTCGGGAGCCTCGCGCCCGCGGCGGGGGAGGTCATCCGGGGGATACCCAGCCAGCCGCGCACCCGCACGGTCTCGTCGGGCGAGGTGATGCCCGAAAGAACCAGGCCGGTGCAGGGAGCGGGGGTGTCCTGGAAGGCCGTCGGTCCGGTAACGGTGCCGGACGCGAGGCGGGCGGATGGTGAGCCGTGCGTCGGCGAGGTTGCGGGGTGAAGGCTTGCCAGGCCGGACAGGCGATAGGCGCCGCTGTCGAGCCCGGTGACCGTCGCGTGAGGCACGGCATCACGCCTTGCCGCCGAGGTCGATGAAAGGCGCTCGCGTGAACTGGTCAGGGAGGCGTCGAGTGGTGCCCTCGGGGCGGGAGTGACCTCGAAAGCGGGGTCTCCGTGGTCGAGGGGATGTTCAGCTCGATGATGACGATTCTCGATCGTCGCCCTGGGAGCCCCGAGGACGCTGCGGGCCACGCCCATCACCAGGGGGTGAAGCGCACCGGGGTCATGGAGCCGCTCGGGACGACGTTCTCCAGACCCGCCAGCGCGTAGACGGCCACCGCGGCGGGCGAGCCTGTACCTGGAAGGATAGCCGCCGGCCCCCGGTCGCGGGACGATCTCCAGCACCTCGGTCGCGCTGCAGCGCCAGGGCGGCGGCGGCCGGGTCGGCGGTGAAGATGTCAGGCCGGGAGACCCAGACGTAGGCCACGCGGCGGAAGCCTCGCGGGGCTCCGGGATGTTCGACCAGGGCTGGAGGCCGAACTCATTGGAGCCCGTCCAGACCAGCTCGCCCGAGATGGTGGCGGGGTAGACCGGGCGCTGCGGCATGCCCATCGGCATCCCAGGCTGCCGCAGCCGGGGATCATCAACGGCTGCAGGTAGATGGTCGCGTTGCGGGCGTCGAAGGACTGGATCGTGGTGGGGGGGTGGCAGCGCTGCTCGAGGCGGTCACCGTCACCGGCGGGCGGAGCATCGGGGGAGAGGGTGACCTGGCCGCGAGCGCTTGTCTGGCCCGCGCTCGGCGGCACGGCGCGGGCTCGTTGTTGAGGAAGATGACGCCGAGGGCACCGGGTCGCCGGACATCGCATCGAGCACCGTGACGGTGATGCTGCCCGCGAGCGTTCCTCCGGAGAGGCCGCCGCCCACGCTGTCGGCGCTGTCGGCGTAGGTGTAGCCGTCGGTGATGGAGAGCTGCTCGTCCTGGTTGTCGATGGCGACCTCCGACGCGACCGTCGGGGTGCGCGGGGGCCGGCATCGGGCGGGCGTCGGGCCCGGCGTCCACCCGCGCGTCGGCGCCGGCGTCGAGGCGCTCGGGGGGCAGGGTCAACGCCTCTTCAGCGCACCCGCCCAGCAGTCCGAACGCGGCGAGAGAGAAAATACACCGACGGGTAAAGGCGACGCGCATGGGCGGACGAGCTCCTCGCGGGCGAGTATCCGGGAGTCGCACCCCAGAGCGCAACGCGATCACCGGCGAAGCACGGCCCCCGCCACCCTCCATTGGCGATATCGGTGCTTGACTCACATCGGCACCATGCCTTAGAAAAGCGCCGCAAGCAGCGGCCACTTCGGTCGCGTGCCCGAGAGAACGGTGGGTGCGTCATGGGAGCTCGACTGAAGCGATTCGGCTACGGGGTGTCTTGCGGCGCTGGCGCTATCCAGGTGCGCCACGGACGAGGCCCCTCTGGAGGGCGATGACAGCGAGTCGCCGACCGACCTCACGGTGAGCGGAGCTCACCGGCGCCAACGCCGTGGGCCGCAACGCCACGGTGCAGAGCTACGTGCTGGTGCGGGTGGGCGCGAGCGACAGCGAGATCCAGCGCGCGGCGGTGCAGCAGCTCCGACCGCTCTTCGGCGCCATGAAGGCCCACGACATCGGTCTCGGCAACCGGCTCGACTCCCCGACCGCGACGAGCTTCATCGACGTCAGCACCTTCGTGCGCGACACCGTCGACGTGATCGACCCGGCGCACCCCGAGACCCGGGTGTCGCAGATGCAGCGAGTGCGCTTCACCTACCGCGATCGCGCGGTGGTCAACCTGCGCCACAAGTCGCGGCGCGCCTGGTCGACCAAGCTCGCTCTTCGGCGACTACAGCTCCCACGCGAGCGAGATCGTCCAGCAGTGCCAGAGCGAGCACCAGGACTGGGGCGCGTCGGGCATCTGGTACAACTTCGAGCCGCACCTCAGCGCCTGCCAGACGCGCATCACCGCCGAGGTCACCCGGCCTGCGGCGGAGCGGCGGCTGCCCTGTAACGGCGACCGCGAGATCACCGTCGGCGAGAGCACCCGCTGGTTCACCCCATCACCATCAAGCTCACGGCGATCTCCCGCACCGAGACGAAGTATCCCGACTACCACCGCATCTGGGACGACGGCTTGCTGGTGATCGGGGCGTACTTCGGTGAAGACAAGCACGACGACGCCAACGACTACGGCGCGCGCAACCTCTTCCAGTACGTCCGCGCGGGTGCTCCAGGCGCGGCCCGAGCTGGGCCCGGCGCCGGGCACCGACCTCACCACGGTCTCCTTCGGCGGCGCGACCATCAGCAACGTCACGTCCCCTGCAGGTCGCCGAGTGGATCGTCGACAAGACCAACTACCCCACGCAGGTGCCGTTCGCGATGCGCGACGCCTTCCGCCTGGCGGTGCTTCGCCAGTGGAGCGGCAAGACCATCACCTTCGCCGCGCCGGTGAGCGTGTCCATCAACGGCGCCGCTCGCGCCGGCACCGCCGAGGTGCGCGTGTTCTACGGCGACGAGGAGGGCTCCAGCTCCGGCGCGGTGCAGCGCTACCAGACGGCCTTCCGCGAGGTCGACGTCTTCCAGTACACCGGGCACTCGCACCTCGGGTCGGGCCCGCTCGATGCCCGCAACTACACCGCCGCGAGCTTCCCCAATCGCTATCAGATCCTGATGGTGAACTCGTGCGTGTCGTTCAACTACTACAACGCGTACTTCGATATGCACCCCGGCGGCACCACCAACCTGGACACCGTCACCAACGGTCTCCCGGTCTACCTGGAGGGTTCCGGCTGTCCGCCGGCGCTTCGCGGTGGCCTTCCTCGACGGCCGCTTCCGCTCGTACGCCGACATCCTCGGCGCGATGCGCGTCGACCTCCCCTGGGAGCGCGGCCATGACGCCAACCGCGTCGCCGACGGGGAGACCGACAACACCTTCACGCCCACGCGTCAGCGCATGACGCTGAGCTTCCCCCGCTAGCGCTGCTCCTCGGGCACCCAGTACGTGTCCCGCCCGCCGATCTTGATGACCTGCACCGCGCGCCCCGCCGGGTCGGTCTCCTTCCGATAGACCTTCATCACGTCGGTGTAGTCCAGGTCGCTGGCGATCACCGCGGCCATCAGGTCGACCACCGCGCCGTGCAGCACCGCCGCCTCCGTGGAGGTCACCGCGCTGCCCGCCCGGTTGGGTGCGATCTTCGCCCGGTAGAGCGCCTCGCACGCGTACATGTTGCCAATGCCCGCCTGGTGACCCTGGTCGAGCAGGATCTCCTTCACGGCCTTTCGAGAGCCCAGGAGGGACCTTCGTAGCGAGTCCACCGTCCACGCTTGTCGGTAGGCGGGGTCGGACTCTTGGGTGATGAGCACGTCGGGGCCGAGGGCCTTGAGCTCCTCGCACTGGGCGCTGGTGATCCCTGGGAAGGCGTGCACCTTGCCCCGTCGCTCGGGCTCGTTGAACTCCAGCCGCCGCCCACGAGCCACGAGCCAGAACGAGCTGGCCTTCTTGTCTGGCGGCGATAGGTGGTGTCGATAGTTGGAGACATAGGGCTCATCGGACATCGTCCAGCGCCCGGCGTGCATCAGGTGCGAGGTGACCGTCCCGGTGGAGAGGGCCATCACGATGTGCTTGCCCCGCTGGGTGACCGAGGAGAGCGTCGCGCCGCGGAAGAACTCGTCGAGCTTCGTCTTGCGGTCGGGATCGGACTTCATCTCGGGGAAGTGCCCGCCGAAGTGGCCGTGGTCTTCGATGACCCAACCCGTGACGCGCTCTCGAAGCCAGACGACCTGACGATGGACCTCGGGGAATTCAGGCATGACGGTGCTCCTGGGAAGTGGGTTCAGCCGTTCCAGTCGACTCGGAGGGATTGGAGCCACGAGGCGCGGCGGCCAGCACCTCGTCGGAGTAGAGACCCGGCGCGTCGTCGAGGCGGGCCTCCTGGATGGTCCCGGTGGCGGCGTCGACCACGGAGAGCACCAGCACCCCGTTGGAGCGCACGTCGAGCCGCACCTCCGCGCGAGCGCCGTCGGGCATCGGCTGGGGGAAGGTCATCCGGTACTCGCCCACCCTCGTCGCCTCGCGCTCGCTGCGGCCCTCGAAGACCTCCACGGGCAGCACGCTCGACCCTCCGCGGACGCTGAACGTCCGTCGCCCCACGAAGGGCGTCGCCGTCCCGGCGGGCACCAGCGGGATCAGCACCGCCCGACGGCCGCCAGGAGACTCCGGGGAGGGCTCCCAGGCGCGCACCGAGAAGGTGTCGGGCACCACGCCGCTCAGCGCGACGCCCACCCGGGCGCCGCCCTCCGCCAGGGCCGCGCCGTGGATGGCCGCCCCCGACGCGACGATGGTCAACGGGTTCAGCGGGTGACCAGGATCGTCGTGGATACGCACCCTTGGGCAGCGCTCGCGCATCCGTTGTTGGAGGGGCCAGAGCAGCGACGAGCCGCCCGTAAGCAACACCTCGTCGAGGGAGCTCCAGTCCAGCGAGGCCCGGCGGAGGGCCTCCTCGGCGCAGGCCATCGCGCGGTCGAGCTCGCCGCCGATGGAGCGGGAGAGCTCGGCGAGGGTGAGCCGAGGTGACCTCCTCGCCTTCGGTGTCCTGATCGAAGACCGGGGTGAACTTCCGGCGGCGCGAGCGGCGAGCGGCGAGGGGTCGGTTCCGGCGTCGGTGTTGAGCGAGATCTTGAACCACTCGGCCAGCTCGAGCAGGCGTTCACGGGTGGATTCGTTCACCGCCGCGAGGCTGAACGCATGGTCCGAGGCGCGCTCGGCGTACTGGGTGACGAGCGAGTCTCGGATGCGCTGGTCGATGGCGAGCCCGCCGAGCTGCACGCCGTAGGAGTCGATCGCGTGGAGCTGCGCCACGCCTGGTCCGCCTTCGCGGCGGAGCAGGGTGACGTCGAGGGTTCCGCCGCCGAAGTCGAAGACCATGAAGGTCTGAGATGTCCCTTGAGTGCCGACGGCTCTCGAGTGGAGTCCATAGGCCCAGCCCGCCGCGTCGGGCTCGGTGATCATTCCCCACAACGGGAGCCCGGCCATCTTCGCGGCCTGCCCCGTGGCGAGCTTCTCCCGGTTGCGGAAGCGCTGCGGGTGCGACACCACCACGCCGTCGAGCGGAGGCAGCGCGGGGCGGGCGCGCACCATCTCCGCGAGCGTGCGGAGGATCACCGCCGCGATGTCCGTGGAGTAGAGATCGCGCTCGCCGAGGCGCCATGGGGGCCCAGCGTAGACCGAGCTTCCGACGCCCATGTGGTTCTTCGATCCGCGCACCAGCACCACGTCGCCGGGGGCTCGCTCGGCCTCTCCGACGAGCTCCCGGTAGGCGGACGGGGCGCGAGATCCGACGACCGCGCGGGGGCCGCCTCGGGAGGTGAGCAGCACCAGCGAGGCGAGGGTGGGGTCGCCGCCTTCGAGGGTGACCAGCCCGGGGCTGACCCCGCTCGACGTACGCGACGGAGCAGTAGGTGGTGCCGAGGTCGATGCCGTAGACCGCCACGGGAGACTACCGCCTATTGCCGGGTGACCCGGAGCGTCACGCGGTCGAGGTACCCCTGTCGGTTGACGCCCGCGGCGATGACCGTGCGCGCCAGGTCGGCGAGGCCGAAGACCTTCTCGGGGCTGTCGTAGGAGGTCTCCGCGCTGCCGGTGGTGAACCACTCGGAGGCCATGGCGGCGGGGTTGACCGTCCATCGACCATAGAGCCCGAAGTTGTAGTCGCGGGTGCCGGGAGGGAGCTGCCGGCAGTCGATGCCGGTGCGCACCGTGTAGGGCCCCGGGACCGTGCGCATGGGCTCGCGGGGCATCAGGAAGAAGCCGTCGAGGGGGGTGGGCGACTGCCAGGTGAGCGAGACCGTCGCGAGGGGCGGCGGGGGCATCGGGCCGAACTGGATCACGCCGTCGAGGCGGATGCGCGCCTGGCCGTGGACGTCGCAGCGGGCGGGGATGAGCAGGGTCTCGCCCTGGCGCACCGGGCGGTCGACGAGGACGCTGTCCGCCGCGCCGCCGCCCGTTGCGCACGGCGCCGAGCACGCGCGCGGTGAGCCCCTCGAAGGGAGACCACTCGCTGAAGGCGATGTCGGCGGGCGACTGCCGCAGGGTGATGCGCTCGACGGAGAGGCGACGCTGCATCTCGCCCACGAGCTGTCGCCCCCGGGGGATGTCGCGGGTGAGCACGAAGAGCAGCAGCGGGCGCGCGCCCTGCCAGCGGAAGGCGCCGGACTCGCCGCTCATGGCGGGCGAGCTGGCGGCGAAGCGCACGCCGTTCCACTGGGGATCGGTGTTGAGGGCGGCGACGTGCTGGGTGACGCGCGACCACATGGCGGGGTCGAGCCTTCGCTCGGCGAAATAGCGGCCGTCGAAGGGCAGGATGAGCCGCCCCACCCAGAGGCCGTAGCCCTCCTCGACGCGCTGGCGGAGCAGGGCCGCGAGGCAGCTCGGGTCGGCGCCCGCGGTGCACGCCACGTCGCCGCTCGCCCCCGGCTGGAAGGGCGTGCTGGTGCTCTGGAAGCCGTCGGTCACCAGCACGGTGACGTTGTAGGGGTCCAGGGGGTCGGGCTGCTGGAGGTCGGGCCTCGGGGCGCGCGGCGGCCGGCGGAGCGCGAGGTGCAGCGCCGAATACCCACCACGGTATGTCGCGGGGAGCCGGGCCTGCTGGGCGGTGAGCTGCGGGGCCTCGCAGTGGACGGCGGTGTCGACGGCGCAGCGCTGGAAGGGGTTGTTGAGCTGGAGCGCCGAGAGGGAGGCCTCGATGACCTGGGCGTGGAGGGTCTGCAGGGCGGTGGAGCGGGTCGAGGTGAAGCCCCGGATGCTCTCGGAGACGTCGACGAAGACCTGGGCGCCCCGGCCGGGTGGCGCCGCGGGGGTTGCGGCGGGGGCGACGGGGGAGGGCGCAGCGGGCGCGGGCGCGGGGGCCGGGGAGGGCGAGCGGGGCGGGTTGCACGCGGCCAGGGTGAGGAGGGCGGCGAGGAGGCGGGCGGGGCGCACCCGGGCGTCAGTGGGAGGTGACGACGGCGGCATCGACGTACTCGCGGTTTTCCACGGCAGCCTCGATGAGGGAGGAGGCTTCGATCTCCAGGCGCTGGTCGCGCGGGCCGCGGACGACGTAGACCGCGCGGCCGTTCTCGACGGTCTCGCGGACGGAGGCCTCGTCCTGCAGCTCTACCGGGGCGAGCAGGGTGCCCTGTCGCACGACGGCCACGGAGTAAGAGGCCTCGGGGGCGGCCGCCGACGAGCACCGACCAGAGGATCTGCCCGTGCTGGACGCTCACCTGCCCCACCGGCTCGCGGTGCTGGTCGGCGTAGCAGAGGCAGTAGCGCACGCCGGGAGGGAGGGAGCAGAGGTCCTCGGGCTTGGCGTGCGGGCAGCGGACGGAGACGCGGAGTGGGCGTGCCATGGCGGTGTTGGGGTCTACTCGATGGTCCAGAGGCGGCGGGCGAGGACGTGCTCCATGAAGAGCTCGAGGGGAGAGAAGCGCAGCCAGCGGGTTGTCCCTGGCGGAACCAGCGGGAGCGGGGCGATGGCGTTCTTGGCGAGCTGGGCTTCGAGGGCCATCTTGGTGGCCTCGAGACCGGGGTCGATCTTCGAGGGCGACGGCAGCTCCGAGGGCATCTTCGGGGTCTCCAGGATGCCCACCTGGACCTTCTGCGCGATGGGCTCCTCGCCGAAGCGGTAGTGCGCTCGCGTCCCGATCACCGGCGGGGTCTTGGTGTCCTGGCTCATGGGGTTCCTCCGAAGGGGGTCGGGTCGGGCGGCGGGTTGAGCATGGCGGTGAGCTGCTCCCAGCGCTGCCCGGCGAGGAAGACCTGCGCGGTCTGTCCGCGCTGCGCGGCCTGCGACGACACGAAGGTCATCTGCTGGTTCTGCACCCACGCGAGCTGCTCCGGGGTCATGCCTGGCATCACCATCGTCTGCATCAGCTTCTGCCACTGCTGCGTCGCGAGCAGCCGCTCGGGCCCCTGACCGGTCTGCGCCGCCTGCGTCACCACCTGCTGCCAGAGCTGCCGCTGCGCGAACTCCACCGCGCTCACGCCCATCTGCGCGGCCTGCGCCGCGAGCATCGGCCACTGCTGCACCAGCGCGAAGGCCACCATCTCCATCGGCATCGCGAAGCCCGGGAAGGCCCCCATCGGCGAGGGCATCGCCGCAGGCATCGCAGGCGTCGCGGGCATGGCAGGCATCGTGGGCATCGAGGGCATCGCGAGGGGGAGCATCGCGGGCACCGCGACCGGCGCGGCGGGCGTCTCCGCGGGCGGAACGAAGACCTCGAACTGGCTCGGGTCGTCCTGCGCGGGCGGACCGAAGGGGCGGTACCAGGGGATGCGTCGGCTCTGGTCGTTGAGCCAGAGGTCGAAGCCAAGCACGCCGTGACGCTCGGGCGCGCGGTTCTTGAAGAAGCGGGCGGCGTCTTCGGTGCTGTGGTGCGCGCCGAGCAGCCCCAGGGCGACGGCGGCCTTGCGGTGCGAGCCCTCCGCGGGGAGCACGAAGGAGATGTCGAAGGTGAGGCTCGGGTCGAGCAGGCTGAACTCGCCGTCGCTGATCTCCCCGGCGATGTCGGTCTCGCGGAGGAGCTCGAGCAGCCGCTCATAGACCCGGTGGGCCATCATCTGCTCGACGGTCTTCATGCCGTCGCGGACGATGTCTCCGAAGCCCCAGCCGTTGCCGAGCAGCACCAGGCAGAACTCCACCACGCGCTTCTGCTGCGGGCCCTTGTTGATCCCGAGGATCCACCTGCGCTGGGCGCCCGTGCCGGAGAGCGAGAAGAGGCGGTTGTGCGAGAGGTCGAGCGCGCCCTGCGCGGTGCGCCCGTGCTCCAGGCAGACGCCCGCGAGGGTGCGCGCCACGTACTCGACGATGTACCCGATGAAGACCCGGGCGCGGCGCTCGGCGGTGGCCTTGCGCGCCTCGGCGATGACGTGCGGCGACTCCAGCAGCGCCTTGGCCGACTGGCTCTGGCGCACCGCGCTCGCGAGCCGGGTGTACGACCCGACGCCGGGCATCACGCAGGCGCCGCGGCGGTCGCCCTCGCCGGCGCCGACCAGCGAGCGGAGGTACACGCTGCCGCCGAAGAAGATCGAGGAGCTGAATACGTGGGGGTGTAAGCCGGCGTGGCCCTGGCTGTTGCCGCGGGCGAGGGTGTCATCGACCAGCACCTCCAGCGATCCGCCGCCGAGGTCGAGGTAGACGCGAAACATCTTGTCGGACGAGGCGTGCCCCGCCGCGGCCTGGGCCTCGTCGATGAGGGGCGTCGCGGGGAAGACGAAGTCCGCGCCGGTGAGCTGCTTCAGCCGCGTCCCAGCCTCTTCGGCGGCGAGGCGCAGGGTCTCCAGGTCGCCCTCGTCGAAGGCCAGCGGGAAGCTGTAGTTGACGTTGACCGTGCGGGGCGCGGCCTCCTCCTCGGAGAGCAGCGACGCGGCGGTCATCAGCATCGCGCCCTCGAGGAAGCGCGACTGGAGCGCCTGCACGATCTCCCGGCGGGCGAGGGCGCTCTTGTCCTTCTCCACGGCGCGCAGCCACTTGAACTCGCTCACCGTGTGCTCGGAGGAGACCGCGCTGGAGGCGCCGCGCAAGGGGACGCCGAAGTCCTTGCCGAAGGAGAGGGCGTTGATGGCCGACTCGGAGGCCACGTCGGTCCATTTCCGGACGCAGCCGAGCTCGCTCGGGAGCAGGTCGTGCGAGGGGCCGGACCACTCGCCGCCGGGCCAGAGGTCGATGCCGCGGTGGATGGTGGGCGGACCGCCGTCGAGCAGGTTGAGCGTGGTGGAGGTGCGGTCGCGGCTGCGCTCCGGGGCCACGCACTGGAGGCTCCCGTCGCGGCGCTTCACCGCGATGACCGTGTTGGAGGTTCCGAAGTCCACGCCGAAGGACCAGGTGTCGCTCGGGAGCGCGTCGCCCGGAGGAGCGAGCGGGAAGAGCCCTCCGCCGACGGCCTCTGCGCCGCCTCCCTGCGTGGCCTGCATGAACTCCACGCTCACCCACGAGGGTCGGCCCTTGCGGGTGGCGCCGACGTATCCCGTGGGTCCGCTCTCGCCCTCGCGGCCGACCTCCTGGTCGAGCGCGACCACGTCGAGGCGGGTCTCGCTGGTGGGCCGGCCGTCGACGTCGCTCGGCGGCACGAGCATCCGCGCGCGCAGCATCCGCCCCTGGGAGAAGAGCGCCATGCCCTCCTCGGTGGCCGCCTGGATGCCCACCACGTAGTAGCGCCACGCGTTGGTGGGGCGCTTCAAGTTGGGCCACACGCGCAGGGTGACGCCGCGGAAGGCCACCGCGTCGACGTCGCCCGCGTTGGGAGAGAAGGGGTTGGCCGGGAGAAGGTCGCACTCGTAGGTGGGCCACTCGGTCTGCTTGAGCCCGCGCAGCGGGAGCACGCACTGGTAGCGGGACTTGCCGCGCTCCTGGATGACCCGGCCGAAGAGGTGGGGCTTCTCGCGGGCGAGGCGCACCTGCGCGGGGTCGAGGCAGTCGAGGTACTCGGGCATCACCGGCAGCACCGGGATCTGCCGCTCGCCGCCGGACATGAACACCGGCACCGAGCGGAAGCAGATCTGCTCCTTGGAGAGCGACTCGATCTCGCTCTCGACGCGCAGCTTGAGGCGGCCGACGGTGATGACGTTGGCCGCGCCCGCGACGCCTCCCTCGCGCCACCGCACCCAGCGCCCGGAGTCGGCGCGAGGGAAGACCCGCTCCAGCGCGCGGATCTTCACCCGGTCGCTGCGGCAGATCGGGCAGTGCAGCTTGCGGGGCTCGGCGCCCTTGCGCGCGAAGAGCACCGTCATCTCCAGGCGGCTCAGGTCGAAGCCGCAGTGCTCGCAGTGATTTTCTTGCTCCATCCGTGCGCTCGGCGCGGGAGGATAGCCGAGATGCTCCGAGCGAGGGGCGGGGGAATCTCGAGGGGCCTGGAGACGAGGGCAGCGAGCACCCGAAGGTACTTCAAGGCCCGTCAAGGGGCGCTCGACGCAGCGTTCTGCGTGGGGAGCGCCGCACTTGCGGTGGGGAAGCCACTGTGGCTCTGGTGTATGGAAGTACTCCATGCGCAGTAGATCACCCGGTCCGGGTCGCGGCCTGAGGGCGATCGCCCGCAGCCTGGCGTTGTGCGCCGCCCTCGCGGGCTGTCGCACCGAGGAGGAGCCTGCGCTGCACCCGCCAACGAGCCTTGGCGCAGGCTTCGTGGACATCACCCCCGCGCTCCCGGCGGGCTTCCCCAGCGCGGTGGGCCGCGACGACGAGCCCATCGGCACCGCCGGGGCGCTCGTCGACCTCGATGGCGATGGCCTCGCCGAGTTGCTGCTCTCCGTCGCCAACGACCGCACGCCCTCCTCGGGGACCGCGCTCGTCTACCGCTTCGACGAGGCCGCATCGCGCTTCGTGCCTGGCCCGAGCGTCCCCATCTCCGACCGGGCGCTGGTGCTCGCCGCCGCGGACCTCGACGGCGACGGCGTCGCGGACCTGCTCACCGGCATGGAAGATCCGCGGATTGTGTGGGGCGAGCGCGGCGGCGCCTTCGGCTCCTCGACGCGGCTGGAATCGCCTTCGCTGATCCGGGGCGGCACCTCGATCGGGGCCGCGGCGCTCGACGACCTCGACGACGACGGCTGGCTCGACCTGCTGCTGGGCAACGCGCGCTGCTGCCCCACCTGCCAGGCCCTGCACCCCTTCCTGCGCACCGGTCCGCGCACCTTCGTCGATCGCCCCGACCTCGTCCTCGAGAACCCGGTCGGGGGGCTCTACACCGTGATGGCCACGACCCTAGGACCCCGGGGCCGGATGCTGGGCGCCCTCGGCGACGGCTGCGGCGAGCGGCCGCCGGCGTTCTTCCGCGCGTCGTCCATGGACGCCGACGGTCTACCGCGCTTCGCGGCCTTCGACCCGACGCCGCCCGACGCGGTGTTTCGCCACGAGGCGAGCGCCGAGCGGCCGTGTCCCTCCATCGACTGCCGATCGCCGATGGGCGCGGCGTGGGGCGACCTCGACGGCGACGGCCAGCTCGACCTCACGGTCAGCCTCGACCCCCTCCAGGCCTTCTTCCGCGGCGGCCCGGAGTGGCTCATGGCCGACCGCAGCGCAGGGACCGCGATGGAGGCGATCAGGGCCGACGGCGGTCGCGCCATGAAGCCCTGGGGCACCGCGCTGATCGACCTCGACCTCGATGGCCGCGCCGACGTGGTGACCGTGCACGGCGACGACCACGAGTCGGCCACCAACCCGGCCTCCTTCGTCGGTCCGCAGCACGCGACGGTGCACTGGAACGGCGGTGACTTCCACTTCACCGACCTCACCGCGCTCTCGCGCCTCGGGCGTCGGGGACAGTGGCGCTCGCTCTTCGTGGGCGACCTCGACCGGGACGGCGATGCCGACCTGGTCGTCGGCGGGCTGGGCGAGACTCCGAGGGTCTATCGCAACGCGATCGCGACGGGCAACGCGGGCCTCGCGCTGAGGCTTCGGGGCACGACGAGCAACGCGCTCGGGCTCGGCGCGCGGGTGACGGTATGGCCCTCCGATGCGGGGCCCTCGCAGTCGTACCCGGTGGGCGGCAGCGCGTCGCCGTACGTGGTCTCCGACCCGCTGGTCTTCGTCGGCCTCGGCGAGTCGAGAGCCGCGGCGAGGGTGAGGGTGACCTGGCCCTCGGGCACCGTGCAGGAGCTGCGAGGGCTACGCGCTGGGACGGTGCACCTTGTCGAGGAGCCATCGCTCATCGACATCACCCCATCCACGAGACACCTTCCCGCGGACGGTCACTCCGAGGCGGTGCTGCGCATCACGCCCCGGGCTCTCGACGGTTCGGTGAGGACCGAGGCCCGGGTCGAGGCGGAGGTGATCTACGGCAGTGGGCGGGTCGCCGCGCCCGCGGCGAGGGAGGGCGACGCCTGGGTGGTGCGCGTGGTGTCCCCGTCGGCGCAGGGCTCGGGCGTGGTGGTCGTCCGCGTGGACGGCGTCGCGGCGGGAGTCCGCCCCCGCATCTGGTGGGATGGATGACGCTGCGGCTACGGCGGGTCGCGTAGCTCCCGTCGCAGCACCTTCCCGATAGGCGTCTTCGGCAGCGCGTCGCGGAACTCCACGTGGCGCGGCAGCTTGTATCCCGTGAGGCTCGTCTTGCAGTGCTCGATCACGGACTCTCTGGTGAGCCCCGGGTCCTTCTTGACGATGACCACCTTCACGGCTTCGCCGGTCCGCTCATCGGGCACGCCCACCGCCCCGCATTCGAGCACGCCCGGGTGCGCCGCCACCACGCCCTCGACCTCGCTCGGATAGACGTTGAACCCCGACACCAGGATCATGTCCTTCTTGCGGTCGGTGATGGTGAAATAGCCATCGGCGTCCCAGTGCCCGATGTCTCCGGTCTTCAGCCATCCGTCGCGAAGCACCTTCGCGGTCTCATCGGGGTTGTTCCAATAGCCCTTCATCACCTGCGGGCCGCGGATGCAGATCTCGCCGGTGTAGCGTTCGACCTCGCCCTTGCCCGTCCATGCGGGAAGCTCGTTGAAGTCGTCATCCCGTATCGACATCTCGGTGGAGGGAATCGGCAGTCCGATGGAGCCGTTCCATGGAATGTCGAGGGGGACGCAGGAGGCTCCGGGCGAGCACTCGGTCAGTCCGTACGCCTCGGTGATGTAGTGCCCGGTCACCTTCTGCCAACGGTCGGCCACCGCCTTCTGCACGGACGCGCCGCCGCCGATCACCACCTTGATCGCAGAGAAGTCCAGACGGTCGAAGCCGGGCGCGTTCAAGAGCGCGTTGAACAGCGTGTTGACTCCGGTCATCACGCTCCACTTCCACCTTCCGAGCTCCTTGATGAACGCCGGGAAGTCACGGGGGTTGGTGATGAGTACGATCAGGCTGCCCCACTTCATGAATGACAGCGTCGAGGTGAGGCAGAAGATGTGATACATCGGCAGCGGGGCGATCACGACCTCGGCGCCTTCCTTGAAGCTTCGAGAGATCCACATCCCGGTCTGCTCGAGATTGGCGAGGATGTTCCGGTGGGTGAGCATCGCGCCCTTCGCGACGCCGGTGGTGCCGCCCGTGTACTGGAGAAACGCGATGTCTTCTCTGGTCAACGGCGCCGGCTTGAAGGTCGCAGCTGCGCCGCGCGCCATCGCCGCGCGGAAGGGGATGGCTCCCTCGATGTGCCAGGCGGGGACCATCTTCTTCACCCGCTTGATGACGAAGTTGACCAGCCATCGCTTCGGCGCGGGCAGCAGGTCGCCGGGCTGGGTGGTGATCACGCGCTCGACGGCGGTGCGCTCGAGCACCTGCTGAAGGGTGCTGGCGAAGTTCTCGAGAATGACCACCACCCTGGCGCCGGAGTCGCTGAGCTGATGCTGGAGCTCGCGCGGGGTGTAGAGCGGATTGACGTTCACCACGGTCATTCCGGCGCGCAGGATGCCGAGGATCGCCACCGGGTATTGCAGCAGGTTGGGCGACATGATGGCGACCCGGTCGCCCGCGCCGAGGCCCGGAAGCGTGTGTAGAAAAGCGGCGAAGTCGCGGGAGAGCCGGTCGAGCTCGGCGTAGCTGATGGTGTGACCGAGGCTGTGATAGGCGGGCCGGTCGGCGAACTTCGCGGCGGTCGCCTCGAACATGTCGGGTATGGACATGAAGCGATCGACGTCGACCTCGGCCGGCATTCCGTCGGGGTAGTTCTTGAGCCAGGTCTTGTCCGCCATCGATCGGCTCCTGTGTGCGAGCTTTCGTAGAGCCACGACCAGACCCGTCAAGAGGCAGTGGGGAAGGGGAGAGACCCTCCAGCGCGTGACGCGCCGACCCGATGCTTGACCATGGTCATTTTGGAAGCGGGCGGCCGGAGCAGCATCCGGCGCGATGACCCCGAGGCCCCAGATTGCGAAGCAGCGAGCGCTCCTCCTCGGCTCCAGCGGCTTCGTCGGGATCAACGTCGCGGACGCCCTTCGCGCGGATGGCCACCACGTCGCGGGGGCCTACCGGGGGCGCGCTCCTGCGTTCTTCGTCCGGGGTCGCCTCGACGAGGCGGTCGCGGCGGACCTCGCCGATCCTGGCGCGCTGCGCGCGGCCATGAGCGGGCGCGACGTGGTGTTTCACGCGGCGGGGCACTACCCGCGGTACTCCCTCGACCGGGCCGGAGCGATCGCGACGGCGCTGAGGGAGACGCGCAACGTGCTCGACGCCGCGAAGGCCGCGGGCGTGCGGCGCGTCGTCTACACCTCCTCGATCGGGGTGCTGGAGCCAGGGAGCGGGGCCGCCGCCGCGGAGGACGACGTCTCCCCGGAGGCGCCTGCGAGCTCGGTCTACCGCGCGGTGAAGTGGCACATGGAGCGCGCGGTGAGCGACGCGCGCCGAGGGGGCCTCGACGTCGTCGTGCTGCGCCCGGGCGGGTGTCTCGGGCCATGGGACATGCACGTCGGCACTGGCGGCGTGGTGGTGGCCGTGGTGCGCGGCGCGGTCACCTGGTGGGTCGACGGGCTCGTGCACATGGTCGACGTGAGGGACGTCGCGCGCGCCCACGTCGCCGCGCTTGTCGCGCCTGCGCAGCGTACCTACAACCTCGCCGGCCATGGAGTGCGGGTCGCCGCGCTACTGCGCTCCATCGCGAAGCGCTACGGCGGCGCGGTGCCCGAGCGTGCGCTCGCTCCCGACGCGGCCCTAGCCCGCGCTGACGACGAGGAGCGCGCGGCGGCTCCGGTGCGAGGCCGCGTGGTGTTTCCCCGCGAGCTCGTCGACATCGCGCTGTCCGGAGCGCCCGTCTCCGACGACCTCGCCAGGAGTGAGCTCGGCTTCGACCCGCGCCCGCTCGACGAGGCGCTCGACGCCTCCGTCGCCTGGTTTCGACGCACCGGTCACCTGCAGTCCACGGCGCCGCATCCGGCGGCGCTCGCTGACTCCCAACGACCCTCATGAAAGCGCGATCGCACCGATGACCACCCACGCCCTCCTCGTCGACCCCGTAGCCCGTGCCGTCCCGTCCGATGACGAGATCCGCGCGCGCGCCGTCCAGCTCCTGGCGACCATCCTCGAGCGCGACCCCGCGACGGTGCAGCAGGCGCACTCGCTCCGCGCCGACCTCGGCATGGACTCGCTGAGCGCGCTGGAGTTTCTCTCGTCGCTGAGCCACGAGTTCAACATCGACCTGGAGGTCGAGGAGACCTACGGGCTCACCACGCTCAACGAGGTGGTCGCGCTCGTCACCCAGAGGGTGCGGGGGTCGCGGTGAACGTCGCGGCCGACGCCCCGACCGACGGCGAGGTCATGGGCCTGCTCATCGAGGAGACTCGTCGCTTCCTCGCGCGCGAGGTCGACCCCGCCGCCATCGAGGCGAGCGGCCGCATCCCGGATCGAGTCGTCGCCGCGGCGGCCTCCGCGGGTCTCTTCGCGCTCACCATCCCGGAGTCGCACGGAGGCCTCGGGCTGCCGCTCCGCTCGGCCGGCACCATCGTCGCGGAGCTCGCGAGGGTCGACCGCTCGGTGGCCACCATGGTGGGCCTTCACGCCGGGCTCGGCACGCGCTCGCTGGTCGTCCACGGTAGCGAGGCCCGGCGCGCCCGCTGGCTTCCTGCGCTCGCGGAGGGGGAGCGCGTCGGCGCCTTCGGGGCCACCGAGGCGGGCGAGGGCTCGGACCTCCAGGCGATTCGCACCATCGCCCGCCCGGAGGGCTCGGGGCTGCGCATCGACGGGGAGAAGTCGTACGTGACCAACGGCGGCTTCGCGGGCCTCTACACCCTGCTCGTGCGTACGCCGGGCCTCGGGGGAGAGCGATCGTTCTCGATGGTGTGCGTCCCCCGGGAGACCCCCGGGCTCTCCGTGGGCCCGGAGGAGGACAAGCTCGGCATCCGGGCGTCGTCGACGGTGACCGTGCGGCTCGACGACGTCTACGTCCCCAGCGACCACCTCCTCGGCGCCCCCGGCGCGGGCATGGACCTCGCCCACGAAGCCCTCGGCTGGGGTCGGGTGGTGATGGCCACTGGCTGCACCGGCACCGCCCGGTACGCGCTCGACGCGACGCTGGCGCACGTGACCGCCCGGCGGCAGTTTCACCGGCCGATCGGGGACTTCGACGCCGCGCGGCTGCAGGTGTCGACCATGGCCGCGACGCTCTTCGCGATGGAGTCTCTGGCCGACCGCGCCGCGAGCGCGGCCGAGGCAGGAGGCGACCTGACCGGCCTCTCGGCGGCTGCGAAGGTCTTCTGCTCCGAAGGGGCCTTCGCGATCTGCGACGCGGCGCTGCAGCTACACGGGGCCATGGGCTTCCTCGAGCAGACGGGCGTCGCCCGGGCCCTGCGCGACTGCCGCATCACCCGGATCTTCGAGGGCGCGAACGACGTCCTGCTGGTGCACCTGGGCGCCGGGCTGCTGGTCGCCAGGGCCCGCCCGGAGACGCCGACGAGCGGCCACCCGGCCTTCGACGAGTTCGACCATCGCCTGGCCCGCCTGGTGGCGGAGAACCGCGCCGAGTTCGGGGTGCGGGGCACCCAGCGGCAGCTTCTCACCTCGCGCCTGGCGAGGGCGGAGGTGTGCGCCCTGGCCGCGCGCGCCTCGCTCGATCGGGCCGCGACGGAGCCGGAGAGCGCCGAGCTCGCGGCCTTCGCCGTCGAGCAGCTGACGCGCGAGGGCCATCGGCAGCTCGACGCGCTGCGTTTCATCCAAGAGGACGAGCGGGCCGCGGCCGCGCTCTCCAAGCGTGCTTACTCGCCCTGGGCGAGCGGGAGGTCTGCGTGAAGATTCGTTTTGTCTATGCCCGCTTCGAGCGCCACGCCGACGCGCATCCGGAGCTTCGTACCTTCGTCTCCGCCAACGAGTATTTCGGCCCGCCGTCGCTCGGCATCGCGAGCCTCGCGGCGGTCACTCCGCCGGAGTGGGAGTTCGACTTCCGCGACGACCGCGTCGACGACGTGGGCTTCGATGACGACGTCGACCTCGTGGCCATCTCCTGCTTCACCCCGTCGGCGAAGCGGGCGATGGAGATCGCCGACGGCTTCCGCGCCCGAGGCCGCACGGTGGTGATGGGGGGAATCTTCCCGACGATGCGCCCCGCGGAGGCCGGCGAGCACGCCGACGCCGTGGTCACCGGCGAGGGGGAGGTCGCGTGGCTCGAGCTGCTCTCGGACTTCCGCCGCAAGGCGCTCAAGCCGCGTTACAACGGCGAGACCCCGGCGGATCTCTCGAAGCTGCCGGTGCCGCGCCTCGACCTCTACTGGGGGCGCGAGACCGAGAGCTACCACCCCGACGACTTCCCGGTGCAGCTCACGCGAGGCTGCCCGCTGCGGTGCGACGCCTGCGTGCTGCCCACGAGCATGGGCCGGCCGATGCGGCACCTGCCCATCGAGCACGTGCTCGGTCAGCTCCGGCAGATCGCGGCGAGAGGGCGTCTCGGGTCGCTCACGGAGGACACGAGCTTTCTCCCGGTCGCGGGCGCGCAGAGGCACCTGGGCGAGGTGCTCGACGCCATCGCCGCGGAAGACCTGCGCTGCGTGAGCTACGTGGGCACCAGCATGCCCATGCTCCTCGCGACCCCGTCGTGGCTCTGGGACAAGCTCAGCAACGCGGGCGTCCGGATGTTCTACCTGGTGGGCGGATTCGACCCCATCACCCGCCGCGCCTTCAGCGGCGAAGACCCGGTGGCGTACCGCAAGGCCGTCGACGCCATCCGGCGAGCGCGCGACCACGGGATCGATCCGTACACGTCGTTCATGGTCGGCAACGAGGGCGACGACGAGGGCGTCTTCGACCGCATGCTGGAGTTCTCCGAAGCGGCCAACGTGCGCAAGGCGGAGTTCGCGATCTTCACCCCGTACCCCGGCACCCCCTCGTGGGATCGCCTCCGCGCCGAGGGGCGGATCCTCCACTGCGACTGGTCGAAGTACAACGACGCCAACGTGGTGTTCCGCCCGGCGAAGATGAGCCCCGAGCGGCTGCTGGAGGGCTACCTCCACCTCTGGCGCGAGTTCTACCGGGCGCGCCCCTCGATCCAGGACTCGGACTACGCCGCGCGGACGGTGCAGTTCTAGCGAGGCGACGCGATGAGCCCTCCAGCCCGCGCCGAGGAGCTGCTCGACCTGGCGACGTGCCCGGCCGATCGGCTCTGGCGCTACCCGATCAGCCGCCTGCTCGTGCGGCCCCTGATGGGCACCCCCGTCACCCCCAAGCACGTGACGGTGTTTCACACGCTCATGGCCGTGCTCGCGGGCGGCATCATCACGATCGGGACCCCGCGGGCCCTCTTCGTCGCGGGGCTCCTCTTCGAGGGGAGGGCGATTCTCGACTGCCTCGACGGCGAGCTCGCCCGCGCCAAGAGGCTCTGCTCCCCCGCCGGCCGGGCGCTCGATCAGCTCGGTGACACCATCGGCTTCGCGTCGCTCATGATCGGCGGCTTCGTGTGCCTGACGCGGGCTCACGGCCCCGCCGCGGCGGCGGTGCTGGTGCTTGCCACCGCGCTCATCGCCGCGAGCGGATCGGCCGCGTGGGACTACTTCCGTCGCTCGCTCTCGTCGCTGCTCACCTGCGGCTACGACACCACCATGGAGGAGCACCGGGCGCTGCTGCGCTCCTCCGACGCGCGCTCTCCCGCCGTGCTCCAGATGAGCCGCATCATCGATGGCTTCCAGTGGTGCGTGCTCGGCCCGCCGACGGCTCCGTGGCAGCGCGCGAGCGCCGGCAACTCGATGACCCCGCTCGGCCGCGCGGTGCAGGACGCCGCCGAGCGCGACGACCCCGCGCTGCGCTCGCTCCTCTGGAAGGTGGGCTTCGTCGGCGGGGACAACATCCTCATGCTGCTCACCGCGTCGCTGCTGCTCGGGCGCTTCGTCGAGGCCTTCCCCCTCGTGATCGTCTGGGGCATCGCGATCTGGGCGTATACGGTGTCGACAGTGAACCGCTACCTCCGACAAGGCTCTCGCCCGCGCCCATGAACCCCCCTCCGATGCACCTCACCGCCCACGACCGCCCGCGGTCGCAGGGCGTCGCGATCGCCCGCTGGCTCCTTGCGTGCGCCCTCCTGTGCTTCCTGATGCTGGTGATCGGCGGGCTCACCCGGCTCACGGGATCGGGGCTCTCGATCGTCGAGTGGCGCCCGGTCACCGGGGCCGTGCCGCCGCTCGATCTTCGCGACTGGGCCGTGCTCTTCGAGCAGTACCGTCAGTCGCCGCAGTTTCGCATCGAGAACGCGGCGATGACGCTCGAGGGCTTCAAGCGCATCTTCTGGTGGGAGTACATCCACCGCCTGCTCGGGCGGGTGACGGGCCTCGTGTTCGCGCTTCCGCTGCTCTGGTTCTGGCGCAAGGGGCAGCTCCCGGCGACGCTGCGGGTGCGGCTCCCAGCGATCTTCACGCTCGGCGCGGCGCAGGGCGTGATGGGCTGGCTGATGGTGAAGAGCGGGCTGGTCGAAGACCCGAGGGTGAGCCCCGTGCGCCTGGCGCTGCACCTCGGCCTGGCCTTCGTGCTGGTGGGGCTCCTGGTGCGCACGGCGCTGACGGTGCGTGAGGGAGCGGCCCCTCCAGCGAGGCCTCCGTCGGTGCTGGCGCGCTCGGCGGACGCCCTCGCGGCGACGGTCTTCGTGATGGCGCTCTCCGGGGCGCTGGTGGCGGGCAACCACGCGGGGCTTGCGTTCAACACCTGGCCCCTGATGGCGGGGAGCCTGGTGCCGGCGGGGCTGTTTCCGCTGCAGCCCTGGTACCTCGGGGCGCTTCTCGACGTGACCACGGTGCAGTTCGATCACCGGGCGCTCGCGCTGGTGCTCGCGCTCGCCGTGCCGGGCTTCTGGATCGCCTCGCTCCGCGCTCCCATCGACCGGCGCTCCCGTCGGTGGTGCCACCTGGTGCTGGCGACCTTCCTCGCCCAGTTCGGACTCGGCGTCGCGACGCTGCTCCTCGCGGTGCCGCTCGCTCTCGCGTCGCTGCATCAGGCCAACTCGATGCTGTTCTTCGTCGCGACGCTCGGCGCTGGGCACGCGCTGCGTCGCTCGCCGACGGTCGAGCTGCAAGGCAGAGCGCTGTCGGACGCAATCGAGCATCACGGCGCGCCCGACGGCGGTGATAGCGTCGAGGCATGAGTGAGCATGGTGCCCGTGCGCGGGCGTTGAAGGTCCTCTTCGCAGGTGTCCTTTCGTCGTGTGCGCCGACGGTGATCAGCGGTCCTCCCTCCTCGGATGGATCGGTCGCCGATACCCCCGGGCTACTCGATGCGCCCGCGGTCGACGTGGGCTCGATCGACGCGGCGCCCCTCGATCGACCCATCGTCGATGCGACGGAGATCGACGCCGGCAAGGTGCTCCCCGACGCCGGCGACGAGGACGTGGGCGGCGCTCCCGACGCGACGATCGAAGACGTCGTGACGCCGACGGACAAGCCCATCAACCCCGATGACGTCGTGGCTCCGACCGACGCGCCCATCCCCCCGACGACGTCCCGGTCGTGCCCGTCGACGCGCCCGTGTCGAGCTGCGGCGTCCCTCTCCAGCGCGCCCTCACGCTCCCCGCCGACCGCGCGATGGGGACCACCTCGGGCGCCGGTCGGCTCACTGCGATGTGCGCTCAATCCGGGGGGCCGGAGCACGTCTATCCGCTCCGCATCGCCGCCCGCACGGGCGTGCAGCTCGCGGTCAACGCGCCCTTCGACTCGGTGCTCTCGATCCGCCGCGTGTGCGCCGACCCGACGAGCGAGGTCGCCTGCAACGACGACGTCCCCGGCGGCAACAACGCCTTCCTCCGCCGGGTGCTCGAGCCCGGCGACTACTCGGTGCTGGTCGATCAGTTCGGCCCCACCACGGGGACGGGCGGCGCGTACTCCCTCGACCTGCGCTCGTACACGCCCGCGGCCAACGCGGAGTGCGCGGCGGGCGTCGCTCTCTCGGCCGGAACCCCCGTGATGGGCGACTCCACCTCCGGCGGCGCCGCGGGCACGGCGTGTCTCGGCGGCTCGTGGGGGCCGCAGCTCTTCTACACGGTGCGGGTCCCCGCCGGGCAGCGCGCGGTGGTGACCGCGACCCCGGCTGGAGCTCCTGCCTGGTCGGCCGTCGTGCGCGCCCGCGCCGGATGCGCGGCGAACTCCTGCCTCGCTGCGGCGACCTCGCCCACGGCGGGTGCCGCTGCGGTGGCCCGCTACGACAACCGCACCGCCGCACCGGTCGACCTCTCGCTCTCGGTCGCGAGCACCAGCGGAACCTCCGGCGGCGCCTTCTCCCTCGCCGTCGCCTTCGAGTCGGCTCCGGCCGCTCCCGCCAACGCCGGATGCGCGTCGGCGAGGGTACTGACGGCCGGGGCGACGCTCACCGGCGAGGACGCCTCGCTGGCCTCGACGCGCCTCGGCGGCGTGTGCGTCGCGGAGGCGCAGGGTGGCTCTCTCTTCTATCGTCTGAGCGTGCCTTCGAGGGCGACGGCGCTTGTCACCGCCACGCCGCGCGGGGGCTGGAACCCCGTGGTCCGCGCGCTCGACGCGTGCGACTCGCGGTCGTGCGCGGCGTCGTCCAACACCGCGGGCGCCGACCAGCCCGAGACGCTCACCTGGGTGAACGCCGACGCCACGGCGCGCGACATCGTGCTGGCCGTCGGCTCGCTGGATCCCTCCAACGGCGGCCGCTTCGACCTGAGCGCGACGATCGTTCCGGCCCCCACCAACGTGAGCTGCGCCTCGGCGACCGTGGTGGCCAACGGAGCGCGGCTGACCAACCAGAACGCCGCCGTCGCGAGTGACAACGCCACCGGGCTCTGCCTCCCGGCCGCGACGGGGACGGCGCTCTGGTACCGCGCGGTGGTCCCCGCGGGGCAGACCTTGAACGCCCGCGCGACGCCGCTCGGGGCGATGGACGCGGTGGTGCGGGTGCTGCCTGCGTGCGGCGCCACGTCGTGCCTCGCGAGCGCGAACGTCGGCGCGGCGCGCGCGACCGAGAGCGGCGTCTACACCAACACCACCGCGGGCGATCAGACGGTGCTGCTGGCCGTGGGCGGCGCGACCAACGCGACCAACGGGCTCTTCGACCTGGAGGTGTCCATCGCGAGGCAGTACCAGGAGTCCGTGGTGGCGACGGCTTGCGACGACATGGCCGCCGGGGTCCCCCTCATGGGCGTCACCGGCGACGACACGGTCTCCCCGGCGATCGACCTGCCCTTCCCGGTGACCTTCTTCGGGCAGCGCATGCTGGAGTACAGCGTCTCGTCGAACGGGCTGGTGCAGCTCTTCCCCGCCATCACCGGCGCGATGCCCAGCAACTCCTACGGCAACACGGCGATCCCCGAGCGCGGCGTCCCCAACGGGTTCATCGCGGCGTTCTGGGATGACCTGCTCCCGGTGATGGGATCGCGCGTGGTGACCCGCACGCTGGGCGCGGCGCCCGACCGCCGCTTCGTGGTGCAGTGGACGCAGTACGCGATCTTCGGCGACGACCGGGCGAGGCTCACCTTCCAGGCGAAGCTCTTCGAGGGCGCCGGAGCCATCGAGCTCCACTACTGCTCCATCACCGCGGGCGCGGACGCTCCGCGCGCCACGGGGGGCTCCGCCACCGTGGGCATCGAGTCGCCAGACGGGTCGGCCGGACGGCAGCACTCCTTCAACGACCCGACCGGGATCAGCACCGCCCGCGCGATGCGTTTCGTTCCGTGACCTGATCTGACCTGAGCGGCGGCCGTCCCGACGGGGCGGCTCCCCTCGTCCCTCTACTACCGAGACACCATCGCTCCCCGCGCGTGCACCGTGAGCGACCGCATCGTCACGGCCATACCCACCCGGTCGTAGGCCGCGCGCATCGCCGCCGACACCCGCGCCACGCGCTCCCGATCGTCACGCACCAGCGCGATGGACGACGAGCCCGCGCCCGAGAGGAAGGCCCCGATGGCGCCTGCCCCGTGCGCCGCGGCGATGGCCTCGGCGAGCCCCGGCAGGAGGGGCGCCCTGTACGGCTGGTGGAACGCGTCGCGGAAGGCCCAGCTCAGTCCGTCGGTGCGCCCGTCGCGAAGGGCGTGGGAGAGAAACACTGCCCGCCCCAGGCTGGCCGTCGCGGCCTTGTGGTCGAGCGTCGGCGGGAGCGCTCCCCGGGAGGCCTTCGTGGGAAACACCCCCTCCGGGGACGCCACGACCGCGCGCACGTCCGCGAGGCTGGAGATGCACGCCGCGTGGACGTCGTGGTCGACCACCGCGCAGCACAGCCCCCCGAGGATCGCCGGCGCCGCGTTGTCAGGGTGTCCTTCGATCTCGGTGGCGGCGCGGAGCACGTCGATGGGGTCGTGCGCGCGCCCGGCGAGCGCATCGGCGGCCATCACTCCGGCGACCACCGCGGCGGCGCTCGATCCGAGCCCGCGGCCCGTGGGGATGGCGCTGCGCAGCGTGGCGGCGAAGGGCTCGTCCGCGAGGCCGAGGGCGCTGCGGCGGTGCGAGAGCGCGCGAAGGAACAGGTCGTCGGCGTCGGTCACGGCGGAGAAGAGCTCGTCGCCGTGGCGGGTGACGACGCGCTGCTCCGAGGGGCGGAGCTCGACGTCGAGGGAGAGCGAGAGCGCGAGGCCCAGGCTGTCGAAGCCGGGGCCCAGGTTGCTGGTGGAGCAGGGGACCGAAATGCGGATCATGGGCGGACGACTGTAGCGCCTGGCGGGCTCGCGCGGAGGTGCCGATGCCCGGTGGAGCACTGAGACTTCCAGCCGCAGCGGGCGCAGTCGCGGGATGGTCCGCGGTCGCCGCGGGCGATGGCGTCGGCGAGGTCGGCCAGGCGGTCGTAGGTCGACTCCGGGTCGAAGGGGTCGGTGAGCGTCAGCAGCGTCCCAGCCGCGGGGATGGCCAGGTGGCGGCCCAGCACGGGCATCCCCGTGAGGCGGTGGAGCGCGAGGGCGTAGGCGTCGAGCTGCGGACGGTAGTAGCCCGCCCAGCGGGGCAGGTCGGCGCTGCGCAGGGGGTGGGTCTTCAGGTCGATGACGTGGAGCCCGTCGCCCGCGCGGACCACGAGGTCGACGATGCCGTGGAGGGTGGTGCCGCGCAGGTCGAGCACGAAGGGGATCTCCCTCGCGGGCTCGGCCACGGCGCGCAGCTTGTTCACGCAGGCGCGCAGGCTCACCAGCGTGTCGACGATGAGGAGCGAGAGCGCGGCGCGGTGCTCGCTCTGCCCGTGCTGGGTGAGCACCGCGTCGGCGAGCTGCTCGTCCGTGGGGTCGTAGGCGCTTGGCGCGAGGAGGCTCGCCTTGCTCACCGCAGCGTGCACCAGCAAGCCCACGCGGGAGGGAGCCACCTGGTCGCGCTCGATGGCGAGCCGCGACGCATACGCGTTGGGAACCCCCACCCGCAGCACCTCGGCGCCCTCGCTGCGGGCCATCAGGTGCTCGCCGTGATGCACCCTCGCGAGGGTCAGCACCTCGGGACAGTCGGCGACCTTGCAGAGTTCCGTCGGCGTCACGCGAGCGAGCAGGGCGACGGTGCTCCTCGGGGCCTCCGCGGCGGTCGGAGCCGAGGGGTCGTCGACGAGGGCCCGCCAGGGAGCGAGGTCGACCGGGGGCGGCGCGTCGGGCTGCGCCTCGGGGCCCGCCTCGGCGGCGGTGAAGACCCGGACGGAGGCGTCGATCCAGCGAGCGTCGACGCCCTCGGCCCGGCCCTCGGGGAGGTCCGGGAGCATCGGCCCGAGGGCATCGCGGAGGAGGTAGCGGCTGCTGTTGGCAGCGAGCGTGGGCCACGTCACCAGCAGGTGGTCGCGCGCCCGGGTGACGCCCACGTAGAGCAGGCGCAGGGACTCTCGCAGCTCCTCGTCGAGGTCGCCCAGGCGCACCCGCAGCAGCTCGTCGACCGGGGGCATGCCCGTCTCGGGGATACACCGCACCGTAAAGCTACGGAGCGCGTCGGGTCGCAGCAGCGCGGCCGCGTCGGTCGGCCGCAGCACGTCGACCCGGGGCACCCGCACCTTGAGCTCGGTGTGCAGCAGGTCGACCAGTACCACAGGAAACTCCAGCCCCTTGGCGCCGTGCAAGGTCATCAGACGCACGGCGTCGACGTCGTCGTGGAGGGCGACCGGCTGCCTCGGCTTCTCGTAGGAGAGCGCGTCGAGGTGAAGCAGCAGGTTCTCCAGCGTGGCGCCCGTCGCACCGCCGAGCTCCAGCGCGTGGTCTCGTCGGCCGCCGAGCGCGTGCGCCTCGGCCACCAGCCACCCGAGGTTGGCGCCGAGCTGCGCGGCCTGCGCGGCGTCGCAGCGCAGCGCGAGGCGCTCGCGGAGGCCCACCCGCTCCAGCACCAGCTCGGTGGCCTCGCCGAGCGGGAGCGAGCGGAGCGCGTCGCGACAGTGCCGAAGGTCGGCGTCGCAGCGTTCCAGGGCGCGGCGCTCGAAGTCCGTGAGGGGCAGGCGCTCGGGCTCGCTGGTGGCCAGCTCGAGGGCCCGTCGGGGAGACCCGCTGAGCTTCTCCACCGAGAGGGCGACCACGGTGCGCTGGCGCAGCCCGTAGAGCTCGGAGAGCAGCACCATGGCGCTGGCCGATCGGTCGCGCGGGGACGCCAGCATCGCCAGCCACGCGCGCGCCAGGCGGATCTCCAGGGTGTCGAAGAGGCCGTCGGACTCCTGGAGCACCGGGAGCCCTCGGGACCGCAGCGCCTCGGCCCACTGGGAGAGCTGGGAGCGCTGGCGGCCGAGCACGGCGATGTCGCCGGGGCGGACGGGGCGGAAGGCGCGGGTCGAGCGGTCGAGCACCGTGAGCCCGGAGCGCAGGAGGTCGCGGATGCGGTCGGCGCCGAGCTCGATGCGGGGGCCGTTGCGGTGGCTCGACGGGACGCGCAGAAGCTCCACGGCACCAGCGCTCGGCGGGGCGTCGGCGCGGGTGTAGTCGTTGTCCGCGGTGAGCGGGTCGAAGGGGATGCCCTGGCGAGGGAGCACCCGGGAGAAGAGCTCGTTGGCGAAGCGCACCAGCTCCGGGCGGGAGCGGCGGGAGCGGTCGAGCACCTCCGGGGGAGTTCCGGACTCGGAGGACCAGGTGAGCAGCGCGCTGAAGAGGGAGGAGTCTGCGCCGCGGAAGCCGTAGATGGCCTGCTTCAGGTCGCCGACGTAGCAGACCTCCGCGCCTGCCGAGCGCAGCACCTCGAAGAGCCTGAACTGCAGCGGGCTCGTGTCCTGGAACTCATCGACCACGATGTACGGCAGCTCCGCCACGACGGAGCGCGCGTAGCGGTCGTCGGGCTCCGTGAGCAGCCCGAGCGCCCGCCGCTGCATCTCCTCGAAGTCGAGCGCTCCGCGGCGCTGCTTCTCGTCGCCGTAGCCCTTCGCGGCGGCTGCGCCCAGGTGGAAGAGGCGCTGCACCGCGGCGTCGATGCGGCCCCGTGCGCCAGGGTGCAGCAGCGCCATCGCCTCGGCCGCCGGGAGCAGCGCGGGGAGCTCCTTGGAGAAGGTCTTGGTGGGCTTCGTGGCCCGCAGCACGCGGATCGCCGCGTCGAGAAGGTCGCCCGGCATGTTGCGTCGCAGGAGGCGCAGCTCCCGCCGGATGCCGTCATCGCCCACGCGGGCCTTCGCGCGGAGGTCGAGCCAGTCGAAGGCCTCGTCGAGGGCGGCGCGGAAGGTCGCGTCGAGGGTGGCGCCGTCGAGCGGCGGGGAGAAGGCGCTCGCGATCCACGCGGCGGCGAGCGGGGCCTCGCGTCGGAGGTCCTCGTCGTCCTTGCCGAGCGAGCGGGCCTTCTCGACCAGCGTGGCGATGAGCTGCGCGGTGTCCTCGTCGAGCTCCGCCCCGTCGGCGCGCAGGGCGGCCTGGAGCGCCCGGTGGAAGAGCGCGGAGGCCTCGTCCTGCTCCAGCACCATCGGGTCGGGCGGGAGGGCCGCGGGAAGCGGGAAGCGTCGCAGCAGGGTGAGGGCGAAGCGGTGGATGGTGCAGATGTTCGCGCGCTCTACCCGCGCGGCCTCGGCGGTGAGCCCTCGCTGCTGGAGCCCGGCGCGGATGCGGTCCTGCAGCTCGCTGGCGGCGGCTTCTGTGAAGGTCACCGCGGCGATGCGGTCGAGCGCGAGGCCCGCCTCCACGCGGGAGACGACCTCCTGCACGATGCGCCAGGTCTTGCCGCTCCCGGCGCCCGCGGAGACCAGTCGCAGGGTGCTCACGAGGCTGCTCCGGCGAGGCCCACGCGGCACCCGAGCCGAGCGTCGCAGCGGGGGCAGGGGAGCGCCTTCACCTTGTCGAGGCTCTCCGCGCGGTCGGCGTCGAGGGGGGCGAAGAGGCCCTCCTCGTCGTCGATGGCGGCCAGCGCCTCGGCGATGCGAGCGCTCGCCGCGGCGGCGTGGTCGTCGAGGGTGAGCTGGGCCTTGTGGATCAGCTCGTTGCGCACGGCGCCCGAGACCATGGCGTCGAGCACCGCGTCGGCGTCCGGCGCCTCCTCGGCGGTCATCACGTCGACCGCCGACGAGGAGAGGTTGAGACGCATCACCGCGCCTGCTCCCTGCGCCAGCAGCGCTCCCTCCACGTCGAGCCCGACGTCCCGGCGCTGCGGCAGCGACGAGGCCCTGGCGCGGGTGAGCTGCACCAGCACCGGGGTCTCGACGCCGCCCGCGTGGGTGACGCGCAGCGTGGTGGCGACGGGCATCTCGACCAGCAGGGGTGATCCATCGTCGAGCGAGAGCAGCGCCCGGGGGGAAGGCTCGGCGGCGGGGTCGACCGTGGCGCCCGCGACGGCGTGGCGCAGCTCCAGGTAGCGGTCGGCGAGGTCCAGGCAGTCGGCCACGAGCGCTCGGCGGAGGTCTCGCTGGTCGGGGCGCTCGGACCAGGGAGCGTGCTGCTGCACCACCGACTCGACGGCCTCCTCGACGGCCTTGCGGGGCACCGAGGGAGAGCCCGCGAGGGCGTCGTCGAGCCTCGCCATCACCGAGCGCCCTACCACGTGGCGGACCGACTCGCTGAGGCGCGGACGGCGTCGCAGCGGCGCGGGGCGCAGGTCGAGCAGCGAGGTCATGAGGTAGCGGTAGTGGCAGGTGAGCAGGGACTCGAGGTCGGCGGCGTTGTGCAGCCGGGAGCGCACCAGGGAGCGCACCAGCGCCCCGACGGAGAAGCCCGTGTCGGGGCGGAGCCGGGCGGCGAAGAGGTCGCGCCAGGCGAGGTCCGAGCGGGCGAGCGCGGCGCCCGAGGCGAGCGCGGCGGAGACGTCCCCGCGGCCCAGGTCGCGGATGGTCGCGGCGGCGCGGGAGCGGGGCGCGGACGAGGGGAGCTCCTGGGGGGCGGTGGTGCTGGAGGGCAGGCGGTCGAGCAGGTCGCGGAGCGCGAGGGCCACATCGCCGTGGTCGCCGTCGGCGGTGCGTCGGGGGGAGAGCAGCACCAGGCGACGGCGCGGAGAGGAGAGCATCCGGAGCGTGGCGCGGCGGGCGAGGGCGTGGAGCACCTCCTCGTCGGGCAGCGCCTTGAGGTCGTCGGAGAGCGTGGCGAGGAGCGCTCGCTCGGCGGGACCCAGCAGCAGCGAGGGGCCGGGGATGCGGGGATGGCGTCCGCGGAGGAAGCCCGTGACGATCAGGACGCCGGGGTGATCGCAGCGCCAGGAGTCCTCGCCGAGGAGCGCGACGCCGTCGCGGCGGGCGGAGGGCGCGCTGTCCCGGAGCACGGGGAAGGTGGCCTCGAGGTCGGTGAGCAGGCGCTCGACGTCGTGAAGGCGGCGGGAGCGATGGGGGGCGCTGGCGAGGCGTCGGCGCACCAGGTCGAGGGCCGAGCGGATGGCGTCGGCGGCGGCGATCCAGACGGCGCAGGCGCGCGGGTCGTGGACGGCACGGGCGATGGCCTCGGGGTCGAGCAGAGGGAGGACGACGCCCTCGATGACCTCGGGGAGCAGGTCGGCGCGCTGGTCGGAGGTGCGATCGCGGAGGGGACCGGCGGCCTCCCACGCGGAGAAGAGCGGTCCCACGCGCTTGCGGATCTGCTCTCCGCGGGCGCGGCGTTCGGCGTCCGAGGGGTCGGGAGCGGCGCTGGAGGGGTCGGCCACGACGGCGTCCTCGACGGCGGTCGACTCGTCGAGGAGGGCGCGCACGTCGGCCCAGGTCGAGGGCACCCGGCGGCGGAGCTGGGAGAGGAAATAGTCCCGGTCGGAGCCGTAGATGCCAGAGCCCGGCGCGGCGAGGACCGTGGCGAGGTCGATGGCGTCTGGGCCGTTCCAGGCGAGGCGGAGCGAGGCGCGGACGATCTGCCAGAGCGGCGACTGCTGCACCGGGAGCGATCCGCCGCCGTTCCAGTGGATGCCCCATCGGTCGAGGGAGCGCGCCACGCGAGGCCACGCGCCGCACTCCGGCCCGCAGACCACGGCGACGTCCTCCGCGGTCCCACCCCCGGAGAGGTGGGCGTCGATGAGCGCCGCGACGGCCTCGGCCTCCTCCAGCGGATCGGTCGCCAGGTGCACCGAGAGCGAGCCGTCGTCCGTGGCCGCCCTCGCCGCGCCTTCGCGGAGCGCATCGAGCAGCGTGGCGGCGGTGGCGTCGGGGTCGAGCGGGTCGACCGGGAGGTCGATCCAGGGGGGCAGCGAGACCGTCGCCCCGCAGGCCGCGGCGAGCGTGAGGGCGTGGCGCTCGCGAGGGGAGAGCCGGTCGGTGCCGTCGACCCAGAGCAGCACGCCTCGCAGCGCCGGGCGGGGAGGCGCGAGCGCCACGCGGGCGAGGCGGTCGGGGAGGTCCGTCGAGGCGGTGGCGGCGAGGTGCGCGGAGAGGGCGACGTTTACCTTGGAGAGTATGCCCAGGTGGCCGAGCGCGACTCGGGCGGCGTGGGCGTCGGCGGGCGTAGGGGAGCTCACCGCCCCAGCCGTGGAGGCGGAGCGTGTCGATGACCCCGGCGACGGCGTGGGCCACGTCGAGAGCGTTGCCCCGGAGGGCGGCGGTGAGTGCCTTGTCGTGGGCGGCGGCCTGCTCCAGGGCGGACTCCACCACCAGCAGCCGGTCGGAGGGAGCGAGGAGCGGGCGCGACTCGAGGCCGAGCCGGTGCTCCATCAGGTCGAGCGCGCCGTGCCAGTCGAGGGGGTGGATCCAGCCGCCGCCCGCGCGGGCGATGTGGTCGAGGAGCGCTCCGCGGCGGCCCTCGTGGGGGCAGAGCAGCCAGAGCGGGCCGTCGAGCCCTCGGGAGCGCACGGCGGCGAGCAGCGCCTGGACCCGCGCCTCCTCGCGCGCGGGAGTGAACGCGGTGGCGGTCATCGCGCGGGGGCGTCGCCCAGGCCGGAGGCGATGGCGTCGCGCACGGCGGCCATGAAGTCTTCGCGCGTCGCGAAGGCGTCGCGGCGGATGCGGGGGTGGATGGTGACGCGCACGCCCTGGTCGCGGTGGAGGTCCCAGGTGCGCGCCGGGAGGATGGTGGAGGTGCCGTGGATGGAGATGGGGAGCACCGGGACGTTCATCTCCTCGGCGAGCACGAAGCCGCCCTTCTTGAAGGGCAGCAGCGAGCCGTCGCGGCTGCGGGTGCCCTCCGGGGCGATCCACACGAGCACGCCCTCGTCGAGCATGGCGCGGGCCTCGCCGAGGCTGCGGATGGCGGCCTCGCGGTTGCGGCGGTCGACGAAGATGAAGCCCGAGGCGCGCATCGCGGCGCCCCACACGGGAACGCTCGCGAGCTCGACCTTGGAGACCATGCGCAGGCGCTGGTCGATCACCTGGAAGATCACCGGGATGTCGTAGAGCGACTGGTGGTTGGACATCACGATCATCGGCGAGCGCGGGCTCAGGTGCTCTAGGCCCTGCGCCTCGATGCGGATGCCCACGTCGTCGAGCAGGGCGCGCGACCAGCGCTTCAGCCGGAGGTCGCACGCGTCCATGCTGGTGCGCCCGCGGAGCTGGTCGAACACGGTAGGAAAGCTGATGGCGAGGGTTCGCGCGGTGGCGGTGGCGAGGGTCTGGATGCGGCCGGACATGTCGTGGGCGCCAGTGGGGGGGGTAGGAGAGGGGCGCGCGAGACTACAACGGTCCCGGCCGGCGGAGGGGCCCGTTGCGACGTCAGAGCCCCCGGGAGGGGCGCTACCGTCGACGTCGCCGCGATCGCTGCGTGGCCACCGCGCCGAGCACCAGTGCCGCTACGATCGACCCCCGCGTGCCGCCCCGGGAGCCCGCCGCGCCCACGTCGCAGGTCGTGACCTCCGTCGGTGCGACGTCGACCAGGGACTCGTCGATCGTCGGCTCGCCTCCGTCCTCGTCGGTCACCGCGGCGTCTTCCCCCTCCGCGCCGACATCGTCGCTCGCCCCGGCGTCGTCGCTCTCGCCCGCGTCTTCACTCGCGCCGCCATCGTCGCTCGCCCCGGCGTAGTCGCCAGCGACCCCGCCGTCCCTCGGACCCACGGCGTCCGCGGGCGCTCCCGCGTCGCCGACCATGGCCCCGGCGTCCCGCAGCGGCGCCCCGGCGTCGGCCACGCAGCCCTCGTCGATCATCCCGTCGCAGTCGTCGTCCGCCCCGTTGCCGCACGCCTCTGCGCGCGCTGCCGCGGGCACGCAGGCCGCCATCCGTCCGCCGGTGCAGCTCACGGTGCGTCGGCACGCGCCCACCCCGCAGCTCACCGCCGCGATGCCGTCGTCCACCCGGCCGTCGCAGTCGTCGTCGACCCCGTTGCACGCCTCCGCGCCGGGCCGCCCCGCGGTGCACGTCGCCATCCGTCCGCCGGTGCAGCTCACGGTGCGTCGGCACGCGCCCACCCCGCAGCTCACCGCCGAGATGCCGTCGTCCACCCGGCCGTCGCAGTCGTCGTCACGCCCGTTGCACACCTCCGTGGAGGGCGCGCAGATGCGCCAGAACGCCGCTCCCACCTCGCTCTGCACCGAGAGCGTCGCGTCGCGGTAGCGCGCGGCCTGCGAGGCCGATCCGCAGGCACCGTTGTAGCGGCAGGCCAGGATGGCGACCCAGCGGGTGAAGCGCGCGTCGGTGCGAGCGACGGTCATGCCGTTCATCCACGCGAGGGCCTCGGCGCGGTTGTCCACACCGTCGACCTCCTGGTTGACGATGTTGACGACGAAGTCCACGGCGTGGCGGATGTTGCCGTCGAGCGTGAGGATGTCGCGCCCGTCGCGCGCCAGCGTCTGAGTGAAGTTGCCGCCGTCGAACTGGAACATCCCCAGGCCGCCCTGCTGCGCCGAGCAGGGGCCGTCCGATGCGCCTGCGATCACCGGCCCGCCGCCGCAGCTCGTCGAGTTGGGACCGCGGCACGCCCAGGTCGCCTCCGACCAGCAGTGCGACAGTCCCGTCTCGACCTGCGCGATGCCCGCGAGCAGCACTCCGTTGGTGAGCCCCGCCGCCGCCGCCACGTCGCGGATGCGCTGGAGCCTCGGGCGCCGCGCCGCGCCGGTGAGCCCCTGGATGTCCGTGTCGATGTTGCCCTCGTCGTCGATGGGCGCGCAGGCCGCGAAGAAGGCCATGGCCACCAGCGCAAGGCGGCGCATCGTCATGCGGAGGGCGTGGGCCTGGGCAGTCATGGATGGCGGCTTTCTTCGGCGGAGGGACGAGCGGACCGTCTCGGGCACCCGCTACGGGCACTCGCTCTGCCAGCGGCGTACCACCCTGAGACAGCACGGATTTCCACGGTAATTGCAGCAGATCGTGAGGGTCCGCGGTGGGGCCGCATGGTCAGCGTTGCCTCCCTCGGGGCCTCCGATCGCTGGGGGTCCGGTGACCACCGGGTCACCACCCGGGGTGGGGGGCGCCTGAGCGGGTGGGCGCTGCCGACGACGTCCGTGCAGTGCTCGGGGCAGCAGCCATCGACGATCGGGCACTCGCCGGGGCCGAGTCCCTGCGGGTCCCAGCCGGGCAGGACCACCTCGTACCAGCCGTCAGCGACTTCGATCCAGCGCACACCGGAGACGCAGAGCCCGTCGCCCACGTCGCCCGCACGGAGCAGCGGCGCCTGGAGGGGCGCGACCCGTGCGAACACCACAAGGCGGCTGGCGGAGATCGGCGTGCGCGGTGCCGTCACAGTCTGTGGCGCTATCGCCGGAGCTTCTGCCTCTGTAATTGCCCATAGAACAAGAGTAGTCGCGTGTCGAGCGCCCCGGGGGCGGGCACGACGGTGCAGGTCATCCTGCCCAGGGCCTGACCCGGCTGCGTCGATCCCTGATCCCCTACGCGTTGGACCAGAAGTGCTTCGCGCCGCGGGCCACGCGCTCTCGCGTGAGCTCGAGGTCGTAGCGGATGCTGTGCTGCCCGAAGCCGCCGCGAGCGAGGCACGCGTCGACGCGCGCGAGCACCTCGTCGCGAAGCTCGGGGTGGTGGTGCGCGACCCAGGCGATCGCCTCGCCGAAGCGCCGCAGGTCATCGCTCGCGAGGGGCGCCGCGACCGCGGACTCGAAGAACGCCAGGAGCAGCGGCATCCCCTCGGCGTCGAGGTGACGCGCGATCATCTTCGAGAGCATGTGCGACGCGTCGCGGTTGAGGTAGCGAGTGAAGGCCTCGCGCCTCGAAATCACGGCGCGCGCGAGGTCGAGGGTGATCGGCTCGGTACGCCACGAGTCGGGGATCGACGTCACGGCCCAGCCGTTGGCCGCGAGGGTCTCGAGCGCCGCCCGCAGCACCAGGCGCTCTCCCTCCGCCTCGAAGGGAAACGCGTCGGGACGCGGCGCGCTCGGGATGCCGAGGCCGTTGTCGTAGGCGCTCCCGAGCATGCGGGCGACGTCCGTGGGGATCACGTCGTGCGCGATCATCCACGCCAGCACGGCGCGCACCTCGTCGAGCGACGCGGGGCCTGACTCCTGCGAGAAGCCCCCCTCGCTGCCGAAGGACGACCATCGGTGCCCGTGCGTATGGAGCTCGACGCGGTTGTAGAGGTCCTGCACGAGGGCGTCCGCGACGCGCCCCGCGAGGCCCTTCGGGATCGGGGGCTTCCACCCGGAGAGCGAGACGCGCGGCTCCTTCGGGTGGCGCTCGAAGGCCGAGAGGCACACCTCGATGTGCAGCGCGCGCAGCGACTCGTTGAGCTGCGTGAAGCGCTCCATGAGGAGCCGGCGGAAGGGCCCCGCCGCGGCGTCGAGCCCGCGCGGGTGCGACGCGCTGCGCGCGAGGTCGACGGCGAACTCGCGGTGCCACGGCACGAACCACCGCTGAGCCCCTCGCACGGCGAGCACCCCGGGGAGGCGCGTCGGCATCGGAGGAACGCCACGTGGATAGGCCTTCTTTTCAGGCTCCTCGGCGGGGTGCGCGTTCCACGCGGCGACCTCGTAGCGCTGCTCGCTCCCGTCGGAGAGCGACCACGCCACGACGGTGTGGCTGTCGGGCTGGGTGAGCATCACCGCGCCGTCTACCGCGGGCGCCGAGAGGCTCGGTCGGGTGATCTCTCGCACGGTCCCGTCGCGCTCGACGGCGAGCGCGTAGACCAGCTCGGCGGCTGCGTCGCGCACGAAGATCCAGGCCGTCGTGCCCTCCATCGCGAGGGTCACCTCGGCGCTGCAATGCACCGAGAGGGGAAGGCTCCACCACACCTCGTCGTGGGCGTCGTCGCCGCCCACGCGCCCCGCGTAGACGGCCTTGTAGCCGCGCGCGACGAAGTGCCCGTCGGGCGCGACGTAGAGCGCGTTGAGGAGGTGCCCCTCGGCCTGCGGTCCGACGGTCTTCGCGTCGAGCGAGCGAGCAGACTTCGCCGCGAGGTCGACCTTGCGCTCCTCGTAGAGGGCGCCCCCCTGGAGCGTGTAGAGGATCAGCGCGTCGCTCGAGGCGAGGGTCACGACGCGGTCGCCGGCGTCGGTGGTGGTGATCGCGCGCGGGTCGTGGTCCGCCGCGAGCTTCTCTCGGAGGCCGAGCGCCGGGAGCCCGACGGTGACCAGGGCGGTGCTTCCGTACGCGCCCGTCTGCACGCGGCCGCGCACGAGCGCGAGCGTCGCCGAGGCGTTCATCGAGAGGTCTCCCACGGCCGAGGAGACCTTCGCGGTGTGCTTCACCTTCACGGCCTTGCCGAGGGCGAAGCGGGTGAGGCCGAACACGTCGGCGAGGAGGAGTGCGCTCCCGTCGGAGCTGAAGATCGCGTGGGTCATCGGGTTGGGACGCGGACTGTACCAGCGGCGCTCTCCCTCAGCGCAGGCCGAGGCGAGCGCGGCAGCGGGCGCAGAGGCCCCATCGCCCAATTCGTGATTCGTCGCGACGGGCCGAACCCTTCCTCCCGAACCCTGGCTCCAAGACCGCAAGGAGTCCCTCACCATGCAGATCAATGAAGCCACCTGGGATCGCGCCGCCCGCGTCGCGCTCGGCCTCGCGCTGCTCTCGCTGACGTTCGTCGGTCCTCACACGCTCTGGGGCCTCGTTGGCCTGGTGCCTCTGGTCACAGGCGCGTTCGGCTTCTGTCCGCTCTACCGCCTCGCTGGCATCAGCACCTGCCCCATAGAGAAGAAGTAGGGTGCCCCACGCAGCGTGCTCCTCACTGCGACGGGCTCATCGCCACGCGGATGCAATCGCGGCGGGCGTCACCGCCGCCAGGTCGCGCAGCCGGCGAGCAGCGCCTGGCGCAGGGCCTCCTGCTCCGGTCGTCGCGCGCCCTTCCGTCGCCGCACGAGGTGATAGGTCTTCGCAGGCAGCTCGGGCATCGGGCGAGCGACGACTCCCGGCGGCAGGCGGCAGAACCCGCTGACCACGGCCGCTCCGACGCAGAGCTCGACGAAGCGCAACGTTAGCTCCCAGCCGTTGGCCTCGACCGCCACCTCGGCGCGGGCGCCCCCTGCGGCGAGCGCCGCGTCGAGCGCCTGCCGATGCGGCCGGTCGGGCGAAGGGGCCACGAGGCGTACCCCGTCGAGGTCGCGCAGACGCACGCTCCGACGCCCGGCCAGCGGGTGCGCGGCAGGCATCGCCAGCACCTGCGGGATGACCCCGAGCACCTCCGCGGAGAGGTCTGCCCGACGCGCCTCGACGGGCGCCACGCCGAGGTGAGCCTCGCCCGAGCGCACGGCCTCCAGGGTTCCTTCTCGGTCGCGGGTGAGCAGGCGGGTCGGGGCGGCGCACCCGGCGATCCACCCTCGGAGGGCCTCGCCGAGCAGGTGCACGTACGACCCGGCCCCCGCGCAGAGGCACACCGGCCGCGGCGCCTCGTCGCCCCGCAACGCCGCGACGAAGGCCTCGGTGCGCTCGCTGGTCTCGCGCGCGAAGGCCGCGACGCGCCGGCCGTCGTCGGTGAGCGCGAGCGCGCGGCCCTGCCGCTGGTAGAGCGCGACGCCGAGGGACTCCCCGAGGCGCGCGACCTGGGCGTGCACCGCGGGCTGCGAGAGGTGCAGCAGCGCCGCGGCGCGGGTGAAGTTGAGCTGCGCCGCGAAGACCGCGAAGGTGCGCAGGAGGTCGAGGTCGGGCGCGGGCGTCACCATCGCCCGGAGAGCACTATCACGGCGCGTGATGGTCGATCACGAGATGCGTCTTCCGCGTGAGTGCTCCGCCGCCGTAGGACTCATCGGGAGAACTCGAAGGAGAAGCCCATGAACCCGAAGGACATCATCCGCGCCAGCCACTCGCTCAGCGCGCTGCTCCGCCACCGCGCCGGCGCCGCCGGCCTCGCCATGGACGCCGCGGGCTGGGCGTCGGTCGACGACGTGCTGCGCGTCGCCCGCCTCAGCCGGGCGCTGCTCGACGTGGCGGTGCGCGAGAACAACAAGTCTCGCCTGGAGCTGCGCGACGGTCGCATCCGCGCCTGCCAGGGCCACTCTCTCGCAGGCATGCCGGTCACCCTGGAGGCGCTCGAAGCCTCCTGGGAGGAGGACCTGCGGGCAGCCATCATCTGGCACGGCACCTCCTTCGAGGCGGCGGAGTCCATCGCGCGCGAGGGCCTGCTGCCGGGCGAGCGCACGCACGTCCACCTGGCCGAGGCGACGGACAGCCGGGTGGGCAAGCGCGCGGGCGTGGCGGTGCTGCTGGGGGTCGACCCCGAGGCGCTCCGTGCGAACGGAGTGCGGGTCTACCGGAGCGGCAACGGGGTGCTGCTGGCGCGGCGGGTTCCGGCGGCGTGCATCGCGGCGCTGGAGGTTGCGAGCGAGCGGGCGAAGCCGCGCGAGGCGACGCTGAGGGCGAGCTTCGGGCTGCCCTCGCTGACCTGACGGCGCGGAGGGGATGCTACGGCGTCGGCCGACGAGGCGAGCGGGTCGAGCGTCGGGGGCGCGTGGCCGAGGGCGCTCCAGCGTCGACGCGGACTGCGGGCGCGGGGGGAGGGGTCACCGCGGGAGGCGTCGGCGAGGGGAGCTGGAGCACCCGACGCACCTCCACCGTCACCACGCAGGGGCCGACCACGCTGCGCAGCGTCTCCTGCCGGCCGCCCTGCCAGCGCAGCCAGATGCGCCCGAGCAGCTCGCGGCGGAGCGGGTCGTCCTCGTCGACCAGCACCTGCAACGGCGTGTTGGCGGCGAGGCGCACGTTGTCGAAGGTCTGCGCGCACTCCCGGTCGGCCACGCAGGGACCGACCTCCACCGGGCCGTCGCGGGTCTGCAGCGCGAGGTGCAGCTCCGGGCCGCTGCCGTCCGGGTCCCACGGGTGGTTGCGCTGGGCCCGAGGGATCGTCACCTCCACCCGGAGGCGCACCAGCGCGTCGCCGTCGGGCCCCGGGTCCTGCGCTCCGACGCCCGCCGCGGGACGTAGCAGCAGCACCGCCATCCCGCAGAGCGCCAGGAAGAAGAAGATCGCGAGCGCCCCGAGCCGACGGCGACCGCGGCGGGCGTCGATCAGCTCGCGGCTCATCTCCTGCGAGCGCCGCTCCTCCCGGTCCGTCTGGGAGAGCCTCGCCTCGAGCGCCGGCGAAGGCACCGGTCGGCCGAAGCTGCGCGCGAGCCCGCCATCACCCGCTCGGTGTGCTCCACCTGGTCGGCGCCGGGGTTCCACGCGGCGAAGGCGGCGTGCAGCAGCGAGCGGGTCACCGGCCGTCGCACCCGGGGGTCGAGCGCGACCCAGAGCAGCGCCGTCCCATGGAGTACATGGGCACGTAAGGGGTCCCAGGCGCGCGCGTCCCCGTCGGGCTTCAGGGTGATGTCGACGAAGCCCTCGACGGTGGCGTCGTCGCCGGGGCGGCACGGGTCCGTGGGCAGCGCTCGCAGCCCGCAGAGCAGGGCGATCTTGAGCGCCCCGAAGCCCGAAGGCAGCCTCGGGAGCTCGGCGCGAAGGGCCTCCATCGCCTCGGCCACGCTGAACCCGTGTCCCTCGCCGTCGCGGGGGACGAGCATCCGGTCGCCGTGGAAGCGGGAGATCCACGCGAAGATGTGGCCGCGGGAGAGCAGCGCCTCCAGGTTGCGCCAGTCGTCCCGGTAGGCCCTCACGAGGTCGGTCGGCGCGCTGATCGCGAGGTCGCGGTCGCCCCACTCCAGCACCAGCCCCCGGTGCCCGAGCGCCCACAAGAACTCGTTGAGCTCGGCCTCGTCCTCGCGCGGCGGCCGGGGGAGCGAGGGAAGCGCCAGCTCGGGGCGCTGGGTGCCCACCCATGCGACGAGCTCTCCGCTGCGGTAGCTGCGCTTGAGGCCATCCCAGGCTCCGGCGAGCTCGGCGGTCACCGTGAGCGACTGCACGCCGTGGAAGCCGTGCGACTCGCCGCGGCGGTCGAGCACCTCCAGCGAGGGCGCGCGGGTCAGGGCGTGGACGCCGGTCCAGAAGGCGAGGGTGTCGCCTCGGAGCTGGGGGTCGCCCTGGCTGCGTCGCAGCGTGTCGAGCCAGGCGTCGTCCCGGCGAGGCGGGGGGAGCGACTCCATCCACGCCACGAGGTCCCCGGAGGCCAGCAGCGGAGGGAGCGCCTCTCGGAGCGAGGGCTGCGCGAGCACCATCCGGGCGAGGGAGGAGACGTCCGTGATGGCCGCGGCGCCCAGGTAGAGCGGCTCCCCCAGCGACCACGCGAGGCGACGCAGGCCGCTCGGCTCGTTGCGGGCGACGAGGTCCGCGGCGCCCGCGGCGACGATCCAGCCGGACATCCGGAGCCAGGTCGCGAGCAGGCCCTCCCGGGCCGCGGTGGCGAGCGCATCGAGGGAGAGCGAGCCCGAGCGCACCAGCGAGCCCAGCGAGTCGGGGGTGGGCACCGCCACGGAGCCGAGGCGCAGCTCGCGGCGGCCGAGGGCCCAGGTCTGCAGGTGCACCGCCAGCATCGGCGAGGCGCCCCGCTCGGCGGACATCCGGGCCTCGCGGGAGCGCTCGATCACCATCGGGCTCGCCCCGTTGGCGCGCAGCCAGTCGAGCACGGCGCCCTGGCGCAGCAGCTCGATGGCCTGGGCGGGGTGCGCCATCAGCGCGACGGCGAGCTGGTCCATCGTGGCGGGAGCGCCCGGAAGCTGGGCGAAGGGAGACCACGGCCGGGACTCCACGGACTGCAGGGTGAAGCCCTCGGCGGCGAGGATCTCCCGCGCCCTGGCCGGGGTGATCCCGACCTCCACGGCGGCCGCGTCGACCCGGGCGACATCGCCGGCGAAGAGGGTGCGCTGGTCGCGGAAGAGCGTGCGCACGGCGTCGAGGAGTTCCCGCGCCTGCATCGCCTCCAGGCTCGCCAGCGCGGCCTCGAGCGGCGCGCCGTGCTGGCCCAGCCGGGCGAGCTCGTCCGAGAGGCGGCGCTGGGCGAGCTCGGCCCTGGAGCGCGCCTCGGCGTCCCGCCGACCGACGGCGTCGATGGCGCGGCGGGCGAAGTCGCAGCGCGCCTGGAAGGCCTCGATGGGAGGCGGCGAGCGAAGCAGCTCGGCGGGCCGCACGTCCGGCCAGAGCGCGGCCATCAGGGGGATTTCTCGCTGGAGGGCCGCCACGATGGCGAGCGAGGCGGCGTCCTGCGCTGCGGTGGGCGCAGCGCGCTCCGAGGCCCGGACCTTCCTACGGCCAGGCTCTCGGGGTGCGTCCTCGGGTTCGGGCTGGAGCCATGCCATGGGCGGCTCGGAGGAGGGAGAGGGAGCGAGGGGGGAGGGCGCGTCGGGGCTGACTTCCAGCCAGGCGTCGCGCTTGGGATCGTTGCCCTCGGTCACGACGCGCGAGGGTGAAGGACACCACCGCGCGTCGCAACCGCGGACGTCGGCTCAGCCGCCGCGGGTGTCGACGGAGATGCCGGTCGGGCCCGACGGGGCGGTGCCGGTCCCGCCCGATCCGCCCGGTCCCCCAGCGCCGCCGCCGGCACGGGTGCAGGTGACGCTGCTCTGCGTCGGCGTCGCGCCCACGTAGTAGACGCACACCGAGGGGCCGCCCGCGCCGCCCGCTCCGCCGCCGCCCGCTCCGCCGCCCGCGCCGTTCTTGCCCGGCGCGCCGTCGCCCGCGACGCCGCTGCCGCCGCCGCCGCCCACGCCTGCGCCGAAGCCGCCGCCGCCGCCACCGTTGCCGCCGCGGCCGCCGGTGCCGCCTGCCGCCGCCGAGAGCACGCAATTCTCGATGCGCACGGCGCTGGAGTGGGACATCACCGCGAAGCTGCCTCCAGCGCTGGTGCCACCCTCGCCGCCGCCGCCGCCGCAGCCTCCGGCGCCGCCGCCGCCGCCGTAGCCGCTCGTGCGGCTCGTGCAGTTGAAGAAGCCGGTGTACTCGGAGTCACCGCCGCCCGCGCCGCCGCCGCCGCCGCCGCCGCCAGGCTGGCCGGTGCCGCCGGTGCCGCCCGCAGTGGGGAGGTAGGTTCCGTCGCTCGACGACACGCTGCCCTGCACACCCGCGACGCCGCCCGAGGCGCCGCCCGGTCCGCCCCGTCCCGGAGCCGCAGAGTCCGGAGCGTTGGCGCCCTCGCGGGAATTGCCGCAGCCTCCGCCGGCGCTCCCGCCGCCGCCCCCGCCGCCGCCCTGCGGCGTGCTGCCGCCGGTGCCCGGGTTGCCGTCACGGACGCCGCTCACCGCCGCGCCGCCGGTGCCGCCGTTCGCTCCGCACGACGAGGCGCCCGGGCTACGGCCCGAGGCGTCTCCGCCGCCCGCGCCGGTGCCGCCCGTGTCCCCGGCGGTGCCGTTGGCGCCGCGACCCGCGCGCACGGTGCAGCGCTGCAGGGTGACGCTCGCCCCGGAGCCCGCGATGCGCACGCCGTAGCTGCTCTGCCCCGCGGCCGTCGCGTCGCTCGACGTGATGGTCAGCCGCTGCAGCACCACCGGCTCGTTGACCCGGGCGAAGACCGCCGTGGTGCCGCCCTGGATGGTGGTGACGTTGGTCGCGTTGCGGCTCCAGTCGCTCGCGGTGTAGCCACCGTAGAGGCTGACGCCGGGGCTCAGGGTGATGGACTCGGCGTAGGTGCCCGCGGCGATGTAGACCGCGAGCCGCCCGGAGGCCGCGGCGGCGATGCCCGCCTGGATGGTGCGCCGGGGCGCCGAGCGCGTGCCCGGGTTGCCGTCGTTGCCGCCCGGGGCCACGAAGATCGCCCGCGCCTCGACGCCGTCGATGCCGTCGCAGTTGGTGTCGGCGAAGCCGTCGTCGGGGAGGTCGGGGTCGGTGTTGCGGCACTCGCAGCCGTTGCCCGGGTCGCGGTCGAGGTCGACGTACGTGGGGGCGCACGCGAGCCCGCACATCGCCGCGCTGCACGTCGCGAGCTGGTTGCTGCCCGCCGGGCAGCGCATGCCGCAGCCGCCGCAGTTGAGCGCGTCGCTCTGGAGGTTGACCTCGCAGCCGTTGGCCGCCGCGCCGTCGCAGTTGTCGAAGCCGGTGTTGCAGCTCGCCACCTCGCACTGCGACGACCGGCAGACCGGCGTCGCGTTGGCGGTGGTGCACGCCCGGCCGCAGGCGCCGCAGTTGGCGAGGTCGGTGCGGACGTTGACCTCGCAGCCGGTGGAGTCACGGCCGTCGCAGTCGAGGAAGCCGGTGACGCAGAAGGTCACGCACGACGCGCCCACGCAGGCGGCGGCGGCGTTGGTGCTCGACGGGCAGACGTTGCCGCAGGTGCCGCAGTTGTCCGTGGTGTTGCTGGTGTTGGTCTCGCAGCCGTCCGCCGCGTTGGTGTTGCAGTCGCCGTAGCCCGAGGAGCAGGCGGTGACCACGCAGCGCCCGGCCATGCAGGCCCCGGTGCCTCTCGGCGGCATGCAGCGCGACCCGCAGGCCCCGCAGTTGGCGGCGTCGGTGGCGGTGCTGGTCTCGCACCCGTTGGCGGGGTTGCCGTCGCAGTCGCTGAAGCCCGCCTCGCAGGTGTACGCGCAGCTCCCGGCGTTGCAGGCCGCGGTGGAGTGGGCCCGCGCCTCGCACGGGCGGTTGCAGGCGCCGCAGTGGAAGACGTCGGTGAAGGTGTTGGTCTCGCAGCCGTTGCTCGCCATCGAGTCGCAGTCCCCGTAGGGGACCGTGCAGGTGCCGACGGTGCACATGCTGTTGCGGCACGCGGGCGTGGCGTTGGTCGCGGTGCAGCGGGTGTCGCAGCGGCCGCAGTTGGCGAGGTTGCTGGTGGTGTCGACGCAGGCGCCGCTGCAGCAGGTCTGGCCGCCGGGGCAGCCGCGGGTGTCGGTGCAGCCGGTGACGCAGAGGTTGCCCACGCAGAGGTTGCCGGAGGGGCAGTGCTCGTCGGTGACGCACTGCACGCAGCTGTGGGTGTTGGTGTCGCAGCGCAGTCCGCCGGTGCCGGCGTCGCCGGTGCGGCAGCCCTCGTCGGCGCGACAGCCGGTGACGCAGCGGGAAGAGGCGCCGTCGCAGTGCTGGTCGGCGGGGCAGGAGTCCGGGGAGACGCGGCAGCCGATGCAGCGCCCGCTCGTGACGTCGCAGACGGGGCCGCCCGCGTTGCCGAGGCAGTCGCCGTCCGCGGCGCAGCGCGAAGGACCCATGTCCACGGGGACGTCCATCGGGGCGTCCATCGAGGCGTCGTTGCCGCCGGAGTCGGTCGAGCCATCGACTCCGAGGTCCGTGGACCCCAGATCCATGCCGAGCCCGGAGTCGGTGTCGAGCACGCCCGGGGGCGAGTCCTCCGAACAGCCCGCGAACAGCGCGAGCATCACCATCGGAATCAGGGCCTTCGCCCGAAACGCGCGTCGACTCATAGGTCCGCCAATGCCTCCGTAGAGTGTGGGAGCTCGACTGTCTCACGAGAGGGCGGCTCTCGGGCACACCGAAGCAGCGGGGCCCGCGGCGGCGCGCTCGATGGCCTTGACGCTCGTCACGGGGCGTGGCTCGCTCCCGGCCCGCATGCACCCAAGCCTCCTGCTCCAACCCCGCGCGAACTCGCCGAGCTGGCCCGCCGAACCGGCCCCTCCGGCCAACGGCGACGACGCCGCGACGGCCGCGCCCGCGCCCGCCCCGGGCACCACCGTCACGTCCACCGGGGGTGACAGCGGAGGCTCCTTCGCGGTCACCACGCCGGGCTCCGGCTACCTCTCCCAGGAGACCTGCCAGCAGGCCAGCCGCAGCGGGCTCATCGCCGCCGCGGGCTACACCGTCGGCGCCTCGCTGCTGGGCATCGTGATCTTCGTGGTGATGCGCAAGCGCCTCTGGGGCAGCGCCTTCGTGCGCTACCTCACCGGCGTCGGCGTCGCGTGCGTCATCGGCACCACCATCGCCGGCCTCGACCCGGTGCGCGCAGACATCCTCGAGCAGTGCATGCACTCCGCGGACTTCTCTCAGTACGTCTTCCTGGGCACGCAGCTCTTCGCGAGGGCGCTGGTGCTCGGGCTCATCCCGACGCTCGTCGTCACGCTCACCGGCTGCCTCGTCGCCAACCGCACCTGAAACCCCAAGAGGGAGCTTCGTACCGCCATGGATCTCGTCATCGCCGTCGGCGGGGGCGGTCAGCACATCGCCCTCAGCATCGCGAGGCTGCTGCGTATCGGCGCCCTGGCCGAGCCCATCGAGGCCTTCGTCATCGACGCCGACAGCGACTCGCGCCTCGCCGTGAAGCTCCGCTCCTTCGGCAACACCGTGAGCGCCGGGTGCCCGCACCCGCTGGAGGGCGCCGAGGCCATCGTCCCGCCCTTCGCGCGCGACACCATGAAGGAGACGGCCTTCCGGCGGATCTTCCTCGACGACCGGGCCGACCCCCTGGAGCGCGAGCTCTTCGAGCTCTTCTACGACGAGGAGTCCGGCGGCGTGGACGGCGGCGTCGGGGTCTCCGCGGGCGTCGACATCGGCAAGGGGATGTTCGCCAACCCCAGCGTCGGCAGCGCCGTGTTCGCGTCGAGCAAGGGCGGCGCGATGGACCCGCTCTTCGGCCGCGCCCGCACCGCCGCGCGCATCTTCGTGGTGGGCTCCTTCCTCGGCGGCACCGGCGCAGGCATCACCCACCAGCTCATCAAGCTGGTGCGCGAGGCCGTCGGCCCGGCGAAGCCCATCTTCGGGGCCTTCCTGCTGCGCTGGTTCGACCTGCCGGCCACCACCGGGCAGACCGTCGACACCGCCACGCTGCTCGCCAGCATGGGCCACGGGCTCGAATACTTCTACCGGTATACCCGCTCGCTCCTCGACGCCTCGACGCTGCTGGGCGTCCCGGACCACCCCACGGCGCACATCAAGGCCGTGCCCGCCGCGGCGGAGAACGACGAGACCGACAGCATGTACCCGCTGCTCGCGGCCTACGGGCTGCTGATGCTGCCGGACAAGACCGACACCCAGGCTCGCGGGATGCACCGCACCTACGGCCTCTCCCACGACGAGCACGACCCCGCCTGGCCCCTGCGCCGCAAGTGGAACACCCCGCGCGGCTCGCGCGACGCCACGCTCGGCGCCCGCATCGTCGAGGCGCTCATCCTCCAGGAGGTCTACGGGTCGTTTCGCCAGAAGGACTCGGACTTCGTCGACTTCGACTACGAGAAGGCCCGCAGCACCTGGGGCTCGCTCATCGCCAACGTCGCCCGCGCCCAGCACGACCGCGACTCGGCCTTCGCCCGCAAGGTGCTCAACGCCCTCGAGGCCCGCGGGGCGCAGCTCCGCTTCGTCACCCAGTGGTTCACCAGGGTCTTCGGCGACGTCGACCTCTCGCTCTTCGGCGACCCCCGCGCCCGGCAGCTCTACGCCCTCCGCAAGCACCGCCAGTGGAAGGCGCCGGACGCGTTCAAGCTGCTCATCGACGCGTTTCAGTTCGAGTCGACCGCAGGCGCCGAGCGGGAGCGCGGGCACCAGCCCGCCCCCGACGCCGAGCTCGCCATGAAGATCGAGCGCTCGCTGCTTGCCGCCCTCCGGAGCTGACGCCGTGATCCAACTCATCCCAGGCTCCAACGACGCCGCGACCACCGACACCTTCGCCCTCGACCAGAAGAAGGGCGCCTGGCAGCCGACGCACGCGCACCTGCGCACCAAGAGCTTCCCGACGCCCTTCGCGCAGGCCGAGATGATGTCCCACCTGCTGGGCCAGCTCCTGCTCGACCCGGGCGCCCAGCAGCCGCAGCCCGAGCTGGTCAACGCGCGGCTCCAGCAGTCCTTCGAGCGCTGGCGACTGCTGCTGCTGGGGCTGGTGCTGGGCGAGCTCACCCTGGAGACCGTCGACCTGCTCCGGCCCGAGGTGGACAACCTCGGCGCGATGCTGGCCGACCTGCGCCCCGAGTGTCGCTTCCTGGGAATGCTCCGGGACGCGCGTCGCCAGGGCGCCGAAGGACGGCGGCTGCTCGTGGGAGCGGCCGACCCGATGTGCCTCTTCTGGTGCGCTCCCCGCGTCGCCAGGGAGAACTACTGGAGCGACCTCAAGACCCGCATCGACGCCAGCGCCGAGCGCGCTGACGCCCTGCGGCTGCTGGCCGAGTGGCGGGGCTGCTTCGAGCGCAACGGGCTCTGGTCGCCGGGGCACGAGGCCGCGCCGCCGTGGCAGAAGGGCCTGCAGGTGCTGCTCGGCGAGACCGCTCCGTCGGTGGGGGCGCTGTCGAGCGACGCGCGGGGCGTCGGCCCGCTGCGCCTCGAGGTGGTGCCCCGCACGGGCAGCGACGCGCGCGAGGCGATCGTCTACCTGCCGCAGCGAGACCCCGGCTGGGGCGCCCGCTTCGCCGAGCTGCTCTTCTTCCAGCCCGTGCGCAGCGAGGCCGGCACCGTCGACCTCGTCGACCCCAACGGCCGCGCGGTGGTCACGGTGCGCATGGCCCCCCGCGATGCCGCTCGCGACAGCGGTGCAGGTCGCAAGAGCGGCGGCGCCGACAACGCCCCCGCCGCGGGCGTCGAGCTCCTCGCAGGCGTCGGTCGGCTGGAGGCCATCGCCAACGTCGCCCGAGGCCACGGCCAGTCCCACTGGCTGGAGGATCACCCCAACGCCCAGGGCTACCGCTCGCTGGTCCTCAACCCCCTGCTCTCGGCCTCCGCGGCCTCGCACAGGAGGGCGGCCGTCACCGAGGCCGACGTGCTGGCCTTCCCGATCCTCTTCCCCGACAGCATCCGGCTGGTGGTGGCGCAGACCGCCGAGGCCGAGGCCGGGGGCGTGCGCATCCACCTCTCTCGCGAGGTGATCGCCCGCGTGGAGCCCGGCGTGGCCGCCCCGCAGTCGGGCGCCCTGCTCGCCCGATGGAACCCCGGCGACGCCCCACCTCGCATCGTGGCGGTGCCTGGGGGTGAGGGCGCGCTCGCGGTGGGCCTCGTCGAGCGCTTCGGCCCTCCGACGAGGGTCGTCGACGTTGGCGAGCTGCGGGGGCTGGGCTTCGCGCTCTGGCTCTACTTCCTGGGCGAGGCCGAGCTCCGCTCCGACGGCGCTCGGGTCATCTGGACCGCCGACGAGGGCAAGGAGCTCTTCGGCCGCGTGGTGCTCCCCTCCGCCGAGCGTCCGCTCGACGTGCTGCGAGACTCCCTCCTGGCCGTGCGCTCCGAGCCCGAGCGCGCCCGTGCGAGGGACCGCCTCGCCACCCTCCAGCGTTTCGCCATGACCTGGCGCTCGGTAGGCGACGGCGAGTCCGACCGCCCCGAGGTGATGTGCGCCCGTCTCGGTCGCGTGGCCGCGGAGAGCTTCCTCTCCTGGGTGATGGAGGGCTCCGGCCTCGTGCTGGGACGCTTCGGCCAGCGCGCCACCGCGCCGGTCGAGCACTACTCCCTCAACGGCCCCTTCCGGCTGCCCCTCTTCGTCGACCCGCTGCCCGCCCGGTGAGCGCGGTGACCTCCCGGCGCTCCCTCGGCGTGGCGGCCGCCCTCGCGCTGCTCGCCCTCGGCTCGACCATCACGGCGGTCCGCGCCCGACGCAGCCGCGCCGCATGGTGGGGCAGAGCCGAGCGGGTGTGCGCCTGCGGAGAGTCCACCCGGAGGGCCCTGGGGAGGCTCTCCCAGGAGGCCGTCGGCGGCCTCGGCGAGGTGGCCGGAGCACAGCGGGCGCTGCTCCAGTCGGACTGCGACGACCTGCGCGTGGCGGTCTCCCGCCGTAGCTGGTCGGACGAACTCGCAGCACGCCCGCTTCGGGTGATCGCGACGGAGCAGCACCACCAGCGAGCGGCCTCCGTCACCCGTAGCCTCGACGCGATGTGCGGCGGCGCCCACGAGGAGTTCTGGCAGCGGCTCTCGCTCGACCTCGCCGCGCACCCGGTCGTGGCCCCGGCGGATGATCCCTACCGGGTGCGGGCCACGGCGAGGGGGCACCTCGCGATTCGACAGGCGATGTGCGCCGACCGCTCGCGGCTGACGGTCGCTCCACGCTCCTACGCGCTCTCCCCAGCCGACGCCGAGCGTCAGGCCTCGGAGTGCCTGCGCGAGCTCGCGACCCGTTAGCCGCGGACGGGCATCTCACAGACGGAGGTCCTCGGCCCGATGAGTTCAAGCGCACGCGTCCCGGTCGGCCTCGCGCTCTCGGCGCTCATCGTCCTCACCTGGGCGCTCTCCCTGGTCGTCGCCCTCGGCCTCCCGATCGGGGCCATTCATCCGGCCCTCTGGTTGCCGCTGGTGGCGCTCCGCACCTGGGCCCACACGGGTCTCTTCATCGTCGCCCACGACGCCATGCACGGCACCGTCGCGCCCCGCCATCCCCGACTCAATGAGCTCGTCGGCGCGCTCTCCGTCGGGCTCTACGCGCTCTTCCCCTACGCCACCCTGCGGAGCGAGCACCGCCTGCACCACGCGCACCCCGCGAGCGCCGACGACCCCGACTTCCACGACGGCACGCACGACGGCTTCGGCCGCTGGTACCTGCGCTTCATCGGTCACTACCTCCGGTGGCCGCAGGTGCTCGGGCACGCGGTGATCTTCAACGTGCTCCAGCACGTCGTTCACGTCTCGCAGGTGAACCTGCTGCTGTTCTGGGTGCTGCCCTCGCTCGCCTCCACGGCGCAGCTCTTCTACTTCGGAACCTTCCTCCCGCACCGCGAGCCCGCCGGCGGCTACGTCGACAGGCACCGCGCCCGGAGCAACGACATGGGCGCCGCGCTCTCGCTGCTCACGTGCTTCCACTTCGGCGGATACCACTGGGAGCACCACGAGGGCCCTGGGGTTCCGTGGTGGGCGCTGCCGTCGACGAGGGCTCGTAGAACTCCCGCACCTCCACCGCGCTGAGCTCCACGTCGAGGCGCTCCGCCGGGCCGAGCGAGGCCACCACCCTGGCCAGCTCGGCAGGCGTCGGCACCAGCGTCCCGGTCACCTCCTGCACCCGCTGTCCCAGCGCGACGGAGACCCCGAGCACCGTCTGGCTCACCCGAGAGGGCGGCATGCGGAAGGTGATCCTGCGCTGCATCGCGGAGGCATCGAGGAGCCGCGACACCTCCGCGCCGCTCAGCGAGAGCCGCATGGAGAGGGCCGCCCGCTCGATGCGCGACGACGACCGGATCAGCAGCAGCTCCCGCACCGCCTCGGCCTGAGCCGGGTCCGCGAGGCTCGCCGGGTCGATGTCGAAGGACGCCCCGGTCGTTCGCTCGATGGCCGCGAGCGCGTCGAGGGTCTCCACCACGGCGTGGTTGAGGGCCTCGCGCTCCTGCGGAGGAAACACGCTCCCGATTGCCAGGCCCGCCGCCGCGCAGCCCGGGAGAAGCGTGACCCGGCCGCCCTGTCCGAAGCGCCAGACGAAGCGAGCCGCCACCGAGAGCGAGGTCGCCGAGGCCGCCGCGCCCAGCAGCGAACCCCGGAGCTCCATGGTGGTGTGGGCGTGGTCGAGGCGCAGCGTGAGGCCCACCGCGATGGGATTGAGGTCGTTGACCCAGGTGGAGCGCGAGGCCCCGCCGCGGGAGCAGCGCAACGTGCAGTCGCGTACGACGAGCGTCTCCCGGGCGCTCCGAAGCTCCACCGACAGCCGCTCGAAGTAGGGCGGCGTCGCGAAGGTCACCGTCGCCTCGTCCTTCGCCGTCGCGCTCGCCGCGACGAACCACCGGGGAACGCCCAGCGCCTCGAGCTCCGTGAGCGCGGCGTCGAAGCCGTCGCCGTCGTCGAGGAAGCGCCGCAGCAGCGTCCGGGTTCTTACCAGATCCGGTAAGGGCCCCGAGGCCTCCAGCGACGGTCGCAGCCACTCCGCCGCCAGCACCAGGAACATCCGGTGCAGCCCGAAGCCCCCGGCGCCCGCGAGCGCGCTGAACCTCACCTGCCAGGACCCCGCCGCGCCGTCCTGTCGCTGCGCGTCGGAGACCCGAGCGAGCAGCTCGTCGCGCGTCGCCCACACCGTGTGCCCGGCGGCGTCGACGACCACTACCACCACCGGGCTCGCGGACTCGGCCAGCAGCGACGGGGCCACGCTCGCCTCCACCCAGCGACCCTCCGCGCGCAGGGCGTCGAGCATCGGCACCTGCACCACGCGCACGGCCGCCCGCAGCCCCGTGTCGACCCCCTCGTGGGCGAAGCCGAGGGCGTCGTCGTCGTGGGCCTCGATGGATAAGCCCCGGCGGGCGAGGGGCGTCGCGGCGAGGCGCTCCCGGAGCAGTTCGAGGGCGAGGCTCACGGCGCCAGCAGCAGCACCTTCACCTGGCTGGGCGAGAGCCGGATGCCAGGGCAGTTGGTGGAGTTCTGGATGCCGACGGAGGTCATGCGGGTGGCGGGGATGCCGCCGACCAGCACGGTGAAGGCCGCGGTGACGTGCCGGGCGGGGCCCATGACCATGCCCGACGCGACGCCGGTGGCGAGGCCGGCGTTGTCGCCCGCTGGTGACCATGGTGGTCGCCATGTTGTGCGCGGGCGTGGCCATGAAGAGGACGTTGTACGCGGCGGGCACGCCCAGCGGCCCCATCGCGATGTTGGGATACGGGATGGGAATGGGCGCCGGGGCGGGCGGCGCGGGCGTGAGGCACACGTCCGGGAAGCCCATGTCGATGCCCATCATCTGCGTGTTGGCGAACATTGGTTTGGGTGGTCCCTTCTCAGCCCAGGTGGATCTGGTCGCCGTCGACCTTCACGAGGTCCTTCGCGGTGGCGACGACGTTGGCGGCGTGCAGCCCGAGGGTCTTGCGGAAGCTCCAGTCGCCCTGCTCGGCGCGGAGCTGGTCGATCTCAGAGACGGCGCGGTAGGCGCGCTTGAGCTTCTGCGAGAGGCGCTCGGCGACGGTGTCGATGCGCTGCGCGGTGAGCTTCAGGTCGTCGAGGCTGGCGACCACCGCCGAGCCCACGTAGGTGAGCGCCTGCACCGCGAGCTCTCCCTCTCGCGCGGTCACGCTCACCGCGTCGGTGGTCACCCGCACCGCCGCCGGGGTCACCACGCTCACCCCGTCGCGCGCGGCCACGGTCACCTGCCCGTCGGGCGCCGCCAGGGTGACGGAGCCCGGCGCGGACCACACCGCGGCCTGGTCGCCGACGCGCTCCAGCACCGCGAGCACGTAGCGCTCGCCGCTGGCGATGCCCGCGAAGAGCACCAGGTCATCGGGGCGCGGGTCGACCACGCAGCTCACCGCGCGCCGGCAGTGGAACTCCGCCGCAGCGCCCCGCACCACGACGCGGTCGCCCTCGACGCGCAGCACGGTGCCGCTGTCCTGGAAGCTCTGCGGTGCCTTGATCGAACGGGTGGGAGCGCTCATGGGGAAAGGTCCTCCTTCAGTAGGGTGAACGGAAATCTTCTGCGCTGGCGAGCGCCTCGTCGTCGCCCAGCCAGCCCGACCCGAGGCCCAGGGCCCCGGCGTCGATGGTGCGGTGGAAGCGCGCCCGGTGCACGGTGGCGCCCGAGAAGTCCGCGCCGGAGACGTCGGCGTGGGTGAAGTCCACGTAGGTGAGGTTGGCGCCGTCGAAGCGCGCGCCGATGCAGCGGGCGCGGGTGAGCTGGGCCTGCTCGGCGTTGGCCCCGCGCAGGTCGGCCAGCGAGAGGTCGGCGTCGATCATCACCGCGAGGCGGAGGTCGGCGCGGGAGAGGTCGGCCTTCTGCAGCTTCGCCGAGAGGAAGAGCGCGCACTGGAGGTTGGCCCCGGAGAGCTTCGCCTCCTGGAGGTCGGCGTCCTTGAAGTTGCAGCGCTCCAGGGTCACCCCGCGCAGGTCTGCGCCGCGGAGGTCGGACGCGTTGAACTGGCACGCGCTGAAGCGGGCCGAGCGCAGGTCCTTGCCCGCGAGCCCGCACTCCATCATCACCACCAGCTCGAAGCGCGCCCCGTCCAGCAGCGCGCCGCGCAGGTCGGTGCGGGTCATCACGCAGGCCTTGAGCGAGGCGCCCCGCAGGTCGAGCGCCTCGGTCTCGCTCTCCACGAAGGCCACCCGGTCGAGCGTGCTCCCCGCGAAGGAGGCCCGCGAGACCAGCGACTCGATGAAGGCCAGCGAGGTCATCTCCGCGCCCTCGAAGCGCGCTCCCTGGAGGTCGCACTCGACCACCCTCGCCACCCCCAGCGAGGCCCCGCCAAGGTCGGCGCCCGGGGCGCGCACCCGGTAGAGCGTCGCCCGATCGAGGCGGGCGGCGCGCAGCGAGGCGTCCGTCAGGTCGCACTCGATGAGGTTGCACTCGACGAGGTTGCAGTGATCCAGGCGGGCGCCGCGCAGCACCGTGCCCTCCAGCACCGCGCCGCCGAGGTCGGCCCCGGAGAGGTCGATGCCCGCGAGGTCGACCCCTCGCAGCGAGTCGCCGTGCTGGACGCGCGAGATCACCTCCGAGGCCTCCATCACTCGGGCCCCCTCGGAGCGATCACCCTCGCTTGCAGCACGAAGGCGTCCTCCAGCCGGGCGGGCCTTCCCCGGAAGCGGGCGAGGTCGGCGCGAAAGAGGTTGGCCCCGTCGAGCACGGCGTCCTGCAGGCTGGCCTTGGAGAGCAGCGCGCTCATCAGGTTGCACGAGGTGAGCGTCGCGCCGTCGAGCCGCGATCGGATGAAGCGCGCCTCCCTCGCCGTCGCCCGGAAGAACGATGCGCCCGTGAGGTCGCTGCCGGAGAAGTCCGACCCGGAGACGTCGGCCTCCGCGAAGACCGCCCCGCGCATGCTGGTCTCTCTCAGCGTTGCGCTCTTCACCGAGGCCCCGCGAAAGCTGGCCCCGTCGAGGTTGCAGTCCTTCACCACGCGGAGGTTGTCCGCCTGCGCGCCCACGAAGGAGGCCCCGGAGGCGTCGCAGGAGAGCAGCACGCAGCTGGTGAGGGTGATCCCGTCGAAGCACCCGCCGCGCAGGTTGCACTGGAGCAGGTTGCACTTCACCAGCTTCGCCCCGTCGAGCTTCGCGAGAGAGAGGTCGACGCCGAGCATCATCAGCGAGCGGGCCTCGATGCCGCGGAGGGAGGCGCCGCTGAGCGTGGCCTCGGAGAGGTCGGAGCCCTCGAAGCGGGCCTCGTCGAGCGCGGCGCCGGTGAGGTCTGCGCCGGTGAGCACCGTGCGCTCGAAGCGCAGGCCCTTGAGCGAGGCGCGGGCGAGCAGCGCTCGGCCGAAGTTGGCCTCGGCGACCTGGGCCCCGTCGAGGCGGGCGTCGGTGAGGTCGGCGCGGCAGGCGACGGCGCGCCAGAGGTCGGCGCCGCGGAGGTCGCAGCCGCGGAGGTCGGCGTTGTCGAGGAAGGTCCCTCGCATGTCGACGCCGCGAAGGTCGAGGCCCGAGAGGTCGACGCCGGTGAGGTCGAGGTCCGCGAGGCCCTCCCTTCGGGCGAGGCGGGCGACCACCATGGAGCGGGCGTCGTCGGCGTCGAGGCCCTCCCGCCGGGAGGCGGACTCCAGCAGGTGGGCGTGCGCCCGGTAGACCTCCCTCAGCCGGTCTTCCCCGTCGATCATGCGGCCTTCGAAGTCCGGGTCGGCGATCATCCGGTCGAGCTCCGGGGCGCTCGCGTCGAGCGACCGGGCCCGGTCGTGAAGCGCCCTCAGCTTCGCCATCTCCTCGCGCGCCTGGAAGCTGATCGGGTGCCTCCTCGGCCGCTTGCCGAAGGTCGCCTCGTAGTCGATGCCGTACTTCGCGCACTCGCTCTTCACGAGCGCCGTCGCCGCCTCGCGGCCGGCCTCCCCCTGGGCCTTCTTCTCTTCGAGAAGGCGCTCGGCGTCGTCGAGCAGCTCGGGCAGCGAGTCGAGCGAGGGGGGCGCCCGCTCCGGTGGGGCCTCCGGGAGGTAGTCCGCCGGGTCGAGCCCGTGGGCGAGCAGCGTGTCGCGGGCCCGCTCCTGGTCGCGCTCCACCCGCCGCCGCAGGTTTCTCGCCAGCAGAAACTCCGGCGTCGTGAGCCCCTCCATCCGGTCGCCGGTCTCCAGCTTCGGGGCGGTCACCTCGCCCCGGGCTTCGGGCAGCAGGTCGGCGTCTCGCAGCATGTGGACGAAGCCGCGGCTGCGGTCGAGGCGCGCCTCGAGGGTGGCGCGGTAGTGCTCCTCGGGCTTCGGGGCGTCGAGGTGTTCGAGGCCGAGCACGAGGTGGACGATGTCCGCGGCGTCGTCCTCGGCGATCTCCATCAGCCCGCGGAAGATCAGCGCTCCCCGCGCCTTTCCGGGGAGCAGGTGCACCGTGTCGAGGCGCAGCGGCAGCTCTCGGAACTCGTCTCCCTCCGCGGTGCGATGGGTGACGAAGCAGCGCGCCGCGACGCCGGGGAGCCGCCCCTCGATGAGGGGTCTGGCGGGGTGGAGGTTCTCCAGCCGGAAGGCCTCGTCGCCGACGAAGAATCCCCCGGCGTGCTGGTCGTCCTGGGCGACGTTGAAGAGGCCGAAGTCGATGTCGTCGGCGAGGCCCGGGCAGCGGGAGCGGAGCCACGCGTCGTCGTAGGTGCCGAGGCGGCTGGTGCGCTGGGGCCAGCGGAAGTCCATCGCGCCGAAGCCCGCGGGCTCCGGGCGGTCGGAGACGGCGCGGATGCGGCGATCGGGGCGCTCGATGTTGGGGAGGCGGTGCACCGGGCGGCCGTCTTCGAGGGTGGGCGCGAAGCCTCGCCCGGAGGGGTTGAGCGCGAAGCCCTCGCCGCCGAAGGAGCGCGCCCAGGAGAGGGGCATCTCGGTGAAGGGCGTCGGGGTGGTCATGGCGCCGTGCTCCCAGCGGCGGTCGCCCACCACCAGCAGGCTCTTGTCGACGTCGCCGCAGCTCGCCCTGACCATCACCGCGGGCTGCGCGACCCCGCCGGGCGCGAAGGCCCGGCCGGTGACCAGCAGCTCGCCCCGCAGCTTGGGCATGGACTCGTCGAAGATGCTGTCGGCGCCGAGGTCTTCGGCGAGGTCGGGCCAGAGCGCGACCTCCGGGAGGAGGCAGCCCGGAGCGTCGCCGTCGAGGGAGAAGTAGGCGATCACTCCGACCGCGAAGAGGCACCGCCCCTGGTGCTCGAAGGGGCGGCAGAGGACCCCCGCGCGAATCGGCTTGATCGTCTTCATCAGAGCAGGACGTGCAGGCCGGCGATCTTCAGCTCGAGGCCGTGGGAGCCGAGCTTGACCGCGCGGGTCTTGGCCTCTGGACCGCCGATGCTGAGGTCGACGCCCTTGGTGGAGATGTCCACGCCGGTGGCGCTGATGGAGACGCCCTTCACGTCGATGCCCACGCCCGTCGCGTTGAAGCTGAAGGCCGAGCCTCCGACGCTGGTGAGCTTCCAGTCCGAGCTGTCGCTCGCGACCTTCATCCAGGTGACGTGCAGCTCGTTGTGGATCGACGGGGCCAGGATGGTCACTCCACCCGGCGCGACGCAGGTGTACCCGGCGGGCGCCGTGATGTGCACGCCCGCGGGGCTGGTGATGTTGATGCCCGCGCTCACGGTGAGGTTGACGGTCCCGTTGACGGTCGCGTTGACGTCGCCGTTGCTGGTCGCGGTGATGCCCGCGTTCACCGTCGAGGTGAGCCCCCCGCTGAGGGTGCTGGTCACTCCCCCGTTGACGGTCTGCGTTCGCCCGCCGTTCACCAGCACCGTGTCGCCGCCGTTGATGGTCTGCGCGCGCCCGGCGTTGATGGTCTGCGTGAGTCCGGCGTTGATGGTCTGCGTGCCGCCGCCGTTGATGGTCTCGGTCCAGTGGCCGGTGACGGTGGTGTCCTGGGTCGCGTGGTAGGTCTCGGTGACGCTGCCCACGACGTCCTCGGTCATGGCGCCGCCGACGGTGCGGTCGTGGTTGCCGCCGGTGTGGATGAGCCCGGTGCCGTCGGTGCTCGACACGGTGTTGTGCGACGCGTGGCCGTGGATGGCGCCCAGCGAGAGGAAGCTCGTCTGCGTCGGGGAGAACAGCTCGATGTGCTGCGCCCCGGCGCTGTCTTCCAGCTCGAAATGGTTGTCTCCGCCCGTGTGGACGATGTTCAGCGTGTGGTTGTCCGAGGTGACCGGCGAGGGGGTGAGCGCGTTGGGCGCCACGCCCGTGATCACCGGCCGGTCGGGGTCGCCCCCGAGGAACACCAGCATCACCTCGGTGCCCTTGCGCAGCGGGAAGTGGAAGCCCTCGGGGTTGCCGCCGTGCGGCTGGAGCATGCGCACCCAGGTCGACGCGCCGCCGCTCTCCAGGCCGCTCTCGTCGAAGCGCACCTTCACCTTGTAGCGGCCGTGCGAGTCGATCTGCGCGTAGTCGCTCTCCGCCGGGCCGTCGATGGTGGCGCTCTCGATGCCGTAGACCCGCGGCCACGGGGTGCGCCGCTCGGGCCGGTACTGCACCGTCTCCTCGATGGCGGTGAAGCTCACCGAGTAGACCTGCTCGTCGCGCTCGGCGATGTCGAGCAGCACGCGAAGCTCCGGGCTCCCGGCGACGTTGATGCCCCGGTGGTCGAGGGAGAGCACCACGTAGTCCTGGTCGAGCGCCGCGCGGGGGTGGTCGACCAGCGAGAACCTGTGGCCCACGCGCAGGTCGAAGGCTCGGCCCCGGCCCTCGTAGACCTTCTGCTGCGCGGCGATCTCCTGGGCGCGCAGTCCGGCGTAGCGGCGACCGTCGACGGGGTTGAGGAAGTTGTCGCCGGAGCGGCGCACCTCGCCCTGGCCGCTCGGGTCGACGGCCCCGTGGCCCGAGACGTCGAGCGTGGGGTTGAGCGGGTCGTAGTCTCGCAGGGTGACCTCCGCGGCGGTGACGCGGCGGCGCACGCTGAGGTGCGTGACGGCCTCGACCCCGGTGCGGGTGTCCGCCGCGGAGAGGAACCTCACCGGAGCCCCCACCGGCGGCGCGTAGGGGCGGGCGTCGGAGACCACCAGGGTCTCGGCGTCCTCGCCGTGCTCGAAGTGGAAGTAGAGCCCCTCGCGCTCGACCCAGCGGGAGAAGAAATCGAAGTGGCTCTCGCGGTACTGGCACACGTGGTCGAGGGGCTTGTAGCTGCGCTGGAGCCGCAGCGAGAAGTCGCGCAGGCCGCCCTCCCGGAGGGACTTCTCCAGCACCGCGGGGAGCGCGTCGCCGACGTAGACCCGGCTGCGCTGGGTGAGCGTGAGGAGCCAGAGGCGAGGGACCACCACCACCCGGTAGAGCGCCGCGCCGGGGAGATCGTGCAGCACGGAGATCTCCGAGAGCACGCCGTGCCAGCGGTTGCGGGCGGTGCCGTCGTCGCGCTGCACCTCGAGGGTGGCCGCGGTGCCGATGGCGTCGTCGAGGCTGGTCTCGTCGATGAGGGCGTGCGGGATGAGCACGAACACCTCGAAGCGGTAGGCCCGCGAGATCTCCTCGCGCCCGGTGAACGCCAGCACCCGGGCGCTGCTCGGAAGCGCAGCGCCGCGCAGGTTGAACACATCGCTCATGGACATCGGAGGCCTCCCGGTCGCGGATCCCGCCCTGTGGATCGCCTCGACCGTAACCGACACCTACGGGGGGTGGTACTGGTCACCGTCGTTGCCTCTGCGCTGACCGCTGGGCGCGTCGGCCAGTGCCCCGGGATGCTTGATCCACGGCCAGATTGCGGTAAGTGGTGACTCCTCCGGACGGGTGGACAACTCCCTGACCACCCGCTGCGCCAGATCAGGTTCCCCCCAGCGTGCGACGCTCCCCATGGTTCCACTCGACCCGCGCAGCCCTCTGGGGCGCGATTCCGGCTGCCGTGGTGTTCGCGCTCTCCGACCGCCCTCCAGTGCCCCGCGCTCCGGCGCTCCTCGCCGAGCCCGCGCCGTCCTCCCACCGCCCCGCTGAGCCCTTGGACGCCTCCGCCCCGGACGCCCCTCCCATCGTCGCCGCCGCGACCGAGCCCGTGCCCGCGGGCCTCCCCTTCGAGCGGCCGACCGCGCTCATCGCCCTCGCGACCTGGACCCCCGTGCGGGTCGAGCCCCGCCGCGACGCCCAGGCCCTCGGCTACCTCCGCGCCGGAGCCACCGTCGACATCCTCGAAGGCCCCGCCGGGCGCGACGGCTGCGTGGTGCACCGCGACCACCCCGAGGGCGGCTGGTACCGGGTGCGCGGCGGCGGCTACGTCTGCGTCGGCGGCGGCTTCGCGGTGCCTGCGCCCTACCGGGGCTATCGCGCGCCGACGCAGCCCGACCTCGACGCCGGGATGCCCTACCCCTACGGCATCAACTACGGCCAGTCGATCATGTACCGGCGGCTCCCGACGCTCGCCGACCTGCGGGTGTACGAGCCCTGGCGCTTCAGCCGATCGACCCCCGACGCGGGCTCGGTCTCCGCCGCCGAAGGCCTCGACGCAGGAACTCCCTCGACCAGCCCCGCGGGCACCGAGGCCGACCCGAGCGACACCGCCGACAGCCGCGCCGCGAGGCGGGTGGCGGAGGTGCGCGACGCGGGCGGTCCTCCCCGGCTGGGTGATCTCGCGGGCGAGCGAGGCGGGCCGGTCGTGCGTCGCCTTCTCTCGGGCATGTACGTGGCGCTCGATCGCACCATCCGCAGCTCCGGCACCGACGAGGTCTACTGGCGCACCCAGAGCGGCGGCTTCGTCCGCAACGGGCGTCTGGCGCCGGTGCGCAACTGGTCGCGCTTCCAGGGGCAGGTGATCGACGAGACGCACCAGCTACCGCTGGCCTGGATGGTCAGCGAGACCGGCTGGGAGTACACGCCCTTCGCCAACGGGCTCGGCGCCTCGTCGCACCGCCGGGTGCCACGGCTCACGCCCTTCGTGCTCGCCGACGCGCCGCCCATCCGCTCCGGGGCGCAGACCTTCTGGCGCACCGTCGACGGCCGCGCGGTCAACCAGCGCAACGTCCGTCGGGCGCTGCTCCGGCCGCCCCCGGAGGGCGTCGGGCCGACGGAGAAATGGATCGACGTCGACCTCGATGAGCAGGTGCTGGTCGCCTACGAGGGAGCGCGCCCGGTCTTCGCGACGCTGATCTCCTCAGGGCGCGGCGACCGCAACAGCGGGGTGCGCAACTACGAGTCGCCGACCGGGAGCTTCCGCATCCAGTCGAGGCACATCACCAACACCATGGACGGCGACACCGCGGGCGACGGCCCGTACAGCATCGAGGACGTCCCGTGGGTGATGTACTTCCACGGCTCCTACGCGATCCACGGAGCCTTCTGGCACAGCTACTTCGGCTGGAGGATGTCGCACGGCTGCATCAACATGAGCCCGCCCGACGCGCGGTGGTTGTTCCTGTGGGCCGACCCGGCGCTGCCCGCTGGGTGGCACGGCGTGTACTCGGGCACGACGCAGCCGGGAGCGCGCGTCGAGCTGCGCCACTCCCGCGCCAACGCCCCGGAGGAGGACCGCCCCGCGAGCGCCGCCCGCGCGATGCCCGTGGCGCCGACGCAGTAGGCGGTCAGTCCCGGGCGTCGAGCGCGACGCGCCGCGGGGTGACGCCGGTGTTGACGTAGAGCGTCCCGATGACCGAGACCGCGGTGCCCGAGGGCTGCGCAGGGATCTCGAAGAGCCGGGTGCGACCGGAGACCGTCCCGGTGGCCCCGACCTGGGTGAAGCGCCAGTTCACGCAGGCCGAGGAGTTCTGCCCGATGACGGGGTTGGTGCAGCGCCCGGAGAGGTCGCCGTTGAGGTTGTACTGACCGAGCACCCGACCGTTGGCCGTCGCGGTGAACATCCCCATCACCCGGAAGCCCTGGGTGTGCGCGACGTCCACGTCCAGCCAGACGCCGGTGGAGCCCTTACCGGGGTCGGTAAAGGTCAGCGAGGCGCGGGCGCCCGGGGTGAGGGGCGTCGAGGCGAGGCTGCTCCCCGCGAGCTTCGAGCCGAATACGAAGACCGCCGCCGCGGTGCCGAGCGCCGTGAGCAGGACGAGCCCGAGGCAGCCGAAGGCGAGGATCCGGGTGGTACCCCCGCGAGCGGCCGTGAGGGGAGGGCAGGGGAGGGCCGCCCTAGGGTTGCTGGTGGGACGGCGGAAAGCCGGGGGGAGGGGCCCCCCCCCGCGCCACCCCCCCGCCCCCCCCCCCCGCGGGCCCGCGCGGGCCCCCCCCCCCCGGGGGACCCGGTTGCATGGCAACGCGGGAGCCAACGCGAGGATGGGTGCGCCGGTCAAGCGCCGCCGCGGACCGGTCGCGCCGCCGCCCGGCGGGGACGCCCGGCCCCCCGCCCTCCGGGGCCCCCGCCGGGGGGGGCCCGGGGGGGCGGCCGGGGGGGCGGGGCCCCGCACGCCGGGGGGGCGGGGCGCCGGGGGGGCCGCGGGGGGGGGGGGGCCCGCGCCCCCCCCCGGGTCAGAACAGGTCGGCCAGGCGCCCCACCACCCCGTGCCGCCCGAACACCGTCCGCAGCGCCCGGATGGGCGACCTGCTCCCTCAGCCCGGTGACGAGTACGGCGGCCAGGCCGGGTCGCGGGCTGCGCGCAGCGGCAGCGCCGGAGGCTCGGTACGCTCCGGTGCTGGGCGCGCCTGGCACATCCGGATGAGCCCGTCGGGGCCGTGCAGCGTCCCGGCGGCGCCGGGGCCCGCGGCGTCCATGGGCGCGTCCACCGCGACCTCCGTGGCGAACACGTCGTCGTGGAGCACCACCGAGGACCGCAGCCCGTCGGCCATCGCCGCCGCCCGGTCGGCGGACTCGGTGAACACGTAGGTGAAGGGCCCTCCCACCCCGTCGTCGGCGAGCGAGAGGGCGTGCGCATTGGAGCTCGCGATCATCACCGGCAGCACCGGCCCGTGAAGGATCTCCCTCGCGGCGCGCGACCCTTCGTTGACGCCCACCAGCACCGTCGGGTTGAACCACGAGCCCTCGCCGCCCCGGTGCATCGCCTCGCCTCCGAGGGAGAGCGTGGCGCCCATCCGCATGGCCTCCTCGGTGACGACCCTCAGCAGCGTCGCCCTCGTCGGGTGCCTGGCCGGCCCCAGGTCGACCGCCTCTCGCCACGGGTCGCCCACCCGCAGCGCGGCCGCCAGCTCGATCACCCGCCGGGTGAGCTCGCCCGCCGCGCTCGCGTGAACGATCACCCGCTCGACGGTGTCGCGCCGCTGGCCCGCGTGCACGAAGCGCCCCGCCACGATGGCCCTTGCCGCCCGCTCGACGTCGCAGTCGTCGCAGGCGATGAGCGTGGTCTTGCCCGCCACGGAGGAGAGCGACGGCACCGCGGCCTTCGCGCACCGCGCCGCCACGCGCCGCGCGGCCTCCTTCGAGCCGATGGTGACGGCGAGGTCGACCCCGGCGTCGATGATCGCGTCGCCCGCCTCGCGCTCGCCCACCAGCAGCGTCAGCAGCTCGGCGGGTAGGCCCTCGCGCACGGCGATCTCTCGCGCCCTCAGCGCCGGGAGCAGGGCGAGGGAGGAGGGCTTCCACACCACGGCGTTGCCCGCGAGCAGCGCCTCGAAGACGAGGGTGAGGGGCTCGGCGAGCGGGGCGTTCCAGGGAGAGAAGACCGCCACGACGCCGCGAGGGAGGAAGCGCACCTCGCCGCGACGGTGGGAGCGAAGGTGCGGTTCGACGGCGAGGTCGGACAGCATCGCGGGCGCCTCGGCCGCGTACCACTGCCCCGCGTCCACGCACGGCAGGATCTCCCTCACCAGCGCGTCGAAGCGGCACATCCCCTGCGACCGCTGGAGGGCCTCGGCCAGCGCGTCGGCCTGCTGCACCATCGCCTCGGTCACCCGCCGCACCATCGAGGCGCGCGCCCGCACGCTCTCCCGCGCCCACGACCGCTGCGCCTCAACAGCGGCGCGCAGAAGCGCCCGCGCCTCGTCCGCCGAGTGCGTCGCCACCGTCGCCAGCACCTCCGAGGTGCAAAGGTCGACCACCGCGACCTCTTCCGCGGAGCGCGCGCCCGGCGGTCGGCTGCTGGGGTCGTGCGTCAGCGGGTCGGTGGACATCTCCATGGCACCCCGTCGATGCCCTGCGAGCGCCCCTGCGGTCAACCCATCGCGACCTCCGGTTGCGCGCCCGGCGTCGGCCATGGGAGACCGGCGACGCCATGGAAGACACCCCCGCCCCGAAGCCCGCGTCCGCCTCTCACACCGTGATGACCTTCCTGGTCTTCCCCAGAGCACGCCAACGCGCTCGGCAAGGCCTTCGGCGGCCAGATCATGGCCTGGACGGACATGTGCGGCGGCATCTGCTCCATGCGCCACTCCGCGGGCACCACGGTCACCGCCGCGCTCGACGACCTCCAGTTCGAGCGCCCCATCCTCATCGGCGACATGGTCACCCTCGAAGGGCGCGTGAACGCCACCTTCCGCACCTCGATGGAGGTCGAGGTCACCGTCCACGGAGAGAACCCCGCGACCGGCGCCCGGTGGCGCTGCGTCGAGGCCCGGCTCACCTTCGTGGCCATCGACGATCAGGGCCGGGCGCGCCTGGTGCCGCCGCTGCTGCCCGAGAGCGACGACGACCTCGCTCGCATCGCCGCGGCCACCACCCGCCGCAACGAGCGCCTGGCCCGCCGCAAGCCGCGCTGAGCTTCAGTCCTTCGGGCCGGGGACGACGTAGCGCTCGACGGAGAAGACCCGCTGCGCCTCGGCCACGGCCTCGTCGAGGGAGGAGACCTCCCGGCGCAGGGTGACCTCGTACCAGACGTCGAGCACCGCGCCGTCGTTGACCGAGCAGATCTCCCGGGGCTTCGCGTCGACCTCCTCGTAGCCGTCGCGCTTCAGCCCCTCGGCGCGCCCGCGCACGATGTTGAGCATGCTCTTCGGGTCCATCTTCGGGACGTCGCTGCGCTGGGCGTGCAGCACGACCGTGACCGTGGGCGCCCCGCCGCCGGCGACCTGCACCCGGGCCTCCATGAGGTGGAGGTTCTGCCGCTCGGCGAGGTGCACCTCGTTGCCGCGCACCCGAAAAACTTCGAGCCCCGTGGCTACGAGCGCCCGCTTGAGTTCCTTCACGTCAATCGCTGCGTGCGCTCGCTGCACCTTGTCCACGGGACGCACTCTACATCACGCGCAGGCCCGCTGTGCACCCTTCCGAATCCGTCGCGCGTCACGGCACGGCTTGCGGGGGCCGTCTCGGCGACGCTACGGTGGCCCTCCGTCGCGCGCCTCCCCACGTCAGCACCTCAAAACCCGTCGGCGCGATCTTCCCGGAGCATTGATGCGAACGCTGCTGTTGCTCGCCCTCGACCCGAAGCCCCTCCTCGAACTCGGCGAGGCCCGGCGCCTGGGCGACGGCGAGATCCAACTGGTGCGCCGGATGGACAGCGGCGACGTGCAGACCTTCCGGGTGATCGTCGAGCGCGACCCCGCGCGGGCCCTTCGCTGGCTGGCCGCCCGCCCGGTCGACCTGGTGCTCCTCGACGCGCGCGCCGAGACCGGCCTCCCCCTGGCGGAGGCCACCTCCATGCTCGACCGGCTCTACCCCGTCGACGACTCCCACGGGCTGGCCTCTCGCGACCGCACCCTCATCCTCCTCGACCGTCAGGCCGCGTCCGCCACCGTGGCGTTTCGGGCCGGGTGCCACCGCCTCCGGGAGCCCCTCTTCGACCCGACCGGCTCTGAGCTGCTCGACGCCGTCGAGGCCCTCATCGCCGACCACGGCCGGGGCAAGATCGCCCTCTGCCTCGCGGGCGGCGGCATCGAGGGGCTCCTCTACGAGGTGGGCGCGCTGCGGGCGCTCGACCGCTTCGTGCTCGACCGGCGCCTCTGCGACTTCGACCTCTTCCTGGGCATCAGCGCCGGGAGCTTCCTCGCCGCGCTGCTCGCCAACGGCGTCACGCCCGACGAGATCGTCGACGGCCTGCGCAAGGGCAACGACCGCGTGCCCCGCATCGGCCGGGGCGACCTCTTCGACCCCAACGTCGGCGAGCTCGGCCGCCGTGCGCTGGGCCTCGCCCGCGCCCTCGTCGGGTCGGGCACCGCGCGCAACCCGCTCTCGGCGCTCTACCGCTCGCTCCCGAGCGGCATCTTCGCGGGCGACCGGCTGGAGAAGTACTTCGCCCGGGCGCTCAGCTCCCCGGGGATGAGCGACCACTTCGAGGAGACCCGCAAGCCGCTCTTCGTCGGCGCCACCGACCAGGACACCAGCGAGGCCGTGGTCTTCGGCGAGCCCGGCTGGACCGACGTGCCCATCCACCGCGCCATCCGCGCGTCGTGCGCGCTCGCGCCCTTCTACGCGCCCATCGCGCATCGGCGGCCGCTGGTACGTCGACGGCGCGTTCACCCGCACCACCAACATGCGCGTCGCCGTGAAGCACGGCGCGTCGCTCTGCCTCATCGTCGACCCGCTGGTGCCCATCTACTCGCAGGAGGCGGGCTACGTGCACGCGCGCGGCGGCCTCTTCGGCACGATGCAGGGCCTGAAGGCGCTCATCAACGGGCGCTTCGACAAGGCCCACAACGCCATCGCGGAGATGTATCCGAGCGTGGCGTTCCACATCTTCCGGCCGGAGGGCGAGGAGATGAAGATCCTCGCCGGGTCGCCGATGAAGTTCCTCTACCAGGAGGAGATCGAGGAGCGCGCGTACGAGAGCACCCTGCGCCAGGTGCGCGGCGCGATGGGCCGGCTGCGACGCGACTTCGCCCGCCACGGGGTGCGCTTCGGCGAGTCCACGCAGGGCCCCGCGCACGACGCCTGGCTCGACGGGGCGCTGGCCTACGCGTGATCCCCCGACGGGTCGTCTCGCTGGTCCCCAGCGTCACCGAGAGCCTCTTCCTCCTGGGGCTCGGTGACCGGGTCGTGGGCCGCACCGACTACTGCGTCGAGCCGATGCCCGCGGTCGGAGCCGTCCCCTCCGTAGGCGGAACCAAGGACGCCGACGTCGACGCCATCGCCGCGCTCTCCCCCGAGCTGGTGCTGGTGAACCAGGAGGAGAACACCGAGGCCATCCACCGCGACCTCGTGGCGCGCGGGCTGCGGGTTCACCTGTCGTTCCCCAAGACCGTCGCCGACGCCGTCGCGCTGATGCGAGAGCTCGCCGCGATGCTGGGCGCTCCCGCCGACCACCCCGCGCTGCTGCGCCTCGCCGACGCCGTGTCGGAGATGGAGCGCCTCCGGGCGCATACGGTCCCACGTAAGGTCTTCTGCCCCATCTGGATGGACCCACTGATGACCATCCACGGCGACACCTTCATCTCCGACGTGCTCGACCTCTGCGGCGGCCAGAACGTCTTCCTCGACCGCCCGCGCCGCTACCCCCTCGCCGCCGACCTCGGGCGCGCCGCCCCGTGGAGCAACGACCGCGTGGGCCAGCGCGACACCCGCTACCCCCGGGTGACCCTCGACGAGGTGGTCGAGCGGCAGCCCGAGGTGGTGCTCCTCCCGGACGAGCCGCACCCCTTCTCCGAGGCAGACGCCGAGGTCTTCCGCGCGCTGGATATCCCCGCGGCCGCGCAGGGGAGGGTGCTCCGCGTCGACGGCAAGGCCCTCTGCTGGTACTCGCCTCGCCTCGCCGAGGCGCTCCCCCAGGTGCGCGCCTGGCTGCACCCCGAGGAGCGCCGCGTAGCCCCGATGGAGCCGCGAGTGAAGGAGTGACTGGCGATCCGCCCGGCTCTCGCGATACCACCGTCGCGCCGCGAGGGCAGAGGTCCCATGTCGAAGACTCCCACCAAGGTCCGTGACGCGCGCTTCCGTGACCGCCCCTCCCGAGGGCCGACGCCTCCCAAGGAAACCCCTTCGGGTGAACCCCGCGCGCCGAGGCGCGTGACGGCGGGCACTCAGGGCGGCCCCGACGCCAACCCTCCCGAGAAGACCCCGTGGTGGCGCTCGGGAGACGTGATCATCCCCATCGTGCTGGCGGTGGGAGTCTCCATCGCGGGCTGGCAGTACTACCGCGCGAAGAACCCCGCGACGGAGCCCACCCCGGCGGCCGACACCACCAGCGCCGATGCCGGTACGGCCGCGACGCCTGACGTCGCCCCTGCGCCCGCAGCCCCGACGCCCGCAGCGCCCGCAGCGCCCGCGGCCCCGACGCCCTCCGCCGATGACCGCGCGCTCGACGGATCACCCGTCGAAGCCCGCACCCCGCAGCCGACGACCCCCGACCCGGCGCACGGGAGCTTCACCCTCGCTCAGGCCACCGAGGGCCTCGCAGGCACCGGCGCGCTCACGGCGGAGATCGAGACCTCCCTCGGCAACTTCACCTGCACGCTGGCGGAGCGCGAGGCGCCCATCACCGTCGCCAACTTCGTGGGCCTCGCCCGCGGCCGTCGCCCCTTCTGGGACCCGGTCGCCGCGACCTGGGCGACCCGACCCTTCTACGACGGCTCGATCTTCCATCGGGTGATCCCGGGCTTCATGATCCAGGGCGGCGACCAGCTGCGCTCGGGCACCGGCGACACGGGCTACACCATCGCCGACGAGCACGTGCAGCCGCACAACGCCGCGGGTCAGCTCTGCATGGCCAACCGGGGACCCAACACCGGGAGCGCGCAGTTCTTCATCACCGAGGCGGCCCGAGAGCACCTCGACGGCACCTACTCGATCTTCGGCACCTGCACCCCGACGGAGCTCGTGCGGCGCATCACCGCGCTGCCCCGCAACTCCAGCGACCGCCCCGAGACGCCCGTGTTCATCCGCCACGTGCGGGTGCGCCGCGGGTAGAGACCTCCCCCCTTACCGGGCTGATGGTTGACCTCAGCTCGGGCGACCCGACGCCAGCCCAGGCCCTCGCGAGCGCGGCTACACGCCAGCTCAAGCGTTCTGCGCTCCTACCCCGGGCCGCACCGGGCGGGGGGGGTGGCGCCGCGGCGTCGCGGTCCCGGCTGGGCCGCGGCTCTAAACGATGGCGGGCAGCGTGGGCGCGTCTGCGATGCACAGGCCACGCGCTGGACTCGCGGCCGTTCTCATCCGCCTGGAGCGGTTGCGCGTCCCGCGGGTGGCGTCTGCGCGGCGGCTACGCGGGCCGCGGTGGGGCGGCGGGGGGGGCGCGGCGCGGCCCGCGGGGCGCCCCGGCGGGCGCGGCGGGCGCCGGGGCGCGGGGGGGGGGGGGCGGAGGTGTCGTCGACACTCAAAGCCGACGAGGGCCGCTCAGGGCGTGCCAACCTGCGTGCAGTTCATCGTCTCGGCGGCGGGCACGGGGAGGTCGCCTGGTCGAGACAGGCCTGGCGGACGCGCGTCCCTAAGGTGTCCCCGGAAACCTGCGTGCCCGAAGGGCGCCCGGGGGAAGGCGCCGAGGGCCAGGACGAATGCCCTTCTGTTGTGTTCTCCCTGGTTCCTCGGGTTCGTCCTGGACTCCGCGGCGGCACTCGGCAGCCCGCGCCCAGGCAGAGCCGGAGGCGATGCCCCTCTGGGGGGTGGCGCGGCAACAGGCTCGGGTCCCTCAACGTCTTCTTTCGTCTCCCTTGGTGGGCCCGCGGGAACGGCGCCGTTGGTGTCTCGATCCGGGGGCTCAGTGTGGTGAACGCGGGGCTCAGAGCCGCCGTGCGCCGGCCCTCCACGGAAAGCGGTCTCGTCCAGCCCGCCGGGCCGTGCGGGCGGCGCGTGCCGGGCCGGCGCCCGCGCGCGGTGCGCCGGTGGTTTCGGCCCTTCGGGGTGTCCGGGCGGTATGAGGCAAGAGGCTCGGCTGGGGCGTGCGGCCCGTGGCTGCGGCCCGCCTCGGCGGGCCGGGCTCCTCCGGCGTCGGGGCGGGGCGGCCGCGGGGTCGGGGGGGGGGCCCCCGGGGCGGGGGGGGGCGCCCCGCGGCGGGCGGCGGGGGGGCGGCGGGGCGGGGGCCGGGGCGGGGGGGGGCGGGGGGGGGGGGGGGGCGGGGGGGGCGGCGGGGGGGGGGGGGCGGGGCCCGGCGGGGGCCGGGGCGGCGGCGGGGCGGGGGGCGGGCCACCCGGGGGCGCACGGGGGGGGGCGGGCGGGGCGGGGGCGGGGCCGGGGGGGGCGCGGCCGGGGGGGCGGGGCGCGGGCCGGGGCGGCCCCCGCGCGGGGGCCGCGGGGGCCCGGGCCGGCCCCCGCAGCGGGCCCCGGGGGGGGGCGGCGCCGCGCCCCGGGCGCGCCGGCCCGGGGCGCGCAGCCGGGGGCCGGGGGCGCGCCGGCGCGCGCCGGGCCCGCGCGCGGGCCCGCCGGGCCGGCCGGGCGGCGCCGCCGGGCGGCGCCCCGCCCGCGGGCGGCGCGCCCGCGGGGCACGGCGCCGGGGCGCCCCGCGCCCGGGCCCCCCCCCGCCCCGGCGGCAGCCCGGGGCCCCCCGGGGGCGGGCGGCGCGCCGGCCGCGCCGGCCGCGGGCCGCCGCGCGGGGCGCGGGGGCGGGGCCGGGGGGCCCGGGGCGCCCGGGGGGGGGGCCCCGGGGGGCGCGCGGCCCGGCGCGCGCGCGCGCGGCGCGGGGGCGCCGGGGCCGGGCGCGGGGGGGGCGCGCGCCCGCGCCCGCCCGCCCGCGCCCCCCCGGCGGGGGCGCCCGCGGGCGCCGGGCCGCGGCGCCGGGGCGCGCGCGCCGGGGGGCGCCGCTGCGGGGCGGCGCGGGGCCTGGGGGTGGCGGTGACGGGGGCCGAGTCGTCGGTGCGCGGGTGGCGGTCGTTGCCGCTCGCTCTCGTCGGTGTGGGGGTCGCGCGGCTCCGTGGGCGGGCGCGGGGTGGGTCTGGGGGCGGGCGGCGGGGTGGGGGCGGGCGTTGCGCGAGGGGGTCTTGGCCATCGGGGGACGCTCTCGCGGGGGCGGCGCCGGCGCCTCAACGGCGAGAGCTATCGAGGGCGGCCAAGGCGAGGGGTCGTGGAAGGCTGGGGCACTTGTCGCGGGGGCGCGAGGTCGGCAGTGTACGTTCCGCGTCGTTGTTCCTACCGGGCGAGGATGCGCGCCACGCCCTCGATGCTGGAGAGCAGCGTCGAGGCGAGGCTGTCGGCCTCCCCGGGGCCGCGTAGAAGCAGCAGCAGCTCCTCGTCGTTGCGCACCTTGAAGGTGTGGACGGATACGCCCGCGAGGCGCCGGGAATCGAGCACGTAGCCCTCTCCGCGCGCGATGAAGGGCGCGTAGGCCGCGAGCTCCTCGCACTCGGCCACGTCGCCGTCCCAGGCGATGAGCATCCCCTCGGAGTTGGCGAGGATCAGGTGCGTCAGCCCCGCCCGGTCGCGCTGCGCGGCGAGCAGGAACCTCAACGCGGTGGCGAGGTCATCCGAGCGGCGGTTGCGGCGGTCGGAGGCGGAGACGTCGGCGATCTGCATGGACGCGACGTTGGCCTATCGCCTGCGCCGCGCCCACTTTTCGACAGGCGCGCTACCCGTTGGAGGGAGGGCCCAGCTCGTCGCCCTCGCGCATCCCCCGGAGCGTGTCGTCGACATAGGAGGCGGCGCGCCCCTCCCGGATGGCCTCGCGCATCCCTCGCATCAACGACCCCAGGAAGTAGATGTTGTGGAGCGACATCACCCGCGCCGCGAGGATCTCCCCGCAGAGAAACAGGTGCCGCAGGTAGCCGCGGGTGTAGCGCCCTCCCTCGCCGTTGCAGCACTGCCCCTGGCAGAGCGGGTCGATGGGGCCGTCGTCGAGGCGGTGGCGCGCCTGCTTGATGTTCACGCGGCCGCGCCAGGTGAGGCACTGGCCGTTGCGGGCGTTGCGCGTCGGCAGCACGCAGTCGAACATGTCGATGCCCGCGAGCGCGCCCACCAGCAGGTCGCGCGGCGTGCCGACGCCCATGAGGTAGCGCGGCCGGTCTTCGGGCATCTGGTGGGCGACCGCGCCCAGCACCCGGTGCATGTCCGGCACGGGCTCGCCCACGGACAATCCCCCGAGGGCGATGCCGTCGAAGGGCATCGCGGCGATCTCCTCGAGGTGCCGCAGCCGAAGGTCTTCGTGGATGCCGCCCTGCACGATGCCGAAGAGCGCCTGCCGGGACCCGCGCGGGGCGTCGAGGCAGCGCCGGGCCCACTTGGTCGTGCGCGCCATCGCCCGCTGGATGGCGTCGCGGTCGGCGTCGCCGGGCGGGCACTCGTCGAGCACCATGGCGATGTCGCTGCCGAGGAGCGACTGCACCCGCACGCTCTCCTCGGGCGTGAGGCGCTTCAGGGCTCCGTCGATGTGCGAGCGGAAGGTGACGCCGTCGTCGTCCATGGTGCGCAGCTTCGCCAGCGAGAACACCTGGAACCCGCCGCTGTCGGTGAGCATCGCGCGCGGCCACCGGGAGAAGCCGTGGAGGCCTCCGAGCGCATGCACCACCTCGGCGCCGGGGCGCAGCCACAGGTGGTAGGTGTTGCCGAGCACGATGCCCGCGTCGGTGGCGCCGATCTCCTCCATCGTGAGCGCCTTGACGGTGCCGATGGTGCCGACGGGCATGAAGGTGGGCGTCTCGACCGGGCCGTGGGGCGTCTGGAGGAGGGCGACGCGCGCGTGGCCGTCGCGCGCCAGGATGTCGAAGGAGAAGCCTGGTGTGGACATCATCGAAGGGCGCGGACCATAGCGCGCGGCTCTCACAGAACAAGCATGGCGTCGCCGTAGGAGAAGAACCGATACCGGAGCGCCACGGCCATCGCATAGGCGGCGCGCACCCGCTCGGGGCCCCCAAAGGCCATCACCAGCGCGAGCAGGGTCGAGCGAGGGAGGTGGAAGTTGGTGAGCAGCGCGTCCACCACGCGGAAGCTGTACCCGGGCTGGATCAGCAGCCTCGTCTCGCCCGTGCGCTCCCCGTCGAGCGCCCACGACTCCAGCGTCCGCACCACGGTGGTCCCCACGGCCACCACCGGGCGTCCGTCGCGCTTCGCCGCCCGCACCGCCTCCGCGGTCGCCACTGGGACGTCGTACCACTCGGAGTGCATCGGGTGCTCGTCGAGGTCGTCGACCATCACCGGCGCGAAGGTCCCTGGGCCCACGTGCAGCGTGACGGACACCCGGTCGATGCCCCGGGCGCGCATCGCCGCGAAGAGCTCGTCGGTCAGGTGCAGCCCCGCGGTCGGGGCGGCCACCGCGCCCGGCCGGTCGGCATACACGGTCTGGTAACGCTCCCGGTCGCTCTCCTCCGGGGCGCGGTGCATGTACGGCGGCAGCGGCATCTCGCCGTGGCGCTCGATCGCCGCCCAGGGGTCGTCGGCGAGCAGCTCGACGTCGAGCATCATCCCGTCGCGCCCGAGGATGCGCACCGCGAGCCCCGGCGCGATCTCGATCACCACGCCGTCGCGCATGGGCTTGGACGCCCGGCCCAGCGCCTCCCAGCGCCTCCCGTCCTCGCCCTTCGAGCGCACCAGCAGGAACTCCGCCTTCCCGCCGCTCGGCTTCACCCCTCGCAGCCTCGCCGGGATCACCCTGGTGTCGTTGACCACCAGCAGCGCCCCGTCGGGCAGCAGCGACGGGAGCGAGCGGATCACGTCGTCTGTCAGCGTCCCGCCCTCGCGGCGGAGCACCAGCAGCCGACTCGCGTCGCGCTCGGCGAGCGGAGTCGAGGCGATCAGTTCGGAGGGCAGGTCGAAGTGGAGCTCATCGGTGCGCACGCGGAGCTTCTTGCGACGAAGGGCTACGGCTCGACAAGCGCAACAGGTTGCCGTCGACGGCGGTGACCCAGGCCTCGCCGTGCTCCCCGAGGGTCACCCGGGGGACGATCGCCCGGCGCAGGTCGACCACCCAGCGCTCCCGGCCGTCGGGATCGAGCGCCACCAGTCGCCCCAGCCGGCTCGCCAGGAGCATCGCGCCCGCCTCGTCGAGCACCGCCGACTCCGCGAAGGGCGGGGCGTCGATGCGCACCCACGCACCGGTGCGGTCGACGCGCAGGACGGCGGGCGGAGGTCCGTCGACCCAGGCGAGCGCCGTGGCGCCCTCGGAGGAGGACCACCATCGGGTCGGCGAGGGGAGCGGCCTCGGGGGGGCGACGACCCCGTCGGCGTCCAGCGGGAAGACCGCGGTCGCGGTGACCGCCAGCGCGCCGCGGTCGACGCTTACCAGGTGACGTAATCCCTCGACGGAGGGCACGAGGCGGACGGTGCCCGCGGGGTCGAAGACCGCGAGGCCGCGAGGGACACCGACGGCGACGCGCCCGCCACCGAGCGTTGCAGGCGTGGTCATCGGGCTCGCGGAGAGCGAGCGCACCGAGGCGACGCTCCCGTCCGCGCGGAGCGTGACGAAGTCGACGCGCTGGTGGCTGGAGACCGCGGCGACCTCGCTGCCGTCGGGGCGCTCGACCACCCCGAGGAGCTCGCCCTGGAGCTGCGCGGCGACCCTGACCCGCCCGTCGAGCCCGAGCCGGAAGAGCGTCCCTCCGGCGCCGAGGATCACCAGCCTGCCTCGCGCGTCGCACCGCGGCGCGACGCGATCGGAGGGAGGCTCCTCCACGGGGCTCGAGCGCACGGTGCCGCTGGCCTCGTCGAGCAGCGCCAGGGTGGAGGGCGCGCGGGTGAACACCGCCAGGCGTCCGTCGGGAAGCCGCAGCGGCGCGGTCACCCCGGCGCCCGGGAGGGGGAAGGGGTCCACCGAGGTCCAGGGAGCGGGGGGAAGCGTGCCGCGCGGCGGATCGGCGAGGACACTCGCGGCGCCGAGGAGCAGCGCCCCCGAGAGCGCCCGGGCGCCGGCCCGACGAGGGCTCATGGCCTCAGGACGAAGAGAGCGCGGATCACCGTGTCGGTGCGCCGCTGGCCCGTCTGGTTCACGTAGGTGCGGGTGCCGTGGGTCTCGCCGACCACCTCGACGTTCTCGTTGACTCGCACCAGCGTGCCGGGGGCCATGTCGACCCACGCGAGGCACTGCTGGTTGGGGCAGGCGCGGTCGGTCACCAGGAGCTGGAAGGACGGCAGCTCGCCCGCCGACTGGGTGCTGTTGATCACCCTCCCTCGCGCCCTCAGCCGCACCGTCGTCGGGCTTGGGGTGATGAGCGGCGCGAGGCCCCGGTCGCCGCCCCCGGAGGCGAGGTAGTCCTGCGGGGTGACCGAGCGGTAGACCATCAACGTCGTGGTGACGGGAGCGCCGCCGGGGGCGAAGCCGCGCACCGTGAGCGTGTTGGCGCCCGGCTGGATGGGCACCTCGGCGCGGAAGTGATCGCCCATCAGCGTGGCGGGCTGCGCGCCGACGAGCACCCGCGACGCGCGAGGGAGCGACCCCTCGACGGTGACCATCGCCGCGTTGACGAGGCTCAGCGGGCCGGGCGCCTCGATGCGCAGCGGCAGCCGCGGCACCCGCAGCTCGTACTCGCCGCGGATCACCACGCCCGAGGCGGTGCGCACCTCGATGGGGAAGCGCTCGCTACGAGAGGCGGTGGGAGAGTCCATGGCGATGGGCGCCGGGGCTGGGATCTCCGCCACGCCGAGCTGCCCGGAGAGGGTGATGGGCTGACCCGCGATGGAGAGCGTCGCGCCCGTCGGAACGCGGAAGCGCAGGTGCACCCGGGGCGGGTCGTCGCCGAGGTGATCGAGGTCGGCCACCACGCGGTACCCGATCACGATGCGCAGCGCTCTCGGGGAGCGGGCGCCGGTGGCGTCTCGCACCTCGATCGGTAGGGCGATCTCACCGACCTCGTTGGGGTCGAGGCCCGCGACGGGGAAGTCCACCGCGCCCCGAGCGTCGACGGGAAACTCCGTCCCCCGGTACACCACGCGCCAGCGGGCGTCGGCGCCCGGCAGCGTCGCGCGCACCCGGAGCTGCCCCTCCGCGAGCCGCACCTCCGCCTGCAAGGGCGGCGGACCACCGCCCCCAATGAGCCGCGAGGCCAGCAACGCCGCGCCGCCGAGCAGCGCGAGGCCCACGACGGCGCCCCCGATCCAGAGGCCCACGGGGGTCTTCTTCGGGAGGAGGGGCTCGTCCTCGGTGCGCTGCGGCCCGTACGAGGGCGGAGGGTTCGGAGGCGCAGCCCCGAGCCGCTGTCCCCCGATGAAGGGCGGCGACTCCTTGCGGCGCCGGGCGGCCTGATCATTCGTCGCCGGCGGCTCGGAGGGCGGAACCGGCGGCGCGACGCCCATCATCGTGTGAGAGCGCGGCGCCACCGCCGGAGCGGCGAGCTGAGGCGGCGGCGCAGACGGCGCGGGCGGTGGGGGCTCCGAGGCCGGCACCGGGGGGAGGGCGCTCTTGTCGAAGGCGACCCCGATCATCGTGCGCTGCTTGTTGGGCACCGCGGCGGGCGGCGCGAGCGGCGCGGCCTCCGTAGGAGGCGGGGGCGTCGGCTGCACCATCGCTCCCGCGGGGGTCACCTCGCGGAGGGTCTCCGTCGAGATCGGCGGAGCGGTCGGAGCCACCCCGAGCATCGTGGCATGTCGCGCCGGTGTCGGTGTTGGTGTCGGTGGAGAGAGCGGAGACGGCGCGCCCATCGCGGTCGGCGTCGGAGCGGGAGGCACCGCGCGGACCCGGGATCCGCACTGGAGACAGAAGGTCGCGTCCCTGGGGAGCGAGGCGCTGCAGATGTGGCAATGGATCTGCGGTCCCCCAGTGCCGTCTCGGTCATCGCCGCTCATCGTCGGCGGAGTCTAACGCGTACGAAACGCCGCCGCGGTCGAGAACGAAGACCGCCCTCGATGACCACACCGCTCTGCCTCCTGGTTCTCGTCGCGGCGACGGCGCTCGCGGCGGGCTGCTCCAACTTCCTGAGCAACGACGGGGGCAGTAGCCTCCGGCCCATGACCGATCCCCTCCGCTGGGCTCCCCATGATGGCTTCGCGCTGCCCGTCCCGCGGCGCTTTCCGAGCGTGACCCCGGTCTCCGGAGGCGCGATCGTCTTCGGGGGCATCGGGGCCAGCGGGCCCTTGGGTGAGGCCTGGCGCTGGGACGGCGCCCGGTGGCAGGCGCTCTCGGGTGACGGCGCTCCCACCGGCCGGATCAACCACGCGGCCGCCTGGACGGGGGGAGAGCTGTGCATCTGGGGCGGCGAGGCGAGGGGGAACAGCCTCGACGACGGCGCCTGCTGGAACCCATCGACCGACCGCTGGCAGCCCCTGGGGGAGGTGCCCCTCTCGGCTCGCGGCGCGATGGCGAGCGCTTCCAACGGGCGCGAGTGGATCCTCTGGGGAGGCCGCGACGCCGACGGCAACGACTTCGCCGACGGCGCCCGCTACGACGCCTCGACCCGTCGCTGGACCGCGCTCCCCGACGGGGGACCGAGGGCGAGGCACGGGGCCTCGACGGCGGTGTCGCCCGACGGGTCGAGGGTGCTCCTCTGGGGCGGCGCGGGCGAGGCCCTGGCGCTGGGCTCCGAGGACGCATTCGTCCTGGAGCTCCTGACGTCCCGATGGATCCCTGTCGACCTCGAAGGCGCGCCGCCCGCCCGCAGCGGGCCCATCTCGGTGGAGGTCCCGTCGGGCCTGGTGGCGGTGGGCGGCGAGACGGCCGCGATCTTCGAGTGGAGCACCGGTCGATGGCGACGACTCGACCCGCCGCCGTTCTCCTCCCGCTGGGGCGTCACCGCGGTCTCCGCCCCATCGGGGGTCCTGCTCTGGGGAGGCCGCGACGAGACCCGGGTCCACGACGACGGCGCGGTGCTCGACCTCGCGACCGGCCGATGGACGCTTCTCCCCTCCGACGGGAGCCCGGGGCCCCGCATGGACGCCATCGCCATCGCAGACGCCCATCAGGTGCTGTTGTTGTGGGGATCGAGCGGCGAGGCCCTGCTCTCCGAGGCCTTCGCCCTGCGTTGACGCCTACCGCACCCAGATGAGGGCGTAGCTGGCCTTGCAGCTCGTGTCGTAGCCGTAGCACTCGCCCGCGGCGGAGATGGTCCTGCCGTTGGCGTTGCAGGGCCAGGTTCCCGGGGTGCAGCTGAGCGGCGCGATGCGCGAGAGGCGCAGCAGCGAGAGGTCGTGGGTGAGCCACTGGGCCTCGCCGCCGGGGGTGTTGCCGAGGCCGTTCACCCAGCAGCACTCGGCCGCGTAGAACGCGATGGCCACGTTCTCGTTGGTCGAGGGGAAGCACGAGGCGTTGCTGTCGAGCGCCCGGAGAGAGAACCCGAAGGCCGCCGCCTGCGCCGCGCTGATGCCCGTGTAGAAGTCGGCGCCCGAGCGCGCCCAGGTGGTGTTGCAGGTCGAAGGCCAGCCAGCTCCCACGTAGGCGCCCATCGAGCGGTTGCCCAGCAGGCCCGTCCAGCCGAAGCTGTACTCCGCGGTCTCCACGCGGAGGTCGTTGCCGGCCACGTCGGCCCACGCGAGGGACTTGTAGCTGGCGCTGGTCCGCGTCGCGATCGATCCGAAGCTCGTGCGATCGGTGAAGACCCCGAGCGCGTTCCAGGCCCTCGGCACCCCGTTGACCACCGAGCCAGCGAGCGTCCAGCCGCCGCCCTGCGAGGCCATGTCGCAGTACACGCGCTGCGCGCCCAGCGGACCCGCGCCGTCGGGGTCGATCTCGTACTCCCCGCTCGCGGCCGACGGGTTGAGCGTCCGCAGCGCGTTGCAGCTCACCGGCAGCCTGCACGCCCCCGTCTGGCAGTAGGACCCGCCGCCGCACGCGTTGCCGCACGCCCCGCAGTGGGCGTTGCTGGTGCGGGTGTTCGCCTCGCACCCGTTGGCGGGCATCGCATCGCAGTTGGCCCAGCCCGTGTCGCAGCTCTCGACCTGGCACGTCCGCGCCACGCACACCGGAACCGCGTGGATCAGCCCGCACTCCACCCCGCACCCGCCGCAGTGGCTCGCGTCGCCGTTGGCGATGTTGCGCTCGCAGCCGTTGGCCGCGTTGCCGTCGCAGTCGCCGAAGTCCGCCCCGCAGGCGAAGCCGCACGAGCCGGCCGCGCAGGTCGCGCTGGCGTTCGCGGGCGAGGCGCAGCGGCGGGTGCAGCTCCCGCAGGTGGTCGGGCTGGCGAGGTCGGCCTCGCACCCGTTGGCGGCGTTGGAGTCGCAGTCGGAGTGACCCGTGTTGCAGGCCGCCACGGCGCATGCTCCGGCCGTGCAGGCGGGCGTCCCGTTGGCCACCACGCAGCGGGTCGAGCAGCTCCCGCAGTGGGTGGCGTCGGAGCCAAGGTCCACCTCGCAGCCGTTCGAGGCGTCGCCGTCGCAGTCGGCGAAGCCCGCCGCGCAGGTGAACGCGCAGGCCCCCGCCGCGCAGGACACCGTGGCGTGGGCCCTCGGAGCGCACGCCATCCCGCAGCCGCCGCAGTGCTCGGCGCTCGCGCGCGTGTCGACCTCGCAGCCGCTGGCGGCCATCCCGTCGCAGTCACCGCGCCCGGGATCGCAGCTCGCGATCCCGCACGCACCCGCCGCGCAGGCGCCGGTCGCGCTCGCCGGGGCGCAGGCCGTTCCGCAAGCACCACAGTGCGCGGTGTTGACCCGGGTGTCGACGCAGCCGCCCCGCAGCAGGTCTGCCCCGTGGTGCAGTGCGCGTCCGTGAGGCAGCCCGTCACGCAGGTGTTGCCCATGCAGTGCGTCGACGCGGGGCAGTGCGCGTCGGTGAGGCAGCCCACGCACTGATGGCTCGTCGGGTCGCAGTGCCCCGCACCGACGGCCCCTCCGTCGGCGGACACTCCGCCGTCGCCCGCCGCGCAGGCCCCGTCGTCGCGACAGCCCGATGCGCAGGAGTTGCTCGCGGCGACGCAGTACTGCCCGGCGGGGCAGAGGTCGCTCGCGGCGGTGCAGGCCACGCATCGGCCCGTCGCGGTGTCACAGGCCGGACCGCCCGACTGACCCGCGCAGTCCGCGTTCGCCGTGCAGCGGAAGGGAGCGTCGACCGGGACGTCGTCGGGGGCGTCCATCGGCCCGGTGTCCGTGGCTCCCGTGTCTGCGGGACCGGTGTCCGCGGGACCGGTGTCCGTCGCTCCGGTGTCGGTCGTTCCGGTGTCCATCGGTCCGAGGTCGGAGGGGACGTCTCCTCCCGCGTCGCCTCCCACCACGCTCGCGTCCTCCGAGCAGCCCGCCAACAGCGTGAGCGTCACCGCGCACGCGCCCAGGATTCTTCGTGTGCTCATGAAAGCGTCCCTTATCTCCGGTCGAAGCGTTCGCCGCGAGTGTCTCACGGTCGCCGGTTGCGCGCGGGGGAGGGGTCGGACTAGGTTCCGCGCGATGTTGACGAGCCTCGGCGACCTCTTCACGACCAAGCGTGTGATCGTGACCGTCGGATGCGGCGGCGTGGGCAAGACCACCATCGCCGCGGCGCTAGCCCTCGCGGCGGCCCAGCGGGGGCGGCGCGTGCTCTGCCTCACCATCGACCCGGCCAAGCGCCTAGCGACCTCCCTCGGGCTGCGGGAGATGGCGCACGAGGCCCAGGAGATCGACCCCGCCCTGTGGCGCACCGAGGGGGAGGGGACGCTCACCGCGATGATGCTCGACGTGCGCGGCACCTTCGACGCGCTCGTCACCCGCTACGCCAACAACCCCCAGACGCGCGACCGCATCCTCAACAACCAGATCTACCACAGCTCCACCGGCGCGGACTTCCTCTCCCAGGTGGCGGAGTTTCTCAGCGACCTGCAGTCGCTCTTCGGCGGCTTTCGCGAGCGCGCCTCGAAGGTGCGCGACGCCCTCATGGCCAGCGAGGTGGCCTTCGTGGTGGTGAGCTCGCCCGACCCGATGGCCGTCGGCGAGGCGATGTTCTTCGTCGACCACCTCCAGAAGCACCGGATGAACGCCGAGGCGCTGGTGATGAACCGCGTACGCCAGGCCGAAGACCTCCCCACGCCCAGCGCCGATCGCCTCGCGGGCCTGCTCGCCGATGCCAACATCCCCAACGCGACGGACCTGGGCGCGGCCTTCTCTCGCGCGTGGCGGGACATGTCCACCTGGGCCCGGCGCGACGCGCTGGAGGTGGCCCGGGCGCAGCGGGAGATGGCCTCGGTGCCCCGCCACGCGGTGGTCCCGACCCTCGACGAAGACGTCTACGACCTGGCCGCCCTGGCCCACGTCGCCCAGCGCCTCGTCTGACCCCTCAGCGCACCACCGGGTTGCGAAACTCGAAGGGCGCCCTGATCCGGAGCTCCGAGCGCCCGAGCGAGTCGGGGATGGGCGGAAGGCGCGCCCGGGAGACCGCCGCGAGCACGTTGGCGTCGAAGCGATCGACGCCGCTGCGGCGGCTCACCCTCGTGGCGCTGACGCTGCCGTCGCGGGCGATCACGAACTGCAGCACCACCGTCCCCTGCCGTAGCTGAAGCGCCTCGTCGTAGGGGAAGGCGTCGCGCCAGAGCGGCTGGAGGCGTCGACGCACCTCGTGGAAGTAGCGGATGTAGCGCGCGTCCTCGGTACCCAGCGCGATCCAGCCGTCGCCGTCGCCCAGCGGCCTCGCCGTCCCGCCGCGGCCGACGCCTCCGCCCGAGCCGGGGGCCCCTCCGCCGCCGACGCCGCCTTCCCCCGCCGCGCGCCGGGGGCCGTCCTGCACCGAGGCGTTGAGGTGGTCTCGCAGCATCGAGGTCGCCAGCAGCGCGGCGTCGGCGTCGTCGCTGGTGCGAGGCGCGATGCGGTCGCTGGTGGTCGACGCGTGGCCCCGGTTGACCGACGGACGCTGCATCGCCACCGGGCCCGCCGCGCGGAGCCGCGTCCCGCGGGCGCCTGCGATGCCCGTCCGAGGCTGCTCCGCGAGGTCGCGGTCACCCAGTCCGGGGCCGACGAATACAGCATCGGGTAAGGCGGCGGCGGTCGGCGCGGGCCCGGCGCGCATGGCGGCGCTCGGCACGGAAGGAGCCGCGGCGCCCGCGGCGGGGAGGGCGGTCGCGTGAGGGACGCGCAGCAGCAGCACGCCGTCGCCAGTGGAGACCCAGGGGTCCTCGTCGGGGTTGGGGGTGCGGCGATCGTCCTGCGGCGAAGCGCGGCGGCGCGCCGTGGCGATGCGCTGCTCCTGCACCCCGTGGTCGGCGTCGAGGAGGCGCTCGTCGAGGTTGATCCGCTCGGCGCGCGCGGCCATCTGGCGGCCCCGCTCCAGGCTTCGTCCGTCGCCCCGCTCTCCGGGCTGCTCGGCGTCGAGGTTCTGCCGGTGGGCGATGCCGCCCAGCGCGTCCGGAGCCGTCGGGGGCGCTGGCCTCGCGGCGGTCGCGCCGACCACCGGCGGAGCGGACGGAGCGAAGTCCACCGGGACGATCACGCCCCGCGACGGAGCCCTCGTCACCGGGGAGCGCGTCGCCGTCGGTCGGGCCGCCGAGAGCGCACCCATCAACGTCGCGTGTACCGCGATTGACGCTGCGCACCAGTGACGCCAATGGACCTTCATGCTCGCGATCTCCTCCGGGGAGACGGCCACGCCGTTCTCGTTAGTCTGTACGTGGACGCGCGATCGTGCCGCCGCGGTCTATGGCAGTTTCCCGCGGGCCGATGTCGTGGCATCGTCGCGGCACCGATTGAAGTCCTCTCGCCAGCGCAAGGAACCAGCACGCGCTCCCGCTTCAGCCGCCCGATTCTTGCGGCGCCCCGGCCCTCGCGCTGAACCTGCCTACATGTACGACAAGCGGTGGCGCGCTGGAGCCTGGGCGGTGATGATGGCGATGACGGCGGTCCCCTCGGCGGCTTCGGCCGTCGACCGCTGGACCTCACCGCACCCGGGCATCCGTCACCTCCACCGGGTGCGCCCCGGGGTCGACCTCCACGTGGTGCTGGTCGACCTCGGTAGCCCCGAGGTCTCGGTCGTCGCGACCCGACCCGAAGACCGCTTCATCACCACCTCCCAGTTCGCCAGCCGCTACGACACCGTCGTCGCCGTCAACGCCAACTTCTGGGGCCGTGGCTCCTGCGGGCTCGCGGCCGGCGGCGGCGAGGTCTACCCCCGCATCTACGAAGACGGCTGCATCGCCACCCTCGGCGTGGGCCCCGGCAACGACGCCGTCGCCCTCGACACCAGCGCCTCGCCCCACGGCCCGCTGCCCGCGATGATCACCGAGGCCTGGAGCGGCAAGCCCTGGCTGATGCGCGACGGCCAGGCGCCCCGCAACTGGGTTCGCCCGCAGCACCTCTACCGCCCCAACCCCCGCACCGCGGCGGCGCTCTCGGCCGACCACCGCACGATGATCCTGCTCAGCGCGGACGGTCGGCGCCCGGGCGTGCCGGGGCTCACGGGCTTCCAGCTCGTCGACGTGCTCCGCGAGTTCGGCGCCCACGACGCCATCAACCTCGACGGCGGCGGGTCGACCACGCTGGTGATGGACTCGCACCTCATCAACCGCCCCAGCGACCGCCACGAGCGCGCGGTGATTACCCACCTGGGTATTCGCCTCCGCCCCGGCGCGGTCTGGTACGCCGGGCAGATCACCGGCCGCGGCGCCCCGGAGTCGGTCACCGCGGGGCAGTCCTCGAAGGTCTGGGTCGAGGCGCGCAACACCGGCCGCCGCGCCTGGAGCAGCGAGCAGGGCCCCACGGTGGAGCTCACCGACGGCGGACGAACCTGGACGGCGCGGCCGACCGGGGAGGTCCCTCCCGGCGAGGTGGGTCGCTTCGAGGTCTCCTGGGAGCCTCGCTCCTTCGGCAACACCTCCCTGCGGGCGCGGCTCGTCGCGCCGGAGGGCGGGCTGCTGGTCGAGGAGCCGATCCGCTTCGACGTCGCGGTGCGCGCCCCGGCCGCTCCGACCGCCCCTGCCGCCGCGCCGCCGCCGGCGCCGCAGGTGTTGACCGCCTCCATGGGCTTCGGCTGCAACGCGCAGCCGGGTCACCCCTCGGGGCTTGCGTGGGGCGTCCTCGGCATGTTCGGCTCGCTGGTGGCGGCGCTCCGTCGGCGTCGTCGACCGACCGCATGACCCTGGCGCGCACCACCCTCCTCACGCTCAGCCTCCTCACGCTCCCGGCCGCCTCGGCGGTCGCGGTCGACCGCACCACCCGCCCCTATCGCTGCGTCGAGCACATCCACCGCGAGGTGCCCGGCCAGGACGCCCACGTGGTGCTGATCGACATGCGCTGCCCCGCCATCGACGTGGTGGCGACGCGACCGGGCGACCGGCGGGCTTCGGTCAGCGGCTTCGCGCAGGAGTACGCCGCGCAGATCGCCATCAACGCCAACTTCTTCGACGGCTCCACCTGCGGGCTCGCGATGGGCGACGGCCGGGTGTGGCGCGACGCCTACCGCGACCGCTGCGGGGCCTCGCTGGCCTTCGGTCCGTGCGCCGACGGGACGCGGCTCGCCTACTTCGACAGCGTCGACCGGCCCACGACCTGCGAGCTGGGCTGGGCCCGGCAGGTGATCACCGGGTGGCCCCGGCTCCTCGACCGCGGCGCGACGGTCTTCGAGCCCGAGGAGCCCATCGGGATGTACCGCTTCCACCCTCGCACCGCGATCGGCTCCACCCCCGGCGGGGCGACCCTGGTGATCGCCGTGGTCGACGGCCGCCGCAACGGCATCCCAGGAATGACCTCGCTGGGCTTGATCCCGTTGATGGAGGAGTTCGGGGTGTCGGACGCGATCAACCTCGACGGTGGCGGGAGCACCGAGCTCTACATCGCGGCCGAAGGGGGCGTGGTGAACCGCCCTAGCGACGGGGTCGAGCGGCGCGTCGGCAACCACCTGGGCATCCGGGTCGTCGATCCGTAGCAGCGCCTTGCGTCGCCTCGCGCGGGAGCCTACGGACGCGGGTATGGAATCTTCCGCTGCGCCTCCGTTCGCTGACCAGCTCCGCGCGCTCCGAGAGGGGGCCGGGGCGCTCTGGCTCGACGACCGGGCGGTGATCACCGTACGCGGCGACGACCGTCTGACGTGGCTCAACGGCGTGGTGACCGCCGACCTTCGGCCGATCGCGCTCGGCCACGGGGCCTACACGGCCATCGTCGCGGTGAAGGGGAAGATGCTCGCCGACGCCTTCGTGCACCGGGCCGACGACGCGCTGCTGGTGGTGGTCCCGGCCGAGCAGCGGGACGCGCTGCTGGCGCACTTCGAGCGCTTCATCGTGATGGAGGACGTGCTGCTCGACGCGACCCCCGAGCGGGTGCTCACGGTCCAGGGGCCGAGGGCGGTGGAGCTCACCGAGGGGTGGCCCGGCCGCTCGATCGCCGACCGGCTAGGGCTCGGGGGCGTCGACGTGATGGTGGGCGAAGGGCACGAGGCGCCGCGCTCCGACGCGGTGACGCCGGTCTCGCGAGAGGCCTTCGACGCCGAGTCGGTGGCGCAGGCGAGGCCGCGCTGGGGCGTGGACTTCGGCATCGACAACTACGTCCAGGAGGCGGCCATCACGCCGAGGGCGGTGTCGTTCCAGAAGGGCTGCTACCTGGGGCAGGAGGTGGTGTGCCGGCTCCAGATGCGAGGCCACGTGCAGAAGCAGCTCGTGTCGCTTACCCAGACAGGTAAGACGCCCGCGGCAGGCGCGGAGGTGGTCGCGGAGGGCAAGGTGGTCGGCAAGGTCACCAGCGTGACGCCGGGCATCGAGGGCGAGCCCGCGAAGCTGCTCGCGATGGTGAAGTACTCGACGCTGGAGAAGCGCCCGGCGCTGGAGATCGACGGCGCCCCGGCGGACTGGGCGCAGTGAGGCTGAGGCTCCGTGGCGCTGGGATGCTCGCGGCGCTGGCTGGATGCGCGGGCAGCGCACCGGCGGGTCGCACGCTGGGCCCGGTGGCGGCCGGGGACGAGCCCGTGACGGCCGACCGGGACGCGGGCCCGGCGCTTCGGGACGCGGAGCTGCGCTGGCTGGCGGCGCACCTCGCGGACGACGCCGACCCGTCGCACCCCGGGGAGTCGCCCGCGGTTCGTCGGCTGGTGTCCTACGGGGCCGCCGGGGCGAGGGTGGTGGCGGAGGTGTTCCGCGTCGGGGACGAGCGGCGGGCGCCGTACGCGCGCTCGGTGATCGAGCGGGTGATGAGGGCGCACTGCCGACGCGACGCCGCGGGCGTGGCGCGCACCCGGCGGTGGCTCTTCGCGGCGGCGGCAGACGCCTCGGTGGCGACGTGGCCCGAGGGGAGCCGCTGGCCCCTGGAGCGGGTCGAGCGGCTGCGGTCGTGGGCCGAGCGCGACGCGCCCTGCGAGTGATGCAGTCCGTCAGGGGTCGCGGGGACCGGGCGCTCCCAGGCGTATCCACTCGCGCACGAGGTCACGCTCGGCGCGCTCGAGCACCGGGACTCCCTGGGGCATCGAGACGCCGCACGCCCGCGGGTCGGCCTGGCACTCGGGTCGCGACGCCATGGTCCCGTCGAGCTTGATCATCAGCCAGCTATTGGCCGGGTCGCCGGGCACCACGAGCTGCAGCGTCGGCACCTCGCGCGACGCCACCCCGATGAGCGCCGCGTGGTCCACGTCCGCGCCGAGGGAGGGATAGGCCGAGCGGCCGCCGTGGCACGAGCTGAACACGCAGCTACGGCGCATGATCCGCTGCACGGAGTCCCAGGTCGGCGGACCCGCGTCCACCCCGGTCGCTGCCTCTTCACTGCAGCCCGCGAGCGCCAGCAGACACCACAGCGCGCGCCGCATCCTACGGGTTTCTTCCCATCGAGGCGTGCGCGGCGAGCGCGTCGGCGAGGGCGTCGACCACGAGCGCGACCTGCTCTCGGGTCATCGCCGGACCGAGCGGCAGCGTGAGCAGCCGGGGCGCCACCGCGTCGGTGCGGGGGAGGCTCGCGGGCACGTCCTGGTAGGCCGAGAAGCGGTGCGTCGGGGGGTAGTGCACGCTGGTCTGGACGCCCGCGGCGCGCATCGCGGCCATCACCGAGGTGCGCTCGACGGCCGCTCGGCAGCAGGACCACGAACAGGTGCTGCGCGCTCTCTCCGTAGCCCTCGCCGACGAAGGGAACGTGGAGCCCCGAGAGTCGCCCCGCTCGCTCGGCGATGGCGTCGAGGTACCAGCCGCGAGCCCCGGCCCGGCGGCGGTTGGCCTCCGCGAGGCGACCGAGCTGGATGCGCCCGATGGCCGCGCGGATCTCGTCCATGCGCGCGTTGGTGGCGACCCGCACCACGTCGTAGGTGAAGGCGTGACCGCGGTGGCGGTCCCAGGTGGTGGTGGTCATGCCGTGAGCGCGCAGCAGCCGCAGGGCCTGGTCGATCTCGGCGCGCCGGGTGGTGAGCATCCCCCCTTCGCCGGTGGTCATGTTCTTGTTGCTGAAGAACGAGAAGGCCGCGACGTCGCCGAGCGCTCCGCATCGGGCGCTGCCGTCGCGCGATCCGGCGGCCGGGGAGTGGGCGCAGTCCTCGACGATGGCGACGTCGGCGCGGCCCATCGCGGCGAGCCCGCTGCGCACCGCGGCCACGTCGGCGGCGAAGCCCGCGTAGTGCACCAGCACCACCGCGCGGGTCTTCGGCGTGACCCTGGCGAGCACGTCCGCCGGATCGACGCAGAGGTCGTCGTCGCTCGTGATGTCGGCGAAGACCACCGTGGCGCCCAGGCGACGGGCCGCGTTGGCGGTCGCCACGAAGGTGAGCGCGGGCATCACCACCTCATCGCCCGGCACCACCCCCCACCGCGGCGTAGGCGACCTCGAGACCGACGGTGCAGTTGTTCACCGCGACCGCGTGGGGGACGCCGACCATCGCCGCGAAGGCCGCCTCGAAGGCCGCCACGCGCTCGCCTTGAGAGAGCCAGCCCGAGCGCACCACCTCCGCGGCGGCGAGGGCCTCCTCCTCGCCGAGCGTCACGTCCGTCAGTGGAACCTTCCAGTTCATCGCTGCTCCTGCATGGCAGCGGGACCGCGGCCGCCGGCTGCGTCCTCCTGGGCCCGCGCGTAGTCCTCGGGATTGCCGATATCCAGCCAGTAGGCGTCGGTGCGGTACGCGGCCACGGTCTCTCCCGCCGCGATGAGCCTCGCCACCAGATCGGGGAAGTCGAGGTACTCGCCCTCGGTGATGTATCCGAGCGCCCTCGCGTCGTAGACGTACACGCCCATCGACACGTCGTAGCGGTACTCCGGCTTCTCCGTGTACTTCGCGATGTTGCCGTCGGCGTCGATGTCGAGCACGCCGAGGGAGAGCTTCACCGGCTTGCGGTGCACCGCCACCGTGAGCGCCGCGCCCTGCGCTCGTGGTGGTGCGCGACCAGCGCCCGGAGGTCGAGCTCGGTGAGCAGGTCGCCGTTGGCCACCAGGAAGGTCTGCCCCAAGCCCGCGATGCGCTTGAGCGGACCCGCCGTGCCGCCAGGGCGCTCGTCTCGGACGAAGCGGTAGCTCGCGAGCGAGCGCAGCCCGGGGTGGCCCTCGACGTAGGCCATGATGAGCTCGGCCAGGTGGTCGACGGAGAGCACGATCTCCACCACCCCGGCGGCCACCAGCCGGCGGATGAGCACCTCCAGCACGGCGCGGTCGCCCACCGGCACCAGCGGCTTCGGGAAGGCCGCGGTGAAGGGCGCCAGCCGGCGGCCCCGTCCGCCCGCGAGAATCACCGCCTGCATGTCGTCGCTCCTGGCCCCGCGTGGTTCATCGCGGGGATCGATGGCACCGCGGGCTCCCCCGCGTCAACCGCCCTCCGGGCGCAGCACCTCGGTGTAGCCCTCCCAGGCCACGAGCCTGGAGAGCGTCTCCTCGTCTACCGGGTCGCACTCGGACACCGCGCGGCCCTCGGCGCGCAGCCTCGCCGCCGTCGCCGCCCTCGCCGCGGCGCTGCCCACCACGAGCACCTTCGAGGGCCTCGGGTCGCGGTCGAGCCCGCGCTGCGAGAGGGCCGCCTCCACGGCTTCCAGGTCGATCGCGGCGCCGGTGGCGGTGCGGGGCGCGCCGTAGCGGCCGAGCAGCGCGTCGTAGCGCCCGCCCCCGGCGAGCGGAGAGCCCACGCCGTCGGCGAGCACCTCGAAGAAGAGCCCTGTGTAGTACCCGCGGCCGCGCAGCTCGCCGAGGTCGACGATGACCCGGGAGCCCGAGCGCTCGAGGCCGGCGACCACCGCCGAGAGAGCGTCGACGACGTCGGCGTGGCCGAGGGCGCGCAGCCCGGCGCTCCAGCCATCGAGCTCGGAGGCCTCGCCGGCGCACGCGGCCAGGTGCTCGACGTGGGCGAGCTCGGCGCCGGAGAGCAGCGAGCGCCACACCGCGTGGTCGCGGACGGCCACCGCGTCGGCGACGGGCTCGCGCACGGCGGCCGGGAGCGCGTCGATGACGGCGGAGAGGGCGCCCGCGTGGGAGAGCTCGACGACCAGGTCGCGCAGCCCGAGGGCGTGGAGCGCGTCGAGCGTGGCGGAGATGACCTCGAGGTCGGCGTGCGGCGGGGCGAAGCCGATGCACTCGATGCCCGCCTGGGAGAGCTGCCGCTGGCGATGGGCGCGGCCGCGGGGGCGACGCACCACGCTGCCCTCGTAGGAGAGGCGTATCGGCCCCGGGTGCTCGCGGTAGCGCGTCGCGACGAGGCGCGCGATCTGTGGGGTCATGTCGGGGCGGAGCACCAGGACGTCGCCGGCCTCCGGGTCGAGGAAGCGGAGGAGCTCACGGCGGACGGCGCCGCCCACGCCGCGCGCGACGACGGACTCGCGCTCGAAGGCGGGCGGCACGACGGTGGCGTAGCCGTAGCGCTCGAAGGAAGAGAGCACGGTGCGGGCGACGGCGCGGCGGCGGGCGGCGCGCTCGGGGAGGAGGTCGCGCAGACCCTCCGGGAGCATCGGGGTCAACTCGGTCGGACCGATGGGAGGAACGCTCATGTCGGCGCACAACGTAGCAGCGACATACGAATGCTGGTGAGTCGGCGCGACGGGCGCTAGCTTCCGCGGCCATGAGCGAACGCGCGATCAACTTCAACGCGGGCCCGGCGGCGCTTCCTCGCGTGGTGCTGGAGCAGGCGAGGGACGAGCTGCTGGATTTCGAGGGCACGGGGATGTCCATCATGGAGCACAGCCACCGGGGCGCCGCGTACGAGCGCGTGCACCACGAGACGGGCGCGCTGCTGCGTGAGCTCATGGGCCTGCACCCCGACGCGGTGGTGCTCTTCCTCCAAGGGGGTGCGAGCGGGGCCTTCGCGACCGTTCCGATGAACTTCCTCCGCGGCCGCGCGGACTACGCCGTCATCGGCGGCTGGGGCGAGAAGGCGCTCGCAGAGGCGCTCAACATCGGCGACGCGACCGACGCGCTCTCCATGTCGCGGCGCTACGACCACATCCCGACGATGTCCACGCACGCCACCCGGCCGGGCAGCTCGTACCTGCACATCACGACCAACAACACCCTCGAGGGCACGCAGTACGAGCGCTTCCCGGAGGGGGCCGTGCCGCTGGTGGCGGACATGTCCTCGGACATCCTTTCGCGCCGCATCGACGCCTCGCGCTTCTCGCTCATCTACGCCGGCGCGCAGAAGAACCTCGGGCCCTCCGGGCTCACGGTCTTCGTCATCCAGCGGGACTTCCTCGACACCGCCCGCAGCGACGTCCCCACCATCTTCCGCTTCGCGACGCACGCCGCGCACGACGGGCTCTATCACACGCCCCCGACCTTCGCGGTCTACCTGATGCGCAACGTGCTCCGCTGGGTGAAGTCCCTCGGCGGGGTCGAGGCCGTCGAGCGCCGCAACGAGACCAAGGCCCGCGCGCTCTACGCCGCCATCGACGCGCGCCCGGACGTGTACCGCTGCCCCGTCGAGCCCGGCTCGCGCTCTCGCATGAACGTCGTCTTCTACCTCCCCTCGACCGACCTCGACGACCGCTTCGTCGCCGAGGCGCAGCGCGAAGGCATCGTCGGCCTCAAGGGCCACCGCGCCGTCGGGGGCATCCGCGCGTCGCTCTACAACGCCGTCGAGCTCTCGGACGTCCACGTCCTCACCGACTTCATGCGCGCCTTCGCCGACCGCGTGTCCTGATCGGTCACCAGTCGATGGGCAGCACCATCAGGTAGCGGTCGTGCGCGTGCGCGGCCGCCGCCAGGGGGAGCGGCTGCGTCACCCGCCGAACGCAGGCCACGACGGTCCCGGCGTTGGCGATGGTGCTCGAAGGACCTCCCCACGAGCGCACGAACCCCGTGGAGAACCGCAGGTCCATGATGAACGCGAGGCGGCCGTGCCCCCGGGCGCAGCCGGCGATCTCGGCGGCCTTTGAGGCGAAGTGGTCGTCGATCGCCTGGAGCCGGTCGCACGTGGCGCCGGGCAGCACCGCGGGGTTGTTGGCGTCCCAGCAGCGCGACACCGCGGAGGGAGCGAAGCGCACCGCCCCTTCGGCCGCCGCGGGAGCGCCCGCCTCCGCCGGCTCCGAGGGCTCTACCACCACAGGGGCCTCGCCCGCGTCGACCTGCGCGGGGGAGGGCGCGGCGACGCGAGCGCCGGCGTCGGGGCCGAGCGGCGGCGCCTGCGGCACGGTCGTGGCGGGCGCGAAGAGCAGCATGCCGCCCGCAAAGACCACCACGAAGCCCGCCAGGAGGGAGGCGAGCGCGACGATGGCGACGGTTCGTGAGCTGAAGGTCTCTGGCACCGGAAACCCGTAGCGCTCTACCCGGAAACCCGAGCGCGACGCAACGCGTGGATCATGGATCGACCACAGCGAGCGCGCCGACCTCGACGAGGAAATAGAGCTCGCGCAGCGCGTCGACGGTGGTGACCCGGCGCTCCTGCGAGGTGCGGGCGATGAGGCGGGTCAACGTGGGCGTGGACTCCGCACCGGCCATGAGCTCGGCGCCGAGCGGGGTGATGGCGAGCACCGTGGACGGGGCCGCGGGGCCGGTCTTCACGTTGCGGTCGAGCGCGTGGACGAAGTGGGCGACCGGGTCTTCGAGCGCCGCTGCGCCCGCGCGCAGCACCTCCGAGGGCTCCAGGGTGAGCGGCAGCGCGCCGGGGGGAGGGAGCACCCCGCGGAAGAACCGGAGCGTCCCCCGGCGCCAGCGGAAGAGCTCGGTGAAGCGCTCTCGCGCGAGCTGGTCGGTGCGCTGCGCGAGCAGGGTCTCGTCGACGAGCCCGAGCTGCACCAGGGCGGTCGAGAGGTTGCTGTTGAAGCGCGACATCATCGCGAGGGCCATGTCGAGTTCGCCGCGGTTGAGCAGGCCCCGCTGCACCAGGTACTCGCCGATGGACTCGCCCGGCAGGTTGCTCGTGTAGTGCGTCGGGCGACCCTTGAAGAGGTAGATCTCCTTTCGGGCGGGCGAGGCCTCGGCGACCAGCATCCCCGACTCGTCGGCGAGCACCAGTTTGGCGAGCGCGTGCAGGAAGGTGCATGTCGGCATCGCGTCGGCCCAGTCGGCCTGCGCCTCGGCCACCTCCGAGGTGGTCTCCGAGCGCACGACGAGGTGCGGCGCGAGCTCGGCCCAGTCCTCGGCGCGCTGGGATGATCCGTCGGGGGAGAGCAGCAGGTCGCGGCCAGTGAGCCTCCCCACGGCGGCCTGCTCGACGAGGCGCGCGAAGGTGAAGCGCCCTCGCGGCTCTCCGGACTCGGAGACGACCTCGTAGAAGAGCAGCGGCACCTCGCGGGTGCGCTCGGCCTCCAACGACTCGCCGTAGTGCGAGCGGGCGGAGATGGGCGTCTGCGAGTGGTTGGGGTGCATCTCGCTGGACGGTCGCCGCGGCGGGGGCTGCACCGAGCGGGCGGCGGTGCGGGCCCACTGCACCAGCGCGGCGAGCAGGGGCCGAGACTCCACCGGGTCGCCCGCGTAGGGCTCGAGCGCCACGATGAACTCCGCGGCGGTCTGGAAGCGATCGGCGGGAGAGCGGGAGAGCGCGCGGAACACCACGGAGACAAGGCGCGCGGGGTGGTCGCTCAGCACCTCGCGCAGCCCCTCGAGCTGCGCGTCGCGGGCGGAGAGCAGCGCGGCGGCCTCGGGCGGGGTGACGAACACCTGACGCCCGGTGAGGAGCTCGGCCAGCACGACCCCGGCGGCGTAGAGGTCCGCGCGACCGTCGACCGCCATCCCCAGGAGCTGCTCCGGGGCCATGTAGGGGACCTTGCCCCGCTGCAGTCGCAGCGCGGCCACCGCGGCGGCGGGCGTCCCGGCCGGGCCCGGCGGGTTGGAGCCTCGCATGGTCATCGCGAGCCCGAAGTCGCCGAGCTTCACCGACCCGTCTACGGAGAGCAGCACGTTGCTCGGGGAGACGTCGCGGTGGAGCAGTCCCACGCCGTCGAGGTTGAGCCGGTGGATGTGGCCGAGCCCGGTGAGCAGCTCCCGCACCGCGTGGCAGGCGAGCGGGGCCTCCATGCGCCGCTGGGTCTGCTGGAGCGCGCGGATGAGGGAGGCCAGGTCGACCCCCTCGACGTACTCCATGGCGAGGAAGGGCTCGTCGTCGTCGCCGTGGCACTCGATCACCGCGACCACGTTGGGGTGTGCGGCGGCCGTCGCGAGGGCGGCCTCGCTGCGGAGCAGGGCACGCCAGGCGGGGTCGCGGACGTTGCGCGGGTCGAGCAGCTTCAGGACCACGGGGCGCCCGGACGCGTCGACCGCGAGGTGCACCTCGCTCATGCCGCCCACCGCAAGGCGTTCGCCGAGCGTATACGGTCCGATGTGCGATCCCGCGGGCCTGATGGTCACCAGCGCTGCCTTCCTGGGATTGACTGGTACCCCACCGCGAGACGCGATCGCAACGGAACGTTGGCCCCCTCCGCGACGCACATCGAGCCCGGTGGTGCGAGCGCGCGGCCAGTCAGCGTATAACCCCTTCCTTGGCACCGTCACATCTCCGTCCCGTACCCCCGTTTTCAAGGAATTCCCGATGAGCGACCCAGGGTCCAAGCGTCCCCCCGACGACCACCTGCCGATCGGCAGGGCCCCCTTCATCGGCCGCGTGGCCGAGCGCGCCGCGGTGAAGGCCGCCGTGCAGCGGGCCGTGCGAGAGGCGCGCTGCGAGGTGGTCACCCTCGTCGGGGCCGCCGGGGTCGGGAAGAGCCGCTTCGTCGACGAGCTGGTGGCCGACCTCGCCGTCGACCAGCCGATGCTCCGCGCCTACCGGGGCGTGGCCCGCGAAGACCGCGGGGCCCACGCGGCCATCGCGACGATCCTCCGGTCGCGCTTCGCCCTGCACGAAGGCAGCGACGCCCACGCCCAGGCCAACGAGGTCTGCGCCCAGGTGATGGACCTCTTCGGCGACCGGCGCGTCGACGAGATCCTCCACTTCCTCGGGGTCTTCCTGGGCATGCGCTTTGGCGCCACGCTGCTCGCGGAGGCCTTCCTCGAAGACCCGCGCGCCTCCGAGCACGTTGCCCGCGCGGTGCTCCGCAGGCTCTTCGAGGTCGACGCCCAGCGCAGCCCGCTGCTGCTGGTCTTCGAGGACGTCCACCTCGCGGGCGCCGACGGCATCCGCCTGCTGCGCAGCCTCGTCGAGGGCCTTCGCGCGGCGCCCATCACGGTGCTCTTCACCACCCGCCCCGAGCTCCTGGCGACGACCCACGATTTCTGCGCCACCCCCGCCGGCCGGCACCTGCGCGTCGACCTCGCCCCCCTCGACGAGGGCGAGTCGACGGTGATGGCCCGCGCCCTGCTCTCGACCATCGAGAACGTCCCCGGCGAGCTGGTGCGCAAGGCCGTCGCGCTGGGCGGCGGCAACCCCCTGCTCATCCGGCAGATCGTACGGATCTACTTCGATCAGGGGGTGATCGCCGTCGACGACGAGGGCATCGCGACCATCGACCTCGACCGCCTGGAGCGCATCTCGCTGCCCATGTCCGTGGAGGACGCGGCCACCACGCGCATCGCGGCGCTCTCGCCCTCGGAGGTGGAGCTCCTGAAGTGGGCGGCGATGATGGGCCGGGTGTTCTGGGTGGGCGGCCTGGTGGTGCTGGGCCGCACGGGCAAGGAGCCGCCGGCGCTCTGGGGCGGCGGGGAAGACCTCGCGCTCCAGTACCGCGACACGCTGAAGGGCCTGGTCGACCGCGGCTACGTCGCGCGGGTGAACGGCCCGACGGACACCGGCGACGAGGCGTACTCCTTCAAGGACGACCTCGACCGCGAGCGCCTCTCGGCCCTGGTCCCCTCGGAGGACGCCGAGCAGCTCCACCTGGTGCTGGCCGAGTGGCTGGAGTTTCGCCTGGTGCATCGCGGCGAGGAGCAGCTCGACCTGCTGGCGCGGCAGTACGAGCGGGGCCGCCGACCGCTGCGCGCCGCGCGGTGCTACCTGACCAGCGCCGACCTCGCCCGCGAGCGCTACGCCAACCAGAAGGCCGTCGAGCACTACGAGCTGGGCCTCTCGATGCTGGGCGAGCACGACGTGGGGCTGCGCCTCGACGCGCACCACCACCAGGGCGACGTGCTGGCGCTGCTGGGCCGCGGCGAAGAGGCCCTCGTGCACTTCCAGAAGATGTTGCGCCTCGCGTACCGGCTCGACCTCAAGGCCAAGGGCGGCGCGGCGCACAACCGCATCGGTCGGCTCTACCGCGACGCGGGCAAGCTCGACGACTGCATGCGGCACCTCGGCACCGCGCTCGCTCTCTTCGAGGCGGCGGGCGACGAGAAGGGCATCGCGGCGAGCTTCGACGACATCGGCAAGACGCACTGGCTGCGCGGGGCCTACGAGACGGCGCTGCGCTTCCTGCAGGACGGGCTCCAGCGGCGCGAGGCGCTGGGCGACATGCGCTCCATCGCCCTCTCCTGGAACAACATCGGCCTGGTCTTCCAGGACAGCGGGCAATACAAGGCCGCGTATGACGCCCTGGTGAAGGCGCGCGACCTGCGGCGCGAGGCGGGCGACCTGCCGGGGCTGGTGGTGACGCTCAACAACCTCGGGACGATCCACTCCGACCGCGGCGAGGACCACGAGGCCATCACCATCTGGAAGCAGGCGCTGGAGCTGGCCCACGAGGTCGGCGACCGTCGGCGCCAGGCGGTGCTGCTGCTCAACGTGGGCGAGGCCCGCTACCGGATGCGCGACGCCGAGGAGGCGCTGCGCATCCTCACGGAGGTCGAGCTGCACTGTCAGGAGCTCGGCGACCGGCTGCTGCTCGCCGAGGCGCGCCGGGGGCTCGGCAAGGCCTACTTCCTCAACAACGACCTCGCCACCGCGCGGCGCTACCTGGAGAACGCGCTGGAGCTGTTCGAGCAGGTGCGCTCCAAGGTGCACGTCGGCATCGCGCAGCGCTCGCTTGCCGAGGTGCTCGCGGCCTACGGTGCGGAGTCCGAGGAGGGAAAGCGGGCCGAGTCGCTCTTCCGCAAATCGCTCGCCGCCTTCGAGGCCCTCGGCGCGGAGCTGGAGCTCGCCCGCACCGCGCGCACCTTCGCGGACTTCCTCAGCACCTCGCCCGCGGGCGTGGTGCCCGAGAGCGCCTTCGCCGAGGCCGAGTCGATGCGGGTGCGCTCGGACGAGATCTACGCGCGCCTCCACCACGACACCGCCACCGCGGGCCGCGACCGTAGCATCCGCGGCGGGACAACCGACCCGGGCATCCAGCGCGTGGACCTCGGCCCTCCGAGCGGGCGGGAGCGAGAGCGCGACGACACCCCCCCGGACGGCGTCCCCTCGCCGGGAGCGCGCGGGCGTTGAGCGGGCGGGTGGTGCGGTCCGAGGTGGACCCGGCGGCGATCCCGGCGCCCGCGAGGGAGATCTGCGCGGCGCTGCGGGCCGACGGGCACGGCGCGTGGGTGGTGGGCGGCTGCGTGCGCGACCACCTCCTGGGGCGCGCGGTCTCCGACTGGGACCTCTGCACCAGCGCGCGACCCGAGCGGGTGATGCGGCTCTTCCCCCGGACGATCCCTACGGGCATCGCGCACGGCACCGTGACCGTGGTGCGCGACCACGAGCACTTCGAGGTCACCACCCTGCGCGGCGACGGGGACTACACCGACGGCCGCCGCCCGGACGCCGTGCGCTTCCTCGACGACATCGACGACGACCTCGCGCGCCGGGACTTCACCGTCAACGCCATCGCGTACGACCCGATCTCCGGCGTGCTGGTCGACCCCCACGGAGGCCTCGACGACCTGCGCCGTGGATTGCTCCGCGCCGTGGGCGACCCCTCCCTGCGCTTCGGCGAGGACGGGCTGCGGGTGCTTCGCGGCGCGCGCTTCACGGCCTCGCTGGGCTTCGACCTGGAGCCCGCCACCGAGGCGGCGATCCCCGGGGCGCTCCACGTGCTGCGTCGCGTTTCGCCGGAGCGGGTGCGCGAGGAGTGGCTCAAGGCCCTCAAGGCCCCGGCGCCGTCGCGGGCCTTCGCGGTGATGGCGCGCACCGGCATCCTCGCGGTCAACATCCCGGCGCTTACCGCCCCGAGTAAAGATCCGGCCGAGTGGGAGCGCTCCCTCCGCGCCGTCGACGCGTGCCCTCCGCTGGCGACCTCGCGCCTCGCGGCGTTGCTGCACACCGTGGAGGCCCCGCTGCTGGAGGCGTGGCTTCGGATGACGAAGTTCTCCAACGACGAGCGGGCCACGGTGATGACCCTGCGCCGCGCGCTGCCCCTCGGAGCGCCGGGCGGATGGAGCGACGCGGAGGTCCGCCGCTGGCTGCGCAAGGTGGGTCGCGGCGCGGCGAGGGAGGTGCTCGACGTCGCCGCCTCGCTGGAGGACGAAGACTCGCTGGAGGGACTGCGCGCCCGGGTGGAGGCCGCCATCGCGGCGGGCGTCCCGCTCTCCGTGGCCGAGCTCGCGATCGACGGCAACGCGGTGATGGCGGCGCTGGGGATGACCCCCTCGCGAGCGCTCGGGACGCTGCTCTCGGGGCTGCTCGAGCGGGTGCTCGACGACCCCTCGCGCAACACCCCGGAGGCCCTGATGGAGCTCGCCCGCGAGGCGCACGCCCCCCCGCGCTGAGCGCCCGCCCGGAGGATTGATCTCCGCGGGTACGCGGGCGGATTGGTCGTTGCCTTCGCTCGGAAGGTTCCATACCGTGGGGCGACCATGAGGGAAGGTCGAAGCCACGGTCGGGCGAGGTGGATCGGCGCGCTCGCGCTGCTCAGCGGATGCGGGCTGGGGAACCCCGATCTGGTGTTCACGGGAGATGTCGGCGCGGACCTTCCCGTCGTCGATGTCCCCGTCGACATCCCGGTGGTGGATGTCGCCGTCGACGTGCCCGTGGATGCGGGGATGGACGTCCCGATGGATGTGCCTGTCGACGTCCCTGTCGATGTGCCGGTGGACGTTCCCGTCGACCGGCCGGTGGACGTCCCGATGGATGTTCCCGTCGATGTCCCGATGGATGTGCCAGTGGACGTCCCCGTCGACGTGCCGGTGGACATCCCGGTCGATGTCCCCGTCGACGTGCCGGTGGACATCCCGATCGACGTCCCCGTGGATGTCCCGGTGGACATCCCGGTCGATGTCCCGGTCGACATCCCCGTGGATGTTCCCCCGGTGTGTCCGACCGGGCAGACCCGCTGCGGAACGACCTGCTTCGACCTCGCGACGAACGTCAACCACTGCGGCGCCTGCGACACCGCATGCTCCTTCCCCAACGCCGTCGCCGGGTGCGCGGCCCGTGCGTGCGTGATCGCGTCGTGCAACCCGGGTCGCGGCAACTGCGACGGGATGACCAGCAACGGCTGCGAGACCGACACCTCGCGTCTCCAACGCGCACTGCGGCGCCTGCGGCACGTCCTGCGGAAGCGACCGCCTTTGCAGCGCAGGTGCGTGCCGTCTGCCGCGTGACTGCCGGGAGCTGCACACGCTCAACCCCTCGCTGCCGAGCGGCGAGTACATGGTCGACCTCGACGGGGCAGGGTCCGGGGCCGCGACCACCGTCCGCTGCGACATGACCACCGACGGCGGAGGCTGGACCCTCGTGTTCGACTCCGGCACCACCAACTTCAGCCAGGCCGGGGTCCCCTGGACCCGCGCAGACGTCGCCGCGGCCCTGGTGACCCCCGGGCTCGCCACGACGACGCTCGTCGCCTACCGCGACGCCTCCTTCGCGCTGCTCCCATCGCTCTTCCGGGTGAGCTTTGCGATGCCCGCGGGGTGGCGCACCGCGGCGCCGCTCAACGTCAGCAGCGTCGACGCGCCCGTGATGGTCTCCTTCGATGGCGGCCCGCCGCTGCTACGGAGGCTCCGCCACGGCTACGGCGGCTTCCTCGACAACTGCGCCGGGGACTGGGGCGTGGGCGGCAACTTCGGGCGCTTCTGCATCACGCCCTCCCCGGCGCCCTTCTACGCGGCCTTCGGCGTCGGCGCCGCAGACCGCTGCGTCACCAGCGACGTGTCCTGGAACTCCGGAGGCAGCACCAACGAGTGCGGCGCCTCGCGACGCTTCACCCTCTATATCCGCTGACGCACGAGCGCCGCGTCTCGACGCGTCGCGTGAACGGTGTTACCTGACCGCCGCACCTGCCATGGGCTGGATCGACCTGCACTGCCATCCCCTCCCGGGCATCGACGACGGCGCCCGTTCGGCGGAAGACGGCGCGGCGCTGCTGGCGGGTCTGCACGGCCTCGGCTTCGAGACCGTGGTCGCCACGCCCCACGTCCGCAGCGGCATGTGGGACAACCGACTGGAGCACCGAGCCGCCGCGCACGCGGTGCTCGAGACGGTGATGGCCGAGGCCCGGCGCCGCGGAGAGACCCTCCCCACGCTGCTCCTCGCGGGCGAGCACATGTTCGATGACGTCTTCCACGACCTCTTGCGCAAGGGCGAGGCGCTGACCTACCCGGGCGGCGGCGCGGCGCTGGTGGAGTTCCCCTACGACAACATCCCGATGCGGGTGGAGCTGCACCTGTGGCGCATGGCCAAGACGGTGCGCCCGGTGCTCGCGCACCCCGAGCGGTACACGCCGGTGCAGCAGTCCGATGACAAGCTCGACGAGCTCGTCGGCGCGGGCGCCTGGCTGCTGCTCGACCTGATGTCCCTGGTGGGCGCGTACGGCCGCCGCGCGCAGGCCGCGGCGGAGCGCATCCTCGCGGCGGGCAAGTACACCGCGGCGTGCTCCGACGCGCACAAGGCCTCGGACGTCCCGGTGGTGGCGCAGGGCATCGCGGCGCTCCGAGCTGCGAAGGGCGAGGCGGAGGTGCGGCGCCTGCTGATCGATGGCCCCGCGAAGATCCTGGCGGCGGCGGGGCGAGCGTAGAGGCACGAGCGAACGAGTGAGCGATCTTTCCACGCCGGCCCACGCGGCCCCGAAGCACCGCCCCTGGCGCATGCGCCTGCTCGTGTCCCTGCTCGTCGCGGGCGCATTCCTGCTGTTCATGCAGCGCGGGGGCGTCCCGGTGCTCCCCGACCGCGACTCCTTCAAGTACGTCCGATGGTGGACCGTGCCGACGTATTTCGCGTCGCTGCTGGTGGTCCACTGGTTTCGCGCCTGGCGCTGGACCTACCTGCTTCGCCCGGTCGCGAAGGTCCCCCAGGGCCGCATCATCGCCTACGCCTGGGTGGGCTTCTTCGCCATCATGATGCTCCCGCTGCGCATGGGCGAGGTGGTGCGCCCCATCCTCCTGCGCCGCGAGGGCCGCATCTCCGGCTCCGCCGCCATGGGCACCATCGCCGCCGAGCGCGTGCTCGACGGGCTCTTCGTGGCGCTCCTGCTGGCCGCCACGCTCTGGCTCGTGCCGCGCCTGCCTTTACACGGCGTGGTATTCGGCGGCTTCCCGGTGGAGCAGGTCGTGCACTACGGCTACCTCACCGTCGCGGTGTTCTCCGCGGCGCTGGGGGTGCTGGCGTTCTTTCTCGCGGCCCGCAAGCTCGCCGAGCGGCTCACCGCCGCGATCGTGGGCGTCGTCAGCAAGCGCCTCGCGACCCGGCTCTCTCGCATGGTGGGCGACCTCGCGGACGGCCTCCGCTCGCTCCCCGACCCGTCGCTCATGGGGCCCTTCATGCTCCAGACCACGGTGTACTGGACCGTCAACGCCCTCGGCATGTGGCTCCTCGGCTACGGCTGCGGGCTCCCGATGACCCCTTCGCAGGGCTTCGCCGTGATGGGCGTGCTCGCGATGGGCATCCTGCTCCCCGCGGGCCCCGGGCTCTTCGGGCCCTTCCAGTACTCGATCTACCTCGCGCTGCGGATGTTCTACCCGGAGTCCGAGGTGCTCTCGAAGGGCAGCGTCTACGTCTTCCTGATGTACGCGTGCCAGTTCACCTTCACGACCATCACGGGCCTCGGCTCGCTCTGGTGGGCACGCATCGACCCGCGCACCGCCCTCGACGAGGACGGCACCTCGGTGCCGCCTCCCGCTCCCTGATCGTCGTCCCCCTTAACGCCCGTCAGTTACTTGCGCTCCTTCGCGCGATCCCGTCAGGGTCGTCGCCGATGTGGTCTCAACGGCTCGGCGGTCTCGCGGCGGTGGTGCTCTCGCTGGCTTCGGCGACCGCGGAGGCCCGCACGGTGCGCGACGAGCCGTACTCCATGGAGACCACCTGGAACGCCGCGGTGCGCCTCGTGCGCATCGACATGGGGATGCCCATCCTCGAGCGCGACCAGGACATGGGCTTCTTCACCTTCACCTATCGCGAGGGCGCCCGCTCGGTGCAGGGATCGGTGGAGATGGTGCGCACCGAGGTCGACGGACGGCCCGGAGCGCGGGTCATCGTGCAGATCCCGCAGATGCCCACCTATGTGGAGTCGCTGATCCTGACGAGGCTCGCTCGCAAGCTGCGCAGCGAGTTCGGCGAGCCCCCGCCGCCGGTGGTGCGTCGCCCCGCTCCGCCGCCGACCGAGCGCGCTCCCGACCGTCGACCGGGCGACCCTGAGCCGCCGGTCACGCAGCCCCCGACGGGCAACACGCCGCCGTCGGGCAGCGCCCCGCAGGAGCCCCCGAACAACAACCGCCGCGAGCAATCGATCAACCCCGCGGGCCCGGAGGTCTGAAGCGCCGTTCAGCGGTGGCGGCGGTGGTGGCGCGAGTGTGACCCGCTGCTCCCGCCGCTGCGATGGTGACGTCCGCGGTGGCGACGGTGGCGTCCATGGCGCCCTGAGCCCTCGTCCTCCTCGACGGCGGCGACGGTGGTCTCGGTCACCGAGGCCGTGGGCGCTGCGGGCGCAGGCTGCGCGGCGGGTGCGGGCGCAGGCGCATCGAAGGCCGCGGGCGGAACGAAGGGCGCGCTCGACGCCGCGACGGTCGTGGAGGGGAGGGTCGCGGGCGGGGTCGGCCGAGCCCCGCCGCTGCTGCGCGAAGAGGCCACCGGGCGCAGGGACGGCTCGCCGCACGGGACGCCGTCAGTGGTGCAGGCGTGCATGCCGCCGCAGTCAGCCAGGATGAGCGCAGAGAGGACCGCGACGGTCAGGCGGAGGACGATCACGGTGCGACGCTACCGTGGCAGGGGAGGGAGGCGTCAACGCGCGACGCGGAGTCCTCGGCCCACCGTGGATAGCGGGAGCGGCTCAGGGTTCACCCGCGGCGCAGAGCGCTCGGGTGTCCGCGTCGTCGCGCCCGACCGAGAGGGAGCAGGCGCGACGAAGCCACGCCGCGTAGCTGAGCGGGATCACCCGCACCGTGGCGTCGTCTCCGGCGCTCGCCACGGTCTGACCGTCGGGCGCGACGGCCAGCGCGCGAACGGCGCCCTCGTGCCCGGGAGCCGTCGCCAGAAGCTCCCCGGAGGGGCCGTGGAAGAGGCGCACGGTGCCGTCCTCGCCGCCGGTGACCACCACGTCGCCCTCCGGCGCGAAGGCCGCGACGTGGATCGCTCCCGTGTGGCCCATCAGCACCGCGAGCCGACGGGCGCTGTTGGAGTTCCAGACCCGCGCGGTGCCGTCGACCCCGGCGGTCAGGATGAAGCGCCCGCTCTCGTTGCAGGTCGCCACCGTCAGCGCGCCGCGGTGCCCGTCGCCGCGCGCGCCCAGCTCCGCCAGGGGCCGTCCGCCGCGCACGTCCCACAGCCGCGCGGTGCCGTCGGCGCTGCCGCTCAGCACCCGCTCCCCGTCGGGCGTGAACGAGGCCTGCGTCACGGCCTCTCGGTGCCCGGTGAACGAGTGCACCAGCCGGTGCGTCGCGACGTCCCAGACCCGCACCACGCGGTCGCCGGAGCCCGTCACGAGGCGCCGCCCGTCGGGGGAGAAGCCCACCGCCAGCACCTCGCCTGCGCCCTCCGCGAGCGTCGACAGCGCGGTGCCGTCGGCGACCCGCCAGAGCCGCGTGGTGCCCTCGTTGCCGGCGGTCGCGAGCGTGGCGCCGTCGCGAGAGAACGCCACCGCGCGCACCCAGCTCCCGTGGCCGCGGAGCGAGCGATCGAAGACGCCCGGCGCCGTCCAGAGCCTCGCGTCGTGGTCCGCCGAGGCCGTCGCGATGCGCTGCCCGTCGGGCGAGAAGCGCGCCATCAGGATGCGGTCTTCGTGGCCCTCCAGCGTGCCAGCGGCACGGCCCGTCAGCGGGTCCGAGAGCCTCGCCTCGTTGTCCCAGCCGGCACTGAGCAGCCGACGGCCGTCGGGCGAGAACGCCACGTCGAGCAGCGGCTCCCGGTGTTCCGTGAAGACCGAGAGCGAGCCGTCCGCCCGGTCGCGCCAGACGCGCGCCGCGCCGTCGTCCCCGGCGCTCACCAGCCGACCGCTCCCCGGCAGGAACCTCACCGCCCGCACGGCCCCCGCGTGCCCTCGGAACGTCGTCACCGCCCGTCCCCCGTCGCCGCGCCATAGGCGCACGGTGCCGTCCTCGCCCGCTGTGGCGACCTCCGACCCGTCGCCCGACCAGCGCGCGTCGAAGAGAGCGCCTCGGTGGCCGGTGAGCGTCTGGAGCATGGCCCCGGTCCCGGCGTGCCAGATCGCCGCGGTGCCGTCCGCGCTCGCCGTGAGCACCCGCTCGCCCGCCGGGTTGGCGCTCGCCCTCACCACCACCCCGCGGTGCCCCTCGAAGGCGCGGATCGTCGCCCCCGTCGCGGCGTCCCAGAGCCTCGCGCTGCGGTCGCGCGAGCCGGTGATCACCCTCGACCCGTCACCCACGAAGCGCGCGTCGAGCACGCCGCCCACGTGGCCCGTGAGGGTCTGCACCAGCGCGCCGTCGGAGGTGCTCCAGATGCGGGCGAGGTTGTCGCCGCCGCCGGTCACCACCTTCGATCCGTCCGCGGAGAAGCTCGCGCACTCGATCCACCCCGCGGGCGCCTGCAGCACCACCGGAGCCCCCGCGCCGCTCGACGCCCAGAGCCTCGCGCTGTGGTCCCGCCCCGCGGTGAGCACCCTCGTCCCGTCCGGTGAGATGGCCACCGCCGCGACGGCGTCTTCGTGGCCGCGCAGCACGGCGATCTCCCTCGCCCCAGAGGCCTCGATGGCCCACGCGCGCGCCGTGTGGTCGGCGCTCCCGGTCACCGCCAGCCGGCCGTCGGCCGAGAGCGCGACCGCCGTGACCGCGGCCGTGTGCCCTCGCAGCTCCGCGACGCGCGCGCCCCCGGTCGACCAGAGCACCGCCGTCCCGTCGGCGTACCCGACCAGCGCGCGAGCGCCGTCCGCGGACACCGCCACGTCCGCCGCGGCGCCCGCCGTGGACGCGAGCGTGCGCACCCGATCGGCCGCGACCACGGCGGAGGTGAGCCCCTCGAAGATCGTCGGCGAGCGAGCGAGCGAGGTGCGCGACGGAGCCTTCGCGGCCGCGATCGCCGAGCGGAGCGCCTCGGCCTCCCAGCCGGGCTGCTGCGCGAGGCGGGACGCGCGCCCCCCGCGCTCGACAGAGGAGAGGTCGGCCGAGAGCCGACGGGCGCCGCGCTCGACGTCCCAGGCGCGCATCGCGAGGATGACCCCGACGAGGGAGACGCAGCCGGTGAGGCCGAGCAGGAGGACGGTCTTGCCTTGCGGCAGGGTGCTAGCGGGGGGGCGGGCCATTGGATTGCGCGGATCCTTGCGGCCGTTTCGATCGGGAGACAACACCCATGCGCCGCGCCGCGGCCTCGCGAGGGGGCGCTACTCGTGCCGCAGGGCCGTGATGGGATCGAGCTGCGCCGCGCGGCGCGCCGGGAAGAACCCGAAGACCACCCCGATGCCGCCGGAGGTCGCGAAGGCCACGAGCGCCGCGGTCGGAGAGAAGCGCACGTTCCACTCCATCGCCCGGCCCAGCAGGGTGCCCGCGCCGACGCCGAGCGCGAGGCCCGCGATGCCGCCGACCGTCGAGAGCGTCACGGCCTCCACCAGGAACTGCGCGAGGATGTCCGCCGAGCGGGCGCCGATGGCGAGGCGGATGCCGATCTCCCGGGTGCGCTCGGAGACGCTCACCAGCATGATGTTCATGACGCCGATGCCGCCCACCAGGAGGGCGATGCAGGCGATGGCGAGCAGCAGCGTGGAGAGCGTCGAGCGGGTGCGCTCGAGCGTCGCCATCAGGTCCTGGAGGTTGCGGACCATGAAGTCGTTCTCCTCGCCTTCGGCCACGCGGTGGCGCTGCCGGAGCAGGGCGGTGAGCTGCTCCTGGGCGCGGGCCATGAGGTCCTGCTCGCGCACCGACACCATGATCTGGTCCACCTCGCGCCCGGGCGTGTGCCGCAGCCTCGCGCGCACCGCGGAGATGGGCATCACGACCGTGTCGTCGTAGTCCTGCCCGAAGCTCCCCTGTCCCTTCGGGGCGAGGAGCCCCACCACGGTGCACGGCATCCGCCCGATGCGAATGGTCTGCCCGATCGGGTCGCCCTGGTCGAAGAGGGCGCGGCGCACCGTCTCGCCGATCATGCAGGTGCGCGCCGCCAGGCGCAGGTCGGCGTCGGTGAAGGCGCTGCCGCGGGAGAGCGGCCACGCGCGCACCCGGAGGTAGTCCGGCGTGGTGCCGGTGATGCGCGTCGCGTAGTTGCGCGCCCCGACGACCACCTGCGCGCTCGCGGTGATCACCGGCGCCACGGCCAGCACCGTGAACAGCTCCCGCTCGATGGCCTCGCCGTCGTCCTCGGAGAGCGTCGGCCGACTGCCCACCTCGCCCCGCACCCCGCTCGACGTGGTCGCCCCCGGGAACACCCACAGCAGGTTCACCCCGAGCGCCCCCATCTGGTTCTGGATGCTGGCGCTCGCCCCGTCGCCGAGCGCGGTCATCGCCACCACCGCCGCCACCCCGATGAGAATACCCAGCATGGTAAGCGACGCCCGCAGCTTGTTGCGCGTGAGCGAGCGCAGCGCGAGGCGCAGGGCCATCCACCACATCCCCATCGGGCGCCCTACGCTCCCCCCGCCAGCAGCGGGTTGTGCGAGCCCGTGTCGAGCTCCGCGCGCCTCGGCGAGGGGTTGGGCGCGTCGCTGCCGATGAGCCCGTCGCGCACCACGATGATCCGGTCGGCGCAGGCCGCCACGTCGGGCTCGTGGGTGACCATCACGATGGTGAGCCCGTGCTCGCGGTGCAGCCGCTGCATCAGCGCCAGGACGTCCTCCGTGGTGCGCGAGTCCAGGTTGCCGGTGGGCTCGTCCGCGAGCAGCACCTTGGGGTCGGTGACCAGCGCCCTCGCGATGGCCACCCGCTGCTGCTGTCCGCCGGAGAGTTGCGCCGGGGTGTTGTCGAGCTTGTCGCCGAGGCCGACCAGGGCCAGCGACTCGGCCGCGCGCCGACGCCGCTCCTTCGACCCGATGCCGCGGTATGCCAGCGGGAGCTCCACGTTCTCCAGCGCCGTCGTGCGCGCCAGCAGGTTGAAGCCCTGGAACACGAACCCGATCAGCCGGTTGCGCGCGAAGGCCCTCGCGTCGGCGTCGAGCCCGGAGACGTCGTGGCCGGCGAGCAGGTACCGCCCGGCGCTCGGCCGGTCGAGGCACCCGATGAGGTTCATGAGCGTGCTCTTGCCGCTGCCCGAGGGGCCGCCGATGGCCACGAACTCCCCGGACCCGATGTCGAGCGTGATGCCCCGCAGCGCGTGGAAGACCAGCTCCCCGCTGCGGTAGACCTTCTCGACCCGCTCCATCTTGATGACCGCGTCGCTCGCGCCCACGGTCGCTACCTCCGCCTCCCGCCCATGCCGGGCGCGCCGCCCGAGCCCGTCGTCGACGCGCGCTGCTCGATCTCGTCGGTCACCACCTGCGTCCCGACCGAGAGGCCCGGGCCCGAGACCTCGGTGCGCCGGTCGTCGTGCAGCCCGAGGGTCACCGGCACCGCGGCCGGTCGTCCCCCGCGCAGCACGTAGAGCGTGCCCCGGTGGGGGTCGGACTCCGCCGCGGGGGAGGGCGCTCCGCCGTCGGGCGTCGCGCTGGTCGGCCGGAAGCGCAGCGCCGCGTTGGGGACGAAGAGCACGTCCGGGTGCCTCGCGGCGACCACCGTCACCGTGGCGGTCATCCCCGGGCGGAGCTTCATCTCGGGGTTGGCGACGGAGATCACCGCGGGGTAGGTGACCACGCCGCTGGTGGTCTGCGAGCCGTAGCGCAGCTCGACGAGCTCGCCGCGGAAGGTCTCGCCCGGGAAGGCGTCGACGCGCGCGGTGGCCATCAGGTGCTCCCGCATCTGCGCCACGTCGGCCTCGTCGACGTTGGCCACGATGCGCATGCGGGTGAGGTCGGCCGCGATCAGGAAGAGCGTCGGCGCCTGGAAGCTGGCCGCCACGGTCTGCCCCTCGTCGATCGACCGCTGGATCACCACGCCGTCGATGGGCGCCGTGATGCGGGTGAAGGTGAGGTTGGTCTCGGCGCTGCTGAGCGAGGCCCGGGCGCGGGCGATCTCCGCGCGGGCGGCGGCCACGTCGGCGAGGCTGAGGTCTCGCGCGCCGCGGGTGCTGTCCACGTCGGCGATCGCGTTGAGGCCGCGGGCCCGGAGGTCGGTGGCGCGGGCGAGGTTGGTCTCCGCGATGCGCACGTTGACCTGCGCCCGCTGGAGCTGTGCCTGCGCCGAGAGCACCGCGGCGCGGGCCTGCGCGACGGCGGCGCGGAAGGGCGTGGCGTCGATCTCCGCGAGGAGCTGACCGCGGGTGACGCGCGCGTTGAAGTCCACCAGCACGCGCGCCATGCGGCCGCTCACCTGGCTGCCCACCTGCACCTGCACGTCGGGCTGGAGCGAGCCGCTGGTCTCGACCGAGGCCACGATCTCCCCGCGGCCCACCGCGGCGGTGAGGTAGCGCGGCCCCGTCGGAGCCCTGCTGCGGCGGGCGTAGACGACCGCGCCCGCGGCGATGATCGCGAGGACCACGACGACGACGATCCATCGGCGGCTCCTCCTGGCGTGCAGCTCGTCGAAGGGATCCTGACTCACCGGGCTCTGCGAGGCTCCATTGGGGCGCCGGAGGATTCCCCTCCGGGCTACGATGTGCAACCTGTGAATCCTCTCCGCGGATGATGCCTCTAGAGCTTGCCGAGACAGGACGGGTGCAGGCGGTGCTGGAGGCGCGGGGCCTGCGTCGCAGGGTCTCGGACTCGGGCGGCGCCGTCGGTCCGATCGACCTCGCGGCGCGCCCCGGAGAGCTGCTCGGCATCCTCGGACCCAACGGCGCAGGAAAGACCACGCTGCTGCGAGCCCTCGCGGGCCTGATCCCCATCGACGAGGGCGAGGTGCGCCTCCACGGCCGGGTCTTGAGCGCCTGGGAGGGCAGAGAGCGAGCGAGGGCCCTCGGCTATGTGCCGCAGCGGGAGCCCACGCCCGAGGGCTGGAGCGTCCGCGCATGGGTGGCCCAGTCGCGCGCCCCACACACGAGCTGGACCGGCGCGCTACGACAGAGCGACGAGCGGGCGGTCGAGGCGGCGCTCTCCGAGTGGGCGCTGCTCCCGCTAGCGGGGCGCGACGTCTCCACGCTCTCCGGGGGCGAGCTTCGGCGGTGCGCGCTGGCGCGATCCTTCGCGCAAGGGGCCGGGGTGCTACTGCTCGACGAGCCGCTCGCGGCGCTCGACCTCGGCCAGCAGGTCGCGTGCTGCCGGCGGCTTCGCTCTTGGGTGCGCGCTGGCGGCGCGGCGGTGGCGGTGCTCCACGACCTGACCGCGGCGTCGCGATGGTGCGACCGCGTCGCGCTGCTGCGAGGCGGAGCGCTGGTGGCCTCCGGCTTACCCGAGGAGGTATTCACCGAGGCCGCGATCGAGTCGGCCTTCGGGGTCCCGGTGAGGGTGAGCGTCGACCCCGAAACCGGCTCCCGGATGGTGATCCCCTCCGGCGAGGGCGACTGACCCGTGCGGGTCGCGGCGATCGAGCTCCCCGCGCGCTACGGCGACCCCGACGGTCAGCTCCGCTCGCTCGACCGGGCGCTCTCGGCGCTCCCTCCCGGCGGTCCCACGCTCGCGGTGCTGCCCGAGCTCGCGCTCACGGGCTACGTCTCGCCTCGCGGCGACTTCGACGTGTCGCGCTTCGCCCAGGAGCTCGACGGTCCGCTCCTCCGGGCGGTGGCCGCGCTCGCGGTGGCCCGGGAGGTCGCCCTGCTGGCCTCGTGGGTCGAGCGCGACGGAGCCCGGTGCTTCAACAGCGCGGCGCTGATCGACGAGGCGGGCGCCACGGTGCTGCACTACCGCAAGCGCCACCCCTGGTATCCGGAGACCTGGGCCAAGGAGGGAGACCTCGGGACCCCGGTGGCGACGATCCACGGGCGTCGGGTCGCGGTGGCGGTGTGCTTCGACATCCACTTCGTCTCCGGCGAGGCGGGCGAGGTGCTCGACACCCTCGACGCGCTGCTCTTCCCGAGCGCATGGGTCGATGACGAAGACGAGGACGAGGACGCCCGGGGCTCCATCCTCCCGGCGCTGGCGCTGGGCCACGGGTGCGCGGTGGTGAACGCCAACTGGGGCCGCGGGACGCCGCGCGTGCCGGGGCAGGGCGGGTCTCGCATCGTCCTCGGCGACGGCGTGACGGCGGGGCGAGCGCCCGAGGAGGGGGCGAGGGTGGTCGTGGCGTCGCTTCCGGCGCGAAGGCGCTTGCCTGGGGGGCGCGCCGCGGTGAAACGTCCCCGGTCGTGAAGCAGCGAGCGCGACTCTGGGATGGCATCACCGACCGCGAGGTCGATCACCTCGCGCAGCGAGACCACGCCGACCCGCACCGCGTGCTGGGCGCGCACCCGGTCGACGGCGGAACGGTGATTCGTGCGTGGCGTCCGCGCGCGGATACGGTGGCCGTCTCGCTCGCCGATGGACGGCTGCTGCCGATGGAGCGCATCCACGACGCGGGGCTCTGGGCGGTGTGGACCGGGTCCGTCGTGACCGACCGGCGATACCGGATCGAGAGCGTCTTCGAGGGGGTCTCGTGGTCGTCGCTCGAACCGTGGAACTTCCTCCCCACGCTGGGTGCCGTCGACGAGTACCTCTTCGGCGAGGGGCGTCACTGGAACCTCCACCAGCGCCTCGGGGCGCACCCCCGCGAGGTCGACGGCGTGCCCGGCGTCTCCTTCGCGGTGTGGGCCCCCAACGCCCGCGCAGTGAGCGTCATCGGCGACTGGAACCTCTGGGACCCCGCCACGCACCCGCTCCGTCGCATCGGCGGCCTCGGGCTCTGGGAGATCTTCGTCCCCGATGTTCCGACCGGGGCTCGCTACAAGTTCGACCTGGTCACCTCGGGGGGAGAGTCTCTCCGCAAGAGCGACCCCTACGCCTCGTTCGCGGAGCTTCGCCCGGGTCAGGCCTCGGTGGTGTTCGCCTCGCGCCACGTCTGGCGCGACGACGCGTGGATTGCCTCGCGCACGTCCCGCTCGGCGCAGTCCGCGCCGATGTCCATCTATGAAGTCCACGCGGGCTCTTGGCGCCGCGGCGAGGACGACCGCTGGCTCACCTGGCGCGAGCTCGCGCCGCTGCTCGCCGACCACGTCGCCTCGCTCGGGTTCACGCACGTCGAGCTGATGCCCGTGGGAGAGCATCCCTTCGACGCCTCCTGGGGCTACCAGGTCACCGGGTATTTCGCCCCCACGGCGCGCTACGGCGACCCCGACGACCTGCGCGCCTTCGTCGATCACCTGCACGGCCGCGGCATCGGGGTGATCGTCGACTGGGTGCCCGCGCACTTCCCCAAGGACACCTTCGCCCTCGGTCGCTTCGACGGCACCGCGCTCTTCGAGCACCTCGACCCGCGGCAGGGCGAGCACCCCGACTGGGGGACCTTCGTCTTCAACTACGGCCGCCGCGAGGTGCGCAACTTCCTCCTGGCGAGCGCGCGCGCCTGGATCGCGGACTTCCACTTCGACGGCCTGCGCGTCGACGCGGTGGCCTCGATGCTCTACCTGGACTACTCGCGCACCCAGGACGGCTGGGTCCCCAACCCCCACGGGGGCCGGGAGAACCTCGACGCGGTGTCGCTGCTCCACGAGCTCAACGGGCTGCTCCACGGGGACTTCCCCGGGGTGGCGGTGATCGCCGAGGAGAGCACCGCCTGGCCCGCGGTGACCCGCCCCGTCTACGTCGGCGGCCTCGGCTTCACCCTCAAGTGGAACATGGGCTGGATGCACGACACCCTCCGGTACTTCGAGCACGACCCGGTGCACCGGCGGCACCACCACCACGAGCTCACGTTCGGGCTGCTCTACGCCTTCAGCGAGCACTTCGTGCTGCCGCTCTCCCACGACGAGGTCGTGCACGGTAAGGGCTCGATGCTCTCCAAGATGCCCGGCGACCGGTGGCAGCGCTTCGCCAACCTGCGCGCGCTCTACGGCTGGATGTGGTGCCACCCGGGGCGCAAGCTGCTCTTCATGGGCTCGGAGTTCGGCGCTCCGGCGGAGTGGAGCGAGGAGCGCGGCCTCGACTGGTCGCTGCTCGACGACCCGATGCACCGCGGCGTGTCGGCGCTGCTCGCCGACCTCAACCGGCTCTACCGTTCCACCGGCGCGCTCTGGCGCCTCGACGACTCCGGCGAGGGCTTCCGCTGGATCGAGGCCGACGATCAAGCGCAAGCGTGTTCTCCTTCGTGCGCTACGGCGCCCCGGGGAAGGTCGCGGCGCTCTGCGTCCTCAACGCGACCCCGGTGGTGCGGGAGAACTACCGCCTCGGGGTCCCCCGGGAGGGCCGCTGGCGCGAGGCGATCAACACCGACTCGGCCATCTACGGCGGGAGCGACGTCGGCAACGCGGGCGCGGTGGAGACCGTCGAGGTCGCGAGCCACGGCCAGCCTCAGTCGGTGACGCTGCGGCTGCCGCCGCTTGGCATGCTGGTGTTGATCCACGAGCCGCTGTCACAGGTGATGCGCGCTGGACGCTAAGGCCCAAGAGGCGCTAAAGCATGGCGCGCCCCGTGTTTCCGGGGGGTTCGGCGCGTGGGCTCGCCGCGATGGATCATGGCC
>JADJAE010000002.1 GCA_016704445.1 Deltaproteobacteria bacterium
CAGGTGCACTTCAACCCTCGCAACTACGGCCTCACGGCGCGGCCGCTCTCCACCGATGGGGCCTTCACCCGGGTGCTGCTCCAGCACTGGACCAGCTTCTCCATCGTCGCATGGCTCCCGACCGCCTCGCTCTCCGACGAGGGCTCTGGTGGCTACGGCGGGATCATGGGCGGCCTCGGCTCCAGCAACCGCCGCGCGCTCACCGTGCCGCTCCCCGGTCGACCTGACCTTCGGCTTGGTCCGCCCGCAGAAACATCGAGTACGCGGGCACCGTCTCCGCCGGAACACCCTTCATCCGCGGCGCCAGCACCCCGATGGCGGCTTGAGATCAGCCCATCCCCGGCTCGTCTCCCCGCCCGCCAGCGGGGTCCGCTGGGTCGCGCACGCCATCGCGCAGCTCTCCTGCCGCGACGTGGTGGAGTGAGCCTTCGGATGATCGCGGCGATTGAACGACGGAGCCGAGGAGAGCAACCCTGTCCTGCATGACGCGATGGGGGGCGGGATGTGTGTGGCTGGCGTTGTGGGCGCTGGGTTGCCTTGAATCCCCGCCGGGTCGGGAGGACGTCCCGCCCTCTTCCGACCTCCCGGAGGCGTCGACCTCCGAGGAGCCTGACGTGCCGCGCGACATCGCCCCGATCGATCGTCCGCCTGTCATCCGGTGCCGGTCGGGCACGGCGCTCTGCGACGGCAGCTCGTGTGTCGACCTCCTCGGAAACCGCGAGCACTGCGGCTCGTGCGGAAACGTCTGCCGATCGAACGAGCAGTGCGCCGCGGGGGTCTGTGTGGGCCAGTGCAGCGCGGGCGAGGCATGGTGGTGCGGGCGCGAGGTCGGTTGCGTCCACCTGCTCAACGACCCGAGCCACTGCGGCGCGTGCGGTCGACAGTGCGCTTCGGGCCAGCGGTGCACGCGGGGCGACTGCGGCGGCTGTCCGGAGGGATCCCTCTTCTGCGACCCATCTCAGGACGTGTGCATCGACGTCCGGAGCAACGCCGCGCACTGCGGGGCATGTGGGGCGCGATGCGCGTCCGAGCACGCCGCGTCTTCGCGCTGCCAGAGCGGCGCCTGCGTGTTCACCTGCGAGAGCGGATACGCGCCCTGTGCAGGTCCGAGCGGCCCGTGCATCTCGGTGGAGGGCTCCGACGTCGCCAACTGCGGAGGATGCGGGATGCGGTGCGCGTCCGAGCACGCCACGTCGGTGCGCTGCGAGCGCGGCGGGTGCCAGATCACCTGCGAGAGCGGATACTCCCTCTGCGGCGGGCCGCACGGGCGGTGCCTGTCACTTCAGGGCACTGACGTCACCAACTGCGGCGCCTGCGGTCACGCCTGCGAACTGGACGAGCACTGCGTCTCGGGCGGATGCGTGGGCCTCGGCGTGCGCCCCATCAGCCCGCTGTCCGGAACGCGCATCGCCTCGTGGCGTCCGCGCTTCCGCTGGGAGCCTCCGCGAAGAGGCGGACCCGTCGTGGTGGAGGTGTGCTCCAGCCGCGATTGCCGCGCCCTCGAAGGCAGCCAGCGGGTGGAGATGGGCGACGAGATCCGTTGGCCGACGCCGCTCACGCCCGGGGTCCACTGGTGGCGGGTGCGCGGCGGGCTCGGCGCGGTGTCAGGACCAGTGTGGGAGTTCTTCATCCCTGACCGCGACGGGCCGCTGCCCCTGGTCGGCAGGGTCGTCTCGGACTTCAATGGAGACGGCATTGCCGACACTATCGGCGCACTACCCGCGCCATGTCCGCTCAACCGTGAGTGCTCCGGAGTCAGTTACGGTCGCGCCCCAGGCGCCCCGGTCATCGAGGCGACGTTGATCCAGACGCCCGAGAGCTTCGACATCCGGGACGACTTCGGATACCCCCACTCGGCGCGCTACTCGCTCGGCTTTGTCAGCACCATCGGAGACTTCAATGGAGACGGCTTCGTCGACCTCCTCGTCCCCATTCATTCGGTGTCCCGGTCCGGCTCCTCGTACGACACCTCAGAGTGGCTGGACATCTACCGTGGCTCGTCGTCCGGCCTCCAGGTCAGCGCCCCCGGCAGTGGCGCATGGCTGGAGCACGTCAGCTACTCCTACGACGCGGGAGACCTCGACGGCGACGGGTTCGCCGACTTCCTCGTCACAGGAGGCGCGGGGTTCGACGAGTCGAAACGCTACGCGGTCTACGGTGGTTCGACGCGAGGCTCCGTGATCGAAGTCGACTTTGCAGCGGTCGTTACGGAGCTGGTGGTGGCGGACTTCAACGGCGATGGCATCACTGACCTGGCCCACGGATGGTACCTGTGCGGCCCCGGCCTGGTGGCCCTGACGGTCCGCATGGGGTCGCGCGGACTGCGAACCAGCGCCTTCATCCCTTTGACCGGCTGCGGCAGCCCGAGCGATCTTGCGTTCCGGGGATGCCCCCTGGTGCCGATAGACACAGCGGACACCAACGGCGACGGCTATCCCGACCTGGCTGCCCAACTGCTCTCTCCAGAGACCAGCCGCAACACCTTCACCTGGCTCGGCGGCCCCTCCGGGCTCTCCGCCGAGCGCTGCGTCGTCGGCGTGCGACCGCCGTAGCCACTCATACTCGTTGGCTGTCAGTCTTGCCGCATCGGTCGTTGGCATTCGGCCCGACGCCGCGTGTTGAAACACGCGGCGACGGGCGCAAGAATGCCAACAACTGCACGGACGCTGGGCTCCTGACGCTTGCCAGTGGTATCACCCCCCCATCCGCCTCCCCATCGCCCGGACCGCCGCGACCTTCGCCTCCATCCCCGTCCAGTCATCCCTCTCGGCGATGCCATCCCAGAGCGCCTCGATCTCGTCGATCAGCATCCCGCACGGCGCATCCCCCTGGAAATACGCCGTCTCCAGCGCCTCGGCCCTCGTGGGCAGATAGCCCTCCAGGCACCGCCGCACCGCCGCGAAGGACTCCCTCGCATACATCCCCGCGGCCGCTCCCTGCATGGCCCTCTTCTCACTGGCCACACCGCCATACCAGTCGAAGAAGAAGCGGTCATACCCGACGCCGCTCTCCTTCATGAACGCATAGCAGCCATCGACCAGCGCCTCGTCCTCGTCCACCTCGCGACGCCACGCCCAGCCGATCGAGGGAAGCGCCGGTGCACCGCCCCCATCAGCGCAGGCTCGTACTCGTCGAGCGATCGCTGAAGCGCCGACTCCGTGCTGAGCGGCAGCAGCGCCTCGGCGAGTCGGGCGAGGTTCCAGTGAACGGCCTGCGGTTGTCGACCGAAGGCATAGAGCCCGGAGTGGTCGAAGTACGCCGCGGTGAACCCCGGGTCGTACCTCGGCAGAAAGCGATAGGGCCCATAGTCGAAGCTCTCTCCGGTGACGTTCATGTTGTCGGTATTGAGCACCCCATGGACGAAGCCCGCGACCATCCAACTGGCGCAGAGCTCGGCCGAGCGCAGTGTCACCTCCTTCAACAGCGCCGCGGGCAGGTCGCCCTCTCCTGCCACGGCGGGCGCGTAGTGCTCCACCGCGAACTCCACCAGTCGCTTGAGCCGCGCCGTGTCTCGCCGGTGCGCGTGCCTCTGGAAGCTCCCGAAGCGCACATGCGAGTGGCCCAGCCGCACCAGCACCGCCGACCGCGTCGGCGACGGCTCATCGCCCCGCATGAGCTGCTCGCCCGTCTCATAGACGCTGAAGGTCTTGGATGTGATGTCCGAGCGCCTCGAGCATCTCTCCGTGGCGAGCACCTCGCGCACTGCTCGCGAGGGTGAGCCGTCCGCCGCCTCGCGACCACGGGGTGCGCCCGCTGCCCTTGGTGGCGAGGTCGAGCAGCCGCCCGTCCACCGGGTCGCGGAGTTGCGCCAATAGAACCCTCGCCCGTCCCCGAGCTGCGGGTTGTACGACCCGAACTGGTGCCCGTGGTACCGCAGCGCGAGCGGCTGCGGGAGGTTGTCGGGCAGCGGTTGAAGCCGCGCGAAGTGCCTCTCCCGCTCCGGCGCATCGAGGCCGCCGAGGCCGACGCGCGAGGCCCAGGGTTCATTGAAGAAGCGCGGGGTGCGCCTCGGAAACTCCGCGGGCTCGACCGGATCATGGAAGCCCTCGTCGAGCTGCATGAACACCGGATCGGGGCGATATCGTTCATCGAAGGGCATCGGTCTCCGTTCAGTGGGGGTGCAAGCCGTCCGTTTGAGGCTCATGGTTTGCGCGCAGTTGTTCAATGGACAAGTAAGCCCGTTTGCGCTGGGGTTTCGCGCGTTGGCGCTCACCCCAGGCTATAACAAGTGACGACCCCCACGTTCGTGGGGGTCTTTCGTACGGAACTCGATGGACCTTCCGGAAGCTCCAATCGAAGTGCCGTGGGCTCCATCGAAGTGGCATTCCTGTTCGAAAGACCCCCACGAACGTGGGGGTCGTCACTTGTTATAGCCTGGGGTGAGCGCCAACGCGCGAACCCCAGCGTCAAACGGCCGGCTTGCACCCCTGAACGATCGCGCGCGAACCCTGCGCATCCAACACGTGGCTTATCCATTGAACAACGCCCCCGATCGGCCCTCACCCCGCCTCGACCCTCACCTCGCCCTCGCGCACCCGCTCGTCGAGCGCGCGGCGCATGGCCCTCTCGGCCATCGCGAAGGCCACCATCCCCCGGTGCAGCGCGAAGGGGTTCACCCTCGGCAGCGCCTCGATCGACACGCCCACCAGCCCCTCCTCCTCGGAACCCTCATCGACATCGAGCCCTGACCCCCTCCACGGAGCGCGCGACGCCAGGTGGTGATACAGCACCCTCTCTCCCTCCCTGGTCCCCGCGATGCCCGGCCGGTCGGCGATGCCTCCATCGCTGTAGAGCCTTGCCCCCAGCCGCACCGGGTGAAACAGCACCGGCAGCGCGCACGACGCGTGGATCGCCCCCGCGATGCTCCCCTCCCTCAGCACCGTGGTCTGTCGCGCCCGCAGGTCGAACACGCTCGGCGCATAGGCCACCCTCGCGTTCTCGATCTCCGTCACCGGCAAGAGCGCGTCGAGCATCGCCCGAAAGCGCCTCCCCTGGAGCAATCCCCCGCCCGGAGCCGGGTCCCAGAAGTCCTCCCGTCGCAGCGTGGCGAGGCGCTCTCGCATGGCGTCGAGCGAGACCCCTCCGGCGTAGAGCCCGGTGACCAGCGCGCCCGCGCTCGACCCGGTGGCGGCGTCGGGAGAGAAGCCCGCGTCGACGAGCGCCGTGAGCGCGCCCGCGTGGACATAGAAGCCGAAGAAGCCCGACGACATCGCCAGGGTGAAGGGGCCCTCGTGGAGCCACGCGCGCAGGGTGGGGGTGCTCATCGCGCGGGCACTATGGACGAAGCCGGGGCCCCGCGCCCGCTCGTCTATCGAGACAGCCAATGTCACACGCCGCTGGACCATCGGAGCCACGGCGGGTACACGACTCCCCATGGCAGAGCAGGACCCCCGCTTGTGGATCGCCGACGGCTGGACGGCGAAGGTGATCAAGAACAACGACGACGAGGGGTGGGCGGTGGAGATGACCCGCGACGGTGATCCTGAGCCCTCGCTGGTCGGCCCGTGGACCATGGGCCGCGACAAGAAGAACCCGAAGCCCCTCGATCAGAACGCCTTCAACACCCTGGTGAAGACCGCGAGCGAGGTGCTTCAGCGGCACGCCCACCAGGCGAGGGCGCAGCTTCACCGGAGCACCGAGGTGACGACGTCGGAGGGGCGGCGCTACCGGGTCGACCTGGACATCGCGCCGGACGAGGACGACCCCCACGCCATGCTCACGGCCTGGGACGAGTCCAACAGTTGTATCGGGAGGGTGCGGATGCCGGCGAACTACAAGCTCTCGCCGGCAGGCGCGCTGCGGTGGGTCGAGGGCGGCTTCCGCGAGCCCTCGCAGAGCTATTAGAGCCGGGACATCAAGATCTGCCGCTGGAGCACCAGCGCCGGCGGCATGGTGGCCTTGAGCTTCTCGAAGAACTCGCCCTGCATCTCGAACTCCTGGCGCCACTCGTCGAGGTTGATGGCCGTCGCGGCGGCGACCTTCTCGGTGGTGTTGGCGTCGAGGCCCGACAGGTCGAGGTTGCCCGCCTTGGGCACCCACCCGAGGAGGGTCTCATGCCCACCGACCCGGCCGTGGGCGCGGTCGACGATCCACTTGAGGACGCGCATGTTCTCGCCGAAGCCCGGCCACAGGAACTTCCCGTTGGCGTCCTGGCGGAACCAGTTCACCTGGAAGATCTTGGGCGGGTTGTTGAGGTACTTCTGCATCTCCAGCCAGTGGCCGAAGTACTGGCCCATGTCGTAGCCGCAGAACGGCAGCATGGCCATCGGGTCGCGGCGCACGATGCCCACCTGACCGGTGGCGGCCGCGGTGGTCTCGCTGCCCATGGTGGCGCCGATGAAGACCCCGTGGGTCCAGTTGAAGACTGGAGCACCAGCGGGACGGTGGTGGCCCGGCGTCCGCCGAAGATGATCGCGGAGATCGGCACGCCCTGCGGGTCGTTGGCCGACTTGGAGAGCACCGGGTTGTTGGCCGCCGGCGCCGTGAAGCGCGAGTTGGGGTGCGCGGCCTTCTCGTTGGAGCCCTTCTTCCAGGGCCTTCCCTGCCAGTCGGTGAGCTCCTCCGGAACCTCCCCGTCGATGCCCTCCCACCACACGTCGCCGTCGGCGGTCATGGCCACGTTGGTGAAGATGGTGTTCTCGCGCACCGACGCCATCGCGTTGGCGTTGCTCTTGAAGCTGGTGCCCGGCGCGACGCCGAAGTACCCCGCCTCGGGGTTGATCGCCCACAGCCGACCGTCGGGCCCGACGCGCATCCACGCGATGTCGTCGCCGACGGTCCACACCTTCCAGCCGTCGAAGCGCTTCGGCGGAACCATCATCGCGAAGTTGGTCTTGCCGCACGCGCTCGGGAACGCCGCCGCGACGTAGGTGGTCTCCCCTTCGGGCGACTCGACGCCGAGGATGAGCATGTGCTCCGCGAGCCACTTCTCGTTGCGCCCGAGATAGCTCCCGATGCGGAGCGCGAGGCACTTCTTGCCGAGCAGCACGTTGCCGCCGTAGCCCGACCCGACGCTCCAGATGGTGTTGTCCTGCGGGAAGTGACAGATGAACCGCCGGTCGGGGTTCACGTCGAGGGTCGAGTGCACGCCGCGGTTGAAGTCATGCCGCCCGTCGAGCATCTCGAGGGCGATGCGACCCATGCGGGTCATGATCTTCATGTTGAGGACGACGTAGATGCTGTCGGTGATCTCGAAGCCGATCTTCGCGTACGGCGACCCGGCGGGGCCCATCGCGTACGGGATCACGTACATCGTGCGGCCCTTCATCGCGCCGTCGAGGAGCTTCCCCAGCTTGGAGTAGGCGTCGTCCGGCGCCATCCAGTTGTTGGTGGGGCCGGCCCCTTCCTTGGTGGGCGTGCAGATGAAGGTGCAGTGCTCGACGCGCGCGACGTCGTTGGGGTTGGAGCGGTGCAGGTAGCACCCGGGCCGCTTCTGGGGGTTGAGCGGGATGAGCACCCCGGCGGCCACGGCCTGCTCGGTGAGGAGCTTGTTCTCCTCCTCCGAGCCGTCGACCCACACCACGCGGTCGGGCTTGGTCATGGCCCCGACCTCGTTGACCCACTTCAGAAGCGTCTCGTTGGAGACCTTCATCGTACCGATCGTCGTCGTTACGTTCGTGTGCATCACTGGCTCTCCGTATCTTTGACCCACCCGCCCCGAAGACAGTCTCCTCGGTCCCTAGGGGGTCGTTCCGCGGCGGAGACTATCACCGCGTTTCGGCGCTCGCACCTGAGCCGGAAATGCCTTGTCCCATGCGGAGATTCAGGGCGCGGGCCCGAAGGCTCACCCCAGCACCAGCGCGCTGTCGCCGAACTCGTGCTGGAGGTAACCCCGGCTCGACGCGAAGCGCAGCGAGGCGTGCAGCAGCGCCCCCTCGGCGAAGGCCGTGAGCAGCGCGAAGTGCGAGCTGCCTGGCTCGTGCATCCCCGAGAGCACCCCGTCCACCACGCGAGGCCTGAACCCCTCCCCGAGCACCAGCCCGGTCACCGCGCTCCCCGCCTCGAGGAACCCGACGCCCGTCGAGCGCTCGGCCCGCCCCTCCAGCGCTCGGACCACGCTCGTCCCCACGGCGACGACCCGCCCGCCTCTCGCCCGACACGCCGCGACGGCGTCCACCGTCGCCTGCGGCACCTCCGACCGCTCGGGCCACGGCAGCCTCGCGTCGAGCGCCTCGTCGCCGATGGAGGAGAGCCCCGCGGCGTGGGTCACCGTCGCCAGCGCGACGCCTCGCGACCGCACCCGCTCCAGCAGCGCCCAGGACAGGGGCCTCCCCGCGGAGGGCATCTCCATCGCCCACGGCCGCGACGCGACGGGCGTCTGCACGTCCCAGAGCGCGAGCTCGCCATGGAGGTGGGCGTACTGCACCGGCCGGCCGAGCTGGTAGAGCCGCCGCCAGAACGCGTCGCCCGACAGGGAGAAGCGCACCGTGACGAGGCGCGGCGACAACGGCGAGACCGCCTCGACGAGCGCGCGGAGCTCGTCCCCCAGGAGCAGCGCCTCGCCGACGCCCACCGCGGGCGGCGCGGGTCGGTGCTCGGTGCGGGTGCGCCAGTCGCCGTCACCGAAGAGCGCGACGTCCCAGGCGCCGTCGTCGCGGGCGTGCGCGAGCCGCAGCTCCATCGGCTCGCCCATCGGACCGGTCGCCCGCAGCGAGGCCGGGAGCGTGGCGGCGTCGTTGAGCACCAGCAGGTCGCCCTCCCGCAGCAGCTCCGGCAGGTCGGCGATGCGCCTGTCGCTGAGCCTCCCGGTCACGGGGTCGATCACCATCAGCCGCTCGGAGAGCGCGTCGCCCCGACGGCCCGTGGCGGGCGCCAGCAGCTCGTCGGCCTGCATGGCCTGGGCGTTCACGAGCGCCCCCCCGCGGAGAAGCCCTGCGCCGCGACGCGCTGCCCCGGGGGAATCGACCCGACGTGGCGGATGATCTCCACGAAGCGCTCGGCCACCTCACCCGGCGAGGCGAGCGAGGTGCGGTCGGCGTCGGGCATCGCGTCGGCGTGCATGGCGGTGTCCATCTCGCCGGGGTCGACCGTCACGACCCTCACTCCGTGGCCGTCGAGCTCCGCCGACCAGATGCGCGCGAGGTGGTCGAGCGCGGCCTTCGAGGCGCCGTACGCGCCCCAGGTGGGATACGCCTCCACCGCCGCGTCGGAGCTCACCATCAGCACCAGCGCGTCGCCCCCGAGGCGCATCGGCCCGAGCAGCGCCCGCGTCAGCCGAAAGGGCCCCAGCACGTTGACCGAGAGCGCCCGCTCCAGGGCCTCGCAGTCGGTGTCCGCGAGAGGTCGCAGCGGCACCTGGCCCAGCGTGCTGGCGTTGTGCACCAGCACGTCGACCCCGCCCAGCGCGGCCATCGCCTGACCCGCGATGCGGTGGATGGCCTCCTTGTCCCCCACGTCGCCGGGGATCGCGTGCCCTTCGCCCCCCGCCGCCTCGACCTCCGCCGCGACCGCTTCGAGCGCCCCGGCGGTGCGCGCCACCAGCGCCACCCTCGCTCCCCGGCGCCCCAGCGCCAGCGCCAGCGCGCGCCCCAACCCTGCCCCGGCCCCGGTGATCACGATGCGAAGTCCCTCGATGTTCATGTTCCGCGTATCTCCTTCGGTGGGTGGAGCATGCGTCGCGGGTGACAGCGGGTTGTCCGCGCTGCCAATGGGCTGTCATCCTTCCAACGCATGGACACCCCCGACCAGCTCGCCGAGCGCCTCGCGACGAACATCCGCGCCCTGCGCGAGGCCCGCGGGCTGACGCAGTCGCAGCTCGCGCGGCAGTCGGGCCTGCCGAGGGCGACCTGGGCCAACCTGGAGAGCGGCGGCGCCAACCCCACGCTGGCGGTGATGCACAAGGTGGCCGTCGCGCTGCAGGTGTCCTTCGAGGAGCTGGTCGCCGCCCCGCAGGCGGGCGCCCGCTTCTTCGCGAAGGACTCGCTGCCCGAGCAGACCCGCGGTCAGGCGACGGTGCGCAAGCTGCTACCGGACCGGGTGCCGGGCACGGAGATCGACCGCATCGTGCTGCCTCCGGGCGCTCGGATGACGGGGGTTCCGCACACGCCGGGGACGCGCGAGTACCTGACGGTGGAGACGGGGTCGATCACGCTGACGGCGTCGGGGCGATCATGGACGCTGGCCGTGGGCGACGTGCTGGCCTTCCGCGGAGACCAGAAGCACTCGTACGCCAACCCGGGCCGGGGCAACGCGGTGGGGTACTCCGTGGTGATGCTGCGGCCGGTGGAGTGAGCGGCGGCCGGAGGAGAAGTGACGACGCCCCGGGTCAGTCGCAACCGAGCGCGATCGATGGTGTCAGCATCACCACGACCTTCATCGAGTCCTCCCGCGCGGCCGTCGGGCCGCGGGTGTTCGTACCGTCGGTTCAGGTTGGCTCGCGGGCCGCACTCGGGTCGTTTCTCCGCGGTCGCGAGATGCGTCGATGTCAGCCGCGAGTCCGCGCATGGTTCGGAGGAGTTCGCCCAGTACGTAACCTCGGGCCAGAGTTCCAGGGCGCGGGAGATGTCGGCGATAGACTCGTTCACACGCCCCGTGAACCCTCTCAGCGCGCCGCGATCGAAGAGGGCGGACGCGAGCTGATGTCGCTCGCTCTCTGAGTGCGGCGTGGCGAAGCGTTGCGCGATGGCTTCGACCAGTCGCTCGGCGCCCTCGAAACTACCCGCTCGCGTGAGGAGCATCGCCTGCTCGAAGCGATCGTCGCTCCCCAGGGCGAAGTCGAAGGAGATGGTGTCCCGACGCGGGATCACCGCCGCCGTCACCGCCGAGACGACACGACCTCGTAGGCGGTCCAGCACAGCGTCCCCACTTACCGGTCCGAGCGGGTGGTTGCCGGAGTCGGCGCCAGAGAGTCCCGTCTGCTCGTCGCGGTCGGTGAGGTCGATCGACCGTTGCCAGACGACCTGCGGCGGCCGGGTACGTGCGATGATGCGGACCTCGACGCTCACCGTTCCCTCAATCGACCGCACGAGTTGGGTGCAGGCGTAGGGGTGGTCGACCATCACCGTGTACTGCTCCGTGCGGAACGTCATGTGTCCCGTGGTGGGCTGGTAGATCGGAACTCCGTAAGGGCCCATGACGGGAGGCGGCGGGGGATCTTGCACCCACTGCGGCACCTGTCGGGTGCGCTGCTCAGGCACCTGGCGGTGGCACATGTAGGGACGAGATACCTGTTGTTCGGTCCCGTGCTCGTCCCGGTGAACCGTGCCCGACAGGCCGAGCTGCGCGCCCTCTTGTACGATGTCGAACGTGCCAGTGCCGCGCACACCCTCAGCGATGCGTTGTCCGAGGGCGGCGCGGTCATTGTCGAAGGGCTCGACGGACAACTGACGGCCCCATCGCTGAAACGGCGATGGATGTGTCAGAGGCAGCGTGACGGATCGGTTCGTGGCACACGCCGAGAGCGTGATCAGTAGCGCGAGTCCTGCTGGTTTGATCACCGGAAACCTCTGGCCAGCGGTCAGTAGTTCGCGTTGAGCGCGTAGGTCACGTCACAGCGCTGGATGAGATTCCGGCAGTAGAACCCGAGCACGTAGCTGCCCGCCGGAAGGTCCGCGACCTCGGTTGCGGTGCGTACGTTCTCGCGAAATGCAAACGCCCGCGCCTGACCGCCCGCCGAGTAGTTCGACCACTCTGCGACGGTGAAGATGCCGACGTTGTAGGTGTCGCCGGGAGAGCTCACAGAGTACGCAGCGAGCGCCGCTGGTACCGTGAACGTCACCCCTCGGAACCCAGTGAAGAGCGGGAGGCGTGCGGCGCCGAGGTCGTGAATCGTCGGAGTCGTGGTGCTGGCGGTGCAGACGCCGAGCGTGCACGTCCGACCACCCGTACACGACCCGCACACGGCCCGCCCGCACGAGTCGTTTCCGCATACCGCGCCGCTGCAGGTGCAGCCACTGCTGCTACTGATGCAGGACCCGAAGCCGTTGCATGTCTGCGGCGACGTGCACGTCCCGCACGATGCCCCGTAGTCGTCGAAGCCGCAGCGGAACCCCATCTGCGCGCATGTCTGCCGCGTGTCCGTCCCCGGGCCTCCGTCTCCGCACCCCATCGCCAACCCGAGGCCCACCACCAACGCCCATCGCATCATCGTCGCGCCCTCCCGTTGGTGGAACACGATCGTGCAGAAGGCCTGCCGCAAGCCCCACCGATGCGCCTTATAGTCAGCTAGTCGACTGTTACGCAAGAGCGCTCCGTTGTGTTTGCGGAGCGTGCCGCGCCCTCGCAAACCAACGCGTGCCGCGCTCTACACGGCACCCGCCTACCTCGCGTTCATTGCGAGGGTCGGGGCGAACGTGCGGCGTCTGCGCGAGGCACAAGGTCTGACCCAGGAGGAACTCGCATTCCGGTCGACAGACATGGGACCGGCGCTGCTGCGCACCATCGAAGCGGGTCATGTCAACGTGACTGCACTGTCGATGAGCAGGCTTGCGGAGGGGTTGGGGGTCGATGCGGCAGAGTTGCTCGCGCCCGCGGCGCCGATGGCGAAGCGGAAGCGCGGGCGCCCGAAGAAGGAAGACTGTTGATGGCTGCGTAGAAGCGCAGGTTTCGTGGGGATCCCGACGGCGGGGTGACTCGTCGGGCGCGTCGAGGAGGCTCTACGCGGTAGTCTCGCGGCTCATGGCGGTGCCCATCATCGCCGCAAGCGCACCGGCGTTCGCAGCGGCTGCATCGACCTCTCCGTCGCGGCGCAGAGCCGCTTGAAGTCGTCGAGCGCGATCACCGATCGCCCCAGCAGGTCGTCCCACAGGTCGAACGGCGTCGCGACCCGCCCCCGCCCCAGCTCGGACAGCGCGAGGAACGCCGCGCCCTTGTCCGCCGCCACGAAGACCGCCTCGGGCAGGTCGTGCGCACACGCTGCGATGGAGAGGTGCTCGACGAGGTCCTTGTCTGCCGACGCAGCGTGAGGCCGCAGCTCCGAGAAGAGGTACTCGAAGGCCGGGGTGTCGTTCATCACCGGATGGACGGCGATGATCCGTTTGCCGTCGCCATTTCTCGCGTCGAGGAGATCGCGTCGCCAGAAGAACGAGGAGACGCTGGCGCGACGTTCGAGCTCATCGACCACGGTCACCATGCCCGGTTCGAACCTCGGCGCCGACGCCCGGCAATGCTCCGCCAGGACGTTGAAGGGCTTCTCGTCGATCACCCACTGCATCATCGGAACGAGACGATCTCCGCGGCCCGGCCGCGCGAGATGATCTCATCGCACGCCGCGAGCACGGCCAGCTCACCGAGCTGACTGTTGCCAAAGGCGCTCGGCTTCGCCTCGATCCCGAACTGGTCCGGCGGCGTCCGCGCGATCGGCTGTTCGAGCCCGGTCTCCACTGCTGGCTTCCTTGGGGAATCGCGCAGCGCTCGCGCCTCCGCTCCGGTGAGGAGCCCCAGGTTCTTCGCGTGCCAGGCTGCCCCCTCGAAGCTGAGCCCCCAACGTCGCGCGATGCTCGCGGAGATGCTGCGCGGCGTACCGCTGAGCGTCCCCACCCATCGCCCGGGCGCAAGAAACGCTGGCGCGAAACCGTTGGCGCGCTGCTCGACGTCGCTGGTGTCGTTCTGTCGGGAGACGAGCGTCAGGAGGTCGCGATCTCCATTGGCGTCGTGGAGCAGGTGACACAGCTCATGCGCCAGGATCGCCCGTCTCGCCGGGGCGTAGCGCACTCGATCGATGGCGCGATTGAGGATGATGACGGGGCTGGCGCCTGCCTCGGCCAGGCTCGCCGCCTCGACGTCCCTGGCTTCCAGGGTCAGTTCGAGCACCAGGACACCGGCCTCTTCGAGCCACCCCTGGAGGGAGGTGATGGGCCCCTCCGTCGGCGCAAGCTTGAGCCGTGCCTCTTCACCGAGGACATAGCCCTGCTTCCACGGTGCCGGTCGCGCCGTGAGGGCCGTGACCTTCCGCGCAGCGGTGACCACCGAAGCCGGTCGCCCGAGCTTCTCCCAGAGAAACGCATGGATCCGGCCTGCCTCCGCCGCCCGCGCGAGCGCTCTCGCGTCGGCGCTGGAGATCATCTCGAAGCCAAGCGGTGCGCGAAACCGGGCCGCGCTCCGACGAGGATCCGCTCGCTCCGTGCCCAGCAGCGTCACCGGTGAGACTCCCAGCGCATCCGCGAGGGCGATCAGCTCCGCGGCAGAGAGGTTCGCCCCTCCTTCGATCGCCGCAAGCCGCGCAGGTTCAACCCTAGCGAGGCGCGCGACCTCGGCGGGATCGAGCCCCGACACCGACCGAGCCGAGGCGATGCGTTCAGCGAGCGACACCGATTCGAAGTACCCCGGCCCCGGCGCTTCAGCAACCGCCACGACCACCGCGTCGCCCCGAATATAGGCCCCCATTTTCGCGAATATGGGGCCCTATATTCACCCGTCTCCGGGCCTCACCCGCCGAGCCCAACCAACTTCGCCACCGCGCGCACCAGCCGCGCGAACAGCGCCACGTCCACCGCCACCACCAGCCGCGCCCCTCGCCCCTTCGCGCCCGCCTTCAGCGTCACCTCGGTCCCATCCAGCGCCTTCACCCGCCCGATGGCCTTCGCGATCGCCGTCGCCGTCGCCTGCTCCTCGGGCGACACCGTGCGCCCCCGCCCCCGCTTCTCGGCCTTCGCCGCCGCCGCTCGCCGCAGCAGCCGAGCGGCGTCCCAGATCTCCTTCGTGCTGGCCTTGTCGACGTCGAGCTTCGCTCCGTCGGGCAGCTTGAGCGTCGCCTTCAGCACCTCCTCCGGCGAGTCCTCCTCCGACGTGGCGTCGACCAGCGCCAGCAGGGCGGCGGCGCGGTCCTGCTTGAGCGAGCGGGCGAGCTCGACGGTGAGCCGCGTGGTGATCGCGATGAGCTGCTTCGCCTTGGCGAGCGACATCTCCAGCGCCTCGTCGCAGAGGGCCTCGAAGCTCTCGTACCCGAGCGCCTCGACCACCGACGGATCGTCGAGCCGCGTGAGCTCCTGGCCGATCTCAAGGAAGTCGTCCTCGATGCGCTCGCGCAGGTCGCGCACCCTCGTGATCGAGCGCTCACCCGTGAGCTTGAGCCTCGCAACGCGGGCCTCATGCGCCGACGCGGCGTTGTCAGCGAGCGAGCGGGCCACGACTGCGGTCTTCTTCGGTGCGGACTTCTTCGGTGTCCCCATCGCACGAGCCTACCGAAGCCTCCGCGCCCCCGTCAGCCCTCGTTCGAACGGTCTTCCCTTCATCGACCACGCCATCCCAGCGCGGCCTCACCCGGAGCGAAGCGGAGGGGAGCGACCGGCCACGCTTCGACCTCGCGCGTCGATCGATCCTCCGAGACGTCGGGGCGTCGACCGAGACGAACCTCCGAGAAGTGGCCGGTCGCTCCCCTCCGCTTCGCTCCGGGTGAGGCCGCGCTGAGAAGCGTGATCGGTCGCCCCAGCCGGTCGGCGCTCCCTTACCCCCCGCGCGGCGCCCGGTACGCGATCATCCCCAGCGCCACCACGCCCAGCGAGAGCAGCGTCGGCCGCGGCGACTCCCTCGCGAAGCTCCCCAGCATCGCCACCGTCACCGCCAGGAAGGCCCACACCGTCCATGGTGATCCCGGCGTGTGAAACGGCCGCGCCAGCCCGGGCTCCCTCCGTCGCAGCCGCAGCGCCGCCCACGCGCCCAGCGCGTAGAAGGGCCACGCCCCCACCACGAAGACCTCCGCCATCTTCCCGAACACCTCGACCCTCGCGTAGGCCAGCGCCAGCCCCACCGTCAGCACCGTCGCCGCCGCAGGAACACCCCGCCGGTCCACCCCCGCGAGCGCCCTCAGCGGCGGCGCGTCGTCGCCCAGCGCGGCCACCACGCGGGTGCCCGACACGAGGCCGATGAGGCACCCGCCGAAGGTCGACAGCGCCACCAGCGCCACCATCACCCGCTCTCCCGCCACCCCCGAGAGCCGCGATCCCAGCAGCGCCGCCGGGGCCGCCGCGGTCGAGAGCACCGCCGTCGAGAGCGCCCGGTGGAAGGCCACCACCACCAGAAGGTAGAGCGCTGTCACCATGGCCACCCCAGCGATCAACGCGCGGGGGATGGTCCGCCGGGAGAGCGAACCTCGGCGGCCAGGGAGGTGAGGTCGATCCAGCCGTCGTAGGCCCAGAGCACCGGGACCATCGCGGCCAGCAGCGCCGTCCACGACACCGCCGCGACGGGCGCCGCGCTCACCGGCGCCGCGGGAGGTAGCCAGAGCGCCGCGAGCGCCACCGCCGCGAGCGCCACCACCCGCACCAGGGTTACCATGGACTGTAATCGCGTCGCGGGCTGCAACCCCAGGAGGTTCACCGCGCCCACCGCGACGATCACCAGCGAGGTGAGCGTAGGCACCGACCAGGGGATCACCGCCCCGAGGTGCTCCGCCGTCACCCCCGCGAAGAAGGCCACCGAGGAGGGGACCAGCACCAGGGTCATGGTCCATCCGAAGGCGAAGGACGCCCGAGGACCGAAGGCTCTTCGTAGGATGGCCGTGAGCCCTCCCCGCTCGGGCAGGGCCGCGCCCGGCTCGGCGATCACGAAGGCACCGAGCAGCGAGAGCCCTGCGCCCGCGAGCCACACCGCCAGCGCGAGGTCGAGCCGGTGCACCGCCCGGGCGACCAGCGACGGGGTCGAGAAGATCCCGCTGCCCACCATCGCCCCGACGGTCACCAGGGTGCCGTCGAAGGCCCCGAGCACGCGACGCTCCGTTGTCGGCGCCCCGGTGCTCATCGTCGCCGACGGTCTTGAGAGCCCTCTTACGCCCGGATGCGCCGCACGGCGTCGCCGACGTCCTTGCCCTGCACCGCCGCGCCGGTGGTCTTGAGGTGCTTCATCGCCACCCCCGTCGCCTGCCCGTCGTTGGCCGCCGCACGGATGGCGTCGCGCACCGGCTCGAGCAGCGCCACGATGCCGTCGGCGTCCAGGGTCTTGGGGAGCAGCTCCTCCAGCACGGCGATCTCCTTGCGCAGCGTCTCCTGCTGCGCCGGGTCGACGGTGAGCGCCAGCGTGTCCTGGTTGGACTTCACCAGCTTGCGAAGGATGCCCTGCACCGGCTCGTCGGCCAGGGTGCCGCCCGCCCGCTCGGCGGCCATCGACAGCTCCCCGAGGGCCACCCGCAGGATCTCCTTGCGGACCGTGTCGTGGGCCTTCATCGCGGCCATCATCTGTCGCTTGATCTCGTCGAGCAGCATAGGGGTTGCGATGACCGCTACGCCCCGATGCCCTGGCGCGTCAAGATGATCGACCGCCGCCCCTGCGGCCTGCACACCGCGTCATCGGTCTTGACCGTTGACATCCCGCGTCACGCAAATGTGCACGCATCGTTGCATTCGCGAAAGGCCGTGTTACTCACTGCCCCCGTTGATCTGGCGGGCGTCGTTCACGGTCTTTTGATCTCCGATCTGGAGGTCATCGAGGGCGCCTCATCCAGTGAACTCCATCGGGGGAGCATCGACCGTTCAAATGTCCACGAATCGCACCAAGAACCTCTTCGCCCAGCGCTTTCGCGTCGTGCTCGTCGGCGACGACGAGCGCTTCACCTACGCCCTCGGCGAGCTTCTCCAGAGCGCCGGCCTCACGGTCGCGGTGGTCAACACCGCCTCCCAGGCCCTCGCCGAACTCGATCGTCCCGGCCGCCGCGTCCTTCTCTGTGACCTCGCCGCGACCCAGATGCAGGGCGTCGAGACCGTCGTCACCCTGCGCAACCGGCGCACCTCGGTCCCCACGGTGGCCATCTCCTCCATGCCCAACATCGCGCAGCACTGCGCCGTGCTCGGCATCCGCCACCACCTGTCCCAGCCCTTCCGCTTCGGCCAGCTGATGGACCTCCTCGAGCTCGCCGCCCGCCCCTCGGTCGCCTCGTCGACCTTCAGCGTCGTCAGCGCCGCGCTCGCCGAGTAACCCCCTCCTCCCCTCCGCCACGCTCTCTGTGTGGCGCAAAATCCCATAACTCCCGAACGATCGGTGTAACGTCCGCCAAACACCTTCCAGGCGGTTGGAACCATCGTGGCTTCGTTCCTCTCCATCCTCGGTCTGCTCGGGATGCCCGTTGGGGTCTACCTCATCACGCTCTGTGCCCGCGGGGCGACCACCCCCTGGGCCTGGGCCTGGATGGTGGTCTACGTCCTCTTCGACCTCGGGTGCTTCTCGCTGGTGGGCAGCCCCCGCCGCGCCCGCATCATGCTGGGCATCGGGGCCGCGCTGCTCGCCGCCATCATCGGCCTGCGCCACGTGAAGAACTTCCCCACCGCCATGGGCGCCAACGTCCGGCTGCCCGCCAACACCTCCGGGAGCTGGATCGGCAAACTCGCCGAGGAGGCCGACCTCGGCCCGATGATGGTCACGGCCTTCGGCGACTTCGGCGCCTTCCGCCGGGAGGACGTCTCCCGCGCCCGCCCGTACATGAAGCAGGACTACCGGCGGATGCGAGCCGACCTCGACTTCTCCCCGGTGCCCTCCACCCTCGGCGCCAACATCCTGGGGATGACCTCCCCCGCGGCCATCGAGACCCTGGTCTTCAACCCTCCCCCCGAGGGGCGGGCCGCCCGGGCGATCATCTACATGCACGGCGCCGGACCGCTCTACAAGCTGCCCTGCTGGATGCTCGCCCGGCGCATGCCCGACGCCATGATCGTGTGCCCCACCGTCGGGCTGCGGGGAGAGTGGGCCCACCCGGACGCCGCCGCGGCCTTCCAGACCGTGCTGAGCTGGACCCGGGAGCGCTCCTCGGCGGTGTACGCCATCGGCTGGGGCACCGGTGGCCACGGGCTGCTGCGGCTGCTCAACGGCAACGCCCTCGGACACGTCTCGGGCATGGTGCTGGTGTCGGGCTACGACGAGAACTACTTCGACGACGTGCGCCGCTCGGGGATACCGATCCTGATCCTGAGGGGAGAGCAGGACAACCGCACGCCCGCGTTCAGGGTCGAAGGGCTCGCGGGCCTCGACCGGGTGCGCAACCTGGAGATGCCCGGCGACTACTTCGTGTTCTATGAGCAGGAGGACGTCGTGCTGGAGGAGATCGACTCCTTCTGCGGCGCGCATTAGTGATACCCCCTCCTTCAGGGTCCGACGTGGGCGCCTGACCAGCTCCGGAAGGATCTCGATCGATGGGTGCGCGCAGCGAGAGCGGGTTGAATCCTAACGCGGATGCCGCGTCGAAGGCCCAGGATGCCTCCCGCGCCAAGCAGTACGACCGTGACCTCATCGCCCGCGCGGCGGAGGGCGACATCCGCGCCTTCGAGGAGCTCGTGCTGCGCCATCAACGCCGTGCCCACACGGTGGCCTACGGCATCGTCCGCAGCGCCGAAGACGCCAGGGAGGTCACCCAGGACGCCTTCCTCCGGGTGCACCGCCACCTCAAGGATTTCGAGGGCGGAGCGAGCTTCAGCACCTGGCTCTACCGCATCGTCTACAACCTCTCCATCGACCTCCTGCGCCGCCGCTCTCCGGGCCGCGCCGTCGAGTTCGAAGACCACACCGACCTCTCCGGGGCGCCCGAGGAGTGGCTCCCCACCCGGGCAGAGCGCGACCCCTTCGCCTCGCTCGACCGCGCCCGCCTCGTCGAGGCCATGCAGCGGTGCCTCGATGAGCTGCCCCCGCACCACCGCACGGCGATCATCCTGCGAGAGGTCGAGGGGATGTCCTACGAGGAGATTGCCGAGGCCATGGAGGTGCCCAAGGGTACCGTCATGTCGAGGCTCTTCCACGCGCGCCGCAAGATGCAGCGGATGCTGCGAGAGCACTTCGGCGACGAGGTTCCGAAGACCGCCGAGGAGCGCGACGGCGAGGAGGCCACGTGACCGCACCCGATGACCACGACCCGATGCTGACGCGCGCGCTGGGCATCTGGGCCGAGGCCGCCGTGCCCTCGCTGCCCGACGACTTCACCGCCGGCATCATGGCCGAGGCGATGAGCCAGCAAGCCGCGACGGCGTGGGCCGAGACGGCCGTTCCCTCGCTGCCCGACGACTTCACCGCCAGCGTCATGGCCGGGGTCGCCACCCAGCGGGCCGCCGCGGTGTGGGCCGAGACGGCGGTTCCCGAGCTGCCCGACGACTTCGCGGCGAAGGTGGCGGCGAAGGCCGCGGCCAGGCCGAAGCTCAAGGCCCTCGACGGCGGCTCAGGCGGCGCGTCGCCCGCTCCCGCGCAGCGCTGGTGGCGCTGGCCCGCGGTGGCGGTGGCGGCTGCGGCGCTGCTCGCGCTGCTGACCTCGAGGGCGCCCACTACGGTCGAGCCCACCGGGCCGGTGGCGAGGCGCGTCGACGGAGAAGCCCCGAGGAGCCCGACCCCGGAGGCGAGCAACCCGGTGGCGGTCGCCCTCGCGGAGGTCACCCGGGTCGAGGTGCTGGGCGCCCAGAGCGTCGCGGTGCTCTCCATCCAGGGCGAGGGCGAAGCGTCCGGGTCGCCGGTGGTGTGGATCACGGACAAGGCCGAGGACGCCCCTTCGGGCGACCTTGAGACGAGGATGCAATGAGGGCGCGGTCGTGGTGGTTCTGTGCGGCGTTGGCGATGGCGGTCCCCGCGGTGGTGGGGGCGGTGCCGCGAGGGCCGCGCGGGGTGCACGCCCAGAGGTCGGCGCAGCAGCCCGCCGCCGGCACGCAGATCGAGGTGCTGGTCATCGACGCCACGACGGGCGACGCCGGCATCGACCGCGGGCTCTCGGCGCTGTCGCAGCTCCGGCGGGCGCCCTTCAGCATGTTCACGGCGATGCGGCTGCTGAGCCGCTCGACGCTGTCGCTGGCGAGCGAGCCCGCGCGCGCCACGCTGCCCGACGGCACCGCGACGGTGACGCTCGTGTCGCGAGGCGCCGACGGCCGCTACACCTTCCAGGTGGCCCTGGCGCAGGGGTCTCGCAGCGGCAACCTCACCTTCGTCGCCAGCGCCGGTGAGCCCGTGTTCACCGTGCGATCGAGCCGCGCCGACCGGGCGATGATCCTCGGGTTCATCGTTCGCTGAGTGACAGCGCCCCGGCGCCCGGGTGAGCATCGTCCCCCATGGGACATGGCGAGTACGATCTCCAGGCGCACCAGGCGGCAACCCTTGCGAGGGCGGCGCTGCCGAGCGCGCAGGTGTTCGAGTCCAACGGCTGCCACCCCGAGATGAGGCCCTTCGGGGTGAAGGTGCGGGAGAGCCGAGACAGCGAGGCGCACCCCGACTCGGTCGGCGTGGTGTTCGCGCTCGACGTCAGCGGATCGATGGGGGAGATCCCGCAGGCGCTCGCCACGGAGACCATGCCGCTCTTCATGGAGAGCGTGCTGACGGTGCTGCCCGACCCTCAGGTGCTCTTCATCGCCTTCGGCAACGCCTGGGCCGACCGCTCGCCCCTTCAGGTGGGGCAGTTCGAGAGCGAGGCGGCGCTCATCGACCGCTGGCTCTCCGCGACGCACCTGGAGGGCGGCGGCGGCGGGCTCGGCGAGTCCTACGACCTCGCGATGTACTTCGCCGCGAGGCACACCTCCATGGACTGCTACGAGAAGCGCCAGCGGAAGGGGTACTTCTTCATGACCGGCGACGAGGTGCCCTTCACCCACCTCACCGCGCCGCAGGTGCAGTCGGTGCTCGGCGAGGCCCTCAACGGCCCCGTCCCCATCCATGAGGTCGCCGCCATGGTGACCGAGGCCTTCCATGCCTTCTTCCTCATCCCCGATGAAGCGAGGGCGAAGCAGTTCGAGTGCGAGGCCACCTGGCGGCTGCTCTGGAGCGACCGGGTCATCGTGCTCGGCGCCCCGGAGGACACCGCCGTCGCCTGCGCGCTGCTCATCGGCATCCAGGAGGGGAAGCTGCGCACCGCGGCGGACATCGAGCGCCAGCTGGAGGAGCACCTTCACCGCACCGGGGCCGAGCGCGACCGGGTGGTGCGCGCGGTGCTTCCCTACGCCGAGGCGCTCGCGAGGGGGCCGCTCAAGCCCCCGGGGCCGCTGTTCGCGAGGGGGCCGACGAGCTTCCAGGGATGATCCGCGAGGCCCACGTCGTCGTCGACCTCGGCTGCGGCGACCAGGGCAAGGGGAGCGTCACCGACTTCCTGGTGCGGGCGCGCGGGGCGAGCGCGGTGGTTCGCTTCAACGGCGGCGCCCAGGCGGGGCACAACGTCGTCACCGACGACGGGAGGCACCACACCTTCGCGCAGTTTGGCGCAGGGAGCTTCGTGCCGGGGGTGGAGACCTGGCTCACCGCGCAGGTCGCGGTGCAGCCCTGGGCGATGGTGGTCGAGGCCGAGCGTCTTGCGAGGGTGGGCGTGACGGACGCCTTCGCGCGGACGCGCATCGCCGCGGAGGCCCCGGTGATCACTCCCTTCCACCGGGCGGCCAACCGGCTGAGGGAGAGGGCGCGCGGCGAGGGCCGTCACGGGAGCTGCGGCATGGGCGTCGGCGAGGCGGTGAGAGACGCCAGGGCCCTGGGCGACGAGGACGTGCTGCGGGTGCGCGACCTGCTCGATGGAGCGAGGGCGAGGGCGAAGCTGCGTCGGGTGCAGGAGCGCAAACGGGCGGAGGTGGCGGCGCTGCGGGAGTGGGGCGCAGAGGAGGCCGCGACGCTGGACGACCCGGCGATGGCGGAGGTGTACGCCGGGCTGCTCTCGGGCTTCGCGGCGGCCGCGAGGGTGGTGGACGAGGGCGCCCTGGGGGAGATGCTGCGACGACCCGGGGCGGTGGTCTTCGAGGGCGCCCAGGGGGTGCTGCTGGACGAGTGGAGGGGCTTTCACCCGCACACGACATGGAGCGACTGCACCGGGGAGAACGCCCTCGCGGCGCTGCGGGAGCACGGCCACGAGGGCGCGGTGACGCGCTGGGGGGTGGTGCGCGCCTACGCGACGAGGCACGGAGAGGGGCCGCTGGTGACGGAGGACCCGGGGCTCACCGAGAGGCTGCGGGATGAGCACAACCGCGACGATGGCTGGCAGGGGGCGTTTCGGGTGGGGTGCTTCGACGCGGTGACGACGAGGTACGCGATCGCGGCGTGCGGCGGGGTCGACGCGCTGGCGGTGACCTGCGTCGACAGGCTGCGAGGAGAGCCGGAGTGGAAGGTCGCGACGGCCTACCGGATGGGCGACGGGGCGAGGGTGCGCGCGCTGGCCATGGGCGAGCGGGGGGACCTCGGGCACCAGGAGGCGATGACCGCGGCGCTGCGAGAGGCGACGGCGGAGTACGAGGTGACGACGAGGGAGGGCGACGAGGAGGCGCACCTCGCGGCGATGGAGGCGGAGACGGGCGCGGCGGTGGCGCTGGTGTCGACGGGGCCGAGCGCGCGAGACAAGCGGTGGCGGAGGCGGTGACAGAGAGGGCACCGTTCGTCCCGCGGTGATATCTGCAAGGCCATCAGCGATCGCTTCCCTGGTACGACCGCGAGGCCCTCGGCGACCGCTTCCCCGGTACGACCGCGAGGCCCTCGGCCAGCGCTTCCCCGGTACGACCGCGAGGCCGTCAGCGACCAGAGCCAGACCGCGACCGTGAGGGAGCGGGTGCGACCTACCACGCCCTCCCAGCGCGGAACTCTGGCGTCGCCTCGCGCCCGGAAACCGTCGGCGCTCCCGGACGACGACTGGCAGCGTGGTAGGTCGCACCCGCTCCCTCACGGTCGCGGTCTGGCTCTGCTCACTGACGGCCTCGTGGTCGTACCGGGGAAGCGGTCGCTGATGGCCTCGCGGTCACTTCGTCCCGCGTGTAGTCCGCCCCTTCGCGCCAGCCTCGCCCGCCAGTCATCGTCCTTCACCCCCTCGTCGCCAGGGCCCTCCCCTCATCCCTTCCCCACCTTCCCCCTCGCGCTCAGGCCCCACGCGGTCACCGCCCCCTCGACCCCCCTGGCGTCCAGGCCCGGCACTGTCGCGGATCCCCTCTTCCCCCTCTACCGGAGGCTGCGGCAGACTCCTCCGCATGGGACGAACACAACGCCGCATCCAACAAGAGGCCCCCACGCTCGCCAGCCGCGCCGAGCTCGGCTGGAACAAGGTCAAAGACATCGTCGCGCGCGTTCCGGACGCCGAACGCCAGCTCCCCAACGTCGACCTCCAGCTCGCCGGGAGCGTGGTGCTGGCCGCCGTCGAGACCCTCCGCAAGCCTGTCTTCGCCGCGCGCCTCGCGCGGCTGGTGAGCATCGAGGAGGCCCCTGGCGATCTCGTCGAGCGCGCTGAGAGCCTCGGCTGGGCGAGCATCCACGCGCGCCGTCGTCAGCTCGAGACCGCCGGGTCGGCGTCGACGGCGAAGGTTCCCGAGGCGCTCGCGAAGGAGTCACTGGGGCTGCGCGATCGGATGTTCAGGCTGTGCGAGTACCACTTCGGCGACGACCCGGCGGTCGGCCCGACGGTGGCCTACGTCCGCGAAGGAACCGGCTACCTCGACCGCGCCAACGACCTGGAGACGCTGGCCGACCTGTGCGAGCAGCACCCCGACGCGATCAAGGCCGACCAGCGCAACTACCGCGCGACCGACGTCGCCGACGCGCGCCGCGTGGCCGCTGCTCTCTACCGCGCGCTGGGCGACGAGCGCGACGGGAGCGCCCACTGGATGCAATCCCAGTCGGGCCTGTGGCCCCTGCTGCTCCAGACGTGGGCGGAGGTGCAGCGGGCGGGGAGGTTCCTGGCGCCGCTGGGGCAGGGTGAGGCGCTGTTTCCGTCGCTGGTGAGCGCCGCGCGCGCCCTCGCGCCCAAGAGCTCGTCCCCCGCGAAGACCGAGCCCGACGCGCCGACCCCGCCGCCCGCCTGAGCATCGCCTGGCCCCAAGCTACCGCCCGTTGGAGAGCTCGCTGGGAGCTCCCCGGGGGTCAGCGGGCGATGGGCTCTCGGGCGTGGTGGTGGATCGCCTGGACGTACAGCACCCCGGGAGCGCGCTCGTAGAGGATCACCACCGGATGCACGTAGTGCCGGCGACATGCCGCCCCGCTGCGGAGCCGGACGGATCGACCCTCCATGCGAGGCGCGGTCGCGGCCAGGGCGATGAGAGCGCCATCGATTGCTTCGCCCACCTCGACCGCAGCGATGGGGTTCCGCTCCAGGAGGTATGCGATCAGGTCGTCGAGGTCCGTGCGGGCCCGCGCGGAAAGCTCTATCCGGTCCACGGGGTCACCGGGTGCGGTGCGCGCCGATCCTGGCGTCGAGCTCGGCCTTCACCGTCGCCCACGGCACCGTCCGACCTGCGCGGATGTCCGCGATGCCGGCCTCGACCTTCGCCTCGAGCTCTGGGGTGAGTTCGAAGCCGTCGTTTTCTTCGGGCACCACGGCGATGCGGTACCTGCCCGGCGGAAGCTTCGCCAACAGCTCCCCCACGCCCGCCGGGACATCGATGCCGTTCCAGTCGATCACCTTGGCCGCGTCGCCCATGCGCCGAAGGGTGCCCCACCGGACGCCCACCGGGCAACCCGAGCGTCCGCTCACCCCTGTCGTCGCCACCGCGCACCTGCTCGCCTGGAACGCGTTGGAACGCCCCAACACGCGAGGCCGACTGGTGTCGACTGGGCCGAGCGCGCGCGACAAGCGGTGGCGATAGGGAGCCCAGCGTGGTCAGGGTATGTCCACGCCGATGCCATCGTGGGTTGCGTCACCCCCTCGCGGCGCTACGCCCCGCCGACCCATGCCGAGCGCCGCGCACGAGACGATGGTCGAGTTCATCCGGTCGCACCCGCAGTGGTTCGACGCGCTGCTGCGGGCGATGGGCCATGGAGCGCTGCCTGATGGGGCCCGCGCGGTCGATCCGTCGGCGCGGGTGGTCGATCCGGGCACGGTGCAGGTCGACGTGCTGCTCTCGTCCGGCGACGCGGGGCCCTGGGCGGTGGTCGAACTGCAACGCGACGACGATCCCACGAAGGGGCGACGGTGGCTCCTGGCGGCGGCCGCGCTGCACGACCGCCGCGGGGTGATGGGGGACGTCTTCGTCGTGACGCACGCGCGCTCCGTCGCCCGCTGGGCGAGCACCGCGGCCGTCGTCGAGGGGCCGCACGGCACGCGCCTCGCGCTCATCCCGCGGGTGGTCTGCCTCCGCCGCGCGGACGCCGAGGCGCTGCTCGCGACCGGGCGACCGGAGCTGGCGTTGTTCGCCGCGTGGGCGGTACACGCGCAGCGCAGCGACGCCGCCGCGCGGCTCGTACGACGGGCGATCGTGACGATGGGCGCGCTGCCCGACGCCGCGTTGCGGGGGCGCCCTGGTCCGCGGGATGATCAACATGGTCGGTGACGAGCTTCGCGCGAAGCTCCGGGAGTTGCTCATGGATCTCAGCAAGGTGACCGAAGGACCCCTCATGCGTGACCTGCGCGAGGAGTTCGAACGTCGGGGAAAGCTCGAGGGAAAGCTCGAGGGAAAGCTCGAGGGCGAGGCGAGCGCGCTGCTCCGGGTGCTCGCGCGACGGGGCATCGCCATCGACGACGGGATGCGCGCGCGGGTGCTGGCCTGCTCCGACGCCGCGACGCTCGAGGCCTGGCTCGACCGGGCCGCGACCGCCGCCGACGCCACCGAGGTGTTCGGCGAGGGCGGGACGTAAGGCTCTCCCCGGCCCGCCCCCCTACAGCCCGATGCCTTCGAGCATCATCGGGTCGAGGCCCAGCATCGCGAGGCAGGCCACCGCCAGCACCGCCTGATGCGCAGCGCCGTCGTCCGCCGCACCAAGGCGGAAGCAGGAAGAAGTACAAGAAGTGCGGCAGCTGATGGGGGATCAGCATCGCGCAGCGTGTGAACATACTTGCAGATTGACCGATCAATCAGCCTCGGCCCCACGTCAAGAGATCTTGATCGGCTCGCAGGAGCACTCGCTGGACGCGTCAACACATCGCTTCGATCAGTTGTCGCAACTCCTTTGAGATGACATGCAGAACGAACTTCTTGTTCTTCTTCCCGCGAGCGGGGGCCCGAATTACTACAAGTCCCGGATTGCCTGCCAACGGTCGGAACCTCAGCCCCTTGCCAACTTTCGTATCAACAATTGCCCCATCGACGCCGACAACCTGCCTGAGTGCCATTCTAGATATCGTGGCACTCCAGATCCTCGCATGCGAATTGACCCTCCAAATACCCACCCATCGATGATTGCCATCGATGAAGATCTCAAAATCTCGCTCCACATCGGAACCTGGCACCACTCCTCGGATTGCCCTACCCGAAATCATCAGACTTGCCTCCTTCCTCTCTTTGACTAAATAGCGCCGCGCGCGCAACGGAAGCCGAGAACGTAGTTGCGAACCGTCGGCGAGTTGTAGTTGCGGTACGACGCGTGAACATTAATGGCAGACACCTGATCCCAGGAAGCACCGCGGAACACGCGAGAAGTACCGCTGACAGGGCCCGGTGGATTCATGACATACGAGCTGGCGGATCCTGTATAGGGCGCGTAGTAATCTGATGTCCACTCCCAAACATTGCCTGCCATGTCGAACAATCCGAATGGTGAGTTGCCCAATGGGTAGGTGCGCACCGGGCATGTGCCTGACCGGGTCCGAACGTCACCTCTCCAGCACAACTGCGAAGTAGGCGCGTCATTGCCCCACGGGTATATGCGCCCATCGGTGCCACGGGCGGCGTATTCCCATTGGGCCTCGGTCGGCAGATCACCTCCCCGTGACTGGCAGTACGCACGCGCTTGAGCCCAATCGACACAGTTGACCGGGTGACTCTCCCGACCAGCCACACCCCAGTTGCAGTTCGTGGTCGTGTCCGGCGCGCTGCAGGTCGCGCACGTCGCATAGGCCGATACAGTCACCTCCGCCTCATCCATACAGAACGCCGTCAGCTGAACCCCATGGATCGGCGCGTAGACCGCATCCCCCATCAGAAACATCCCCGCCGGAATGAGGCGCATCCCCGTCGGGCACGAGCCCGTCGCCACCTCCGTCTGACACGTCGCGCTACACCCGTCGCCGCTCACCGCGTTGCGGTCGTCGCACTGCTCCCCCGCGCCGACGACCCCGTCCCCGCACCTCACCGCGCAGCTCCCGCCCGCGCAGCTCTGCCCCGACGCGCACACCGTCGTGCAGCTACCGCAATGGGACGCATCCGTCGCAAGCGCCACGCACGCCCCGCTGCACACCGTCCCGCCGCTCGGACACGACTGCCCGCACGCCCCACCCGCGCACGTCGCGCTTCCGCCCGTCGGCGCAGGGCACGCCAAGCACAACGCGCCGCACGACGTCACCGCCGAGTCCGACACGCATCTGGTCCCGCAAAGGTGCGTTCCACTCCCGCAAACGCAGGCGCCCGACGCGGTGCACACGCCGCTGACGGGCGACGTGCAGGCTCCTGAGGTGCGCGGAGACGCCGAGCACGCCGCGCTTCCCGCGGTGCACACCATCATCCCCGACTGGGCGCAGCCACCGCTCCCGATCGAAGTGCACGCGCCGCCCAGGGCGGCGACGCAGATACCTCCACACAGGCTGGTCCCCACGGGGCAGCCCATGCCGCACACGCCCGCCGAACAGCTCTGACCCGATGGGCAGGCGTTTCCACACGCGCCACAGTTGGACGCATCGCTCGCGAGCAACACGCACGCCCCGCTGCACAACGTCGCGCCGGACGGGCACCTCTGGCCGCACGCACCGCCCCCGCAAGTCGCGCTCCCGCCCGTCGGAACCGGGCACGCCGTACACGACGCGCCGCATGAACTCACGGCCGTGTCTGGCACGCACCTTCCGCTGCACAGGTGGCTCCCGACGGCGCACCATACTGCGGCGTCGACTCCAGCATCGCGTGTCCCGCCATCGGTTGCCGGGCATCGCACGCCCTCGCATTGGCACGAGCCGGCACCACAGAGGTAGCCCGTGCTGCAACGATTGCCACAGGCTCCGCAGTTCATCCCATCGCTGTTGGTGTTGACGCACAGGCCGTCGCACAGGCTCTGTGGTGGCGAGCACCGACACCGCCCCGCGATGCAGACCTGATCGGTAGGACAGATGATACCGCACGCTCCGCAATTGCTCGCGGAACTCGTCAGATCAACGCATGACAAGTCGCCACATGGCACGCCGCTCGGGGGACATCCGACATCGCTGACGGCATCGATTGCCCCGTCACCGACGACGTCGACCAGCCCCGCGTCTCTCGCGACTCCGATACCCGCCCAGCTGCCCGGCAACTCCCCTGTGTACGGCCGCACCTCGGTCTGTGCGTCCACACCAACGCATTGTCCCGTGAGCACATGGCATCGCTCGCTGGGAGCGCACGTCCGCGATACGCACGCGTCCGCCAACAGCAGTCGCAGCTCCCCTGTCCAGCCCTTTGCGAAGCGCACCGATGCCCGCTGCGCCACCACCGCTGTCTCCCGTGTACACCCGGTGGGACGAGCGCATCCCAGCGCCTGCACCCACAGCGGTGACCCGTCGCTCTCGTCCAACGAGACGACCGTCACCCACAGCGGCAGTGCCTGTAGCCCATCGTCTGGGCCTACTGCCGTCATGCGGCGGCTGCGCAGCACGCCATCCTGATCACCGCGGCGGATCTCCAATACGACCGACTGGATCATCCCCGTCGGACCCCAACTGAGGTCGGTGTCCACGCCCACGAGCAGTTGGGCACGCTCCACGTCACACGACGCCAGCCCCAGCACCGACGAAGTCAGCAACCCCATGTACCGACCGACTGCTCGCTCCCCCCTTGTCGTCATCCCAGGCTCCCTGTTCACTGCGCCGTCACCGCGTACACTCGGTAGGCTGTTCCGCCTACCGGGTCGGCCAGCCGATCGAACAGACCTCCTGCAGCGAGCCCTACGAGCGTTCCGCCCAGCACCACGGCCCCGACCCCCGTCCAGAACCACCACCGCGACGTCACGCCCCCCGACGAAGCCACCGGCGCTGCCGCGCGCAGCGGGTGCGGCGTCACCACTGGAACCCTCGTGGCCACCGGAGCCACCGCTACGGGAGCCACGACCACGGGAGCCACCTCCACTGGCTCCGCCGCGCGCGTCAGGTCGAGGCTCACGCTCGCAGTCAACCCCCGTTCCACCGAGAAATCCTGTGCGAAAGCCTCGCGCGCGCCCACCGTCGCCCGCACCAGCACGTCGCCGGGCTCGACGAACACCGTCGCTGTCCCGCTCGCGACGTCCACCGGGCGCCCCTGCACCTCCACCCTCAGCCCCGTCGGAACCGGCGTTGCCGTCACGACCCGTACACGCCCGAACGGCACACATGCCGACGCGACCAGCCCCGCGCAGCCCTGCGTCACCCGCCCGCTCTCCGGGCTCGCGAGGTCAGCCTGCACGTCCGTCATGCACTGCGTGGCCGACTCACACGCGTCGCGCCCGAGGCCGAGCGCCTGCTGCTCCTGCGCGATGGACATCCGCAGCCCCGGCCGCATCTGGATCTGCGCCGCCTGCGTGAACAGCTCCAGCGCCACCCGATGGTCCCCCGCATCACGCGCGACGATCGCGCGCTCGATGAATTGACGCCGCACCGCCGCATCGGGCGACGGCGTCTGCGCGCCCACGAACCCACCCGCCAGCGCCACTGACACAGCCAACGACCGAGCAGAGCTACGGATGGAATTCATCGAGATCACATCTCGTCGGCGCTGAGGTGGGGAGTGCTGTTGGGTGCCGGTCGCCGGGGCTCGAAGCTGGGCATCGGGAGCAATCTGCCCTGCGGCGCTGTTTGGCCCGGTCGAGCAAGGTGAGGCCGCGCGGTTCGCACCGTTGGTGCGGGATGCGTGACACGCGCCCCTGGTGTCAGGGCAGCAGGCCGTGGTGTGGCAGTCCGTGCAAGCGCAGCCACCGTGGGCACTGGCTGTGGTGCCGACGCAACCACCGCAGGCAACGGGGGTGTCGGTGGCGCGGGCGCAGCCACAGCAACCCCGGCCGACGCGGAACGCACTGCCGTCACGGGCACGGCGATCGGAGCAGTGGGCGTTGTTCCATTCCCCCGCTGCGCCCAGAGACCCGCACCGACCAGGAGCGCGACGAACCCGCCTAGTGCGACGAGACCCCACCGGGATCTCTTCGGTGCAGCGCCGGGATGCGTCACCGGACGAGTGAGCGCGAGCATGGTGTCGGGCGGCGGCCGGGACGACGACCACGGGTTCGACGTCGGCGTCGGCAACGGCAGCGTCTCCGCTGGCGCGGCCATCCAGTGCACTGGGCGCGTGGCCGCCTCTTCGAAATGCGTAGGCTCCACGAGCGGCGCGACAGGCCCGGCAGGGGGCCTCGTCATCGCCCGCAGTGAATTGGTCGGCGGCAGACTCGCCGACGCGGGCGGGCTGCTACCGCATTCAAGCACCGCGGACATCATCGCCCGCATGCTCCCGAACCGCTCCGTACGCTCGCGACGGAGGGCTGTCGCGATGATCTCGCGGAGGTCTGCCGGGCAGTCTGGGCAGTGCCTGTCGATCGGCGTCGGCGACTCCATTAGGATCTTCGCCATCAACACGTTCACGTTGGGCGACTCGAAGGGCAGCCGCCCGGTGAGCATCTCGTAGAGCACCACCCCGAGCGACCACACATCCGTCTGCGCATCGACGTCGGTCTGCCCCGATACCTGCTCCGGCGACATGTACGACGGCGTCCCGATGGCGGACCCCTCCTGCGTGCGATGGGTGGCGCCCTCCGAGGCGGCGGTGTCCTTCGCGATGCCGAAGTCGATCACCTTCGGCACCACGTCACCGCTACGCGATCGGACGAGGAAGAGGTTGGCCGGCTTCAGGTCGCGATGCACGATGCCCCGCGCGTGCGCCGCCACCAGCGCCCCCATCACCGGCACCACGATCGCCAGCGCCTCAGTCGCCCCGAGCCGCCGACCGGGCTGCGCCGCTAGGTGGGCCTCCAGGGTCTCTCCCTCAAGAAACTCCTGCACGATGTAGGTGATGCCGTGTGCGGCGTCGAGGTCGAGCACTTCGACGATGTTGGGGTGCGCGATCGCAGTGGTCGCCCGGGCCTCGCGCACGAAGCGCTGGGCCACCTCCGGACGCTGCATCCACTGGCTGTGCAGCACCTTCACCGCCACGCGACGCCCGGTGTTGAGGTTCTCCGCGGCGTACACCGCTCCCATACCGCCTTCGCCCAGCAAGCGATCGAGGCGGTATTTGCCGCCGATGATCTCCCCTACGGTCGCCATCACACGCCTGCTTCTCCCTCAAAACAAACGTATCGATGCCTGGAAGTTACGCGATGTGACGTCTACCACAAGCGAGAGGCTGCGGGCGGGCGCTGCGCCGCCGCGATGGTGAACTGCAAGAGGTCCCCCATGTGACCGGTCGACGGGTAGCGCACCGTGTGGACCCGTCGCGCGGTCGACGTCATGGCTCCGTACACCGCCACGGCGCATGTGATCCCGTCAGCCCGCGCAGGCCGTTTACATGCCCATGTTGAGCCCGTTACATGCCCATGTTGGGCATCCGATAGCGAGGGCGCTGGCGTCTTACAGCCTGATGCCCTCGAGCATCATCGGGTCGCGGTCCCAGCGCGGTCAGGGTATGTCCACGCCGTTGCCACCGTGGGTTGCGTCGTCCCCTCTCGGCGCTACGCCCCGCCAACCGATGCCGAGCGCCGCGCACGAGACGATGGTCGAGTTCATCCGGTCGCACCCGCAGTGGTTCGACGCGCTGCTGCGGGCGATGGGCCATGGGGCGCTGCCTGATGGGGCCCGCGCGGTCGATCCGTCGGCGCGAGTGGTCGATCCGGGCACGGTGCAGGTCGACGTGCTGCTCTCGTCCGGCGACGCGGGGCCCTGGGCGGTGGTCGAACTGCAACGCGACGACGATCCCACGAAGGGGCGACGGTGGCTCCTGGCGGCGGCCGCGCTGCACGACCGCCGCGGGGTGATGGGGGACGTCTTCGTCGTGACGCACTCGCGCTCCGTCTCCCGCTGGGCGAGCACCGCGGCCGTCGTCGAGGGGCCGCACGGCACGCGCCTCGCGCTCATGCCGCGGGTGGTCTGCCTCCGCCGCGCGGACGCCGAGGCGCTGCTCGCGACCGGGCGACCGGAGCTGGCGTTGTTCGCCGCGTGGGCGGTACACGCGCAGCGCAGCGACGCCGCCGCGCGGCTCGTGCGACGGGCGATCGTGACGATGGGCGCGCTGCCCGACGCCGCGTTGCGGGGCGCGCTGGTCCGCGGGATGATCAATATGGTCGGTGACGAGCTTCGCGCGAAGCTCCGGGAGTTGCTCATGGATCTCAGCAAGGTGACCGAAGGACCCCTCATGCGTGACCTGCGCGAGGAGTTCGAACGTCGGGGGAAAGCTCGAGGGAAAGCTCGAGGGCGAGGCGAGCGCGCTGCTCCGGGTGCTCGCGCGGCGGGGCATCGCCATCGACGACGGGATGCGCGCGCGGGTGCTGGCCTGCTCCGACGCCGCGACGCTCGACGCCTGGCTCGACCGGGCCGCGACCGCCGCCGACGCCACCGAGGTGTTCGGCGACGGCGGGGCCTGACCTCCGCGCTCCTGAACCTCCCCTGACCGACCCTTACAGCCCGATGCCCTCGAGCATCATCGGGTCGAGGCCCAGCATCGCGAGGTAGGACACCGCGAGCACCGCCATCGCGCACACCGCCGCCCTCGCCGCCCTCGCCGACCCGCCGGGGCCGCCCACCACGTTGAGCGCCACCGCCACGAGGTACACGCCCAGCGCCCCGGCTCCCAGCACCGCGAAGGGCATCACCTCGTGGTCGTCGGCCATCTTCGCCATCGCCCCGCCGCCCGCGGTCAGCACCGCGAGCTGCACCAACGGCATCGGCCGACGCCACCGACGCCACAGCTCGCCGAGCTGTCCCCGTTGCTTCGCCAGCGCCAGCGCCGCCGCGCCCGACAGCGCCACCAGCGCCAGCACCGTCAGCGCCGCCTGCCGCAGCCGCAGCCGCCGCGACAGCACCGCCGCCTCGGCGCGCACCTCGTCCGGGACCTGCACGCCCGACAGCTCCCGCTCGGCGCGCGCAGGGTCGCCCAGCACCCCGCGCAGCTCCACCAGCCGCGTCGCCGCGAGCTCGCGCAGCCCCGCCGGCGCCCCCTCGTCCTCCGCCAGCCTCAGGAACACGTCCGCCGCCGCCCTCTGCCGCTGCATCCTCCCCGCGAAGGCCTCCGCCACAAGCATCCAGGCCTCGGCGCGGACCGTTCCCGCGGGCCACGAGCGCGACTCCCGGTCGAGCGCCTCGAGCGCCCCAGGGTCGTCGCTCAGCGCCGTCGAGCGCCGCACCCGCTCCAGCGCCACCAGCGGCGCGAAGCCGCCCTCCGAGTGCGCCTGCAGGTCGTCGATGCGCGCCAGCGCCCGGGACGCGTACCGTGACCCAGGATCGCGCGCCACGAAACGCCGATAGCCCGCCAGCGCCGCCGGGAAATCCAGGGCCTCGTCGGCCATGTGCGCCAGGTGGTACTCGCCCAGCGCGGCCTCCGTCGGGTCCCCTCGGCCTACCGCCTCGGTGAACGCCGCCCTCGCCCTCGGGAGGTCGCCGGCCTCCAGCGCCGAGCGCCCCGCCTCGATGCGCGCGGGCGACTGACCCAGCGCCGTCGCGGGCCACGTCAGCGCGAGCGCCAGCACCGCGGCACCGCACCGCATCGAGTCAGCCCCGGCGCCCGATCGCCTGCGCCGCCGAGCGACCCGCGCGAGCCCCGTCGGCCAGCGCGTCGGCCACGCCGTCGCCGCCGCGCCCGTTGCACACCTCGCCCGCGGCGTAGAGCCACTCGCCCAGCGGCGTCTCTCCGTCGCCGTCCAGCACCCGCCCCGAGGGGTCTACCCGCAGCCCCGCGCCCCGCGCCCGCCCGGTGTGCTCGTCGAACCACTCCACCGGGTCGGCCCCGCGCGCCGCCCCCGCGCGCGACAGCACCCGCCTCCGGTCGCGGGTCCACACCGGGGCGCCGGCCGCCGCCTCGCGGAGGGTCTCCTCGAAGACCAGGCCGCCGCCCACAAGGCCCCCGGTGGCAAGCACCACCGAGCGGGTCTTCACCAGCCGCCCGCTTCGGAATACCAGCCCCGGTAACCTCCCGGGCTTCACCGTCGCCCGGTCGTTGAGCACCGCCACCCCCTCGGGCAGCCAGCGCCGCATCGCCCGCATCGCCCTCAGCCCCGGCGGATCGCCCGGCGACCCCGCCGCCTCGCCCACGGGGATGCCCAGCACCGCCCCCATGCGCGCCGCCACGTCGAGCCGCGACAGCCCCAGCACCGGCGGCAGCAGCAGCCCCGACAGCCCCTCGCAGCGAGGCGCCAGCGAGCGGGCGAAGGCCTCCGCCGCGCCCTCCGGGTCGAGGGTCACCGCCACCTCCCGAAAGCTCTGCCCCGTCGGGGCGTCGTCGGGCGCGGTCACCACCCGGGCGCCCAGGGTCTGCGCCACCAGCCGCGCCGACCACGAGGGGTGCGTCGCGAGGTCGAGCACGCCGGGCGTCCCTCCGAGGCTGAGCGCGCTGACGTCCAGCAGCGAGCGCAGCGCCCCCGCGGCGCCCTCCAGCAGCCAGCCCGCCACGGTCACGTACCGACCGCCCACCCGCCACAGGTCGCCCGCCGCCCACGCCGCGAAGGGATCGCGCGCCGCCCCCCACACCACCCCGGAGCCCAGCGAGGTCGCGCCGCCGCCGTCGGCCACCACCGCCACCGTCGCGCCCGCCTCGTGCGCCGCGCGCGCCGCCGCGACGCCCGCCGCGCCGCCGCCGATCACCAGCACGTCCGCCGTCACCTCGTGCGCGCTCACGGCAGCGCCGCCCTTCCCAGCGTCCGCAGCGCCGCCATGGTCATCGCCTCGGCCCTCGCCTGCTTGTCGCCGATCGCCGGGAGCCTCGACCGCTGCCTCGACCGCAGCAGCTCCGCCGCCTGGGCGCGCACCTCCCCGGGGCTCCAGCCCAGCTCCTCGCCCGCGATCACCGCGCCCGCCAGCGCGCAGTCGTTGCCGCCGCAGGCGCCCATCGCCAGGTTGGTGCGCCTCGCCACGTCCAGCAGGGTGCGCGCGTACTCGTGCTTCGCCGCCCAGCGCACCTCGCAGGCCAGCACCGGCTCGTGGCTGCACACCACCATCCTCCCCCGGCGGCCGCTGTCCGCGAGGATGGTCTCCGCGCGCGATCCGTGGCGGGTCACCAGGCGCTCGACGGCGAAGCGGGACAGCTCGAAGCGGGCCGCCAGCAGGTCGATGTCCGCCGGCCGGTCGCCGCCAGGCAGCGGCGACGAGTGCGTCGTGCACGGGGCGTGGTTGCCCAGCTTCGGGGCGATGAGGTCCGCGGCCTCCTGGGCGAACATCCGGTAGCTCGCCAGCTTGCCGCCGATGAGGGAGTAGAGGCCCTGCGCGCCGTGCGCCGCGTGGTCGACCACCTCGTGCTCCCTGGAGAGGGCGTCCTCCATCTTGCCCCAGGCGTAGAGCGACGGGCGCGCCCCGACGGTGACGCCGATGATGCGGGCGTCGCGAACCCTCGGCAGCACCTGCTCGATGCCCTCCACCAGGTAGCGCACCTCGTCGGTGGTCACCGGGAGGTCGTCGAGGTCGGCGTAGGTGTCGTCGTCGGTGGTGCCGATGAGGGCGGTGTTGCCCCAGGGCTCGATGAAGATCTGCCGCCCGTCGACGGCGTCGGCCATCACCCCGATGTCCGTGATGGGCCGGTCGAGGATGAGGTGCACGCCCTTGCCGGGGCGCACCCGCACGTGCTCCGAGACGCCCGCCGTGGCCGCGGTGATGGGGCTCCACGCGCCGGTGCAGTTGACCACCGCGCGGGCGCTGAACTCATAGGCCCGGCCGTCGATGCGGTCGCGCGCGGCGACGCCGGTGGCGCGGCCCTCCTCGACGACGATGCGCTCGACGCTGGTGTGCACGTAGAGCCGGCAGCCGTGCTCGACCGCGTCGATGGCGTTGGCGACGCACAGCCGGTTGCCGTAGATGCCCCACTCGTCGAAGGTGACCGAGCCGTAGAGCTCGTCCGAGCGAAGGCCCGGGACCAGGGTGAGGGTCTCCGCCGGGGTGAGCCGGGTGTGGGGCTTGCCTCGCTTGAGCGGCTGGTACTCGTCGTAGAGGGAGAAGAAGGCGTCGAAGGCGTCGAAGCGCACCCTGGCCACCGGCCCGCGGCCGTAGACCGGCATCACGAAGGGGGTGCGGAAGATCATGTGCGGCGCGATGGTCTGGATGTAGCCAGAGTCGACGCAGGACGAGCGGGTGACCGAGGGGTGCGTCGTGAGGTAGCGCGGCCCTCCATGGATCATCCCGGACGAGTTGCCGCTCGCCCCGAAGGCCAGGTCGTTGCGCTCCAGCAGGATCACCCGGAGCCCGCGGAGGGAGAGGTCGCGCGCGAGGCCGGTGCCGTTCACGCCGCCGCCGATGATGAGCACGTCGCAGTCGGGCCGACGATGGGCGAGGTCAGTAGTCATAGGGTTGAGCGATTGGGGGCGCTTCGAGGCTCTCTCGTAGCGTCGGCGCGGAAGTTACTCCAGACCCTGTCGAGAGCACGAAGCATCGTGCGCATTGACGCCCCACATGGGGCACATCTCTGCGTGCGATCAGCGACGCACGAGGTTGAGGGCGGTGGTCCGCAGCTCGTCGAGTTCGAAGGGCTTGCCCAGCACGCCCGCCGCTCCGACGCGCGCCGCCTCCGCCAGCACGGCGTCGTCGGGGAAGGCCGAGATCACCAGGATGACCGCGCCTGCGAGGGTCTGCTGTAGCTCGTCGAGCGCGCTCAGGCCGTCGCGACCGGGCAGGTGCACGTCGCTCACCACCAGGGCCGGGGGCGAGTTGTCCTCCCGTCGGGTGCAGTACGCGATCTCGATGAGCTCCTCGGCGTTGCGGGCCTCGGAGACGATGAAGCCGTCCCTCGTCAACGCCTCGACGATGAGGCGCAGCAGCTCGGGGTCGTTCTCGGCGACGAGCGCCCCCGGGTGCCAGTCCGATGCGCCGTTGCCTCGCGACGACTGGGCGGCGACCAGGGGACGGGCGAGGGAGACGGGCATCGAACCCTCCTTCGGACAGTGGTTGCGTGGTTGCTGTGGTTTTAGCCGTACTCGGCGAACCGTCCTCTGCACGCTGCGTACGAGGTTACCCCATGGAGCTCCAGGGAGTCACGCAGGCCCCGGGGCCCCTCCTACCGCGGAGCCTCCACCCTGTTGCATGGTACGCCCATGCACCGTCCCCATCGTCTCGCGGTCGTCGCGCTGCTCCTCGCCGGCTGTTCGAGCGGGGCCGTCGTCGGCTCCGACGCCGGGACCACGACCACCCCCCCGGACAACCTCGACGACTGGGGCGGCGACCGCGGCAGCATGATGCAGTCCCCCGGCACCGGGGATTTCGGCATCGGGGAGATGTCCACCGATCCGCCCGAGATGGAGCCCTCGGAGGGCGACGCGCCCACGGAGCCCGAGTCACCTCCCGAGGAGGACCCCACCGTGGACGTGCCCGACGAGGACGGCGTGACGCCGCGCGACCCGGACGAGGGCGCCGACCCGGACGCCCGCAGCGGCATCGATCCTCCGGTCATGGGCGCCTCCACGGAGGTTCCCCTCGCCGAGCCCCTCTCGGACAACGACCCCGGGGGCGAGGACCCGATGGCCGTCAGCGACCCGCCGTACCAGACGGCCGTGCCGACGGTGCAGCGACGGTGGTTTCGTACCCCTGCGGGCTCGCCCATCTTCCTCAACGGGGTGAACACCGTCTACGGCGGCTCCTTCTCGCCGCGCATCGGCCCCTACCTCGCAGCCCACGCCCCCGCCGAGGAGTGGCGTCGTATGTCCTCTCGCAGCACCTACGGCCTCAACTGGATCGGCTCGTGGATCGCCCACGACAACCCCGTCATCGCCACCGCCAACGCCCCCTACGGCGCGGTGCTCAGCGTCTCGCCCGCGGCGCAGCTCCGCCAGCGCGGCGACGCCTCGGCGCCCGCCAGCGTGCGCTCCGACGGTCAGCCCTTCTCCCCGCGCGGCCACTGGCTCCAGGACCCGCGCTCCCCGGCGGCCGCACGATGTTCTGCGGCGGCATCTCGCGGCGCACGTTCGGTGATCCCTTCAACCCCGACTATCAGCGCGAGGTCGCGGCGCAGCTCGAGACGCAGGTCGCACGGCACCGCCACCGTCGCAACCTCGTCCTCTACTACATGGGCAATGAGCAGGGCCTCGGCGACTACACCCGCGAGCGCTCGCCCACCGGGGCCACCCCCGACCCCGCGTACTGCGCCCGGGGCACCGGCATCGCCGACCTCCGCCGCTTCGTCTGGACCGAGTGTCCCAACATCAGCTCGATCGACCTACCGCTCTGCGCGCCTCATGCGCTGGCGTCGTTTCTGCGCTTCCGCTACGCCGACATCGCCGCGCTCAACGCCGCCTGGGGCGCCAGCTACGCGAGCTTCGACGCCCTCCTCGCCGACCGCCCGCAGCCCACTGCCGGCGCGCGCGGCGACGACCTCGCGGACTTCGCCCTCACGCTCGTGCGCCAGTACGTGCGCGTCACCACCGAGGCGATCCGCCGCGCGGACACCCAGGAGAACGGCATGGTGCTCCGCCCTCGCGCCCGGCCCATCGCGTCGCCGCGCCTGGCCATCGCGACCGACCGCGGGTTTCACTTCTACAGCTTCGGCGGCGCCGCCGATCCCTCGACCACCGGCGGCGAGGTGCCCGACCCGCACCCCCGCCGCACCGCCGGTGCGCATCGACCCTAACGCCAACCCCGAGCTCGATCCGAGCACGGTGCGCTTCGACCCGTACCGCGCCTTCGGCCGCTACCAGTCGCAGCCCGAGGCGGGCTTCGACATCATCGCGGTCAACGCCTACACCGGGGCCGCGCGCTTCCCGAGCGCTGGCTCCACACGGGCTTCGCCCGGCTTCGCTCGGCCTCCGGCCGCCCGCTGATGGTGAGCGAGTTCGGCCTCCGGCTGCGCGACGCCTGCTGGACCAACTCGGGCGGCGCGACCTCCTACGTCGGCGGCTCCGCCCGCTGGACCGAGGGCGACCCCCGCGACGTCGAGCGAGGGCGCCGCTACGCGAGCCAGGTGCGGCAGCTCATCCGGGAGGGCGCGCTCGCCGTGAGCTGGCACCGCTGGCTCGACGATGAGCGCCCGGCGGCGGCAGGAGCGCCGAGGGTGGCGGCGTGCAACAACCGCCAGCGGACCAACGGTCAGCGGAAGGGCCTGCTGCACGGCAACGGCGTGCGCTACTGGGGCCTCTACCGGGGCATCCACTCGTTCAACCTGTCGCTCTACTCCAACGTCCGCTCGGTGCGCTCGTGGTGGCAGTGAGCGATGCTCGCGACGCGTTGACGAAGCGCCCTCCGCTCTCCAACGTGCTCTCCCCGAGAGGACCCCATCGATGACCACCCGCCCCAAGCTCTCCCCCGCTGGCTTCGACGTCTCGCGCCTCGCCACGGGCGACATCGAGTCGCTCGCGGCCACGCTCAGCCCCGACGAGCGCCATGTGATCCTGGCGCACGGCACCGAGCGGCCCTTCTGCGGGACGCTGCTCGACAACAAGAAGCACGGCACCTACGTGTGCCGCCTCTGCGCGCTGCCGCTGTTCAGCTCGCGGGCGAAGTTCGACTCCGGCACCGGCTGGCCCAGCTTCTTCCAGCCCTACGCGCCCGAGCACGTCGAGGAGATCACCGACGAGAGCTACGGATGGTGCGCACGGAGATCCGATGCCAGCGCTGCGGCGGGCACCTGGGGCACGTGTTCCCGGATGGTCCTCCGCCGACGAGGCAGCGGTACTGCCTCAACTCGGCCTCGCTTGAGTTCGTCGAGGAGGGACACAGCCTCCCGCAGCGCGTCGACAGCGACCGCGGCGCCCCGCGCACGGGCTGAGAGCCCTCAGCGAAGCGCCGAGACGTCCCCCTCGTCCGCGCACACCTCGGCCTCCAGGGGCTCTGCTCCGCTCGGCCCTCCCAGCACCCGCAGCGGAACCCTGAAGCACCGCGCGCCGTCGACCACCCTGCCCCCGTCGGTGAGCCGCGCCCGTGCGCCCGTGCGTCCCGCGGGGCTGCCGTCGGCCCATCGCAGCCGGGCGCCGCGGCGCACCGCCCAGCGCGCCCCCGGCGGATCATCCCCGCGATCGTCGACGTCCAGCTCCAGCGCGGGCAGCACGGCCCCATCGGCGACCACGGCCTCGAAGCGCACGCAGGGCGTCGCCACCACCACCCGCGCGCCCTCTCCGGTCGCGCGACGGGAGAGCACATACACGGGCGGGTCGCGGGTCACCTCCGCGGTCGCCCCCTCGGGGAGCGTGACGCGGGTTCCGGGGGCGAGCCGCTCGGCGCGAGCGACGGGGCGATCGGGCTGCGGAGCAGGGTGTTCCAGTGCCGTGGTGGGGGCGGCGGAGAGGGTGAGGCGCAGGCCCGCGTGGTCGAGCCCTGACGCTCCGCGCAGCGCGACCCCGGGCTGCACCGAGAGGCTCCCCTGCGGGCCCGAGAGGGAGATCGGCGCGGCGAGCACCGGAGCGATCGACGACGAGCGCGCGAAGAAGCGCAGGCGCATTCCCCCAGGGGGAGCGAGCGACGGGGCGCACTGCCTCGCGGAGGTCGGCATGGTCTCCAGCTCCACCCACTCGCCGCGAGCGCGCACCCGGCGCAGCGTGGCCCCGACCGCGACGGTGACGCCAGGCGCCTGGTCGTCGGGGCGGGTGCGGAGGGTGGTTCCTTCGTGGACGCGCACGAAGCGGTGCGCAGGCCGCGCGGCGGGCGCGGGTCGCTGAGCGGAGGCGCAGGCCAGCGGCAGCGCCGCGAACAGGGAGAGCAGCAGTGGGCGCATCGGAGGAGTTAGGGGCGCGAGGGTACTATCAGCGCCTCCGAAGGGGGGACGCATCAGGACGCAGGGGTGACCCGGACGGCGACGCGACGGCGCGATCCGCGTCGGTGGGGTTTGCGTCGGTTGCTACGATGGCCCCCATGCGCAGCGTCCTCCATGGGTTGTCCCTCGCGTCCTTGCTCGTGGCCTGCTCGGGCAGCCAGACCCCGGCGAGCTCACCGCCTCCGCCGCCCCGAGCGCTCCCGTCGTGGTCGACGCCGGAGCCCCCGCCGTCTCGGCGTGCGCCGCGGTGCTGTGTGCGCCCGACACGCGCTGCGAGGAGACCCACGGCGTCGCGAGCTGCGTCCCCATCATGCGCCCGCGTCGAAGCTTCTGCGGCGGCATCGCGGCCATCCGATGCCCCGATGGAGGGCGGTGCGTCGACGATCCCGACGACGACTGCGACCCGGCCCGCGGGGGCCGCGACTGCGGCGGCGTCTGCGAGCCCGCGGCGGCGAGCCCGGGCCCCGCAGCGGGAGGGCATTGACGCCGACGGGACGTCGGCTTCGCCTGGGCCGAGCGCGACGGTTGGAGGGCTGTGGTCAGGGCGTCGGTGAAGCCAGCCGTGGCGGTTGGCGGCCGCTCCTCCCGGTGGCACGCTCGCGGACGATGGCCGCGCCACACACGCTCACGATCGAATACGGCGACGACGTCCTGCTCAGCGTTGGGCTGTCTGCGGAGCAGTTCGCGCGGGAGGCGAAGTTCCTCCTGGCCGCACGGCTCTACGAGCTCGGGCGTTTGACGGCGGGGCAGGCCGCCGGGCTGGCGGCCATCGGGCGCGTGGAGTTCTTCGGTCGGCTGGCGGCCGTCGGGGTGAACATGGTCAATCTCCGCCCCGAGGATGCGGACGACGAGATCCGGTTCGGCCGCGGTGGCTGAACGACTGGTCATCAACACGGGTCCGGTGGTCGCGCTTGCGCGGATCGGAGAGCTCGACCTCGTCCCCAGGCTGGGCCTCGATGTCGTCTGCCCGAGCGAAGTTCGTGCAGAGCTCGATGCAGGTGTCGCGGCGGAACACCCGGCCGCCGACGTCCCGTGGATCACGGTGATTCCCTGACGGCGCCTCCTCTTCCGATCGCCGCCATCGTGCTCGATGCCGGGGAGGCGGCGGTGATACAGCTCGCGCTCGAACTGAGCGTCACGCGAGTCTGCATCGACGACTGGAAGGGACGGCGGGCAGCGAAGGCGGTCGGACTCGAGGTCACGGGCTGGGGCCGCTGCTGCGGGCGCGCACGCTCGGATTGATCCCCGCCGTGCGGCCGCTGATCGAGAGGGCCGTCGCCGCGGGGGTCGGCTACGACGCCGAGCTGATCCGCCGGGTGCTTGCGTCCGTCGGCGAGTGACCTTCGGGGCGCTCCGAGGCTGATGGCAAGTGCGAGCAGCCGCGGACGGAGCGGGTGGATGGGGCGGAGGGCTATGGTCAGGGCTCGGCGAGGACGGCTTCGATGGAGGCCGCGTCGAGGGCGCGATCGGCCCAGCGTTCGAGGAGGGCGGTCTCGGTGGTCGCGAGGAGGCGGGCCTCGGTCGCGGAGCTCACCTCGAGGCCGCGACGCCGGAGGATTCTCAGCAGCATCAGCGCCTCGCCGCGGGCCTCGCCGCGGGCCTCGCTCTCGGCCTGCAGCCGGGCTCCGCGCCGCTTCATGACGTCTTCTTCCCAGCGCTCCAGCGCGGGGTTGTAGGGCAGTTGGTCGATGTCGATCATCTCCGTGCTCCTCAGCTTCTTCACGACCGACGGGTGAGAGATGGCCATTGATGCCTCGCTGCATTGACTGTCGCAATCGCTCGTCCCGGAACTCCCCGCTCGCTCCATGGCGCGTCGCAGCACGGCCACGGCTCGCGCCCCCCAGCGGCCCTGCATCACCCACGCGGCGAAGACCGCCAGCTCGGGCGGTCCGCGCGTGAGCATCGCGTCGGCCTCGGGGGAGCCCAGCCGCTGCACCGTCGGGGCGACGCCCCAGCGGGTTCCGCCCGTGTGATGAGAGGCGATCGTCGCGGCCCAGCGCGCGTCGCGGCTGGAGCAGCGGGCGCCTGCACCGCCGGTGAGCGTCTGGTAGTGTCCCGGAATGGTCTGGCACATCCACGGACGCGTGCGGGGCGGTCGCCTCCTGATCGATGAACCGACGGATCTCCCCGAGGGCGCTGACGTGCAGCTCGCGGTGGTCGACCTCGGAGACGACCTCGACCGCGAGAGAGCGCCCGGCCTCAAGCTGGCGCTGACCGAAGCGGCGGGTGAGCTCGCGCGAGGCGAGGGCATCCCCGCGGAGCAGGTGCTGGCCGAGCTACGCGCGCGCTCGCGTGAGCGACGCACCGACGCTGACGATCGTCATCGCGCCTCGGGCCCGGGTGCAGCTCATCACGGTGGACGAGTGGTGGCGTGAGCACCGACCCGAGCCCCGGAGCTCATCCAGTTGGAGTTCGGGGAGGCACTGAGCAGCAGGACTGCGCCCAGAAGCGGGGTCTTCGTGCTGGGCGCTCCGGTGCCCGGCCTGCGGCGCGTGCTGCTCGTCCGCACGCGTTATCACGTCTCCTACGTGTTCGATGAGCAGCGAGCGACAGTGGAGATCATGGCCGTCTGGCATGCGATGCGTGGGCGCGGCCCCGTGCTCCGCTAGCGTTCCCCGAGCGCGCCTGACGGATGGCGGAGGCGGCGGTGGTGGCGGGCGTCTGGTAGCGTCGCGGCCATGCGGCGAGGAGCGATCGCGTTGGGGTGGGCCGCAGTAGCGCTGGCGGCGAGCTCGCGAGCAGCCGCGGACGGAGCTGGTGGTGCGCGTGGACCCGAGCTCGCGTGGGGCCCGGGGCAGCAGGTTGCAGTCGGTGGTGCTCGGTGCGCCGCGAGGGCGCGGCGTCCGCTGCGCAGCGCGCGCACCACGGCCTCTGGGCGCGGGCGGGGGAGGCGACGGGGGGCTGCCGCTGCTGGTGGGCGTGACCGCGGGCGATGACGTGGGACTCCGGTGTGGATCGAGGCGCTGGGCTGCGGCGATCCCAATGGGTGCACGGCAGCGACGGCGGTGGTGACGCAGCGCGCAGTGGTGAGGTTCACGCGAGGGGAAACGCAGGAGGTGACGCTGCTGCTGGCGTCGGCGTGCGTGGGAGTGAGGTGCGCGAGTGACCAGCGGTGCGCGGTGGATAGCGGGCGCTGCGAGGCCGCGACGCGCAGGAGATGGTGCGGCCCTTCAGCGGAACCGATGCGGAGACGGTCGACGGGACGCGAAGGTGGCGGATGGTCGACGGACGCGGACGCTCACAGACTCCGCACTGGACATCGGGGTGATGATGCCGTGGTCGCGGATGCTTACACGATGTTGCAGCCCTGAAGGACGCAGTCGTGCGTGTCGACGTTGAAGGTGACGACGCAAGCGACCTGATGCAGGAGTCATCGACCTTCCCGACGTCCGGAGGGTTGGCTGATGTTCCCATCTGGGATGAAGACCTCGGCGGGCCGGCCGATGTCGGCGGTCCTGGCGACGTTGGCATATCCCCATTCGACACAAGCGTTGTCGATATAGGATCGGCTTGCGTAGCGCCGCTCACCGAGTGCGGCCCCGGCCCCTGCGTCAACTCCAGACCAGCGCCGCCCACTGCGGCGGCTGCGCCGCACCTGCGCCACCGGCCAGTCCTGCGTGGCGGGCGTGCACCCTCGTCCTGCACCGCCCCGACGGTGGTCTGCGGCGGCGCCTGCGTGAACACTCCAGACCGACGCCGCCCACTGCGGGATGTGCAGCAGGGCCTGCGCCACCGGGGCGCGCTGCACGGCCGGAGCGCTGCGTCGGGGGAGTGATCCCCGGTGCGTCGTTTCAGGTGTCGCTCTCGGCCGCCAACTGCAGCGCCCGTCAAGCACGAGGTGGTCACCGGCGACGACCGCGGAGGCATCGCCGTCTCCGGCAGCCGCCTCTTCTACTCCGGCGACACCAGCACCGGCCGCTTCGACCTTCAGTCCTCGTGGGCGAGTCCGTCGGTCGCACCGTCGACGCCCTAGTGAGCAACCTCGCCACCGGGACGCTCTACACCCCTGGCCAACGGCTCGGACGCCAGCTCCCAGACGGGCGGCACCGTCACCTCGCTGATGGAGCTCAAACCCCACCACCGGCGGCTCACCTCCGGGCTGGTCAACCTCTCTCAGCCCATCGCGCTGCCCGCCACCGGCAGCGTCGGCATCTTCTCGGGATGGCGAGCGCATCATCCTCCTGGGCGGCGGCCGCGCGTGGCACATCAGCTCCCGAGCGGAGCCGTCATCGACTCGGTCCCCTGCCCCTCCACGGGCCCGCATCGCCTGCTGAAAACTGGGCGATCTGGGGCGTCGCGGGAGTTCTTCGGCGGGGGCGCTCTACGTCGACTACGTCCAGAACGCGACGACCATCGCCCGGATGCGAGTGCCCGAAGGCACCGTCGCCACCCTCGCGTCCTTCACGGGCTCTCGGACATGTGCTCGTTCACCGTGTCGCCCCTCTGGCGGCGCTGGTACTTCCACCACGAGGTGGCCTCGCAGTTTCGCGACACCCTCGGCGAGACCATCGGGTACTGCGACGCCACCATCACCGGCCCGACGCTCCCGTGCCGACCCATCGACACCCTGTGCTCCGGGGCGTGCACCAACCTCCAGACCAGCGCTCCACTGCGGGATGTGCAACCGCGCCTGCCCGCGGCGAGACCTGCAACGCGGGCGTCTGCGGGCTCGCCTGCCCGGCGGGGTCAGACCGCCTGCACCGGCCGCTGCATCGACCTCAACACCGACTCCAACAACTGCGGGGCCTGCGGTCGCACCTGCATCGGCGGGCAGTGGTGCATCGTAAGCGCCTGCGGCGGAGGGACCCACTACGCCGTCGACGGAGCGCCCGTTGGCGTGGCCTACATCGACGCCTGCGGCGCCGCCGGATCGCAGCGCATCCTCGCGTTCACCGACGACGGCGGCACCAGCGTGACGCTGCCCTCTCGCCACGCGCTGGTGGGGCGCCGCCCTCTCCGCGGGGACGCCCATGTACATCAGCTCCAACGGCAACGTGCAGGTCAACACCAGCACGGGCTCCACCTCCCTGTCGGGAACGATCCCCAGCGTGGGCTCTCCCAACGGGCTCATCGCCCCGCAGTGGCGCGACCTCGTGCAGAGCAGCTCCGGCATCTGCGTGGCCACCGTGGGCACCGCGCCCAACCGCAGCTGGGTCGCGCAGTGGGTCGGGGCCAACTACTTCACCGGCTCGGCCACCCTCAACTTCCGAGGTCATCGTGCGCAGGGCAGCGGCGTCATCTGACCTCGCCTACGGCGCGATGTCGGCTCCAGCAACGCCACCATCGGCATCGAGAACCCCACCGGCACCGAGGCCGTCAGCCCGTGCCCCTCGGCCGGTCCTGCTCCGCGGTCAGCTTCCATCGCTCGCTTCACCCCCATCCCCGAGCGGCCCCCGCTCTCTCGCGCAGTTGAAGCCAGCGCCGCGCGACAGAGGTCCGGTGCGCGTGTAGCCACTCGTCGCGGCGACCGTCTGGTAGCGTCGCGGCGCATGCGGCGAGGAGCGATCGCGTTGGGGTGGGCCGCGGTCGCGCTCGCGGCGAGCTGCGAGCAGCCGCGCACGGAGCTGGTGGTGCGCGTGGACTCCGACCTCGCGTGGGGCCCTGGGCAGCGGGTGCAGTCGGTGGTGCTCACGGTGCGCCGCGAGGGCGCGACGGGTCCGCTGCGCAGCGCGCGCACCACGGCCCTGGGCGCGGGCGGGGAGCGGCGGGCGCTGCCGCTGCTGGTGGGCGTGACTGCGGGCGACGACGTGGAGACGCCGGTGTGGATCGAGGCGCTGGGCTGCGGCGATCCCAACGGGTGCACGGCAGCGACGGCAGTGGTGGCGCGAGCGGTGGTGAGGTTCACGCGAGGAGACGCAGGCGCTGCCGCTGCTGCTGGCGTCGGCGTGCGTCGGAGTGATGTGCACGGGTGACCAGCGGTGCGAGGGTGAGCAGCGGGCGGTGAGGGCCGCGACGCGGGCGCAGGGAGACTTTGCGGCCCTTCAATGACGTCGACGCCTCCCCGGTGTTCTGACACGTGTCGCTCAAGCCGACGTCGTCACCGCGGATGAGCCGACACGACTCGAGGACGTTGCCGTCAGCGACGTAAGTGAGAGCCCGGACTTCGACCCGCTTCCGACGCAACGCCATGGTCGGGACCGGATAGCGGAGTGGATGACCTCGGTACCGCCTCATGGGACGTACCCTTCGACACGAGCAGCGGCGAGATGGACGCTCAGGTCGACAGCACCACCACGGGCGCCGATGTTCTTCCGACAACGGACCTCGGCGCGCAGGCGCTCGACGCCACCTCCCGACGCCACGATCGCGATGGACGTTGCAGGCGACCGATGTGGGAGCCTCGGACCTCGGGGACTCGACGCCGGGCCGAAAAGGATTCGGTCGTGGTCGATTATGGGCACTCGGATACCGGCCCGTCGCCCTGTAGCGGTCCGACATGCCCGTGCTCGTCGATGGCATCCGCGGGCTGGTGCTCCATCGGCGCGGCCTGCGTGAGCGGCGCGTGCTCGGCGGGCCCTGCGATGGGAGCGCTGGTGATCACGGAGATCATGAACGACCCCGACGTGGTGGGCGACATGCAGGGCGAGTGGTTCGAGGTCTACAACCGCTCCGCGACGCCGGTCGACCTTCGGGGGATGCGGGTGCGGGGCAACGGCACGGAGACCTTCGAGGTGACGGCGTCGGGCCCGCTGCTCGTACCGGGCCGCGGGTACGCGGTGCTGGGCAAGACACGCCGACATGGTGACCAACGGCGGCGTCACTCCTCCCCTCTTCGCCTACGGCAGCGCGATGGACTTCTCCAACAGCACCTCCTCCCCCGACTCGCTGACGCTGCTGGCGAGCGACGGCTCCACGGTGATCGACAGCGTGAGCTACGGGGCCAGCGTCGCCTCCGGGTGGCCGGTCATCTCCGGGCCTCCAGAGTCGCTGCGCCCGACGATCCTCGACGTGAGCATGAACGACACCTCCCCTCGGCGTGGTGCCCAGGTGGCCCCGTATTCGGGCGCGGTGACTTCGGTACGCGTTCTCGGAGGGAAGTACAAGCTCCTGCGCCTGCTCGGGGCGGGCGGCATGGGTCAGGTCTTCGAGGCCCTCAACCAGAACACCGACCGCCGCGTCGCCATCAAGACCCTGCACACGCAGTGGAAGGGGGATCCGAGCGTGGTGCAGCGGTTCCTGCGCGAGGCGCGCGCGGCCACGAAGATCTGCCACCCCAACGTGGTCGACGTGCTCGACCTCGACGTCGACCGGGCCACCGGCGTGCCGTACATCGTGCAGGAGTTTCTCGCGGGCGAGAGCCTCGAGGCCCACCTCGACGCCCGCGCCGACAAGCGCCTCCCCGTCGACGAGGTGCTGCGCATCCTCACGCCCGTGATGGGCGCGCTCGTCGCCGGCGCACCAGGCTCGGCATCGTCCACCGCGACCTCAAGCCCGCCAACCTCCTGCTCACCTTCGACCGCGCGGGTGCCCCCACCCCGAAGGTCATCGACTTCGGCATCGCGAAACTCATGGAGTCCCACTCCGAGAACCTCCGCCAGACCGCCACCGGAACGCTCGTCGGAACCCCCAGCTACATGTCCCCCGAGCAGGCCGCCGGCGTGGATGACCTCGACGCGCGCACCGACGTCTGGTCCCTCGGCGTGGTGCTCTATGAGCTCCTCACGGGCGCGCTCCCCTACGAGGCCACGAACTACAACCTCCTCGTCGCCAAGATCGTCTACGAAGAGCCCTCCCTCCAACGGCTCCGCGACCCGTCCGTCCCCCGCGACGTCGCCGCCGTCGTCGAGCGCGCCCTCCAGAAGAACCGCGACGCCCGCTTCCCCACCATGCAGAGCCATCCTCGACGCCACCCTCGCGTGCGACCTCTCGTCGACCATCACCCTGCCGCGCCTCTCGGCCCCGCCCACCCCGGCGATGCCGCCCGCCCCGGCGGCCCCCCGTCGCGCGCCCACGCTCGCAGGCTGGTCCGCCGAGCCCGACACGTCCGCCGCGCCGACGAAGACCACCATCGTGGCGCTCTCCGCCCTCGCCGCCGCGCTCGTCTTCACGGCGGGGTTCCTGATGTTCCGACCGACGCCCGTCACCGTGCTCGCCTCGCCGACCCCGCGTGTCGCCCCCCCGACGCCGCCGCCACGCCGACCCCCGTCGCCGCTGTCGCGCCCTGCACCCGTCGTCCCGTCGCCCGTCGCCGCGCGCCCGTCGTCGCTCGCGCGCCCGTCGCTGTGCGTCGTGCGCCGCCTGCTCCGTCGCCGCCGTCCCCGACGTTCGCATCCCCGCACCACCCCCAACGACTTCGACCGAGGCTACGAATGAACCTCCGCGCCTCCGTCCTCGCCGCCCTCCTCGCGCTCACGCCCTCGCTCGCCTTCGCGCAGCCCGCGGCCCCCGACGCCCAGGCCCGCGCAGCCTTCGACCGCGGCATCGCCGACGTCGACGCGGGCCGCTTCGCCAACGCCGTCGTGGCCTTCGAGGAGTCCTACCGGCTGCGCCCCGTCGCGGTGGTGCTCTACAACCTCGCCTCGGCGTACACGCGCATGGGCCGCCACCAGCAGGCCATCGCCACCTACGAGCGCTACCTCGCCGAGGGCGGCTCGCGCCTGCCGCCCGACCGCGTCCAGTCGGTGCGCGCGCGCATCGCCGAGCTCCGCCGCGACCTCCCCGTCGTTCTGCTGCGCGTGCGCCCCGCGCCCTTCACGCTCACCGTCGACGGGCGCCCGCAGACCGTCACCGGCGAGGAAGCTCACGCTCGACCCGGGCAGCCACCTGCTCGTGGCCACCGCGCCCGCGCACGCCTCGCAGCAGCGCGGTGCAAGCTCGCCCCGGGCGGGCGCGTCACCTGGGACACCGAGCTCACCGCGGAGGGCGCGCCGCGTGGTGGCGGTGACGCCGACGCCGACGCCGACGCCGACGGTGGTGAGGACGCCCTCGCGGGTCGCGGTCACGCCGCACCCGTCGCAGCCCGATCGGCGTGCGCCTTCGGCCGAGCCGGCGATCACCTCGCGCTGGTGGTTCTGGACGGGCCTCGGGGTCGTGGTCACCGGCGGGACGCTGGCGGCGCTCGGAGCGGCGGGCGTGTTCGATACGACGCAGCCGCCGGTCGGGGGGACGGCGTACGACGTGTCCGCGATCCGCTGGTAGCGGGTACGATCCGCTGGTCGCCGACGCCTCGCGCCCCCCGCCGCCCCCGTCAGATCGGCACGTCCACCCGCTGCACGATCTCGTGCACGATGCGCTCGGCGTCGTTGCGGCGCGCGTCGCCCGGCAGCAGCCCCGGGTCGGCCCCCTGCACCCGCACCCGATGCGCCAGCACCGGCACCGCCAGCTCGCTCAGGTCGTCGGGGATCACGTACGTCCTCCCCTTCACGATCGCGCGCGCCTTGGCCGCCCGGATGAACGCCAGCGCCCCGCGCGTCGACACCCCCACCGCCACCTGCTCGTGCGAGCGCGTCGCGCTCACCAGGGCGTACGCGTAGTCCACCACCGAGGCCTCCAGCGTCACCGCGTCGACCTCGCGCTGCGCCGCCACCAGCTGCGCCAGCGTCAGCACCGCCTCGATGGTGTCCACCGGCTCGGTGCCCCCGCGCGTCGACAGGATCTGCTTCTCCACCGCCGCCGCCGGATAGCCCACCGCCGTGCGCAGCAGGAACCTATCGAGCTGCGACTCCGGCAGCGGGTACGTCCCCGCGGCGTCGTCGGGGGTTCTGCGTGGCGATCACCGCGAAGGGCTCCGCCAGAAGGTGCGTCACCCCGTCGATGGACACCTGCCGCTCGCTCATCACCTCCAGCAGCGCGCTCTGCGTCTTCGGCGTCGCCCGGTTGATCTCGTCCGCCACCAGGAAGTGCGTGAACACCGGACCCGGCCTGAACTCGAAGCGCCGCTCGCTGGCGTTGTAGACGTTCACCCCCAGCAGCTCCGAGGGCATCAGGTCGCTCGTGCACTGCACCCGGCGAAACTCCGTCCCCAGCGCCCTCGCCAGCGCCCTCGCCAGCGTGGTCTTGCCCACCCCGGGCACGTCCTCGATCAGCAGGTGGCCTCGCGCCAGCAGCGTGATGACCGAGCGCTCGACCACGTCGGGCTTGCCCGAGAGCGCCACCGACACCGCCCGGAAGAGCTTCTGCGCCACCTCGTGGGCGACCGGCGAGATGTTCGCGTTCTGCTTATTTCGTGCGGTCTCAGCCATTGCGTATGTCGTCCCCGGAGGGTTCGACGCTCTACCACGGGATCATCGCCCCGAACCAGCGCCCCTCTACCCCGCCTTTCAGCTCAGCCGCATGGGAGGCGCGCCCGCAGGGTGATCCGCCCGTCGACCGAGTCGTCGGCCTCCAGCGCGCCGCCGTGGAGCGCGATCACCCGCCGCGCCACGCTCACCGCCAGCCCCAACCCCACCGGCGCCCTCACCCCCGCCGGCGGAACCTCCAGCGGATCCTCCAGCCACGCCCGCAGCTCCCTCGTCCCGGGCACCACCAGCGTGATCGCGCAGCCCCCGTCCGGGTCGGTGCGCACCTCCGCCCTCGCCCCCTCCGTTGACGCCGTCCTGGCGAAGGCCAGCAGCGCCCCCAGCGCCTGCGCCATGCGCCCCCGGTCGACCACCACCGTCGCGTCCAGCGACCCGTCCACCCGCAGCCCCTCGGCCGACGCCCCCGCCTCCCCGAGGCGCTCCAGCGCGATGGCCCTCGCCGCGTCCAGCAGCTCCCTCAGCGACACCCTGGAGCGGTCGAGCGTCATCCGGCCGGCGTCCAGCCTCGCCGCGTCCAGCAGGTCGTCGACCCGCCGCAGCAGCTCGCGACCGCCGCGCGCCAGCGCCTCGACGCTCTCCACCTGCCCCGCGGTCAACGGCCCGTCGACCTCCGCCCCGAGGATGTCCGTGAACCCGATCAGGCTGTTGAGCGGACCCCGCAGGTCGTGGCTCACCCCCGCCAATACGAAGCTACGTAAGCGCGCCCCCTCCAGCCTCGTCGTGATCGCGCGCCGCTGGTCCGCCCGCATCGCCGCCATCGCCGCCTGCGCCGCCGCCCTCGCCGCCCCGAGGGCCTCCCCGCCGGGCTCGTCCGCCCCCGCCGAGGCCATCTGCTCGGCCACCTCGTGCAGGTCCGCCCTCGCCCGACGCCCGAAGGCCGCCCCCACCAGCGCCCCCACGGTGCCCAGCACCGCCGCGCCCACCAGGGAGGCCGGAGCGCTCGACGCCGTCCACCCCAGCGCCGCGCCCGCCAGGGTCAGCGGCACACCCAGCGCCAGCGCCGCCCTCCTCGGGAGCCCCTCGACCAGCGAGCGCCCGCTCACCGCGCCCCCCCTTCCCCCTCCAGCGGAACCATCCCCGCCGGGAGCGTCACCGTGAAGGTGCTCCCCCGGTCGTCGTTGGCCTGCGCGGAGAGCGTCCCGCCGTGCACCTCGACGAGCCCCAGGGTGATCGCGAGCCCGAGGCCCGCGCCCCGCGCCTCCGCCGTGCGCCCCCGCTCGAAGGGCCGAAACAAGCGCTTCAGCTCCCCCGGCGCGATGCCCGGACCGTTGTCCCTCACCGCCACCGTCAGCGTCGCGGGCTTCACCGCGAGGGTCACCGTCACCGCGCCCCCCGCGTGCTCGATGGCGTTGACCACCAGGTTGGTGAGCGCCCGCCGGATGGCCACCGCGTCGACCCACGCCTCCGCCTCCGACGGACCCTCCCAGCGCAGCGACACCCCCTTCGTGCGCGCCAGCCCCTCGGCCTCGCGCACCACGTCCCTCACCACCGCCGCCACGTTGGCCCGCACCCTGGTCACGGGGAAGGTTCCGGTGGTCATCGCCGACAGGTCGAACACGTCCTCCACCAGCGAGCGAAGGTGCCCCCCCGCGTTGGCGATGGTGTCCACGTCCTCGCGCTGCGCCTCCGTGAGCGGCCCGTCGACCTCCGCCGCCAGCAGCTCGGTGAAGCCCACGATCGAGTTGAGCGGCGTGCGCAGCTCGTGCCGCAGCGTGGCCAGCCACGCCTCCCTCCGCCGCTCGGTCTCCTCCAGCCGCGTGAGCGCCTCCCGGTGCCTCGCGCGCTCCTCCGCGAAGCGCCGCCCCCACGCGTCCACCGCCCGGTGCAGCGCCCCGTCGCCCGATACGCCCGCCGCCTCCGTGGCCCCCGCGGCCATCGCGCGCAGCCGCTCCGCCGCCGCCGCCACCTCCGCGCGCACCGCCTCCGCCACGACGCCCGCGAGCCACCACCCGAGCGCCCCCGCGAGCACCGCCAGCGCCAGCGCGCCGCGCGCACCGATCGCGAGCGCGAGCGCGGCCACGGGCACGCTGGCGATCAGCACCGCCATCCGCAGCGACCGTCGCAGCGCCTCGGGGATCACCATGGGGAGGGACATCATGGCACCACCCCGGTGCCCGCCGGCGAGGAGATCGCCGTAGAGTGCGCGCCACCCACGATGAGCGCCGACCCCGCCACCGAGTCCCTGACGCAGTACCTCGCCCGCCGGCTCGTCGCGGAGAAGGGCTTCGTCCCCGGCCACGTCGCCGAGGCCGACGAGCTCGCCGCCGCGGTCGACCATGTGCTCACCCTCGACAACGGCGCCGGCTTCGTGATGCTCGCCCTCATCGACCACGACCGCCGCGACGGCGCAGCGTCCCGCAACTTCACCCTCACCCAGCCGGACCTCGTTCGCATCGGCGCCGCGTGCCTCCGCTACGCGCCCACCTTCAACGGCGCGAAGCTCCCCGTGGGCATCCAGCTCTGGCACATCAACGCCCCCGCCTCGCCCGACCGCCGAGAGCGCCTCGCCGCCCTGCACCGCTCGCCCGGCGTAGAGAAGGTCAGCGTCGCGGGCTTCATCCTCGACCCCTCCGCCACCGATCCCTCGCAGCGCGTCTGGACCACCCTGCCCTGGTACAAGTCCAGCCACCCCGGCGTCCGCTGGCTGCGCTCGATGCTCTCCTCCCCGCGCCTCTCCGCGGAGGAGCTCGCCCGCTCCCTCGGCGTCGCCGCAGGCGACCCCTCGGTGCACCGCCCCGCGCTCACCTGGTCCATCATCGCGGCGCTCACCGCGATCTACGGCGTCGAGCTCGTCGCCCGACCCGCCGGGGCCTCGGGCTTCTCCCCGGACATCACCACCCTCATCTCCCTCGGGGGCCTCGCCCGCGACCTCGTCACCGATGGCGGCGAGTGGTGGCGCACCCTCACCGCGGCCTGCCTCCATGGCAGCCCCCTGCACCTGCTCATGAACGGCGTGGCCCTGTTCATGGCCGGCGTCGTGCTCGAGCACCTGCTGGGCCGCGCGTGGCTCGCCGCCCTCTTCGTCGTCGGGGCCCTCGGCGGATCGCTCATGGGCCTCGCCATCAACCCCGGCCACCTCGTGAGCGTGGGGGCCTCCGGCGCCATCATGGGACTGCTCGCCGCCGCCCTGGTCTCCGCCATGCGCCTGCCCGAAGGCCCCGCGCGCAGCAGCGTGCAGGGGATGATGGCGCGGGTGCTGATCCCCTCGCTGCTGCCGCTGGCCTCGGCGAGCGGCGCACGCATCGACTACGCCGCGCACTTCGGCGGAGCCCTCGCGGGAGCCATCGCGGGCTTCGCGCTCTGGAAGACCTGGGACGTCGGCAGCCCGACCCCTCGCGGCCGGAGCCTCGCGCTGGGGATTACCCTGGCAGGTATGCTCGGCCTGGCCTGGGGGGTCTACGGCGTGGCGCAGACGCGGGGCGTGGCGACGGCCCTCGCGCCGCAGGACGAGATCGCCCGGCTGGCGACCGGAGAGGCCCCTCCCGCGGCCCTCGACGCCCTGGTGCGACGCTGGCCTCGGGACCCTCGGGTGCGCTTCGTCCGCGCGGCGGCGCGCATCAACGCCGACAACCCCGCCGGGGCCGAGGAGGACCTGCGCGCGGCGCTGGCCGAGGATCGCGTGCTTCGGACGGGCTTCCGCGACCGGCGGCTGGAGATCGAGGTGCGCACGCTGCTGGCCCAGGTGCTCGCCCAGCGGGGCCAGGACGCCGAGGCCCGCGCGGTGGTCGCGCCGGTCTGCCACGCGGGCCCCGGGGGTCGGGCGCCGACGGGGCTGTCGATGCTGGGGTACTGCGAGCGGCCGTGACGCGGCAGGACTTGCGAGCCCCAGCGGGTTCGTGAGAACCGGTGGGCTACAGACGACATGGAAACCGCTGAAGTCTCCGAGCGAAGGCCGGTGCGTTACTGGGTGGGCCGCGCGGTGCTGACCGCGCTGGGCTGGCGCGAGGAGGGGGTGGTGCCCGACCTCGACAAGTACGTGCTCATCGCGGCGCCGCACACGTCCAACTGGGACCTCCCGATCACCCTGGGCATCGGCTACACCCTGGGCATCGACATCGTGTGGATCGGCAAGCACACGCTGTTCACCGGTCCGCTCGGGCCCTTCTACCGATGGCTGGGCGGCATCCCCGTCGACCGCAGCACCTCGCAGGACCAGGTGCAGGCCCTCGCCTCGCTCTTCGACGTCGAGGGCAAGCGGATCATGGTCGTCGCCCCGGAGGGCACCCGCGCGAAGCTCCGGTACTGGAAGTCGGGCTTCTACTGGATCGCCCGCACCGCGAAGGTCCCCATCGGCCTCGGCTACCTCGACTTCCGCCGCAAGCGCGGGGGCGTCGGCCCGATGATCCACCCCTCGGACGACGTCGACGCCGACGTGGCGCGCATCCACGAATTCTACGAGCGCATCACGGCGAAGTTTCCGGAGGAGTTCAGCAACATCGAATTCCGCCCGCCGGGAGCGAGCGCCGAGCGCCCCAAGCGCCCCAGGGCGGGCGTCCGGGGGAAGATCTCGGGATTGCTCCACGGCATGGGCTGGACGTGAACCTCCCCGCCGTGAACGGCGGGGCTTCTCGAAGGCACCATCGCCCATCGAGCTACACAGGGGCAGCGCACGCCGCCTCCCGAGCCGGGGTTCCACCGGGACTACCTGCGGCGCCCTGCAGCGTTGCAGGATACTTGCGGAGCGGGCGCACGAACACGATCCGCTGCAACACGGGCTGTTGAGGGCGCATGGCCCCGTACAACCCGATGCTGCGGATGTTGACGGCACCCACCGCGTCGCGCGGCGCGGACCATCCGCACGTCGCGCATCGATAGACACGTCGGCATTTCTGCCGACATCCGCAGCCGGGACACGTCTGCGAACTGTAGGGTTCGGGTACCTTCACCGCGCCCGAGAGTTTGTAGTTGAGCATCGCGACGAGCCGGGAGTTCGACGCCGAGGACACCTGCTGGGCCGTGCTCCTCCCGACCTTGCGGGCCGCGTCATTGAAAGGCTCTCCGACGATGACGCGATGCCCGGCGAAGGCATCGGCCACGGCGCGCGTCGCCTTGTGGAGCGTGTCCTTCAGCTTCCTCGCGCTCCGGTCGAGCATCCGATGCTTCGCCCGCACCAGCTTCTTGCGGCGTTTCGACCCGCGCATCTTCCGGTCGATGCGCGACGAGAGCGCGGCCCCGGCCTTGTTGCGATACCGGACGATGGCCTTGGCCGCGCGCCCGCTCACCAGTACGGCCGCGCGCCCGTCGGTGGCCGCGAGCAGTGTGTTGACGCCAAGGTCCACGCCGATCACGGGCGCCTCAAGCTGGGGCACCGCGTCGGGCACTTCGCAGACGAGGCGCACCACGCCATACGCGAGCGACACCTCCATGAGCCGGCCAGGCAGCGAGCGATCGACCGGCAGCGGGATCGCGAGCGTCCCGCCGCCCCTACCATGCGGGAGCCGCAGCATCCCGTGGCGAACCACCGCGGTCTGGTTGCTGTACGGCACGTCTCGGTAGCGGGACACCTTCCACGGGTAGCGCGTCGTCGGTTCCTCGCCCGCCGCTTGCTGGGCATTGCGGGCCTTGGTGGTCGCGGAGAGGGTATCGCAGAAGTCGCGCACCACTTGCTGGACGCTCTGCGCCGACAGGCCGGGCGCGCGGCCCTTCGCCCACGTCGTCCACCGCGCGAGTGTCGGCCAGGCCCACCCCAGGCGACGGAGGCGGGCGTGCAGGGCGACCATCGTGTTCCAGAGGTCTGCCGCCGCGCGACGCGCTGTCGTGAACGTCGCCCAGTCGGCGTCGCTTCGCGGGAGCCAACGAATCTCGACCACGCGGTGCCGCACGAATCGGCCCTAGCGCGCGCTCCAAAGCAGCGCCAGATGCCCAACGACGGCGCAAGACATTGCCTGTCACTGACGCCTCGCCTCCCTCCGGGTGGAACGCACTCGACCTCGTGGTCGATGGACGGTCGTCACGGGCCGCGCATATCCTTTGGCGCAGTCAGGCAGGGGCCTCACGGGAGTGGACCCGCGTACAGTCGACGGCGGAGCATGGGTGATGAGATCGAGAGTCTTCGCCGCAGCCGTCGCACTGGTCGGGTCGCTAGGCGACGCGCAAACGCTCCCTGAGGCTCCCCTCGAAGCTCCGTCAGAGATCGGCGCGCCGACGCCGACGCACCGGGTCTGGTACGGCTGGCAGACCCTGATCGTGGCCGGAACATCGACGGCGGCGGGCCTCGCCGTGAACGAGACGGCGTCCTACGGGTTCTGGGGCGTGGCACTCGTGGTGGGCGGAGCCACTGTGCACTGGGTGCACGGACACATTGCGCGAGGGTTCGCCAGCATCGGGCGACTGTCGGCTGCGGGCCGGGCTTGGTGCGCTGATCAGAGTCGTCCGACGGCGTCGGACGACGGTCCGCACACCCACCACCTTGGGGCGCTGGCGGGGTGTCCTCGGCTGGGAGTCGCGTCCTCACATGCGGCGGCGTCGCCTACGACGACGCCATGCCACGGCGCCACGGCCGGCCCCAAGGATTCGGGCGGCATGCGGGGTCGCGGGGATTCTGATCGACATCGAGGTGAACCCGCCCGCGCGGCAATCGACCCCGTCGACCCTGCGGCTGAAAGCCGCGGATTGATGCGCGTGTCCTACTTTGACGGCGCCCCACGAATCGGTGCCCTGGTCCGGACACGACCTGATTTCATGGACCCTCGCGCCCTGGCTTGCTCTCCGGTAGGCTCCGCGCCCCTATGGCGAACCTCACCCTGGCCCAGATCCGTCTCCAGCTCGATCAGGTCGCGTCGGAGTACGACGCGCGCTTTGCCGGGCAGTCGCGCGTGTCCCGCGACCTCAACGACCTCAACAGCCTCGTGCGCCGCACGCAGCAGCTCCTTCAAGACCTCGAGAAGCTCCCGAAGTCGAAGGACCGCGCGGAGGTCGAGCAGGCCGCCCGCGACGCGATCAACCTCTACGACGCCGAGCGCAAGGAGATCATGAAGGCCCGCAGCCTCGGCCCGGGCTTCGAGGAGTTCTCGACCCTGCGCGGCGAGGCCAACTTCATCTTCTCGAAGTACCACCGGCACTTCTCGGGCAAGGCGCGCAACACCCGCGACCTCGGCCTGCTCGCGGAGATGATCGCCGACCTCGAGACCGTCGGCGAGTCGATGAACGAGCTCGCCCCCGAGCTCAAGGGCCAGCCCGGCGTCCAGGAAGACCTCACCCTGGTGGCCGACAACCTCAAGATGTACCGCGCCGAGCAGTCGGAGATCATCGAGGCCCGCGCCATGGGCACCGACGACGAGCAGGCGAGCGCCCTCGCGGAGGTGGCCAACGGACAGTTCAACCTGTACGAGGCGCACTTCGCCGGCAAGTCGCGCGCGACCCGTCGGCCCGAGCTGCTCCAGCGGATGATCGACAACCTCACGGAGACCCTCGAGCGCATGAAGGCCCTGCGCACCAAGGGCCTGCGCGTCGAGTACAACGACAAGAACATCGAGATCGTCGAGCAGAGCCTCGGGACGTACCGCAGCGAGCTCACGGAGATCCGCAAGGCCCGGCAGACGACCAAGATCACCGACCTCCAGGGGATGCTCGGCGGCGCGGCCAACGAGGTCTTCGAGGCCTACCGCAAGGCCTTCGCGGGGCAAGATCGGCGCACCCGCGACCTCGACCTGCTCACCACCATCTGCGATCAGCTCGGCGAGATCGGCAAGCAGATGGCCAGCCTCGGCGCCTTCGAGCCCACCGACCAGAACAGCAAGAACCTCCAGATCGTCACCGACCAGCGCGTCCTCTTCGAGCGCGAGTACACGATGATCGAAGAGGCCAAGGCCCAGGGCATCCACTGACACCCCGCGCGCGCTGACGGCGCTACGGCGTCTGCAGCGCGCGAGCCTCGTCCCTCAGCGCCTCGAAGCGCGCCATCTGCACCAGCGCCGTCACGTCGCCGCCCCGCACCGCGAGGTCCCTCCCCCGCCGGGAGCGCGCCGCCAGCCGCCCCAGCGCCAGCGAGAGCTGCGACGCGATGCGCCCGCGGGTCTCCTCCGCGAGCGCCGCCCCGCTCGCCCTCAGCCGGATCAGCGCCGCGTTGATGTCCGCCACGTCCGCCGCCCCAGCGCGGGAGAGCACCCCGATGGCCACCACGTTGGGCCGCCGCGCCTCGGCCCAGCGCTGCAGCGTCGCCACCGCGGCCGACTCGTCGCGCGCCGCCGCCAGCGGCCTCGGCGTGGGCGCGACCGCCCCCAGCGGGCTGAACAGCACCCGCTCCCCCGAACGCAGCGCCCGGCTGGCCACCGGCCGCAGCACCGCGTCGAGCTCGCGGATCTCCACGTCGAGCAGCACCGGGTGCTCCGGCGTCTGCTGGCGGAGCGCCGCGATCTGCGCGGGCGTGAGCCTCGTGGCCCGCGCGGGCGGCGCAGGGGGCGAGGGCCACACGGTGACGCCCTCCCCGGCCGCCGCGACGAAGGTGCTTCCGTCGTCGGCCACCGCCACGGTGCAGCCCCCGGCGCTGACGATCACCCGCCCCGCGGGCGTGTCGACGCGCACCGCGTCGGCGGTGAGCGCGGGGACCTCGATGGTCGCCGCGCCCAGGCTCAGCACGAGCACGGCGCCGTCGTGGCCGGCGGCCTCGGCCACGCTGTTACCGTGCAGGGTAATCCGCCCCCCGGGCTGCACCGCGAGCGTGACGCCTCCAGGGCCCGAGACCAGCAGCGAGTCACCCGGCATGATCGACTGCCCCACCGCGGCGGCCCCGACCCCCGCGTCGGCGTCGCGCCCGGAGAGCCGGAGGGAGCTGTCGAGCGTGGCGGCCCCGGTGATCTGCACCAGCGTGAGGCGCCCGGCCACAGGGCGGGGCGACGGGGCCGGAGGAGCGCCCGCGTCGGGCTCCGGGTCGACGCGCACGACCATGGAGCCCGCGTCCACCGGGGCGGCGACGCTGTGCCTCGGACCGCTGTCCCGGGGCGTGTTGCGAGGCGAGCACCCGAGGGCCAACAGCAACAGGAGCCCGCCAGACTGGGCGCCGCGCATGGGAGGGTGTCCGGGTTACTCCAACGCCCTGCGGGTGGTCGAACAACTGACGGGTTCCGCACCAGCGGGGATGCGTTACGCTGACTACAACTCCGATGCGCCTCGCCATCTGCCTCACGCTGATGCTCGTGACCCCGCTGGCCGCCGCGCAGGAGGCCTCTCCCCCTGGCGACGTGACCGACGTCAACGCCGCCGCCGCGGCCTTCCAGGAGGGGCAGCGCCTCCAGCTGGCGCGCGAGCACGCCCGGGCCGCGGAGTTCTTCGAGATCGCCGACCACGCCGCCCCCTCGCCCGCCGCGCTGCGCAGCGCCATCCGTAGCCACCAGGCCGCCGGCCACGCGGTGCGCGCCGCCACCCTGAGCCTTGCGCGCTCGCTCCCGTGACGCGGCCGACCCGCAGAGCGCCCAGCTCGCCGACGCGGTGCTCGCCGAGGCCGCCCCGAGGCTCACCCGGGTGCACGTCACCTGCTCTCCCGGGTGCACCGTCGCCGTCGACCGCCTCGCGGTCGGCGACGGCACCGGGGAGTCCCACGCCTTCTTCGTCGAGCCCGGCGCCCGCACGCTGGAGACCCGCTGGGCCAACCGGGGGACGCGCTCCCGCTCGCTCGAATGCGCCGCTGGGCAGAGCGTCGAGCTCTCCCTCGACGCCCCTCCCCCGGAGCCCGCTCCGGCCCCGACGCCCACGGTGGTCCCTCCCCCTCCGACGCCCGTCCTCGCGGTCCTCCCGCCGCTGCCCACGCCCCCGGTGGTGCGCCCCAGGCAGCGCCCGCTCCCACCGCTCGTCTTCTGGATCGGCCTCGCCGCCACCGCCGCCACCGCCGGGGTGTTGGTGTGGTCGGGCCTCGACACGCTCTCCGCCCGCGACGCCTATGAGCAGAGCCCCACCGAGGCGGGCTACAACGACGGCGCATCGCGCGAGGTGCGCACCGACGTGCTCATCGCCAGCACGGCCGTCCTTGGCGTGGCGACCGCGGTGGTGGGCGTCTTCTTCACCGAGTGGTCGGGCCGGGGGTCGGAGCGCTCCTGGCTTCGCACGGCGCCCTCGCTGGGACTGAGAGATGGTGGGCTCCAGGTCGGGGTGGTACGGTCTTTCTAGCGGCTGCGCGGGAGCCGTAGCGAGTACCTCCGATGACCGACGAGACTGCGACACCTGAGCGGGAGATGCTCGACCGGTACGAGCTCATCGCGCCGCTGGCGCGCGGCGGCATGGGGAGCGTGCACCTGGCGCGGCTGCCCGGCGCGGGGGGCTTCCAGCGGCTGTACGCCATCAAGGTGATGCACCCGCACCTCGCGGAGGAGACCGAGTTCGTCGACATGCTCCTCGACGAGGCCCGCATCGCGGCGCGCATCCACCACCCCAACGCGGTGCCCATCGTCGACGTGTGCCACAGCTCGCGAGGCTTCTACCTCGTGATGGACTACATCGACGGGGTCACCCTGGCGCGGCTGCTCTCCGCCACCGGGGCGCTCCCGTGGAGAGAGCGCACCAGGGCGGCGATCCGGGTGATCCTCGACGCGCTCGCCGGGCTTCACGCCGCGCACGAGCTCACCGACGACGAGGGCAACCCCCTCGGCATCGTGCACCGCGACGTCTCCCCGCAGAACATCATGGTCGGCGCCGACGGCGTCGGCCGCATCACGGATTTCGGCATCGCCCTGGCGGCCTCTCGCATCGTCGCGTCGCGCCCGGGGCTCATCAAGGGCAAGCCCTCGTACATGTCCCCGGAGCAGGTCTCGGCGGCCCCGGCCGACCGGCGCGCCGACGTGTTCGCGATGGGCATCGTGCTCTGGGAGGCGCTCACCCACGCGAGGCTCTTCCACGCCGAGATGGAGGTCGGCGCGCTCATGCAGGTCGTCGCCGCGGAGATCAAGGCCCCGAGCAGCGTCGTCCCGGAGGTTCCCGCCTCGCTCGACGCGGTGTGCATGAAGGCCCTCGAGCGCCCGCTAGAGCGCCGCTGGGAGAGCGCCCGCGCGATGGCCGACGCGCTGGAGTCCGCGGCCTCCGCGGCGGGCCTGCTCGCGAGCACCCACGAGGTCTCCGACGTGCTGCGCGCCACCTTCAGCGACGAGTTCGCCGCGCGTCGGGCGCTCATCCGCGACCACGCCCGGGGCTCCACCTCCGCCCCTCGCGGCCGCAACGCCCTCGACGAGCTCGGCACCGGGCCGACGGACTTCGTGCGCACCCCCTCGAGGGTGGGCGACAGCCGCAGCATCCCCGCCATCGAGGTGTCCTCGCACGGCCACCGCGCTCCGGCCGTCGCGCCCCCGGCCGCGGTGCAGACCGACCCGGTGGTGTCGCCGCCCCCCCGCCGCAAGACCTGGGTCGTCCCGGTGCTCGGGCTCTCCGCGGGCGCGCTCGCGCTGGCCGTCGGGCTGGCGCTGGGCCGCACGCCGGAGGTCCCCTCCCCCAACGTGCGCCCCGCCGCGCCCGCGCCCGTCCCGACGCCCGTGACCCTCCCCCTCGCGGTGCCCGTCGAGGCCACCGTCCCGGCGGCCGTCGTGGCCCCTGAGCCGGTCGTGCCCGACGCGTCCGTGGCGGCCCCGCGGGCCGTCGCCGCGCCGACCCCGGCACGTGCGCCCCGGCGCCCCCCCCCGCGCCCCGGCACCACCGCGCCGGCGCAGCCCGCGATCGAAGAGAACCCCTACCTCCGGCGGTGAACACCATGAGACGCCCCCACAACGCTCGACGGCCTCGCATCGCGCTCCTCGGGGCGCTCGCGCTCGGCGGCTGCGTGGTATTCGATCCCGAGCTCTACCAGCAGAGCGCCGCGGGCATCACGCTCGCCGACCGCTGCGAGAACCCCTCCTCCGTCCCGCTGGTGCAGCCCGCGCTGCAGCGCGTGGTGCAGGTCGACACCAACGGCCTCGGCGACCAGTACCGAGAGTTCGCGGCCTGCACGGGCAGCGACCTGCCGGGCAACGAGGGCTTCTTCGCGGTGAACATGCACCCCGGGGAGACCTGGCACTTCCACATCGACCCGGTGACGCCCGACGCCGACCCGGCGATCTACGTGCTGCCTGTCTGCACCACGCTCCAGTGCTCGACCGCCGGCGCGTCGGACCTCTGCGGCGCAGGGCGCAGCGAGCACTTCTCCTTCCGCCCGGTGACCGACGGGGTGCACCTCATCGGCATCGACAGCAAGGTGCGCGGCGGCGCGGCGTACGCCGTCACGGTGGTGCGCCCGGTCTGCGGCAACGGCACCATCGAGCACGGCGAGCCCTGCGACGACGCGAGGCCGCAGTCCGAGGTGGAGTGCGAGCGGTGCCACAAGGTGCTCTCCCGCGCGATGGCGAGCGAGGCGGGCGTCGCCAACGACGACTACGTCAACGCGATGGTGCTGCGACCGGCGGCGGGCGCGCCGTTGCAGATGTTCCCGGTGACGGGGACCGTGGGCGGCTGCGACCTGGACATGTTCAGCTTCGACGCGGCGGAGGGAGACGCCATCACCGCGACGGTGACGCCCCGCAACGGCGCCACCTGCCCTCCGGGGCTCTCGCTCTCGCTGCTCCGCTCGGACATCGCGACGCCGCCCGCGCTGACGGACGTCCCGGTGGCGGTGCCCGGGGCGATGGTGACCATGACCGACGGCTGCCCGACGGTCACGCTGCCGAGGGCGGTGAGGGCGGCGACGTGGTTCCTCCAGGTGACGGTGCGGCCCGCGCCGACGGTGGAGTTCCCGTACACGCTCACGGTCGACGCGCGGCAGCCGTAGCGCCGCCCGACGATCAGCCGGCGCGCCCGTCCGCGATGCGCGCCACCCTCGTCGGATCGGGCGGCGGGAGCGCGACGGTGAGCGCCTCGATCTCCGGCAGCGCGCGGCGCACCAGCGCGCTCACATCAGCCGCCGCGAAGGGCTCGTCGAAGAGCAGCAGCACCATGTAGACCCCGGCGAAGGACTCCGCCGCGGCGAAGGGCGGCTCGACGCTGCGCATCAGGTGCAGGTGCCCGCCCTTGCGCAGCGGGCGCTCTCGCGTCGCCTCGATCACCAGCGGAACCGCCGCCTCGGCGAGCGCCTGCCACCCGTCGGGCAGCGGGCTCGACGCGCCGTAGTCCTGCCCGGTGGTGTCGAGCACGAACGCGCAGGACGCGCCGCACCACCCCGCGAGCAGGGTCAGACGTTGATCGAGTTCCTGTCGCTGATGGGCTGTCACGCTGCGATCGTTGCGCCGCCGCCCCTCGCTGGCAAGCGCCTCAGTCGCCTCGCACGATGCGAGCCGCGCCCCGCCCCGCCAGCCACGCGGCGACGCGGTCGGCGATGTCGCCCTGCACCGCGATGGAGGTCTCCTCCCGCTGCGCCGCGGTGCCGAGTCCCTTGCGCAGCTCCCTCGCGAGGGCGTCGAGCGCGGCGGCCTCCGCCCCGTCGGGCCACTGCACCACCGTGACGGTCTTGCCTCCGCGGCCCTTGCGCTCTCGCCTCACCACGACCTTGCGCGAGAGCAGCGCCGCCACCGGATCGACGGCCTCCACCGGGCTCTGCGCCGCGGGCCCCTTGGGGTCCCCGAGGGGGAGCGACCCGCGCAGCGCCGCGAGCTTCGCGAAGGGGTTGTTGCCTGACTTGGAGGGTGGATCAGCCATTGGGGGTGCTCACGTCCCGTTGTCGCAGCGGACGCCTGTCTGCACGCGGAAGTACGCCACGAAGGCCGTCACGCCGGAGAGGGTGTTCGATCCGCCGACCGCGAGGCCCTCGTGGCAGCCGGGGCGCCACGCGACGTCGTTGAGCTGCGCGCTGGACGGCTGCGCATACGGCGCCGCCGCGAGGTCGGGCATCCTCACGTCGGTGATGGCGTCGGCGGTGAAGAGCTCATACCGGTACTCGTAAGCGCGCCCGTTGCCGCCGAAGGCCAGGGCCCGCGCCCCGTCCGACGAGAACGACACCCCGAAGGCGCCGATGACCTGCGGCGAGCTGAAGCCCACCGCCCAGACCCCGTCGCGGTAGCGGTAGAGCCGCTGACCCGAGTAGCCCACCGTCAGCGCGACGTCGCCCTGCGGGCGCGCTGCGATGCGGGCGACGTTGCCGATCGCTCCGGCGCTCGCCACGGCCCTGACGGTCGGCGTCGCCGAATCGATCGCGGTCACCGAGAGGATCTGCGCCGTGTTGGTTCCACAGACGATGGAGAGGGCGGGGTCGCCGAAGCCGTCGGTCACCCACGCCACGTCGCTGCAGTCCGTGCTCGGCGCCAGGCCGTAGCCCACCAGCACGCCCGCGCGGGTGCCGTCGGCGGCGTAGCGCCAGACGATGAGCGAGCTCGTCCCAGAGCCGAGGAGCACCGCGCGGCGGCCGTCGGGAGACCAGCGCAGGGACTGGTACGCACCCGGCGAGTAGGTCTCCGCGCTGCGCTCGGCGATCATCGAGGTGGCGTGGTCCCAGACGAAGATGCGCCCTCGGGCGGTGGTGCCCGTCCCCGTGTTGCCGAACAGCAGCGCCCGCGAACCATCGGGCGTGAACGACACACCCCGCAAGGAGACGGTCGAGCCCACGGACCCGACCTGGACCACCGTCCCCGCCGCGGCGTCATAGCGGAAGACCGTATTGCTCGCCGACAGGATCAGCGCGTACCCGCCGCCCGGATGCCACGCCGCGGCGACCGGAGCCGCAAGCGTGCCGGGCCGCACCGCGGTGTATTCGTAGACGCCCACCGCCGCCGGTCCGACCGGGGCGTCCACCCTGCCCGCGTCGAAGCCCACGTCGGTCCCGATGTCTCTTCCGACGTCGAAGCCCACGTCGAAGCCCACGTCGAAGCCCACGTCGAAGCCCACATCCCTTCCGACGTCGAAGCCCACGTCCGTCCCGAGATCGAAGCCCACGTCCGTCCCGACGTCCGTCCCCGCGTCGAAGCCTACGTCGGTCCCGACGTCCGTCCCGGCGTCGAAGCCCACATCCACCGGGGTGTTCCCGCGATCGACCGAGACGGGCGTGTCGCTGATCTCCGGGCGGTCATCCGTCGGGCTCGGCTTGATGCAGTACCCGTTGGGGTTGCACGTCGCCCCTTCTTCGCAGTCGCGGTCTTCGAGGCAGTCGCGCATGCAGCGGTTGAGCTCGCAGCGCGCGTGCTCGCCGCAGTCGGAGTTGAACGAGCACTCGACGTTGGCGCACGACGACGCCAGGAGACCCGCGAGCAGCACGACCGCGACGACCCTCATCCGACTGATCCCCCTTTAGCGAGGAAAGGTGCCGCCGCGCGGCATGCCGGTGACGGCGGGGATGGCGGGCATGGTGTCCCGGCCGACCACGCCGGGGTACTCGTCGAAGAGCTGCGCGGTGAGGTCGTCGGCCACGAGCTGCTCGCGCGCCTCGCCGAGCTGCGACGAGGTCTCCCGCAGGCGGGCCGCGAGCACCGAGACGATGTTCCAGAGCATCTTCACGGCGGTGTCGCTGGACTCGCGCAGCACGCGGAAGAAGTCCGCCCGGGCGATCTCCAGCAGCCGCGTGTCGTCCTCGGCCACCACCGTCGCGCTGCGCGGCGCCAGCTCCACCAGGGCCATCTCGCCGAAGTGCTCCCCCGGCCCGAGGCGGGCGATCTCCATCTCGCCCTTCTTCACCACGCACCTGCCCTGCACGATCAGGAACATCGCCTCTCCGGGCTCTCCCTCGCGCACCACCTCCAGGCCCGGCTCGACGTCGCGCACCTTCGCCGCGGCCTGCAGCACCAGGATCTCCCTCGGCTCCAGGTGCCGGAAGAACGGCAGCGCCGAGAGCGTCGCGTACGAGCGCGTGAGCTCGGCCACCACCCGCTGCCGGGTGTCCTCGTCGGGCAGCGTGACCACCACGGCGGTGACGTTGTCCGCGCCGCCGCACTCGTTGGCGTAGTCGATGAGCCGCTGCGTGGCGGTCTCCTCGGTGACGCCCTCCAGCAGCGGACGCAGCGCGTCGTCGGTGTCGAGGTAGCGGTGCAGCCCGTCGGAGCAGAGCACGAAGCGGTCGCCCGGCGCCGCGAGCACCTGGAACGTGTCGACCTCCACGGTCTCGAAGACCCCGACCGCGCGGGTGATGGCGTTCTTGTGGGCGACCTTCGAGAGCGCCTCCTGGGTGAGCTTTCCCCGGCGGCGCAGCTCGTTGACCACCGAGTGATCCTCCGTGAGCCGCCGCACCTCGACGCCGCGGATCAGGTACGCGCGGGAGTCGCCCACGTGCGCGACGAAGCACCGCCGCCCGACCACCAGCATCGCCGTGAGCGTGGTGCCCATGCCACGCCGGGCGGAGTTGGCCTGCGCGGCGGACCACACCTCCGCGTTGGCCGCGCGCACGGCGTTGGCGAGCATCAGCTTCACGTCGTCGGGGCGCACCCCCGGGTCCTGCCGGGCGAGGGCGTCGATCATGCTGCGGCCGCGCTCGACCTCGGCGGCGACGCGCTGCGAGGCCATCGCGGAGGCCACCTCGCCGGCCGCGTGCCCGCCCATCCCGTCGGCGACGATGTACAGCCCGAGGGCCGTGTCGCAGCGGAAGGTGTCCTCGTTGTGTTCGCGACGTCGACCGACGTCAGAGCGGGCGGAGAGCCGGTGCGCAGCGGTCATGGCGGTGCCCTCGCGGTAACACGCCGGGCGTGTACGCGTCGAGGCAGCGCAAGGGGACGAGAGGGGGAGAAGAGGAGGTCGGCGGGATGAGGGGCGCTCCCCCGAAGGAGGGGGGCGCCCGCGGGGACCTATGGCCTAGAAGAGGCTGGTGAGCTCCGGCGCCGCGAGCTTCTTCTGCTCGGCGATGCGGGCCACCGCGCGGAGGACGCGCAGCTTGTACGGACCGGAGAGCGACTCGCCCTTGAGGGCCTTGGTGAGGCCGGGCAGGGTCACCGGGCGGCCGGTGCGGGCGCGCTTGGCCTTGGCGGCCTTGGCGGCGTCGTCTTCCTTGCCGCGGGTCTGGCGCTTGGCCAGACGGATGGCGCGGTCTTCCGGCTGCAGGGTCTCGATCTGCTTGGAAGCGACGAGGATGCGGGCCGGGTCAATCTTGTTTTCGGTGAGATACCCGGCCAGCTTGGACTGCGAACCGGTCAACAACGATGCGAGCTTGCTCATGGAAACACTCCTCAAAAGGTCGGGCGGGGACGTCTACCTTCGATCGAACGACGGCACAAGCCCCTCCCCGGCGCTCCTTGCGCTGGTGCGGCGCCTCCGCGATCCGGCCGACTCCCTGCGCGCCTCCGCCCTCGACGCCCTCGCGGCCGACGGAGCGATGCACCCTGCGCACGCCGCCCTCGCGCTCGATCGGGTCACCGCGCGCTACACCCCCGACGCCCTCGCGGCCCTCACCTCCCGCGAGCTGGCGGGCAGGCGGGTGCGGGTCCTCCTCGCCTCCTCGGTGGCCACCGCGCCGCTGCGGGCCCTCGCGCTGCCGCTGCTCCGCGGCGCCGCCTCGGTCACGGTGAAGCCCTCGCGCCATCAGCCGCGCTTCGTCCCGCTGCTCACCGACGGGCTCGCGCCCGATGACGCCTTCGACCACCTCGTCGCCTACGGCTCCGACGAGACCCTCGCGACCCTGCGCGCGTCGCTCCCTCCCGGCGTCACCTTCGAGGGCCGCGGCCACGGCTTCGCGCTCTCGATCGTACGCACCACGAACCATCCCCTCGCCGCCGCCCGCGTCGCCGAGGACATCGCCTGGTACGACCAGCGCGGCTGCCTCTCCCCGCAGGCCGTGATCGTCACCGCGGGCGACCCCATGGCCTTCGCGGAGCACCTCGACCAGGCGCTCACCGAGGTCGCCCGGTGGCTCCCGCCCGGCCTCATGGACGTCGGGCTCGGCGCCGCGGTGATGCAATGGCGGGGCGTTCACGCCGCGACGGCCCTGCGCTTCTGGCGAGGCCCCCACCACGCGATCGCCCTCCACGACACCGCCTCCATCGGCTCGCCCGGCGCACGAAACATCACCGTCGCGGGCCTCGACGACGCCGGTTTACACGCCCTGGTAAGACGCCACGGCCCCCACCTCACGGCGCTGGGCGTCGACGGCCCGACCGACGACCTCCTCGCCATCGAGGGCTTCGCGGGCCGCGTGGTCGCCGCCGGAACCCTCCAGGACCCTCCGCTCGATGGACCCGAGGACGTCCGCCCCGCCCTCGGCCTGCTCGGCGCTGAGGGCGGGGGCGTGATTCAAGGGAAGATGTCGCGCTCGCGGTAGGCCGCCTGGAGGCGCTCCAGCGCCACCGAGTAGGCCGCCAGGCGCAGGTCGACCTCCTTGGCGCGGCTGAAATCCAGCACGTCCTTGTAGGCGCGCTTCATCGCCGTCTCGAGCCTGGCGTCGACCTCCTCCAGGTCCCAGCTCTCCGAGCGCTTGTTCTGCACCCATTCGTAATACGACACGGTCACGCCCCCGGAGTTGGCCAGCACGTCGGGGATGATGGTGATCCCGCGGTCGAGCAGGATCTTCTCTCCCTCCGGAGTCGTCGGCCCGTTGGCGCCCTCGACGATCAGCCGGCAGTCGAGCAGGTTGGCCTCCGACGGGCCGATCTGCCCCTCCAGCGCCGCCGGAATGAAGATGTCGCACTTCGTCGCGAAGAACTCCTCGCGGGTGATCGCCTGCCCGGAGGGGTAGCCCGCCACGCTGCCGTGCGTCTTCACCCACTCCGCCAGCTTGTGTCGATTGAAGCCCTCCGGGGACTTCATATATCCCGAGTGGTCGCCCACCGCGGTGAGCGACGCGCCGTAGCGCCCCAGGATGGCCGAGGCGTGCGACCCGACGTTGCCGTAGCCCTGCACGATGTACGTGCTGCCCTCCAGGTTGAACCGGTGCTCCCGCGCCCACTCCAGGATGCAGTGCACCACCCCCTGACCGGTGGCCTTCTCGCGGCCCAGCGTGCCGCCCGACACCACGGGCTTGCCCGTCACCACGCCGCGGTTGGCCTGCTTGTTCACGTGCCCCACGGTGTTCATGTACATGTCCATGATCCACGCCATCATCTGCGACGTGGTGCCGACGTCGGGCGCGGGGATGTCGTAGTCGGGGCCGATGTTGCTGCCCAGCGCGTGGGTGAAGCGCCGGGTGATGCGCTGAAGCTCGCCCGTCGAGTGGGTGCGCGGGTTGAACTTGATCCCCCCTTTGGCGCCGCCGTAGGGGAGGCCCATCAGCGCGCACTTCCAGGTCATCATCGAGGCGAGGGCCTTCACGTCATCGAGGGTGACGCTCTCGTGATAACGAATACCGCCCTTGAAGGGGCCGAGGATGTTGCTGTGCTGGATGCGATATCCCTTGAACAGCTTCACCTCGCCGGTGTCCATCCGCACCGGGAAGTGCACGATGACCTCGTTCTTCGGCTGCGAGAGCATCAGCTCCACCGCAGGGTCGAGCTGCACCACCTTCGAGGCCTTGTTGAGATACTCCTGGATGACCTTGAAGAACTCGTACTTCTCGTTCGACATCACCGCTCGCTTTCTCCGGCGCCCTCGCGCTGATTCCGCAGAGCGCAGTTCGGCAGGCTCAATGGGGCGGCGTTCTCCCACCGCCAATCCCCACCGGTCAAGATGGCGTACCCGCGGGCTTTTTTCGTCTTCCTGCGTCATCCGCGTCAACGCCCTCGCGCCCCCCGTGGCGCGCCGCTTCGGGGTCGTGGTAGGGGGTTGCGCCCATGAGCAGGATCTACCGTTCGTTGCCGCCCGCGGGCACCCCGATGGGCATCGCGTACTCCGGCGGTCTCGACACCCGCTGCGCCGTCGCCTGGATGTCCCGACACGGCATGAAGGTGCACGCGTACACCGCCGACCTCGCGCAGCCCGACGAGGCCAACCCCGCGGACATCCCCCGACGGCCATCACCCACGGCGCCGTCGCCGGTCGCCTGGTCGACTGTCGCGAGGCGATGGCGCGCGAGGGCATCGTGGCCATCCAGTGCGGCGCCTTCCACCTGTCGAGCGGTGGTCGGAAGTACTTCAACACCACGCCGCTCGGCCGCGCGGTCACCACGCTCGCCATCGTGCGCGCCATGAAGGAAGACGGCGTCAACGTCTTCGGTGACGGCTCGACCCACAAGGGCAACGACATCCAGCGCTTCTACCGCTACGGCATCCTCGCCAACCCCGAGCTGCGGATCTACAAGCCCTGGCTCGACCCGAAGTTCGTGAACGAGCTCGGCGGCCGCAAGGAGATGTCGGAATACCTCCTTGCGCACGGCCTGCCGTATCGCATGGGAACCGAGAAGGCCTACAGCACCGACGCCAACGTCCTCGGCGCCACCCACGAGGCCAAGGACCTGGAGTTTCTCGACAAGAACATGCGCATCGTCCACCCCATCATGGGCGTGGCGTTCTGGCGCGCGGACGTCGAGATCGCCCCCGAGACGGTGACCGTGGGCTTCGAGAAGGGCCTGCCGGTGAGCCTCAACGGCGATCGGTTCTCTTCGCAGTTCGACCTCTTCCTGGAGTGCAACCGCGTCGGCGGCCGGCACGGCCTCGGGATGAGCGACCAGATCGAGAACCGGGTCATCGAGGCCAAGAGCCGCGGCATCTACGAGGCCCCCGGCATGGCGCTGCTACACCTCGCGTATGAGCGCCTGCTCTCGGCGATCCACAACGAGAACACCCTCGACCTCTACGCCACCCTGGGCCGACGGCTCGGGCGTCTCTTGTATGAAGGCAAGTGGTACGACCCCGAGGCCAACCTGCTGAAGGACGCCCTCACCCGCTGGATCGCCCCCTCGGTGACCGGCGAGGTGACCGTCGAGCTTCGCCGCGGCGAGGACTACACCCTGCTCTCGACCCGCGCGGAGTACATGGCCTACGCGCCGGAGAAGCTCTCCATGGAGCGCGTCGAGGCCCCTGCCTTCACCCCCGAAGACCGCATCGGCGCCCTCGAGCTGCAGAACCTCTCGGTGACCGACAACCGCGCGATGCTCATCCACCACCTGCGCAGCCTGCACGGGCTCGGCGGCGGTGAGACCCCCGTCATCGGACAGCTCCTCGCCGGAGAAGTGTCCGAAGACGACTGAGCGCTCCCCCTCCCTTCAATGGATGATCGGGTTGCCCCGCATCATCAGCCCCTGCCCCGCCGACACCAGCTCGTTGCTCCCTGTGGTGGTCCAGTACATCAGGTAGCGCGAGGCGCCCGCCATCGTGGAGGGCGTGTCGGTGAGGTTGTCCACGCCGCCCCAGAGCGAGCAGTCCGCCTGCCCCGCCGTGGTGCATGCAGGATTACGCTCCATGGTATGCCAGAGCCCGAGGTAGTGGCCGCACTCGTGCGCGAGCACCTGGGCCAGCAGGTCGTTGCGCCCGAAGGTGTTGTCCCAGCTCGCCACCACGCCCGACGACACGGTGCCGAAGATCCCCGGCGGGCCGTTGATGCCGCCGGCGATGCCGATGGCGTTCTCCAGGCCCGCGGCGGAGGAGATGCCCCGCACCAGGAAGATCGGCAGCACGTCGCCGGTCATCCCGGAGCTGCGCTGGAAGAGCGCGCGAAGCTCCTCCTGGCTGTCGATGGTGGCGAAGCGCGCGGCGTCCGCGGCGCTGAGGTCGGCGTAGCCCTCGATGGCGAGGTTGACCCCCACGCTGGCGTAGATGGTTCGCATCCGGGAGAGCGCGCTCTGGAGGCGCGCGTTGCGCGGGGCGGCGGCGGCGTTGAGCCCCGCGATGCCGCCCATGATCACCCTTAGCCGCAAGGTCCAGCCGTTGGCGGCGATGCCTCCGGGGGCGCGCTTCACCCGCACCATCGCGCGCATCCGGCGGCTGGCGACGGGCGACCCGCTGCGGTCGTTGAGCAGCGCGTGCGACGAGCGAAACACCCCCGGGACCATCGGCTCCATGGTGCGCCCCGGGAAGGTCGCCCCGTTGATCTGCAGCCGCGACGGGATCGTGCGCACCTGCTGCTCCCTCAGGGTGTTCCAGCTACGGAGGTCGACCAGCGCGCGGCCGTCGGGAGCGGTCACTCCCGTCACGCTGGCGAAGAGGTCGGGGCCGGCGAGGTCCTGCGTCACCCAGGTGAGCGACACGGTGTCCGGTGGAGCGACGACCTGCAGCGGCAGGGTGCCCCGGTCGACGCTGGCGAGGCCCTCGAAGAGCACGTAGTCCTCGACGGTGACGCCGCTGATGGGGTTGGCGCGGCACACCTGCACGCTGCGCGCTCCCACCGGCTGCGCCCCGCAGCGCCAGCCCGCGGCGCACACGCTGTCGTCGGCGCAGGGGTTGTGGCAGAGCCCGTCCAGGCAGAAGCCCGAGAAGCACTCGGTGTCCAGGGTGCACGCCCCCGCGGGTCGACCTCGGCGCTCACCACCTGGCCGCACACCAGGCGGCCGCCGCCGGGAGCGCGGTCGAGCACGCATGAGAGCTGGCTGTTGACCGCGAGGCAGGTCTCGTCGTCGACGCAGGGCTGGGCGCACCCCGCGACGACGCCAGGGGTCTGCGCGCACAGGCCCGAGGCGCACTGCTGGTCGCGCGTGCACGTCTCTCCCAGCGGGAGGTCCGTCGGCTCGGGCGGGGGCACATCCACCATGGGGACCGGCACGTCCACCGTCGCAGGCGGGACGTCCACCGCCACGGGCGCAACATCCACGGCGGCGTCCGGGACGTCCGCCAGCCCGGTGGGGTTCTGGGTCACCGACGCGCCGCAGCCGGCGAGCGAGAGGAGCAGGCAGATGGACGGCCGCATGGAGATGGCTGTGTGGGCGCGGCGATGAACTCGGCTGCGGCCATGATTGGAGCAGCGATCGCGCGCGACGGCCCGGACTATACTCGCGGGGTGATCCGCGGGGTGACCGGAGCAGGCGCAGATATGACGGAGCCACCCGCGCTACGGGTGGGCCCGAGCCTGGGGGTGGGGGCGATGGCCGAGACCTTCGTGGCGCAGGACGCGGACGGCGTGACGCGGGTGCTCAAGCGCATGCACCGGCACTGCGCGTACGACCCGGCGCTGGTGGCGATGTTCGAGCACGAGGGGCGGCTGCTGGGGCGCCTCGATCACCCGGCGATTCCAGCGATGCGGGCGCAGTACCGTGACGCCTCGGGGGTGCCTCACCTGGTGCTCGACCACGTGAAGGGCCGCGGCCTCGACGCGGTGCTGGCCGAGGGCCAGGTGACGCAGGCGACGGCGGTGGCCTGGGGCGCGCAGTTGCTCGACGCGCTCGACCACATCCACACGCGCACGGACGAAGCGGGCCAGTGCCTGGAGGCGGTGCACCGCGACGTGGCGCCGGGCAACGTGCTCGTGCGCGACGACGGGGCGATCTCCCTCATCGACTTCGGCATCGCGACCAGCCGCTGGCGCGACGCCCCCGAGCGCGGAGTGCTCCGCGGGACGCGCGGGTACATGGCCCCGGAGGTGGTGACCGGAGAGGGGATCATCGACGGGCGGAGCGACGTGTTCGTGGCGGCGGTGCTGCTCTACGAGATGCTCACCGGGCGGAGGCTCTACTCGGGCGGGGCGACCGCGGTGATGCTGGCCATCGCCGAGGGGCCGGTGCCGTCCGCGCGCGAGGTCGATGCATCGGTCCCGGCCTGGCTCGACGCGCTGCTGGAGCGCTGCCTGGCCAGGCGCCCCGAGGAGCGGCCCACGGCGAGCGAGGCGCGGGCGCTGCTTCTTCTGGGCCGCTGAGCGAAGGCCCTCAGCCGGGCGCGACCGTCGCGATCATCCGGCTGAACCCGAGCGCCACCACGCGGCCGTCGTCGAGCGCGAGCAGCGCCCCGTAGCGGCACTTCTCGATCAGCAGCCCCTCGTCCTCGCCACCCCCTTCGGTGGCGAAGCGCGCCCTCCTCCCGGCGGGCATCGCCGCGAAGCGCCGCACGTCGCCCGCCATGCGCCGCCGCAGCGGCGAGAGCTCGACGTCGTCCAGGGCGACCACCCGGGAGCGCTCCACCCGCCGCACCACGCCCGCGGAGACCATCACGTCCACCGTCGACGCGTCGGCGTGCAGCACCACGCCCTCGTGGGGCTCCGCGCGCACGAAGCGGCCGATCATCGCGGCGTCGACGTCGTCCGCGTAGGGCCCGCCAAGGCTCCGGCGCGCCTGCTCGAGGTGCGGCGCCGAGGGCCTCGTCGCCCCTCCCCTCAGCCCCGCGAAGAGCGGGAGCGCCCGTCGTCCGTTGCCTTCCACCCTACGTCACCCCATCCAGCCGGCGAGCACCGCCATGGCCTCGCGGAGGTCGACCGCGCTCACCTCCGCCGAGTGCGCCTCGCTCGGCGCCACCGCGGGGTGCGTCTGCCCGGGGCGCGCCACCTGGATGGTGCGCCACCCGAGGGCTCGCGCGGTGATGAAGTCCTTGGCGGGGTTGTCGGCGACGTACACGCAGGCATCGTGCGCCACGCCGAGCGCCTCGGCCACCGCCCGGTACGGCACCTCGCTCGGCTTCCAGTGCTCGCGCCCGAAGCTGTCGCTGTAGACCACGGCGTCGACGCGCGCCGCGAGCCCGAGCGCGGCGACCTTGCTCTGCTGCGCCACCAGCCAGCCGTCCGTGAGCACCCCGAGCTTTACCTTCCCCCGTAAGTTCTCCAGCGCCTCGTGGGCCTCCGGGAAGAGGGCGATGTCCGGGAGGTGCTCCCGATAGCGCCGCACGCACCAGGGAACCAGGCCCCGCAGGTCGTCCTCCGCGACGCCCGACCGTCGCAGCGCCTCGTCGAAGACGTCGCCGCGGGCTCCCGCCGCCGCCACCGCCGCCGCCCGCTCGCCGAAGCCCTCGATGCGGTGCTCCCTCGCCAGGGCCTCGCCCACGGCGCGGAAGCCCGAGGCCACGTAGGTCGCCTCAGGGAAGAGCGTGTCGTCGAGGTCGAACACCACCGCGCGGATCGTCACGCCGCACATATACCCCACCGCCGCCGCCCGCACCGGGGGCTGTGGTAGCGTGAGGGGCACATGGCGAAGAGCGAAGCTTCGGGGTCGAAGGGCGCGCGCAATCCGGGCGGAAGCGCGCAGGTCGATGTGGCTGATCCGGCGCTGTTGGTGGCGCTGTGCGGCCCGCGCAACGAGCACCTGCGGGTGCTGGAGGTGGAGACCGGGGTCACCATCGGCCAGCGCGGGAATCAGGTGCACATCCAGGGCACCTCGGCGGAGGAGGTGGCCTTCGCCGAGCGCGTGGTGGCCGAGCTGTGCGAGTCGATCCGCGACGGCAACGAGATCAACGGCAACGACGTGGCGCGCGCCGTGCGGCTGCTCAAGGAGCACCCCGAGCTGAAGCTGCGCGACGTGTTCCAGGACGTGGTGCTGGTGAGCGCGCGGCACCGCATCATCGCGCCGAAGGGGCTCGCGCAGAAGCGGTACATCGAGGCGCTGCGCGCGCACGACATCGTGTTCGGCATCGGCCCCGCGGGCACGGGCAAGACCTACCTCGCGATGGCGATGGCGGTCGCGGCGCTGATGCAGAAGAAGGTCAAGCGCATCATCCTGACGCGGCCCGCGGTGGAGGCCGGCGAGAAGCTGGGCTTCCTCCCGGGCGACCTCGCGGAGAAGGTGAACCCCTACCTGCGCCCGCTCTACGACGCGATGCACGACATGATGGACCTCGACAAGGCCCAGGCGCTCATCCAGCGCGGGCAGATCGAGGTCGCGCCGCTGGCCTTCATGCGCGGGCGCACGCTCAACGAGGCCTTCGTGATCCTCGACGAGGCGCAGAACACCACGTCCGAGCAGATGAAGATGTTCCTGACGCGCCTGGGCTACGACTCGAAGGCGGTGATCACGGGCGACGTCACGCAGGTCGACCTCCCCGAGGGGCGCAAGTCGGGCCTCTCCGACGCGACCAACCTGCTCACGGGCACCGAGGGCATCGCGTTCTGCACCTTCACCGACGTCGACGTGGTGCGGCACCCGCTGGTGGCGCGCATCGTCCGCGCCTACGAGCGCGCGCGACAACGCGCTGAGCCGCGGGCGCGCCATGCGCGAAGAGAACCGCGCGGCGGCGCGCGAGACCGAGTAGCGAGCGACGTCCTCTCCAATGACCTCGCGGAAGTCCATGCTGCGCCTCGCCGCCGTGGTCGCGACGGCGACGTCGATGGCGGGGACGGCCAGCGCGCAGGTGCGCTTCCGCCGCCCGCTCGGGCCCGCGCCGGTCATCAGCTACGGCTACGACAACAACGGCGGCGCCGCGGGGTGCCGCGACTACAACTGCGGGTCGCGCTGCTACGACGGCCACACCGGGACGGACATCCCCGTCCCCCTGGGGACGACGGTGCTCGCTGGCGCCATGGGCACCGTGGTCGGGACGAACGACGGCTGCGCCAACTACGGCGGCCTCGGCAACACCTGCGGCGGGCGCTGCGGAAACTACGTGCAGCTCCAGCACTCCGACGGCACCCGCACGATCTATTGCCACATGCAGCAGGGCTCGCTGATGGTGGGCCGCGGGCAGTCCGTGGGCTGCGGTCAGGCCATCGGGCGATCGGCCTCGTCGGGAAGCTCCACCGGGCCGCACCTGCACTTCGGCTGGCAGCGCGGCGGGGTGTCGCTCGACCCCTTCACCGGCGGGTGCAGCAACGGCGGCGGTCGCTGGGTCAACCAGGGCTCCTACCCCAACTCCCCGGGCGACAGCTGCGAGGGCCCGCCCCCTCCGCCGCCCTGCACCCGCCGCGAGGGCCCCTTCGGGTGGAACTGCAGCGGACCCATCGCGGGCATGACCTGCACGCTCATCAACGAGCCCGCCGACCCGCACACCTGGGGAGACAACTACCTCTGCTCGGACCTCGACCGGGGGCTGCGCTGGTCGTACTCGGGGCCCATCGCGGGGATGCGCTGCATCGCCGTCAACGAGTCCTCGGAGCCCGCGGCGCACACCTGGGGAGACAACTACCTGTGCGCGCCGTCGTGGCTGCCGTTCCCTTCCGCGCGCCCGCGGGCGTGGAGGACCCGCGTCCGCGGAGCAGCGCGGGCCGGGGCTCCGCTGGAGCAGGGGCCATCGCGGGCTACGACTGCCTCGCCTGGTACGAGCCCGCCGACCCGCACACCTGGGAGGACAACTTCCTCTGCTGGCGACACACCCCCGTCGCCCAGGACGCTGGCGCTCCGGTCGACGCCGGTGCTCGCCGACCACGACCGGGACCATCCGAGACATCGGGACCATCCGAGACATCGTCGATGTGTCCGAGGAGCCTCCCCGTGACGCTGCGGTGGATGTTCCGCTCGTCGAAGACGCCTCCTTGCCCGTCGACGACCTGCCCGAGGACGACGTGCAGATCGAAGACCCGCTGATCGAGCTCGAGGAGCAGCCCGGGTGCGGCTGCCGCGCTCCCGGCGGAGAAGCCCGCGACGCGTCTCGGAGCCCCGCTGCGCTGCTGCTCGCCGCGCTCGGGCTCGTGCTGCGCGCCCGCCGAAGGCCCTCCCCTCCCCCCCGACCGAAGCGCTAACGCCGGCGTCGGCGCGCGCCGACCGGGCGCGGTGGCGGCACGCTGACAGGCGCCGGGAGCGCCGCAGCTCCACCGAGGATCAGCGCGGACAGAAGCTCCGCGCGCGACCGCACCCCGAGCTTCACGAAGGCCGCCGAGACCTGCTTCGCCACCGTCGGCAGCGAGGTGCCTCGGCGCGCTCCGATGCTGGCGTTGCTGTGGCCCTGGAGGATGAGCTCGACGACCTCGTGCTCGGCCCTGGTCAGCGGGAGCCCCGGGGGCAGGCTCGGGAGTTCCATCACGAAGAGCGTGTGCTCGTCGGTGAGCTCATACGCGACGAGCCCGGGCGGAACTTCGAGAGGTGCGTCGGGTCCCCGGGGGCACATCCAGAGGGCACGGTAGCCCGTCGCTCCCCTCGAATAAATGACCATGTACGGCCCAGCGTCCGATGGGGCATCCCTTGAGCGCCACGACTACGGCGACGGGGGCGCTCGCTGGTCAGTCCGTGGGGAGAAGCGATAGCGTCGCTCAACCCTCCAATGATCGATCGTCGCCCCGTCCTGCTCTGCTCTGCGCTGTTTGCTGGATGCGTGGTCGACGCGGAGCTCGAGTCCCAGACCTCGGGCATCGCGGTCGCCGGGCCGTGGCAGCCCGCGGCCTCGACGCGCGCGATCGCGGCCACACAGCACGTCACCGTCGTAGAGCCGCCCGCGGTGTCGCCGCTGGGTCGATGCACGTCGACGAACGCCTTCGCGTGCTCGTGCACGCACCCCGCGTGTACGCCCGCGCACTCCGGGACGCGCGACCTCAACACCTTCCTGCTGCGGCGATACGCCTTCCTGCGCGCGGGCGGCACCTACTGCTGCCGACAGAACAGCGCGACGACGCGCGTCCCTACGCTCTCGGTGCACGCCACGGGGCGAGCCATCGACCTGATGGTCCCGATGGTGGGCGGCGACGCGGACAACACGCTCGGCGACCAGGCGGCCAACTGGCTCGTCGAGAACGCGGAGTACATCGGCATCCAGCGCGTGGTGTGGGACCGCGCCTACTGGAACGGCGAGCGCGGCTTCGGCCTGCTGGGCTCCGCGTCGCTCTCGCACACCAACCACATCCACGTCGAGCTCAGCGTGGCGGGCGCCGCGCGCCAGACGCCCTTCTTCACCTCCGGGGCGTCGATGTCGACGACCTGCACCGCGCGCTGCGACGGCGCCCGCCTCATCCGCACGGACTGCACCTCCGTCGACTGCGCGTCCACCGGCGCCCCCTGCCTCGCCGGGCCTCCCCCGAGCTGCGGATCGCCCCCGCCCGCAGAGCCCGCGGAGTCCCGCCTGGTGCCCGGCGCTGCGCTCCCCGCCGTGGCCGCAGCCGCCGCGCCCGGGCGCTTCACCTTCGTGGGGCCGCACCGGCTCTTCGACACGCGCACCCCCGAGGGCAGCGCGCGCCTCCTCCGCTCGGGCGCCGCTGGTCCGCTCACGCCGGGCTCCAGCGCAACCTTCCGCGACTGGTCCTCCCTCGGGCTCCCGTCGGGCGCGACGGGCGTCTGGCTCAACGTCGCCACCATCGGCGTCGACGCCCCCGGCTACGCCACGGCCTTCTCCGCGGGGCAGCCTCGCCCCCCGACCTCCACGGTCAACTACGTCGCCGGCGCCGCCAACGCCAACGCCACCCCCGTCGTGCTCGGCGCGAGCGTCGGCGTGACCTTCGAGGCCCTCAACAGCGCCCACATGATCACCGACGCCTACGGGGCCTTCTCCCCATCGGGCGCGGGCCTCGTCCCGTCGGGTCCGATCCGGGTGCTCGACACTCGCTTCGACGTCGCACTGGCTTCGAACACCCCGCGCGCCATCGACGTGCGGGCGCCCGCAGGCGCGGTCGGGGTCGTCGCGAGCATCACCGCGATCGCGGGCCCCGGCGGGGGCTTCGTGACGGCGTTTCCGTGCGGCGCACCGACGCCTCCTACCAGCAACATCAACGTCTCCCCCGGGGCCATCGCGACCAACACGGTCGTCTCGATGCTAGGGCTCGGCGGACAGCTCTGCCTGCTCTCGAACGTCGAGACCCACGCGGTCGTCGACGTGACGGGCTTCTTCGCGCCGTCGAGCGGGCTCACGTACACCGCCCTCTCGCCGCAGCGCCTCCTCGACACGCGGCAGCCGACCTCCCTCTTCACCGGCAGGCTCGGCGCCCGTCAGGTCATCGAGCTCCCGATGCAGCGCGTGCCTGGAATGCCCGCGAGCGCGGTCGCGGTGGTCGCCAACCTCACGGCGGTGTCCGCCTCGGGGCCCGGCTTCGTGACGGCCTTCCCGTGCGGCACCCCGGTGCCCGGAACCTCCTCGCTCACCTTCCCGGCCGAGACGGCGGTGGGCTCTCTCACCGTGTCGACCCTCGGCTCAGGCTCGCTCTGCGTGTTCAGCAACGTGCGCACTCACCTCATCGTCGACGTGCTCGGCGTATGGACCGGCGCCCCGACCACGCCAGTCGCTCCCCCCGACTCGCCCGACGACGGCGACGACGTCGCGCCCGACGCGGGCATCGCCCTCGTGGACGCGGGCCCTCCGCCAACGGATGCGGGCGATCCCGTCGCGACCGCCGACGCCTCCGTCGATGCGGTGGGTGAGGACGCCGCGACGGACGCCCCGGTGCTGACCGGAGGCTGCGGCTGTCGCGCGGGCGGAGAGCGCCCGCCGGGTGTGTCGCTCTCTCTGGGAGCGATGCTGGCGATCGCCTCGCTCGCGCGCCGACGCCGCCCGACGGCCGCGATCAGCCGTCGCTCATCTCTCCCAGGATGATCTGCACGCTGTTCGCCGACGGGCTCCCCGGCGGAACCATCCGCAGGTACTCGATGTAGAGCCGCCGCGCCTCGGCGGGGTTGCTCCCCCGCTCCAGGTCGGCGAGCTGCCGCGTGCCCTGCACGAACCAGCTCGGCGTCGGGTTGAGCCCCGCGCCCAGCGAGCGCACCTGCAGCAGCGCCGCCTTGGCCTCGCTCTCGCGCCCCCCGTCGCCGAGCAGCCGACCCAGGTTGTAGAACCAGTCGCCGTGCCGCGGGTCGTGCGAGACGGCGATCTGGTACAGCCGGATGGCGTCGTCGCGGCGGCCGAGGGCGTCGTCGATGTCCGCCCAGGTCGCGTAGGCGTCCCAGAAGGTCTGGTCGAGCTGCGTCGCGCGGTTGATGTCCACCAGCGCCTGCGCCGCGGCGCCCTGGCGCACCCTGATCTCCGCGCGCACCCAGTACCCGCGCGGAAACGCCGGGTCGAGCTGGATGGACTCCTCCGCGAGCTGTAGCGCCCGCACGATGTCGCCCGCGCGCCGGTGCGCCTCCGCCGCGAAGGCCTTGAACTCCGCCCGCTGCGGGTTGAGCTCGATCGCGCGGTCGAGGTAGTGCACCGAGTCGACGTAGTTGCCGGCGCCCAGGCGGGCGCGGCCCATCAGGTACTGCGCCTCGGCGTTGGTCGGCTGGTTGACCACCACCGAGCGGAGCATCTGGTCGGCGTCGCCGAAGTTGCCCAGCGCCACCAGCGTGGCCGCCACGCGGTTGATGAGCTCCGGGTTGGTGGGGTCGCGCGCCAGGGCCTCTCGGAAGGTCGCGAGCGCCTCCGGGAGCTCGCCGCGCGCCTCCGCGAGGCGGCCGCGCGCCAGGGCGAGGCCGGGGTAGTCGGGGTCGATGCGCGCCACCGTGTCGAGCCGCCGCGTGGCGTCGTCGAGGCGCTGCATCCTGCGGTACACGTCGCCCAGGGCGAAGTGCGCGCGCACGTCCTCGGGGTCGCGCTGCAGGGCGATGCGCAGCTCCTCCTCGGCGCCGTTGACGTCGCCGCGGGCGAGCCGGCCGTGCGCGAGCGCGCGGTGGATGGCGGCGTTGTCGGGCACCCGGGCGCGGGCCTCGACCAGCACCTGGTCGGCGGCGTCGTTGCGCTGCATCGCGATGAGCAGCTCGGAGAGCGAGACGTACGCGTCGAGGTTGTCCGGCTGCAGCCGGATGGCCTCGCGAAACGACTGCTGCGCCAGCGAGCGCTGGTCGCTGGTAGCCGCCAGCGAGCGGCCGAGCCAGTAGTGCAGCCGCCCGTCGTTGGGGTGCTCCTGCACCGCGGGCTCGAGGGCGGCCTTGGCCTCCGCGGGCTGGTTGAGCGACAGGGTCGACTGCGCGATGCCGATGATGGCGTCGAGGTTCTGGGGGTCGGCGCTGTGGGCGTTGCGGAAGCGCGCCTGCGCGTCGGTGAAGTTCCCCTGGCGGTACAGGATCGACCCGATGCCCACCAGCGCCGTCGCGCTGCGGGGCTCGAGCTCGAGCGCCCGCTGGAAGCGCGTCTGCGCCACGGAGACCCGGTCGCGCGACATCTCGATCTGCCCGGCCACCACGCACGCGTCGGCGCGCTCTGTCGGCGAGGCGTAGCTCACCGCGGAGCCCCGGGCGGTGGTGCCCACGAGGTCTTGCAGCAGCGAGAGCGCGCGGGCGTGGCCCTCCTCGCGCTGCCCCAGGATGCGCGCCAGCAGCACGCGCGCCCCGGGGTGCCGCGCCTCGTGCTGGAGCGTCTCCTCGGCCATGCGCCGCGCCGCGGCCACGTCGCCGGTGGCGAAGTGCGCCTGGGCCAGCAGGTAGCGCGAGCGCGAGGTGGGGTGCCGCTGCCGGCCCGCGGTGGCGTAGCGCAGCCACTGGGCGTGGTCGTTGAGCTGGGCGGCGGCCATCGTCGCGAGGTCGCGCCCGTTGGGGTCGTTGCGCGCGAGGCGCAGGGCCTCCCGGGGGTTGTTCCTCGCCAGCGCGTCAGACGCCTTCGCCAGCGCCAGGAACTGCATCCCCGGAGGGGCGTCTGCCAGCTCCGCGAGCAGCGTGCGGGCGCGGCCGGTGCGCGACGGATCGGCCCCGAAGCGCAGCACCACCAGGTTGTTCGCGTAGACGATGTACGCCTTGAGCTCGCGCTCCTTGGGCACGCGGCCGAGCGCCTGCTCGACGCGCCGCAGGCCCGCGATGGCGCGGTCGTAGGTGTCGTGCTCGATGAGCCGGTCGACGTACTGGATCACCCTCGTCGCCGCGGCGTGCCGCTCGGGCCCGTGGAGCTGCTCGTCGAACCAGTTCTTCCCGAAGGCTCCGTACTCCGTGGTCGCGAGCGCCGCGCCGCCCAGCACGCCGACGCCCAGCACCCCGAGGGCGCCGTAGAGCGCGTACTGCATCCACGGGCGCCGCGGCCCCTCGCTCTCGGCGGGCGCGCGGCGGGCCTCCTTCTTCGCCGGGGTCTGCTTCGCCGGGGTCTGCTTCTGCGGCTCGGCGACGGGGCTGGTGTACGGCTGGCTCGTGGTCCCGGGGAGCGCGTCGAACTCCTGGCCGATGTCCATCCCACGGCCCTGCGACGGGAAGGGATTGCCCTGGAAGGTCTCTCCCACGGGGCTCGGAGGAATCGGCTGACCGATGACGTCGCCCAGGTCGAGCTCGCCGTAGTTCACTCCGCCGTGCCGACCCACGCGCTCTCCGCGGTCGTTCATCGGCATCGCGTACTCCTCGCGCACGGAGTGCGACGGGGCGCGCACCGACGGGAGCGCGGCGTCTCCAGCGAGCGACGGGAGGTCATCGGACTCCGTCATGGTGAACGCGCGGCGCTCTACGTTGACGCGCCCGAGCACCACCTGGCGCGGGTTGCTCACCGGCAGTTCCGGCTCGAGCCCGGGCAGATCGGCCGCGCCCATCGGCAGGCCCGCGGCGTTCATCGGAAGGTTGGCCGCGCCCATCGGAAGGCCCGCGGCGTTCATCGGAAGACCCGCGGGGTTCATCGGAAGACCCGCGGGGTTCATCGGAAGACCCGCGGGGTTCATCGGAAGGCCCGCGGCGTTCATCGGAAGACCCGCAGCGTTCATCGGAAGGCCCGCAGCGTTCATCGGAAGGCCCGCAGCGATCTGCGGGAGACCTGCAGAGACCTGCGGAAGACCTGCAGAGACCTGCGGGAGACCTGCAGAGACCTGCGGGAGACCTGCATAGCCGTGGTGGAGCGCAGGCAGACCTGCGACCGGGACGGGCAGGGCCGCCGAGATGCCGGGCAGGCCCACCTCGTCCGGGGGGATGGGCCGCGGGGACGGTCGGCCCGTCACGGCCTGAATTTCAGGCCGCATCTCGGGGAGCATCGTCAGCGTGGACTTGACGTTGGCTCCGGTCGGCGGCGCGGCGGCAGGGACGCCCGCCGAGGCGGGAGCGGCGGCGCGGCGGCGCGCCTCGGGCTCGGCCGGGGACGGGAGACCGACCTCGGAGGCGGGAATCGGGAGGTCGACGGAGAGTTCCCAGGTCGAGTCGCTGGAGCCGGGGAGGAGGTCGGGGGGAGGCGGAGGCGTGTGGCCGAGGAGCTCCGCGGCGAGGTCGGCGGGCACCTGCGGTCGCGCGCCAGGCCCTCGCCCCGGCATCGGGGGAGCCGCTCCCTGGATCGTCGCCCCGGGCATCGGGATGGGCGGCGGGGCCTTTCCTCCCACCGAATGCGGCGCGAAGGGCATCGGGAGCGGGACCGACCGCCCCGTGTCAGAGCTGGGCGGAGCACCCGCGAAGCCGATGGTCTCCGGGCGCTTGACCACGAAGGTGGTCTGGCACTTCGGGCAACGCATGGTCATCCCGTTGCGAGGCACGCGACGCTCGTCGAGCTCGAAGGGATTCTGGCAGCCTGGGCATCGGACCTCGAACATCGCTCACCATCCACCGCCCGACATCGCGGGCTCTCGTTGCGAGACCGGTATGCGCCGACTAGCGCATCACTCGGTTGCGCCCTCCCTGCTTCGCCCGATACAGCGCCTCATCCGCGCGCTGGAACAACTTCTCTGCATCGTCGGCGTCCCTCGGAAACGCCGCCACGCCGATGGAGATCCCCGGCCGCAGCGTGACGCCCTCCCGGGTGTACGTGTGGGCGTTGACCGCCGCGTGGATCTCCTCGGCCACCGCGAAGCCCTGCTCCAGGTCGTGCTCGGGCAGCAGGGCGCAGAACTCGTCCCCTCCGAAGCGCGACCCGAGGCCCCTCTCCCCGAGCACCTGGCCGATGACCCTCCCGGTCTCGCCGATGGTGTACGCCCCGAAGAGGTGGCCGTGCCGGTCGTTGATGGCCTTGATGCCATCCATGTCCATCACCAGCAGCGTGACGCTCTTCCCCTGCGAGGTCGCCGCGGCGATGCTGCGGGCCAGCTCCATGTCGAAGCGCCGCCGCACGAAGAGCCCCGAGAGGTCGTCGATGTGCAGCAGCCGCTCGAGGTGCGCGTCGTAGGCCTGGTCGAGCGGGTCTTGCATCTCGAAGCGCAGGATCGTTCGCCCCAGGGTGATGCGATCGCCGTGCGCCAGCGGGTGCTCGGAGCAGCGGGTGCCGTTGACCTGCGAGCCGTTGGTGCTCCCCAGGTCGACGAGCACCCACGCGTCGCCGCGGTCTTCGATGCGCGCGTGCCGCCAGGAGACCCCGGCGTCCGGGAGCACCACCTCGCAGGTGGGGTCGCGCCCCAGGGTGGCGTTGCCCGAGAGCCTCGCCCGCGCGCCGACCGCCCCGCCGGACATCACCACCACCGACGGGCGACGGGCGTCCTTGATGGCGTGGTGAAGCTCGTCGCGGAGCGAGCGCCCATCCTCCAGGGGAATGGTTCGCAGCGACTCTGGCGTACCATTGGCCTGGCGATCGACCACCGTGTCGCGAGGCGAGGCAGTTCGGGGTGGGGCACCGGGGCTACGGCGCTCGTCGGGCATCGTCACCTGTTCGAACCGTACCACCCCTCCCCGGAGGGCTGCATCTCCCATCTCACGATCAGCTATCGTGGCCTCGACAATCGATGACCACGACGATTCACGTGCGCACGGCGACCGGCGTCCGCAACACGTCCGACCTCTCGGAGGTGCGCGCCCTGCTGGAGAACGAGGAGGTCTTCTGGATCGACACCTCCAGCATCGATGAGCCCCTGCGCCGGATGATGACCGAGGTCCTGAAGCTGCACCCGCTGGCGGTGGAGGACATCCTCCTCGACCGCCCGGGCCCGAAGGCGGAAGACTACGGCGACTACCTCTACCTGGTCATCCACGGGGTGGAGTGCCTCAAGGGCGACGTCGAGAACATGCTGACCGTGGAGCTCGACGTGGTGCTCTCGCAGCGCTGGCTGCTGACGCACCACCGCGGTCCGCTGAAGGCCCCCGAGGAGGTCGCCGAGGAGTTCGCCCGCAACCACAAGGTGATGGAGCGCGGCCCGGCCTTCGTCGCCCACGCCGTCATCGACCGCATGGTGGACCTCTACCTCCCGGTCACCGAGGCCTTCGACGAGCAGATCGACGCGCTCGAGACCGACGTGGTCGAGCGCACATCGACCGACATCGTGCCCCGTATCTTCCGGCTGAAGCGCTCGCTGCAACAGCTACGGCGCTCGGCGATGCACCAGCGCGAGGTGCTGCAGCGGCTGTCGCGCGGGGAGTTCGAGCAGATCCCCGAGCGGGCGCTGCCCTTCTTCCGCGACATCCACGACCACTTCGTGCGGGTGGTCGACCTCGCGGAGGGCAACCGCGAGCTGCTCTCCGCGGCCCTCGACGCGTACCTCTCGCAGACGTCCAACCGGATGAACGAGGTGATGAAGACCCTCGCGCTGGTGTCGACGATCATGCTGCCGCTCACGTTCATCGCCGGGGTCTACGGGATGAATTACGACCACATGCCCGAGCTGCACTGGCGCTACGGATACCCCTTCGCGCTGGGGCTGATGGCGGTGGTGGGCGTCGGGATGGGGCTGTGGTTCCGCTACAAGAAGTGGCTCTGATGGGGGTATACGTTCGGCGCGGATGAGCGAGAGCGACCGGACGATGACGGTGCCCCTGCGGCGCGCGGCCCCTCCGCCCACGCGCTACGTGGAGGTGGTGTCCCCGGGGGTCCCGTCGCCGTTTCGTGCGCGCGAGGGCGTGGTGCGCGTGGGCCGCGACGTCGGCAACGAGATCGTCATCCAGGACCCCTTCGTGTCGCGGGTGCACATCGAGATCCGCATCTACCCCCACGGCGTGGAGGTGGTCGACCTCGACACCAAGAACGGCACGCACTACCAGGGCGCCCGCATCCGCGAGCTCAAGGTCAACGGCGAGGTCACCCTGATGCTCGGCAAGCAGGTGACCATCAGCGTCCGCGTGGGCGACGACGCGCCCTTCTCGGACGTCACCTCGCCGGCGATCATGGCCCCGCCGCCGACGATCATCCCTCCGGTCGCGAGGGCAGCCGCGCGGGGCGAGCGCACCGAGCTCATCGGCGACTCCGCCGCGATGCAGCGCCTTCGCAGCGGCATCGCGAAGATGGCCCCGTCGCCGCTGACGGTGCTCATCGAGGGCGAGACCGGCACCGGCAAGGAGGTCATCGCCCGGGCGCTGCACCAGCAGTCCCCGCGAGCGGGCCGTCCCCTGGTGGTCTTCGACTGCGCATCGGTCTCGCCCAACCTCATCGCCTCCGAGCTGTTCGGCCACGTGAAGGGCGCCTTCACCGGCGCCGTCGGGTCCGCCGAGGGGGCCTTCCGACGCGCCGACGGCGGAACCCTCTTCCTCGACGAGATCGGCGAGCTGCCGCTCGACCTGCAGCCCGCCCTGCTGAGAGCGCTCGAGGCCCGGCAGGTGAAGCCCGTCGGGGGCGACGCCTACCGCGCGGTGGACGTGCGCGTGGTGGCCGCGACCAACCGCTCCCTCGAAGCCGAGGTGCAGGCCGGCCGCTTCCGGCAGGACCTCCTCTTCCGCCTCGCCGTGGGACGCATCAAGGTCCCGCCGCTGCGCTCGCGCGTCGAGGACATCCCCGCGCTCGCCCAGCACTTCGCCCGCGCGGTGGGCGGCGCCACGATCGCCCCCTCGGTGCTCGCCGCGCTCGCGTCGCGCCCGTGGCGGGGCAACGTGCGCGAGCTTCGCAACGTCATCGAGCGCGCTGTGATGCTCAACCCCACCCCAGGCTCGGCGGTGACCAGCCTCGACGACGACGACGACCACGACCTCGTGATGCCCGACACCCTGCGCCTCGGCCTCGGCGCGCCGGGCGTCACCCTGGAGGCCGAGGTGCCCTTCCAGGACGCCAAGCAGGCCGCGGTCGAGCGCTTCGAGCGCGACTACCTGCTCAAGCTCTTCGAGCGCTCGGGCTACAACCTGTCCGAGGCGGCGCGGCGGTCAGGGGTCGACCGGCGCTACCTCCGCGAGCTCTTCAAGAAGCACAACCTCGATCCGACCACGCTGCGCGCCCAGCGTCGCCAGTGAGCCGGACGATGCGCAGCGGCAGCGTCGCGTCGGCCGACACCACGCCCTCGCTCAGCCACGGGGGCAGCGCCGAGAGCGCCTCGCGCAGCACCGCGCGCACCGAGGGCAGGTCGTTGGCCCACGCGATCACCGGCCCGTCGCCCCACGCGGCCAGCACGTAGCCGTCGTTGGCGGGCGCTCGCTCCCCTGCGGCGCCGCGCACCTGGCGCGTGCTCACCTGCAGCGCCCAGAGCACCCGCTCCTCGCCGGGGACCTTCCACGACGACCAGATCGCCCGCGACGACCCGCCCCGCACGCCGATGCCCCGCACCTGACGCGCAGCGCCCCGGCGAGCGAGGTCGGGCAGCACCGCGGTGTAGAAGCGCTCACGCAGCAGCGGACGCCGCGAGGCCAGCGCGACGGCCCGCGGGTGCAGGCCGGCGGAACCTTCGATCCAACGGTACGAACCAGTGGGTGAGAGGGGCTTCGTCGCGGTGTTCATGAGCACGGAGCCTAAGGGGCGCGCGGCCCGGAGCGCCATGGCACCATGGACATACCCTGTCACGCAGCGTGACATATTCTGTCTCGTCAAGGGCGCGGCCTCGAACAAGGCACCGGGCGATGCTCGATGAGCGCGCTGGGACAGGTTGTTGGTGATGTCTCTTGGCGCGACGTGGCTGCCGGTGATACGGTCGGCTTGATCGTGGTGCGCCTGTCATCGACTGATGCCGCGGTTCGCTTCGCAGAAGCGCCCGCGGTCATGGGTGATGAGGGGCCAACGACCGCGATGGTCGTCAGGTGGAAGTCGATCCCAGGAATGGTCCTGAACACGCGAGTGTTTCTGGCGGCGAAACCTGAGCGCGGGCGCATGCGGCGTACCGACGCTCCACTTCACTCGAAGGCTCGGAATGTGGACCGGGATCACTCCCGGCGTCCCTCGAGCTGCGGCATAGCCGCGGGAGGTAAAGGCGCACAATGGGCAATCATCAATCTCGTCTCTCCAATGTAGGTTCAGTGCCCAAGGTCGGCGGGTAAGCCCCCGCTCCCTCCGCGGTGACGCGGTGGGCGTTGGTACCTCCGCAGGGGACGCTCCAAGGCTTACGGCCGGAAGGAGCGTCCCCTGTGTCTATTTTGGGTCACGGGCTTCCGGAATAGCCCCGCGCGCCCGATGGTTGCGCGACGGTCGACGATCGGTTACTCCGTGCGACTGAAACACCCCCCGATGCGCTCCCTCCTCCTCGCACTCTGCGTTGCCTTCGCCGTGATCCTCACGGGCGGGGCCGCGTCTGCGCAGCAGGTGCAGGCCCGTTGCTACGGGGTCCTCGCGAGCCATCTGCCGTTGGCCAACGACCAGGTGAGCTCCCCCGTGAAGGCTGCCAAGCAGCTCATCGCGGCCCTCCCCGCGCTCCCGTCCCACTCCCAGGCTCCGACGCTCTGCAGCGATCCCACGCAGCCCGGCTGTCAGGTCGATCGACCCGACGCCCCCCGATCCAACGGCGGCAGCTGGGACATGCACCACGAGCCCGTCGAGTTCCTCTCCGGCACCCTCGAGATCCCCCCGCAGGCGGTCGATGTCTTCGACCCGGCGGCGCAGTTCCATGGCGGTCCGCGCGCAGGTCAGACGCGGTCTCCGTGGCGCCCGCCCAGCGCCTGAACGCAGTCGATCCCTCGCCATGAACGCGCGACCTCACCCCCCTAAAGGGTCGCCGTCCGCGAGGCGTTGACTGCGATGGCGTGCGTCGCGACCTGCGGGTACATACCGCCGGGCATCGCTCTCGCAGCGCCATGGAACTCCCTCCACTGACGCCGGTGAACGTGCCCGGTGCGTCGTCACGGCAGGGAGCGATCAGGGGTTCGGCGCCCACGCATCGGGCATACGAGTGTCTTCTTCCGCACAGGCTCCGCGCGACGACGGTCAGCGTCGCGCGTCGCCTCCTTCGAATCACTGACCATGGAACAGAGGATCTTGTGAGCAAGGGAGCATCTGCCATCTCCATCATCATGGCGCTGGTGCTCGGGTTCGTGGTGGGCAACATCACGGGCTCGAAGGCACCTGCAGAGCCCGGCGGCGAAGTCGCCGCCGAGGCCACCGCCAACAACGCCAACGGACCCAACATGGTCGACGCCGAGCGGATTCCCGTCGGCAACTCGCCGTCGCTGGGCCCCGCCAACGCGCTCGTCACCATCGTGGAGTTCTCGGACTTCCAGTGCCCGTTCTGCACGCGCGTGGAGGACACCCTCCGCCAGATCCGCCAGCAGTACGGCAACGACGTTCGCATCGTGTGGAAGAACGCGCCGCTGCCGTTCCACAACAACGCCGTCCCCGCGGCCGAGGCCGCCATGGAGGCCTTCGCCCAGGGCGGCAACGCCAAGTTCTGGCAGATGCACGGGCTGCTCTACCAGAACCAGCAGAACCTCGACACCGCCACCCTGGAGCGCCTCGCGCAGCAGGTCGGCCTGAACATGGCGCGCTTCCGCACCGCCATGACCAACCACACCCACGTGCCCTCCATCGACCGCGACAAGGCGCTCGCCCAGACCGTCGGCGCGCAGGGCACGCCGAACTTCTTCATCAACGGCACCCAGGTCACCGGCGCCCAGCCCTTCGACCGGTTCAAGACCGTCATCGACCAGGTGCTCGCCCGCGCGCGCACCATCCAGCCGCGCAACCGCGTGTACGCCAACATGGTCGCCGACCCCGTCCCGGGTGAGGCGCCCGCCCCGTCGCAGCCGCAGCAGCGCCCGGCCGAGCCCGATCCGGCTCAGGTCCTCCGCGTTCCGGTGGGCAACTCGCCGGTGCAGGGCCCCAACACCGCCCTCGTCACCGTGGTCGTCTTCTCGGACTTCCAGTGCCCCTTCTGCTCGCGCGTGAACCCCACCATGGACGCGCTGCGCACCCGCTACGGCAACGACATCCGCATCGTGTGGAAGAACGAGCCGCTCCCCTTCCACGACAAGGCCCGGCCCGCCGCCGAGCTCGCCATGGAAGCCTTCGCCCAGCGCGGCAACGCCGGCTTCTGGCAGATGCACGGCATCCTGTTCCAGAACCAGACCGCCCTCGACCGGCCGGACCTCGACCGGTACGCCCAGCAGGCCAACCTGAACATGGCCCGCTACAACGCCGCGATGAGCGCCCACACGCACATCCCCTCGATCGACGCCGACCACGCCCTCGCGCAGCAGCTCGAGGCCAACGGCACCCCGCACTTCTTCGTCAACGGCCGCCGCCTCGTGGGCGCGCAGCCCGAGGCCGCCTTCGTGACCCTCATCGATGAGGTCAAGACCAAGGCCGAGGAGTTCATGCGGTCGCACCCCGGCACCACGCGCGCCAACCTCTATGAGCGCATGATGGCCGAGGCCGACACCACCATCCGCCGCACCGGCGGCGGCGCGGCGGCGGCGGCCCCCACCCCGGCGGCCCCCGCCGAGGACGAGAACCGCGTCTACACCGTCCGTGACAACCCCCGCGCCCCGAGCTTCGGCCCGGCCAACGCCCGCGTCGTGATCCAGCACTTCTCGGACTACCAGTGCCCGTTCTGCTCGCGCGTCGCGTCGCAGATCGCCCAGATCCGCACGCGCTACCCCACCCAGGTGCGCTTCGTGTGGCGTGACTACCCCCTCCCCTTCCACAACAACGCCATGCTCGCCGCGGAGGCCGCCCAGGAGGCGTTCGCGCAGCGCGGCAACCAGGGGTTCTGGCGCTTCCACGACCACCTGTTCGAGAACCAGCAGCACATCGAGCGCGCCGACCTCGAGCGCTACGCCCAGGAGCAGGGGCTCGACATGGCCCGCTTCCGCGCGGCCCTCGACGGCCACACCCACCAGGCGCGCGTGCGCGACGACATGGCCGCCGCGGACGCCTCGGGCGCCCAGATCGGCACCCCGGCCTTCTTCATCAACGGCAAGTTCTTCGCGGGCGCCCTGCCCTTCGAGGAATTCCAGCGCCGCATCGACGCCGCCCTCGCGGCGCCCGCCGCGCGCTGAGCCGCTCGTAGCCTCCCTCTCCAATCCCTCTCCAATCCCCCCGACGTAGCTCCTCCGTACCCCCCAGTGGACGGAGGGCTTTACCGTCCATGTAAATCTCCGCCTCGGCGCACGCGCACAGGTGCCTGACATACCCTGTCAAAAACCTGTTGACTTCGCAAAAGCCCTTGACTAGACACGCTCGCAACAGCAGTCGCGGCTCCGGGGAGACGCCTCCCCTGCGGGCTTCGGCAGCGGGGTGCACTGCGCGATGTCCATGCAGATCCAGACGAGCCCACGGTCCGTCATCGAAGAGGTTTCGTATCGACGGGAGGGCATCCACGTCAGCCTCATCGTCAACCGCCGACAGCGCACCGCGCGCCTGGTGGACTTCCTCGCCGGCAACTTCCCCCTGAAGCAGCAGCGCCTCGACGAGCTCGCCCGGCGCGAGGGCATCGCCCGCATCTACACCTTCGTCGAGAAGGAGGAGAGCCTCGGCTGGGCCAAGGTCGGGTTCGCCCGCGAGGGCTCCATCCCCGGGTACTACAAGCGCTCCGACGCGTACCTGATGGGCCGCGTGCTCAGCGACCCGCCGCTCGTCGACGAAGACGGCGCGCCCCTCACGCCGCCCGCCGACACCGCCGCCGCCGAGAAGGTGCTCGTCCAGGCCCGCAAGCTGGTGGCCGAGATCACCGCCGTGAAGGGCCTCAAGATCGAGGTGCTCAACGACCTCCAGGCCACCGCCCAGGGCATCGCCCCGGCGCGCAACCGCAAGACCGCGGCGTGGTTCGACGAGCGCTTCCTCCGCTCGGGCGACCGGCTGCACGTCATCGGCCGCGGCCGCACCACCTCGCAGGTCGTCACCGCCGAGCTCCAGGAGCCCTTCGGCAACGCCTACGTCCAGATCCCCATGGTGCCCACCAAGACCGACGAGGCGCGCGTGCTCGCCGGCGCGATGCACGGCCTCCACGAGGCCCTCAAGGCGCGCGACATCGGCTGCACCTTCGCCATGACCCCGGCGGACAGCCCCCTGCTCGGGGCCGTGTTCCTCGGCGCGGGCTACCGCCGCACCGGCGTGCTCTCGAAGCACCTCGCGCCGGGCGAGCGCCGCGCCGACGCGATGCTCTGGGTCCGCCGCACCGCGGGCGACGGCGACAGCGCCTGAAGCCTCTCGCCCCCCTAATACTTCCCCTTCAGCACCGCCCCATCGTCTCCGCGCTCCCGGCTCCAATGCCGTGATGGCGCGTGATCGCTTCGTGATAACGTCGCGAGATCCCGTGACTGTCAGCATTCCAGCGCAGATCGGGCCGTATCGGGTCCAAGGGGTGATCGGGCAGGGCGGGATGGGGGTGGTGTACCGCGCCGTCCACGAGGAGACGGGCGCGGTGGTGGCGCTCAAGACCGTGCGGGTCACGAGCGCCGACCTGCTGGCGTCGATCCGGCGCGAGGTGCTGGCGCTGCGGAAGCTCGCGCACCCCGACGTGGTTCGCATCGAAGAGGTCGGCGTCGCCGACGTCGGCCCCTGGTACGCGATGGAACTCCTCGAGGGCGAGACCCTCCGCGATCACCTGTCCAGGCTCTGGGGCCTCGGCGTCGACGCGATGGTCTCCGAGGCCAACGCCCCCACGATGGACCTCTCCCAGAAGGTCTCGGCGACGACCGAGCGAGCGTACCCCGCGTCGATGCCCTCCGGGGCCTCGCGCTCGGCGGCGGCGCGCGGCACCCTCGACGAGACCCTCACGCTCTTCCGTCGGTTGTGCGTCCCGCTCGCGTTCGTCCACGGGCAGGGCATCGTGCACCGCGACCTGAAGCCCGCCAACGTGTTCCTTCGGGTCGACGGGACGCCGGTGCTCGTGGACTTCGGCGTCGTCGCCACGGCCCACAGCCCCGACGGCCGCGAGGTGGTCGACGTCGGCGCGCAGATGGTCGGCACCACCGGCTACATGGCCCCGGAGCAGATCTCCGGCGAGCGCGTCGACGCCCGCTGCGACCTCTACGCCCTCGGCTGCATGCTCTACGAGGCCCTCACCGGGAGCGTCCCCTTCGTAGGACGCACCGCGATGGAGGTCGTGGGCATGCACCTCGTGCAACCCCCGAGGCCGCCCTCGGAGAGGGTCGACGGCGTTCCCCCCGCGCTCGACCACCTGGTGATGCGCCTCCTCGCGAAGTCGCCGCGAGAGCGCATCGGGCACGCCGACGACGTGGCCAGCGCGCTCTGGGAGATCTCCCGGGGCCGGCAGGGCAGCGAGGCCCGGCCGTCGATGCCCATCGTCAAGCCGTCGGCCTACCTCTACCGCCCCGGGATCATCGGTCGCGAGGAGACCATCGCCGCGCTGCAACAGCGCGTTCGCGACCTCGGCGAGGGCCGCGGGGGCATCGTGCTGCTCGGCGGCGAGAGCGGGGTCGGCAAGACCCGCATCGTCGCGGAGATCGCCCAGCACGCCGGGCGCAGCAACATGCTCGTGGTCGCGGGCAAGTGCGTGTCGCTCCCTCGCGCCTCGGGCGACGAGCCGGGACGGTCGGCGACGAGCGGGTCGCGCCCGGGCCAGACGATCGACGCGGGGGTCGAGGGCCGGGGGTCGGCGCTGCACCCGCTCCGAGGGTTGTTCCAGGCGATCGCCGACCGGTGCAGCGACGAGGGCGAGGCGACCTTCGCGAAGTGGCTCGGCACCTGGGCCCGCGTGCTCGCGCACTACGAGCCCTCCATCGCGGCGGTGCCGGGCTTCGAGGCGGTGCCCGAGCTGCCGGAGCTGCCCGCGCCGGCCGCGCGACGACGAGCGCTCGAGGCGGTGCGCGACACCCTCGCGGCGGTCTCGAAGGACGACGCCCTGATGCTGGTCATCGACGACCTGCAGTGGGCCGACGACCTCACCATCACCCTGCTGGCCTCGCTCAGCCCGGCCTTCCTCGCGAAGCACCGCGTGCTGGTGCTCGGAACCTTCCGCGACGACGAGCTCGGCGACACCCTGCCGCGCCTGCTGGCCTCGGAGGCCGTGACGCAGGTGAGGGTGGACAGCCTCGCGGGGCGCTCGGTGTCCGCGCTGGTCTCCGACATGCTCGCGCTCGCCGAGCCGCCGCCCGCGCTCGTGGACTTCCTCGCCGAGCGATCGCAGGGCAACCCCTTCTACGTCTCCGAGTACCTGCGCATGGCCATCGCGGAGGGCATCCTCAGCCGCGACCTCGACGGCCGCTGGCTGCTCGACGAGCGCGGAGCCGCGGCGCTGCCCTCGCCGGACTCCCTGCTCGACCTGGTGGGACGCCGCCTGCGAGGGCTCGCGCCCGACGAGCGCGCGGTGCTGGACTCCGCCGCGGTGCTGGGACGCGAGGCGGAGACCTCGGTGATCATCGCCGTGTCGGGCCTCGGCGAGCACGCGGTGATCGACGCGCTGCGCGAGCTCTCCAACCGGCAGATCCTGGAGGAGGCCGAGGGCGATCGCTTCAGGCTGGTGCACGACAAGCTGCGCGAGGCGGCCTGGCGCGACCTCACCCCGGAGCGTCGGAGGGTGCTTCACCTCCGCGCCGCGGAGGCCCTTGAGGCCGCGCTGCATCGTGACCCCGAGCTGGGGATGATCCACGGCGACCTGGCGATGCACTGGCGCGAGGCGGGCGAGCCGGAGCGCGAGGCCTTCCACGCGGGCCGAGCGGGGGAGCGCTCGTACCGGGACGGCGCCTTCGCGGACGCGATCCGCTACCTGAAGGTCGCCATCGCGTGGCACCGGGGCAGGGCTCGCGACGATGCGGCCCGGCTCGCCATGGCGCGCTGGTGCTGGCAGGCGGGCGACGCGAGCTTCGTGCTGGGGGACTTCAAGCAGGCCGAGCGCTGGCTCGTCGCGGCGATGGAGCCCTACGAGGCCGTGGGCGCCGGAGAGCGGCGTCGGGCGGGCGAGGTTCCTGCTGGGGCACGTGCTGGAGCAGGTGCAGCACGGGATGCGAGCGCGGCGAGCGAGCGTAGGCGACCGGGAGGGGCTCACCATCGCCGCGCACGCCGCGGGCAAGCTCGCCCACGTGGCGATCTTCCGAGGGGACCGGGCGGGGGTGCTGGCCGGGAGCCTCGCGGCGGCCAACCTGGCTGAGCGCGCGGGCGACGCGCACGTCGACGCCCTCGGGGCGCTGGGCTACGCCGCGGGGACGCTCGGTCTCGACGGGCTGGCGCAGCGCTATTTCGACCGCGCGCGAGCGGCCGCGGCGGCGCCCCTGACCGAGGAGGCAGTGACCTGGCGAGGGCGCTCGGCGGCCTCGCTGCTCGAGGCGGTGTGGCGCATGGGCCGCGACGAGAGGGCGAGGGCGAGGGCGCTCATCGACGGGGCGATCGCGCGCACGCGCTTCACCGGCGACCGGCTCGACGAGGGGCTCTGCACCTCGGTGCTGGCGATGCTGCACTGGTACGACGGGCGCATCGACGCGATGCGGGACGCCGTCGCGGTGGCCATGGACGCCCTCGGCGACGACATGTTCGGGCAGCGGGCGGCGCTCATCCACACGGAGGTCTTCGCGCACCTCTCGGGCGGCGACCTGCCCGCCGCGAAGGCCGCGCTGGCGACGCTCGGGAGGCACCCCGACCGGGCCGACGCGCTGGTGCGGTCGCTCAACCAGGCGATGCAGGCGGCCGTGCACCTCGGGGAGCGCCGCCTCGAGGAGGCCGTGGCGCTCGCCGACGAGGCGCTGCGGGGCGTCGGCACCGAGCGGGCGATTCCGTCGACGGCGGTGCACCTGTGGGAGGGGACGCTGGAGGTCTTCCTGGCGGCGCATCGCGCGGGGATCGATCGGGGGAGGCTCGCGGCGGCGGTGGCGCGCACGCAGCGCTGGGCGAAGGTGCAGCCCGTGGGGCGGGTGCTGGCGACGCGCTGGGCGGGGCTGCTCGCGTGGTCGAGCGGCGACACGACGACGGCGGGCGCGCGGTGGCGCGAGGCGCTGAGCCTGGCGCGCGAGGACGGTCAGCGCGGCGAGGCGGCGCACGCGGAGGCGCTGCTGGCGATGCACGCGATGCCCGCGGGGCGGGAGCGGGACGAGGCCCTGGCGCGGTCGAGAGCGCTCTGGGAGAAGTACGGGGCGAAGGCGAGGCTGCAGTGGCTCGAAGGGTACGCGCGAGGGTGATCAGCCGCGCGGGTTCAAGCGGGGCATCCGAGAGAGCGCGAGGCCGGTGACCGAGGCCGCGCCCGCCGAGCTCGCCGCGGCCATCGCGGCCCTCATGGTCGCCCCGGTGGTGACCACGTCGTCGACGACCACCACGTGCGCCCCCTCGATCGCCCTCAGCCCCGCCGCGCGGAACACCCCCGCCACGTTGGCCTCCCGCTCGCCCCTCGCGAGCGTGGTCTGCGTGGGCGTGTCGCGCACCCTCACGAGGCCCTCCGCCAGGAGGGGGCAGCCCAGCGCGAGGGCGACCGGGCGGGCGAGCTCCATCGACTGGTTGTACCCGCGCTGCCGCAGCCGCCGCGGATGCAGCGGCACCGGGAGCACGCAGCCCACCGGCCGGGCGATGCCCGCGGTCAGCGGGAGCAGCAGCGCGCCGAGCCGGGCCGCGCGGGTCGGGTCGCCGTCGTACTTGGCCCGGTGCACCGCCCGCGCGAGGGCGCCGCCGTGCTCGTGCGCCACGAGCACGCCGGGCGGGGGGTCGGGCGCGTCGAGCAGCGACACGGCGCAGAGGTCGCAGAGGGCGAGGGTGACGGGCTCGCCGCACGCGACGCAGCCGCGCGGGGCGAGCAGGTCGGCGAGGGCGAGCGCCCGGGCCGCGAGCCAGGAGAGCGGGGCAATGCGCATGGGCGCCTTGTCGGCAGAGCCTGGAACGCACGTTGCGAGCGAGGGCGTGCTACACCGCTGCCTCGCCATGGCCACGCCTCGCCCCGCAGACGGGTACAAGCTCATCTCCGAGAACCGCCGCGCCACGATGCGCTACACGGTCGACGAGGTCATCGAGGTGGGCATCGTGCTGACGGGCGCCGAGGTGAAGAGCCTCCGCGCCGGCAAGATGGAGCTCGGCGACACCTACGCGATGGTGCTCAACGGCCAGCTCACGCTCATCAACGCGTACATCGCGCCGTACAAGTTCGCCACCGGGGCGAAGCCCGAAGAGAAGCGCGCCCGGCGGCTGCTCGCGCACCGCACGGAGATCGACCGCATCGACGGCAAGATCTCCCAGAAGGGCTTCACGCTCATCGCCCTCAAGGCCTACTTCAAGGGCGCCAAGGTGAAGATCGAGCTCGGCCTCGCGCACGCCAAGGACGGCGCCGACCGCCGGCAGGAGATCAAGCGCCGTGAAGGCGACCGCGAGGCCCGGGCGGCCATCAAGCGGAGGATGCATTGAGCGGCCTCATCCGATGGTCCGGCGACGGCGAGGCGACGGTCGTCGCGGTCGACGCCATCCAGGTGACGGTGCGCTCGACGCGGCCGTTTCCGCCCGGCGCTCCCGCGCAGGGCACCCTCGACGAGGCCCTACCCTTCACGCTGAAGGTGGCAGGGTCGCGCAAGGAGGCCGACGCCTTCGTGGTGCGCGGCCGCCTGGTGAGCGCCACCGTCGCCGTGCGCGAGGCCTTCGCCCGCGCCGCGACCGGCGTGAGCCCTTCGTGACCACCCTCCTCGTCGACGCGCACTGTCACCTCGACCTCCCCGCGTTCTCCTCCGACCGTGACGCCGTCTGGGAGCGCGCCCGCGCCCGGCACGTCACCCGCGCGGTCGTCCCCTCGGTGCGCCCCGACACCTGGCGCGCCACCCTCGACTGCGCCCTCCCCCGCGAGCGCGTCGTGGCCCTCGGCATCCACCCCCACGCGCTGCTCACGCTCCCGCGCGCCGCCCTCGACCGCGGCCTCAAGGAGCTCGCGGCCACCGTGCAGGCCCACCGCGACCGGGTGGTCGCCATCGGCGAGTGCGGCCTCGACGCGTCCCTCGACCCCGCCATCGTCGACCCGATGTTACAGCGCCAGGTATTCCTGGCCCAGGTCGCGGTGGCCGCCGCGCTCGACCTCCCGCTGGTGCTCCACGTGGTGCGCTCGCACGCCCTCGCGCTCACGCTGCTCCGGTCGGTTCCGCTGCCGTCGCGGCGCGGCATGGTGCACAGCTACTCCGGCGGCCCCGACCTCGTGCGCGCGTGGACCGAGCTGGGCTTCCACCTCTCCTTCAGCGGCGCCATCACCCGGCCGCGCGCCCGCAGCCCCATCGACAGCGCCAAGGCCGTCCCCGACCACCGGATGCTCGTCGAGACCGACTCGCCCGACCAGCTCCCGACGGGCGTCGACCGCTCCGACCGGCGCTGCGAGCCCTGCGACCTCCCGGTGATCGCCCAGTCCCTCGCCACGCTCCGGGGGCAGACCCTCGAGCACGTCTCCCAGGTCACCACGGACAACGCCTGCGCGCTGTTCGGGTTCCGCTGAGCGGCGATTCAGCCCGCGGACATCCCCACGGCCCAGCCCATCGTGTAGCGCGCGTTCACGTCGCAACACGGCACGAAGCCCCCCGTCCATCGATAGGCGTCCACGCCAAACGGGCCGAAATACCCGACCTCCCGCAGCGCCCTCAGCACCTCGCCCATCGCCTCGTCCAGGCTCCGTGACTCCTCTTCGGTGAGCGTCCCGGGCTCCGCGAGCGCCGTCGACTCCCACGCGCCGAACGCGTCGCAGCGCTGCACCGTGAGCGCCCCGTAGCGTGCTTCTCCCTCGCGGCCGAGCTCTCCGTGCAGCCCCACGTCGAGCGTGCGCGGCACCTCGGGCTCCACCTGCAGTCCCTCCCCCGTCGCCAGCGCGGCGTCGACCCAGCGCGCCACGTGCGGATCGTCCGCACCCTCCCTCCAACGGCACCGCCCCCGCCCGTTGTAGGACCACGCCCGCTTCATGAGCCACGCGCCGGTGGGCGACCCTCGCGCGACGGTCTCTTCATACTCCGCGCGCGTGTGCACATAGCGAGCGCCCGGCAGCGACGCCAGCCGCCCCTCCATCAACCGGCGGTGGTTGGCCGCGCGCAGCGCCTCCGCGGAGGGAGCCTCCGGCAGCCGCGCTCCGGCCCTCGCCAGCGCCCTCAGCGCCCTCGGGGTCGGGCACCACGCCGCGCCCTGCATCCCCCAGCCCGACCGATCGGGCGGAGCGAACTCATCCAGCCGCCGGTCGCCCGGGGCCAGCAGCGTAGAGCGCTGCGCGAGCTGCTCGAAGCGCGCGCGCAGGGTGGGCGAGGGGGTCATCGCCCCGGGGCGGGCGAGCTCGTCCTCGGCGTCGAAGTTGAGCACCCACAGCCGGGGCTCGCGGGTCACGAGCGCGGGGCCTTCGGGTCGAAGCGCACGCTGGCGAGCTGCTCGATGAACGCGGGGTCCATGCCCGCGCGGGCGCGGCGCTCGACGTCGAGGGGCAGGCCCCGGAGCAGCACCGGCGAGAGCGGCGGCGGCAGGTGGGCGCACCAGGTCGCGAAGTCGGTGTCGCCCGCGAAGCGCTTGAACCAGTGGAGGGCGAAGCGCACGTGGGGGAGTTCCTCCTCGCCGATGAGGGTCTGCAGGTCGGCCCCGCGCTCGTCGCCCGCCTCTCGGAGCCACCGGGCGTATCGCATGCTGTGATCGAGGTTGGCGGCCTCCAGCCCGAGGCCCATCACCGCGCAGAACTCCGCCGGCCCCTTCGCCGCCGGAACCCTCTGCCAGAACCAGTCGCGCACCCCGAACTCCCCCAGCGCGCAGCCCAGCGCCTCCAGCGCCTCGCGATACAGCACCATGTGCCGCACCTCTTCCAACAGGATGCTGGCGAGCCCCCTCCGGAAGGCCGCGGGCGTGTCGGCATAGGCCACGATGGCCCAGGCCATGAGCTCGGCGGCCTGCAGCTCGTGGTGCATGAAGGTGTGAAAGAGCCACGCCCGCTTCTTCGGGTCGCGCAGCGCCCCCGCCTTGGGGCTCTTCTCCGCGCGCTCGATGCGGGTGAACTCCCGCGGGTGCCCGGGGCGCAGCTCGGGACACGCCGTGGCGGTCGGGTCGTTGTCGGTAATGGAGGGAGGAGGAGGAGGCGCGAACTTTACCGACAGCTCATCGGACAAGAGATACGCCCGCGCCCACTCGTGGAGGGCGTTGGTGGTCACGGAGGAGCGCCGATGCAGCGGCCGCCGATGCAGGTCTCGTTGTTGCCGCACATCATCCCAGTGCCGCACTCCTGGCGCTGCAGCGACGGGACCCACTGCGCGATGTGGTTGCCCTGGTCGATGTTCTGGAAGGGGAGCCAGAACGCGGGCGTGCTCGGGTCGCCGCCGCGCGTCGTCGGGCGGAAGGCCGCCATCCAGAGCTGCGAGGTGCGATCGCCCGGGGCGCGGCCCTGCTGCTGGATGCGGAGCCCGTAGTCGCGGCGGCTGGTGAAGGTGAACCACAGGAGGGGCTCGTCGACCTCGCCGCCGGTGCGCTCGACGAAGGGGGTCCACTTGGGCCAGGAGTTTCCGTTGGCGTCTCCGCCGTCGGCGCGCGTGAGCCGGATGGGCTCTCCGCCCGTCGAGGGGGTCACCCAGAGCTGCGCGTTCAGGTTGCTCGAAGACTCCCCGTTGGCGCGATTGAAGATCACCCAGCGGTTGTCGGGAGAGAAGGAGGGATAGTAGTTGTTGATCCCGGTGCTGCGGAGCAGGGTGGTGGCGGCTCCGAAGGCGGTTCCCGACCAGGGGATGAGCATCAGGTCGGAGGCGCCGGAGTGGCCCGTCGGGCCGAAGGGCGGCGTCACCTGAGGGCGGGAGAAGACGGCCTGCGTGCCGTCGGGCGACCAGTCGGGCATCGACCCGGTGGTGCCGCCCGCGAGCCCGGGGACGGGCATCCCGTTGGCGCCGTTGAGGAGCGCCAGGCGGACGCCGTCCGAGGCGAGGTAGCGCGAGTTGTCGGGAGAGAAGCTGCCGAAGCTGGCGTTGAAGGGAGTGCCGAGCGCGTTGCGCGTCGCCACGTCGATGATCGGGGTCGCCACGAGGCCGGGGATGGGACCGCGCCCGGCCCACATGCGCGTGCCGTCTCGGGAGAGCGCGTGGCAGCCGACGCAGTTGACCAGGTCGCCGCGGAGGAAGAGCTCGGCCCGCGCGCCCGCGGTGCCCATGTCGTAGCGGACGATGCTGCCCGACGAGGCCCACCAGTACACGGCGCCGCGCAGCGAGTCGCGGGTGACGCCGAGGGTGATGGACGCCGAGCGGCCGACGGGGTTGGCCTCGGTGGAGGCGTCGGGAGAGCGGGTGCCGCGGACGGTGACGACGACGTTGCCGCGGCCGCGGGCGGCGTCGGCCACCTGGGCGAGGTCGGTCTCGTTGAGGGTGAGCGCGCAGCCGCCGCCGAGGGGCGCGCAGCGGGTGTAGAAGCGGGCGACGGTCACCGCCCCGGCGAAGGAGACCTCGAAGAGGTCATTGCCCGAACCGGGTCGGAAATGGATCTCGAATGAAGGCAGGTTGGGGGGAATGATGGTCTCGTTGTCGGGATAGACCAGCGACGGGGCCCCGGCGGGGTCTTCGGCGCCGTCGAAGCGCGTCGGAGCGTCGGTGGGGGTGCCGGGGCGGACGAAGTCCCGCATGGTCTGCACCGGGGGGCGGTCGACCGCGACGCCCGCGTCCACCACCGGCAGCTCGCCGGTGTCCACGGGGATTGCCCGATCGGCCGTTCCGGTGTCGCGAGGGCCGGCGTCGGCGCGGAACACCCTCGGCTCGTCTGCACAGCCGAGCGCCCCTACCGCCGCGATCACCACCGCACTCGCTCGCATGACGCTCATGTCTGTTCGACGCTCCACCGTGCACGATACCGGGAAGCGACTCTTGCCATATCCGGCGGCGCGCTGGCAATGTCCGCCGCCATGCTCGTCACCCGACTCGCCGCGTCCGCAACCATCCTCATGCTCGTCGGGTGCGGAGACGATCCCACGCCCGCTTCAACCCTCGACGCCGGCGCGGACGTCAGCGCCACCGGGATGGACGCCGCCGCGAAGGTCGACGTCCCCTCCGGCGCGGACGTGGTCGACCCCTGCGACCCTCGGCGGCGGCTGCGCGACGGCGGACTGATCGACCCCGACCCGAGCTGCCCCCTGCCCAACCTCATTCCCGTCATCGACCGGGTGCAGATCCAGACGCGGTCGTTTGCTCCGGGGTCGTGCGAGGTGCTGGAGGGCTGCACCATGCCCGGTCGTCGGCGTCTGCTGCGCTTCGACCTCATCACACCCAACATCGGCGCGGGCGACCTGTACCTCGGGCCTCCGGTGATCAACAACCGCCCCGACGGGCGCTTCGAATTCGGCGCCTGTCATATGCACTATCACTTCCGCGGATATGCCGACTATCGGCTGATGTCCATGTCGGGAGACACGGAGGTCGCCCGCGGGCACAAGCAGTCCTTCTGCCTGCTCGACAGCGCCCGGTACATGGGAATGGGCCGCGCGGTCTCGTCGCGGGAGGTCTACACCTGCGTCGACCAGGGCATCCACGCCGGGTGGTTCGACCTCTACGACCGGGCGCTCGACTGCCAGTATATCGACATCACGGACGTGCCCCCGGGGCGCTACCGGGTGCGCGCCCGCATCAACGAGCTCCGCGGCCTCACCGAGACCAGGTATGACGACAACGAGGTGTTTCGCGAGGTGGAGATTCCCGCGAGCGACCCGCCGGCGACCAATGACCCCACGGAGGCCTGCGCGGCGGACGCCGAGGGCACCGCCCGCGACTGCGGCTGGGTGGTCGACCGGGCGCTCGCCTGCACCCCGGGCACGCGGGTGACCGTCGGCTGCAACGCCGCCTGCGGCTCCGGAACCTGCGCGGGCAACCCGGCGCTTCGGGTGTGCGCGGGCGACGGTCCGTGCACCCACGCCAACGCCGTCGCGGAGAACGACGACGCCTGCGGCACGTCGTGCCCGTCGGTGAGCTTCATGTGCCCGCTCTTCCGCAACCGGTACACGGTGATGACCGGCGGGTCGCGCGCGGGCGCCGCCTACGAGTGCCACCTGGAGGCCGCCGAGGCGCGGCCCTGAGGGCGCTCACATCATCTTGCGAACCAGGTAGAACACCCACGATCGCAGCTTGTCGAAGAGCGGGCGCTTCTTCCACTGCGCGAGGTCGACCTCGCGGGTGGACTCCGCGAGGTCCTTGCGCATGGAGGCCTCGACGGAGGCGACGAAGTCGGCGTCGGTGCTCGCGAGGTTGGCCTCGAGGTTGTAGCGAAACGATCGGTAGTCGAGGTTGTAGCTGCCGGTCGTCGCCCAGTCGTCGACGAGCAGGGTCTTCGCGTGGAGGATGCCGGGCGTCCACTCGTGGATGTGGATGCCCGCCCCGATGAGGTCGGTGTAGAGCCACTCGGTGGCGTACTTCGCGGCGGGCACGTCGCTCTCGCCGGGGACGATCACCCGCACCTCCACGCCCCGCTGCGCGGCGTATTTCAGCGCGCGCTTCACCCGCATGTCGGGGATGAAATACGAGTTGGCGATGAGCACCCGGCGCTCGGCGCTGCGGATGCGCGTGAGGTAGGCCCGGCGGATGGCCCAGCGCGCGCCCCAGGCGTCGTGGCCGAGCACCGCGACGTGCGGCTGCGCCCGGCTCATGGGGGAGACGCCGAGCTCCTCCCTCGCGGCCTCGACGCGCTCCCGCGAGGTGAACACCCGGAGGTTCTTCGGGCACTCGCCGCCCTGCTTCGCCCAGGTCTCGAAGAAGAGCGAGCGCACCCTCCCGGCGGCCGGACCAGCCACCATGGCCACGTCGTCGCGCCAGCCCCCGCCGCCCTCCTCGGTGCACACCCACGGCAGCCCGAGGTTGAGCCCCCCGACGAAGGCCACGCGCTCGTCGACGACCAGCATCTTGCGGTGGTCTCGATGGGACACCCGGCCCAGGCGAAAGCGCCTGCGCCACGGGGCGATGGGGTTGTACTCCAGCACCCGGGCGCCGGCGGCCAGCAGCTCGTCGTAGAGGGTCGCGCCGACGCCCAGCGATCCGATGGCGTCGTAGAGGAGGTACACCGCGACGCCCGCCTTCGCGCGCGCCGTGAGCTCGGCGACCACGACCCTGCCCACCACGCTGGAGTCGAGCCAGTACATCTCCAGCACCACCTCGTGGCGCGCCGCGCGGATGGCCTTCAGCATCGCGGGGATGGCCTCGACGCCGTCGCGCAGCAGGATGATGCGCTCCCCCGGGGGGTAGAGCTCGACGGGAGATTCGGAGGTGGTGCAGCCCATCAGCGATGATGCGAATAGAGCCGCAGCGCGTAGGCGCCAGCGGGGGTCGCGCGGAAGCGGTCGACCTCGGAGCGCATCGCCGCGGGGAGCTGGTCGCGGGCGCAGAGCCAGCGGTTGTTGCGCTCGGGGAAGAGGGCCGGCGAGGCGAGCGAGGCGAAGGTCACGTCGGCCGCGGAGAGACGAGTGCCCACGAGAAACTCCCTCCCGTCGGACACCGCCGAGGAGACCTCGTCGAAGATCTCCCGGATGCGGGCGAGCGAGCGGGCGCAGCTCTCGGGGTTGATGTTGAGCCCGCGGCGGATGATCTCCCTCGCCACGGGGAAGCCCGCGCGCACCGCGAGGGCCTCGGCGAGCGGGACGTTCTGCTGCATCACCCGCCGGGTGTTCTCGATGTCGGGCAGGAGGTGGCCGTAGGCCCAGCGCCGCACCGCGGGGCCGAGCTTCTCGTCGAAGCGGTGCTCCCAGCGCTCCACCTCGGCGCGCTGCTCGTGGTCTTCGGGGAAGAGGCGCTTCGCCTCCGGGAGGCGGGCGTCGATCCAGTGGAGGATGTCGGTCGAGTCGCTGAGCGTGCGGTCGGGGGTCTTGAGCACCGGGACGGTCTTCGCCCCGCCCGCGAGGCGCGCCGGGAGGTAGTGCGCGATTGGCAGGTGGGCCCTCTCTTCATAGAGCAGCCCCGCGCGGTCGAGGGCCCAGCGGGCCTTCTCGCAATAGTGGCTGAAGGGGATGGTCACGAGCAGGAGGTCAGTCACGGTCGATCTCCCAGATGTCGCCCCAGAGCGAGGCGCCGCCGTCGATGTAGAAGGTCGAGCCGGTCACGTAGTCGGCCGCGTCGCTGGCGAGGAAGGTCACCAGGTGGCTCACCTCCGCGGGGCTCCCGAGACGCCCGGCGGGGGTCTGCTGCTCGGCCTTCACGACGAGCTCCGGGGGGTAGCGGTCGGTGCCCGTAGACCGGATGGTGCCGGGCGCGACGGCGTTCACCTGGATGCCGTAGGGGGCCCACTCGACCGCGAGGCTCTTGGTGAGGTTGTCGACCCCGGAGCGCGCCGCGCCGGTGTGGGCCATGCCGGGGAAGCCGCGGACGACGTTGGCGATGACGTTGATGATCCGCCCCTTGCGCTGGGGGATCATCGCCATGTTGGCCACGACGCTGGTGACGTTGAAGGTGCCGAGGAGGTTGTTGCGCACGACGGCCTCGAAGCCCTTCGGGGAGATGAGCTTCGCGGGCGAGGGAAACTGCCCCCCGGCGTTGTTCACCAGCACGTCGATGTGTCCGAAGCGGGCGATGACCTCCTTCACGAAGGCCTCGATGGCGTCCGGGCTGCGGATGTCCACGGAGCCCGCCATGGCCTGGTAGCCCTTGGCGGCGAGGGCCTCGGCGGCGAGGGTGACCGGCTCGATGCGCCGCCCGCAGAGGGCGACGGAGGCGCCGAGGGAGGCGAGCTCTTCGGCGATGGCGAGGCCGATGCCGGTGCCGCCGCCGGTGATGAGCGCGACGCGACCGGTGAAGAGTCCGGGGCGGAAGGGAGAGTCTTCGCGGGTCATGGCGGCGGGCATGGAACCACATCCGACGGGCTGATTGTCAAACCCGGGAGCCCCTATGGGAGACATCGCTTCCGGCGCCGGAAGCGATACATATTCTGCGAGATTCAAAGTCTTTTCAGAAGACTTTTCGCTGACGTTTTCTCCGCAACGATCAGTCATCCAGGAGGGCCACGAAGCGAGCCAGCGGGATGACCTCCTCCCGGCCCAGAAGCGCGACGGGCAGGTGTGCGGGGTTGTCGCTCCGTGGTTCCAGACGCCACTGCCCGGGGGCCTCGACCAGGACCTTGAAGGCCCACGCCGAGGACTCGGGGTCAGCCCCGTCCACGCGACGCATGAGCAAGGCCTCGCCTGAGGCTGGCGCCGCGACGCCAGGCGCACCGAGATGCTCCCATAGGCACCACGCGCCATCTGGTACGACGAGGTTCATGGAGTCGCCCGTGACCCGAGCGACAAACATTCCGTCGCGAGGCTCGATCCCCTCGAGGCGGACATACCCCGTCGCATCAGGCAGGTGCGACCCGGCGAAGCGACCCGCAGCGACCCGGAGATCGATCACCGGCAGGGCGCCCGGGACGAACTCTGGCAATCGCTCCAGGCGGAGCGGTCCGACGACTCGGCGAGCGCGCTCATGGGCCGCCCCGTCAAACCAGCGGGTGTCTTCACGCAGCGCCCGACCTCGCTCCTTCGACACCAGGTACCGCGCGATCTGCGACACCGCCATCACCATGGCCTTGCGGTCGTCGACCTCCGCTGCGGCGAGCACGACCACCTCGTAGCCCTTCGATCGAAGCCGCTCGCGCAGATACCGATCGTGATCTGCTTGCGCGGCGTTGCCATGGAGGTGTCCCGCCATGCCGTCGATGTAGATGCAGATCCCGGGCTCGTCGGGGTCATCGCCGACGTAGAAGAAATCTGGAACCGTCGCGAGGGCGCCGCCCAGTCCGATGCGATGCTGGGCTTCGGGCGAGGGAAGACCGGCCGCTCGCAGCAGGCGCTGAAACCGCTGCTCTACTACGGTCTGCGGCTGTCCAGTGGTGGTCGCTGTGCGTGGGAGCTGCTCGGGGATCTCATGCCGCAGCTCGGGCCCAGTCGTCCCCGCCGCGAGCGCCGCGAGCGCCTCATGCCGGTCGAGGTATGGGTGATAGAATCGGTTGCGGTACGTCTGCAGACAGTCAATGCACGCCCGATCGCAGGCCCCCGGGCAGCCCTCCACCAGCGCCAGCGCGGACGCGCGCACCTCCCCCCATCGCGCCACGAGCTGATCGAGCAGGCCCGAACCGCCGGGCATCGGGTCATACAGCAGCACGTCACACGATCAGCCTGGGCCTGACCGATGGCGAGGAGCTGGAGGTCCTCCACTTCCATGTCGAGCACCCGCGCGGCCCCCATGCGCAGCGCCTCAAGCACGCTGAAGGCCAGCGTGCGGTCGCTCATGCCGTGGAGCCCCAGCACGTCGACCTCCACGTCGGCGAAGAAGCCCGTCGGGCGCACCGCATGACCGCAGCGCTCCTCATGCTTCACCCGAAATTTCTCCCGGTTCGCCGTGCTCGTATAGGGCGACTGTGACTGGCCGCACGCGAGACAGATCGGGTAGCCGAGCGCGCCGCGCGACACCTCGGCCCGCGGACCCGCGTTGACCATGCGGAGCTGCACCGCCCTCCGCAGGCGCAGGTCGTATCCTGACCAGCTCAACGCTGTCCCACCGCGGTGGTGGTCGCGCTCCATGGCGTACACGGCCACGGGCATCTGGAAGCGGAAGTCCTCCTCGTCGGAGATGTGAGATTGCGACGGAAGGATCGCGTCGCACACCGGCACCGCCCGCAGCTCCTCGGCCCCGAGCGCCGCCGTCGACACGTCGCTCCCGACCTCCTGGACCCGCTGCCGTTCGGCGTCGACGCGAAACCGCAGGGCCTCCTCCCGGGTCAGCAGGAAGTGCCGCGGCACGAAGCGAAACCCGTTGGCGTAGATCGCGTTGCCCGGGACGAACTCCCGCAGCGCCAGCGTCGGCGACCGCGACAGGGGAAACGGGTCGAGCCGGTACGTCATCCGCGGCGGCTCGGCCGTGCCGGTGATGCTCCCCGACTCCAGCCCGTAGCCCGGAAGGAATCCCTCCCGCGCGAGAGCGCCCATGGTGTCCGAGTCATCTGCGCCGCCTTGTGGCCGCGCCCGGTCCCAGTTCGCCTTGCCCTTGAGCCTCTCGATGACCCGAGAGCAGCGCTTGCGATGCGCGGCGTCTTCGACGTCGAGGGCGCCCTTCCGAGCCTCCACCGCCGAGAGACGATCGAGCTCCCCGCGGGCCCAGTCGAGCCGCCGCTTGAAGCGGGCGAGCACCGCCGCAAGCGACCCGGGCATCTCCATCACCATCGCCGCCAGCCGTGCCGGATCGACCGCCCGGGCGTCCTCCGCGGGCCACGCCCTGGTGAACACCCGCGCCACCTCGGCGTCGACCTCCGCGCGATGATCCCTCAGCACGTCCGCCAGCACCGAGACGTCCGTCGGCTGGGAGAGCACCATCCCCGCGGGCGAGAACAGGTACGCGCCGAGCCTGCGCGGGAAGCACTGAGAGAGCGCGGCCTCGATGCGCGTGCTCTCCGGCGGTCGCGTCCGGCGCGTGAGCCCGTGCAGCGCCGTGAGCACCGTGGCGTGCACGTGCTTGCGGATCATCACGTCGTTCTGGAGGTTGAAGCGCGGCGGGTCGACCACGCCTGCCAGGAGCTTCAGCGGGTCGCGGAAGTACGACTGGTCGAAGCCTGTCGCCTGCGCGTAGGTGATGTCGACCGCCATGCGATGGCGCCGCCCTGCGCGACCCGCGCGCTGCCAGTAGTTCGCCGCGCTCGGCGGCACGTTGCGCATCAGCACCGCATCGAGCGCGCCGATGTCCACGCCGAGCTCCAGCGTAGGCGTGCACACGAGGGTGTTCAGGTGCTCGCCCTGCCCCTTGAACCGGTTCTCGATCTGCTCGCGTATCGCCTCGGGAACCTGCGCTGAGTGTTCGGCCACCCGCAGCATCGCGTAGTCGCCGTCGAGCATGTGCAGGTCGAAGTCGTCCGCGGCGTCGACCTCCCATTCGAGCGTCCCCGCGCAGCGCCACGCTCCACATCGACCCTTCGGACCAACCCGCACCGTGGTGCGCCGGCAGCGATCGCAGCGCCATCGCCCGCAGTGAGGAGTGAGCACCAGCTTCGCCGCGTCGATCTGCCAGGTGCCCGCGCTGCCTCGAAGCGCCTTGCCCCATCCCTCCAGCGGCGCCAGGACCAGGAGCTTCACGCGCACCAGGTGGTTCCAGAGTGCGTCGAGGAACGCCTCCCGCGCCTCGTCGGGCACGCCCCAGGTCGTCACCGTGGTCGCGACCTGCCCGGGGCGCTCGCCCACCCACTGCACCACCCGCTGCGGCGAGTCTTGTGGCGCCCGGGAGCGCTTCATGCCCCGTGGCCCCCCCGCGAACTGTGGGAAATACCCGTACTGAATCTCCTTGTCGCCGTCACCCCACTGTCGACCGTAGAGCCGGGTCGAGGCGTCGTGAAGGAGCCGCGACCGCCGGAGGTGATCGAGCAGCGCACCGACCCCCTCGACGAGCCGCCCCGCGTCCGTCCCCAGCTTGGGTGCCCACTCCCGAAAGAACGCATCCTTCGCGTCGAGCCCGAGGTACTCCACCCGAAGGCGGCCCCAGGGCTCCAGACCCAGCCGCTGCTTCACCCCCGTCGCGACCTCGCGCAGCACCTGGAGGCGCAGGAAATACAGCCGCTCTTCGCGGTGCTTGGTCGACGCATCCTCCGGAGGAGCCACCCGCCACACCTCGGGGATGAGCGCCTCGGACAGGTCACGGTCTCGCTCCAACAGCTCGCTCAGGTGCTGTGTGACGTCCCCGATGGAGGCCCCGGAGGTCGGGATCGCCTGGGACATCAGCGCGCGCAGCCGAAACCGGCGCGCGTGGTCGCGCATCCACCCCGCCTGAAACGCCGCGTCCTGACGGTTGTCGGCGAACACCAGCAGCCGCGGTCGCTCGGCGAGGTGCAGCATCGACTGCGCGAGCACGTGCACGTCGGAGACGGACACCGCCCGCACGGGGCGCGCCGGCTCGCGGTAGCGTCCCCCCGCGGGCCGCCGCCCGGGCGCCTGACACGCCACGCACGAGTGCAACACCCCGGGCAGGTCGCGCTTGCTGCGCACCACCTGCACCGGCACCAGGGCCGCGGGCTGATGACACGCTCCGCAGCTCGATCGCTCCGCCCCGTGCAGCGCGCCGCAGCGACGGCACGCCCAGAGCGGATGCAACCGACCGTGCTCGAAGTCATGGGCCGACACGGCCACCGCAGGGACGTCGTCGTCGGGGTCGTCGTCTTCGTCCTCGTCGGGCTTCACCACCAGTCGATCGACGAACAGCGCGCGGGCGCCCCCGAGAGACTCGGCCAGCGGGGGCCAGACCGGGGCGGTGTCGACGAGGTCGCCGCCCTCGGGCGCCCCTGAAGCGCCCTCGAGGCGGAAGTCCTTGAGCCAGGTCTCGTAGTAGTGCTGTCCGCAGGTGGTGCACGTGAGCAGCGGAAAGCGCTGCCACCCATGGCCCAGCGTGGCTTCGACGTCGTCGCCCGCGAGCCACAGCCGCGCGGCTCCGGCGAGGCCTGACAGGGTCACCACGGCACCGCCGACGCCGCGAATGAAGCTGTGCACCACCGGGCGAAGCACCGGGTCGTGGCCATCGCGCGCACACGCCACTCCGAGCGCCAGCCAGGTGAGCACCTCGTGGTCGGAGACAGGGCGGCCCACCGCGGCGGTGAGGGCGGAGGGGAGGTCGGTGAGCGACCGCGGCCCGTCGAGCAGCGACGCGAGGTGGAAGACCAGGTCGTTGCGACGGAGCTGCGCGGCGAGCGCAGACTGCCAGTCGTTCGACGGAAGGGGCCCACCACCGAGCGCGAGAAGGCACTCCGAGAGAGCGGCCGCGACGGCATCACCGGGCAGGTCGACGGCGGCCAGGACGCGAGCGAGCACCGCCGCCGGGTCGGCGGGCCCAGCTGGAACCTCTCGCTGAGGGTCCCAGCGCAGGGACTCATACGCCTCGGTGACGAGGGTGACGCGATCACCGTCGACCCCGAAGAACCGTCGGGCGAAGTCACGCCCCGCCTCGGTGCCTCGCTTGGGGTCGGCGATGGTCGCCGAGGTCGCCACACAGGTGACCTCTGACGCCTCGCGCCCGCAGAACGATCGCAGGCGGCGGATGAGGCAGGCGGTCTCGGCGCCCTGGGCACCTCGAAAGGTGTGGGCCTCGTCGAAGACCAGAAACTCCAGCGGTGCGCGGGCGAACAGCCCGATGTCCTTGCCGCGGGTGAGCAGTAGTTCGAGCTGCTTGACGTTGGTGAGGAGGATGCGCGGCTGGCCCCCGGGGCGTTGCATCGCAGCGCGGCTCGCTCGCTCCTCGGCGGGCAACAGGGTGGTCGCGGCGCCCGCGGTCCGAAGCTCTGCGAGGCGGGCGCGGTAGTCCGCGTTGGAGCTACCGGACGGCATACGCTCGCCCTTCACGTCGGCCTCGTCGTCGGGGGTCTTTCCTACGTACATCCCGAAGGGGATGCCTCGCCCGGCGAGGAGCGCCCGAAGACGGTCGAGCTGGTCTTCAGCGAGGGCGTTCATCGGGTAGACGAGGACGGCGACGATGCCGGGAGGGGCGCCCGCATCCAGGAGTTCGAGACAGCGGCTGATGATGGGGAAGAGGAAGGCCTCGGTCTTCCCGGAGCCCGTGCCGGTAGCGACGAGGGTGGTGCGCCCTCGTGAATCGCCCGGATGGCCTCGTCCTGGTGCGCGCGGAGGGAGGGAAACGGCGCCACGGTCGGCATGGCAGGGTGGAGGACGCCCTCGCGCACGAGCTCGGCGAGGCTCGCACCCTCCCGGAAGGGCTTCGACAGGCTGATGAACGGACCGCGGCGGAGGGGGGTGTCGCGACGCGCCTCCAGGCGCAGGAGAGCGCGCATCTGTGCATGAAGGTCGACGTCCGCGAGCGGATAGGTGGTGAGCTGATAGCGGAGGAAGTCCGCGACGACCTGCTCGGTGAAGGCGATGGGGTTCAGGGCCATGGAGGGGGACCTCTCGGGCAGGGCGCCGGTTACGGGGGAGCGTCGATGAGGTCGATCAGCCGTATGAGATCAGGGCTGCGCGCGAGCAGCTTCTGACGGCGCGCGTCGACACGGGCGATGTGATCGCGAAGCAGATCCTCGTCGTCCCGTCCCTTCTTGTATCGACGTTGCTGCGCGACCTGGAGGACGGCGTCCAGGCAGCGCGCGGGGTTTCGATACGTCGTCGAGAACGCCTCGTCGGTCACGGCGCCCAGCGGGGGCTGACACGTCGCGAGATGAGTCGTGACCGCGGCGCGATCCTCTCCCGCGAAGTCTTCGAGAGCGTCCGGGCAGGCGATCAGCAGGCTCTCCTTGTTCCAGAGGAGGCACGCCACGGAGACGCGGGGAGCATCCTCCGCGGAGACTCCTGCGCGGAGGAGCAGCGCGTCGCGCCACGAGGATTCCAGTGACGCGAGCCAGGCTCGCAGCTGCTCCGGTGTGGCACCGATCGGAGCGGGGCTCATCTCCGGGTAGAGATTCGCCGGACGATCGGCGTCCGCGACGCACACGACCCGATCGGGCGGACGCCTCGTCGCTCGCTGCATCGTACGCAGGAGCAGGGGCAGCTCGCGGACGAAGCCGCCATCTCCGCGCGCGGTCGCCGGCTCGATGATGGCAGACCCCCGGCCCAGGTCACGGGTTCGGATCCGCTTGATCAGCCGGTGAAGCTCCGCGTGATATTCGTCCTCGTAGAGGATGACCGTGAGTCGATCGCTCACGGCTCCTCCTCCGGGGCAGCCACCGCCTCCAGCAGGTTTCGCGAGCGGAGCTCGGACATCGAATAGTCCTGGAGCCACGCGCCGAGCACCTCCGGGTCGAGGCGCTCGACGGTGACCCCGTGATCGGACGAGAAGCGAGTGACGCCGAGCGATTCGACCGGGCTCTCCAGGTGGTCGAGCATCCGGTCGGCGTGCGTCGCGATCAACACGGGCGTGCGCTCGGCGCGAGACTCGAGCACCTTCACGATCCTGCTCATCGCCCGAGGGTGCAGGCTGCGCTCGGGCTCATCGAAGGCGATCAGGGCGGGGCTGTCCGGCGCGTGCAGCGCGGCCAGGAGCGCGAGATAGACCCGCATCCCCTCGCTCATGTCGTCGAGATAGAGGGTCGCGCCCGAGCGCTTGTCGATCCAGGTCATGGTGATGAGCCCCCGGCCTGGCCCCGGAGGGAAGCGAAGTGAGTCACACCACGGAAATACGGCGCGGAGGTCACGACCGAGCGACTCCCACTCCCGCGGGTGCTGGGTGGAGAGGGTGTGCAGCGCGTTGAGGAGGTCGCGCCCGGAGGGACCGATGCGACGCGTCCACTCCACCGGACGGGCGCCGATGGAGTCCGATGCGACGCTGTCGTGCGCGCTCCCCAGCATGAAGGAGGGGTAGAAGGCGATGGATCGCAGCGCCTCTTTGACGTGCACCGGCGTGGGATATCGGGTCTCGTCAGAGACCGCGGCGGCTGTTTACCCCGTGGCCATGAACTCCTCATCGCTGGCTTGCAGCGGGATGATGTCATTCCCCTTCGTCTGGACGTTGGCGACCCACCGCCGGGCTCCGCCCTGAAGGGCTGTGAACGGCCGCTGATCGAGACCATTGGAATACCTCCGAACCTGCTCGTCGAGCACCGAGGGCACCGAGCGCACCTTGCCCAGCCGGACCATGTACTCTACCGGGTGGCCGTCGCGCCGAAAGACCTCGGAGTCCACCGAGAAGCGCACCGTCAGCTCGATCTCCGTCGCGGTCCCGGCCCACGCCACGGCGTCCCATCCGCCGCGGCTGCGAATCGCCTGACCGACGGTTCCGTTCGCGACGGCGCAGATAGGCTCAACAGCTTCAATGATCGTGCTCTTGCCGGTCGCGTTCTCACCGATGAGCACCAGCGGCTTCCCGGCGGGGAAGCTGATCTTGGTGTCCTTCAGCGCGCGAAAACCCTTGATCTGAATGGTCTCAACCATGTTTCGTCTCTCCGCTCGCCGCGTCTCGGAGTGCAATCGTTGATGTGGTGAGACGCCTCACGGCTTCGGCCCTCGAATTCCGACCTTGCGGAAGAAGACATCATTGCGCTCCTTCGCTCGTCGGAGCGACATCGAAGGGGATCACCTCAACGAAGAGGTTCATGTTCTGCTTGACCGCTCGCCACGATCGGCCATCGGCGTCGCGCTTGCAGTCGTCAAAGATCTCAAGTTGCTTCCGCAGCGCTGGGGTGACGTCGCAGATCACGTAGGCCTCCGAACGGCGTACGGTCGCTCACCTGCACCGCGCGCCCACCAACAGTCGCGGTCTGTTCTTCAGTGCGATGACGTACCCCTGCACCTGTACGATCGGGCTCTTTCCAGGGCCATAATCGCCGCGCCCTGGCCGCTTGAACTCCACGATCAACACGTGCGATGCACGGTCACCCTCACCGGACACAAAGGCGCGGCGCTCGATGAGGAGATCCGGCTTCTTGCCCGGCGCACCCAACTTCTCGTTGTCGATGGGAAGGTTCGACGCCATCAGTCGATGAAACGAGAGCCGCTCGTCGATGAGCCAGAGGTTGAGTGACTCGTCGGGGACGTCGTGTGACGTCACGCCCATCACGGCGAACAACTCATGGACGACCTCCTCCTTGAGGTAGTCGCCGTCGACTGCTTCTTTAGCCGATGCTCCAGCAGATCGAGCACCGCCCGACGCCGCGCCACATAGCCCGCCAGGTCGGCCTTGTTCAGTTCGCTGATCGTTCCGAAGATCGCCGCGGTTCGTCGCTCCAACTCGTGCCCCGTCTGCTCTGGCGCTGCACCCAGGATGGCGTTCACCTCGGCCCTCGCCTTGCGCTCGATCTCGAAGCGGGCGCGGTTCATCACGGCGTCGATGTCCTCGTCTGTCGCGTGGGCGGGGATGCGCTCCATGATCCCGGGCTCGTACTTCTCGACGAAGCGAAACTCCGGTCGGCTCTGCTCGATCAGCGCGTCGACACGGCGGCGCGTCTCCTCTCGCACTGGCGACAGAGAGGGCTCCAGGTGGGGCCGCAAGCGGGTCACCACCTCTTCCTGGATGGCAGGCAGCGTGAGTTCGATCGATCCCTGTTCCTCCGCGACATCAGGGAATGTGAAGGCAGATCGCACCTGGTCAGTGTGGTGATCGAAGGTAGTCCCCGGTCACGTAGGTGGTCCAATAGAACTTCCCAGCCTCGGAAGGCAGCGGTCCGGTGAGCATCGGGATCGCCTGCTTCAACGGCCGACTCAACACCTCCCGACCGTTGGCATAGTACCGGACACTGTGCGACTCGGTCTCAGGGCTCCGGTCCTGCACCATGACCATCTGAAAGCCATGGGACTGTAGCTCAAAGCTCTCGTTGATCGTCCGATCGGCGTACGACTCCTGCCAGAGTCGATGGATGTCGATCGCGGTGTTGTCGTCGTCGTAGAGATGAATCTTGGCCGACTTCTCCAAAAGCAAGTGCGGGAGGCAGTGCTCGATGAGCCGGGCAGCGATCGTCTGCAACCGCTTGGGGCAGGTGCTCTGCAGCGCGGAGTGCATGGACAGGAGATGGATGCTGGTGCTCGGCTCCAGCCCGGGGGCCAATGCGTCGGAGTGCTCCTGAATGGGCTTGTCACTGAGCTGGAACTTGAATTCCCGTCGCCGGGTCTCGCCGGTCGATGTCCGATAGACGCTCTCCACGCGGACAGAATCGAAGCCCTTCAACCACAGGAGGCGTCCGACGCCCTTGCCACCTCGCCGCAGCTTTTGCCGGGAGTCCGATCGTCGAAAGGACTGGTAGTTCTCCTCCGTGAAACCGACCCCGTTGTCCTTCACCACGAAGCCCGTGATGGGCCGCTCGGCCCGCTCTCCCTTGAGCTCGGTCTATCGTCGATCACGCAGGAGATGAATCTCGACCACCCCCGTCGAACCACGATCCTCCACGGCATGTAGGGAGTTGACCACTGCCTCGAAGAGCGGCATCAGCGGACGCCCCTTTGGGACGGACAGATTGCTCACCCTTCCCCTGAGGTCCACGTCCATCGACACGGCACCAAGATCGTCGCCCATCTCTCTGCTCCCTTCCGCTTCCATGGCCTATGCCATCCCGGCCCGCGCGTCGATCCCCGTCACCCCACCGCGCTCGCCCGCCACCCCGACCCGCTCACCAGTCCGTTGATCTCCATCGCCCGCCGCGACCAGTGCTCCTCGATCGCCTGCGTGAACTCCGGCCGCACCAGCTTCGCCCGCGCCCCCAGACGCCCCGCCTCGTCGCGCCGAACGTAGAGCCCCTCGGCCGGCGCGTCACCCAGTCGCGACGTCCGCAGCAGCCCCCGCAACCCCGTCAGGTCGAAGCGCCCCGCTCCGAGCCTGGGAACCGCCACTGCATCGACCGCCCTCAGCAGCCCGTCGCGACGCTCGACGCTCCAGAACACCCGCTCTGCGCGGTCGAACACATCGAAGCCCATGAACCAGTCGGGCAGACGAGCGTACCGCACGCTGTGCACCGCGTACGCCCACTCCCCGAACAACATCCCGTCTGGGAAGAGCGCCTCGGTCAGCGCCTCCTTCCGCTCATCCATCCAGCGAAACAACAGCTTGAACTGCGGATGACAGCTCGCCCGCGTCAGGTAGGTCCCACGGTTCTGCGCGCGGAGCTCGCCCGCGTCGTCGAGAGAGATCCCGACGTTGGCCCCGTCGACCTTCTCCTCGACGATGACCTCCCCGTCGAGCAGCGCCCGCGCCTCGGCCGGCGACAGCACCTTGTCGCCCCGCGGCGCCCCATCGCCCAGCCACGCGAGGTGCGGCGTGTGCGGAAAGCGGAAGAAGTCCGTCACTTCTTCTTCTCGTCGCACATGCGCTTGTACTCAGGCCAGATCCACGCATCCAGCAGGTGCGTCACCGTGACGTTGAGCTCGGCCAGCACGCCCTCCTGCTCCAGCTGACACCAGTCGGTGTCGCAGGCGTTGGCGATGGGCGCGCCGCTCGCCTCCGCCGCCGCGACCATCTTCCGATCCTGGAGGTCGAAGATCTTCGCGCCCGCGTCGCCGAGGATCACCCCGTGACCGTCGACGTCCTTGTCCACCTCGGCGAACTCACACTCACCCCGCGAGAGCTTCTCCATCATCACGCGACGGCCGTAGTCGTCCTTGCTCAGCTTGTTGGCGTACTCCCCGGGGATGAGCCGGTGAGGCATGTCGATCACCACGACGTCGTCGGGCTCCTTGCGCAGCGCCTGCACCCATCGAAACACCGCCTCCTGCTCGACGATCGGCACGTGGGTGCCCGTCTGCGCGAAGGGCGACGACGGGTCCGCCGCGCTCGCCACGATCAGCACGTTGGTGTCGACCACCCAGCGCGCCACTACTTCTTCGCCGCCTTCATCCGCTCGAACATCTTGAGCGTCTGCTCCTCCACCAGCCCGATGGCGTCCCCGAAGACGTTCTCGGGCCACTCGCGGATGCGACCGAACTCGTCGGCCCGCAGCTCCACCAGCCGCGAGCTCGCCGCCTCGGCCCGCTCGACGTAGTAGAGCCCGCACGCGTCGGAGCGCACCGTCCCCGCCGCCATCAGGTACTGCAACCTGCGAAACAGGTGCTCCGAGTGCGTCTCCACCAGCACCTGCAAGCGCCGGCTGTGCGCCACCTCCACGAGCAGGTCGGCCAGCACCGCCTGGGCCATCAGGTGCAGGTGCGCCTCCGGGTCTTCGCAGAGAATCACCGACCCCTCCGGGACGAAGTGCAGCAGCACGATGAGCGGTAGCACCTGCGACACCCCGTACCCGACATCCACCAGGTTGGCCCGGTGCTCGCCGCGTACGATCTCCAGCTGGTACAACATCGAGGAGCCCAGGCGGGTCACCTCGATGGCGTCCGCGAGGTCGAGGCGCTTCAGCCACGTCGACACCTCCGCCAGCAGCTTCGAGCGACCCGACGCCGCCCCGATGAGCGCCTGCACCGCCCCGGCGCCCGTCGATCCGAGGCGCTTGAGGTCTTGCTGCGACCACACGACCTCGCGCGACGGAGGCGGCCGCAGCGGGCCCAGGTAGTGGAAGGTCTTGAAGGCGTCCTTCACCTGGTTCATCGCCGCGCGAACCATCGGGCCGAGGGTGGGGCCGAGGTCGGAGAGGGACTGCTCGGAGAACTCGATCGCCCGGCCAGGCTCGTAGGACTGCTTCGCGATGTGAACGTCCCTGCTGCCATCCCAGTTGGGCAACCGGAAGCGCGGGCTCGCTAGCTGATAGGCCCGCTCGGTGCGCTCCGCCGTCACCCGCTCCTCGCCCAGCCGGTAGGTCAGCGTCGCGATCACCGGGCGCTTGTTGACCATCGCGAACTCCACATCGACACCGACGCCCCCTTCGATGTCGATCCCGACGCCGAGTCGCAGGGACTCGTCGTGGTCATGCACCACGTCGCTGTAGCCGCCGAGCTGCACTCCGTCCGAGGCGCCCGCGCCCAGCTCCAGGTGGATGCCGTCGTCGGTGGCCTCCAGCGTCTGCTTCACCATCCGCAACGGCTGCAGGATGCTCGTTTTGCCAGCCGAGTTACGCCCCAGAAACAGGGTAATCGGACGTAGCGCGATGCCTTCGGCCCAGTGCTCGGTGGTCCACTGACGGAAGTTCAAGAGACGAACGCGAGAGAGGGTCATCGGCGGCGGCTCCGGGGCAACGATGGGCGGCGAGGCAGGGCGTGGCGAAACGGTCGCCGGCTGGAGATTGAACGCGAGCTGCCCCTCCGGCGCCTTGCCGCGAGGAGCGACGTCCACCACGGGTGGGGGCACCGCGGGGGGCGCCTCGGGGGTGGTGCGGCTCTTCCCGAAGCGCGCCTCGTAGGCCGCGTCGCCGAGCAGCGCCCGCGCGTGGCGCTCGCACTCGGCCCACGACTCCTCGGGCGTCTGGGTGAGTTGCCAGTCGAGCCATCGCGTTCCGAGGGCGCTGGCGACCGGCTGCGGGGACTGCGCGCGGGGGTCGTCGTGGCCGAGGTGGTAGTCGGCGAGGCGGAGGGTGGTCGGGAGCTGCCAGCCCTCGCCGTCGTGCAGGGCTGCGAAGGCCGCGATGCCGCGCTCGGTGTCGCCGTCGGCCGCGGCGATGTGCGCGAGCGCGTCGAAGGCGACGAGCGAGGCACGGTGTGGCGCAGCTCAGGGGGCTGGTCGCGGTCGATGCGCCAGAAGCCCTTGGGATCGAGCGCGCGGCGAAAGTCGTCGCGAGAGACAGTATCGATGGGGTGGTCGCAGTCGCGGAGGATCCAGCGGAAGTCGTCGCGGGTCAGGCCGTAGAGCGCGGCGACGATGGCGTCGAGGATGCACCTGATGCGAAGGCGCTCGTGGGAGGTGAGGGCGGCTCTCCCTGGTTGCTCGGTGAAGGCCTCCAACAGCAGAGGCGCGAGGGGCGGAGACCAGTTCAGCTGAGCTGTCAGGCGCGCCAACACGGGAGGTGTAGACGGTCGTATCAGCGGCGTCTCTTCGACAACAAAGTAGTTGAGATGGAGCCCTCCGCAACGCGCTCGCGCTGCGAAGTCGTAGGCGTAGCTGTTGAGCACCGCCGACAGGGCCAGCGTCGACTCATCGGTCAGCAGGATCGGCGCTGAATTGCCACACGGCAGGTTGCTGAGCGCCGTCGCAGACATGGTTCGCGCGTTGGTGGCCGAAGCCACGTCCATGAAGACAACCCTGGCCCTATCGGCGGTATCCGGGCGCTGCTCATGATAGTCGCTACTTCGGACGACGAACTGAGGCTCAATGACCTTCTTGTCCCAGCCGATGTCCCGCCAGACCGCGGTACGCCCCTTCCCGCTCACCCACCCCTTCCGACTGAAATCGAACTGGCCGATCATGCGCCCTTCGTACAGAGGCAAGAGCACGTCACCCTCGGGGCCCACCCATCGCCCGTAATCGTCCACGCGATAGCCCGCCGCCTCGGCCTTCTCCCGACCAATGAACAGCTTGGAATCGCTGGTCATGTTGAAGTCCCCCTGGGCGTATTTTACTCCCCATCCGCCAGAGCCATCCGCACCCAACAAGACGCTGCTCGAATACATCCGTATCAACACGTCCAGATCTCGTGCCGTTCGGATCTCCAACAGCGCCATGCTCTTCGGACTGAGCGATCGGATCGTCTCGGCCGCCAGCGTCAGCGCACCCTTCGCCTGGCCCCAGTCGTCGCTTTCGTGGCGCATGAATGCCGCTTGCATTGTCACCGTGCGTCCACCCTTCGACGCCACCGTGATCGCAAACTTGAAGCTCCGGTGAATATCGAAGACCCTATCTCGATTCTCGAACCCATAGAGCCAGCGCCACTCGCAGCGCTCCAGCAGCAGCCGCCGCAAGTCGATGGCTCCCTGATCGGTGTAGATACCGCCCGGGGTGATCACCCCGAATTGTCCGCCCGGCTTCAGAAGTGCGTGAGCCTGCTCGACGAAAAGCTTGTAGCTATACGGCTTGCCGTCTCCCTGATGTATGAAGGCATGCTTCGGCTCGGAGAGCCCGGTGCGCTCGGCTCGCAGCGTCAACCAGTGTTGGTGCATCTCCTTCGTCGCGCTGGCCTTCCGAGGCACGAGTCCCACAAGGGCGGCACCCTTGTCATTCAGGACGTCGCCGTAGGGTTCGGCGGCGAAGCGAACGAAATTCGCGATATCTCGAAATCCTCCGAGATGATCGAGCCAACGATCCTCTACCGACTTGTCATCGGCGAAGAGTTCACGCTGCCGGGCGAGCGCTTCCTGTTTTCCATAGGATCGATACATCGGGTCGAGGTCGGAAAAGAACTCCTTGGACTGTGGCTGCAATGTCTCCCACGGAGGATTGGCCACCACTGCGTCGAAGCCCGCCCCGGGCGCCACGAACACATCGGGAAATTCTAGCTCCCAGTGGAAGAAGCACCTGCGCCGCGCAACCTCAGCCGCCACCGCGCGAGCCTCCTCCGAGGGATCGTTCATCGCCACGGGCCCGGGCGCCAGCTCCAGCTTGTCCAATGGCCAGAACCAGAGCGCGCACCACACGTCCATGGACCGGCGCACCTCGTCCACGGCGATGTCGTGTTCGACCTTCTCGTGCCACACCCGCGCCCGCTCGTCGGGCCTCGTCGCCGGGATCTCATGCAGCGCCCGATGGAGCTCACGCACCCGCCCGAGGGCAGCGCGCAGGGCGTCATCCGTCTCGGGCACCTCGACCAGCCGGAGCTGCCCGGTGAGGAGCTCGGCCTGCTCTGTGACGACCTTCTCGCGACGGGTTTTCAGGGCCTCGGCCCACACGTCCCCGTCGTGATGGACGCCGCGCCACTTCAGGTCGGGGCTCTGCCGCCACCACGCCAGAAGGGGATAGTCCCGGAAGCGATCGAGCCACGCGCCCACCAGCGCGTTGCCACACCGCAGCTTGTGGTCGAGGAAGGTGAAGGGCAGCCGGTGGTCGAGGGTCTCTACCCAGAGGGCCACTCGCGCGAGCTCGACGGCGAGGCCGTCGAGGTCGACGCCATAGAGGCACTGTTCCACCACCGCGCGCCGCACGATGGCCTCGATGCGGTCCTCGGGCTGCTCGCGGTCGCCTTCGGGCACCAGCGCGCAGTCGAGGTACACCTTGCCGTCGCGCCGCTGCACTCGCCCGTGGACGTGCAGCGAGCGCACCACGGCCTCGGTCATCACCCTCAGCGCCGCCACCAGAAACGACCCCGACCCCATGGCCGGGTCGCACACCTTCAGCGCCAGCAGCGCCTCGGGCGAGCGCACCGCCCGGTCCTCCCCAACCCCCTCGTACACCAGCGGTTCGAGCGTGCGCCGCACCGTCGGCAGCGTGAGCTGCGGCCGCGTGTAGAAGGTCCCCGCTCCCTTGCGCGTCCCGCCCCAGCGCACGAGGTACAGCTCCCCTGGGAGCTTCACCTCTTCGAGCAGCCCTCTCCCGGCGGCGTCGAGCGCCCGCTCCCACGCGGGGTCGCTCCCCTTCTTCCCGCCGCCCTTCTTCGCGGCTGGCACCAGCTTGCCCACGAGCGCCGCCCGCCGCCCCCACGCCAGCGCCCGCTCCCACACCCGCCTGCGCTCGTCGTCGTCGGTCTCTACGGTGAGTCCTCCACCCGCTGCGAGCTCGGGCTCGCCCTCCGGCCCGGCCTCCGGCTCCACTTCGGGGGCGTCGTCATCCTCCGCCTCGTCACCCTCGGAGTCTTCGCTCTCCTCCTTCGGTGCGCGCTTCGCCCTGACCTTCTCGACCAGCGCAGCGAGCCGCTTGTCGTCCATGGCTTCGAGCACGTCGAGCGGCAGCGCCGGCTGGTCGCCCAGCCGAAGGAACACCACACCGCCCTCCCCCGCCCGGTGCAGCTCATAGTCGAGGAGCCCCTCGTAGAGGATCCCGATGTACTCACTGGTGAGCTCGGAGAAGTCCACCGGGAGGGGCACCCGCACCGACTGGGCGCCGTGCCGCACGCTCTCGGTGGTGCGCGAGAGGAGGTGCACCATGTCTCGCACGACCTCGTCGGTCGGCGGGTGCTCGCCGGACTCCACCCTCGCCAGCGCCCCGCGAAGACCGACCTCCTCGGCGCTTCCCGCGCGGAAGAGCTCGCCCCCATAGGGGGGCACCACCATGCGCGGGTGCGCCGACCCGTCGTGGAGCAATTGGAAGAGCCCCAGCAGCCGGGGCCACGCCGCGTGCCTCTGCCGCAGCCGCTCCGCCCCGACGCCCTGAAACGACTCCAGGAGCCCGCGCAGCCCGTACCCGTGGTGATAGATCGGGTTGTCGATGGGGAGCAAATCTCGCGCCTCGGCGAAGAGCACCACCACGAGCCGCATCACGAAGCGACACGCGGCGTCGTAGGTGTCGCGCGCCACCGCCGGGGACCAGGCCTCTTCCACCACCGCGCGTCGGCTCTGGAGCAGCCGCTCGACCGCCCGACGAACGTTCTCCCCAAGCTCGCTGGAGAGCTGGGCCTGTCCCCGGCGGGTCGCGCGCACGGCGGCGAGCAGCGGCGCGTCGGGCGCGCCGGGCGTCAGGGCCGCGGGCGAGAGCAGCCGACGGAAGAGCGTGAGCCCCTGGGTGGGGACGTCACCCGAGAGCCACTGGTCGGCGAACCACTCGACCCAGGCGAGGTTGTCGGCGTCGGCGAACACCAGCCGCCACGCGCGCCCGTTGGTCAGCAGCCCGAAGGTGATCCGCCGTCGGCGGAGGTACTCCACCACATGCGCGAACACCCGGCGCCCCTGGTGCAGCCCGATGCGCGGCACCCCAGTAGTGAACACCGCCAGCCGCTGACCCAGCACCCACCGAGGCTTGAGGGTGGTGCCGTCGAGAAGCGTCTCGGCGTCGGCCGCCGTGAGCTGCGGCTGCTTGCGCCAGCCATCCCGCAGCCCCGCCACGTCGAGCAACACGGTGTCGAGCAACGACCCGAGGGCGCCAACGTCCTCGCTGCCAGCAAGGTGGGTGAGGGCGTCGCGGAGGTCATCGAGCGTGCGCGCCCGAAGCGCGTCGATCGGGGGAAGGCCATCGAGCGACCGGCGGTCGAGCAGGCGCCCCGCCTGCGGGAGATCGGCCCAGGCGTCGTACGGCGTCGGGGGCGCCGCGGCGTCGCTCATCGCGCCTCCTGTCGAACGCTCACCTCGACGGCCACCGGCAGCACCTGCACCTCACCATGGAGGCGATAGCGCTTCGGCAGCAGGTGTTCGAGGGTGCGCCTCTCCTCGTCGCTGAGCAGCCGCAGCGCGGCGTCGTAGTGCCGCTTCCGGAGCGCGATCTCGGCCTCCTTGTCCCGCAGCTTGCGTTGATCTTCGAGGTTTTCCTGCGGGTACAGGGACATCTGCACGGTGCGCTCGCGAATCTTTTCAACGTCGCGCTCCAGCTTCGCCAGGGTGGTGTCGGCGACCGCCTTGGTGATCTCCTTCCGTCGTTGATCGAAGAGCGACCGCTCCACGACCTTCACGCTCCGGTAGGCCGTCTGCAACTGCCCGGCGAGCCTGGCGGTGCGTTCCTTCTGCACTTTGCGCACGAAGCGCTTGAGCTCGGCGGACACGCCGTCCCACGCCTCGCGCGCCGCATCGACGTCGCCCGCCTTGAAAGTCTTGAGCTCGGGCGACACGTCCCAACGGGGGCGTTCGAGCCCGGTGGTGCGCAGCTCGAACATCACCGTCACGACCTCGTGCAGGCACGGTTCGCGGAGCTCGTTGATGGCGAAGACCTCCAGCGTGAGCAATACCCGCGGATCTCCGTGGCTGGCGATCCAGCGGGTGGCAGAGTACCCGCTGCCGGGGTAACGGGCGCGCGCGAATGTCGACAGCGCGCGGTGGATCATCGGGTGCCCGAGGTGCATCAACCGGGAGTCGGGTTCCGGTCGAAACACGGGTCGTGCCTCGACGGGGTTCACGTAGTGGGTCGGGTCGAACACCAGCGCGGGCAGCGGCCCGAAGCGCCGCGCGCGCCCGTCGTCGGGGGCGACCCGCAGCGCCTCGTCGACGACCTCCTCCCACGCCGACGGAACGGGCGGCGCCAGGCGATATCTCCCCGGCCCATCGGGCTGGAGTCGCGGCCGCCCGGCGCCGACGGCGAGGGCCGTCTCCAGGGTCTCTCGGAGGGTGTCGGGCGACAGGTCGAGGGCGCTTCGCAGCCTCGCGACGCGGTCGCGCTCGGCGGCGTCGAGCACGTCCACATCGTCCGGGATGTCATCGACGTTCTGGGTGGCCCGAGCGGAGACGATCGCCCGGTCGAGGCGCGCCTCGGCCTCCGCGGGGTCTTCGTCGTGCTCGAAGTGATCGAGCACCGCACGCGCGAAGATGTCGTCGGTCGCGATGTGGTCTTCGCGGGTCTGGCTGCGCTTGAAGAGCACGCGCCCGAGGAAGCGCATGGACGCGTCGTCGGGGCTATCGAAGTGGAAGAGCTCGACGTCCCTCGCCTGCCCGTAGCGGTCAACGCGGCCGTTGCGCTGCTCCATGCGACCCGGGTTCCAGGGGATGTCCCAATGGAGTAGGAGCCGGCACGACCGCTGAAGGTTGAGCCCCTCACCCGCCGCGTCGGTGGCCACCAGCACCCGCGCCGCGCTCGCGCGGTCGTTGAACGCCCGCTTCACCGCATCGCGCTCTTCGTCGTCGAGCCCGCCGTAGAGGGACACCAGCCAGTCGCCCTCCCCGTAGCGCTGCCGCAGCCGCGCCGAGAGGTACTCCAGCGTGGCGAGGTATTCCGTAAACACCACCAGCCGCTCGTCGTCGCGCCACGCGCCCTCCCGACGCAGGCGTTGGTCAATGAGGTCTTCCAGTCGCTTGAGGCGCGTGTCGCCCTTCACCTTCGCCGCCGCGAGGGCCACCGAACGCTGGCGCGTCTCGGGCTCTCCCCCCGGTGCGACCCCGTCGACCCCGAGGGCGTCGACCGTCTTCGTGACCGCCTCGATCTCTGACGTCACCGCCTCTTGCCACTTTCGCATCCAGGCGCCAACGGTGCGATGCGCCTGTCGCTGGCGGCTCTCCCGCTCGGGATCGTTGTCGGTGTCGTCGAGGCCGACGGCGTGCACCCGCGCGAGGTCTTCCGCCGGGGCGTCCTGCCCGGCGAGGCCCTCGAGGAGGTGCCGCCAGCTTTGACCGAAGGCCCACGGCCCCGAGAGTAGCCGCTTCTGGAGCACCTCCACGGCGAAGCCCACCGCGGTGCGGTCTCGCGGTGCACCCTTCGCGGTCGCGGATCGTAGTGCCTTGCAGAGGTCGTAAAGGTGCGTCTGGAGCGCGCGCTCATCTCGGCTGGGGCGCAGCACTTCGAGAGCCTCGACGCGGCGTTCGGAGAAGCGCGGCGCCTCACCCATGGTCTGGTACGAGCGGTTGATCTCGCTCTTGCGGCGGCGGATGACGGCGGTGGCGACGCGGGCGCGGTCGGCAGCGGAGAGCTCGGTGGTGCGGGTGAAGCGCAGCGGGTCGAGCGCCTCGAGGAGCCCGGAGAACGACCGGGTGTGGCCGTTGTGGGGCGTGGCGGTGAGGAAGACCCGGTGCTCGAACCAAGGCGCCACGATCTGGAGCATCCGGGAGAGGTCGGAGTCTTCGCCGAAGGGAGCGGGCGCGAGGTTGTGGGCCTCGTCGACGACGAGCAGGTCCCAGCGCAGGCGACCGTCCTGGTCGGGCGCCGCGACGCTGCGAAACTGCTCCAGCACGTTGGGCTGCTTCAGGTAGTGGAAGCTGGCGATCACGCGCTCATGGACGCGCCACGGGTTGACGTCGAGCCCGTACTCCCGCTGGAGTCGGTGCACCGAGGGACCGTCGACCACCTGAAACGGAACGGAGAACTTCTCGGCCATCTCCTCGCGCCACTGGGTGCGCAGCGAGGCGGGGCAGAGGATGAGCACCCGCCGGATGCGACGGCGGAGCATGAGCTCGCGGAGGATCATCCCGGCCTGTACGGTCTTGCCGAGGCCCACGGCGTCGGCGAGCAGGAGTGCGACGCGGGGCATCTCCAGCGCGCGGAGCACGGGCACGAGCTGCCACGCTTCGGCGTCGATGGCCCCGAAGAGCGGAGCCGCGAGAGGGAGCGCGCGACGGTCGGCTTCGAGGCCCGAGAAGGGCAGCGCCGGTGTGAGGGCCGACCAGCGGGCCGCGCGCACGAGCGCGTCGAACTCGGCCGCGTCCATCGGAGCCTCGGAGACGACCGCGGGGAGGGCGGCGGGCTCCAGGAGCTGGGCGCCGCGCTCGATCTCCCAGAGCAGGCGCTCGGACTCGGCGCCGAGGCCATCGGTGTACTCGACCTCCACCAGGTGGAGTCGGCCCCGCTCGGCGGCGTCGAAGGGCTCGACGCTGACGACGCGCGCCAGGCGATTGCGCACGACGGCCATCATCCCCTCGCGCGGCGGCATCGATGGGTCGCCGGACACCGGTTGCACTCCAGATCGTTCTTCCATGCCCGTCGCTTCCGGCGCGGGAAGCTACGCGTCTCTGTCGGTAGTTTCAGCTATTTTCGATGGCTTCGTGCTGACGTTTCCGTCACTCAGGCTTGAGCCGTCGCAGGAGCCGATCGGCCCACGCGCGCACCGCCTCGAGCTCGCGCACGGTCTCCGTCGCGTCACCCTCGCGCAGCGCGGTCACCACCTTGCGTTCGAAGTGCTTGTCCGTGACCCGCGACCGGAATCGCTTCACCTGCGCCGTGAACCGTGCTGGCGTCACCCGCACCTCTCGCACGTCGCCCTTCTCCGCCCGCAGGCTGGTGACATAGGCCTCGGTGTCACGCTGCGAGAGCTTCATCGCGCTGACGTGCTGGGCCGCCTCGCGCATCGCCTTCTCGTCCTTCAGCGGGAGCAGTAGCGCCTTGCGGCCAGGCTCCAGGCTCCGCCACGCCTCACTGGTGATGCGCTTGTCGCGCGCGGCGATGTGCAGCGCCACGTAGAGCATATGCTCGCTCAGGCGCAGCGTCGGGCCGCCAGCTCGCCGGCGCAATTCGAGCCACACGGGATTGTCACCGCGCTCGTCAAGGGCCGCGCCAGCGTCGTCGTTGAAGACCTCCACCAGCAGCCAGCGACCGAAGGACACCAGCGCGTCCTCCATCACGTCGCGGGTCTCTTCGGCGCGCGCCAGCGCCAGCGCCAGTTGCTTGCGCTGCGGGGCCGAGAGGGCGGGTTCACCGGACGCCTGCTTCTTCACCATGGCCGTCATCCTGCGGAGCTTACCAAAGCTCTCCGTTCCGCCGGGTCTCCGAACCCTATTCCCGCCGGGGGCGCACCTGGAGTAGCGTCCCGACCGCGATGGTGATGGACGCGTCCGATGAGCACGACGACGACGACGTGCTTCCGCCCGGCACCATGGTGGGTGGGCGCTTCAAGGTCGAGGGGCTCGCCACGCGGCTGGGGCAGCTCTCGGTGCACCACGCCCGCGACCAGAAGACCCAGCGCCTCGTGGCGCTCTGGCTCATCCCCGCCGGCGCCCTCCCCGACGCGCACGTCGAGGCCACCCGCAAGTCGGTGCGCGCGGCGGCCTCGGTGCAGCACGCCGGGCTCATCGCCCCCTTCGGCACCTCGGTGCTCCCTGACGGGACGCTCTGCGTGGCCACCGAGCCGCTGGGCGACTCGGCGCTGGCGGACATCATCGCCGCCCGCACCCGCGAGGCGCGGCCTCACTCGCCCATCGAGGCCTACGAGTTCGTGGCCAACGTCACCACCGCGCTCGACGCCGCGCACGGCTGGGTCGCGCACGGGGCCATCGCGCCGGAGATCATCCGCTTCGACGGCGGCAAGGTGCGCCTCGCGGGCCTCGGGCTGCTCACGCCGCTGGTGCTCCTCGACGCCGTGTCCACGCGCTACGTCGCCCCGGAGGTGCGCAACGGCCAGACGCCGACGCCCGCCTCGGACGTGTACTCGGTGGGGGTGGTGCTCTACGAGCTGCTCACCAACAAGCCCTTCGACCGGCGGGTGCGGCTCTCCGAGGCCGCGCCGGGGCTGCCGATCACCATCGAGGTGATCCTCGAGAACTGCGTGTCGCCCGACCCCGCCGACCGCTTCGAGAGCATGGCGGAGGTGCAGAACGCCCTCGGCGCGGTGGTCTCCCCCGACAAGGCCGCGGTGGTGCCGAAGCGCCCGGCGCCCGGGGAGATCCCGGTGGTGTTCGAGTACCCCGAGGCGTCGGAGATCCCGGTGATCTACGACCTGCCCGACCCCTCGCGCGCCTCGGACGCCGACCTCGGATCGCTCTTGCAGGTGGCGACGACGGGCGACGCCGACCGGTGGATGTTCTCCCACGGCGGCCTCGACCACGGGCCGCTGTCGGCGCGCGAGCTCATCGCGGCGATCATCCGCCACGAGGCCCTGGCTGACGACCCGGTCACCAACATGGAGACCGGCGAGCGGCGGCGGCTGCGCGAGTGGGCGCAGTACGTGGAGTTCGTCGAGACGGCGACGGACAAGCGCAACATCGACGCGCACCAGGCGGCCACGAAGGACGCGCTGGCCGAGGCGGGTCACGCGAAGCGCGGCAAGGCGATCATCACCGGGGCGGTCGGGGTGGCGCTGCTGATGGTGGGCGGGGTGTTCTGGTTCACGGTGGGTCCGGGCGCGCGGCGCACCCGCTCGGCGGCGGAGATCGACAGCCTCATCGCGCGCGGCGAGCTGCGGGTGCAGACGACCAACATCGTGCTGCTCCCGCCGCCTCCGCCGTCGGCGCGTCGCGCGGGCGGGGGTGGCGGCCACGGCGGCGGATCGATGAGCTACGAGTCCGCGATGGCGCAGCCCATCGACTTCAACTTCGCGGGCGGCGGCGGCCCGGCGGGGGGCACCCTCTCGGACGCCGAGATCGTTCGCCCGCTCAACGCGTCGCTCTCCCGCTTCGCCGGGTGCCTGGGGGACGGCAGCGCCCGCAACGTGACGCTCCGCATCGCCATCGGCGGCAACGGCCGGGCGATGGGCGTGACGGTCAACAACGGATCAGCGGGCGTGAAGGGCTGCGTGTCGAGCACGGTGCGCTCGCTCTCGTGGCGGGCCTTCGGCGGTCCGCGCATCGGGTTGAGCTGGGGCTTCGGGTTCTGACCATGGCGCGCGCGCGGGCCCTATGGTGCGCCGCAGCGCTGGGGGTGCTTCTCGCGGGCTGCGAGGAGGTGCCGCTGTGGACGGGGGCCGCGGAGGGGGAGGCCAACCGCGCGGTGGCTGTGCTCGACCGGGCGGGTGTTGCGGCGCACAAATCGGGCGCCTCGGGTCAGTGGACCGTGAGCGTGGCGAGGGACGACGTGGCGCGGGCGGTGACCACGCTCGGGGACGAGTCGCTGCCGCGGCGCGAGGCGCAGGGGGTGGCGGAGACCTACGCCGGCGGGGGTCTGCTGCGCGGCGTGGCGGAGGAGGCGCTGCGGGCCGAGCACGCGCGGGCGGGCGAGATCGCCCGGACGCTGATGGCCCTCGACGGGGTGCTCGACGCGCGGGTGCATGTTGCGGCGCCAGAGGGGGACGCGCTCTCGGGCGACGAGGCACGGGTACGGCCGCGGGCCTCGGTGTTGTTGCGGTGCAGCGAAGAGGTGGACTCCGCGGCGGTGCAGCGCCTGGTGGCCGGGGCGGTGGCGGGGCTGCGGCCGGAGGACGTCGCGGTGGTGCTGACGAGGGCGCGGCGAGCGGGGCCGGGCGCGACGGCGGTGCTGGCGTCGGTGGGGCCCTTCGCGGTGGCGCGGTCGAGCGCGGCGGAGCTGCGGGGCACGCTCGCGGGCCTGGTGGGGCTCATCGTGGCGATGAGCGCGTGGGTGGTGCGCTCGGAGTGGCGCAAGCGGTCGGGGGGGTAGTCGCGCTACGCTTCGACCATGGTGACGCGCCTGTCGATCGTAGGAAGCGCCGTGGTCCTGCCGCTGGAGGACTCGTTGCTGGAGGCCGTCGGGGTCACGCGCGACGCCGAGTTCGAGGTCTCCGTGGAGGGCGATCGCATCGTGCTGACGCCTCGGCGGGTGTCTCGCGCCGAGCGCATCGAGGCGGCGGCCTCGCGGGTGCTGACGGCGCACGATGAGACCTTCCGCAAGCTGGCTCAGTGAGCGTCGAGTTTCTCGACGTCGCCGACGTGATGGCCTTCCACATCGCGGAGAACCAGCCTTCTGTTGATGGCAACAAGCGCGCTGCGATGACGGCGGCGGGCTGACGGGGCGCGGCTGCGTCTGGCATGCTCCGACCCAGCCATGGCCCACGAGACCGAGACCGCGCTGGTCGACGAGATCACGATCCCCGCGAAGAGCCGTCGCGACATGAAGGCGGCCTGCGACCTCCAGTTCGAGCTGAAGGGCAAGGACCTCGAGCGGCTGCGCGTCGACCTCACGGAGGTGCGCGGCGGTCGGGTGCTCGACCAGATCGAAGGCGACATCCGCGACGCGCGCCGGGGCAACTACCGCACGGTGCTCTTCAGCGGGCACGTCGGCAGCGGAAAGACCACCGAGCTGCGCTGGCTGACGAAGCAGCTCGAGATGGAGAAGGAGGGGCGCTGCTTCCACGTGCTGTGGGTCGACGCGCTGGAGTACCTCGACATCAACTCGGTGCAGCTCCCGGAGTTCCTGATCGCGCTCTTCAATGCGATCGTTGACGACCCGCTGCTACGCCCGATCGTGGGGGCGTCGGCGACGGCGAAGAAGCTGTGGCGCAGCATCCGCGACTGGCTCAAGCCCCTCGGGGTCGAGCTGGAGGTGGAGATCCCGGTAGGCGTGGCGAAGCTCAAGGCGAAGGTGAAGACGGAGTTCGGGCTCCAGCAGAAGCTGCGCGAGAAGCTGCGCGAGCGCGTCACCGAGCTGATGAGCGACCTCTCCGACCTGCTCTTCGACCTGCGCGGCGGGCTCGCGAAGCAACACATCGACGACCTCGTGATCGTCGCGGACAACCTCGAGAAGATCGTCCTCGACGAGCTCGATCACCAGGGCGCGAAGAATACCCACGACCTCTTCTTCATCGAGCAGCTCCCGACGGTGCAGCGCCTCAAGGCGCACATCGTCCTGACGGTGCCGGTGTCGCTGCACTTTACCCACGCGCGGCTGCGGCAGGTTTTCCTGAACCCGACGGTGAAGGTGCTGCCGATGATCCCGGTGCACATGCCGAGGGAGCCGCGTAAGCCCCACGCCAGGGGCATCGCCGTCCTGAAGACGTTGCTCGCAACGCGGGTCGACACGGCCCTACTCTTCGTCGACGATGCCGCGCTCACGAGGGCGATCGAGCTGTCGGGCGGCGTGATCCGGGATCTCTTCCGCATCGTGCTGGAGTCGCTCTCGCTCAAGCCCGAGATGGGCCTCGCTGTCGCGGACGTCGAGAACGGCGTGAAGGACATCGTCAGCAGCTACGAGCGGATGCTCCAGGGCAAGGGCTACCTGCCGCAGCTCCATGAGATCGCGGCGTGCAGCTGCTTCCCGGTGGGCTTCGAGGAGGCCGACCGCAACGCGCTGCTGCACAGCATGGTGGTGCTCGAGTACAACGGGGAGACTTGGTACGACGTGCACCCGCTGGCGCGGAGGACGCGCGCCTACGGGAGCGGGCGTCCGGCGACGGGGTGAAGGGCCGATGCTCGACATCGACCAGAACGGGCGGCTCGACGCGCTGCGAGTGGCGCTCCAGGACGCGTCGCGCTTCACGCTGATCATCCTCGAGGTGCCGGTCGGTCCCGCGCGCGAAGAGCTATTGGCGCGGCTGCGAGCCTGGTCGGGGGACGACGAGGTGCCGACGCTTCGCTTCGTGGCGCTCGGCCCGTCGGCGAGCCCGTGGGACACGTTGCAGTCGCTGGCGCTCGACCCAAAACAGCGCACCGGCGTGGTGCTCACCGGGCTGGAGCAGTTCGTCATCGACGGCGCGCTCGCGAAGACGGCCCACTCGCTCAACCTCGCGCGCGACCTGCTGGCGCGGACGATCCCTGGTCCGCTGGTGATCGTCGCGGACGCCGCGGTGCTGCGCGCGATCGCCGAGCAGATGCCCGACCTGTACTCGTGGCGTAGCTTCGAGACGAGCGTCAGCAGCGTCGGTGAGGCGACGGAGGTAGCGAGCAGTCGGGCCGACCTGGTCGGCACGCCGACCCGCACAGCACGAGAAGAATTCGAACGGCTGACGGCTCTCGTCGCGGCGACGGCCGAGCGCGGCGCCGACACGACCGAGCTGCGATTGCGGCTGGCGCGCGCGGCCCTCAACGCGTTCAAGGTCGACGAGGCGGCTTCGATCCTGGAGACGATCCGGGAGTCCAATCCAGAGATGGGGGAGCCCTTCGCCGCGCAGTGGTTTCTACTGTCTGGCGACCTCGCGCGGCGACGCTCTGACCACGACACCGCGCGAAGGTGTTTCGAGGAGGCGCTTCCGCTACTTCGAAACGTCGGCGACCTCCTCGGAGAGGCCAGCGGCGTTCACAGCCTCGGAGATCTCTCGCTCCAACGCTCCGACCACGAAGGTGCACAGCAGCGCCTCGAGCAAGCGGTCGCTCTATTCCAAAACGCCGGTTCCGTTCTCGGAGAGGCTAACTGCGTCCACGGCCTCGGATGTCTCGCGTTCCAACGCTCCGACCACGAAGACGCCCAGCGGCGCTTCGCTCAGGCGCTCTCAATTTACCGGACGGTGGGCTCCGTCATCGGAGAGGCCAGTTGCATCAAGTCCCTCGGGGACATCGCACTCCGGCGGTCCGACCACAACGCGGCACGGCAGCACTATGAGCAGGCCCTGCCAATGTTCCGACGGTCCGGCGACGCTCTCGGAGAGGCCGGTTGCATCAAGTGCCTAGGGGACATCGCGCTCCACCGGTCCGACCACCACGTCGCCCAGCAGCGCTATGAGCAAGCCCTGGCGATGTTCCGAACGTGCGGTGACCTCTTCGGACAGGCCTATTGCATTCGGGACCTCGGGGAGATCGCGCTTCGACGCTCCGATCACGACGCCGCGCGAGAGTTATTTGAACAGGCCATCCTGCTCCATCGGAAGGTCGGCGACCTCCTCGGAGAAGCCAACTGCATCCGTGGCCTCGGAGAGATCGCGCTCCAGCGGTCCGACTACGAAGGCGCGCTGCGGTGCCTCGCGCAGGCTCTCCCACTCTACCGAAGGGTCGGGGACGTCCTCGGGGAAGCCAACTGCATCCAGAGCCTCGGGGACATTGCGCTTCATGGTTCCGACCATGAGGTTGCGCGCCAGCACTATGAGCTGGCGCTTTCGCTCCATCGGACGGTGGGCGACGTCCTCGGGGAAGCCAACTGCGTCCAGAGCCTCGGGGATATCGCGCGCCTGCGTTTCGCGCACGACCTCGCGCGTCAGCGCTATGAGCAGGCCCTGCCGCTCTATCGAAAGGTCGGCGACCTCCTTGGTCAAGGCAACTGCATCCTGAGTCTCGGGGAACTCGCGCTCCGGCGGTCTGACTCCGACACCGCTCGCCAGTGCTTCCAGCAAGCGCTCGCCTACTACGAGCGCATCCCCCAGCCCTACTCCATCGGCCAGGCTCACCGGCAGCTCGCCGACCTCGCCACCACCGACGACGACCGCTCCCACCACCTCCGCCTCGCTCGCGACGCCTGGGCCTCCATCGGTCGCGACGACCTCATCGCGCAGCTCCCTGCTGCCCCCGCCTGACCCACCCCTCTCCCTGATCCCGGTTTGACCTTTGCTGCCCTCGGGGCCGATCCTCCGTACACTTGCCCCACATGTTGTCCCACCGCGCGCGTCGAATCCTGCTGGCAGCCGTCGGCGATTTCATCGCCACGGGAGAGCCGGTGGCCTCCAAGATCCTGGCCCGACAGCATGACCTCGAGCTCTCTCCGGCGACGGTGCGCTCGGTCTTCGCCGAGCTGGAGGGCGGCGGCTACCTCACCAAGCCGCACGCCTCCGCCGGGCGCGTCCCCACGGAGAAGGGCCTGCGGGTCTTCGCCGAGGCGATGATCGCCGTCGCCGAGGGCAAGAGCATCGAGGACGACACCGCGGCGAGCGCGGCCCTCTGGTCGGCGAGCGACCCGGGCTTCGACGCGGCCCTGCGCCACACCACGCGGGTGCTGGCGATGCTCAGCGGGTCGGCCGCCCTCCTGCGGCCGCCGCCGGGGGAGAGCTGGGTGCTGCGCGACCTGAAGTTCATCGCGCTGCGGCCCAAGGAGGTGCTCGCGGTGGTGGTCGCCACCAACGGCGCCGTCGAGAACCGCGTGCTCGCCGTCGAGGAGACCCTGAGCCCCGCGGACCTCGAGCGCGCCAACAACATGATCCACGCGAAGGTGCAGGGGATGACCCTGGCGCAGGTGCGCGCGATGCTGGCCCAGGAGCTCGAGGCGGGCCGTGCGGGGCGCGACCGGCTGGAGCGAGCGGCGCTCTCGCTGGGGCAGCAGGCGCTGGCGTCGCTCTCGTCGCCGAGCGAGGTGCTGGTGGAGGGCGCGGCGCAGCTCATCGCGCGGCCGGAGTTCGCGAGCGCGGAGACCACGCGGCAGCTGGTGATCGCGCTCGAAGACCAGGAGCTGCTGCTCGACCTGCTCGACCGCACCATGGCCGCGCGGGGGCTGCAGGTGGTGTTCGGCGGGCTCGACAACGCGATGGGCAGCGACCTGTCGCTGGTGGCGACGAGCTTCGGCGCGGGGGCCATCGGGGTCATCGGGTCGACGCGCATGGACTACGGCCAGGTGGCGCCGCTGGTGCGTCAGGCGGCCACGCAGCTCGCCGACGTGCTGGGCGGGCGCACCACGAAGAACTGACGCCCCGGCGGCTTGCCCGCGGGGGTAGCGCGCATCTACGCTCGCTGTGTGAATGGCCATTCAGTGGCCGAGGAGAGCGACGATGGCGACGCCGTACACCGAGTCTCACCAGATGTTTCGCAAGACGGTTCGGGACTTCTGCGAGCGCGAGCTGCGCCCGCACATGGACCAGTGGGAGGAGGACGAGCTCTTCCCGCGGTGGGTGTTCGAGAAGGCCGGCGAGCTCGGCATCTTCGGCGCGCACTACCCCGAGGAGCACGGCGGCAGCGGCGGCGACTACTGGTACTCCATCGCCAAGGCCGAGGAGCTTCCGCGCTGCGGCGCCGCGGGCGTGCCGATGGCGCTCATGGTGCAGAGCGACATGGCGACGCCGGTGCTCTCCGACCTCGGGAGCCCGGAGCAGATCGAGGAGTTTCTCAAGCCCGCGCTGCGCGGCGAGAAGATCGCGGCGCTGGGCGTGAGCGAGCCGGGCTGCGGATCAGACGTGGCGGGCATGCGCACCTGGGCGCGCAAGGACGGCGACGACTACGTCATCAACGGGTCGAAGACCTTCATCACCAACGGCACGCGCGCGGACTTCATCACGCTGATGCTGAAGACGCAGCCCGAGGCGGGGCACGCGGGCATCTCGATCGTGACCTTCCCCACGGACGTGAAGGGCTTCCACGTCAGCAAGAAGCTGAAGAAGATCGGCAACTGGTCGAGCGACACGGCGGAGCTGTTCTTCGAGGACTGCCGCATCCCGCGGCGCTACCTGCTGGGCGAGGAGGGCGAGGGGTTTCGCTACCTGATGCAGAACTTCCAGAGCGAGCGGCTCATCGCGTCGGCCTCGGCCACGGCGGGCTCGAAGCTCATCCTGGAGGAGGGCATCGCCTACGGGCGCGACCGCAGCGCCTTCGGCAAGCCGATCATCAAGCGCGAGGTGTGGCAGCACAAGATCGTCGACCTCGCGACGAAGCTGGAGGCCTGCGAGGCGCTCACCTACCGCGCGGCCGAGGCCTACAACCAGGAGCGCTACGTCGACAAGACCCAGGTGAGCTTCGAGACCACCAAGCTGATCTCGATGGCCAAGGCCTTCGTCGGCGACGTGACCAGCGAGGTGGCGGACTCGATGCTGCAGTTCCACGGGGGCTGGGGTTACATCGAGGAGTATCACATCGCCCGCGCGTGGCGTGACCAGCGCCTCTTCCGCCTGGGCGGCGGCACCACCGAGACGCTGCGCTACTACATCGCCAAGCTCATGGGGCTGTAGGGCTGAACCGTCCCTCAGTGAACCCTCGGCCGCAGCGCCGAGCGGCTCAGGATCTCCGCCTCGCGCTGCACCAGGAACCCGATGCGCTCGCGGGCGCGCTCCTCCCCGAAGATCTCCTCCGCCAGCGACGCGAACAGCCGGTGGTGCCGCGCCTCCGACGCGAAGAGCTCGCGGTACCACCCGCGCATCGCCTCGGTGGGCGCGTGCGCCGCGAGCAGCCCGAAGCGCTCGCACGACCGCGCCTCGATCACCGACGCCACCGCGAGCCGGTCGAGCAGCGGCTCGCAGCGCTTGTCCGCGAGGGCGCGCTGCAGCGAGCGGGCGTAGACGTCCTCCGGCGGCGGAGTGGCGGTGACGCCGCGGCGAGCCGAGCTCCTCGAAGACCTGCGCGACGTGGCCGAGCTCCTCGGCGGCGAGGGCCGTGAGCTCGCGGGCGAGCCGCGGGTGCATCGGGTAGCGGGTCACCATCGCGGTCGCGTTGGAGGCGGCCTTGAGCTCGCAGTGCAGGTGGTCGAGGAGCACGGCGTCGAGGTCGGCGAGCGCGACCTCGATCCAGCGAGGGTCGGTGGTGGTGGCGAGTCCCAGCATATGGGGGATGGTGATAGCAGCGATCGGCCCGCCGCGGCTCGTAGCGCCCGCGCCGTCTGCTACGGTGCGCCCCTCGTGAAGAAGCTCTGGGCCTCCATTCCCCCGCAGGTTCGCAAGGTGATCGCCGCCGCGGTGCTGGTGCTCGGCGTCGTCGTCGTGGGCAACGAGCTCGGCGGCCACGCCCCGCGCGACGTCACCCTCCACGCCGACCTGCACCCCGTCTCCCGCCTGGGCTTCAACGTGCGCGCCCTGCGCATCGAGCTCCTCGGCGACGACGGCGCCATCCACCGGCGCATCGAGCGCCGCGCCGAGCCCGGCGGATCGCTCGCCGTCGTCAACGCCCCCACCACCCTGCCCACCGGCCGGTGGCGGGCGAGGGTCGAGCTCGTCGGCGACACCAGGGTGCTCTCCCGCGAGGTCACCCTCGACGTCGAGGCGGGCCGCGCGGTGGAGGTCCCGCTGCCGGAGCTGTAGCCCCGGGGGTAAGGGCGCCCGGCGCGAGATTCTGCGCGCATCAGCGCCGGGGCGGTTGCGCCCGGGGGCCATCGTCCCTTACACGGGCGCTTACCCATGCTGGTCACCTCGTCTCAGTCGGTGCGTTCGCTGGTCGTGCGGCTCAACAAGGGCGAAGACCTCGCCGAGTCCCTCGCCTCCCTCATCACCTCGCAGCGCATCACCGTCGCCACGGTGCAGGGGCACGGCGCCCTCGAGGCCGTCATCCTCGACTCCTACGACGCGCGCGCCCGCACCTACGGCGACGCCCGCACCTTCACCGGTCGCCTGGAGCTGATCTCCCTCCAAGGCCACCTCTCCACCCGCGAGGGCCACCCCGACCTCTATCTGCACGCCGCCGTCGCGCGCGACACCGGCAACGGCGTCGAGGTCCTCGGCGGCCGGCTCATCGAAGCCCAGGTCGTGGCCGTCGAGCTCACGCTGCTGCTCCACGACGACCTCCACCTCGAGCGCACCCCCGAGACCACCGGCATCCCCACCTGGCGCACCGGCTCGGCCGTCCAGAGCGCCCCGGCGCGCCCCGCTCCCGCGCCCGCTCTCGCGACCGCGAGCTCCATCGCGGAGAGCGTCCGCCCGCGGCGCATCACCACCGCCGAGCGCGCAGAGGCCGCCGCCCAGGCGCCCGCGCCCGCGCCCGAGGTGATGGTCGCGAGGCGTCCCGCGCCGACGCCCGAGGTCGTGACCAAGCCCACGACGCTGGCCGAGGCGGCCCAGCAGCTCCATGCGATGCCCGCCAAGCACGAGCGCACCGTCGACGAGAACGTCACCCCGGAGGTAGGCCTCGGCGACGTGCTCCTGCACCCGACCCTCGGCGACGCCCAGGTGGTCGGCCTCAACGACGACCGCTGCGACATCAAGCTCGACCGCAGCGGCTCGGTGCGCGCCATCATGCTCGACTACTTCGAGGTCACCCCGCAGAGCCCGCGCGACGGCGTGAAGGTCTGGAAGCTGGTCTCGCGCAAGCCGCGCTGAGCGGCCGAGACCCCAGGTTTCGAGGATCATTAGACCAAAGCGACGTGCGCCCGATTTGACGTACGTCCAGATCGGCGTACGTTGGCAGGCATGGATCCACTCCTGCCGAACCCTGGTGGTCAGCTCGCGTTGGACGAGATCGTCGGACGTGAGCGCGAGATCAAGCGCTACTGGCGAGTGCTCGATCGACAGAGCCTCGTGCTCAGCGCCGAACGGCGAATCGGCAAGACCCAGCTCGTGAAGAAGATGCACGGCATCCCGCGCGAGGGCTTCGTCACCGTGTACCAGGACCTCGAGCGGGTCCACACCCGGATGGAGCTGGTCGACAGCATCTACGAGGCCGCTCGCGACCACCTGAATGCCTCGGCGAAGGTGCGAGAAAATATCCTCTCCTTCTGGCAGGCGTACGTGCCGAAGAAGATCAGCGCGACCGAGCTCCCTGAAGCGAAGGCGCAGTGGAAGAACCACCTCTGCAAGGCGATCGACGCGGTCCTCGACGAGATCCCGGCCGACCACAAGCTGCTGCTGATCTGGGACGAGCTCCCGCTGATGGTCGACAACATCCAGAGGGGTGAAGGAGCCGACGCGGCGATCCAGCTCCTCGACCTGTTGCGGGCGCTGCGCGCGACGCGACCCCGGCTGCGCTTCATCTTCACTGGCTCCATCGGACTGCACCTCGTGCTTCGCGCGCTCCGCGCCGCGGGCAACGCCAACGCCCCCACGAACGACATGCTCTCCGAGACGGTTCCGCCAATGAGCGAGGCCGAGGCGACCGAGCTCGCGGAGCGTCTCCTCCTCTCGCTCCCCTTTCCTCCCAAGGACTTCCGCGAACTCGCCGCCACGCTCGTCGAGCGCGTGGAGGGCTTCCCCTACTACCTGCACCACACCGTCAACCGGCTCTCGTGGCTCGACCATCAGCCGGAGCCCTCAGACCTCGCCGACGCCATCGACGGCCTGGTGCTCGCCGACGAAGACCCCGCGAACCTCGCGTACTATCGCGACCGCCTCGCGAAGCACTACAGCAGCGACGAGGCCCGGATCGCGCGGGCGGTCCTCAACGCGCTCTCGCACGAAGCGCAGCCCATGCCGTTCGAGGCGCTCTGCAATCTGGTGCGCCACGCGAGCCCCGAGGTTCAGGACACCGCCGTCGCCGACGTATGTGGCCTGCTTCGGCAGGACCACTACCTGACCCTGGAGGGTGGCGCGAGCAGTCCCCGCTACCGCTACCGTTGGGCGATCGTGAAGCGCTGGTGGGCGGCGACGCAGCGATGAGCCGCGCACTCGTCACATCATCGCGCTACAGCCCAGGAAACCTCCCGGGCGATACGCTGCAGCGGCTGTTCGTGGCGCGCGGCACCCTGCTCGACGACGCGCTGCGCAGGATCGAGTCAGCGCTCAAGAAGGGCTCACAACAGTTCCTTCTCTTCGTCGGCCCCCGCGGCGCCGGCAAGACCCACCTGCTCGCGCTCCTGCGCCACCGCATCGACCACGACCCTCGTTTCGAGGAATCACGCGCGCGCCTTTGCGTGGCTCCGTTGAACGAGGAGGAGTGGGGCATCGCGTCGTACCTCGACCTCCTCGTGCGCATCCTCCAATCGATCGCCTCGCGCGAGGGCGGCGCCGCGTTCGAGGCCGAGATCCAGGGCATCTACCGGGCCTTCGGTCAGGCGCAAGCCACGGTGATCCAGACCGCGGAGGAGCTGCTCACGCGGCGGGTCGGCAAGCGGACGTTGCTGCTGCTCTGCGAGAACCTCGACGAGATCCTCGATGGCCTCGGCGACGAGGGGCAGAAGCGGTGGCGCGCCTTCATCCAGCAGCGTCGCTACTGGAACATCGTGGCGACCTCACCCTCCCTCTCCCGAGCGCTCCAGGACCGAGCGTTTCCCTTCTACAACTTCTTCAACGTGCGCCACCTCGACCGGCTCACGCTGGACGAGGCTTCAGAACTCATCCGGCGCAAGGCAGAGGTCGACGGCAAGGCCGGTCTCGCGACGCTGCTCGACTCGCCCATGGGCAGAGCCCGGATGCGCGCGATCCACCACCTCGCGGGTGGCAACAGCCGGGTCTACGTGATCCTCGCGGACTTCCTCGACCAGGAGTCCCTGGATGCGCTCTGGCCGACGTTCCAGCGCACCATCGACGACCTCACGCCCTACTACCAGGACCGCATGCGGCAGCTCGCGCCCGCGCAGCGCAAGATCGTCGAGTGCCTCTGCCTGGCGGGGCACCCGATCATCGTCAAGGAGATCGCGGCGCGGTGCCTGATGACGCCGCAGACGGCCGCCAAGCAGCTCTCGGAGCTCGCCCGCCTGCGGTACGTGCTGCGCGAGCAGCACGGGCGCGAGAGCTGGTACGAGCTGGCCGAGCCGCTGATGCGCATCTGCATCGACGTGAAGGACAACCGCACGCGCCACCTGCGCACCTTCGTCGAGCTGATGCGTCGCTGGTTCAGCGCCGACGAGATGCGCGACCGGCTCGGTGTGATCGAGCGCGAGCCCGGGATGCGACGCCCCGTCGACCGGCTGCACCTCGAGGCAGCGCTGCGGGAGCACGCGGAGCGCGGGGGGGAGCCCTTCCTCGACGCGCTCGGCGAGGAGGTCGACGCGTCCGCCGAGCGCGGCGAATACCGGGCGGCGATCACCGCGTGCGAGCGGCTGGTGAAGGAGCGAGGACGGGCGACGGACTTCTGGCGATTGGCTCGGGTGCAGACTAAGTGCGCCGGGCTCGAGGCAGGACTGATGACTCTCCGAGCAGGGCTCGAGAAGCGTCCGGGGAATGGGTTTCTTACCGATCGTCTGCTTGAATACCTGCTCGATGGGGGACGCGCACAGGAGGCGCTCGGCTTGCTGGAGTCTCAAGCCTCCGACCGCAGCGAGAGTCTCTGGCGTGCTTCGCTACGATCGGAGATCTTGGGCGCCCTCGGCCGCCACATGGAGGCGTGTGAGAACGACGAGCGCATCCTCGTCTCGCATCGCAAGAGCGATGTGAAGGAACTCGTCCAAGTCCTCCAGCGCCTGGGCAGGACCGACGAGGCACTCCAACGACTTGATCGAGCGCTGCAACGCAAGCCTGCCGATGAAGATCTTCTCGACACCCGGGGCTGGCTCCTGCTGAGCCTTCGACGCTACGAGGATGTGCTCGCCAATGAGGCGAGGTACACTGGAAACGGGTCTTACTATTCGTGTTCCCGGATGACGCGTGCACTGTGCGGGCTCGGCCGACACGATGAGGCTCTGCAGATCGTTGACCACCAGCTCACAGGGTCTGCGAACGACGCTCGTTTGCACGAGGCTCGAGCGGACGTCTTGCTGGAGATGGGGCGTCCGGTCGACGCCCTGCAGTCCGCGCAGCGAGCGATCGAACTCGCACCCGCGAACGGCCTCGCTTGGTGGAGCAACGCCAAGATTCTCACTTCCCTGCACCAGTTCGAGGAGGCTGTGGAGGCGGTTATGCAAGCCGTTCGATTCGGGGTTTCGGCTCATGTGGTCGTCCCTCTCGTTTGGGACTTGCTCGATCACGCGAAGCCAGAAGGTGTGGTCTGCATCCTCGACGCGCTCGATGCCCGCTCTGGTTCGTCCGACGAGACGACGCTCCTACGCGCGCGTGCGCTCCTCGACCTCGGGCGCTTTCAGGACGCGTGGGCATCGCTCTCGACCCGCGGTCACGCCACCGATCGGGCGCGCCACCTGGCACGCCACCCTCGTCGCCGCGGAGGCCGCTGCCGCCTCGCCCGATGCGGCGCTGCGTCGACTGGAGAAGCTCCAGAAGACGGCCACCCTCGGCCAGGGCAACGACGTCACTGCGTGGCTCATCGCGAAGCTCCTCATCGTCACGGCGCGCGCGCACGGCGCCATGGCGCTCGCTGGCTTTCTCCCGCGGCTCCGCGCGTCGCTCTCGTCGCACCGCCTGGTCCCACTCCTCGCCGGAGGCGTCGTGGCGTTGCTCCAGGACCTCAACGCCCATCGCGACCGGATCACCGCCGAATGGGACCTCGCCCTCCCACGCGTCATGGAAGCTCTCGCCGACGTCGAGGACACCGAGCTCGCGCTCCAGATGCTCTCGGTGCTCGTGCGCCACGTTCGATCGGGCGACCCGACGGTGCTGCTGGAGCTTCCGCTCGAGACACGTCAGCTGCTCGCTCTCCCCGATCAGAGCGCAGCTCCCAGGCGTGAGCGTGAGCGTGAACGCGAGCACCGGCAACGCCGACCGCCCTCACACGATCCGGAAGGCGTCCTTCAGCGTGCACCGGCGCTCGCGGGTGAAGGTGCGCGCCGTCGTGAGCCCCTCGCCCGTCGGCGACGCGATGGTCCACGAGGTCCACCCCTCGCCGCCGACGCCGATGCCGTTGTAGTTGGGGCCGTTCTTCACGAAGATCGACGTGTTGATCGCGCGGGCCATGCGCGACAGGTTGTCGAGGTTGGTGCTCCACATCGTGGCGGTGTGGCCGTAGCCGTGCTCGATGCGCTTGGCGGCGGCGATGGCCTCGTCGACGTCCTTCACCCGCACCAGGCCCAGCACCGGCATCAGCAGCTCGTGCTGCACGAAGGGGTGCTTCTCGTCGACCTCGGCCCAGAGCAGCCGCAGGTCGTCCGGCGCGCTCTTCCCGATCGCCCGCAGGATCACGTTGGCGTTGCGCCCCACGAACTCCCGGTTGACGTGCCCGTCGGAGGTCAGGATCACCCGCTCGAGCGCCCGCAGCTCGCCCGGGCTGAGCTCGTGCGTGCCGCTCTCCTTCAGGGCCTTCTTGAACTTGTCGGCCACCGACGCGACGACGACGATCTCCTTCTCACAGGTGCAGATCACGTTGTTGTCGAAGCTCGCGCCCGCGACGATGCCGCGCGCGGCGGCCTCGAGGTGGGCGGTCTCGTCGACCACCGCGGGGGGGTTTCCCGGGCCCGCGCTGATGGCCCGCTTGCCCGAGCGCATCGCCTCGGTGACCACCGCGCCGCCGCCGGTGACCACCACGATGCGCACGCCGGGGTGCCGCATCAGGGCCTGGGCGCTCGCGACCGTGGGCTCGGCGATGCACGAGATGAGGTCTTCCGGGCCGCCCGCCGCGACGATGGCGTCGGAGAGCAGCGACACGTACCAGGCCGAGGTCTCGCGGGCGAGCGGGTGCGTGTTGAACACCACCGCGTTGCCGCCGGCGACCATCCCGATGCCGTTGTTGATGATGGTCTCGGTGGGGTTGGTGCACGGCGTGATCGCCGCGATGACGCCGTAGGGCGCGCGCTCGGTGATCATCAGCCCGTCGTCGCCGCTGGCCGCGATGGCCTCGAGGATCTCCGGCCCCGGGGTCTTGGTGATGGCCGCGCGGTTCTTGATGCGCTTGTCCTCGACGCGACCGAGGCTGGTCTCCTTGACCGCCCGCTGGCACATCTCCTCCAGCACGCCCATCGCGGCCTGGCGCATCGAGCGCACCACCGCGCGGCGCGTCTCCAGGGGCATCTGCTCGTAGCGCTCGAAGGCCCGCCGCGCGGCCGCGACGGCCGTATCGACGTCGTCGAACACCCCGCGACGCTTCACCCGCATCGTGGGCGCTGCCCCGATGCCACCGGCGAGGGCGCGCTCGATGGCGCCGGGCGACGCCGCCACCCCCTGCTTTCGCAGCCGCTCGACCACCATCGCCACGATCTGGTCCACCGTCGGGTCGTTGCTCTTCATCGCAGCCGCGGACCGTAGCCCACCCGCGGAGCCCACCACAACCCTGCACCACACCCGCAGCCGAACACCGGCATCCAATGGTGATACCGTCTGGCCCGCCGCCATGCGCCGTCTCCTCGCGCTCCTCCCGATCGCCCTCCTCGCCCTCCCTGCGTGCCGCTCGCGCAACCCGCAGCCCGCCCTCGGGGTCGTGGTCCCGCTGGTGCCGAACGCCGATCGCGCGTCGGCCCGACCGTCGGCCCCGACCTCCGACCGCCCCGAGGCGACGACCTTCTCGCTCATCCGCGACCGGCCGCCCCCCACCGGCGCCCTCGGGGTGACCTTCGGACAGACCGTGGCGGAGGTCACCGCCCTGCACCGCGCGGCCAACATCCCCTGCCGCCCCTCCGGCGAGTACCTCTTCTGCGAGGGCGCGCTCCAGCCCCTGCCCGTGCGCGTGCTGGTCACCTACGAGTTCTGCGGCGCGGCGCTCTGCTCCGTGGCCGTCGACGGCACCCGCTCGGACGACGAAGACCTGCTCATGCGCGAGTACGACAGCCTGCTGGACTTCGCTCGCCGCTCGCTGGGCGCGCCCATCAGCAGCGCGCGGCGCATCGGCCCCGGCTGCCGCGGCCACCTCCCGCTCTGCCTCACCTCGCGCCAGTCGCAGCTCAACGCCCGCTGGTCGTGGCCCGACGGGCCGCAGATCGAGCTCTCCGTCGACCAGCTCGAAGACGACGCCCTGCAAGCCCAGGCCGCCATCACCTGGCTCTCCACCGAGCGGGTGCACCGCCCCGCGCCCGACCCGGTGCGGGACGCCTCCGTCGACGCCGCCGCCCGCCCGGACGCCGCCGCCCTTCCATGACGGGCCGTGGCGCACTCGCGCTGGCTCTAGGCCTCGCCCTCGCCTCGCCCCCGGCGCTCGCCCAGCAGGACCCGCGCCTGCAATGGCGCACCCTGGAGACCCCCCATTTCCGCATCCATTTCTATCAGGCGATGGAGCCCCTCGCCCGCCGCGTCGCGGTGATCGCGGAGCACACCGTCGAGCGCCTCGCGACGCCGCTCGGGTGGCGCCAGAGCCAGGTCACGCAGATCGTGCTCCGCGACAGCACCGACGACGCCAACGGCAGCGCCACGGCCATTCCCCTCAACACCCTCCAGCTCTTCGTCACCGCCCCGGAAGACCTCTCGGTGCTGGAGCAATACGACGACTGGCTGGAGAACCTCGTCATTCACGAGTACGCGCACATCCTCCACACCGATCACATCACGGGCGTGCCCGCGATCGTCAACGCCATCATCGGCAAGCAGTGGGCGCCCAACCAGGTTCAGCCGCGCTTCATCCTCGAAGGCCTCGCGGTCTTCCAGGAGAGCCTTCACACCCGCGGCGGACGGCTGCGCTCCGCCACCTGGGACTCGTACCTCCGCGCCGACGCGCTCGCGGGAAACTTCCAGACCCTCGACCAGCTCACCGTAGGGCCCAACCGCTGGCCGCACGGCAACCTCTGGTACCTCTACGGCTCCTACCTCATGCGCTACGTGGTCGAGCGCTACGGGGCAGAGACCCTCAGCGCGCTCAGCCGCGAGTACGGATCGATGGCCGCCCCATGGCAGTTGAACCGCGCGATCAGGAGGGTGACTGGCGCCACCTGGGAGGAGATCTATGAAGACTTCCAGCGCGACACGGTGGCCCGCTACACCCGACAGCGCGACGCCCTGGTGGCCAACGTCCTCGAAGAGGGAACCGCCCTCACGGCGCAGGGCGAGTATGTCCGCAACCCGCGCTTTCTCCCTGATGGGACGCTCGTCTATGAAAGCTCCGATGGCCAGTCGGTCTCCCGGCTGAGGGCCCTCGACGCGAGCGTCTTCCGATCACCGCCGGGCGCTCTCCCCACCCCGACGGACCTCAACCGCCTGGCCGGCCCATCGGGCTTCTCTCCGTGGGGCGATGACGCGCTGCTGGTCTCCGACTCGGACGTCTACCGCCACCTGTATTTCTATCACGACCTGCGCCGTTGGAGCCTCGCGCGCGACGACGACCGCTCGCTCTCGGTCACCGAAGACGACCGGCTCACCGAAGGCTGGAGAGCGCAGCAGCCCGACGTGCACCCCGACGGCGACCACGCGGTCTTCACGGTAAACCACCGCGGAACCACCCGCCTCGTGGAGATGTCCCTCACCGACCGCCGACCGAGCGCGCTGCTCAACCCCAGAGCCTACGAGCAGGTCTTCGCCCCTCGCTACAGCCCCGACGGACGCACCGTGGCCTTCTCGTTCTGGCGCCGCGGCGGCTACCGCGACCTCTGGACCATCGACCGCGCCACGCGCGCCCTCACGCAGCACACCCACGACCGCGCGCTCGACACATCGCCTTCGTACAGCCCTGACGGGCGCTGGCTCCTGTGGTCCTCCGATCGCACCGGCATCGCCAACCTCTATGCGATGGAGGTCGCCACCGGGCGGGTGCGCCAGGTGACCAACACCGTCCTCGGCGCGTGGCAGCCCAACGTCAGCCCCGACGGCCGCACGCTCATCTATCTGGGCTACTCGCACCGCGGCTACGACCTCTTCCGACTCCCCTTCGACCCTGCCCGCTGGCGCGATCCGGAGGTCGTCACGCAAGACCCCTTCGGCCGCGACCGCGACCGCGACCCGCACCCGGCCGAGGACGCCGCTCCCGACTTCCCCACCCGGCTCACGGCATACGACCCGTGGCCCACGCTGCGCCCCCGGACGTGGTCCGCCGAGCTCACCACCGACGGCTTCGGACCACAGCTCGCGGTGCGCACGGAGTCTACCGACATCGTCGGACGCCACGCCTGGAGCGCCCGCGTGGGCGTCGGCCTCGTGCGCGGCGACCCCCTCGTCGACCTCGGATACGTCTACCGAGGAGCGCGCCCTACGCTGCGCCTGCGGCTCTATCGATCCGTCGACGCGGGCGGCGGATATCGCATCGGGAGCCGCAACCCCACCTGGGCCGCGGAGCGCATCGGGGGCGAGAGCGAGCTCTCCATCGGCTTTCCCAGCCGCTTCGACACGCACGTCCTCTCCATGACCTACGACGCCCAGTGGGTGCGCGCCTTCGGCGGCCTCCCGGAGCTCGCCCGCAACATCGACCCGAGCAGCCCCGGGGCCGGTGTTTCCTTTCGAGGGCTGGCTCGCGGGGCTGCGCTTCACCTGGAGCTGGTCGAACGCGCAGCGCTTCGCCTACTCCATCAGCAACCAGCGGGGCGTCTCGGCCTTCGCGTCGGTGCGCGTGCTCGACGACCTCATAGGCAGCAGCGTCGGCGGCATCGAGGCCTCCGCGGCGGTGTCGGGATACATCCCCATGCCCTGGGGACAGGACCGCCGAAGGCACATCCTCGCGCTGCACGCCGGCGCGGGCATTGGCACCAACGACCGCGGCGAGCGTGGCGTCTTCGCCATCGGGGGCTTTCCCCCCTTCTCCGCACAGAACTGGATCGACGCCTTCCGCTATGGCGTGCAGGCGGGCGGCGTCGCGCTCCGGGGATATCCCCCCTTCGTGCGCGGCGGGAGCCAGTTTCAGCTCGCCAACGCGGAGTACCGCTTCCCCATCTGGCAGACGCAGCGCGGGGTCTCCACGCTGCCGATCTTCCTGCAGCGCATCTCAGGGGACGTCTTCGTCGACGCGGGCAACGCGAACTTCGGCCGCTTCGACCCGAGCGCCGTCCTGGTGGGCGCCGGGGCCGAGCTGCTGATCGACATCGTGGCGGGCTACATCATCCCGTTCTCCGCGCGCATCGGGTACGCGCGGGGCTTCATGGCCGAAGGGGATGATCAGGTGTACGGGCTGTTCAGCTCGCCCTTCTAGGGAGAGGGCGTGGCGATCTCGAGGTTGCGGAACGCGAACACCGTCGCGCTCTCGCTCTCCGCGCTGCCGCCCTGCGCCTGGAGCGCGATGTGGCCTGCGCCGAAGGTGTCGTCCTTCACGGTGATGAGCCGCACGTCGTTGGCGTAAAGGATGATCTCCGAGCCGGTGGCCACGACGCGCAGCCGGTTCTCCTCGCCGACGCCGGCCTTGAGGGCCTCGTGGCGGGTCCAGTCGATGAGCGCGGTGCTGGTGTTGGCGACGCGGCGGGTGAGCCGGTAGTACCCCTCGCCGTCGATGAAGACCCGGTAGTTGTCCTTGTCGCTCTTCGCCCGGAAGCTGATGCCCGCGTAGCTCTGGGTGGGCTCCTGCGCGCTGAGCAGGGCGACGGTGACGCTCACAGAGAAGTCCGCGAACTGCTGCTTCTCATACCAGTAGGCCGCCACGGAGGTCTCGCCGCCGGGCAGCGTGACCACCAGCCCGGGCGCGTCGAAGCGCAGCGGCGGCGTGCGGGAGGTCGCCGCGAAGGACCACCCCGCGGGCTCGGCCTTGAAGGCCTCTTCCAGCACCGTGGGCCACGCGACCGCGTCGTTCGTCGCCCCGTTCTCCACCGAATCGCTCATGCGTCCGCTTCCTTTCGCGTCTCTGTCGAAGGCCCCGTACGGCTTCCGGCGCCGCAGGCCCGCGGGAGGATACCCCAACCCCGTCCCTCGTTGAAGCGCCCAGAGGAGCCCCGAAGAAAAGTTCTCCGGAGCTCCGGGGCTCCCCCGGGGGGTGCAGGCCCCCGGCGGGCCGACGGCGACCTCAGGGGTGCGAGGGCCATCCAACAACGGTGAACAAGGACATTCCGTGCATGGTGCGAAGCGCCACGGGTGCCGTTGCCGGGTATCGCGACCATTCAAAGTCGATCAGCACCTGTCAATGCACCTTGACTTGATTGTTGGTTGCGGGGAGTGTCCAGCGTTGAGAGGTGATCCCATGGCCGATATGCAAACCGACATCAATCGCATCCTCACTGACTTCGCCGCGCAGCTCCTGAAGGTGTTCCGCGAGGCCGTGGTGACCAGCCTCGGCGGTGGCGCACCGGCCGGCCGATCGCTCCCTGCCTCCGCCCCGAAGCGCCGCGGGCGCCCCCCGAAGGCCGCCGCTGCCGCCCCCGCCGCAGCCCGCAAGAAGACCAGCAAGCGTGGTCCGAAGAGCACCCCCAAGGAGGTCGAGGCGCTTCAGGTGCAGATCCTCGACGCCCTCAAGGGTGGCGCGAAGATGTCCTCCTCCGAGATGGTCAAGGCGTTGAAGGTTGACCCGGGTCCCTTCCAGTACGCCCTCGGCAAGCTGAAGAGCAGCAGCCAGGTGTCGCAGATCGGCGAGCGCCGCATGGCGAAGTACTCCCTCGGCGGCGGCTCGAAGAAGGCCGCCAAGGGCGCCCGCAAGAAGCCGAAGGGCTCGGACGCCGGCGGCGACGACCAGGGCTGATCGAGCCTTCCTCGCCTTATCCCTTCACGCTCCCCGCGGTGAGCCCGCCTACCAGGTGGCGCTGCACCGCATAGAACACCGCCATCACCGGAACGCTCACGACCATCGCGCCCGCCGCGAAGCGCCCCCAGGCGGCGTCGTGTTCGCCCACGTAGCGCTGCAGCGCCACCGGGAGCGTGAAGGCGTCTTCATGGGAGAGGAAGGTCGCCGCGAGGATGAACTCGTTCCACGCGGACATGAAGGCGAAGAGGCAGGTGACGGCGATGGCGGGGCGCGCGGCCGGGAGCACCACCTTGAAGAAGGCCTGCCAGCGCGTGGCGCCATCGACCATGGCGGCCTCCTCGAGCTCGCGCGGAATCGCCTCGAAGGCCCCGCGCAATTGGAACATCGCGAAGGGCAGCGCCGTGGTCGCATAGACCAGCACCAGCCCGGCGCGCGTGTCGAGCAGCCGCAGCCCATCGAGGATCACATACAGCGGCACCGCGGTCGCCACGCCAGGGAACATCTGCGTGGCCAGGAGCACCCTCATGCCCGCGCGGTCGCCCACGAAGCGCATTCGGGCCATGGCATATGCCGCGGGCGTGGCCAGGGCGACGGAGGTCACCGCGGTGGCGACGGCGACAAACACCGAGTTGAAGAGCTGCCGTCCGAAGAGCCATCGGCCCGCGGCGTCGTGGTGGAGGGTGACCGCGCGGAAGTTGTCGAGAGAGAACGCCTCGGGCCAGGGGAGCGCGCGAGGGGAGGGCGTGCCGCTGGGGGAGAGCGCGAGGGTGACCACCCAGAGCACGGGGTAGAGCGCGAAGGCCACCGCGGTGAGGAGCGCGGCGTGCACCAGGAGCTCGATCCACCATGGAGTGCGGCGGCTCATGGGAGCGCCTCCGGGGAGCGACGGCGCGTGACCAGCAGCAGGATCAGGAAGATGAGGACGGCGTAGGCGGAGGCGTATCCGTACTGGGCCTGTCGGGTGAAGGCCCAGCGGTAGGCCTCGCTCACCAGGATGTCCGTCTCGCCGTCGGGCTCTCCACCCGACACCAGGAACACCACGTTGAACTGGTTGAAGGTCCAGACGGCGCCCATGGCCACGGAGGGCCCCATGGCGGGGCGGAGCATCGGCACCGTGACCTTCCAGAACTGCTGCCACGCGGTGGCGCCGTCGACGGCGGCGGCTTCATAGAGGTCCTTCGGGATGCCCGCGAGGGCGCCGATGGTGACCACCATCATGAAGGGAAAGCCGAGCCACACGTTGGTGGCCACGTTGGCCGCGAACGCCGTGGAGAAGCGCGCGAACCAGCTCACGGGCTCACCCCCGAGGGCCGTGAGCAGCGCGTTCACTGCGCCGAACTGCCGATGGAACATCCCCTTCCACGCGAGCGCCGTCACGTAGGAGGGCACCGCCCAGGGGATGATCAGCAGCACCCGATAGAGGGCCTTCATCCGAAGCAGCGGGCGGGAGAGCAGCAGCGCGAGCGCCACCCCTATGGAGACGTGGAGGGTGATGTTGGCCGCCGTCCAGAGCACCGTGACCAGGAGCACCCGATAGAACGATCCCGTTGCCAGGAGGGGGCCGCCGCGCGCCGTGAGGATGTCGACATAGTTGGCGAGGCCCACGTAGTACGAGTGGCCCTCGCGGGTGGCGTAGAGCGAGGTGACCGCGCCGATGACCAGCGGCACCACCACCAGCAGCGCCAGCGTGACGGCGGCGTGGGTGACCCAGGCGTAGGCCGGCAGCGAGCGCCGGAGGTCACGGCGGAATACCGGGTCGCGTAAGCCGCGCAGGGAGTTGAGCACCAGGCCCATGGCGAGCATGCCCACCGCGAGGAGCGCGAGCGTGGCGTCGCGCCGGCGGGGCAGGGGGCGGGTCACGTCGGTGAAGCGGTGCTCGGCCTCCTCGAGCGCCGTGCGCGGGGAGCGGTCGCCCCGGAGCGCCTTCAGGATCGCCTGCCGCGCGGGCTCGAACACCGCCCTCATGTGCGGGTGCGTGGGCATCGGGCGGGCGTGCGCCGCGGCCTCGCGAAACACCGAGAGCACGGGGTCGCGGGCGAGCTCGGGGTCGGCGGTCCAGGCGTCGCGGGTGGCGACCACCTGGCGGCCGACGCGGGCGCGGATCACCGCGGCGGGCACCTCCGTGAGGGCCTCGGCGAGGGCGATGGCCGCGGAGGGATCGTGGCTGCGCGAGGAGACGAAGGCGCCCTCGACGGTGGCGTAGGGCTCCATGAGACGCCCGCCGGCGTCGGCGAGGGCGGGCAGCGGGGCCACCCGGAAGGGGACGCGCGACCCGAGCTCGGCGGCGAGCCACGGACCCGAGATGGCCGTCGCGGCGCGGCCGGTGGAGAAGAGCTGGGAGACGAGCGCGCCGGAGGCCTCGTCGGGGATCACCCCCGCGCGGGTCATGGCGATCACCCGGCGCAGCGAGCGCTCGGCCGCGGGGCCGACGAAGGTGTAGCGCCCGGCGTCGTCGAGCATGGCGCCGCCGTAGGCGTGCAGCAGCGGCGCGTGGAAGTAGGCGCCCTGGGACTCATACACGAGCGGGTATGTTCCGGAGGGGAGGCGCGGGCGCAGGGCCTCGATGGACTCGAGCGTGGCGGGGGGCGCGGGGTCGGTCCAGAGGGCGGGGTTGATGAAGAGGGCGACGCACTTCACCGAGAGGGGGAAGGCGTAGAGGTCGCCCGCGGCGGTGAGGGCGCGCACGGCGGTGGCGTCGAAGCGCGCGGTGACGGCGGCGTTGGCGGCGCGGGCGACGGGGGCGACGAGGCCGAGGGCGCGGTAGCTGGCGAGGCGCTCGTGGGCGTCGACGAAGACGTCGGGGCCGTGGTCGTGGGGGATCGCCGACTCCAGCTTGGAGGCGTAGGCCTCGAAGGGGACGGCGAGCACGTCGAGGCTGGCGGCGGGGTGCGCGCGGCGCCAGGCGTCGAGCACCTGGTCGAGGGCGGTCTGCTCGGCGCCGCGGTAGGCGTGCCAGAGCGTGAGGTGCTGCGCGGAGGCCGACGGCGCGGCGAGGAGGAGGGAGAGGGCGACGAAGAGGCGACGGGGGGTCACGAGCGCCCCGCGTCGAGGGAGCGCTCCGTCGTCGGGTCGAAGAGGTGCACCGCGCCGGCGTGGACGCGCAGCGGCAGGCGCTCTCCCGGGCGGGGGAGCGCGGCGTCGCCGTCGAGGCGGGCGACGAAGGCCACGCCGCCGACGGTGCCGTGGGCGTAGGCCTCGAAGCCCATGGGCTCGACCACCTCGACGTGAAGGTCGATGGCGCCGTCGGGGTCGGGGATGACGTCGTGAGGGCGCACCCCGATGAGCACCGGACGCCGGGGGGGAGGGAGGCGAAGCGCGCGGGGTCGACGGAGACGCGCAGGCCCGGGGCCTCGGCGAAGCGGCCGGTGGCGTCGATGGAGCCGGTGAAGAAGTTCATCGCGGGCGAGCCCAGGAAGCCCGCGACGAAGCGCGACGCGGGGCGCTGGTAGACCTCCAGCGGGGGCCCCTCCTGCTCGACGGCGCCGGCGCGCAGCACCACGAGGCGGTCGGCGAGGGTCATGGCCTCGACCTGGTCGTGGGTCACGTAGAGCATGGTGGCGCCGAGGCTCGCGTGGAGGCGCTTGATCTCGACGCGCACCTGCGCGCGCAGCGCAGCGTCGAGGTTGCTCAGGGGCTCGTCGAAGAGGAAGAGCTGCGGGCGGCGCACCACCGCGCGGCCCATGGCGACGCGCTGCCGCTGGCCGCCGGACATCTCCCGGGGGAAGCGGTCGAGCAAGGCTTCGATGGTCAGCATGCGGGCGACCTCGGAGACGCGCGAGGCGATCTCCTTCGGGTCGACGCCCCGGAGCTTGAGGCCGAAGGCGAGGTTGTCGCGCACCGTGAGGTGCGGATAGAGCGCGTAGCTCTGGAAGACCATCGCGATGTCGCGGTCGCGCGGGGGAGAGCGGGTGACGTCGCGGTCGCCGAGGACGATGGTGCCGGAGTCGGGCTCCTCGAGGCCCGCGACGGTGCGGAGGAGCGTGCTCTTGCCGCAGCCCGACGGGCCGACGAGCACGGCGAACTCCCCCTTGGTCAGCGACAGGTCGATGCCTCGCAGGATGAGGTTTGGACCGAGCGTCTTGCGGATCCCTCGCAGGGTGACAGCGGCCACGGGCGCGGAGTGTTCCAGAAGTGCCCTGTGCTTGGGAATCCCATTCTCCTGCCTCGTGCGTGGCGTTCGGGATACGGTCGGGCGTGCGCCGCCCCGTGCTGCTGCTCCTGCTCTGCGCCGCGGTGCTCCTCTGCGCGTGGCCCGCGCTCACCGGCGACCCCCTCCTCGACGACCTGCGCCTCGTCCCGCTGCGCCGCCCCTTCCCCCGCGCGGACGTCTTCGCCCAGCCCCCCCGCTGGCAGCCCGCGGTCGAGCTCTCCTTCCGCGCCGTGGCCGCGCTCTCCCCGCAGCGCTTCGTCATCGCGGTGCAGCTCCACCACCTCGCCTCCCTGGCGCTGCACCTGCTGGCCGTCTGGCTCCTGCTGCGGCTCGCGCTCGCCCGCCACCCCGGCGACCGGGTGCACCCCTGGCACGCCCTGGTGCTCGGCGCCTTCGCGCTGCACCCCTCGCTGCTGGAGTCCTACGGCCACCTCGCGGCCCGCGGCGAGGCCATCTCCGCCGCCTGCCTCGCGGGCCTCGCGCTCTCGCTCCATCATGGCCGCGCCGCGCCCGCCCTCGCGCTCACCCTCCTGGGCATGGCCGCCTCGCCCGGCTTCGCACCCGCCGCCGCCGCGCTCGGCCTCGCCGCCGCGCTCGAGCAGCCCTCCACCCGATCGCGCCGCACGGCCCTCGCCATCGCGCTGACGGCGCTGCTCAGCGCGCTGCTCACCTTCGGGGCGCGCCCCTCGCTCGACGACCTCCTCCGATGGTCCATGCGGGTCCCCAGGGCGGTGTCCATCGCCACCCGGGCGCTGGTGGTCCCCACGGAGACGGCCCTCCGGCTTCCCCACTGGGAGCTCAGCCTCCCGATGAGCTCCGCCGAGCGGCTCACCGCGGCGCTCCCTTTACTGGCCAGTGTATTCCTCTGGCGGCGCCAGGCCCGAGGCGCGGCGGTGCTCGTGCTGGGGGCGGCGCTCTCGGTGCTCCCGCTGGCGCGCTTCGCCGACTCGCTCGCCTACGGCTTCGACCGCTACCTCGCCGGCGCGGCGGTGCTGCTGGCCGTGGCGGTGCTGCGCGAGCCCGCGCCGTATGGATCGCCGCGCTCTCCTCCGGGACGCAGCGTCTCGTGGGCGGGTGCGGGGTGGCGCTGCTGGTGCTGCTGGGCTTCATGGCGCGGCAGACGGCCACGGGGTTCACCTCGGACTCCCACCAGCTCGACGCGATGACCCAGATGCGGCCGCGCGACCCGTCGGGGCACCTTCGCAACGCCTGGTTCGCGGCGCGCACGGGCGACGTGGTCACCGCGCGGCGCTCGCTGCGCAACGCCCGCCGCCGGAGCCTGCTCACGCCCACGATGGACCGCGTGGCCCGCTCGATCGCGGCCGCGGTGGGCGAAGCGGTAGAGTCCCGCGCACCATGAAGACCATCCGAGCGGTGCGCATCCGGGAGCCTGGGGACCTCGACGTGCTGGAGCTGGGGGAGGTGTCGCTGCGCGATCCGGGCGTCGGTGAGGTGCGGGTGAAGGTTGCGGCGGCGGGGCTCAACCGGGCCGACCTGATGCAGCGCGCGGGCAGGTACCCGGCGCCGCCCGGGGTGGCGGCTGATGTTCCGGGCCTGGAGTACGCGGGGCTGGTCGAGGCCGTGGGGGCGGAGGTGCGCGGCGTGGCCGTGGGCGACCGGGTGATGGGCCTGGTGGCCGGCGGGGCGATGGCCGAGGCCGTGGTGGTGCATCACCGCGAGCTCATGGCGGTGCCCGAGGCGATGTCGCTGACCGACGCGGCGTCGATCCCCGAGGCCTTCGCGACGGCGTGGGACGCGCTGGTGCAGGCGGGCGCGCGCATGGGCGACGTGGTGCTGGTGCACGCGGCCGCGAGCGGGGTGGGCACCGCCGCGACGCAGCTCGCGAGGGCCATGGGCGCGAGGGTGATCGGCACCGGGCGCAACGCCGCGAAGCTGGCGCGCTGCGCGGAGTGGGGCCTCGACGAGGCGGTGGTCGCGAAGGACGGGCGCTTCGCCGACGCGGTGATGGCGCGCACCGGGGGAGCGGGCGTGACGGTGGTGCTCGACCTGGTGGGCGGCGGTTACCTGGAGGAGAGCCTGCGGTGCGCGGCGCAGGGGGCGAGGGTGATGCTGCTGGCGACGACGGGCGGCGGGACGGCGACGCTGCCGCTGGGGCTCGCGCTCTCCAAGAGGGTGACCGTGAAGGGCACCGTGCTGCGGAGCCGAGCCCTGGAGGAGAAGATCGCCCTGGCGAGAGGCTTCAGCGGGGCGGTGGCTCCGGGCTTCGCGAGCGGGGCGCTGCGGCCGGTGGTGGACGCCGTGCTGCCGATGGAGCAGGTGCGAGAGGCCCACCGACGGATGGCGAGCGACGAGACCGTGGGGAAGATCGTGCTGCGCTGGTGACGAATACAGGGCCCTGTATTCGGGGGCCTAGAGCAGCCGGTGGAAGTACCGGAGGTTGAGCAGCAGCGTGGTCTGCGAGCCGCCGTGCACCTCCTGGCGCAGGGCGGCCTCGACCGCGAACATCTGGTCGATGTACCCGAGGCCCGCGGTGATGAGGTGCACCGGGTTGTTGAGCCGGATGTCGTCGTAGGTGTAGCCGAGGCGCAGCGGAACCCGGCTGGCCAGCAGCTCGACGCCGCCCGACCAGCGGGCGCGCGGGCCGTCGGCGAAGGAGGTCACGTCCCACACCGTGTCGGCCACGAGGTGGAGGGTGTCGATGGGGATGATCCCGATGCCGCCGCCGATGGAGAGGGGCGAGAGCGCCGTGTCGGGGTTGCTGAGGGAGTAGCCGGTGACGCCCAGGGCGAGCCACGACCAGGGCTTGAGCGCGATGCCGACGTCGACGGTGAAGCCCGAGAACGCGCTGCCCCGCACGCCGTTGGCGGTGGGGGCGCCCACGTAGTCGAGGTAGCGGCCGGTGACGCCGAGGCTCACCCCCTCGGCGAGCGCGGCGCCGAGGGAGATGCGGAAGTCGTGGTTGCGGGTGTCGCCGTCGAGCAGGGAGTAGTGGTAGGCGAGGCCCGCCCCCACCTTGCGCGTGGAGTCGACCACCGCGCCGCCGAAGGACCAGCGGCCCTGCGCCGGGATCCCAGAGCACCGAGCTGTCGACGTGGTAGACGCGCGACTGGCTCATGGCCGCGGGGTTGACGTAGAGCGCCGAGGTGCTCTGCGCGATGGCGTGGGTGCCGCCGCCGAGGGCCATGGTGCGCGCCGTGACGGGGGTCTCCGGGGCCGACTGCACCTGCCCCAGCGCGACCGACGGGACCAGGGCCAGCGCGGTCGCACAGCACAGCGATCGGGCGAGGACGGTGAGCTCCATGACTGCCGCGGATAGAACGCCACCGGGGGTGTGTCTACTTCCCGACCGGTTTTCCACAGGTCTCCCCACCGGCCTGTGGACAAACGCCTCCGGGCGCTCTCCCCCGTCTGGTCGATTTCTCGCGCTGGCAGCGTTCTTCCACGATGCTGCGACCCCTCTGGACCTGGTGTGTCCCGGGGCTGTGGAAAACGCTGTGGACAGGATGTTGTACCGCCGTGGGTGACGAGGCCAAGACGCTCTGGGACAAGGTGCTCGAGGCGCTCCGTGGCCGCGTGGGCGAGCAGATGATCGACAAGCTGCTGCGCCCCCTGGAGGCCCTCGACGCCGCCGACGGGGTGCTGCTGCTGCGGGCGCCCAATGACTTCGCGCGCGAGTGGGTGACCAAGGGCTACGTGCCCGTGGTCGAGGAGACCCTGCGCTACCTCACCGGCACCCCGTGGACCATCCACTGGGCCGCGAGCGCGAAGGCCGGCGCCTCGACCGCCCCCCGCGCCGCCCCGAAGCCCCCGCCCCCGCTGCCCCGCCCGGCCCCCGCCCGCCCTGCGCCCGCCGCCCCGGTCGCATCCGCCCCTGCGCCCGCGGCCCCGAAGCCCGCCGCGCCTGCGCGCACCATGGCCCCGCCGGTGTCGACCCAGCCCCGGCCCCGGCGCACAACCCCGGCGCCGCCAGCGGATCGGCGGGCTGCGGGCTCTCGCCCAAGTACACCTTCGACACCTTCGTGAACGGCCCGTCCAACAACGTGGCGCACGCGATGGCGCAGGCCATGTCCAACCTGGCGGGCCGGCGCGTCAACGTGCTCTTCCTCTGCGGGGGCACCGGGCTCGGCAAGACCCACCTCTCCAACGCCATCGGGCACCGCATCCTCGAGCAGAAGCCCGGCGCCCGCATCGTCTATGTGAGCGCGGAGACCTTCACCAACGAGTACGTGGCGGCGATCCAGCAGAAGCGGATGGAGGAGTTTCGCGGGCGCTACCGCAACGAGTGCGACGGGCTGCTCATCGACGACGTGCAGTTTCTCGCGGGCAGGGAGGGCACCCAGGAGGAGTTCTTCCACACCTTCAACGCGCTCTACCAGAAGGACATCCCGATCGTCCTCACCAGCGACGTGCTGCCGCAGAACCTCCACGGCATGGCCGAGCGGCTCTGCTCGCGCTTCGCCAGCGGGCTCGTGGCGGAGGTCTATCCCCCGGAGCTGGAGACCCGCATCGCGATCCTGCGCAAGAAGGCCGAGCAGGACGGGGTGAAGCTCGACGACGAGACCGCGGCCCTGATCGCCAGCGCCGGGAGCAACGTGCGCGAGCTGGAGGGGATGCTGATGAAGCTGTCGATCCGGGCGAGCCTGAACGGCCGCGGGGTGATCGACGCGGCGCTGGCGAGGGAGACCCTGCGCATCGGGTCGAAGCCCGCGGTGACCACCGTGGAGGACGTCCAGCGGGCGGTCTGCGACCACTACCGCATCAAGCTCAACCAGCTCACCGGGAAGGACCGCCACAAGGAGGTGGCCCTCCCCCGGCAGGTGGCCATGTACCTGGCCCGCACCCACCTCGGGACCTCGTTTCCCCAGATCGGCGCCCGCTTCAACGGGAAGGACCACACCACCGTCATGTCGTCCGTGCGCAAGGTGGCGAAGCTCCGGGTGGACGACCTGGAGGTCGCCGCCGCCCTGGAGGCCATCTCCCTGAAGCTGGGCTTTGCCGCCCCGGTGCTGGACGTCGCGGCCGGGGCCGAGGAGTACTCCTCTCGATGATTTCCCCGGGAAACAGCGCCTTCACCAGCCTGTGGAAAACCCTGTGGGCCCGTAGGGGTGCTTCCCTGGTGACGGGGACTGTGGACGGGGCTGGGGATGGCGTACGGTGCGAACTGTCCCCGGCGATTCAACAGTCGAGCCCCCGGTCGGCGTCCCCAGCGCGTCCCCCTGTAGAACAGCAGGAAACGGTGTTTTCCACCGTCTCCACAGGACTCACTACTAAGATCGTTTAATTGAATTCAATTCTCCCTGAATGGAGAAGAAGACATCCGGAAGCCAACCGGGTCGGGACGCTGAGCACGACCGAAGGACAGAGTGAGCGATGGAGTTCGTGGTCAACAAGCGGGAGTTCGTGAGGGCGCTGAGCCGGGTGCAGAGCGTGGCGGACAAGAAGTCGGCGATGCCCATCCTGACGAACGTGCTGATCGTGGCGGATGCTTCGGGCGTGCGGCTCGCGGCCACCGACCTGACGCTCGCGGTGACGGCCCACTGCAAGGCCGACGTCCGCAAGGGCGGCACCGTGGCGCTCCCGGCGCGGCACGTCTTCGACGTCGTGAAGGTGCTCCCGGACGGGGACGTCACGGTCACCGTCGAGAAGAACTTCTCCGCGCGCATCAAGTCCGGCAAGCGCCGCTTCGACCTGAGCGGGATGCCCGGCGAGGACTTCCCCACCCTGCCCGACCCGAGCAAGGTCACGCTCACCCTCATCCCCGCCGACGACGTGGCCGACCTCATCGCGCTCACGCAGTTCTCCATGTCCGCGGACGACACCCGCCCCCACCTCTCGGCGGCGCTCTTCGAGCTCGCGGGCGAGGTGCTCCGGGTGGTCACCACCGACGGCCACCGGCTCTCCAAGGCCGAGCGCAAGATCAGCGGCATGAAGGGCCAGAGCAAGCTGCTCATCCCCGCCAAGGCGGTGCACGAGCTCAAGCGCATGGTCGACGAGCTGCGCGCCGAGAAGAAGGACGCCACCAGCGGCCCGCTCACCGTGGGCATCGGCGCCGCCAGCTCGCAGGGCCCGGTGTTCTTCCAGCGCGACGGGATGACCCTCTCGTCCAAGCTGGTCGACGCGGCCTTCCCCTCGTACGAGCAGGTGATCCCCTCGGCCACCGACCGCACGGTGACCGCCTCGCGCACCGCCCTCCTCGACGCCCTGCGCGCGGTCTCCCTCGTGGCCTCCGACCGCACCAGCGGCGTCAAGCTCCAGGTGAACTCCTCGCGCATGCTCATCACCAGCGAGAACCCCGAGATCGGCGCCGGCAGCGACGAGATCGACGCCTCGCTCCAGGGCCCGGACGTCACCATCGGCTTCAACAGCAAGTACCTCACCGACGCCCTGAGCGCGCTCACCTCCGAGGAGGTCGCCCTCGAGCTCTCCGGCGAGCTCGACCCCGGGATGATCAAGCCCGTCGGCCGCGACGACTACCTCGGCGTCATCATGCCGATGCGCATCTGAGCCGACCTCCCTCACCCTCCTCTTCCTGCCCGTCGTGATCCCGCTCCACATCACCGAGCTCAGCGTCGACGGGTTTCGCAACCTCCACGGCGTGAAGCTCGCCCCCTCGCCCGGCGGCAACGTGCTGCTGGGCGACAACGGGCACGGCAAGACCTCCGTCCTCGAGGCCATCGACTACGCCGCCTCGCTGCGGTCGTTTCGCGGCGCCACCCGCACCCAGCTCATCGGCCACGAGGCGAAGTCCGCGGACATCCTGATGCGCGTCGGGGGCCCGTCCCCGTCGCGCGAGTACCGCCTGCGCCTCGGCCGCGTCACCCGGGAGATCACCCTCGACGGCAAGCGCCCCGAGCGCGCCGTGGAGTACTTCTCCGGCGCCGCCTGCGTGGTCTTCCACCCGGGCGACCTCGACCTGGTGCGAGGCCCGCCGGAGCTTCGCCGCCGGCTGCTCGACCGCATCCTGGTGCGCGCCGTCGACGGCTACGGCGAGGCGCTCAAGTCCTATGGCAAGGCCCTCCGCGCCCGCAACGCGCTGCTGCGGGAGAAGCACCCCAACGCCAAGGCCATCCAGGCCTACGACTTCCCCGTCGCCCGCTACGGCAGCGCCCTCACCCGCGCCCGCACCGTGCTCGCCCACGACCTCGTGCCCGCCGCGCGCCGCGCCCTCGACGAGGTGGCGCTCAGCCCCGACGCCATCGAGCTCAAGTACCAGCCCCGGGCCTCCGGCGACCAGGTGGCCTTCACCGCCGCTCTGGCCGAGGGCCTCGCCCGCGACCTCGCCCGCCGCAGCACCTCGCTCGGGCCGCACGGCGACGACCTCGCCATCACCTGGTCGGGCCTCCCCGCCCGCGTGGTGGCCAGCCAGGGGCAGACCCGCGCGCTCGCCCTCGCGCTGCGCCTCGCCGAGCTCCACGTGCTCGAGGCCCGCACCCGCGCCATCCCCGTGCTGCTGCTCGACGACGTCTCCAGCGAGCTCGACCGGGAGCGCACCGCCAGGCTCTTCAAGCTGGTCGCGGCCCTCGGCGCGCAGGTCTTCGTGACCACCACCGACCCGGCCATCGCGGCGATGCTCCCGGGCGCCCGGCGCTTCACCGTGGCCGACGGCGCGGTCAGCCCCGCCGGCGCAGGGTGATGGACATAGTCTGACATTGCCTTCAGGGGGGCCATCTGCTAGAGAAAAGCCCTGAAATTACCGAGGAAATCACGACATGACGATCGAACCGACGGCGCAGGAATACGGGGCGGATAGCATCACCAAGCTGGAGGGGCTCCAGGCGGTGCGCGAGGTCCCCGGGATGTACATCGGCGACGTGCACGACGGCTCGGGGCTGCACCACCTGGTGTGGGAGGTCGTCGACAACTCCATCGACGAGTACCTCGCGGGCGTGTGCAACCGCATCGACGTGACGGTGCACGCTGACGGCTCGGTGCGCGTGGCCGACAACGGGCGCGGCATCCCGACGGGCATCAACACCCAGCACGGCATCAGCGCGGCCGAGCTCGCGCTCACCAGCCTGCACGCGGGCGGCAAGTTCAAGAGCGCCAACAACTACGCGATGTCGTCGGGGCTCCACGGCGTCGGGGTGAGCGCGGTCAACGCGGTGAGCGAGTGGCTGCGGCTCGAGATCTGGCGCGAGGGCAAGGTGCACGAGCTGGAGTTCGCGGCGGGCGTCACCAAGGAGCCGCTGAAGGTGGTCGGCGAGACGCCCGATGACGGGCACCATCGTCACCTTCAAGCCCGACGCCGAGATCTTCACGATGACGGAGTTCTCGTACGACACGCTCGAAAACCGGCTGCGCGAGCTGGGCTACCTCAACGCGGGGCTCAGCCTCACGCTGACCGACGAGCGCACGGGCAAGCCCACGCAGGAGTTCCACTCCGCGGGCGGCATCGCGGACTACGTGAAGTTCCTCAACGCGGAGAAGAAGACCGACGCCGAGCCCATCGCGCTGAAGGGCGACCACACGCTCGACAGCGGCAAGGTGGTCACCGTCGAGATCGCCCTCCAGTGGACCGACAGCCTCTACGAGGCCATCTACGCGTACACCAACAACGTGTGGAACAAGGACGGCGGCACGCACGTCTTCGGGTTCAAGACGGCCATCACCAAGTGCATCAACGCCTACGGCACCGAGAAGGGCCTCCTCAAGGCCTGGAAGGACCAGGCGCTGATCGGCGACGACGTGCGCGAGGGCCTCACGGGCGTGATCTCCGTGCGCCACCCCCACCCCTCATACAGCTCGCAGACCAAGCACAAGCTGGTGTCGTCGGAGGTGTCGGGCATCGTGTCGGGCATCCTCCAGGAGCGGCTCTCGCGCTGGCTCGACGAGAACCCGGTGGCCGCCAAGCGCGTGCTGGAGAAGTGCGTGCTGTCGGCGCAGGCCCGCGCGGCGGCGCAGAAGGCCCGCGAGCTGGTGCACCGAAAGGGCGTGCTCGACGCGAGCTCGCTGCCGGGCAAGCTGGCCGACTGCCAGGAGCGCGACCCGTCGAAGTGCGAGCTGTACATCGTCGAGGGTGACTCGGCCGGCGGATCGGCCAAGCAGGGGCGCGACCGCAAGACGCAGGCGATCCTGCCGCTGCGGGGGAAGATCCTGAACGTCGAGCGGGTGCGCTTCGAGCGCATGCTGGGCAACCAGGAGATCGGCACGCTCATCACGGCGCTCGGGGTGACGGTGCGGCCCGACAGCTTCGGCGATCCGAAGTCCACCGAGGAGGAGAGCGGCTCGACCACGCCTGGGCCCCGGCTCGACCTGGAGAAGCTGCGCTACCACCGGGTGGTGCTGATGACCGACGCCGACGTCGACGGCTCGCACATCCGCACGCTGCTGCTGACCTTCTTCTTCCGGCAGATGCCCGAGCTCGTGGAGAAGGGCTACCTGTACATCGCCCAGCCGCCGCTCTACGGCGTGCGCCGCGGCAAGACCATCGACTACGTGAAGGACGACGAGGCGCTCGCGCACAACGTCATCAAGGTGGGCACGAAGAACCTCGCGCTGCGCTCGGAGACGAAGACCATCGAGGGCGACGAGCTGCACGCGCTGGCGATGGAGCTGCACCGCGCCGAGACGCTGCTGCAGCGCATGGAGCTGCGCTGCGAGCCCAAGGTGGTGAGCGCGGTGGTGCGCACGCGGGCCTTCACGCGCGACACCCTGAAGGACGACGACGCGATCACGGAGGGCATGCGGCGCCTGGAGGAGTACATGACCACGTATTCGCCGGAGCTGCTACCGCTGCGCTTCTCCCTGGAGGACGACCTCGAGCACGGCGGCCGCCGGGTGCTCATCCGGGTGCGCGCGGGCACCGCGGGGCGCACGACGACGGTGAGCTGGGCGTTCCTCGACGGGCCCGAGCTGCGCGAGCTCACGGCCATCGAGGATCACCTCGGGGCGCTGGGCCCGGCGCCGTGGACGCTGGTCGACGGGTCGAAGACCCACACCATCGTGCACGGGGGGCAGCTCCATCAGATCATCGACGAGCGGGGCAAGAAGGGCGCGACCATCCAGCGCTACAAGGGCCTCGGGGAGATGAGCGCCGAGCAGCTCTGGGAGACCACCATGGACCCGGCGAAGCGCATCATGCTGCGGGTGCGGGTCGAAGACGCCGCGGCCACGGACAAGGTCATGACCCTGCTGATGGGCGACGAGGTCGAGCCGCGCCGCGCCTTCATCGAGAAGAACGCCCTCAACGCCCGCAACCTGGACATCTGACCAACAACACCCTCTGGGCGCGCCGGTGATGCACCGTGCGCCTGGAACTCCACCCGAAACACCCGCCGCCGCCATTTGACAGGGCGCGGGGCTTCGGGTACCAACCGCCTCCCTCGAATCGCAAAAGGGTTGTCATGCAGAAGCCGAAGTTCCGTACCGCCGACAAGTCCGCCTGGGTGTTCGTGACCACGCAGCTCCACAAGCGCCCGGTCAAGGCGATGAGCCGTCGCGCCGCGCTCCGTTGCGGCTACCTGGCGGGCGCCGCCAACCGCCTCGGGATCGAAGACCAGCGCGCTCTCCCGACGCCGCACATGGACGAGACCATGAGCGCGTTCATCAAGCGCGTGAAGTCCGCCCAGGCCTGAGGCCCACGCGCGTCGTTGACCGTACGCTCCACCGGGGGATAGAACTCCGACACAGTGCGGCACGATGGCTTCGACGTAACCTTCTGGGGGGTCCGGGGTAGTGTAGCTACCCCGGGGCCGCGCACGGTCCTCGTGGGCGGCAACACCAGCTGCGTCGAGGTTCGCGCGGGCGACGAGCGCATCATCCTCGACGGCGGCACCGGGCTCCGGGAGCTCGGCGAGACCCTCCGCCACCACGGCCCCATCAACGCCCACGTCTTCTTCTCCCACGTCCACTGGGATCACATCCAGGGCGTGCCCTTCTTCGCGCCCGCCTTCGACCCGAGGAGCAGCTTCGTGCTGCACGCGGGCAAGCGCGGCGGGCGCACGGTGCGCGACGCCCTCGGCGGCCAGATGGCCGACCCGTACTTCCCGGTGCACCTCCAGGAGATCGAGGCCGCGCTGACCTTCCACGACCTCGAGCAGCGCCAGCGGGTGACCGTCGGCGACGGCGTGGTGGTGCACGGCATCGAGGGCAACCACCCCGACGGGGTCTTCGCGTGGCGCGTCGAGTGGAAGGGCCACTCGGTGGTCTACGCGACGGACACGGAGAGCTCGTCGCTCCACGACCAGGCCATCATCGAGCTCGCGCGCGGCGCCGACGTGCTCATCTACGACGCGCAGTTCACCCCCGAGCAGCTCGACGGCGGAGACGGCCGCGGGTCGCGCCGGGGCTGGGGCCACAGCTCCATGATGGACGGAGCGCGCATCGCCCAGGCGGCGCGCGTGGGGACCTACGTGCTCTTCCACCATGATCCCCACCAGGACGACGCCGCGGTGGTGGATAAAGAACGCCGCGCCCAGGGGGCCTTCGAGCGCTCCGTCGCGGCCCGCGAGGGCATGATCCTCGACGTCATCCGCGGCCATCGGGGTGCGTAGAAGCCTTCGCGGGTGCCGCATATCCTGCGCGACCTTTGGATATCGGTTGGGGATCTTTTCCCACGCGAAAATGGGGGCTATAGGTCCGCCCAGCCACCATGGACTCCGCACTCCCCGCCTCGATTCCATCGGACATCATTGTCGACAAGCCCGCTCCCCGCGAGGGGAAGGTGCTCATCGACGCGTCGCGGCCCTTCGCGGTAGAGAGCCCCGCTCGGACGATCTGGGTGGTGGCCAGCACCCTCGCGGCCTGGGCGACGTGCTTCGCGCTCGCCACGGCGCTGCCGGCCCCGTGGTACGCGCGGCTGCCCTTCACGGTGCTCACGGCGCTGCTCGCGACGCGCTCGTTCATCCTCTTCCATGACGTGATGCACGGGGCGATGTGCCGCGGAAACGCCCTCTGGGCGAAGGTCTGCCGGGCCTTCGTGACCGCCTACGGCTTCTGGATCCTCACGCCGCCGCGCATCTGGAAGGAGTCGCACAACTACCACCACGCGCACACGGCGAAGCTGGTGGGCTCGCACATCGGCTCGTACATGATGCTCACCCCGGCGATGTACGCGAAGGCGACGCCGTCGCAGCAGCGGATGTACCGGCTCATGCGCTCGCCGCTCAACGTGGCCGTCGGCTACGTCACGGTCTTCCTCTGGGGCATGTGCGTGGGCCCCTTCCTCAAGAACAAGAAGAAGCACCTCGACTCGGCCGTGGCGCTGGTGCTGCACTTCGCCCAGATCGCCCTCACCGTGCACTTCTTCGGCGCGGGCGCGGCCCTCACCGGGGTCATCGGCAGCGTCGCCATCGCCTGCGCCCTGGGCGCGTACCTCTTCTACGCCCAGCACAACTTCCCGGACATCCACGTGCAGCCGCGCGAGACCTGGAGCTACACCCGCGCCGCCACGGAGTCGTCGAGCTTCATGGAGATGTCGCCGGTGATGCACTGGTTCACCGGCAACATCGGGTTCCACCACGTGCACCACCTCAACCCGCAGATTCCGTTCTACCAGCTGCCCAGCGCCATGGCGGGCATCCCCGAGCTGCAGCACCCCGGGCGCACCTCGCTGCGCCTCAAGGACATCCGCGCGGCCTTCGCCCTCAAGCTATGGGACCCGTCCAAGGGACGCATGGTCGGCTACGACGAGGTCAGCGAGCAGCACGCCCCGATGGCGGAGAGCCCCATCCATCGGGAAAACGCCCTGCCGTGATACTCCAGTGGGTCACCACGATGACCCACCGCGCTCGCATCGCCCCCGTCCTCGCGCTCCTCCTCGCCACCGCCGCCAGCACCGCCCAGCCCAGGCCCGTCGCGCTCAGCGCCGTCGAGCACGCCCTCGGCGCGTCGCCGCTGCACATGGTCGCGGGGCACGGCAGGCTCACCGCGGGCGTCACCCGGGACGGCGACCTCGCCGTGCTCACCTGGCCGTCGCCCTCCTGCTGCGACCAGCTCACGCACCTCTCCTCCAACGCCCTCGACGCCCGCACGCGCCCGCGCACCGGCGTCCGCGAGGGCTTCGGCGTCGCCCTCGGGGTCGTCGTCGAGACAGCATCCGCCACCCGCGTCGAGTGGCTCCACGACCCCGCCCGGTGGCGCCCGGTCGCGGGCTACGCCGACGAGCGCTCGCTCCAGCCCAGGGTGACGTACACCCGCGTCGACGGCGGGCTCACCATCACCCTCGACGACGCCGTGCTCCCCTCCCCCGACGTGCTCCAGCGGCGCGTTCGCTACGTGCGCTCGAGCGACGCCGCGGGTATGGGCATCCGAAGCGTGGCGCTCATGGCGCACGCCAACCTCGGGCTCACCCAGAACGTCATCCCCCGGCTCCCCTTCGGCGACGTGCTGGCCGACAGCCGCAACGACTTCGGCGTCGTGTACGACCGCGCGCTCGGGGCCTTCATCCATTTCCGCCCCACGGACCGCGCGCCCATCAACGACATCCCCGCCCTCGTCGGTGCGCCCACGCTCGCGGTCGACCACTTCGGCCCCATGGACGCGCTGCTCCGCCGCGACGGAGACCTCACCGCCGAGGCCAACGCCCTCGCCGCGGCGCTCGACACGACCTTCACCCGGGGCGTCTACGCCGTCGTCGGGAGCGAGCCCCGCGCCGACGCCTTCCACGCCGGAAGGGAGGGCGACGAGTTCTGCGATGAGCTCGGCCGCATGGTCGACAACGTGCTCGCGCTGCGCACCTCGGGGATCGTGCTGCCCATCGACCCGGGGCTCGCCACCGGCTTTCGCTGCCCCGACGCCGTGCGCCCCTCCCGGCTGGCCGCCGCGCGAGGATGGACCCGCAGCACCCCCTCCGCGTGGTCATTGGCCAACACCAACGCGCTCGCGGGAAACCCCGTCGCGGCCTACCTCAATGACAGCGCCATGAGGGTTCCGTTTACCACCAGTGGTATGAGCGGCGAGGCGAGGGTGCTCATCGCCTTCGGGGCGACCGCCGCCGAGGCGCGAGGGGCCTACACGACCGCGAGCGGGCTCATGCCCGACGAGGTGATCCGCCGCGACAGCGCCGAGTGGACCCGCCGCGCCGGCTCCCTGGTGGTGCCCGAGCACCTGCCCGAGACCATCCCCATGGAGGACCGTGCGCGCATCGCCCGGGCCGCCCGCCGCGCGATGCTCCATGTGCTCAATGGCACCGACGCCGCCACCGGGATGGTGGTCGCCTCCATCGCCCGGCAGGCGCCCTACGGGCTCGACTGGCCTCGCGACGGGGCCTTCTTCGATGACGCCTTCGACATCGGGGGTCTGCCCGGCAACACCACCCGACGGCTCGACTGGGCGCTCCCGCTCGCCCGGGAGAACCCGCTTGGGCAGTCGGCGATCAATCCCCTCACCGACCCGCGGCCGCCCATCGACCCCCGCACCGGCACCCGGCAGTACCCCGAGGCCGCGTGGGAGATGAACTATTACAACACCGGTGAGATGGGCGGGTTCTTCCGCTTCGAGATCGACAACACCGCGCTCATGGTGTGGACGGCCTCTACGCACCTGGCGTTCTTGTCCAATGAAGAGCGGATGACCACCGCGGCCCGCTGGTGGCCTCGCATCCGGCGCAGCGCCGACCTGCTGGCCGACTGGCGCGACGCCGAGACGGGGCTCCACGCGCTCGCCAACGAGGACGACAACGCGGCCTTCACCGCCACCCTCCACGGAGGCACCACCGTCTTCGCCTCGCTGGAGGCCGCCGCCCGGGTGGCCCGCTTGATGGGAGAGACTACCGTCGCCGCGCGCTGGGAGCGACGGGCCTCGGAGCTGCGAGACGCCCTGGTGCGGCGCTTCTACGACCCGACGATGCAGCGCTTCGTCAACGACGTGAGCGGCGCGGCGGCGAGCAACCCGGGCTCGTCGGCCCTCGGGGCGACGGCGTGGATGGTGTGGCCGGCGTCGATGTTTCCGGTGAGCGACCCCCGCGTGGCGAGGCAGATGCGCAGCGACATGGAGCGGGTGCTGGCGTCGCTGCGAGGCGACCCGGGCACCGAGGGCGGCGCGTACCTCACCAAGACCATGCTGGCCGCGGCGGTGTTCGTGGCGCGAGGGGGAGACCCCACGCTGCGGCCGCTGGTGGAAGAGTCACTGGTGCGCATGGCGAGGGACGTCATCACCGAGGACACGCAGGTGATGGGCGAGGTGTTCATCACGCTGCGCGACGCGGACGGTGGCGTGACGGCGAGGGAGAACCGGGTGTCGATCCCCCACCTGTGGGAGGCGACGCTGTTCTATCTGACCACGATGGCGCTGAGCGAGCCGACGCGCTTCGACTTCGACCGGCGCGCGCTGCCCGCGGCGATGACGCCTCCGCCGGGGACGGTTCCGCTGCCCGAGCCGATGGCCGACGCGGGGATGGTGGCGATGGACGCCGCCGTGGTGGCCGATGCGGGCGCGGCGATGGACGCGGCGGTGACGGCGCCGCCCGCGGACGAGGGCTGCGGGTGCGCGGTGCCCGGGCGCGCTGGAGGAATGCGCGGGTGGTTGGGCGCGTCGGTGCTGGGGCTCTGGGTGATGACCAGGCGGCGGCGGCCTCGCGCTTGACCATCGCAGGGCGGTTGGTCTTTATCCCACCCCCTATGGCGACCTTCGAGTTTCAGGCCCTCCTCGACACCCATCCGCACGACACGCCCTATCGGTTGATCACCACCGACCATGTCTCCACCGTGGAGGCCGCGGGCCGGTCGTTCGTCACCGTGGAGGCCGCCGGGCTCACGCTGCTCGCGAGCCAGGCCATGCGCGACATCGCCCACCTGCTTCGGCCCGGGCACCTCGCGCAGCTACGGAAGATCCTCGACGACCCGGAGTCTTCGGACAACGACCGCTTCGTCGCGCTCGACCTCCTCAAGAACGCCAACATCGCCGCCGGGGGCATCCTCCCTATGTGCCAGGACACCGGCACCGCCATCGTGGTGGGCAAGCGGGGCCAGGACGTGCTCACCACCGGCAACGACGAGGAGGCCCTCGCGCGCGGGGTCTTCGACACCTACGCGACCACCAACCTGCGCTACTCGCAGCTCGCCCCGCTGGACATGTACAAGGAGGTCAACACCGGCAACAACCTGCCGGCGCAGATCGAGCTCTACGCCACGAAGGGCGATGAGTATCACTTCCTCTTCATGGCCAAGGGCGGGGGCTCGGCCAACAAGAGCTACCTCTATCAAGAGACCAAGAGCCTGCTCAACCCGCAGAGCCTGATGGCCTTCCTCGAGGCCAAGGTGCGCACCCTCGGCACCGCCGCGTGCCCGCCCTACCACCTCGCCATCGTCATCGGAGGGACCTCCGCGGAGTACGCCCTCAAGACCGCCAAGCTGGCCTCCGCGCGCTACCTCGACGAGCTCCCCGGCGAGGGCAACACGCTCGGCCGCGCCTTCCGCGACCGCGGCCTCGAAGCCGACGTGCTCGCCATGACCCAGCGCATCGGCGTCGGCGCGCAGTTCGGGGGAAAGTACTTCTGCCATGACGTGCGGGTGATCCGGCTGCCGCGCCACGGGGCCTCGTGCCCGGTGGCCATCGCGGTGTCGTGCTCGGCCGACCGGCAGGCGCTCGGCAAGATCACCCGGGAGGGCATCTTCCTCGAGCAGCTCGAGCACGACCCCGCGCACTACCTCCCGGTCCCCACCCCCCAGGACCTCGGCGGCGCCGTGGTGAACATCGACCTCAACCGCCCGATGGCGGAGGTTCGCGCGGAGCTGTCGCGGCACCCGATCAAGACGCGGCTCTCGCTCACCGGCACGCTCATCGTGGCGAGGGACATCGCGCACGCCAAGTTCAAGGAGCGCCTCGACCGCGGAGAGGGCCTCCCCGATTACCTGAAGCAGTATGCCGTGTACTACGCGGGCCCTGCGAAGACGCCCGCGGGCTACGCGTCGGGATCGTTTGGTCCGACCACGGCGGGGCGCATGGACTCCTACGTCGAGCAGCTCCAGGCCGCGGGCGGGAGCATGGTGATGCTCGCCAAGGGCAACCGCTCGTCGGCGGTGACCTCGGCGTGCAAGAAGCACGGGGGCTTCTACCTCGGGTCCATCGGCGGCCCGGCCGCGCGCCTGGCCCAGGACTGCATCAAGAAGGTCGAGGTGCTGGAGTACCCCGAGCTCGGCATGGAGGCCGTGTGGAAGATCGACGTGGTCGACTTCCCGGCCTTCATCGTGGTCGACGACAAGGGCAACGACTTCTTCGCGGGGCTCACCGCGGGGCCGAAGCTCGACGTCGTGGGGTGAGGGTTGAGCCCAGGCGCTCTCGCAGAAACGCCACGGTGCGCTCCCACGCCTGCGCCGCCGAGGGGGCGTCGTACACGGCGTCGTCGGCCTCTCGCATGAACGCGTGGCCCGCGTCGTAGAGGTGCAGCTCGAAGCTGCGCCCTGCGGCGCGCGCCGCGTCGGCCAGGGCCTGCGGGCGCTCCATCGCGATGATCGGGTCCTTCGCGCCGTAGTGGCCCAGGATCGGGGTCTCGCAGCGGGACCAGTCGACGTACTCGGCCCTGGGGATGCCGTAGAAGGGCACCGCCGCGGCGAGGTCGGGCACCCCGCAGGCCGCCGCGATGGCCATGGCGCCGCCCAGGCAGAAGCCCGTCACCGCGACCTTGCCGTTGCTGCGGGGCAGCGCCCGGAGGGCCTCGGCGGCCGCCGCGATGATGCGCACGGCGTCGGGGGTCTTGAGCGCGCTGGAGAGCTGCATGGCCTCGGGGGCGTCGGCGGCCACGCGGCCGTCGTAGAGGTCGACCGCGAGCGCGATGAAGCCCTCGGCGGCGAAGCGACCGGCCAGGCGGCGCATGTCGTCGTTGAGGCCGTACCACTCGTGCACGAGGATGACGGCGCCAGCGGGGGCGTCGCCCGGGGGGAGCGCGAGGGCGCCCAGCACGGGGCGGTCGTCGGCGGTGAAGCGGAGGGCTTGGATCATGCGATCCTGGTAGCAGCCCCGGGGCGGGTCGCGTCAACCGCGCGGTGCAGGTGATAGGCTCCGCGCCGATGCCAGGACGGACCTTCGCGATCGGTGACATCCACGGCGAGCTGGACCACCTCCGCACGCTGATCTCCCGCCTGCCCGACGTGGGGCGCAGCGACACCGTGGTGTTCATGGGCGACTACGTCGACCGCGGACGGTGCTCGCGCGAGGTCGTCGAGGTGGTGCGGGGCCTGGACCGGGACGTGGGCTGCAACGTGGTGTGCCTGCGCGGCAACCACGAGGACGCCTGGCTCAAGGTGATCGACGAGGGCTGGCCGGGCTTCGTGATGCCCCCGGGCAACGGGTGCCTCGCGACGATGCGCTCGTACACGGGCGCCGACCCCGACGCGCCGCGCACCCGCGAGGAGCTGATCGCGCTGCTCACCGGGCGCTTCTTCCCCGAGGAGACCGTCGCGTGGTTTCGCTCGCTGCCGCTCTGGTACGAGGACGAGCACGCCATCTACGTGCACGCGGGCCTGACCCCCGACGAGGACGGCGAGTACCGGCACCCGAGGTACGCGCTCCAGCCCACGGCGCTGCTGTGGACGCGCACCGAGGCGTTCTTCCGCAACTACCGCGGCAAGCGCGTGGTGGTCGGCCACACGCACACCCTCGATCTGCCGCAAGAACTCTCCTCGTACAACGTCGATGACCCGACGGACATGTGGGCCGGCCCCGCGGTGGTGGCCATCGACACCGGCTGCGGGCGGGAGGGCTTCCTCACCGCCGTCGAGCTGCCGTCGATGACCGTCTACGAGTCGCGCTGAGCGGCGCTCAGCGAGGCGCGAGGGCGACCCCGCGGTAGGTGGTGTTGAGCGGGGCCGTGGCGACGGTGGTCACCGCGCCGGTGAGCGTCGCGGCGTCGACCTCGATGCGCTGCAGCCGCGCCCTGGTCTCCGCGGTGACGCCATAGAGGACGTAGTTGGCGCCCTGGGTGCGGCCCGTGAGGCCGCGGATCGGGTTGGTGAGGTTGGTCACGTTGCCGACCATCGACCAGGTCGCGCCCGAGAGGCGCCAGCACTGCAGGCCGCCGCCGGAGAGCAGCGCCCGGTCGTCGCCGAAGAAGATCACGTCCGCCGCGCCGTTGCCGTCGCGGTCGAAGGCCGCGATGCCGTAGGGGGAGAGCGTCATGGCGAGCGGAAAGCCGGGCAGCGGAGCGATGAATCCGCCTGCGGAGCGGGGCAGCGAGGAGGTCGCGTAGACGCCCGACGCGGTGGGGTTGGAGCCGGCCGCGAGGAGCTGCTGCCCGAAGAGGCTGAGCCCGCGGAACACCTCGCGGTTGGTCACGGAGGTCCCCAGGGTCGCGCCGAAGGACGTGTACACCACGTCGCCGGTGCTGCCGCCCGAGTGGATGGACCAGAACTCGCTCCCGTCGACCGACACCACCGCGCGCATGGCCGATCGGTCGACCGTCGAGCCGAGCACGGTGCGCGTGTCGACCACCCCCGCGGCGTTGATGCGGGCGATCACCCGCTGGGCCTGGGCGCCGCTCGCGCCGAGCGTCCCGACCGCGTGGGTGTACCCGCCGAGGGTGACCCAGCGCCCGTCCAGCGAGCGGAAGAGGGTGCCCTCCGCGCCGGCGGTGCCCGACAGGGTCAGCGGCTGGTTGCCCGCGGAGCCCACGGTCGGCAGCGCGATGGGAGATCCCACCGGCGTGCCGGTGCTGCCGTTGTAGGCCTCGATGTTCACCGGAACCGCCGAACCGGAGAGGGGAGTGACCCCGTCGCCGACGCGCAGCACCCACACCCGGTCGTCGCCCACGGGCGTCCCCGTGTCGGGCCTGCCGGTGTCCCTCGGGACGTCCGTCCCGGCGTCCACGATGAGCGGGGGACAGGTCACGCCGGAGACGTCACGGACGTTCCAGACGCTCGCCTGCGCGGTGACGTCGTAGCGCCACATCGGGGTCGCGTTGATGGTGAAGCGGCACCCGTTGCGCAGCCCGAGCGCGGTGCGCACGTCGATGGGGATGCGCAGCCGGAGCAGCGGGTCGGCCGGGAGCGCCGCGGTGGCGATGGAGGCCTGGAGGAAGCCGACGCCCCCGGCGCCGAAGTCGTTGGTGATGGTCGCGGTCAGCGTGATGAGCTCGTGCTCGTAGTTGAGCAGCCCCGTCACCAGGTCGCTCGCGCCGCTCACGTCCTGGAGGAGGGCCCCGAGCGAGGCGCCCGACGCCGTGCGTACGAAGCCGCCGATCTCCGCGGCCCAGTGGGTCGCCGGGGTCGGCGACGAGATGCGGGTGACGGTGAAGCCCACCCGGTCGCCCGGCACCGGCGCCGGAGAGAGCGTCGCCGGGTCGACCGCGACGAAGAGCGCAGGGCCGCTGCGATCGGCCTGCACGAAGAACCCGGCCGGATCGGTGGAAGAGACCATCCCGTCGCTGCGCAGGGTGGCGGACACGGTGTAGGTGACCACGGCGCCCTCGACGCGCAGCGAGGCCGTCCCGATGGGCGTCGCGCGCACCGCGGCGATCTGCTGCGACGTCCCGCTCATCGGCGCGTCCATCGCGACCGGGACATCGACGGGCGCGGGCCGGTCGACCGGCATGGTGGCATCGATCGCCGCCGGGACATCCATCGCGACCGGGGTGTCGGTGGCCACGGGCGTGTCGGTGGCCACGGGCGTGTCGGTGGCCGCGGGCGTGTCGGTGGCCGCAGGGACGTCGGTGGCCGCGGGCGTGTCGGTGCGCGTGGATGCGTCGGTGGGGACGGGCGGGTCGTTGCCTCGGGCCGAGCACGCCACCACGAACGACATCACCCACGCGAGCGAACGAGCACTGCCTTGCATGGCCGTGCTCTCTACAACACCTCCGCCGTACCGGGGAATTCGGCGGTACCCGCGGGTGATCCCTACCAGTGCGAGGCGTGCTCCTCGACGACGCCGTAGCCCGTCACTCGCACGGCCCGGCCGTCGTCGCGGAAGCTGCCCTCGAAGCGGCCGAAGGGCTGCACGAAGTCGTGGCGCAGGAGCCCGAGGTTCTTGCGGTCCTTGCGGGCGCCCTCGGGGGTGAAGACCAGGGTGAGGTCGATCTCCGCGACCCGGAGCGTCCACGGGGCCTTGTCCGCCGGGCGACCGATGGAGAACACCGCGTTTCCCAGCGGGATCAGCCTGCCATCGAGCCAGAGGGCGTTCTCGAGCTGGTCATTGAAGAGCGCCACCAGGTTGAGCCCGAAGGACCTCCCGTCCTCGGTGGTCCCCTGGAGGCAGGCCCAGTTCCAGCGGGTGTCGCGAGGGGGGTAGCCGAGGGTGAAGTCCACCCCGGCGCCGTGCGGCAGCGAGCGCTCGAAGCGCCGGTCGTCGATGCGGATGCTCAGCTCCGCGGGCAGCGCGACGCGCTTGTACGTGTGGTTGAAGGGCCGGTGAAGGCTCGGCGCGATGGCGGTCATTCCCCCTTCGATGGAGGGCATCCGCAGGTCGCACGACAGGCGCTTCCCTTCATACCGTACGCGCATCCCTTCGCCCTCCGGGTCGACGCGCCACCGCCGCCCACCGAGCCCGAAGGACCACGCGGCGCGCAGCGAGGGCTCGAAGCCCTCCGCGAAGGCGAAGGGGATCTCCAGCGACTCCTCCACCCGAAGGTCGTGCGCGCGATCGTAGACGTAGAAGAAGCCCGTCCCGAGGTAGCCCGCGTCGGCCACGGCGAAGCCGACGGTGAGGTCTTCGTGGAAGGCGCACGCGTAGATCCACGCCTTGCGCTGCGTGCGACGGAGCCAGCGGCTCCCGCGGTCCCAGCGCGCGGTGGACACGTCCGCGATGGCGCCGCGGTAGCGTCCGAAGGGCTGCAGCCGCCCGTGGCCGTCGACCAGCGAACCCGGCGCGGAGAGCAGCGCGCTCCCCGGATCAACCCCCTCAGTCGTCATGGTCGTTCTCCTCTCATCTCGCGGCCGACGGTACACCGTGGGGCGCGCTGGAGAGACTCACTGGCTCGGGCACGGCGGCGCCGGCGCAGGGAGCGGCTGATCGGCCGACGGCACGAAGCCCAGGATGGTCCTCGGCCACTCGTCGGTGACCATGAGGAATCCCCGGTCGTCGAGGCGCGCCAGGCCCTCCCAGTTGCGGCCGCGCTCCTCCCTGAGCAGCCGGATCATTCGCCCGGTGGCGCGCACCGCCGTGCCGTCGTCGCGAAGCTCCAGGAGCCTCTCGACGCTTCGTGTGGAGCCCTCGCGGGGGTCGCAGTCGACGGCCTCCTGGAAGCAGCCCACCGCGCGGATGGTGCGCTCGCACTCGGCGGTGTCGCCCACGTCGCGGTAGCTGTACTGCGTCACCCAGAAGCGGCGCTGGGCGTCGACGGTCGTGGCGTCGGTCACCCGGTAGGGGATGGGCTCCACGGCGACCGCCCGGGGCTCACCCCCGCGGGGGTCGAGGCGCAGCGCGGTGGAGGCGCAGGAGGTGTCCATCCCGTTGGCCTCGAAGAGCGCGAGCCACGAGCCGTCGACGCGGGTGAGCGCCTCGTACGCGTGGTTGTCCGAGCGCAGCGGGACGTCGAGGGCGAGGGCGTCGCGGTCGAGCACGAGGCCGCGCGCGGGGTCGAGGCGGGCGGTGACGAGGAGGCCCGACATGCGGTCGCGGTCGCCGCGCTCGACGACGAGGGCGGCGCGGTCGCCGTCGAAGGCGATGGCCTCGAAGCCCTGGTAATCGGGGTTGTTCGCGAGGTCGAGCGAGTCGAGCGCGACCCGCTCGGGCGTGATGGGAGATCGGTCGCGGCCGTCGACCCAGGCGCGCAGCCGGGCGCCCGGGATGCGGTAGAGCCACGGCCGGGTGAAGCCGGGCTGGGAGCGCGCCCGGGTGAGCCCGCGCGGGCTCCACTGTGGCAGGAGGAAGAGCTCGTCGCCGTGCCACGCGAGGCCGGAGTACTCGTTGCCTCGCGCGGCGGCCTCGCCCGCGAGGCAGATGGAGAGCACCGGGACCGGCTCGTTGGGGTCGCGGGCGCGAGGGCGCTGGGCGCCGCTGCAGGAGAGGGCGAGGAGCGCGACGAGGGGCAGCGTGGTCGGGCGGCGCATGGCGGCTTTGAGGGAGCGAGTGTACCCGTCAACCGTCGACGAGGCGGGCTACCAGCCGCCCGCAGCCGCCCAATCCTGGAACACATGGACCGGCTCGCAGACCTTGTGCAGTCCGGTCTGGCCGCGGTTGCCGACCTGGATGCCGTGAAACCTGGCGCCTCGCTCCTTCGCATCGCGCACTGCTCGCACGAGGCCAGGCGGGGCAGGCCACTCGCCATCGCTCACGAACAGCACGTCCGCCCGAGACCACGCTTCGCCGCGGATGCGTTCGAGGGCGCGGAGCATGACGCCGGTGCCGTCGGTGCCGCCTCCAAAGGATAGGGCGAGGAATGACAGCAGGTGGCCGATCCCCGTCTCGTCCAGGGCCAGCTCATGCTCGATGACCTGTCCTGGTCCGCTGAAGGCGTATACGAAACAGCGTCGCTTCTCCGCGAGCGCCGTCCGCAGCGTCTCCAGCACCAGCGCCTTGGCGACCTGCTCGGGCAGGCCTTGCATCGAGCCGGATGTGTCGACGATCACCACGATCGGACCTCGCTCGGGCCGTGGCCGTCGCCCTTCGCTCTCCACCGTCGACTCGCGCAGGATCTGGACGCGCTCGAAGGTCACCCCTTCGACGCGGTAGGTCACCAGCGCGCGCTCCGCCCGGCGCGCATGCCAGAGCATCCGCAGCCGGGGGTGGCCCAGCAGCACGGCCTCGGATGGCAACATGCGCGCGAGGTCGCCGGAGCGCTCGATGCCTCGGGTCTCCGTCGGGCTCAGCCTCGTCCGCACCTCACGCAGCTCCTCCTCGATGCGCCGGACGGGCAGCAGCACCTTCTCCGCGACCGACTCACCATTCACTGGTGTGTGCAGTCTCCCGAGGGCGCGGATGATCGCCTGCAACTGTGGGAGCCGCTCGACCAGCTCGCGAAGGCGAAGCAGGTTCTGCCAGCCCATATGCTTGAGCACTCCGGGAGTCAGGTCATAGCCACGCCCCAGCATCTGCCCGAGATCGCCGAAGACGTCCGCGATCTGCGCCCATGCGCGGGCCGGTTCGCTCCAGCGCTCGATGATCGTCGCGTCGGCGACCGTCGCCCGCCTGGCGATGTGGTCCTGGGCCTCCGCCGTGAGTCGTGAGCGCGTCGAGGCATCCAGGTCGACGCGCTGGGTCTTGCGGCGCTGCTGTGCAGCGAGGGCGACCTCCTCATCGGCGAGCCGCTTGCGTTCGAGCGACTCCAGACGCCGCAGCTCATCGGTCACCGCGCGTGAGAGCGCGTCGGTCTGGCGGGCCCATCCCAGCAGCACGTCCCGCAGGAGGGCGTCGACGAGCTCGGCTCGATCGCGACAGAAGCGCGCCAGTCCCAGCTCGAACAGCGCGCGTCGCACGGGGCCGGCGACCTCCGCGGAGGGCCAGGCGTCGTCGGGGGGAAGCTGGCCAGCCAGGAGAGACTCGCGCCAACACACCACCCCCGCGACCCGCTCGGGGAGGGTGCCGATCGGAAGCGAGACGACTTCATCGAGGAGCGTGTCGGGGCAGGCGTCGATGAACGCGTACCGCTGCTCCAGCGAGCCCGCGTCAAAGGCGTGGCTCACCGCTTCTTCCGCGTCGGTGTAGGAGCATCCTCCACGCCTTCGCAAGGCAGAAACTCGACCTCTCTCCGCAGCGTGTCCACGCGTTGCGCCAACGATGAGACGACGTTGGCGGACTTCATCAGCGACACTGACGCAGGCTCGACGAAATCCGACGTCACCCAGAGGTGGGATTCGACCTCCGCCTTCAGAGACGCCATGTGTTCGGCGAGCGATTGCCGATAGGCCTCGACGTCCGCGCGAAGCGTGTCCACCTCGTCGAGGAAGTGCTTGATGTAGGGCGGCTTGTGCCGCGTCGGCTCCATGGCTGGCTCCGCAGAGACCGGTTCGGTGAGCCAATTGTTGCGATTGGCAAGGTAGGAAGCCCGATTCGACCAATGGGCGAATTGTTCAAAGGCTCCCCGGGTGCCCACATGGAGCTGGTCGAGCTCGCTGACCGTGAATCCATGACCGTTGCGGGAGCGACCACCCGCATTGAGCTGCGCCGACCAGGGGGTGTTGAGCGCCTCGGCTGGCGCGAGGTACAGCGGCTCCCCCTTCTGGCGCCTCTGCTGCGCGGACTCCTGCTGCACGGAGAGTTCGCCTGCAGGATCCCGATAGAGCAGCTCCCCTTCGTCGTTGCGCATCTGCGACCGGCTCTTCTGATCGCGCTTGAGTTGCCCCTCCTTCGCCACGACGATCTTCGTCAGCCGCGCGGGGTCCATCGCCGCGCTGGCCCCGACCCGTGCGGCGTACCAGTCGTACACCTTCGCGCGTTGGTCAGGCTCGTTCCAGAGGCAGTGCTGGAGCAGCCAGGCGTCCCACACCGAGACCTTCGCACGCCCGTTGGTCAGCGCCGACACCTGAAGCAGCTTCAACAGTTTGCGCCAGCGGCGGTCGGAGACTTCGATCTGCTCGGCCGCGCAGAAGGTTCGCAGTTCGACGAGAAGGGCGATGACGTCGGTCGGCACCTCCACCGTGTCGGCGGCCTCACGGATGGCGCGCAGCTCCGCGGCGGTCAGTCGAAGCTCCGGGGGTACCGCGGGCTGTGACTGGCCGCGTAGGTCCAGCAGCGCACGAAACCCCTCCGCCGAGACCGGACCCACGTGCAGCCGCAGCAGGAACCGGTCGAACAGCGCGTCGAGTTCCTCGCCCTCGGCGAGCTCGTTGCTGGCGCCAATGACAGTGACAAGCGGGGTCTTCTCGCGCCGGGTGCCGTTGTCGAACTCCCGCTCGTTCAACAGCGTGAGGAGGGCGTTCAGGATGGCGCTGTTGGCCTTGAAGACCTCGTCGACGAACGCGACCGTCGCGGTCGGCAGGTAGGATTCGGTGAGCCGCTCGTAGCGGTCGTCTTCCAGACCCTTGATGGAGAGAGGTCCGAAGAGTTCTTCGGGGACGGTGAAGCGCGTGAGCAGGCGCTCGAAGTACCCCCCATCAGCCAGCGCGAGGTGAACCCGCCGCGCCATCACGCTCTTCGCGGTGCCGGGCGGACCCACCAGCAGCAGGTGCTCGCCTGCAAGCGCGGCGAGGAGCGCCAGACGAATCGCATGGTCCCTCTCGACCAGCCCGTCGAGGAGCGCTTCGCGCAGTGACCGCAGGCGTCCCGGCAGATCATCGGGTAACAGCGCTTTGGTGGCAGCAGCCACGGTGGCCGCAGTCGGCGTAGTGGTCACAGCGTCTCCTTGTGTACGGCGCCGTTGGGCTTCTTCACCCACGACTGCAGGACGTTCGCGATCTTCGTCGTCGTAGATTGCACGGCCTCACCCCCATATCCCCTGATGGCGTCTCGATCTGCCCGGTCCCATCCGTGGCGCCGAGCCCGGTCCTACGTGACCCGGGTCGACCTGCTTCACCCACCCGTACGCTTGTCCCGTCAACCGTCGACGAGGCGGGCCACCTCCGCGCGGCACCCGTCGAGCACCGCGCCGAGCACCGCGGCGGCCATGGGCGCGGGCACCCCCGCCGCCACTGCGCGTTCGGTCCACCGCGCCCGCAGCGCGTCCTCCCTCGCACGGTCGACCACGCCCACGGCGTGCGCCCGCTTCCACTCCGCGATCGCCCTCACCGCGGCGAGGCGCTGGGCCATCGCGTCCATCAGCGCGGCGTCGGCGGCGTCCACGGCCAGGCGCAGGTCGTCGAGTTCCGGGTTCATCGACGCCGTTGTGGCATCGCCCGCGCGGGGACACCACCCCGCCGACGCGAGGGGACCCCACGACGGTCGCCGCAGTGGCCTCCCTCGCCGCGAGGGGACCCCACCGCGGTCGCCGCTGTGGCCTCCCTCGCCGCGAGGGGACCCCACCGCGGTCGCCGCTGTGGCCCCCCTCGACGCGGGGGCACCCCACCGCGGTCGCCGCTGTGGCCCCCCTCGACGCGGGGGCACCCCACAACAGTCACCGCTGTGGCCACCCCCGACGCGAGGGGAGCCTGAACCCCGCCCGGAGTCCCCGGTACGACCGCGAGGCCGTCGGCGAGGATATCCCCGGTACGACCGCGAGGCCGTCAGTAACCCGAGCCAGACCCCAGCCCGTAAGGGCCTGATGGTTGACCTCATCTTCGCCGATGCGAAAGGGGCTCAAACCGCTGTGGTGCTGGGGTTCCGCGCGATGGCGCGTCACCCCAGGCAATAACACGATGGCCGCCCCGGGCACTGCCCGGGGCTCCGGTCGGCCGTTGTTGGGCTCACATCACCCAGCGCCCTGCGATCCCGAAGAAGGACGTCGACGGTCGTCGCTCCGTCCTGGGCAAGCGATGTCCGACCGGAGCCCCGGGCAGTGCCCGGGGCGGCCATCGTGTTATTGCCTGGGGTGACGCGCCATCGCGCGGAACCCCAGCGATCCAGCGGGTTGCGACACCTTCCCGTCGCCCGAGATGAGGTCAACCATCAGCGTAAGGGCGGGGGAGAGACCGACCACGCTCCCAGCGCGGAATTCTGACGCCGCCTCATACCCGGAAGCCGACCACGTTTCCGGACGACGACTGGCAACGTGGCAGGTCGCACCCGCTCCCTCACGGTCGCGGTCTGGCTCGGGTTACCGACGCCTCGCGGTCGTACCGGGGATATCCCCGCCGCCGTCCTCGCGGTCGTACTCCCAATCCCAGTACCCCGTTCGGCCGATTGGCCTCGCGCGCCAGCCCGTTGTAGTGACCGCCCCATGAACCGCCCCGCGCGCCCAGAGGTGCTCGCTCCCGCAGGTGATCCCGACGCCCTGCGCGCCGCCATCCAGGCCGGCGCCGACGCCGTCTACTTCGGCCTCCAGGGCTTCAACGCCCGCGCGCGCGCCACCAACTTCGACGCCGCCTCCCTCCGCGACACCATGGACCTCCTCCACGCCCACGGCGTGCGCGGCTACGTCACCCTCAACACCCTCGTCTTCGACGCCGAGCTGCCCGCCGTCGAGGCCGCCCTCCGCGCCTGCGCCGCCGCCGGCGTCGACGCCGTCATCGTGCAGGACCTCGCCGTCGTGCGCCTCGCCCGCGCCATCGCCCCCGAGCTCCCGGTGCACGCCTCCACGCAGATGACCTGCACCGACGCGGGCGCGGTGGAGTTCGCCGCCGCCCTCGGCGCCTCGCGCGTCATCCTCGCGCGCGAGCTCTCCCTCGACGACATCGCGAAGATCCGCGCGGCCACCGACATACCCGTCGAGGTATTCGTGCACGGCGCGCTCTGCGTCGCCTACTCCGGCCAGTGCCTCACCAGCGAGGCCATCGGCGGCCGCAGCGCCAACCGCGGCGCATGCGCGCAGGCCTGCCGCCTCCCGTACTCCCTGGTCGTCGACGGCGAGGCGCGCGACACCGGCGACCGCGCCTTCCTGCTCTCCCCGGAAGACCTCGAGGCCAGCGCGCTCATCCCGCAGCTCTCGGCGCTGGGCGTGGCCTCGGTGAAGATCGAAGGCCGCCTCAAGGCCGACAGCTACGTCGCCGCCACCACCGCGCTCTACCGCCGGTCCGTGGACGCCGCCGCGGGAGACGCCCCCGCGCCCGACGAGGCCACCCGCGCCCGCGCGCTCCAGATGTTCACCCGCGGATCGGGCCCCGGCTTCCTCGCGGGCGTCGACCACCAGCGCCTGGTCGACGGCTCCACCTGCGACCACCGCGGGCTGCGCATCGCCACGCTGCGCGCCGTCGAGCGCATGGGCGGACGCACCTGGCTGCGCCTCGCCCTCGACGCCGACCTCGCCCGCGGCGACGGCCTGCTGGTGCAGGGCGCGCGCGCCAACGAGGGCGAGGTGGGCGGCCGGGTGTGGGCCATCACCGCCGGCGGGCTCGACGTGGAGCGCGCCGCCGCAGGATCGGACGCGCGGGTGTGGCTGGGCCCCGAGCGCGACGCGAGCGCGGCCATGGTCGGCCACGCCGTGTGGCGCACCAACGCGCCCTCCGAGGAGCGCGCGGTGAGGGACGCCATGCAGCAGGCGACCGCGGGCGACGTCGTCGACCTGGTGCTGCGCGGCCGGGTGGGCGAGCCCGCCCGCCTCGAGGCGATCACCCGCAGCGGTCGTCGCGCGACGGTGGAGGGCGACGCGCCCATCGAGGCCGGACGCAACGGGCGCACGCCCGACGAGGTGGTGCGCGACAAGCTCGGCCGCCTCGGCGGGACCACCCTCCGCGCCGGAGCGATCACCAGCGAGCTCGGCCCCGACGCGATGGTCTCCCCCTCGTCGCTCAACCGCCTGCGCCGCGCGCTCGTCGACGCCCTCGCCGCGAGGGTCACCGTCCCCTGGGCGACCACCGACGAGGGCGCCGGGTCGCTGCTGGCGTCCGCGGTTCCGCCCGATCGCGCGCCCGCGTCGGCGGGGCTCTTCGTGCTGTGCCGCACGCTCCCCCAGGCGCACGCGGCCATCGACGCAGGCGCCGACGGGGTCTACCTCGACTTCCTCGAGCTCACCGGAACCGGCCCCGCGGTGCGCGCCCTCCGCGACCGTGGAGTGCGCCACGTGGCGCTCGCTCCTCCGCGCATCCGCAAGCCCGGCGAGGAGAAGATCGACCGCTACCTCGCCTCGCTCGCCCCCGACGCGCTGCTGGTGCGAGGCCTCGGCGCGCTCCACGAGTCGGGCTCCGACGATGTTCCCCGCATCGGCGACGCCTCGCTCAACGTCACCAACCGCATCACCGCGGCGACGGTGCTCTCCCGGGGGCTATCCTCGTTCACGCCCTCCTTCGACCTCGACGCGGCGCAGGTGATGGCGCTGCTGGAGAGCCCCTTCGGAGCGTGGTCCGAGCTGGTGGTGCACCACCCGATGCCCCTGTTTCACATGGAGCACTGCGTGATCGCCGCCGAGCTCTCGACCGGCCGCACGCACCTCGACTGCGGCCGTCCCTGCGAGCGCCACCGGGTCTCCCTCCGCGACCGCGCCGGCATGGAGCACCCCGTCGAGGCCGACGTCGGCTGCCGCAACACCGTCTTCCACGCCGCCGCCCAGAGCGCCGCGGGGCTCGTCGCCGGCGCTCGCCGCGCGGGCGTCCGTCGCTACCGCATCGAGCTGGTGCGAGAGACCCCCGAGGAGGTCGCCCGCATCGTCGACGCCTACCGCCGCCTCCTCGCCGACCAGGCCACCGCCGCCGAGGTCTGGAACACCCTCAAGACCGAAGCCCACTACGGCGTCGTGCGAGGCTCGCTCCGGGTCCTCGCCGACTGAGCCCCGGGCGTCGCGGGCGTCGCCGCGGGAGGGTTCACGTTCGATCCCACGCTCTGGTCGTAGGGCGTCAGCGTGCGCTGCAGGATCGCGCGGGTCTCCTCGTCGAGCGCCGCGGGCCGCTGCTCCACGTCCTCGCGCGCCAGGATGAGCCAGTGCCTCGCCTCCTCGCGCTGCCCCAGCCGCTCGCTGGTCATCCCCCGCACGTAGCGGTAGCGAACCTGCTCGTTGGCGTCGAGGTGACCGAAGTCCGACTCCAGGTCTTCGAGGTTGGTGAGCGCCGCCTCGTACCGGGCCGCCCGGTAGTGGGCGTCGGCCCGATCAAGCTGGTCGCGGTAGTTCTGGCAAGCCCCGACACACGCCAGCAGCCCCATCCCGATCAAGACAGATCCCGTCCGCACGGCGCGCACCCTATCACGGCCGACCGCCGCAGCGGTGACCGTGCCGACTGGCCAACAGTCCTCCCAGGGGCGCGACATGGATGTCAGAGCCTCCACCGTGGGGCACCCTCTCCACCGCGACGCCCGTCACTTGATTTCACGCGAATCCACCGGGTGATCGCGCTCGCCACCCCCAGTGGCACGCTCACTGCACAAGCTCTTTGCGCTTCGTTGCTTAGGCCTTCCTCTTCGATTCCTTCCTTCGGTCGACGCTTCCTTCTTCGACTTCGCTTCGCTTCGAACTTCAGCTTTCTTCGACTGCTCTTCGCTTCGTCTCCGCGCTTCAACGACGGCCCCTTCTTTCTTCTTCCGTCACTGATCGCAGACCCTCCCGCATCGTAAAAACCCCTACAGACTTGCCGAGCCCGGAGGCGCCCCCCACAGCGCCTCCGGGCTTCTTGTTGTTCCGTCACAGCACCATGGAACCTCCGGGTCGCTCGCGCGTCCCAAAGCCTGACCCGGCTCGCGGTGTCTCTCACCCACCGCCTGGAGGTACTTCCGATGCGCCCCATCTTCCCGCTCCTCGCCCTCGCCCTGCTCCCCTCCCTCGCCTCCGCCCAGGACGCCCTCTGCGTCCCGGGTTCGCCCTTCTATGAGCGCGGCGACTACCGCTGCTTCCCCCATCGGCCGCATCCCACCCGCGCCCGCGCCTCGGTGCGCGCCACCGTCGAGGGCGGCCGCTACCTCTCCGGCGGCGGCCTCGACGCCTCCACCCGCGAGCGCATCGAGGACCACTTCGACGCCCTCGGAGACACCCTCGCCGAGGCGCTCCCCTCGCTGGTCGACGGCCGCGGCGGGCTCCACACCCCCGACGTGCGCCTCAGCGTCGTGCTGCTCCCGAGCGGCGACGTCGGCCGGGTGCGGGTGCTCTCCCGCCTGGGCGACCCCTTCGACCGCCGCATCGCGCAGGCCCTCGTCTCCTCGGTCTCCGAGCACGGCGGCCTCTCCGTCGACGGCAGCGAGGTGGAGGTCATCGTGCGCCTGCACCCACAGCTGCACTTTACCCGCTGGCGTAATCACCGCTCGCCGCCGCCCTGTTGCTACGAGGACGACTGAACTCCGCGGTGACGTGTAACAATGGGCCCGTGGAGCCCATCCTGGTCGACGTCCTCTGCCGACGCGCCTCCTCGGTGATCGACGTCGCCGCGCGCGTGCAGCTCTTCCGAGGCATCCTGGTGATCACCGAGCGCGACGAGCTCCGCGCCACCCTCGACCGCCTCGCCGAGCGCGCCGGGCTGCGAGACACCCACGCGCAGGTCGCGCTGCTCACCGCCGAGATCGCCCTCTGCTGGGAGCCCGACCTTCAGCGCGCCGTCCACGGCGACCGGCTCGACGTCCCTGCGAGCGCGCTCGACCCCGACGACGAGCGGCTCATCCCCGACTACGGCCGCGGCCGGGTGCTCACCCTGGGAGAGCGCAAGTCCCTGGCCCGCAAGCCCGATCGCAGGCTCATCGACCGGGTGCTCCGCGACCCGCACCCCGACGTCATCGAGCTGCTGCTCATGAACCCGCGGCTCACCGAGCCCGACGTGGTGCGCCTGTGCGCCCGCCGCCCCAACGCGCCAGACATCCTGCTGCGGGTGTTCCGCTCGCCGCGCTGGGCCATCCACCCGAAGGTGCGCACGGCGCTCGCGCTCAACCCGAGCACGCCGCCCGCCATCGCCGAGGCCGTCGTGCCCCTCCTCGCCCCCGAAGACCTGCACATCCTCGCGCAGGACCAGCACGCCGCCCTCGCCGTCCGCCGCCGCTGCCTCGAGGTGCTCTCCCGCTTCGCTCCGCTGCACGACGACCCCGACCGCGCCGTGCACTGACCCTCTCCCACCGGATCACACCGGCGGCAGCGCCTTCACCCTCGCCGACCACCGCTCCACGGCTCGAGGAGCGAGCGCCAGGAAGGTCTCGCTCCCGTGCGCCACCTCGGTCAGACCCGCGTCTCGCACGATGGCGCACGACTCCTCCCGCTGCAGCGCGGCCCACTCCTCACCTGACGCGCGGCGCACGGCGCAGGGCCTCCCCGCGTCGTTCCAGCGAGCGAAGGCCTCGGGCTCTCTCGCCGCGAAGGCGTACACGCAGAGCAGCACCGCGTGCCCTATCTGGGCGAGCAGCTTGCCCGCGCGCATGGGCACCGCGGCGTTGAGCACGAACACCATCACCGGGCCGTCGCCCGGCGGCGGCAGCGGGCGCGAAGGCAGCTCGGCGAGCTCCGCGGTGTAGGCCTGGAGCGTCACCAGGAGCTTCTCCCGATCGCTCTTTCTCCGTGGGGGGAGGGCCCTCACCACGACCGTGCCGTCCACCGCTCCGTCGCCTCCGTCGAGGGCGAGCACCGCGGGCCAGTTCTTCTCGTTGGCGCGGAGGCACACCTTGCGAAACGAGCGCGACGACCACTCCGCGAAGGCGTCGCGGTAGCGGGGGTCACCCGCGAAGCGGGCGGCGGCGTCGACGGTCGCCTGCGCGGCCGCGACGAGGAGCGCCTCCAGCGGGGCGGAGTGCTCCTTGCGGACGATGAGGTACATCACCCACGGGTCGTCCTGGGCGGCGCGCGCGTCGATGGACTCGGGGTGGTCCTTGTCGTGTTCGTAGACGGGCATCAGCGGCGGGGAGGGAGGTGCGGACGACCGGCGAGATCGCCCGCCGGTCGGTGGTGGGATCAGTACGAGGCGGACTGCACCTGGAAGTTGATGCCGAGCGTCTCTCGCAGGGAGAAGTACGTCTCGCTCATCGAGAAGAGGATCACGTCCTTGAGCTTCTCGGCGGGCGCGAGGTCACCCGGCAGGCCGGGCTCCATGCCGAGCATCTTGCGGGTGATCTCCAGGTCGCCGCACATCAGGAAGCCCGCGCGGGCGGCCGTGAGCTCGACGGACTGGTACCACTTCTTGATGTTCGACGAGCCGCCCTGCTCGAGGAAGTACTTGACCACCTTGCGCAGGCCCTCGACGGCGATCGGGTCCTGGGCGAGCAGCGGCGCAAGCGTCTGCGCGGCCTGCGCGGACTCCGGCGGAACGTCCTGGTCGGACTTCACCAGCTTGATGGCCGCGAGCAGCATCACCGTGAGCTCCTGCGTCGTCGGCAGCAGCACGCGGATGTAGTGCTCGTTGCGGTAGTAGGTCATGTGCTTCGCCGCGACGAAGGCGAGCTCCTCGGGCCGCAGCCCGGAGAGCAGGCCCGCGCCCGCGAACGACGCGATGGGCTCGCTCGGCACGTACCCGAGGCCGCCCTGCTGCTGCGGCTTCAGGAAGATCGACGGCAGCGGCAGGTTGAGGGCCTGCGACGACTGCGCGAGCGAGCGCACCAGCGCGACGGTGGTGTTCGCCGGGTCCTGCAGCTCCTTCTGGGTGAAGCCGAACTGCTGGAGCGGCTTGACCTTCGCGCGGCGCACCGCGCCGAGGATGGCAGCGAAGATCTTCCCGACGACGGGGTCTTCGTTGGGGTGGAAGAGCTGCTTGACCCAGTTCTCCTCGGTGAGCCGCCCGGTGGGCTGCAGCGGCTTGCGCGGGCGGTACTGCTCGAAGAACGCCCGCAGGTCTTCCCGCGCCCGGTCGCGCAGCAGGAACGACGTCGTCGCCGCCACGCACCACGCCTTGTCGTGCTGGTGCGACTGGTAATAGAGGTCGTAGATCGCGTGCATCGCCTCGGCGTTGCCGACGTCCTGCTGCGCGATGGTCTGCCAGCGCGTGACCGCCTCCGTCGTGTTGCCCATGCGGGCCGCGAGCTCGGCCAGGATCTTGTGCTCCTGGAGGTCTTCGGGCTTGCGCTCGGAGGCCATCTGGAAGGCCCGCAGCGCCGCGTCGGGCTGCATCAGCCGGTCGCGGTAGATGAGCCCGAGCGCGTGCAGCAGGCTGAACTCCAGCTCCTTGGAGTCGGGCTTGTTGATGATGCGCTTGAGCATCGCGCGGTAGCCGCGCTCCAGGCTCTTCCAGTCCTTGCGCGCCGTCAGGATCTCGTTGACCTTCGCGAAGGGCTTGAGCTCCGCGGGGTTGAAGTCGAGCGCCTGGTTGTAGAAGGTCAGCGCCTCGTCGGGGTTCTTCAGCTCCTGGTTGTAGATCGACGCGATCGAGTACGCGTAGCGCGCCTTGCGCTCCTGGTTGGTCTCCAGGTCGCTGATGCGCTGCACCACGTCGATGACCTTCGACCACTGCTTGCTCTCCGTGTAGAGCCCGAGCAGCTTGTGCAGCAGCACGTGGTCGCGGGGCTTGAGCTCCGCCGCGCCCGCGAAGGCCTGGATGGCCTTCTGGGTGTTCTTGGCCTTGTCCTGCCAGAGCGCGCCGATCTCCTGGAGCATCGCGAAGCGCTTCTCCTCGTCGTCCTCCATGTCGAGGAGCTGCGTGCGGTACCCGATCGCCTGCTCCCACTCCGAGCCCGCGGAGTGCGTGTCGATGAGCGCCCCGAGCGCCGGCCGGTACCCGGGGTACTCCTCCAGCGACTTCTCCAGGAAGTTCGCCGCGCGCCGCCGGTCGCCCTGCGCGGACTTCACCACGCCGAGCCGGTAGTACAGGTCGGCCCGCGCCTCGGCGTCGAGCTCGTCCTTGTGGTGCACGAGCAGCACTTGATAGTGCTTGAACGCGTTGTCCCAGTCCTGCTTCTCGAAGTTGGCGAGCGCCAGCGCGGAGATGGCCTCCACGTTGGCCCGGTCGAGCGCGTGCGCCGCGGCGAAGGCCTTGATCGCGCGGTCGCCCTTGCCGAGCGCCACCGCGATGCGGCCCATGGTGAGCTGGATCTGGAGCTGCTCCGCCGGGTCACGCCGCGACGCGCGGCGGGTGAGCATCTCCGCGAGCGGCTCGGCGTCGGCCCAGCGCTGCTCGGAGACGTAGTAGTTGCAGAGCGGCCACGCGGCCTCCTCCTGGTCGGCGTCGCAGCGCAGCGCCTCCTCGTAGCAGCGGATCGACTGCGCCTGGTCGTCCAGGTGCTGCGCGTTCACGCGGCCGAGCTCGGTGAGCAGCTTGGCGCGGGTGCGCGGCAGCTCCGTCGCCGCCTGCTCGCGGTCGAGGTAGCGGGCCACCTCGTACCAGTCCTCGCGCCGCGTCGCGATGGCGCGCAGCGCCTCGAGGGCGGGCAGGTGGCGGGGTCGATGTCGAGCGCGGCCTGGTACTGGTCCACCGCGCGGAGCTCGTCGCCCAGCGAGGTCTCGGCGATCTTGCCCACGCGGACGCGCAGCTCGACGGCCTTGGCCGGGTCGCTGGCGACGTACTGCGCGAGCTGCTCGAGCATGTCGGTGGCGCGGTGCCAGTCGCCGCGCGTCTCGTAGATGCGCGAGAGCGCGTCGAGCGCGTCGACGTTCTCCGGGTCGATCTGGAGCACGTTCAGGAACGCGTCCTCCGCGTGCTCCACGTCGCGCTTCTCGTCGGCGTAGACGCGGCCCATCTGGAGGAAGACGGGCACCCGGTCGCGCCGCTCGCCGGTGGCCGTGAGGTGGCGCTCCAGCGTGGCGATGAGCTCGTTCCACTGGCCGGTGTGGCGGTAGAGGCGCTCGAGGGCGCGCAGCGACGGGTCGTGCGAGGGGTCGATCTCCAGCACGCGCTCGAAGCGCTCGATGGCCAGCGCGGGCCGGACGAACTCCTCCTCCAGCATCTCGCCGATGCGCGTGAGGAGCTTGATGCGCTCGCGCTCCGTCGACACGACCTCGAGCTGCTGCTCCAGCACCGCGAGCAGCTCCTGGCTGCGGCCGAGGCGCGCGTAGATGCCCTCCAGGCCGCGCATCGCGGCGAGGTTGGTCGGGTCCGCCGAGAGCACCGTCGCGTACTCCGCGGCGGCGCCCTCGAGGTCGCCGATGCGGTCTTCGAGCACCGAGCCCACGCGCATGCGCAGCTCGGCGGCCTCGGCGGGATCGGTGACCGACGCCACGTGGCGGCGCAGCACCTCGACGAGGGCGGGCCAGTCCTCCGCGGCGGCGTGCACCCGCGCGAGCGCCGCGAGGGCCGCGCCGTCGGTCGCGTCGATCGCCAGCGCCGAGTGGAACTGCTCCACCGCCTGCGCCGGCTGCTTCAGGCTCTTCTCGTAGACCTCGCCGAGCTGCACGTGCGCCGCGCGACGGTCCTCGGGCGAGCGGGCCACCTCCACCGCGCGCTGCAGGGTCTTGGCGAGCGGCTGCCACTGCCCCAGGCGCCGGTAGAGCTCGCCCTGCGAGCGCAGCGCCTGGAGGTTGCCCGGCTCCGCCGCCAGGATCTGCGTGTAGATCGGGATCGCCCACTCCGGGTGCCCGAGCTCCAGGCCGTACCACTTGGCGGCGTGCAGCCCGAGCTGCGTCTTGCGCGGCCCCGCGGGCTCCGCCGTGTAGGACTCCATGGTGGTCTTGAGCAGGTCGTTCCACTTGCTCGAGGCGCCGGTGATGGCCTCGAGCGCCGCGATCGCCTCGGGGTTGGTCACGTCCTCCTCGAAGGCGATCTGCGCCGCCGCGAAGGCCTGCTCCCGGTCGCCCAGCTCGGTGTCGAACACCTTCGCCGCGCGCACCATGAACGGAACCGCCTCGGCGACGTTGCCGTCCTCGGCCAGCTTGTCGTGCCGCGCCACGTAGAGCCCCGACAGCTCATCCCAGCGCGCGGCCTCGCGGTGCAGCGCCTCGAGCGCCGTGAAGGCCCGCTCGTGCAGCGCGTCGGCCTCCAGCACCGCCTCGTACGAGGCCCGCGCCCCGTCCGGCTCGCCGATGCGCTGCTCCCAGACGTCCGCCGCCTGCAGGTGCAGCGCGACCTTCGTCTCCGGGTCCTCCGCCACCGCGGCCTGACGCCCGAGCACGTCGACCACCTCGCGCCACTCCTCGCGCGCCGAGTGGATCACCAGCAGCGCCGACAGCGACGCCGCGTCCGTGGGGTCGATCTCCAGCGCGTTGCGCCACGCGTCGATGGACTCCTCGCCGTTGCCGAGGACGGTCCAGTAGATGGTGCCGAGCTCCGACCAGGCGGCCTTGATCTCGTCGTTCTCGAGCGTCGCGGTGCCCAGCGAGATCAGCGTCTGCAGCGTGACGACCAGCTCGTCCCAGCGCTGCCCGTGGCGGTAGATCGCCGCGAGCGCCCGCAGCGCGTCGAAGGACGCCGGCTCGATGTCGAGCACGCGCCGGTAGCCCTCGATGGCCCGCTCGACGTCGCCGAGCTTCTCCAGGTAGACCGCCGCCACGCGCAGCGCGATCTCCACGCGCCGGTCGGAGTCGGACTCGCTCCCGAGCTGCCGCTCGAGCACGTCGATGAGGTCCTGCCAGCGGCCGGCGGCCTCGTGCAGCGCGGCGATGGCGCTCAGCGTCTCCGCCTCCTCGCCGCGGATCACCAGCACCTGCTCGTAGAGCTTCACCGCGTCGTCCGGGCGCCCCAGGTAGGACTCCGCGATGCGGGCCATGTTGGTGTACGTCTCCGCGCGCTCCTCGTCCGAGTCCGCCGCGTCGAGCTTGCGCTCCTGCACCGAGTAGAGGTCCGCCCAGCGCTCCTGCGCCGTGTAGATCGCCTCCAGCGCGTCGAGGCTCGGGCGGTTGCGCGCGTCGACCCCCTCGATCACCGCGCGGTACTGCACCACGGCCTCGTCCACGCGGCCGAGGTCGTCGCGCAGGATCGCCGCGAGCCGCAGCGTGTGGACGACCTTCTCCTCGGGGTCGGCGATGATCTGCGCGCGCCGCGACAGCACCACCACGAGCTTCTCCGCCTCGCCGGAGGCGGTGTGCAGCCGGTCGAGGGCCTCCAGCGCGTCGGCGTCGAGCGGCGCCACGTCCAGCACGAACTGGTACGCGCCCTCGGCCGAGGCCAGGTCGCCCCGCTCCTCCTCGTGCACGCGCGCCAGGCGCTTGCCGATCGCCACGCGGACCTCGTCGGTCGACGTCTCGGCCTCGACCACGTCGGCGTAGACGTTGGTGAGGTCGTCCCAGGCGCCGGTCGTCGCGGCGAGCCGCTCGACCTCGCTCAGCGAGCGGTCATCGAGCGGCGCCTCCTTCACGGCGCGGCCGAGCCACGCGAAGGCCCCCGCCGCGTCGCCGCGCTTCTCCTCGAGGATCTCCGCGATGCCCCGCATCGCCAGCACCCGGTCGCCCACGTCGGGGATCAGGTCGAGCGTGCGCGACTGCAGGTCCGCCAGCTTCTCCCAGTCCTCGCTCATCCGATAGAGCGGGTCGAGCGTCGCCGCGACCTCCGCCCGCAGCATGTCCCGCGCGAACATCCCCTCCAGCGCGGCGACGGTGTCCGCGTGGTCGGCCTGCACGTCGATGATCTCGCGGTACGCCGCGAGCGCCCCGGCGGGGTCCGCGAGCCGGTGCTCCAGCACCTGCCCGAGGCGGTATCGCAGCGCCACCGCGTCGTCGGGCGAGAGGTCGGACAGGGTCAGCTCGCGGCGCAGCACCTCGGCCACCTGGGGCCACTGCTCCAGCGCCTCGTAGAGCCGGTCGAGGGCCCGCAGCGCGCTCGCGTTGCTGGCGTCGACCTCGAGCACCGCCCGGTACCGCTCGATGGCGGCGTCGGCGTCGGCGCGCTGCACCTCGTGGATCTGCCCCACCCGCAGCAGCAGCTCGACGTGGCGGTAGGGGTCGTCCGCGAGCGCGCCGACCGCGGCGTCGTACACGGCGACCACGGTGTCCCAGCGCGAGAGGCCCTCCGCGAGGCGCTCGAAGTTGCCGAGGTTCTCCTCGACGCGCGGGTCGAGCGCGACGGCGCGGGCCATCGCGTCGAAGGCGGCCTCCGGGCGGTCGAGCGCCGACTCGTTGACGTCCGCGATGCGCTGGAGCAGCTCCAGCTTCGCGGGCACGTCCTCGGTGTGGCGCACCTGCACCTCGAGCACCTCGACGAGGGGCTCGAAGGAGCCCGCCGCGGAGTACACGGACTCCAGCACGGCCGCGGCCGCGAGGGGCGCGCCGTCGCCGCGGAGGATGGCCGTGAGCGCGCCGATGGAGGGCGCGTGGTCGGGGATGGTCTCCAGGATCTCGCGGTAGATCTCCACCGCGCGCGGCACGTCCGCGAGGTTGCCCTCGTGCAGCTTCGCCACGCGGAACCGGTACGACGCGACCTCGTCCGGGTCGGCCGCGAGCTCGGCCTCGCGCTCGAGCACCGAGAGCAGGTCCTGCCAGCGGCCCTGCGCGGTGTAGAGCGCGTCGAGCTTCTGGATCGCGAGCAGGTCCGTCGGGTCGAGCTCGAGGACGTGGTTGTACGCGTCGATGGCGCGGTCGTTGTCGTGCAGCTCGCTCTCGTAGACCGCCGCGACCTCGAAGAAGAGGCGCTTCTTCTCGTCGGCGTCGCTGATTAGCGCGGCCTTCTTCTCATAGGCCGCGAGGAGCTCGGGCCAGCGCTGGCCGGTCACGAAGATGCGGATGAGCGCGTCGAGCGCCGCCACCTCGCTGTCGTCGACCTCGACGATGCGGCGGTAGGTGCCCACCGCCCCCTCGACGTCGTTGAGCACCGTCTCGTAGATCTCCGCCGCGCGCCACAGGTAGGCCTTGCGCTCGTCGAGGTCGTCGAGGATCTCCGCCTTGCGGACCAGGGTCTCGGTGAGCTCCTTCGGCCGGTCGGTGAGCTGGTAGAGCCGCTCCAGCGACGACACGGCGTCGAGGTTGCCGGGCTGCACGGCGAGCGCCGCGACCTCGTGCCCGATGGCGCGGTCGAGGTCCCGGAGGCGCTCCTCGGACACCGCCGAGGCGCGGCGGTGCAGGGCGACGCGCACGTCCGGGTCGCCCTCCTCGAGCGCCCCGATGCGGGCCTCGATCACCTCCACGAAGTCCCCGTCGATCTCCAGCGAGCGGGCGAGCCGGTCGAGCCCGGCGAGCGTGTCCTCGCGCGAGGAGTCCTCCGTCAGCGCCTGCGAGAGCGCCACGAAGGCCCCGGCGCCGTCGTCGAGCGCCGTCTCGCGCAGCTCCGCCACCCGGTGCAGCAGGTCGACCTTCGTCGCCCGCTCGGAGAGCCCCGCCTGCACGTCCAGCGCATGCACCAGCCGCTCCCACGCGCCGCGCGCGCGGTACACGGGCTCCAGCGTGTCGACCACCGTCGCGGTGTACGTCGCGTCGCCGAGCATCGCCTCCAGCGCCGCCACGGCCCGATCGGTCGACTCCTCGCGGGTCACCACCTCGCGCAGGATCTCGATCGCCGCCTCGCGGTTGCCCAGCCGCTGGTCCTGCACCTCCGCGAGCCTGAACTGGAGCGCCGCGCGGCTCTCTCCGTCCGGGGCCAGCGACACCTGCTGCGCGAGGTTCTCCGCCAGCGAGGGCCACTTACCCAGCCGGGTAAACATCCGGTCGAGGGCCGTGAGCGCGATGGCGTTGGTCGGGTCGCGCTCGAGCATCGCGTGGTAGGTCGCCACGCTCGCGTCGGCGTCGTTGAGCCGCTCGTCCTGCACCGCGGCGATCTCCGCCTGCACCCGGTCGTACTCCTCCGGGTCGGCGGTCACCTCGAGCCGGCGCCGCAGCGTCGCGAGCACCTCGGGCCAGCGCCCCGCCGAGCGCCAGGTGCGCTCCAGGGCCTCCAGCACCGCGACGTCGCCCGGGTTCGACTCCAGCACGCGCTCGAGCGCCGTCACGGCGTTCTGCACGTTGCCGAGGAAGCGCCCCTCGATCTCCGCCACGCGCACGTAGAGGTCGCGCCCGAGGGGCGTCCCGGCCTGCTGCTCGGCGGCCTCGCGGAAGAGCACCACCACCTGCGGCCACCCGTCGACGGCCTCGGACACCCGCATGAGCGTCTCGGTCACCTCGGCGTTCGAGGGGTCTTCCTGGAAGGCCCGCCCGTACGCCTCGAGCGCCCTCGGCGCCTGGCCCAGCTCCGTCGCGGCCACCGAGCCGATGCGCTGCAGCAGGGCCACGCGCTCGGCCTTGTCGTCGCCCTCCGCCACGAGGATCTCGAGCGCCCGCACCAGCGCCTCCCAGTCTCCGCGCAGCTCGTACACGGGCTGCAGCACCTCCGCCGCCGCGTGCCGCAGCGACGGGTCGCGGAGCAGCCCCTCGAGCGCCTGCCGCGCGCCGTCGTGATCCGGCGCGCTCGCGAGCACCTCGCGGTAGAGCCCCAGCGCCTCGGTGGGCTGGGCCAGCCGCTGCTGCGTCACCGTCGCCAGGTGGAAGCGGATCGCCGTCACCTTCGCCTCGTCGGCGTAGGCCTCGTGCACCTCGAGCTCGCGGCGCAGCACCTCGGCCAGCTGCGGCCACTGCTCCTGCTTCTCGTAGAGCCGCGACAGCGCGGCGAGCGCCTCGGGGTCGTCGCCGAACTCCGCCACGATCGCCGTCGCGGCCTCGACCGCGCGGGGCAGGTTCTGCAGCCGCTCCTCGGCGACGTGCACCACGTCGAGCAGCAGGGCCTTGCGGGTCTCCCCATCGCCCACGATCTCCAGGCGCCGGTCGAGCACGTTGAGCAGCTCGGCCCACTGGCCGTGCGCGCGCAGCATCGACTCCAGCGCCGCGAGCGCCTCGGGGTGCGCCTCGTCGCCCGCGAGCACCGCCCGGTACTGCGCCACCGCGCCGTCGACGTCGTCGAGGTGCGCCGCGAGGATGGAGCCCGACCGCAGCCGCAGCCCGACCCGCGCGGCCTCATCCACCGAGGCGTCCGCGATGGCGGCCTCCAGCGCGTTCTGCGCCTCACGCCAGCGGCCGGTGAGGGCGGCGGCGCGCTCCAGGTCGGCCACCGATCGCTCGTCCGACGGAGCCTGCGCGAGCGCGTCGCGGAAGCGATCGAAGGCCAGCGCTCCCTCTCCGAGCGGGCCCTCGTAGAACTCACCGAGCTTGCGCAGAGTGTCGACCTGCTCCACCCCGGGCGCGTCGCCGAGGCGCTTGACCTCGAGCGCCGTCGCGAGGCGCTTCGCGTCGTTGGCCGCGGTGTACATCGGCACCAGGCGCAGCGCCGCGTCGCGGTTCGCCGGGTCGATCTCCAGCACCTTCTCCAGGTAGCGCGCCGCGCGGTCGACCTTCTCCTTCCGAACCTCCCAGAGCTGCGCGACCTTCGCGAAGAGCGACACCTTGGTCGCGTCGTCCGCCGCGGGGTTCTCCGCCTCGCGCTCGAGCAGTCGGATGAGCTCGTCCCACTTCCCGCTCTCGGCGTAGAACTGCTCCAGCTCGTCCCACGCGTGCATCGCGAGGTAGCGCTTCTTCAGGGCCTCCTGCGCGCGCCGGTCGTTGGGGTCGAGCACCAGCACGCCGCGCCACGCCTCGACGGCGATGGCGTCGTCGTTGAGCCGGTCGCCCGCGATGAGCCCGAGCTTCACCAGCAGCTGGACGCGCTGCGCGACGTCCGCGGTCATGGCGGCCTGCGAGCGCAGCACCTCCGCGAGCTTGGCGTAGTCCTTGGACTTCTCGTAGAAGCCCGCCAGCTGCGTGAGCGCCTCGGGGTGCCCCGGGTCGCGCGCGAGGACCTCCTCCCACATCTCCGTGCACACCTCCGGTCGCTTGACCTTCTCGGTCACGAAGCGGGCGAGGCCCAGGTACTGATCGAGCTGCTGCGACGCGGGCGCGGCGGCCACCTCGCGGCGCAGGATGCGCAGGAGCTTGTCCCAGTCCTTGCGCTTCTCGTACATCGACTTGAGGTAGTCGATGGCGCGAGCGTTCTCCGGGTCGATGTCCAGGATGTGCTCGTTGGCCTTGATGGCCTCGGCCTGGTTGGAGAAGCGCTCGAGGTAGATGCCCGCGATGCGCTCGTGGAGGGCGACGCGCTCGTCCCTGTCGTCGAGGATCTCGGACTTGGCCTGGAGGGTCTTGATGAGGTCCTGCCAGCGCTTCTGGCCCTCGAACTTCGCGGCGGTCTCGTCGAGCTCGCGCAGGCGGTCCGGGTCTGGCGGGGGACGCAGCGTCGTGGAGGCTTCGAGTGCGTTCGAACCGTCGATGCCCTGGATGTCGTCGGAGTTGCTCATCGTCGTTCCTTCAAGACCTCAGCGGTGCTGCGCGCTCGCGCTCCGCCCTCTGCGGGACACTGTGCTGCGAATACGGCGTTGGGCGCTCAGTGCGCGCCGGGGCTCTGGAGCTGCGCGAGCCGGTTCTGCGCGATGTCGAGGTACTCGCGCGGGGCGTTGCCGCCGCGGGCCTCGATGAAGCGCTGCAGGTACAGGATCGCCTGCTGCCGCCGCTCGGGGATGTCCGCGAGGGTGTACCCCGCGGAGAACATCGCCTCGGACATCTCCGGGTCTTCCCGGTTGGCCGCGACGAACTCCTCCACGGCGGCCTCGCGCTGCCCCTGCTCGAGCAGCACGTTGCCGAGCACGTTGTGCATCGACCCGCGCTCCACGGCGCCCTCCGGCGCGATGCGCAGCCCCTCGCGGAGCACCTGCGCGGCGCGGTCGTACTCGTGCACCTGGCGGTAGAGCCGCCCGAGGTGCGCGTACGAGTTGTAGCTGCGCGGCGCCTTGGTGAGCGCGGTGGTGTACGCCTGCAGCGCGGCCTGCGGCTCATCGAGACGTTCGGCCACCATGCCCTGCCAGAAATACGCGAGGTAGTATCCCTGGCTGACCTGCGTCGCCTGCTGGAACGCCGCGCGCGCCTGCTCCCAGTGCTCCTGGTTGTAGTGCGCCTTGCCCAGCTGGAAGTGGTACTCGGCGTTGCGGGGGTTGCGCGCGATGGCGCGCGTGAGCGCATCGGCGGCGGGCGCCCACTGCCGCTCGCGCACGTGCACAAGCGACAGGTTGTAGAGCGGCTGATCGAACTTTGGATCGGCGTCCGCGGCGCGCTGGAACTTGTCCCGCGCGTCGGAGAGCCGACCCTGTCGCATCAGGGCCATCCCCGCGTTGTTGTCCTGAACCGCTTCGCGGTTGTACTCGCTGCAGGCTGTCGCCATGGCGACAGCGAAGAAGACACCACACCAGCGCTTCATCACGACCCTCGATGCGGAGCCCGATGCGGACTCTGACGGCGCGCGATGATAGGGGGACGACCGCGACGCCGACAATCGAAAAGCCGACGCTTCGGTGAGCGCCGCGCAGAACTCCCGGCGCGGCCGCGAGGGCGGCCTCCGGGTCGTCGAGGGGGATCAGGCGGGGGAGGGAGAAGAGAGGGACGGGGAAGGAGGCGGAGGGGCCTACTGGTCGGCGGGCTGGAGGTTGAACGGATAGTTCACCGTCACCACGCCGCCGCCCTCGGGAGCTGGGAACTGCCAGCGGCGCACCGCGTTGGCGATGCACTCGCCGACGCTGGGCACCGGGATCGAGCTGTCGGCCACGTTGGAGCCGATGACCGTTCCGGTGCCGCCGATGACGAAGCGGACCACCACGCGACCCGCGATGTTGGGGCTCGTGGCGAGGCCCTGCTCGTAGCAGTGGTTCACCTGACCGAGGTTGCGGAGCACCACGCGCCGGATGGCCTCCGGCGAGAGGAGACCCGACACCGTCGGAGGCGCCGCGCGAACCGTCGGACCGGTGGTGCCGCGGTTGCGCAGGCCGCGACCCGCGCCGGAGCCGTAGCCCTGGCCCGATCCCGTGCCTGAGCCGTGGCCCATCGTGCCGATGTTGCCCATGCCGATGGTGCCCTCACCGGTGCCGCCGCCGCCCCAGCCGGTGCCCGCGCCGCCGAGGCCGCCGTAGCCGAAGGCGTCGCCGACGGCGTCGCCGGTCATGTTGCCGTTGGCGTTCTGGTTGTCGACGCCCGACTCGGTCATCGCGCCGAAGGGCGACACGATGCCCGAGGCGCCGCCCGCCATGCCGCCGCCCGCGGCGCCGAGGGCCGCGAAGATGCCGCGGTTCTGCACCTGGTTGATGGCGGCCTGACGCGTGAGGTGCGGGGGCTCGCCGTTGTTCTTGATGGCGTAGCGGGCGCTGCGGGTGGGCGAGTCGCGCCGACCCATCTTGCCCTCGTCGCCGCGGTGACGGGTGCCGGTGCCGCCCTCCTGCTGGTCGTTCGCCTGCTGCACCGGCGGGGTCTCGGGCTGACGCTCCTGCTGGCGCTGGATGAACGCCGCGAGCTCGCGCAGGCGGTCGTCCTCGTTGCCCGAGGAGAGGAAGCCGGAGTCGTCGCTGATGGCGAAGTGCATCGTGAGCACCGCCGCCGCCACGAACATGAACCCGCCCGCGACTGAGCCGATGAGCGCGTTGTCGCGCTTCACGTGCCCGGCGACGACGCGGCCCGGAGCGACGACCTTCGCCACGAAGGTGAGCCCGCCCACCTCCTGGCGATAGCGGCCGTCGGGCTGGATGTTCACCTCGAAGGCCCCGGGCACCGCGGTCGACGGGCGCGCGTGGCCCTGTGTCTTGAGGTCGTCGAGCGAGCGCTTCACGCCCTGCAGCTCGACCTCGCCGGTCGCGCCCGGCAGGAACACGAAGCGCGTGCCGGAGTTGTTGACCACCACCGGCAGCTCGCTGGCGCCGCCGAGGATCTCCGGGCCGACGGTGAAGTGCGTCACGTCGGAGAGGGTGTCTTCGTTCTTGTGGCTGAGCTTGATGCCCACGCCCGAACCCACCAGCGCGGTGAACGCCCCGGCGCCGCCGATGATGAGACCGGTGTTATCGGCGAGGTGCTGCGGGTCGGCCTTCGAGGCGCCAACCATCATGAGCAGCCCACCGAGGCCCCAGAGGGCGCCGCTCACCTTGTCGGCCGGGGCCAACGCGGTGTCCTTGCCGCTGAGCACGAAGTTCTGGCTGTCGCGAAGGTGGGCCACGTGGAGGATCGAGCTCTTCCACATCACCGAGACCTCGACGGCGTGGGTGCCGACCTCCTCGACCTCGTGGGGGTTGATCTCGCCCCGCTTGATGAGCTGGTAGATCTCCTCGCCTTCGCCCGCGAGCGAACTCGTGGTGATGGGGGAGGAGCCGCCCTCCGCGACCACCAGCGCCGAGGCCGCCGCGCCGAGCGGAGCCGCCAGCGAGGACGGCGGAACGAAGGTGCCCGCCTCGCGCACCTCTCCGACCTCGACGGTGATCTGCGCCCCGCCCAGGGTGATGACGTCACCCGTGCGAAGCGAGGCCTTGTTGACCGCCTGACCGTTGACCTGCGTCCCCGACCCGAGGTCGATGATCTGGACGTCATCGGGCTTCACCTCGATGACGGCGTGCATCCTCGCGACCCCCTCGTCGTCGATGCGCAGGTGGGACTTCTGGTCTCGCCCGACCTTGATCACGTCCTGGGCGATGGTCTCGGTGCGCACCGATCCGCCCTGAGCGATCCTGAACGTGATTGGAACCACCATCTTCTGCGCCATCGCACTCCCTGTCGCGTGTGCCGTGACCCGAAGTTGTGGTCACGCACCGCTGGTCCTTTCCAGCGAGCACTCTGCCCGCTGGACGCTTCGACAACGGTCTCGCCCTGAAGTTCCACGGGCGGGCGGACTTTACCGACCCGCGCCGTGAACCGTCAACGCATCCTCAGAGGTTCTCGACAGACTTGAGCATCTCGGGGATGAAGTGCTCCCGGATGCGGATGAGGCTGATGCCCGCGCTGCGCCGTCGCACCCGCGAGGTCTCGCCGTCCGGTCGCACGAGCTGACCCTGAACCAGCTCGTCGGTGAAGTTGAACTCCTGCGTGCGCTGGGCGCCCGCCTGCGCGCCGCCCGCCGCCGGAGGGGTCTGCGCCATCGCGCTGCCGCCCAGGCTCATGGCCACGCCCATCACCGCCATCGCTACGATCTTCTTCATGCTCGTTGACCTCTGCGCTCGTTGAACCAGTACGTCACTCACTGAGATGCCCCGGGCGCGGGCGTCTGTCCAGCCGCCGGTGCGGGAGCCGCAGCCGGGGCCGGGGTAGCCGCCGGGGCAGCCGCTGGCGGGGTCGCCGCCGGGGTCGCCGGAGCAGGCGCCGCGCCGCCGCCGACCGCCTCGAGCGCGGTGATGGTCTGCTCGATGTTGCGGATGTGCCGCGTGGCGTTGCCCACCGAGGTCACGAAGCGGGCGGTGGAGCCCGCTCGCTGCACGAACTGCTGCAGCAGCTCGCGCGCCGTGCGCAGCACAGGGATCGCGCCGCCCATGTAGTTCATGTTGAGCACGCCCAGGTTGTAGTAGGCGTCCGGGCGGTTGGCGTCGAGGGTGCGCGCCCGCTCGTACTCCTGCTGCGCCCGGGCGAGCGTCTGCGCGCGCTCGGTGTCGGGCTGGGTCAGCGCCAGGCCGCGCAGCGCGACGCCGAGGCCGATGTGCGCGTCGTAGCTGTCGTCCCTGAGCGCGATGGCGTGCTCGAAGGCCTCCTTCGCGTCCTGGTACCCGCGGAACGACAGGTTGATCGTCCCGTAGTTCACCCACGCCTCGAACATGTTCGGGTTGAGCGTGTACGCGCGGCGGAAGTGCTCCAGCGCCTTGATGATCTCGTTGCGCCGGATGTCGATGATCCCCCACGTGTTGTAGAGGTCGGCGGTGAACGAGCGCACGTCCGGCGAGAGCTCGGCGTTCTGCGACTGCGCCACCTGCGCGGCCTGCGCGCACACGAGGCCCGCGAGGAAGATGCGCTGCGAGTTCGGGTCGTCGCCCGCCTGCTGGAGGTACGACAGCGCGAGCTGCGTGCGCGCCGGCAGGTAGCGGTCGTCGAGCGCGAGCGCCGAGCGGATGTTGCGCACGACCGCGCCCCACTCCTGCGGCGTGGTCGGGTTGGCCTCGCGCAGCACCATCGCGAGGTTGGTGTAGCCCTCGACGCAGTGGGTCTGGTCCTGCTGGATCGCCTGCTCGAAGGCCTGCCGCGCGCCCGCGACGTCGCGGCGGCGGTAGGCCATCACCCCGAGCTGCACCTTCGCCCGGCAGTAGTTGCCGTTCGCGGCCGTCAGCGCGCGGTTGAGCGCCGTCGTGGCGGGCTCGGCCATCCCGCAGCGGTCGTACACCAGGCCGCGGTTGAACCACGCCTCGGGGAAGTTCCCGTTCTGCTGCGCGTTGGCGGCCTGCTCGAAGAGCCCCGCCACCACGTTGCAGGTCTCCGGGGTCCAGTCGCCCCGGTTGCCGTTGGCCTCGTCGTGCTGCCGCATGGTCGCGGCGGCGCTGTTGAAGCGCGTGTTGGCGGTCTCGTTGACCGCGGTGCCCGCGGCGGTGGTGACGGTCTGGCCGTTGGCGGCGACCGCGGGCGTGGTGGTCGTGGTCTGTCGGCCGCTGCACGCGGAGAGCGTGAGCAGAACGAGCGCGCCGGAAAGTCCTCGGGTCTTCATCGGTCTCTCTCCCACTCTCACTGCGCTGCACCAGGGGCCGCGGCGGCCTGCCCCTGCTCTGCCGGCTCATCCTCGCCCTCGGCGGAGGTCTGGAGCTGGTACACCGGACGGCTGTTCGTCGGGCGCGAGAACACCAGGTTCGGCTCCACGCGCACCTCGTCGGCGAGCGGGAAGCGCACGCGGTCGATCTCGTAGAGCTCACGCTCGCAGAGCTGCGACCACTCGTTGAACCAGTGCACCTGCGTCGCGGTGCGGATGCACCGCTGGAAGCCCTCGGACGCGGTGTTCATGAAGGGCTGCGTGCGCTGGTCGAGCACCAGGCGGTACGCGTCGAGCAGGTCGGCGTTGCGCTGGATGTCGGGCGGAATCGGCGCGTTACGGATCGTCGTCGCGAACTGGTAGTACATGTCCGCGAGGCGCGAGACCGCAGCGATCTCCCAGTTCGGCACGTGCATGTTCACCACCTCGATGTACTTGGCCGAGGCCGCGTCGAGGAGCTGCTGACGGGTCCGGATGTACGGGGTGAGCTGCCGCTCGGTCCACAGGTCGAAGGCCCGGCGGTTGGTGCCCGGGTTGCGCGGGAAGCGCTCGTTCTGGAAGCGCTGGTAGAGCACCTCGGCGAGGTAGAAGCGCGCCTCCGCGACGGAGTCCTTGCTGCGCTCGATCGCGTCGCCGGCCTCGTCGCCGAGCTGCTGACGGATGGTGCCCTGGCCCGGCGAGGTCGCCGCGGCGCCCTCTCCGGTGGTCGGACCCCAGGCGTCCACGGCCTGCTGGTAGAACGCCGTCGCCTGACGGTAGTTCTGGAGGTTCCAGTAGCCGCGCGCGAGAGCGACGGCGCCCTGGATCTTCTGGTCGAGCGTCCCCTGCGCCGCGTAGGTGCGCATGAAGCCCTCGTAGTGACGCACGAGGTCGTTCCACGCCTGGCGGATCTGCTGGTCGCGCGTGTGGCGCTCCTCGGAGGTCGTCGTCGCCGTGCGGCGCAGACGGCGCCACGCGGTCGGTGTAGATCTGCCCGATGGAGAACACCACGTTGGCGGCCACGCGGCGGCGAGCCGGGTCGCTGCCGAAGTAGCGCGCGAACTTCTGCGCGTTGTCGAGCGCGCGTTCCTCCTCGCCGAGGCCGATGCGGAAGAGCGTCGCCTGGCGCAGCGCGTCCGCGGCCTGCTGGACCGGATCCTCCAGCGGGACATTGGGGGCGAGGCGGTGGGCCTCCTCGGCCGCGCGCACCGCCACCTGGCGGTTGTTGTTCACGTACTCGGCGTACTGCTCGTAGAGCTCGGCCGCGCGGCCGAACACCTGGATCGCGTGGTTGTTGCCCGCGAGGCGGTAGAGCGCGCGCTGGGCCCACGGGCTGTTGCGCGGCAGGAAGATCTGCACCAGGCGCTCGCGCACCCGCATCGCGCGGCCGAGGAGGAACGCCGCGTCGTACTCGATCGCCGCGTTGTAGAGCATCTCGTCGAGGCGGCCGCACTCGCGGTGCGTGCGCACGATGGAGACGTACTGTGCGGCGGATTCCGCGAAGCGGCTGGCGCCGTGGAGCGACTCGGCCTTCTTGCGGAGCACCTGGCACTGCAGGTCCTCCACGCGGCGACAGAAGTCGTCGTGCTGCGGGCGCAGCGTGGCGCTGCAGAAGCGCGTCATCAGGTCGGGCAGCGCCGCCGACATCGCGTCGTAGCAGGCGGGGCGCTGCGGGTTCCACATGTCGCCCATGACGTTGAGGCTGTCGAGGTAGAGGTCCGCGGCGATCTCGCGGAGGTTCTCCGGATCGGGCGTCCCGGCGTCCATCTCGGCGACGTCCTTGAACAGCGTCGCGGCCTCCTCGAAGTGGTTGGCCACGTAGTACACATACGCGCGGCGGTACTTGATGGTGAGCATCACCGTGCGCGGGTCTTCACCTTCCGGCGAACGCTGGGCGTTGTCCGGCGAGACGAAGCACACGTAGCGGGTGAACGCCCGGAGCATCCCCTGCTCGCGCGGGTTGAGGTCGCGGGGCACCACGCGGACGCGGTCGGCCGCGCGTCGCTGCGCGTCGGTCTGCTGCGGGCCGCGGGTGGCCGCGGCGGCGCCCTGGCGACCCTGGTTGCGCTGCACCGCGGTGCGGAAGCTCGCGGAGAACGAGTCGTTGTAGCAGAGCACCGCCTTGTACGCGGCGTCCTCGGTGAACTCGCCGCCGGGGTTCATCTCCACCACGGCGTCGTACGCGGGGCCGCAGCGCTCGTTGTCGCCCATGTCGCGCAGCATGTCCGCGCGGTAGTAGGCGATGCGGTAGCGGTTGGGCCAGTCGCGGCGGTCGTACTCCGTGAACTCGACCTGATCGAACTCGGGGAACTCGTCCAGGATCTTCTGGTAGAGGTCCGCGGTCATTCGCATCGTCTCGGGGCTGCGCGTCCCGCGCGTCTGCACCGCGCCCTCGGCGCTGCGGCCGACGGCCTCGAGGTGCCAGTGCGAGGCCACGTCGAAGGTCACCCGCGCCGCCTGGTTGCGGCACTCGGTCTTCACCTCGTTGCTGCGGCTGCTCGCGCGGAAGGTGTTGTAGACGTCGATGAGGCGGTTGACCTCGACGAGCTGCTCGGGCTTCGGGCGCGACGCGATGATCGCGCGGGCGACCTGCGCCTGCCAGAAGCAGAAGCGGTCGCTGTTGGCGCGGCGCTCCATCATCGCGTGGTACGAGGCGACGGCGTTGGGCCACTGGCCCGCGTCCTGGTACAGCTCCGCGAGCTTCTCGAACATGGTGTACGAGTTCTCTTCGTCCGCGGCGTAGCGCTGGAACGTCGCGAAGGCGTTGGCCACGTTGAGCGGCCGCGCGGCGGTGCCGTACACCGAGCCGTACACGGTCACGAGCTCCATGCGCGCGTTGCGCAGGAGCGCGGTGACGGAGCCCGCGTTGGGGTGCGCGCGCCCGTACTCGATGACCTCGTAGAACTTGTTGAGCGACCCCTCGAAGTCCTGCAGGTTGTAGAGAACCCAGGCCATCTTGTAGAGGGCGTAGCCGTAGACCTGGTTGTTCTCGTCCTGCACCGAGAGCACGCGCTCGTAGAACTGGCGCGCGTTCTCCATCTCCCCCTGGTCGAAGAAGTACTCCGCGAAGGACAGATAGGCGTTGGGGACGAAGGGCGACTGCGGAAACCGCTGGATCAGCGTGCGGTAGACCGTGCGTGCGTTGTTGAAGTCGTTGCCGTCCTGGTACGCGAAGGCCAGGTAGAACAGCGCCCGGTCCATCTGCGCGTAGTTGGGGTGCGCGTCGACCAGGTTGCGGAAGGCCGCGATGAGCTGCTCGCGGTACTGCGCCGCGGTGGCGCGGAACGCCGCCTGCTGCCGGGTGATGGTCGCGACCTGCGCGTCGTTGTGCGCCTGGCGCGCGGCGAAGAGGTCGTCCTCGAGGTCCTCCGCCTGGCCGTTGGAGAGCTGGGCGAGCTCCTGGTAGTCCTCCGCGAGGCGCATCAGCGTGTCAGGCCGGTGCGTGTCGGTGTTGCTCATGCGGCGCACGAGGATCGCCGTGAGCTGCGCCTCCTGCAGCAGCAGCTCGGCGCTGCGTTGCTGCATGTTCTGGCGGCGCATGATCATGTTGCGGTCGAGCCCCTGGCCCGGCGCTCGTCGCTCCGCCGCGTGCGGGGCCGCACGCTCCGTCGCGCGGGCGGCCGCGGGCGGCGCGGTGTCCCGGTGCGAGCCGTAGCGCTGCGCGCCCGCCGGGCACTCCAGCGCGCGAGCCCTGGCCTCCGGCGCGATGCAGACGTCCGCTGGGACCGTCGGTACCGTGGGGATCTCCACGGTTGCCGCCGGTGTTGCCTGGGCCGCCGCGGCAGCACCCCGTCTCGGCTGCTGCCCGTAGGCCAGCGAACCGAACAGGGCGCACGTTGCCGCGAGGGCCATCGCCACGCTTCGTTGCCTCACCCGAACCATTGCTCTCTCCGTGGGATCTGTGTGTGGGATTGGGAACGCGGGCCCGGTCAGCGACCGCAGCGCGACACGACCTGCTGACGATAGAATCCGAGCTCGTCGCGCCAGTACTCACCGTTGAAGGGCCAGAGGTTGTGCTCCTCGTCCGCGGTGACGCGGTTGGCCCGGGCGACGTCGACGCTCACCTGCTGCTGCTGCATCTCCTGCGAGAGCTGGCCGCGGCGGGCGTTGAGGATCTCGATGAGGATCGCGGTCGCCTGGTTCTGCAGGTCGCCGAGCTCCTCCACCGCGCGGGTGTAACGGCCGCGGGCGAGGGTTCCGGCGTTCTCGATGGCGAAGCTCTTGGCGACCGAGATGTCCTGGATGATGCGCGCGCCGACGGAGCTGTTGCGGAAGGCCGCGGGCATCCCGTTGTGCCGGCGCTCCTCGCTCTCGAGCTGCGCGACGTACTCCAGGTTGCGGAGCAGCGTGCGGTCGCCGAACGCGGTCTCCACCACCGGGCGCAGCCGGTTGGGCAGGTTGGCGTGGCCCTCGCGCACGTTCTTGAGGAACTGGAAGAAGCTCGGGTCGTCCTGGTACTGCTGCAGGTAGCGCTCGATCTCCGGGCGGAGGTCGCCGAAGCGCTCGTTGAACTGCGCGACCACCTCCTCGGCCTCGTCGTAGCGGCAGTTGGAGAAGAGGATCACGCTCTTCAGCACCATCGCCTCGGGGTACCAGCCGTTGGTGAAGTACGGCGAGAACAGCGTGTGGATGTTGCCGAGCGCGCGGGGGTAGTCCTGCTGGAGGAAGTACGCCCAGCTCTCCTCGAAGAGCGCGTCGAGCCAGTACTCGGAGTCGACGTCCACGTGGTTCCACGAGTCGATGGCCGACTCGTAGTGGCGCGTGGAGTAGTAGAGCCGCGCGAGCTCGAGCCACGCGAGGTCGGCCATGCGCTCCTCGTCCTCGATGCCCTCGACGCCCTCCTCGATGGCGTGGAGCACCTCGTTGAAGGCCTCGACGCCGGGCTGCGAGCGCCGCGCGTTGACGTGCGAGATGCCCTCGAAGAACTTCGCCTGCACGTAGTACGGCGACTGGCGCTGCACCTGGCGGAAGAGCGCGATGGCCTCGTCGTAGGCGCCGTCGCGGTACTTGCTGCGGCCCATCAAGTAGAGCAGCTGGTTGTAGAGGCCGCGGCTCTCGTTGTTGTTGAACTGCTGCAGCGCGGTGGTCGGGTAGCGGCCCACGCGGCGGACGATGTCCGCGGGCTCGGGGAGCTGCGACGCGAGCTGCGCCAGCCACTGGAGCGTGGCGTTGAAGTACAGGTGCGACGTGCCGCGCTCGACGATCTCGTCGAACACCGCCAGCGCCGACTGGTAGAAGCCCAGGTGGTAGAGGCTCTTCCCGAGGTGGAACTGCGCCTTCTGCTGGTTGGCCGGAGCGTCCTGCGTCTCGCCTTCGACGACGCGCTGGAACTGCACCGAAGCCTCCTGGTAGCGCTCCTGCTGATAGAGCCGCAGCGCGTTGGCGAGCGCCTCGCTCGGCGGACCCTCCGCGGGCGGGGCGTCAGCGCTGCCCTGGGTAAAGTCCATGTTGGGTTGCGCGGGCTGCTGCGCCCACGCTGAACCCGTCAGGCCCAGGATCATCGCGGTCGTCCCTGCACCCGCGAGCCACTTCGAGATTCGCCTCCGCACCATCGCTGCCTCGCCTCGCTTCACGTCACACGTCATCGCCCGATGGCGTCATCGTCACCGACTGGCTCAGTCGCCGTCGAGGCGCGGAGTGTACCGAAACGTTTCTCGCAAGAGAAGCCATTCCAAACGCCGTCGCTGGGGGAGCGGGTCGGTGGGGCGGGAGTGACCACCCCGTCGCCTCGTCCGCCGCCGGCTGCCTGAGGTCTTTGCGCTTGACGGGATTCTCCGCGCGACGTTAGCGTTCCACCGCTCGCCGCTGCGGGCGCGAGGAGATCCGTATCCCGTGAAGAGACTGGCATCGTTGGTGGGTGTTGTGGCGATCGGTCTGCTCGGTGTGACCGGCTGTGCGACCGAGGTCGTCGGCGACCCGTGCGCCCCCGGCCGCCCGATGAACCAGCCGTGTTCTCCGGGGCGCGACGGTGGCAGCGCGGGCTGCTTCCTCGGCACCGAGATCTACATCGAGACCCAGTCGCTGGAGTGCCGCTCCCGCATCTGCCTCGTGTACCGCTACCCCGAGGAGACCGACCGCACCGGCGCCGAGCGCCCGAAGCACGTGTACTGCACCTGCCGCTGCGGCGTTCCCCCGTCCCTCGCGGCGACCACCGAGTCGTCGGTGCTCTGCACCTGCCCGGAGAGCTTCTCCTGCGTCTCCATCGCGGGCGAGCAGTACAACGAGGGCGTCCGCGGCTCGTACTGCGTGCGCTCCAGCACCGTCCAGTCCGCCGCCACTCCCTGATCCTCTCGTGAAGAGCGCCGGCAGCACCACCGCGCGTGGTCGCCTCGCCGAGCAGCTCGTCGCCGATCACCTCACCCGCCAGGGCTTCATCGTCATCGCGCAGGACCTCCGCGTCGGCCGCGAGGAGGTCGACCTTCTCGCCTGGGAGGGCGCCACGCTGGTCGTCGTCGAGGTGCGCTCGCGCCGCGCCGGGGCGATGGTCGACCCGCTCAGCAGCGTGTCCCGCGCCAAGCAGCGTCGGCTGCGCATCGCCCTCGCGCGCTGCATGGTCGAGCGAGGCGCGCGCGACGGTCGCATCGACGTGGCCGCGGTGGTCGGCGGCGCGCTGGTGGAGTACATCCCCAACGCCGTCGATTACACCGAGACGTAATCCGAGCGGGTCAGCGGCAGCGGCCGCTCACGAGGTTGCACATCTGTCCGGCGGGGCACTGGTTGATGAGCGAGCAGCGGCCGCACTCGCCCGTGATGCGGTTGCAGGTGGTGCCGCCGGTGCACAGCGACGGGTTGGTGACGCAGTTGCCGCAGGTGTGCGTCGCGGGGTTGCACTGCAACGTGCCGCCGCACACCGCCGGGGTGACGGTGCAGTCGGGGATGCACACGCCGTCGTTGGACGCGCGACCCTCCGGGTCGGGGATGCACACGTAGGATCCCTCTCTCGCGGCGGCGACCTCGGAGGGAGCGGCGCGGCACGAGGTGACCATCCCCTGGCGGTAGGTGCATCGCCGGACGCACGCCGCGCGACCCACGAAGGGGAAGGTGATGCAGGCGCCGAACTCGCCGCACGGGCTGTTGGACGTGCAGTTGAGCGTGGTGGTGTAGCCGCCGGGAAAGGTGGTCGAGGGCGCGCAGCATGCGGAGAGCGCCGATGTGTTGCTGCACGGGTTGGCCGTGCACGGGGCGCCCACCAGCGGGGTCGACACGGCGGGGCACGTCGACGTCGAGCTGTCGGCGGGGCAGCAGCGCTCCAGGCGGCACTCGAAGCCGCTCGGGCACAGGCCGCCGCCGCCGTCGTCCGCGGCGCCGCAGCGGATCGCGCCCGCGCGGTCGAGCTCGGGCACGGCGCAGCTCACGAGCAGCGCGGCAGCCAGCATCCAGCGATGCGCGCTCACAGCGTCCCCCCGATCGCGAGGCCGAGTCCGTAGGGCCCGACGGCGATTCGCGGTGCGTCGCGCACCTCCACCCGCTCGCCGGGGCCGCGCAGCGCGAGCCACAGCGCTCCGGCTGCGGCGAGGCCGAGCCCGAGGCCGCCGAAAACATACGCCCGGGTCACCTCGCCCGACGCGCTCGAGTGCGCGTCCGCGGCGCTCTGGCTCCACGCCTCGGTGCCGGCGTTCACGTTGTTGAGGGTGTTGACCGATCCGCTCGCGATGACCCCTTGGATGACGCCCGCGACCCCGAGCGCCGCGCCCACGCCGAGGGTCACCCACGGGCCTACGTTCGACACGGTGCTGCGCCGGTACTCGACGCGAAACCACCGCGGCTCGATGACCGAGCGCTCGACGGTGCGCTCCCGCACGATCACCTCCGGGGCCTGGCCCGCCCGGCGCGCCGTCTCCTCGCGCCCTCGCTGCTGGTCGGCGCGGGGGCGAAGCTGCGTCAGCATCTGGTCGAGCGCCGCGCGGTCGAAGCCCGGCGCGCCGGCGCTGGCGAAGTCCTGCAGGGCCTGCACGGCGCCCACGTAGTCGCCCGAGCGCTCGAGCGCGCGGGAGAGGTTGAAGAGCAGCTCCGGGCGGTGCGAGATGGCGTGGGCCTCGCGAAAGGCCCGCGCGGCCTCGTCGTAGCGCTGCGCCGCGAAGGCGCGGTTGCCGTTGTTGAAATAGGTCTCTGCCAGGTTGGTCTGCGCGGCGGCGGAGCTCGTCGCCAGCAGCGTCGCGAGCGCGGCCGCCGCGGGCCTCACGGCTTCACCGCGGCGCTCTTCAGCAGCGGGAAGCCCATGGCCTCGCGCTGCGCGAGCCACGTCTCGGCGCAGCGGTGGGCGATGCCTCGCACGCGCTTGATGTAGTCCTGGCGGGCGGTGACCGAGATGGCGCCGCGGGCGTCGAGCACGTTGAAGTGGTGCGAGGCCTTCACGCAGAAGTCGTAGGCGGGCAGCGCGAGGCGCTCGAGCGGCGGCTTCGCGTAGACCAGCTCGGTGCGCGGGCCCTTCTTGGACTCCACGCGCTGCTCCTCCAGCGAGAGCGCGCGGCGGCACTCGCGCTCGGAGGCGTCGAACTGCGCGCGGTGGTGCTCCACGTCGGCGTGCGTGAAGTTGTACGTCGACCACTCCCACTCCGAGCGCTTCGCCACCTCGCCGTAGCGCACGCCCGGCGCCCACATGGCGTCGTAGATGTTGTCGACGTCCTGGAGGTACATGACGATGCGCTCCAGGCCGTAGGTGAGCTCGCCCGAGACGGGGCGGCAGTCGAAGCCGCCGCACTGCTGGAAGTACGTGAACTGCGACACCTCCAGGCCGTCGAGCCACACCTGCCAGCCGAGGCCCCAGGCGCCCAGCGTGGGGGACTCCCAGTCGTCCTCGACGAAGCGCACGTCGTGCTTCAGGGGGTCGGTGCCGAGGGCGCGGAGCGAGGCGATGTACTGGTCCTGGATGTCGAGCGGCGACGGCTTCAGGATCACCTGGAACTGGTGGAACTGCTGAAGCCGGTTGGGGTTGTCGCCGTAGCGGCCGTCGGTGGGGCGGCGCGAGGGCTCGACGAAGGCGACGTTCCAGGGCTCCGGGCCGAGGGCGCGAAGGAAGGTGTTGGGGTTGAAGGTGCCGGCGCCCACCTCGCTGTTGTAGGGCTGCACCAGGAGGCAGCCGCGCTTGGTCCAGAAATCCTGCAGCGTCAGGATGAGCTCTTGAAAGTACATCGCGCCCTCGGAGGTACCCCACTCCCCCACCGGGGATCAATGGATCACCTCCTCGTCTTCGCGCCCGCCTTCTTCGCGTGCTCGTCGCAGGCGGGCATCTTGCGGGTGAGCTCCGGCGCCCCCTTCGCCCAGGTCACCACGGCGTCGACGAAGGCCCGCACCGCAGGCGCCACGAATTCCCGCTCGGGGTAGACCACCGCGAGCTGCGTCTCCCCGCCGAGGCGCTCGGGCAGCACCGCCACGAGCTTCCCCGCGGCGACGTCGTCGTACACGAGCGGCAGCGGCAGCAGCGCGACGCCGCGGCCCCCAAGCGCCGCCGTGAGAAGCACCCCCAGGTCATTGGTGGCCATGAGCGCCTCGACCCGCACCTGCCCGCCGCGCACCAGCGGCCAGTGCGTCGATGGGTGCTCGCCCTGCGCGAAGCCCACGAGGCAGGCGTGCTTCGCGATCTCCGTCACCCGGCGGGGCGTCCCGTGCCGCGCGAGGTACTCCGGCGAGGCGACCGCCACCAGCCGCGAGCGCATCAGGTTGCGCGCGATGAGCCCCGGCGGGAGCTGCGCCGCCGCGCGGATGGCCACGTCGTAGCTCCCAGCGGCCAGGTCGACGTGCCGGGTGGTCAGGTCGAGCTCCAGGCGCACGTCGGGGTAGCGACCGATGAAGTCCGAGATCATCGCTCCGAAGTGCAAGAGGTTCATCGGCGGCGCCGACACCCGCAGCGTGCCGCGCACCGCGTCGTCGCTCCGTCGCACCGACTGCTCCGCCTCGCGCACCGCCGCGATCACCCCGCGCGCCCGCTGGTAGAGCGCCTCGCCCGCGTCGGTGAGCACCATCGTGCGGGTGGTGCGCCGGAGCAGCCGCACGCCGAGCTTCTCCTCCAGCCGCGCGAGGCGCCGCCCGACCGTGGGCCGCGGGACGCCCAGCTCGCGCGCCGCCCGGGAGATCGAGCGCGCCTCCACCGTGCGAACGAAGGTCAGGAACTCCGTGGTCTCGGGCAGTTCGTCCATCTGCATCGATTGATAGCAGATGGTGCTCTCCCGTGCGGAATGGCGTCACCACCGTGGCGGGCGGAGATTGCACCCCGGCGACGCCCTCTCCCCCAAACGGCGTCGCAGGAGCTTCCGTTCCCATGAAGAATCTCAACCTCGCCTACTGGATCCCCACCGCCCTCTTCGCCCTGGGGCTCACGCTCTCGGGCTTCGGCGCCCTCACCCACCAGGCCCCGATGGTCGCGGCCTACTCGCACCTCGGCTACCCGCTGTACTTCATGACCCTCCTCGGGGCGGCCAAGCTCCTCGGCGTGGCGACGCTCCTCGCGCCCGGCCTCCCCCGCCTGAAGGAGTGGGCCTACGCGGGCTTCGCCATCAACATGGTCAGCGCCGTGTTCTCGCACCTCGCCTCGCACGACCCCGTCGGCCACGCGGTCGCGCCGGTCGTGCTCATCGGCCTGCTGTTCGCGTCGTGGCGCTTCCGCCCGGCGGGCCGCACCCTCGCGATCCCCGCAGTCGCCACCGCCTGAGCGCCCCGTCTCCCTGGTAGCTTCGCGCCACCCGACGACATGCGCGATCCCATCACCCTCCACACCCACGTCATCGATGACCCGCTGCGCCTCCTGGCCCGGCGCGCCACGCTCCCCGGCGCCTACGGCTACGACAGCTCGGCCCACGCGCTGCGCGTCGCCGCCGCGAAGGGCGTCCCCCTCGTCGACCGCCTCGCGCTCGCCCTCCATGGGAGCTGGATGGTCAACAGCCGCGCCACGTCGCCGGTCTTCCGGCGGTGGCTCCAGGAGCCCGCGCGCCCGGCCTGGATGTTACTCGATCAGGTATTGCCCGACGGCCCCGAGGCCTGGCTCTCCCTCGCCGACGACGAGCGCTCGGCCGCCGCGCAGGCGGTCACCCTCCTCTGCGGCGACGACGTCGGCGTGGCCGCGGTGAGCAAGGTGCTCGCGCTGCTCTACCCGCAGACCATGTGCCTCATGGACGACCACGCGCTCGTCTACCTCGGGCTCTCCCATGACTTTCCTCCGGGCGAGGAGAAGGGCACCGCGGGGCCGTCGTTCTTCGTGCCCGCGCTCGACGCCTTCAGCGCCGCCGTCGTGGCCAACCGCGACGCGCTCACCGCCCTCGCCGCGGCCCACGCCGAGGCCGTCCTCGACGCCACGCAGGCCCTCGACCGGCTGCTCTGGGTCGCCTCCTACGGAGAGCGCTTCTTCCGCGCCGCCGCCGCGCGTTGATCAGCCCCCCATAACCGTGATTGCCTCGCGCGGGCGATGAGCGCCACCACCGAGTCCGAGCCGAAGTCCGCCGCGTTTCCCATCGACCTGTCGCCGCTCACCGACCCGGAGGCCATCGCCGCCCGCGACCGCCTGTGGCTCGAGAAGGTCTACGCCCGCGGGGTGCCGCAGCTCACCGTGCGCGCCGCCCTCACCGGCATGCTCCTCGGAAGCGTCCTCGGCGCCTCCAACCTCTACATCGGCCTCAAGATCGGCTGGAACTTCGGGATGTCCATCACCGCGAGCGTGCTGGCCTTCGCGATCTTCTCCGCGGTGCGCAAGCTCTTCCCCTCGATGGACGAGTTCACCATGCTGGAGAACAACACGTCCCAGACCGCCGCCTCCGCCGCCGCGTACATGTCCTCCGCTGGGCTCGTGAGCTCCATCCCCGCGCTCACCATGCTGCGCCGCGAGCACGTCATCGACGTCCCCGAGCTCACCCACTGGCAGCTCACCGCGTGGCTCCTCGCCATCTCCGTCCTCGGCGTCGTCGTCGCCATCCCCCTCAAGCGCAGCCTCATCAACGCCGAGCAGCTCCGCTTCCCGTCCGGCATCGTGTGCGCGGAGACCATCCGCACCATGCACGCCGCGGGCAGGGAGTCGCTCTCCAAGGCCCGCTCGCTCCTCGTCGCAGGCCTCTTCGCCGCGGTCGTGAAGTTCATCTTCGAGTGCAAGCTCTGGATCTTCCGCCGACTCCCGGAGTCCGTCGGATTACCCTTCACGGTAAGGGGATACCCCGGCGAGGCGTGGTCCTTCGCGCTCAACACCTCGCTGCTGCTCTACGCCGCCGGGGCCATCATCGGGATGAAGGTCGCCCTGAGCCTCGCGATCGGAGGCGCCATCAACTACGGCTTCATCGGCCCGTGGCTCCTCGACCAGGGCGTGCTGCGCGTCGCCGGCGCGGCGGACACCGCCACCCCCGCGGCCTGGTCAGCCTTCGTGCACGCCGCCGAGCACGACCACTCGATCCCCGTGCGCTCCGCCGAGGTGCTCCACGCGGTGCTCCGCTCCAAGTGGAGCGTCTGGCCCGGCACCGCCCTCATGGTGAGCTCCAGCCTCGTGGCCTTCGCCTTCCGCTGGCGCACCATCGCTCGCGCGTTCTCGGGCCTCGGCGCGCTGCTCCCCTTCGGCCGCAAGGTGGCGCCCAGGGAAGACCCGCTCGCCGAGGTGGAGGTCCCCTCGCTCTGGTTCGGCGTCGGGCTCGCGGTCTGCTCCGTGGCCTCCATCGCCATGCTCCGCGCCTGGTTCGGCGTGCCGCTGCTCCAGGGCTGCGCGGCCGTCGCGCTGGCCTTCGTGCTGAGCGTGGTCGCCGCGCGCGCCACCGGCGAGACCGACGTCACCCCCATCGGCGCCATGGGCAAGATCGCGCAGCTCCTCTTCGGCGTGCTCGTCCCCGGCAACGCCGCGGCAAACCTGATGACCGCCACGGTCACCGCCGGCGCCGCCAGCCACTCCGCCGACCTGCTCACCGAGGTGAAGACCGGCTACCTCCTCGGCGGAGCGCCGCGCAAGCAGTTCTGGGCGCAGATCCTCGGGGTCATCGCGGGCGCCTTCGTGTGCGTCCCGGCGTACTTCGTCATCGCGAAGCCCGAGCGCCTCGGCAACGAGCTCGCGGCCCCCGCGGCGGTGGCCTGGGCCTCCGTCGCCAAGCTCCTCAAGGACGGCCCGGGCAACCTCCCCAGCCTGGCCGTGTACGCGATCGCCGCGGGCGCGATGTTCGGCGCCGTGCTCGCCATCGCCGAGGAGCTCGTCCCGAAGTCGTGGAAGCCCTACCTGCCCAGCGCCACCGGCCTCGGCATCGCGCTGGTCATCGACTTCAACGACAGCTTCGCGATGCTGGTGGGCGCCACCGTCGCATGGCTGCTGCACCGCACCCGCAAGGACTTCGCCGAGCGGTACATCGTGTCGGCCTCGTCGGGCGTCGTGGCGGGCGAGGGGCTCATGGGCATCGTCGTGATCGTGCTGCGCGACGTCGCGGGCGTGCTGCCGCGCTGAGGGTGCTAACGTCGAGCCGATGAGCAAGGACGAGAGGACACCCGCCGGGCCGCGGTCGGCGCTGGCGGAGAAGCACAACATCGACGCCTTCACGCTCTTCTGCGCGTACCACCTCGGCATCACCGCCAACGACGGGTACGAGTTCCAGAACGTGCACCAGGTGGCGAAGCGCTTCGGGGTCTCCAGCGGGATCATCAAGCAGGTCTTGCAAGACCTGGCGATGGACCCCGACCGGCTGGTCAACAGCGACTTCGACCTCTCCAGCGCGCAGATCGACGTGCTGGAGGTGCCCGAGGGGGTGTCCCGCACGGAGGTCGCGCGCCCGCACTGGGAGGCCTTCCGCAACGCGAAGCTGAAGACCCGCGACTGGCAGCGCGAGCTCGCCACGGACGCCCGAGAGAACGAGAAGACCTACGGCCCGCGGCCTGCGCCGCGCGACCGGCGGAGGTAGATACGAAGACCATGGACCCTGCGGCGACGTTACGTGTTCCTGTATGCAGCGACCCGAAGTGGCTGCGCTCCGCGGTGCTCGGCCTGACCGCGGGCGTCTCCGGGCTGTTCATCGCCCTCTTCGCGAGCACCAACGTGTCCGCGGCGCTCGGCCTCGTGCCGGGCATGACCGTCGGCGTCTTCGGCGGCAGCGCGCTCGCCGCGTGGGCCCGGCGCCGCGGCGGCACCATCTCCCTCGTCGCCACCCCCGGCCGCCTCGACGTGAGCGACGAGGAGCGCCGCGTGGAGGTCGTCGACCTTACCAGCCCCTACGGCGCGCTGCTGCTGACCGGCAATGGGCGGCGCGTGCTGATCCTCTCGCAGCGCAACGACCCGGTGGTGCTCATCGAGTCCCTCGCCCCGCCGTCGACCCCGTCGGCCGCGTGGAGCGCTCGCGTCGCCAAGGTCGACCTCGACGCCGTCGCCCTGTCCGCGGCGACCTCCCACGCCTTCGCGCTGCTCCCCGGGCAGTCGCTCGACCCCTTGCTCGCGTACCTCGAGGCCACCCTCGAACCTGACGCACCGTGGATGCTCCAGCCCACCGGGACGGGCACCCTCACGCTCGCTCGCGACACCCTCGCGCTCTCCGACCGGACGCCGCTCCGCGACCCCATCCATCCGCTCAACTACGCCGTGAAGGTGCAGGGCGGCCAGATCGCCGGGCTCGGGCTCGCGTCCACCGCGGATGAGGGCTCGATGCTCCTGCTCGCGTGCGACGAGGCCACCGTGGAGAAGCGCGCGGTGGTGACCGACAACCCCATCGACGCGTTCATCCCGATGTCGACCTACGAGGTGCTGCGCAGCCTCTATCGCGAGCCCGTCAAGGCGTAGCGACCTGTCCGGTCAGTACACGTTGTCGCGGTAGCCGGTCGGGGTGTTGGCGCGAGGCGTCGTCCGCGGCGTACGTCGCGCCGGGCGGGGTCCTACCCTCGCGGGCTCGGGCGCGGGCTCGACGACGGGCGCAGGCTCGACGGGCGCGGGCATCGGAGGAACGTCCGTCACCCTCGGGCGCATGTGCGCCACGTGCGAGAGCTGAGCGCCCGACAGGGTCACCTGCTGGTCTTCGTAGCCCGCCTGACGGAACACCAGCGTGTGGGCGGTGTCGGGGTTGCCTCGCGCGCCCGTCCAGGTGCTGCGCAGGGGCGTGCGCCCGAGGGAGACGCCGCCCTCCAGCACCTCGACCCCGGCGGGATCGCTGTCGAGGGAGACCTGCACCGAAGGCGCCGCGGCCGCGGGCGTCGGGGACGTCGGCGCGGCGACGAGGCGGATGGCCACGCCCAGGCCGACCGCGAGCACGAAGAGGCCGACGCCCATGAACAGCGGGCTGCGCCGAGGCTCGCTCGACGGGGCCGTCACCGTGACGCTCATCGGGACGGCCGCGGGGCGCTGGGCGGCGGGCGAGTCGGCAGGCGTGGGGGCGCGGGGCAGCGGCGGAGGGAGCGACGAGATGACGGGCGCCACGGGGCCCTCGCCCGAGGTGGGCGCCCTCGCCGAGAGGCTGTGCATGAACTCCCCGGACATCGATCCGAGGGGGCGACCGAGCGACGCGCTGGCCAGCTTGATGGCGGCGATGAGCTCGTCCATCGAGGCGTAGCGGTCTTCGGGGCGCTTCGCGAGGCAGCGGTAGACGATCTCCTCCACCGCCGCGGGAACCTGCACCAGGGGGTTCACCTCGACGATCGTGGGCACCGGGTCGCTCACGTGGGCCATGAGCAGGTTGACCGAGCTCGACCGCTCGAAGGGCACCTTGCCGGTGAGCATCTCGAAGAGGATCACCCCGAGCGAGTACACGTCCGTCGCGGCGCACACGCGCTCGCCGCGAATCTGCTCGGGGGCCATGTACTTTGGCGACCCCATGAAGAGGCCGGTCTGCGTGAGGGCCTCCTCGGCGGTCTCGTCGGTGCGCTTGAGCAGCCCGAAATCGAGCACCTTCACGAAGTCCGGGTCGTCGTCGTGGCGCACCAGGAAGAGGTTGGCCGGCTTCAGGTCGCGGTGGATCACCCCGTGCCGGTGGGCCTCCCGCAGCGCCCGGCAGGCCTGCACGAGGATGTGCAGCGCGCGCCCCGCGTCGAGCGGAGCGTCTTCGCGGAGCAGCCGGTGGAGGGTGCGGCCCTCCAGGTACTCCATCGCCATGAAGTACACGTTGTCGCTCGACTGCCCGTAGTCGTAGAGCGTGACCGTGTTGGGGTGCGTGAGCTTCGAGACGAGGGAGGCCTCGAGGAAGAAGCGCTTGTGAAACTCCGGGTCGCTGTCGCCGTTGTAGTTCGGCTGCAGCACCTTGAGCGCGACGATGCGCCCGAGCGGCGCCTGCTCGGCCTTGTAGACCTTGCCCATGCCGCCGCGGGCGATGATCGAGAGCACCTTGAATCGGTCATTGATCACGCGCCCGACGAGCGGATCTCCAGGCGCGGTCGATGTCCCTGTGGTGGTGCTGACGGGCTCAGCCATGCGCTCCGGTGATCGGTCGGGCGACGTCCTGCATTGAAGATCCCCGTCGAACCGATCGAAGCGGGATTGTTCCACCCGCCCTCGGGGCCGTCAACGATGGCGCTCCGCGAGGCTATGGAGCCGGAGGCCTCCCGCCCCACGCGCTTGCAGGGGCGCCCTCCGCGTGCTGCCCTTCGCGCATGAGTGCACGCAAGCGACGATGGGGAGCGGGGCTTCTGGGCATGGCGCTGTGGGCGGTACCCGCGATGGCCCTGGCCGTTGACGAGACCGTGCTCGCGGTCGACCTCGACGATGATGTGTCGGAGAGCGAAGTGCGCGCCATCGCCGAGCGGCACCACGTCACGCTGACCCCCAACAGCCCGATGGTGGGCGTCGACCGGGTGTACCTGGCGACGGTTCCGACGAGCGAGGCGGCGAGGGTGCTGCGCGGGCTCTCGGCGGAGTCGGACGTCGACGCGGCCGAGGAGAACCGCGAGATGCGCGCGCTCTTCGTGCCCAACGACCCGATGTACGACCAGCAGTGGGGGATGCAGCGCGTCGGGCTCCCGCGCTCGTCGGAGGTCACCTGCGGGCGCGGCGCGACCGTCGCGGTCATCGACACGGGCGTGGCCTGCGAGAACCACGGCGAATTCACCCGCATCCCCGACCTCGCCGGCACCCGCTGCCTCCCCGGCTGGAACTTCGTCAACGACACCGCCCACGCCAACGACGACCAGGGCCACGGCACGCACGTCGCGGGCACCATCGCGCAGACCACCAACAACCAGCTCGGCACCGCGGGCGTGGCCTTCTGCGCCACCATCCTGCCGGTGAAGGTGCTCGACGCGCGCGGCAGCGGCTCGCTCGCCGACGTGGCCGAGGGCATCCGCTGGGCGGCCGACCACGGCGCCGACGTCATCAACCTCTCCCTCGGCGGCGACGGCCACTCCAAGATCATGGACCAGGCGGTCGAGTACGCCCACCGCCGCGGCGTCACCGTGGTGTGCGCCGCGGGCAACAGCGGCCGCTCCGTGGGCTCCCCCGCCAACGCCCCGCTCTCCATCGCCGTGAGCGCCATCGACTCCGGCGACCAGATCGCGTTCTTCAGCTCGCGCGGCCCGGAGATCGCCATCGCGGCCCCAGGCGTGGCGATCCTCCAGCAGACCATCTGCGAGCGCGGACGCAACCGCTGCGAGCAGTTCGCGTCGTGGTCGGGCACCTCCATGGCCGCGCCCCACGTCGCGGGCGTCGCCGCGCTCTTGTACTCGCAGGGCGTCACCGACCCCGACCGGGTGCGCTCGCTGCTCCTCGCGCACAGCACCCCGACGGCCCACGGAGGCAGCGAGCGCGAGCTCTACGGCGCCGGCGTCGTGAGCGCCTCGGCCGCGAGCGACGGGGTGCTGTGGTCCGCCGGCGTGACCCGCGCTGTGATGCTGCTCGGCCTCGCCCTGGTCCTCGCCCTCTGGATCCGCAGCAAGAAGGGCGAGCTCACCTTCGGCTGGATCGTGCCCGCGGTGGTGACCGGCGTCGGGCTCTTCTTCCTGCCGCAGTTCGTCGGCCACTACGTGCCGGGCGTCGAGTTCGCGATGCGCCCGGCGGCCACCTGGGACGTGCCGCTCCTCGGCGCGCACCTGCACCGCTGGCTGCCCTTCGCCAACCTCGGCATCGTGCTGGCGCTGGTGGGCCTCGGCTTCTCCCGCCCGTCGCTCCGCTCCCCCATCGGCGGCGTCGCGCTCGGCACCGCGTCGTTCATGCTGGCCGAGCTCGTCATGCGAACGGGCTTCGCTCCGCTGGGCTCGCTGCTCTACCTCGGCTGGATCGCGCTCAACGTGACCGTCTGCCTCTGGGTCGCGCGCATCGGCATCGACCGCAAGACCCGCTGATCGCTCCCTCTGCCTTCTTCTTCCTCCTCGTCCCTCCTTAACCTCCGACAACCACATCCCAAGCCCCTCCGAGAAAGGGGCTGGTGACCGCACGGGCTGTTGGACGACACTCCCGGCGGTGGGAAGGCGGACGAGAGCGATGACAGCAAGAGCGTCTGGCGCGTGGGTGGGGCTCTGCTCCCTGGCGATGTTCGCGGCGTCGGCGGAGGCCGACCCGATCCCGGTGCTGACCGTGTCGGTGCGCGACCGAGGTCCCACCGCGGCGCAGGTCGCGTCGGTGGCGGGGGCGCTCGGCCCCGAGGCGCAGTCGGGCGAGGCCCTGAGCCGGGAGCTGCTCGCCCGCTTCGGCCGCTACGCCCCGCAGGAGGACGTGCTGCGGCCGCAGCGCGAGGCCATCGCCGCGGGAGAGACCGCCCTCTTCGCGCAGGGCCGACCCGCGGGGCGACGGCGGCTGCAGCCCGCGCTCACGGCGATGGAGGCCGCCCCCGACGCGCTCGAACTCCAGGAGAACAACCGCGCGGCGTACCTGAAGGGCCTCTTCCTGATGGCGCGCATCGCCCACGAGGATCGCCGCCCCGAGGAGGCCGAGACGTGGCTGCGCCGGGCCTTCGCCTTCGACCCGTGGTGGATGCCCTCGGACTACGACTGCCCGCTGCGCTTCCGTCCCATCGTCGCTCGGCTGCGCCCCCCATCGGTGGCCAGCGCCCCCGACGCCAGCGGAACCCTCTCGGTGCGCGCCCCCCGCGAAGGCTGCACCGTCTCCGTGGACGACGCGCGCTCGCCCTCCACCGCGCAGACCGTCGAGCAGTCGCTGCCCGCGCGCACCCACCGCGTGTCGCTCCGCTGCGGCGAGGCCTCGCGGGTTCGCACGGTCACCGTCGCCGCGGGCCGCTCCACCTCGCTGTCGCTCGACCCGAGGCTCGACGCCCTGCTGCGGGTCGCCGGGCTGCCGGGGCTCAACTACCCCACCGCCCCGGAGTCTCCCGCGGTGGTCATCAGCGACGCCGCCGCGGTGGGATCGGCCCTCGGCGCCACCCGCGTCGTGCTGCTCTCCGGCGACCGGCCGATGGTGGTCGACGTGCGCCGCGGCGAGCTGGTCCACGATGAGATGTCCGCGCAGGTCGAGAGGGCGCTCGGCGTCGGCCATGGATTACCTGCCACGGTAAACCAGCCCCCGGCTGTGGACCCTCGCGTGGACGTCCGCCCCGCTCCCCCCTCGCGCGGCCCCGGCGTCGGCCCATGGATCCTCATGGGCGCGGGCGTCGCGTCCCTCGCCGCGGGGGGTGTGCTCTTCTACCTCCGAGGCGCGCCGCTCGACACCTTCGAGCGCCTCTGCCCCGACGGCGACTGCGGCGACAGCGTCTCGTCCGAGGAGCAGACCGCTCACGACGACGCGTCGCTCTACACCACGCTCTCCTTCGTGGCGGGCGGCGTGGGCGTCGCCGCCATCGCGGGCGGCGCACTCTGGTACGCGCTCGCCCCTCGCCGCGCCGAGGGCACCGCCCTGCGCGTCACCCCGTGGACCACCGTCACCTCGGGTGGCGTCAGCCTCCACGCGCAATTCTGAGCAGGGTCTCCGCGCGGCTCAGGGCTCCCTTGATGCTGCGCGCGGCCCGATGATAGCTTGGCGAACGTTTCCTGCGACCGGGGCAACCACCTCGCATACCGGGAAGTTCTTCGTACGGAGGTCTCATGCGCACGGCCGTGGTTCTCGTCTCGCTCGCAGGTGTGTTCGGTGCGGTTTCCCTGGGCTCTCCCCGGGAGGCGCAGGCGCAGACGGTCAACGCCGTGACTCCCACGGGCAAGGGCATCGCGGGCTGCGCGCTCCTGGGCGGTGAGGCCGTGATGCTGATCGAAGCCGCCGCGGGCGCTCGGCCGACCTGGGCCTACCTCGTGGGCGGCGGCCTCGGCGCCATCGCGGGCGGCGTCGGCGGCTACTTCCTCGAGCAGGCCGCCGAGGGCGACACCACCCTCACAGGCATCACCGTCGGCACGCTGGTGGTGGGCCTCGGGCTCATCATCCCGACCACCATCGCGACCATCGGCGCCACGGCGTACAGCCCCGAGCGCGACCAGCCCGCGGAAGACAACGCGCCCTCGACCGGTCCGCTCGACGAGAGCACGACCGCCCCCACTCCGGCAGGCGCTGCTCCGGCCGCAGCCCCCGCGCCCGGCGCCACCTCCGGGACGACCTCCGACATCCTGCCCACGGCGCGCCGCTCCCCCCGCCAGCTCGCCGCGCGCCCCGCGTTTCGCCCGACGGGCCTGCTCGACATGGGTCCCGGCGGCCTCTCGCTCGCGGTCCCTGCCATCCACGTCGGGGCCAACCTCACCGTCCAGGAAGTGCGTCAGTACGGCCTGACGGCGGTGTCCGAGCTGCGCATCCCGCTGCTCTCCGGCACCTTCTGATCAGCGCTCACCGCTGAGCCTGACACCCCCCCCAGGGCGCGCGGAAGACCCCGCGACGCCCCATCCCGATCTCTCACTGATGCATCAGGTGCCAGCCCGCGAAGGACAACAGGGCGAAGAGCACCAGCGCGATCGCGACCCGCGCGAAGAGCGGTAAGCCCGTCGGCGGCTCGACGAAGGCCTGCGGTCGAACCCGGTGCCTCTCCAGCTCGGCCTCCCCGTCCTCCACCTCCGGTGGGACGCTGGGCACCGGCATCGTGAGCGGCAGCTTCGCCCGGCCGAGGGCCGGCGTCAGCGGGCGCATCTCCGCGTTGCTGTGGTCGCTCCTCGCCCGTACTCCCGCGGGCGTCGGCGCGCGCAGCACCGACGCTCCCGGCTCGCCCGCAGCGGACTGCGAGGCATCGGGCTCCCGCCGGGCCGTCGCCCGCCCGCGGCCCATGTCGATGGGCGCCTCGTGCTCGTCGATCTCCGCAGGCGCCGTAGAGATCAGCGCCTCCAGCTGGTTGAAGTTCTGAGGCGCCTGCGGGCGCCCGCCCGGAGGCGTCGGCGCTCGTAGTCCGAGCGGCGCCTGTCGCGGCGTGCCGGGCGGCGTCGGAGCCCGCAGCGCACTGGGCTCGTTCAGGGCCTTCGGCAGCTCCTCGACCTGATCCCTGCGAAACTCGGTCGGCACCCTCATGCCCGCCATCGTCGGGGGGCGCGGGCGCGCGGCGCGCTCGATCACCGGGGCTGCGGGCGGGGCTGCGGGCATCTCCGGCCTCGGCTGGGCGCGCGGGCGCGACATCGCCGAGTCTTCGGTCGCCGAGATGCGAGACGGCGCGCCGAAGTTCGGCGCCGCGGTGCCCGTGGCCGGGGTAGGGGCGCGGGTGTGCGGCAGGCCGCCGCCGGCCATCGTCGAGAAGCGCCGGGAGCCGCCTGCCTTGCGGGGGGCCTCGCTGCGGCTCTCGGTGGAGCTGACCGCCGGGCGCTGGAGGGCCTGGTGCTTCGCCACCGAGGTCGCGGCCTCGAGGTCGGGCAGCTCGGGGAGGCGCATCATCGAGTCCGACTTGGGCATCTCCGGGAGGTCCGAGTACTGGGCCTTCTGGGGGGACGCGCGCCCGGGCCCCGCCTGCGGGGCCTGCTTCACCCGGGTGGGCTGATCGGACAGCTCGTGGTCGCTCGCCTGCAACCGTCTGCGGTCACCCGTGGGCGCCGGGGTGGGCGCACGCATCGGCGGGTTGTTGGGCGGGATCACCGGCCCCAGGCCCACGGAGGTCTGCAGCTCGAGGCTGGGCGGGGGCGTGGGCGCGCGCAGCTCGAGCGGCCCGATGGAGTCCGCGCGGTGGCGCAGGCCGGTGTTCGCCGGATCGGGAATGGACCTCACCGACTTCACCGCGGAGTCGACCCTGCCGAGCACCGAGTTGGGATCGGGGCTGGGTCGGTTTCGGGAGTCCTCGGTGCCCGAGGTGCGCGTGGAGGCGTTGCGCACGGCCTCGCGCTCTCGGCCGATCTTGTCTGCGACCACCGCGGACATGAACTGCCCGACCTGTCGCTGCGTGGCGATGTCGGCCCGGAAGTTGGCCTCGATGGCGTCGGCGAAGGCGGCCGCGGAGGGGTAGCGGTCCTCCGGGTCGTACGCGAGGGCCTTCTCGCAGAGCCCGTCGAGCACCTCGGGGATCTGGTCGGTGAACATCAGCAGCGAGCGGTACGGCGCCCTCAGCGACTCCTGCAGCAGGTCGGGGCGCGAGCGCGCGGGGAAGCACCGCCGCAGCGCCAGCGTCTCCCAGAGCGTGACGCCCATGGAGAACACGTCGGCGCGCCGGTCGACGGCGCGGCCCTCCAGCTGCTCGGGGGCCATGAAGGGCGCCTTGCCCTTGAGCATCCCGACGCTGGTGAGCGAGAGGCGGCGCTCGGCGCGGGCGATGCCGAAGTCCACGAGGCGCGCGGCGCCGTCGGAGCCGACGAGGATGTTCTGCGGCGAGACGTCGCGGTGGATGAGCTGGAGCGACTCGCCGTCGGGGCCGCGGAGGTTGTGCGCCGCGTCGAGGCCGATGAGCGCGTCGAGGACGATGCGCAGCGAGATGCCGACGGGGATGGTGCGAGCGAGCCCGATGGCGGTGCGCTGGATCGCCGCGAGGGTGTCGCCCTCGATGTAATCCATGACCATGTAGAGCAGGCCGTCGTCGTTTCCCAGGTCGAGGATGGGCACCACGTTGGGGTGGTGGATGCGCGCCGCGAGCCGCGCCTCGTCCAGGAACATCTGCACGAACTCCTCGTCCGCGGCGATGTTGCGGTGCATGACCTTGACCGCCACGAGGCGCTCGAAGCCGCCGCTCCCCATCTTCCGGGCGAGGTAGACATAGGCCATGCCCCCTTTACCGAGGGGGGTAAGCAGATCGTACTGGCCGACCCGCGACGTGCCGCTTGACGGCAGGAAGCTGTCACGCGGCGCGTTGACGGGATCGCTCATCGACAGCCCCCTTAAGCTCTCTCTCGCCCCAGGCCGGTCACGTCGAAGGATGGGAAGAGCATTTCTCCATAGAAATGTCCCATGGCTCGGGAAAACTCAATCCCCTTCACGGCGCGTCAGGCACCCTGACCGTGAGCACCGGCACCGGGGACTGCCGTACCACCCGCTCGGCCACGCTGCCCATCACCAGGTGGGCGAGGCCGCTGCGCCCGTGCGTGCCCATCACGATCACGTCCGCGTGACGCAGCCTCGCCTCGGCGATCACCGTCGGGACCACCTCGCCCAGAACGAACACCAGGTCGATCGGAACCTCTCGGGCATGGGCCAGCGCCCGGTCTTGCTCCATCCACGCCAGGGTCTGGGCGCGGTGGAAGTCCTCCAACCGCATCGGGGCGCCGCCCTCGGCGTGCACCACCGTGTCGGCGGTGAGCCCCGGGAGGAGCTCGGCCACGTGCAGCACCACCAGCTTTGCGCCGTGCACCTTCGCGACGTCAGCCGCAAGGCTGAGGGCGGCGCGCGCCCCCGCCGAGAAATCCGTCGGCACGAGCATCGTCTTCCAGGGGACTCGGTTCGGTAGGGCGTCGCTCATTGGGTTCTTGGCTCCTCTGCTCCTCCACTCCCCACTCTGCACGCCGCGAGCGCGGACGTCACGTTTGATGGCGGCTTGTGTAGAGTCGCCGCCGTGATCGACTACGAGCCCCATCAGTGGCGCGACCACTTCTTCGCCGTCCGGGGCTCCATGGCCCGCACCATCGGGTACCGCGCCCTCATCTGCGGGCTGGCAGCCGTCGTGGTCGTCCTGCTGAACCACTACTGGCACGAGTTCCAGTCGACGGAGAAGGTGCACGCCCTCATCGGCACCCCCCTCGGCCTGCTGCTGGTGTTTCGCACCAACGCCTCCTACGACCGCTTCTGGGAGGCGCGTAAGCTCTGGGGTTCGATCGTCAACGAGTCGCGCAACCTCGCCCGCTCCACGGCCGCCCTCTTCGCCGCCGACCAGGCCCTGGTCGCGCGCATCGTGCGGCTGGACATGGCGTTCTCCTACGCCTGCATGAGCTCCCTCCGGAACAAGCACGGGCTCGGGCCCATCGCCGAGGAGCTCGACCCCGCCCAGGCCGAGCGGCTGAGCGGCTCCCAGCACCCCCCGCTCGCCATCGGCATGGCCATCTCGCGAGAGATCGCCGACGGGCAGCGCCGGGGGCTCATCACCGACGTCCAGCAGGCGATCATCGAGCAGAACGTCCAGGTGCTCATCGACTGCATCGGCGCGTGCGAGCGCATAAAGCGCACCCCGCTGCCCTTCGCGTACGTGGTGCACCTCCGGCGAGCGCTCGCCATCTACTGCGGCACCCTCCCGATGGCGCTCGTGCTGACCTTCGGGTGGACCACCGTGCCGGTGACCATGATCGTCGCGTACGTCCTCCTCGGCATCGAGGAGATCGGCGTCGAGATCGAGGAGCCCTTCGGCGTCGACGACAACGACCTCCCCCTCGACCGGTTCTGCACCACCATCGAACAAAACCTCCGCCCCTTCCTTCCCCCCTAACGCATCCTAAGGTAACGCCATGACCGACTCCCTCCTCGACGGCCACGGGCTGTTCCAGCGCCGCTACTTCCACGAGCGCGAGTACCTCCGCCGGCTCGCCCGCGAAGACCAGCGCCCCAGCGCCCTCTTCATCGGCTGCTCGGACTCCCGCGTGGTGCCCGAGTACCTGACCAGCGCGGGCTTCGGCGAGCTCTTCGTGCTGCGCAACATCGGCAACTTCGTCCCGACGCTCGACCACGCCGACGCCAGCGTCGGGGCCGCGGTCGACTACGCCGTCGGCACCCTGGAGGTGCCCGACATCATCGTGTGCGGCCACTACGGCTGCGGCGGCGTGAAGGCCGCGCTCGACGACCTCGAGCCCCTGCGCGCCGACCACCCCTCGCTGCACGAGTGGCTGGAGGGCGTCGCCCCGGCCGCCCGCCGGGGGTTCAGCGCCGGCGACGACCCCGAGGCCGTCTGGCGCCGCGGCGTCGAGGAGAACGTCATCCAGGCCCTCGAGAACCTCATCACCTACGACATCGTGCGAGAGAAGCTGGAGTCCGGCGCGGTGCACCTCCACGCCTGGATCTACGACCTCTACCAGACCCGCATCCGCGTCCTCGACGTCGAGCAGGGGGCCTTCATCGACGCCAGTGAGATCCAGCGCAGTGGCTGAGGGCAACGCCTTCGAGACCTTCGCCGCGAGCGACGCCGCGCACTACCGCACGCTCGCCCGGCTCTGGGCCGCCAGCGTCACGGTGGTCACGGTGCGCCCCGACGACCCCGCGCGCCCGGACGACGGCTTCACCGCGACGGCCTTCCTGACGGTCTCCATCGATCCGCCCATCGTGCTGGTCTCCGCCAGCAACGCGTCGAGCGCCGCGTCCATGATGCGCGAAGCTGGTGCCTTCGCGGTCAACCTCCTCGCCCGCGACCAGCGCTCCCTCGCCGACGCCTTCGCGCAGCCGCACGAGCACCGCAACTTCGTCTGGAGCGACCTCCCCATCGTCCGCGACCCGGCCGGCGTCGCGCTGCTCGCGGGCTCTCTCGGGGCCTTCTCGGCCACCGTGCGCAGCTTCGTCGACGCGGGCGATCACACCCTGGTGCTCGGCGACGTCACCGCGCTGCACCTCGGCCATCCGGGCGAGGCGCTCGTCTACCACGACCGCGCGTACGGCTCCGTCGACCCGCTCTAACCCGGCAGCTCGCCCATGCCCGGGGCGCCGCTGCACAGGGTCATCGCGAACTCCTCCAGCACGCGGAAATCCCCCACCGGGCGCGCTCCCATCGCGGAGCCCTTGGAGCCCTTGAGCGCCGCGTCCGTGGCCGCCAGCACCCGCATCGCGCGGTGCACCTGCGGAACGGTCCACCGTCGCGCGGCGTTGGCCAGCCAGCCGGGAGGCTTGCCGTGCATGTACACGGCCTTGGAGAGGTTCACCTCGGGGTTGACCGAGAGCATCTGCTTGGCGCGAGCGAGCTGTCGCAGCGAGTAGCCCAGCGACCCGAGGACCATCAGCGCCTCCACCCGCTGGGTCTTGAGCTGCGAGATGTTGGCCAGGGCCATCGGCAGGTCGCGCATCAGGATCGCGTCGGACAGGTCGAAGCTCTCGATCTCCCGCACCGGCGTGACCAGCTCATCGACCGCGGCGAGGGTGATGGGCGCCCCGGCGGTGTAGAGCGACAGGCGTTCGAGCGCGTCGGAGAGCATCCCCAGCTCCGGGCCGATCCAGGCCACCAGGCGATCGACCACGCCGGGCTCCGCGGCGATCTTGCGGCCCTTCATCTCCGCGGTGATCCACTGGGTGAGCCAGGCGTCGACCTTCTTGTCGTCGTCGCCGCCAGGAACGCTGCAGGTCACCAGCCAGCCGTGCTTCCTGGCCTCGTTGATCCAGGTGCGGCGCCCGTCGAACTTGGTCACCACCAGCATCAGCACCGTCGAGGGCTCCGGCGCCGCCATGTAGCCGAAGAACTCCCGCTGGTCCTTGTCGTTGAGCTTCTGGGCCATCTCCTCGGCGCGGCGCACGATCACCAGCCGACGCTTGGCCATCATGGGGAGCGTGCGGCACGCCCCGATGAGGTTGTTCACGGTGATGTTGTCGCCGTCGAAGACGTCCTCCGAGAGCCCGCGCGGCCCGGTGCCGACGACGGCGGTGCGCACGGCGTTCATGCACCGCGAGACCAGCAGCCACTCGTTGCCGCCCAGCACATAGACCGGCTTCACAGTGCCCTTGGCCAGCGCCGCGAGGGCCTCGTTCATGTCGTCGCTCACGGCCGCCACCCTAGCGCACCGACCCCTGCGCTCGCACGGATCTGTCAGCGGGGACCGCGCGGCTGCTACAAGCGCCCCCGTGATGTCCCCACAGCTCTCCGCGCGCCTCGGGTTGGTAATGGTCCTGGCCGGGTGCAGCTCCGACCCTCCGAGCTACGGCGACGGCGCTCCCGCGGACATCGCGCTCATCCAAGACGCCAGCGATGTCCCGATGGCGTCGGGCGATGTCCCGATGGCGGCTTGTGGGGTATGCGCGACCCCGGCGTCACCCGAGACCAGCGGCACCCTCTCCTCATCGGACCTCGATGAGATATCGGGTATCGCCGAGAGCCGATCACAGCCCGGTGTGTACTTCGTCCATAACGACTCGGGTGACACCGCGCGCTTCTTCTCCATTGACGGTAACGGATCGCTCCGCGGCACCTATGTCCTCGATGGTGCGACCGCCGTCGACTGGGAAGACCTCGCCGTCGGGCCTTGCCCCGCCGGGCAATGCGTATTCCTCGGGGACATCGGCGACAACGCCATGGTGCGATCGGGCTATGCCGTATATCGGGTATCGCAGCCGGTGGTGGGCGCTGGTCCCGCGACGCAGCGCGACGTCACCTGGGAGCGCTTCTCCTTTATATATCCGGACGGGGCGCACAACGCAGAGGCGCTCGCGGTGCGACCTGACACGGGTGACGTCTATGTGATCACCAAGGTGAGCACCGGGGCGACGGAGGTGTACCGCTTCCCGCAGCCGCTGGTGGCGGACTCCGTCGCGACGCTGGTGCGCGTGGGGGTTCTCGCGCTGCCGGGCGGGGGCGATGCGCTTGTGACCGGAGCGGACATCCACCCATGCGCCCGGCGGCTGCTGGTGCGGACGTATACGCGGCTATGGGAATACAGCGTGGGGGAGGGGGCGCCGTGGGAGGACATCTTCCGGGCGACGCCTCAGCGGGTGTTGGTGTCGAATGAGAACCAGGGCGAGTCCGTGGGGTGGCACGCCGACGGCAGAGGCTACGTGACGATATCGGAAGGGCGCGCGCAGGGGCTGCACGACGCGCGGTGTATGGAGTGAAGTGAAGGGGGGCGTCCTCAGAATGGCTTTTGATCCCCGTTCCGGGGGGGCCCGGGGGCGGGCCCGGGGGGGGGGGGCGGGGGGGGGGGGGGCCGGGGGGGGGCGGGGGGGGGCTCCGGGGGGGGGGGGGGGGGGGGCGAATCCCGCGGGAACGAAGATTTCCCCCGGGGGGGGGAGAAAGGAAGGCGCGGGGGGGGGGGGGGGGGGGGGGGGCCCCGGGGGGGGTGCGGCGGGGCGGGGGGGGGGGGGGGGGGGGGGGGATTCATCCCGCGGAACGAGAAATCAAGCTATTTTGAGCAAACGCCATCCTGGCGATGAAGTGAGGGGGCGACGCTGCTCTACTGGTCGATGGCGCCCGCTCGCCGGCTGATCACGGCCTGTTGACGGGGGGGGGCCGCGGGTCCCGTACTCCCCTACGGGGTTCACTTGGGCTGGGCCGCGAGGGCGCCAGGCCGGGCGCCCGGCGAGCGGGCCCACTAGGGGTCATCTCCGGCCTGGAGCTTGGGGTAGTTGAGGCGTTGGGGGTCCCCGGGGAATGATCAGGGGGTGGGGGGGGTCGAGGGGAGGGGGGGGGGGGGGGGGCCGGGGGGCCCCCCCGGGGCGAGGGAGGGCGGGGGGCTGGGGGGGGGGGGGGGGGGGGGGGCGAGCTTGATGAGCTCAGCGTGGGTGGTGGTGCGCAGGCGGTTGACGCCCTCCTTCCACTCGATGACGTCGGAGCTCACCGTGGCGGCCTCGCCCTGGGCCTTCGCTCGCGCGGCGAGCGCGGCGATGGTCGACTTCGCGGCCGTCAGCAGCGGCGCGGCGAAGGCCCGCAGCGCGGAGCCCTCGGGGAGCTTCTCCAGCTCCGGCACGATCACAGGTGCGCCGCACCTGGGGCGCCGAGCAGCCGGAGGGTCCTGGTGCCCGCGCCCGCCGAAGCGGATGGGGGTGGTCGAGGCTGCCGTCGAGCACGGCGACGAGCGCGTCGGCGCGGGTGATGGATCGTCGAGCGGCGCGCTGACGCTGGAAGATATCGGGCCACGAAGCGATCTCCTCCTCGAAGGCCCCGGCGAGCTCGGCGGGGGGTGGCGCCGCCGTGGGGGGGGGTGAGGAGCGGCCGCTGGGGATCTGTCTCTGGAACGTCAGTGCCTCCAGGGGTGGATCGGACGGGGCACGACCGTACCAGACCCATCGGACGGGTGGGTGATGTGTGGGGAGTTGGGCGGGCGGGCTGCGGGGGGGGCCTGGGGGGCCCCCGCCCCACCCTTCCCATCACACCCGCCGCCTCCTCCTCCTCCCCACCATCGCCGCCACTCCGCCCATCACCATCCACGCCCATCCCGTCTCTGCCCTCTGCCCGCTGCCCACCACGCCGCAGCCGCAGCCCGACGCGCCCGCGTCCGTCGTGCGCCCGCCGCGGATCAGCTGCACCGCGTCCTCCGTCGGCACCACCCGCGGCCGCTCGTCCGCCAGCGCCACCGCGCCCGCGGCCGGAACCATCTCCACCCGCAGCTCGACCGGCGTCGGGTCCGCGCTCTCCGGCTCACCCACCACGCGCGCCCGCACCTCCACCCGGTGCTCTCCCGCCATCGCCAGCGTCGGCGCCGTCACGTCCACCCAGGGTCCGGGCGCCCACCGCGACCAGGTCATCCCATCGACCCGCGTCGCGTACTCGTGCGCCTGCCCGCTCACCGCCGAGTCGCCCGGCGCCACCCGCACCCGCACCCGCGCCGTGTCGCTCACCGGATCGGCGCCCAGCACGCTCGCCACCGTCTCCGCCACCGCGATGTCCGGCCTCGCCGCCCGCCGGTACCGCAGGTCCATGAACAACCCCAGGAACCTCGACCCGCCCTCCTCGACCCCTCGCAGCCCGCCCTCCGGCAGCTCGATGTTCACCGTCCCCACCGGCATCCCCATCGCACCCGGCACCGGAATCGCCGGGATCCCGATGGTCGGAATGCTCCCCGCCAGCATCCCCACGGCGGTGCCCAGCAGCGCGTCGAAGGACACCGCCAGCCGCGCCCCCGGCTCGCTCACCAGCGCCGACCCCGTGACCACCGTCCCCGTCGTTCGCACCGTGCCCAGCGACGGCCGCAATCCCCCCGCGTCGCGCTGCAGGGTCAGCGGCGCCGTCACGTCCGTGGTCACCGTGAGCGCCCTCACGTAGCGCTCCTCGGACCACACCATCACGTCGAGCGCGAGCCGCTCGAAGCGCAGCGTGAGCGTCGGGTTGACGCCCGGCGCGATGGTCACCGTGGGCGGCCGCTGCGGACGCAGCACCAGCGCGACGGGCCCCGAGGCCGACGGAAACAGCACGTTGCGCAGCGACGGAACGATCACCGAGAAGGTGCCCGACGAGAGCTGCTGCGAGAGCGAGCTGGTCACCCCGAGGCAGAAGGTCCCCGCGTCCCATAGCTGGAAGAGCGCGTGGTTGAGGTACGTCTCCGAGAGGCCCACCGCGAGGTCGGACACCCGCGCGCTCGCCGGCGCCTCGTTCTGCCGCAGCGCCGCCCACTGCGGAACCTCCGCCACCGCGGGCTCCATCAGCCTCGGCACGCAGGTGTTGTGACCCTGCGACTGCGCCACCCCGAAGACGTTGAGGGTCATCCCCTGCGCGCTCACCTCGGCGTCGTGCACCGCGTCGCCCGCCGCGATCACCAGCGCCGACTGCGCGCGCACCCCGGGGCTTACCGAGGCCAGCAACCCTCCGACGTTGCCCGCGAGCTCCACGCCCAGCAGCGACGGCACCAGCGACCCGTCGGAGTACCGGCACCGCGCGCCGTCCACGCGCGTCCCCGTGGGGCACCCCGGAGGCGTCGGCATCGAGGTCTGGCTGAGAGCATCTTGAATGGGGCCGAGCGCCCCGCCGAGCGCTCCCCGGAAGGCCCCGCTGATGGTGCCGCGCAGCACCGGGAGCAGCCCGCAGAGCCCGCCCCCCGAGCAGCCCACCCAGGCGTCGTCGAAGCCCTCTCCGGGCGTCTCCTCCACCACCTCGCGCGCCCCCATCGCGGGCACCAGCTCGGCCCGGTAGTAGTTGCGCCGCTCGGGGTGCGTGTCGCGCCGGATCGCGATCGCCGTCCGCAGCCCGATGTACTGCCGCGCTCCCCGCGCCGTGTCGATGGTGAGCCTGGTGTCGATGCCGTCGGCGCAGCCGCCGCACATGCTGTTGCAGAACAGCGTGCACGTATGCAGCGGGATCACACCCCGGAACCCGATGCGCGCCCGCACCTCGATGCGATCGGGCGCCACGAAGAACAGCTCCAGCGGAGGCGGCGACGAGGGCAGCACCAGGTCGAGCCCGCACGACCCTTCGAGGCACACCACGTATCGCCCCACGCCGAAGTTGCCATTGACCATCGGGATGGGGAGCCGCCCCCCGGTCGCGCCCAGCAGCAGGTCTCCGCCGAGCTGCGACACGTTGCGCAGACCCTGGTCGGTCACCCTGATCTGCAGCGCCCTCGCGACCCGCGTCTCCGGCGTCACCGGGTATCCGCCCGGGATGGGTCCGAGCCCGGTGCCCGCGCACGAGGAGCAGCCGCCGCCGCTGCACCCGGCGACCACCACGGCCAACGACATCAGCCGGAACATGGCGACCGCCTCGGCGAGCCTGCTGCGATTACGCATATTCCAGTTGGGTATCACGGACGGGGCGCTCCCTGGCGGTGACGTCCCCCCCGGCCATCTGATAGGCGTCTGTACCCATCACCATGTACCCCACCCGATTCGACTCGCTGAAAGACCTCACGAAGCTCCCGTGGTTCGAGCTGCGCGACGGGCGCGTGGTGGTGAGCGACCCCTCCGTGGGCACGGCCATCGACACGCACACGCACCTGGCCCTGGCCTTCGTCCGCTCCAACCAGGTCGACCTCCAGCGCGGCCACGCGAAGACCGAGCACTACCTGCCCGACGACTGCGCCATCGACCTCGACGTCTACGTCAACAAGAACTTCCGCCCCGCCGACCTCCACCGCATGGAGCGCGACCTCTCCCTCGGCGCCCTCACCGCCGGCGGAATGCGCGCGACCCACACGGTGCCCAACCTCACCCGCGAGATGGGCGAGCTCCAGGTCGCCCAGTCGGTGCTGCTCCCCATCGACTGGCCCGCGCTCTCGGAGAACGCCACCACCTGGCTCAACGCCATCCGCGGCGACCAGCGCCTCATCGGCTTCGGATCGGTGCACCCCTACACCCGCCACGTCGAGGAGAAGCTCGACCGGCAGATCGCCCTCGGCGCCCGCGGCATCAAGGTGCACCCCGCGGTGCAGCTCGTCCGCCCCGACGACGGCCGCGCCATGAAGCTCTACAAGCTCTGCGGCGAGCGCGACATCCCGGTGTTCTGGCACTGCGGGCCGGTCGACATCGAGCCCCCCATCGGGCGCTACCTCTCGCAGGTGCGCCACTACGAGAAGGCCATCGCCGAGAACCCCCGCACCACCTTCGTGCTCGGCCACTCCGGCGCGCTCCAGATGGACACCGCCATCGGCTACGCGAAGCGCTACCCCAACGTGTGGCTGGAGATCGCCTCGCAGTCCCTCAGCAACGTGCGCCGCCTCGTCGAAGAGGCCCCCGCCGACCGCGTGATGTTCGGCACCGACTGGCCCTTCTATCACCAGGCCATCGGCCTCGCGAAGGTGTTCATCGCCACCGAGGGCAACGACACCGCTCGCCGCGCGCTGCTCCGCGACAACGCCTCCCGCCTGCTCAAGCTTTAAAGCGCAGCTTGCACCCGTTCGCCCGCTGTGGGCCTCCTACGCAACGGTCCCGATGCGCGCCCTCCCTCTCCCGCTCGCCCTGATGCTCGCCGCGTGCAGCGACCCCGCGCCCGCGGTCATGGCCGCGCGAGACGCCACCGTCGACACCGCCATCGACGTCCCCGGCGTCAGTGACGCCACCGACGACGACGCGGGCGACCCCTGCCTCTCCCGCCCCGCCGGCCGGGCTCCAGGCTCCGTCTGCGTGCGCCGCGTCGAGGGCCGCGTCACCGACCTCGACGGAGCCCCCCTCGCCGGTCGCCCCATCACCGTCTGCGGCCCCGCGTGCTTCATCGCCACCACCTCCGCCGACGGCTCGTTCAGCGTCGACGTCGGCGACTGGATCGACGTCGCCATCTACTCCGTGCAGGCCCACGGTCGCCCCGATTACGCGTCGGTGTATGTCCCGCTCTCCGCGCCGCGCGACGGCGTCGCCCGCCTGCCCGAGGCGCTCTCGCTCCCTCGCTACGCCCCCGCGGGCCCCGAACTCCCCGACGGCGCCACCGGCGGATCCGTCACCTCCGGCGACGTCACCCTCACCATCGCGCCCGACACCCGGCTCGAGCTCGACCTCGAGGACGTCGACCTCGGCCCCCTCGGACGCCGCCTCCGCGTCGCCCCGGTGCCCGTCGACCGCGCCCCCTCGGCCCTCGTCGAGGCCTCCCTCTCCGGCCTCTACGCCCTCGCGCCCTTCGCCCTCCTGGCCTCACGCCCCATCGCGGTGACCCTCCCCAACCGCGCCCGACTCCCCGCCGCGACCGCCGTGGAGTTCATCGCCCTGGGCGTCGAGCCATTCACCCCTCCCATCAACGCCGGCCTCGCCGTGGTGGCCGCCCTGGGTCGGGTCTCCGACGACGGCGCCACCATCAGCACCACCCCCGGCGAAGGTCTCCGCACCCTGAGCTGGATCGGTTACCGTCCAAGGAACCCATGACCCACCCCCGTCGATGGATCCCCGCCCTGCTCCTGGCCGCCGCGTGCAGCAGCGACCCCGCCGCGCCTTCGCCCGCCCTCGACGCCGCGCTCTCCGACGACGTCCCGACGGACGTCTCCTCCGACCGTGGGTCCGTGGCTGATCTTACCGACCTGGGTATGCCCACGGACGTCCCCGTCGCCCTCGACGCCCCCGATGTGCTCGACGCCCCCGACGTGTTCGACGCCCCCGTGGACGTCGCCGCCGCGCCCTACCCCGACGGCCCCTACGGCAACCGCATGGGCAGCGTGCTCGCCAACCTCACCTGGGAGGGCTACGTCAACCCGACCGGCGAGGTGATCTCCAACACGCTCCCGTACACCACCACCTCGCTCCAGGCGCTGCGCGGCAACCGCCGCGGGTATGCGATGGTGCATGTGAGCGAGTTCCTTTGACCCGGCTGTCGTAACGCGGCCCGTGATCTGGCTGCGCAAGGACGGACGGTGCTCGACGCGGGCGGGGTGATCGTGGAGGTGCTGGCCTCCAACGCCAACGCACCGCCCACGCGCAACAACCTCAACGCGTGGATCACCACCTTCAGTCTCCCGGTGACCGCGCTCATCGACCCGTCGGGCGTCGGCACCCGCACGCTCAGCACCTACGGCATCCGGGAGAGCACCTTCATCGTCGAGCTCTCGACCATGCGCGTGGTCTTCAAGGTCAACGGATCGGTCGCTGGTATCGGACCCTCCGGGGTGGCCCAGGCCATCCCCCGCATGCTCGAGCTGCTCGGAGACGCCGGAACCCCGTAAGAGGGCTGCCCACCATCCGACTGTCCCGTTTTTGCACACGGTGCTAGCCTGCCCGGCTGATGGCGACCGATCCGGTGCGAGCGACGTCGAGCGCGGGTGTGCGACGACTGGGTCGCTACACCCTGCGCTACCGCATCGCCCAGGGCGGCATGGCCTCGGTCTACCTCGCCCAGATCAGCGGCTCGGCAGGCTTCGAGAAGTGGATCGCCGTCAAGACGATCCACCCCCATATCGCCACCAGCGTCCGCTTCGTGAACATGTTCCTCGACGAGGCGCGCCTGGCCTCGAAGCTCGACCACCCGAACCTCTGCTCCGTCTTCGACTTCGGCGAAGACCGCGGCACCTGGTTCATCGCGATGGAGTACCTCCACGGCGAGACCTTCGGCGTGGTGGCCCGCACCGGCTGGAGCACCCAGCACCCTCCTCCCTACGAGATGGTCGCGCGCATCCTGGCCGACGCCGCGCGAGGCCTGCACGCCGCCCACGAGCTGCGTCTCCCTTCGGGTGAAAACGCCGGCGTGGTGCACCGCGACGTCTCCCCGGAGAACATCTTCGTCACCTACGCAGGGCCCACCAAGATCGTCGACTTCGGCGTCGCCCGCTGGAAGTCCCAGTCTCAAGACCGCACGGTCGCCGGCGAGCTCAAGGGCAAGATCGCGTACATGTGCCCCGAGCAGCTGCGCGAGGAGCCCGTCGACCGCCGCGCAGACATCTGGTCCCTCGGCGTGGTGCTGTGGGAGGTCACCGTCGGCCGCCGGCTCTTCCGCCGCAAGACCGACGCGGGCACCGTCTACGCGGTCCTCCACGACAACGTCCCTCGTCCCCAGCGCTTCCGACCGGACTACCCCCCCGAGCTCGCGGCCATCGTGCTGCGGGCGCTCGAGCGCGACCGCGACCGCCGCTACCCCACCGCCCTCGATTTCGCACGCGCCCTCGAACAGTGGCTGGCCAGCACCCGCAAGCCCACCGGCACCGGCGAGGTCAGCGAGTACATGCACTCGCTCTTCGCCGAACAGATCGCCTTCCGCGAGCGGCTGCTCCGCACGGCGCGCCTCGAAGCCCCGGTCGAGGAGGTCTCCGAGGTCTGGCGCAGCGCGCCCATCGACCCGTCGGAGCTCGAGTCCTCCGCGGCCGAGCTCGCCCCCGAGGTCCGACGCCCCTCCCAGGTCGACCTCAGCGAGGAGGCCACCCTCCTCAACCCCGACCGCCACCTCGCCCGCCATTCGCTCCCTCCGTCCCCCGCTCCCTCGCCAGCCCGCGCCTCAAACCCGCCCATCCCGCTGCGTACGCCGCGCATCACCGGCCCCCTCCAGCTCAAGCTCACGCCCCCGTCGCTCACCAGCGCCTCCTACCGCGCGCAGCAGAGCGCGAAGTTCCCCTGGTGGCGCCGCCGCGGCGTGCCCAGCCTGGCCGCTGGAGGATTACTCATCGTGGTAAGCGCCCTGGTGATCGCCTACTGGCTCAACCAGCCGATCGCCTCCGACGACCCGCTCCCTCCGCCCTCGCGCCCTCGCGCCCCGCTGTCCGTCGTGACGGTGCCGCCCCCCGTCGCTCCGCCGCCCCCCCTCGCTCCGCCGCCGACGGAGCCCGTCGCTCCGCCGCCCGACGCCGCGGCGTCTCGGTCCCCGCGCCTCACGGTGCGCCACGTCCGGCGTCCTCGCGCGCAGCTCATCGTCGACGCGGGCCCCCGCCCGGACGAGAGCGCGGCCTCCTCGGCTCCGGGCTACCTGACCTTCATCGCGACGCCCGACGCCCAGGTCTTCGAGGGCGCTCGGCTGGTCGGTCGCACCCCCATGACCGACCGCTCGATCCCTTCGGGGCATCACACGTTTCGCTTCGTCCCGGGCGGCGGCCTCGCCGCGCAGTCGGTGCAGGTCGACGTGCAGCCGGGCGGCAGCTCCATCGTCGAGATGCGCTGGCAGCCGGCTGCCCCGTAAAGCTATCGGGTCGTCGAGGGGTCAGTGCGCGGCGGCGGCGCGGGGCTTCGGGCGAGCGTTCCAGACCCTCGAGCACAGGCCCACGCCGATCAGGGCCATGACGATCATCGCGCCGGGCCAGATCTTCCAGGCCGACGGCTGGTGCGCCGCAAGGCTGCGGCTGTCGGGCAGCAGGTGGCCGTACAGGAAGGCCTGCGTGGCGGTGCCGAGGTAGACGAAGCCGTCGATGACGCCGGTGACGAGGCCAGCGCTCTTGGTGCCGCCGAAGTCCATCGAGGCGGTGCCCGAGAGCATGCCGTGCACCCCGATCACGCAGAGGGACATGAAGAGCATGGTCCAGCCGAGGACGGGCGACCCGAGGGCCATGAAGGCCACGAGGGCGCCAAGCAGGAGGCCGACGTAGAGCACGGCCGCGACCGGGCCTCGGCGCGACTCGAACACGTGGTCGGAGATGAAGCCCGCGAAGACGCCGCCGAGGATGCCGGCCACGCAGAGCACCATGCCCCAGTTGGTGTAGACGAAGCTGTGGTCGTCGCCGGTGGCCTTGGCGAAGAGCCGGTACCACTTCATCACGCCCTGCCGGAGGAAGCCCGAGCAGAACTCGATGGCGATGATGATCAGCACCGCGCGCTGGCTGAGCATGCGCTTCACCACATCGAAGACGGGCGCCGGCTCGGTGTCGCCGCTCGTGGCGTCGCCGGTGTCGAAGTCCGCGAAGCCCGCCTTGGAGGGCGTGTCTCGGATCATCGTGAAGGCCACCCCCCAGCAGGCGGTCAGCACCGCCGCGGGCACCCAGAACGCCGCGGTGAGCCCGAAGGCCTCCGCGAGCTGCTTGGCCCAGTCGTAGGCGAAGTAGAGCCCGAGGGAGATGAGGATGCCGAAGAGGCCGCCCAGGACGCCGCGCTCGCGCACGTGAAACCACGGGGCGTTGACCTTCACGATCGAGACGGCGCCGAAGCTCTGGAAGTACATGTTGGCCGCGTTGGCGAACATGAGGGTGGAGTAGAAGCGCTCCGGATCCTCCGCGGCGCGCCCTACGGCGAGGGCCATGACGACGTTCATGACGGCCGAGCCGCCCGCGGCGATCAGCAGGGTCTTGCGGCCGCCGAAGCGGTCGGTGAGCGGCCCGTTGAGGAGGAAGGCCACGCCGTAGGTGATGGCCCCGACGCCGTCGATGTCGCCGAACTGCAGCTTGGTGAGCAGGTGGGCGTGCTCGAACTTGTCGACGATGGCGGAGAGGTTGTACCGGCCGAAGTAGAGGAAGGCGTAGGTCATCCCGAGCGGGACCCAGTTCATCACCCGCCGGCGCTTGAACGCCTCGGAGTGCCCCATGTCGACCTTCGGGAGACGGGCGAGCACCACGCCGATGGCCACGAGCAGCAGGAAGATCGGGAGCGCATTGGAGAGCCACGCCGGGAGGTTCATCGGCGCGGAGATTCTCACGGCGACGGACGGCCGTGGAACCCTCACGGCGAATGCAGGGGAATGCACCCCACGGCCCCGCGCGGCCGTGTATCTTCGCGGCAGCCGTATGGGGACCGAGATCGAGCGAAAGTTCCTCGTGGACGTGGCGCGCCTTCCTCGCGAGGCGCTTCGGGAGGGCTCGCGCTTCGTGCAGGGCTACCTCTCGCTCTCGCCGACGGTGCGGGTGCGGGTCAGCGAGCGCCCCGGCCTGCCCACCGAGGCGTGGATCACCGTGAAGGGCCCCGGTGGGTTGATGCGCGCGGAGTTCGAGTACGCCATCCCCGTCGAAGACGCGCGCGCCATGGTGCTGCTCTGCGTGGCGTCGCTGCGCAAGACCCGCTTCCGCGTGCTGGTCGGCGACCACGTGTGGGACCTCGACCAGTACCACGACCGCTACGAGGGCCTGTGGATCGCGGAGATCGAGCTCGACGAGCCCGACGAGGACTTCACCCGTCCGCCGTGGATCACCGAGGAGGTCACCGACGACCCCGCGTACACCAACGCGGCCATCGCGCTCGGCTCGCTCCCGACGCCCACCCGCTGATCCGAGGTTTGCTGCCGGTAGGTAGAAGCTTCCGTCGATCCCGTGTACACCCGCGCGCGTGAATCACCCGCTGCAGACGATCCTCGACGAGATTGACGCCCGCCACCGCGCCGGCGAGCGCCCCGTGGTCATCTTCGACCTCGACGGAACCCTCTACGACAACCGCCCTCGCACGATCCGCATCGTGCATGCGCTCGCGGCCTCGCTCCCCGCCGAGCACGACCGCGACGCGGCGATCATCCGCACGCTCGGGCCCAACGACCTGCGCTACCGGCTGGAGGACACGCTCCGCCCCTCGGCGTCTCCGAAGAGGTGATCACCATGGCGAAGAAGCGCTGGTTCACCCGCTTCTTCACCGACGCGGCCTGCGCCGACGACGTGCCCGTGCGCGGCGCCGCGCCCTTCGTGCAGCGCTGCTTCCACCGCGGCGCGACGGTGGTCTACCTGACCGGGCGCGACATCCCCGGCATGCTGGTCGGCACCGTGCGCACCCTTCGCGACGACGGCTTCCCCATCGGGCAGCCGCGCGTCGAGCTGGTGCTCAAGCCCACCTTCGAGGAAGACGACACCGGCTTCAAGCGCCGCATGCTCGACCCGATGAACGAGCTCGGCACCATCGTGGCGACCTTCGAGAACGAGCCCGGCAACGCCAACCTCTTCCACCACCGTTGGCCCGAGAGCTTCGCGGTGCTGCTCGACACGCAGTCCGCCCCAGGCGCTCCTCCGCTCGAGCCCGCGTGCATCCGGGTCCCTGATTTCTCCCTCTGAGCGATGACCGCCGCGGTACGCCTCGAATCCCTCCGCAAGGTCTTCCCTGACGGTACCGTCGGCCTCGATGACGTCTCCCTGGAGGTCCCCGCCGGGCAGTTCGTGGCGATCCTCGGCCGCTCTGGCGCGGGCAAGAGCACGCTCCTTCGCTGCGCCAGCCGGCTGGTCGAGCCCACCTCGGGTCGCTCCTTCATCGGCGACCTGGAGGTCACCGGCGCTCGAGGCCGAGGGCTGGCGAGGGCACGCGCCCGCGCGGGCTTCGTCTTCCAGCAGTTCAATCTCATCCGCTCGTACACCTGCCTCGAAAACGTGCTGATCGCCCGCATCTCCCACAACGGCTGGCTGCGCGGGCTCATCGGACTCTGGACGCCCCGCGACCACGAGATCGCCCGCCGTTGCCTGGACGAGGTCGGGTTGTCGGCAAAGATCGACACCCCGGTTCGTTCGTTGTCGGGTGGGCAGCAGCAGCGGGTGGCGGTCGCTCGCGCCTTCGCCCAGGAGCCGTCCGCCCTCTTCGCGGATGAGCCCACGGCCTCGCTCGACCCCAACCTGGCCTCGACGGTGCTGTCGATGCTCAAGGACTATGGCAGGTCTCGAGGCGTCCCGGTGCTGGTCAATGTCCACACCATCGAACACGCCCGCCGTTACGCCGATCGGATCATCGGGCTCTCCGCGGGTCGCCTGGTGCATGACGGCCCCGCGAGCGAGTTGTCCGATGAGGCCGTCGAGGCCATCTACGCCGCCCCCCAGAGCCGCCCCCCAGAGGACCATTGATCCTTCGACGCATCCTCCTGGCCGCGCTGCTGACGGCCGCGCTCCCCCGGGTCGCCCGCGCGCAGGAGACGCTCCCCTCGGAGATCGTCCTGGGCTTCAACCCCGCGGAGAACGCCCAGACCCTCCAGCGCTCGGCCGACGAGCTCGCCCGCGACCTCTCCGATCGCATCCACATCCCGGTTCGCGCCACGGTGACGCTCGACTACACCACCCTGGTCGAGTCGATGCGTTCGGGCCATGTGCACTTCGGCTGGCTCACGCCGTCTCCGCTGGTGCTGGCCGAGCGCCTCTTCGGGGTCCGCGTGCTGCTCACCCAGGTACGCCGCGGCCAGCCCACCTACTACTCCGCCCTGGTGGTGCGCGAAGACTCCCGCTTCCACTCCATTGAAGACCTCCAGGGCGGCAGCATCGCCTGGATCGATCCGACCTCCACCAGCGGCTACGTCATCCCCCGCTACCTGCTGCTCCAGCGCGGCTTCAACCCGTCTACCTTCTTTGCCCGCCAGGTGTTCGCCGGCCAGCACGACGCCGCGGTGATCGCCGTGCAGCGCGGCCAGGTCGACGCCGCCGCGGTGTGGGCCGATCCACCCTCCGAGCACACCGGCGCCTGGACCCGCTATCTGGCCAACCGCCCGGGGCCACGGCTGCGTCCATTGATGTATTCGCCGCCGGTTCCGAGCGACGCCATCGCCACCACGGAGACCTTCGCCCGAGAGCACCCGCTGCTGGTCCGCTCGGTGAGCTCCTCCCTTGTGGCCATCGGTCAATCCGAGGAGGGCCGCGCGATCCTCCGTCGATTGAACAGCACCGACGGCTTCGTCCCATCGGACATCCGACAGTACGACCTGGTTCGTCAGGCCTTTCGGGCGACGCGCGACGAGCAGAGCCGCGCTCGCTCCGGTCGCTTCGAAGACCCCCGCTCGATGCGCATCTTCGGCCTGCTGCTGCTGGGCGCCGCGCTGCTGGGCGCTGGGGCGCTGTCTCGTCGCCCCCGGGCTCAGCGCTGGAGCGCCTTCGGGCTCTTCGCGCTCGCCCTGGTCTGGGCGGCGATGGCGGCTCGCATCCCGATGGCGGATTTCGTCAAGGGCTGGCGGGACATCGGTCAGTTTCTCCGGGGGATGTTCCCCCCCGACTGGAGGGTCGTCGCGGAGGTGATGGAGGCGACGGTGCTCACGGTGCGCCTCGCGCTCGTCGGAACGGTCGCCGGCATCCCCCTGGCGCTGCTCCTGGGGTTGTTGTCGGCAGAGAACGTGACCCCCTCCGGGTTGATCCGCCGGGCGTCACGCTTTGCATGCAACCTCAACCGATCGATCGATTTATTGATCATCGGTCTTATCCTGGTGAGCGCCTACGGACCGGGCGCGTTCCCTGGAGTGGGAGCGCTCGCGATTCACACCGTTGGTTCATTGGGCAAGCAGTTCTACGAGACCCTCGAGACGATGGACCCTGGGCCCGTCGAGGCGATGCGCAGCCTCGGGGCCACGAGGCTGCAGGTGCTGCGCTGGGGCATCTGGCCGCAGTTCACGCCGCACTTTGTTTCCCAGGCTTTGTTCCGCTTCGAGCTCAACGTCCGCGGTGCCGTGGTGCTCGGCCTGGTGGGCGCTCAGGGCATCGGCTTCCTGCTCCAGACGTACATGCGTGGAGCGGAGTACGGCAAGGTCACCGTGGTGATCGCTGCGGTGGTGATACTGGTAATGGCGCTGGACGCCGTCTCCTCCCGACTACGAAGAAACACGGCATAGATATCGCATAAGATATCGCTTATGTATCGGTAATGAAATCGATGATTTTCGTTGCCGATATCTCATCGGACATCAATGGTCGGTTGAGGTTTTTTCATTCGACTTGATTGGCCCCATGATGGGCACTCCCGGCCAGAGCGCGCGAAGCCCGGCGCAATGATCGACGAAAACCGCATCCGGAGCCGTCGGCGCGTTGAGAGCCACAGCCGGGACGGGGATGCCCCGTGAGAAGGCCGCCTCGGGGGTGAGCGAGGTGTGATTGAGGGTTCTGAGGGCCTTGCCGAACCCGATCATTCGCACCATCGGGTCGATGGGCGAGGTCGTGGCAGGTTCCTAGCCCATCGGGGCCCAGGCACCCCGTTGGCGTTGACCTCGTCGATGTGCCGCTGGCAGCCGGCGGTGAAGCGAGAGGTGACCCGAGACGAGTCGTGACGCTCCTGATCCGCTGCCGTGCTGGTTCGTGGCATCGTTGGAGGCGCAAAGGAGCGCAGGATGATGGCGCAGACCGAGATAGTCATTTCCGCAGAGCACGGTGACCGACCGACCGTCGAGGGTGGCGTGGGTCGCGTCGAGGTAGCGGAGGGTGGAGGGGATTCGCAGCCAGTCTCGTTGACGGAGGGCGCCGAGGTCATCATCCATCCAGCTCATGGCTGCTCCTGCATGGCGCATCCGCCTCGGGGCCCGCGCAGTGTTGCACGTGAAACAGTGCTGGCCCTGGTGGCCCTCGGGCTCGCCGGGGGATGCCGACCCCAACCAGCGCCGCCGGACCGCGATGGCGGAGTGCAGGTCACCCGGGTGGACATCCCAGGAGCGAACGCGCCGCCTGTCACCCCACCGCCCCGCCGGGAGGAGCGAACCGAACGATGGACCCGCGCCTGGTCCAGTGAGCCAGTAGACGCCGAGACGCTGCGGGCGATGATGACCGAGGCTGCCCAGCCCGAGGGCTACAGCGCCGGGCTCGCCCTGGGTCGACGCGCTCCGGCCACCGAGTTGAGCGCGATCGCAGGGACCCTCCCTCCCCAGCAGATCGACCCCTTCCTCCGCGGGCTCAGCGGGAGGACGCTCGGCATCACCATGCTCCCAATCGCCTGGCGGCTGCGCTGGCAGCAGGACCCACCCTCCGTGGCCCTCGCGACGCTCCTCGGCAAGAACGCCATCGCCGTCGATGCGACCGAGGCACCCCGCTCGGAGTCGCTGATGCTCGACGGCGATCTCGCGCATCAGGTCGCCGGCGCCCGCAGCATCCAGAACGCCAGCGTCCCGCTTCCCTCGCTGGCCGCGCTGAGCGCCCTGCACCCGGTAGCCTTTCCGCTCGCCATGCGCGCCCTCTCCGCGAGGGGCGGGGTAACGACCAACGTCTGGCTCAACCTGATCGCAACCATCGGAGGGAGGGTCCACCCCAGTCCCCGAAGCTGGAGCGGCGCCTGGCTGAGCCTGATGGACGCCGTGCCCACCACCGACCCGGCGGTACGGGGCGCGCTGCTGGCGCTCGAGCCGGTGGTTACCCAGGTGGTCGTCCAGCCGGCAGGAGTCCTGGCGGCCTACCGGTGCGCTGTCGCCTTGCGCCTCGACCGCATCGACCAGGGGCACCGCACCGAAACCTGCGCCACCGGCACAGACGGATGGCGCTCGCTCGCCGCGCTGGCGGAGCGGGCGCGCCCACCCCTCACGCCGTCCCTTGTCGCCGAGCAGCTACGCAATGTGCTCGTTCAGGGGAGCAGCGACCCCCGCGTGGTGGAGGCCGTCGCCCAGGCTGCGGTACTGATCCCGGTGGGCCAGGCCCGGCCGCTCCTCCTCCAGATCGCCGAAAACCGCGATCCCGGTGTGCTGGCCGCGCTGCTGGAAGGGCTGATCGGTCACCTCCCTCATGCGCGGGCGCTGCCTCCCCCCGTGCTCGATCGGCTGCTGGGTGCCCCCTTCGAACTCCCCGAGGCGCCCTCCCTGGAGGCGCGAATCCACGCCACCGAGCTGCGTCGCGCGCTCGGTCTCCCAGCCCGGGAGACTCCGTCGACCGTCCGTGCGCTTCAGATGGCGGCTCGTCCCGATGCGGGAGTCTCGCCCGAGAGCACCCTCATCGCCCCCGAAGCCTCCGCTGGAACCTGGGTGCTCGAGACCACCGCGGGGACCATCCGCATCGCGCTGCGAGCGGACACCGCCCCCGAGGCGCTTCGACTGCTGGCGGCGACGACCCGCGAGGGAACGTACCGACAGACCACCTTCCATCGGGTGGTCCCCGGCTTCGTCGCCCAGGGAGGCGACCCGCGTGGTGACGGCTATGGCGGAACCAGCCGGATCATCCCCACCGAGCTGTCAGGCGAGCGCTTCGAGCGGGGCGCCGTCGGCATCGCCCTGGCCGGCCTGGACACGGGCGGAACCCAGTTCTTCATCACCCTGACCGACTCGCCCCACCTCGACGCCCGCTACCCCTACGTCGGCCAGGTGATCTCAGGGATGAACGTCGCCGACCGGCTGATGACCGGCGACCAGATCGTGAGCGCGGCGGTCATCGCCCCGTAGAGAGCCTTCACTCCCTCCCGCAAACTCACCGGGCTCAGAAGCGCAGTTCGTCCCTCGGAACCGTCGCCTGCACCGTCTCGAGCACCTTGATCGCCTCGGCAGTCTCTGGGGCATCGGGCAGCGCCGCCACCTCGATGTGAACCATCAGGTCGCTGGCCTCACGCCGCGCGCTGCCAGGGATACCCTTCCCCCGCAGCCGGAGCTTCGCCCCGTGAGCCGTATGGGGAGGAACCCGCAAGGTCACTTCTCCCTGAGGGGTCGGAATGGTGATCTTCGTCCCCTTCCAGGCCTCCACCAGCGCGACCGGCAGACGGACATGGAGGTCGTCTTCCTCGATCCAGAACCACGGGTGGGCTTCGACCTTCACCGACAACACCAGATCACCGGGCTGTCCCCCGGGGGCGGGCATGCCCTTGCCCGCGATGCGCAGCCGGGTGCCCTCCTTGGCACCGGCCGGAATGCGTACCCTCACCGACTCACCGCGGATGCTCAGCGAGACCTCCCCGCCGCGAACAGCGAGCGGTAGATCGATGGTGACCTCGCTCTCCAGATCGCGCCCTCGCATCGGGCGACCACGTCCGGCCGAGCCAAACGGTGATCCACCAGAACCGCGGCCACCCTGAAAATACTGGCCGAAGAGCTCCGAGAAATCGACGTTGCCCCCGCCAGCACCACCGAAGATGTCTTCGAATCCGCCGCCTCCATGGGGGGCGCCTCCGCCACCGGCGGACTGCCACTGACGGTAGGCGTCGGGGTTGAAGCCCTCGCGCAATCCCATCTCGCCAAAGTCGTCGTACAACTTGCGCTTCTTGGGATCGCTCAACACCTCGTTGGCGTGGTTGACGCTCTTGAAGGACTCCTCGGCCTTCTTGTCGCCAGGATTGCGATCAGGGTGGTACTTCAGCGCCAACACCCGATACGCCTTCTTGATCGCCTCGGCGTCGGCGTCTCGAGAGACGCCGAGCACGCTATACAGGTCTTGTTCCGCCATGTTCGCCGACGGAAGCTAAGTCGCGACCGTTCACCCGGCAATCACGACCCTCCATCCCTGTGCGCATTGCGACATCACCGGAGCGCGTAGTAACTCACCGCTGTCTCCCGAGACGTTGCATGAACACCATCGAGCTCACGAACCTTCCCCTCCGCATCGCCATCACCATGGACGGCAACGGCCGCTGGGCCGAACTCCGAGGCAAGCCTCGCATCGTCGGGCACCGCGCCGGGAGCCACACCGTCCGCCGAATCGTCCGCGCCTGCCGCCGACTCGGCGTCCAGGAGCTGACCCTCTACGCCTTCTCCGAACAGAACTGGGGGCGACCCACCAACGAGGTCGAAGGGCTCATGACCCTCCTCGAAGAGTTTCTGCTTCAGGAGCGCGACGAGATCCTCCTGAACCGCATCCGGCTCCGCGGCATCGGCAACCTCGACCGGCTACCCCCTCCCGTACGCGAGGCCCTCGAGCTCCTCTCCGACGCGTCCCGCGAACACAAGGGCATGACCCTCTCCCTGGCCCTGTCCTACGGCGGCCGAGAGGAGATCATCGATGCGACGCGCGCCCTCGCTCGCCAGGTCGCCGCAGGTGAGCTGCAGCCCGACGACGTCACCGAAGAGCGCCTCACGGCCCTGCTCCCCTCCATGCGCTTCGGAGCCCCCGACCTGATGATCCGCACCGGGGGCGAGCTGCGGGTGTCCAACTTCCTTCTTTGGGGAGCGGCCTACAGCGAGCTCTTCTTTTCCGATATCCTCTGGCCCGACTTCCAGGTCGAACACCTCTATCAAGCCATCGCGGCCTATCAACGAAGGCAGCGACGGTTTGGTCTGGTCATCAACCCAAACACCCTCGGGCCATGTCCAACTTCGCTGTCCGGCTCCTGACTGCGCTCGTCGGTATTCCGATCATCCTCGGCATCCTCTACGTCGCCCCACCCATCGGGTGGTTCGCGCTGTGCGCCGCCGCGATGCTCATCGCCACCTGGGAGTTTCTCTCCATGACCCACCACGACGACCCCATGGGTCGCTGGCTGGGCATGCTGCTCTCCCTCGGGGTCTTCGCCCTCTTCGTCTCAACAGGCTTCGGCGCCGTTCATGGCACCTGGCTCGCCTCGGGCCTCGCCGCGCTCGCCCCCATCGCCCTCCTCGGCTCCCTGACTCGACCAGCCGCCATTCCGACGGCCCTCCCTCGCATCAGCGCCATGCTGATGGCGCCCCTCTACCTCAGCATCCCCATGGCCGCCCTCGCCCTGGTGCGAACCTATGGAACGCCCGTCCAGGGTGGCGGACTCTGCCTGCTCACCATGATGTTCGCGTGGATGGGCGACACCGGCGGCTACTTCGCCGGCAAAGGGATCGGCGGCCCCAAGCTCTATCCCGCCGTCTCTCCCAACAAGACCTGGAGCGGCGCCGTCGGCGGGCTCCTCGGCTCCGTGCTCGGGAGCGTCATCGCGCACTTCACCTTCCTGCCCGCCCTCTCGCTGGCTCAGGGCATCCTGCTGGCCGTCGCCGCCGGGGCCTTCGGTCAGATCGGTGATCTGTGTGAGTCGATCCTGAAGAGGAGCGCGGGGGTCAAGGACTCAGGGGCCATCCTGCCGGGGCACGGTGGCATCCTCGATCGTATCGATGCGCTGTTGTTCTGTGGGCTGGCGATGTTCGCCGCGCTGCAGTCAGGCTGGCTGGAAGGCTTCGTTCAGCGCGCGCGCTTGTAGAAGGGCGTCTTCACCACGACGGCGTTGCCGACGCGGCCGCGCTCGGGGTCGCGAAGACGCAGCGTCGAACCCAGCGCCGACGAGGCCGTCGGGACATAGGCCAGCCCGAGGTTCTTCCCCAGGGTGGGAGAGGGCGACCCGCTGGTGACGTAACCGACCTGCTCATCGGCCTCGTTGATCACCTGCCAGTGGTCGCGGGCGATGGCCTTGTCGGTCATCTCGAAGCCGACCAGCTTGCGGGAGAGCCCCGCCTCCTTCACCGCCAGGAGCGCCGAGCGACCGATGAAGTCGGCCTTGTCGAAGCGGACCACCCAGCTGAGACCAGCCTCAAGGGGGTTGGTCGTCTCGTCGATGTCGTTGCCATACAACGCCATCTTGCACTCCAGACGGAGGGTGTTGCGCGCCCCGAGGCCCGCAGGGCGAAGACCCGCCGACTCGCCAGCCGCCAGCAGCGAACGCCAGATGCGAGCCGCCTCGGCCGGGGGACAGAAGATCTCCACGCCGTCTTCACCCGTGTACCCGGTGCGAGACAGCGTGCACGGGACGTTGAACACCGGGATGTCGGCGAAGTGGAAGGCCGGGAGCTCGTCCGCGCGGCCATCACCCACCGCGCTACGGAGAACCTCCATCGCACGCGGACCCTGCAGCGCGATGAGCCCCGTCTCGTCGGAGATGTCGCGGACCTCGTGGGTGGCCTTCAACTGCTGCGTGAAGTGACCGACGATCTTCTCCCGGTTGGAGGCGTTGCACACGATCAGCACGTGGTCGGCAGACACCCGGTAGATGATCAGGTCATCCAGGATGGTGCCTCGCTCGTTGCAGCACACCGTGTAGCGGGCCTGGCCGTCGATCAGGCCCTGCACGTCGTTGGTCACCAGGCGGTCGACCGCGGCCGTCGCGCCAGGGCCCTTCACCACCAGTTCGCCCATGTGGCAGACGTCGAACAGGCCCGCCGCCTTGCGGACCGTGTGGTGCTCATCCACCAGGCCCGTGTACTGGACCGGCATCGAGTACCCGGTAAAAGGGACCATCCGGGCCTTCGCGCGGAGGTGCTCATCGTAGATCGGGGTCTGCTTCAATGATGATTGTTCCATGGCGGGGGGGACGGTATCAGACAAGCCTGGTGATGGGTGTATCGTCGACTCCCAACACCGCCGTGCGAACCCTCGCTCTCACCCTCGGCGTCATGCTCACTCTCGGGTGTTCCTCGGGGTCGAGTGCCTCTTTGGACACCATCGATGCGACCGCCACCGGCGTCGCGCTCCCCGACCTCAGCGTCGCTCCCGACCTGGGCCAGGACGACGTCCCCGTCCTCGATGCCGGCTCCCCTTCCCTCCTCGACGTCGCACCGTTGCCCGAAGCCGCGACCGTCGAGCGTGGGCCCTTTCCCATCGTCCTCGTTCACGGCTTCGCGGGCTTTCGGGGCATCGGTCCGGTGACCTACTTCTATCGAGTCGCCGATGACCTCCGACGCCGCGGCGAGGTCGTCTATGACCCCGAACTCCCGCCCTTCGCCCCTCCCGCGACCCGCGCGCCAGTCATCGCCGCGACCATCCGCCGGGCCCTCGCGGAGACCAGGCGCTCCAAGGTCGTGCTCATCGCACACTCCCAAGGAGGCCTCGATGCGCGCTACCTCATCTCCACCCTCGGGATGGGCGACCGCGTCGCCGCCCTCGTCACCGTCTCCACCCCCCACCGTGGAACCCGACTCGGTGACGCCTTCGCGGGGATCATCCCCGGAGTCAACCTCGGCGTCCTCGACGCCATCGCCACCGCCATCGGCTCTGTCTACAACGGAGCCCCAGGGCGAGCCGAACTGCGAGGCACCCTCGCCGCCCTCTCCGAGCGCGACGCCGTTCACTTCAATCAACAGAACCCCAATGATGCGCGCGTGAGGTACTACTCCGTCGCAGGGCGCTCCAACCGCAGGGACGGCCGGGCCGTCTGCGGTGATGCGCTCGTGGAGAACGATGCGTCCCGGGTCGACGCGCCCTTCGTGCTCCTCGCTCCGCTGATGGCCTTCCTCGAAGGCAGTGACCCGACGCGGCTCGTCAACGACGGCCTGGTCACCGTGCAGAGCGCCCGCTGGGGGACCTTCATCGGCTGCTTCCCCGCAGACCACTTCGATGAAGTAGGACAGATCGCCCACCAGGGCCCCGACCGCGACTCGGGCTTCGATCACGTGGTGCTGTATCGAGACCTCGTGCGACGTCTACGGGACGACGGGTTCTAGAGATCCAATGGCCAGCCAGGAGGAAGTCATGAGCGGGAGCGCCACCGCCCTCGTCATCGCCGGGAGCGACTCCTCCGGCTGCGCCGGGCTCCAGGCCGACCTGCGCGCCCTCGACGCCCTCGGGGTGCACGGCCTGAGCGTCGTCACCCTCGTCACCGCGCGAGGGCGCAAGGGCGTGAAGAAGGTCGATCCGCTGCGCAGCGAGCTGGTGCGGGCGCAGCTCGCCGCCGCCACGGACACCACCCTCCCCGGGGCCGTGAAGGTCGGAGCCCTGGGAAACGCCGCCGTGGTCGAGATCGTCGCCGATGCCCTCCGGGGAATGGGAGCCGTGCCCGTGGTGCTCGATCCGGTCATCACCCCGATCCAGGGAAGAACCCTGCTCGATGACTCGGGCTTCGCCGCCCTGATGCGGGAGCTGGTTCCGCTGGCGGGGCTGCTGGTGCCCAACCGGGAAGAGGCAGGGAAGCTGGTGGGCAAGCCCGTCAGCACCGCGCGCCAGGTGAAGGCCGCGTGCCAGGCCCTCGTGGCAATGGGCGCCAGGGCGGTGCTCCTCAAGGGCGGCCACTTCGAGGGAAGTGATTGTATCGATGTGCTTTACGATGGCAGCGACTTCGTAGAGCTGCGCGTTGCACGAAGACCGCTGCCCCCGATGCTCGGGCTCGGGTGCGCCCTGTCAGCCCTCATCACCGGTGAGCTCGCGCTCGGAGCCCCGCTGCTCGAAGCCGTCGCCCGCGCCCACGCCGTCGTGCAACGCGCCGTCACCTGCCCGAGGGTGCTGGCCAATGGCATCGCCGTGCCCGGTGACCTGCGCGTCGCCGTCAGCGCGATGCGGAGCGAGGCGTCAGGGGACTGAGCGGGCTCCGGCGTCGCCGGCGCCAGGGCGGATGGCCTCCACCGAGGGGAAGGACAGGTCGATGCGCCAGCGGCCCCCCTCGCGCACCAGGGGGACGTCGGCCACGCCGCCAGCCACGCCGCGCACCGTGACCACCGCGCGGTCGTCGGAGATGCGCGTGTCCATCGAGGAAGGATCGATCTCCAGACGGAGATGGATGCGGCCGGGGGCGATCATCTCCCATGGCTGGAGTTCCCAACCCGAGAGCTGGGAGGCCTGCTGGGCGCGGTCGGTCAGGGCGTCCTGGGCGCGCTGCGAGAGCAGGTCGTACATCCGCTGCCGGGCCGAGCTGTCGGTGCGCGCGGATTGCGCCGCGTGCGCAAAGGCCTCCACCGTGGCCTTGGGGGTCTCCCCCGGCGCGCGGTTGCACGCCACGACCAGGACCGCCGCCGCGGCGAGGAGGCGAGGCGCCCTCATCGCACCCGGGTGAGCCCCGCGCTCACGGTGGTGCGGAAGACCAGGCCCGCCAGCAGTTCGACGGCGCTGTCATCGCGGCCCGTCCCCTGGGCGTCCCAGGGCTTCGCGGAGATGTACCGGGTCGCCAGACGGAGCGACCAGGCGCTCTGATCGCCGATGTAGAGCGGGAGGTCGGCGCCGGCGCCCAGGACGAAGGCCACCCCGGTCGCGTCGCTGGAGCCAGGGCGGAGCCACGCCGCGCCCAACTCGAGGCCGATGGAGTCGAGGAAGAGGTCGAGCCAGGCCGGGCCGCGCTCCATGTCCAGCGACCAGCGGGCGAAGAAGGCCGGGCGGAAATCCACCGCAATGAAGGCGTGGTCGTAGCGAGGCCCCGAGAAGGCCCGGTCGTAGCCGAGCACCACGCCCACCATGTCGAGAGAGCGAGCCCGAACCGCGAAGGAGCCGATGCCCGACCAGACGCCCGCGTCGATCGCTCCGCCGAGGGCCTCGACGGAGAGCGAGAGATCGCCGCGGAGGCGGCCGTAGACGCCGTCGCGGGCCTGCGCAGAGGCCGGAGACGCAAGGGCGAGGAATACACCGGTCAGTAAAACAGCGGGGCGCATCGAAGGATAGGAGGCGGACCCTAGCATGGGCCGAGATGTGCCGTATCCGCACGGGGCTGACCAGGGAGTCGTGAGGGAAGACCGCGGGAAACAGCGGATACAAGGAATGCGGCGCATGGCCCGCTTCATGCGAATGGGGTGCGTACTGTGAAAAAGAAGATCTTGCTTGGAGCGGGGCTGCTCGCGGCCGCCGCGGGGACACTGGGCGGCTGCGGGGCCGACGCGTCGACGTCGCCGTCGTCTGGGAATGACGGGCCGAGGTTCTTCACCGACGCGGGGGCCGTGAGCGACACGGGCGCGTTTCCGGGCGCCGACGCGGGGCTGCCGCCGGAGGTGGAGGAGCAGCGGGCCTTCGAGACGCCGCAGGCGGGGTCGCGCTTCGTCTATGTGGCCAACCCGAGGAGGGACAACGTCGCGGTCATCGACTCTCGCACGCTGGCCATCCAGTCGGTGGAGGCGGGAGACGGGCCGACCTACCTGGTGACCGTTCCGGAGCGGGACGGGACGCCGGTGGACGAGGCGCTGGTCGTGAACGCCAACGCCAACACCGCGACGGTGCTGCGGACCAGCGCGGCGGGCGTGACCATCACGGCGCAGATGCCCGTGGTCGCGGGCGCCAACGCCATCGCGGTCGCCCCCAATGGACATTACGCGGTGGTGTATCTGGACACCTCGCGGCCCAACCAGGGAGTGCCCGCGGGGAGCTTCCAGGAGGTCGCCGTGCTGCGGCTCGACCCGGGCATGGAGCGGGGACTGCTGCTCTCCGTGGGCTTCAGGCCCGTGAGCGTGGTGTTCAGCGCCGACGGGCAGACGGGCTTCGTCATCACCGAGGATGGCGTGTCGATACTGCGCTTCGCCTCGCTCACGGGGCCCGCGCTGGTGCCGACGGTGTCGTTCTACGATGACCGGGTCGTCACGCCCGGCGATGCGGGGATGAGCGACGCGGGCGTGGCGATCTCCAGGGACGCGCGCGCGCTGGACGTGTCGGTCACCCGCGATGGGCGCTATGCGATCGCTCGCTTCGCGGGCACCACGGCGATGCGCGTCATCGACCTGATGCAGCGCACCGGGCAGACCGTCGACCTCGGCACGGAGATCACCGACCTGGACGTGGCGCCGGACGGCACCTTCGCCCTCGCGGCGCTGCGGGGCGAGTCGCGGGTGCTGCGGATTCCCATTCCCGGCGGGGTTCAGCGATGCTTCGGTGAGGCGCTCGATCGACCTGCCGGGGGAGGTGGTGGGCTCGGTCACCATGAGCCCCGATGGCGCCAGGGCGCTGGTGTACAGCACCGCGGCGATGACCGAGCGGGCGACGCTGCTCGACCTCGCGGGAACGGACGCCCCGGCGGTGCTGCGGCTGCGCAAGACCGTGCGCGCGGTGGCCTTCGCGCCGGGCGGAGGGTCGGCGCTCATCGTTCATGGGAGGAGCGAAGGGAGCGTCACGGAGCCGGGCATCGACCTGGAGACGCAGATCGACCGCTCCTTCGGGTATTCGGTGTTGAATGTGGCCGAGCGCTTCACGCGGCTCCAGTTGACGAGCGCGGACGTGGGGCCCTTCGCGCTGGTTCCGGGCGGATCGCACGCGTTCGTGCTGCTGCGGGACGACGCGCGGCACGTGGCGCTCACGCAGCGGATCACCCTCGCCAGCCTGACCATTCAAGACATCGCGCTTGGTTCGCCGCCGGTGTCCGTAGGGGCGGTGCCCGCCACGGAGCGGGCCTTCATCGGACAGGATCACCCCGAGGGGCGAATCACCTTCATCGATTGGAACACCGGGACCCAGCAGTCGATCACCGGCTTCGAGCTCAACAGCCGGATCGTGGAGTGATGAACGTGACCACCCATAGCTTCAATCGATATCGCTCCGTCGCGCTCTCGCTCGCCGTCGCCCTCACCGCCTGCGCCGATCGGGACGCTCGCTACGAGCTCTCGATGCGCACGCTCGCTCCGGTGGCCGCGGGCAACGCGCTCGTCTATGTGCAGCCCGCGCTGGCTCGCGCCACGGTCGTCGACCTCTCCCAGGCGACGCCCGCCGTGCGTCAGGTCGCGGTGGGCGACGACCCGGTGCTGGTGCAGCCCCGCGTGGCCCACGACGAGGCCCTGGTGCTCTCCCGTGGACAGCGCGGATCGGCCGGGGTGGCCCCCGCGCCCGCGTCGCTCACCGCGGTCACCGCGGCGGGCGCCTCGCGGCGGTGGACGCTCGGGTCTCCCTTCAACGCGCTCTCGCAGAACGGCGATGGCCGTTATGTGATGGCGTATTTCAACAACAGCGCGAGCGCGGGGAGGCTGCTGTTCAACCCCAATGAGGTGGCGATCGTCGACCTCGACCGCGCGGCGGCCACGGGCAACCCGGTGGTGCGTACGGTGCGGAGCTTCGGGGGAGTTCCGAACGGGGTGGTGTTCTCGCCGAGGATGACGGTGGCGGGCGAGCCGAGGACGCTCGCGGTGGTGCTGTCGGACGCGTACGTCACGCTGCTCGACCTCAACCACCCGGAGCGCAGCGAGATCACCGTGCGCCTCACGCTGCCGGAGGACGCCCGGGCGATCGCCCCGGCGCAGGTGGTCTTCGATACCGACAACGCCACGATGTACCTGCGGGCGGATCAGTCCAATGACCTCTATGTGTTGAGGCTGGTGACGGTGACCCCGGAGTCGGCGACGGCCAATGACTTCCGGCCCGCGCTCAACCAGCTCGCCGCGGGGGTGCGCCCGGCGGACCTCGCCCTCTTCGGTGAAGCCACCGCCCGCAAGCTGCTGGTGGTGTCGCCCGGGAGCCGTGACGCCAGGGTGATCGATACGGTGGCCAATACGACCACGGTGGTTCCGCTGGATGCGGTGGCCAGCCGGGTGCTGCTCTTCAATGGACCTTCGCCGAGGAGTGCGACGTCGGAGCTGCGGGCGCTGCTCTATTCGACCGGTGGAGTGGCCAGCGCGGTGAGCTTCGTCGAGCTGGCCGATATCGAGTCGAGGCGCTCGCAGAACGTCGAGACGCTGCAGCTCGGGCGGGTCATCAACCAGGCGCTGCCGCTGCCGGAGCGGGGGGTGGTGATGTTCGGTCACCCGAGCAGCGCGACCGGGAGCCTGTCGCTGCTGGACCTCGGGCATCGCACGGCGGCGCCGATCTTCTCGGAGGTGGCGCTGGAGAGCGCGCGCTTCGACGACGACCGGCAGGCGCTGTGGGTGGCTCCGAGGACGGGGGAGAGGCTCGGGTATATCGAGCTGACCAACTTCCGACCGGGGGAGATACGGCTGGATGCGCCCATCACCGATGTGATCCCAGTGTCGGGTGGGACCAGTCGACGGGTGGTCGCGCTGCACGACGCGGCAGACGGGTGGATCACCGTGGTCGATGGGACGGATGTGACGAGGGAGCGGTCGCGGTCGCTGCGCGGGTTTCTCCTGACGGCATTGCTGGATGAAGGGGAGGCGCAGTGATGAGGTCCCGCGTACTGGCATCGATGGTGTGGATGGGAGTGATGGCCGCGGGAGCGAGCGCCTCCGCGCAGGATCGGCGGGTGGACGCTCCGTGGAGGGTGTCCTTCGAGGTAGGCGGCCGCTGGCACCACGACAGCGGGCTGGACGCCTTCGGGGAGACGCGCTCTCCGCCGGTCGCCGGGCTCTCCTTCGGGCGCGACCTCGTGGGCATTGGCGACCGTGCGACGCTGGCCGCCGACCTCAACTGGAACGCCGAGAGCTTCGAGGGGCGGCTGAGGGATTCCTTGAAGAGCCGGCTGACGGCGCACTCGATGAGCGCAGGGCTCTCGCTGCGGGTGCGCACCCTGTGGTGGCTGGAGCCCTATGCGCGGGTCGCGGCGGGGGCGCTGTATTCGGACATCCTGCTCACCCCGGAGTCGGACAGCTCGCAAGGCGGAGCGCTCACCGGGGACGCGTGGACCTTCATGGGCAACGCGGGCCTCGGGGTGCAGCTGACCACGCCGGCGTTTCTCGGGACGCTGCGCGGGGCGTTCGCGCTGGAGGGCGGGTATCAGCTCGCGTTGTCGCAAGAGATGCGGGTGCACCCTCAGGCGTTGTCGGATGAAGCCGCGCAGGCCGATCGGCTGCCGGTGATGGACACCTCGCTCGGGACGCTCAGCCAGAGCGGCGGGTATCTGCGGGTGCTGTTGGGGCTGCGCTTCTGAGCGGAGGGGATCTACGGGTCAGGCGAGGGCCTTCTTGACGGCGTCGAGGTCGGGGAAGACGCCGGGGTTCTCGCCGACCCAGGAGTAGGTGATCACTCCGTTGGGGTCGATGACGAAGACCGCGCGCTCGGAGACGCCCTTCATGCCAAAGGCGAAGTCTTCACGGTAGACGTCGTAGGCGCGGGTCACGGTCTTGTTGAAGTCGGAGAGGAAGGGGAAGGTCGCCTTCGACTCGGCCGCGAACTTCTGGAGCGTCCACGGGGTGTCGACGCTGATCGCGATGGGCTGCGCGTTGAGGGCCTCGTAGGCGCTGTAGTCCTCGGCGATGGTGCACATCTCCTTGGTGCACACGCCGGTGAAGGCCGCGGGGAAGAAGAGCAGCACGACGCTCTTGCCGCGAAGGGACGAGAGCGCGAGCGTCTCGCCGGGCTTGGAGGGGAGGGTGAAGTCCGGGGCGTGGGTTCCGACCTTGAGTGCCATGAAGCGGGTGCTCCTTTGATGAATGAAGAGGGAGAGCCGGGGAGGTAAGAGGCTCTCCGGCGGGCGGTAGGAGAGCATCAGGGGGCGGATTTGAACACCCGGAAGAGCGACCAGGGCCTCGCGCCGGGGATCAGGGCGGGGGCGCTTGCCAAAGGGGCCCCGTAGCGTCTAGAAGGCGCGGCGAAAGGGACCGAAACGCCAATGGCAACCGAACTGACTCTTGCGATGATCAAGCCCGACGCCGTGGAGAAGAACCTCGCGGGGGCGATCCTGGCCCACATCGAGAAGGCGGGCTTCAAGGTGCGCGGCCTGAAGCGCATCCACCTCACCAAGGCGCAGGCCGAGGGCTTCTACGCGGAGCACAGCGCGCGCGGCTTCTTCGGCGAGCTGACGACCTTCATGTCGCGCGGCCCGGTGTACGTGGTGGCGCTGGAGGCCGAAGGGGCCATCGCCAAGTGGCGCGAGGTCATGGGCGCGACCGACCCGGCGCAGGCCGCCGACGGCACCATCCGCAAGCTCTTCGGCGCCAGCAAGGGCGAGAACGCCACCCACGGCTCGGACTCGGCCGCCAGCGCGGCGCGCGAGATCGGCTTCTACTTCGCGGGCTGCGAGCTGCTCTGATCGTATCGGACACCGCCTCGACGGCGTAGCGTCGCCACCATGAGCAAGGCCTATGTGGTGGTGGGCAACGGCGTCGCTGGCGTGTCCGCCGCCCTCGCGATTCGCGCTCGCGACGCGCGAGGCGCCATCGCCCTCGTGTCCGATGAGGGCGACCACTTCTTCTCCCGAACCGCCCTGATGTACGCGTTCATGGGCCGCCTCCCCCGGCGGGCCATGGAGCCCTACGAGCGCCACACCTGGCGAGAGCGCGGCATCGAGCTCGTGCGCGCCCGCGTCGCCGACCTCGACGCATCACGCCATCAGCTCACGCTCGGCGACGGTCGTACGCTCCCGTACGATCGGCTGCTGCTGGCGACCGGCTCGCGGGGGAGGCGGCTCAGCGCGCCGGGCGTCACCGACGATCTCGCGGGCCTCGTGCGCTTCGTCACGCTCCAGGACCTCGACGCCTGCGAGAGGTACACGCCCACCACGAAGCGCGCGGTGGTGGTGGGCGGAGGGCTCATCGGCATCGAGCTCGTGGAGTGCCTGCGCTTTCACGGGGTGGCGGTGACCTTCCTGGTGAGGGAGCCGTGGTACTGGCCCGCGGCGCTCTGCCGGGAGGAGGGCGAGATGGTCGCGAGGGAGATGCGACGCCACGGGGTCGACGTGCGAGAGGGCGAGGCCGTCGCCTCGGTGGCGCGAGATGAGAGCGGGCGCGTGGCGTCGGTGACCACCACCGCGGGCGAGACCATCGCGTGCGAGCTGCTGGGCGTGTGCATCGGGGTCGAACCGCAGGTGCAGTGGCTGGAGGGCGTGACGACGCCGCCCGCGATCGGCAGAGGGGTGAAGGTCGACGCGACGCTGCGAAGCTCGCTGGAGGACGTGTGGGCGGCGGGCGACTGCGCGGAGCTCGAAGACGGGCGCGTGGAGTCGATCTGGTACAGCGCCAAGCGGCAGGGGACGCTCGCGGGCGAGAACATGAGCGGGCGGCCGAAGGGGTATGCGCCGCCGGTGTTCTTCAACAGCGCGAAGCTCTTCGAGCTGGAGTACACGACCGTGGGCGCGCTCACGGAGGTCGAGGAGGGCGCCGAGAGCCTGTACGCGACGCATCCGACGAGGCCGATCTCGTGGCGGATCGTGCACGCGGGCGATCGGGTGCTGGGGTTCAACGCGCTGGGGTCGCGATGGGACCACACGGTGCTCACCCGCTGGATCGAAGAGGAGCGACCGGTGGAGTGGGTGCGAGAGAACCTGCGAAGGGCGCAGTTCGACGTGGAGCTGGGGCGCGCTCCGTTGCACGAGATGACCGTGCGACCGTTGCCCGTGGAGCGCAGAGGGGCGTCGAAGTAGCGGGAGGGGCGCTATCGCCCTTCGAGCGCGGCGAGGCGGGCGGCCAGCGCGTCGCCCCTTGCACGCTCGGCGTCAGCCCTGGCTGGCTCGCTCGGCGTCGGCCCTCGCGTCGGCGGCCTCGCGCGCGGTCTGCCACAGCCGCGTTCCGCCCTCGTCGTCGGCGATGCGCAGTCGAGTGCCCTGGTCGGTGACCACCAGCCACGCGCCCAGCTCATCGGAGTAGGCCGGGGCCTTCCCGGCGTACACCTGTCGAAACGCGCCCTCCTCCGAGCGACGCCACACCTGGATGGTCCATGGTCCGCCCATCCATCCACGGCCGCGCCGCTCGGGGTCGAAGACCCACAGCTCTCGCGCTCCGCAGGCGGCGTACTTCATGGGCCCTTCGGTGTAGTCCTTCCTCGAGGTCTTGCGGCTCACCACCTCGATGGCGATGCGCGGGGGGCTGTGCCCCGGCACCCAGGTGAGCAGGCTCTGGAGCTTCGTCTCCGGGGCGGAGGGCTCGACCACGCACACGTCCGGGTCGACGCCCACGGTGGGGTGCTCCTCGTCCCAGCGCACCGCCAGGTTGGCGTACACCGTGGCGTCGCGGCCGGTGCGCTCGACCCACGCGCGCAGGGTGTCCTTCAACACCGTGATGGCGGCCTCGTGCTCGCTGCTCTCGGGCATGGTGACGTCGTCCTCGAGCACCCAGCGCTTGGACCACCGCGGGGCCTCGAACACCACGTCCACCCCTCCCTTCGTCCGCGTCACCATGGGGCTCATGGTACCACCCATCGCAGCGCCCATGCCATCACGGTAGGCCTTGAAAACAAGTGGTTTCGTCGCTCGCCGCCATGGCGGCGGGGTGGCGGCGGCGGGCCTTATCCCACGAAGCCGCGGAACGCCCGGAGGTACTCCACGAAGCCCGGGCTGAGCCCCTCGTCGAGGAGCGTCGCCGGGGCCACCGGGGCCCGATGGAGCGATGGCTCGTCGGCCTTCGAGGGCCAGTCGTGGTTGGCGATGGCCGAGCGCCCGAGGGCCACCACGTCGGCTCCGAGCGAGAGCTGCGCTTCGGCCTCGGCGTGCGTCCAGATGGCCCCCGCGACGACCAGCTTCACGGAGGGCCCGACGGCCTCGCGGAAGAGCGGCGTCGCGTGCGACTCGGGGCGCTTCGTCGTGTTGGTCGCCGAGCGCCAGAGCGAGAGGTGCAGCACCTCGGCGCCGTCCTCGACGAGCCAGCGGGCGAGCTGGAGGCTCTCGTCCAGGTCGACGCCGCGGGTCTGGCCGTAGTCCTCGGGGGACATCCGCACCGCGAGCACCAGCGACGGAGCCGCGGCCTTCACCGCGCGCGTCACCTCGCGGATCAACCGGGCGCGGTTCTCCAGCGAGGCCCCCCAGCGGTCTTCGCGGCGGTTGTAGACCGTGCTCAAGAACTGCGACAGCAGGTACCCGTGGGCGCCGTGCAAGCTCGACGCTGTCGAAGCCCGCGCGGGCGCAGCGCTCCGCGGCGCGGGCGAAGTCTGCGATGACCCTCGCGATGTCCTCCTCGGTGCCCTCGCGGCTCGCGTTGCCCTTCTCGTCGGTGTGCGGCGAAGGGCTCCAGGGGATGATCCCGCTGACGGCCTGCGAGGCGCGCAGCCCGCCGTGGAAGAGCTGGACGCTCGCGAGGGCGCCGCCCTGGTGGATGCGCGCGGCGAGGCGGGTGAGCCCGTCGAGCATCGCGTCGTCGTGGACGCCGAGCTCGCCCTCCCAGGTCTTGCCGTCTTGAGAGACGTGGGCCGCGCAGGTCTCTACGAGCCCGAAGCCGCCGTCGGCGCGCATCCCGAGGAAGCGCAGCTCGGCGTCGCCGAGGGTGCCGTCGAGGTGGCTCTGCCTGTTGGTGAGCGGGGCGAGCCAGATGCGGTTGCGGGAGACGATCCCGGGGCGGAGGACGAGCGGCGAGAGCAGTGAGCTGGTCATCGTAGAGGGAGGGCGCGGTAGCACGTTCTGCGAGGGGAGATGAAGGGCCGCGCGTAACCGGCGCCATGGTCGATGACGTAGCCTGCGACCATGAGCGAGCGCGCCGCCGTCGAGGGAGCAGGGGTGTCGGCGTGAGGCGCGCGGGTGCGTTGCAGGCCGTCGCCGACGACCTCACCAGCCGAGGAGCGAGCGCGTGGATGCTCTCCGCGGTGCTGCTGGGCTTCTACTTCGGGCTCTATCTCCCGGCGGAGACGGCGCTGCTGCTGACCACGCTCGGCAAGGGCGTGTGGCTGCTGGGAGCTGTCATCGCGGCGGTGACCGTGGCCGTGCACGCGGGCTTTGCGCGGCGCGACGGGACGCTGGTGGCGCGCGACGAGGCGGTGCTGGGCGCCAAGGTCTTCGCGCTGTCGATGGCGACCGCGGGGCTGTCGGCCTGGTTCGCGAGGGCGCTGGAGCCCGCGGAGCACCACGGACGCCACCTGCTGTTGTCACCGGGAGTGAGCTGGTCGACGCCGACGCTGGTCGCGCTGCTGGGCGGGGCGCTGGCGCTGGGGGCCTTCGGCGTCGCAAGGATGCTGCGCGCTCGCGGGGACACGGGCGCGGTGCTGCGAGAGGCCACCTGGGCGCTCGTGGCCGCGCAGCTCGCGGGCGTCACCCTCGCCTATGGGACCCACGTCTTCGATCCGGGCCGCGCGCCCGCCGCGGGGGATCACTCGGTGCGCGCCTTCGGGGCGCTGCTCTACCTCGCGCTCGACTCCAAGTGGACCCTCTACGGGCTGCTCTACACCTGCGCCGTGAGTGCCGGCGGGCTCTTCGTGCTCGGGCGCTATCTCCACAACCGCTACCAGGTCGCTCGCACCCTGGTGGTCATCGGCGTGCAGGCCAGCTTCGGGTTCTCGGTTCCGGTGCTGCTCAAGCTCTTCGCGCAGCCCGAATACTACCTCTCGTATTTCTGGCCGCTGAAGATCGACGCGTTCTACCCCGACAACATCCTGCGCGACCCGGCGCCCTTCGTGCTCTGGAGCTTCCTCGGCTCGCTGCTGCTCGTGCCGCTGATGGGGATCTTCTTCGGCAAGCGCTGGTACTGCTCCTGGGTGTGCGGCTGCGGCGGTCTGGCCAACACCGCGGGCGAGCCCTTCCGTCACCTCTCGCAGAAGGGAGAGGCCGCGTGGCGCTTCGAGCAGGCGAGCATCTACACGGTGCTGGGCCTCGCGGTGGTCACCACGGTGCTGGTGGGGCTCTCGGCGCTGGTCGGTCCGCACAGCGCGCTCACCGGGGTGTGGTGGTCGGGGCACGGCGAGGTCAGCCAGTGGCGCGTGGACGGCGCCCTCCGCAGCGGCGCCCTCGTTACCGTGGCAGGTAAAGCCCGGTACTACTACGGGCTCGTGGTGGTGGCGGTGCTGTCGGGCGCGATCGGCGTCGGGCTCTACCCCCTCGGCGGGACGCGCCAGTGGTGCCGCAACTTCTGCCCGATGGCGGCGCTGCTGGGGCTGATCCAGAAGGTCGGGCGCTACCGCATCCGGGTGAAGGAGGACATGTGCATCTCCTGCGGGCTCTGCACCCAGTACTGCGAGATGGGCATCGACGTGCGCTCCTACGCGCAGTCCAACGAGACCTTCGTGCGGGCGAGCTGCGTGGGCTGCGGGATGTGCGCCGAGGTCTGCCCCCGCGGCGTGCTCTCGCTGGAGCAGCGCTGGCCGGGAGCGACGAAGCGGACAACGGCGCTGGTGCAGCTGCGGCTACGGAAGTGAAGAGCCCCGAGGGCTCAGGCGTCGGAGGGGCGATGATGAGACGAGCGATGATCGCGGCGGCGTGCGCGGTGGTGGTTCCCGCAGCGGCGGGCGCGCAGGACGCAGGCGCGGTGACGGCGGCCAACGTGTGGGGGCGCTACGACGCGCTGCTGCGGACGGTGGTGCGGGGCAACGGCGTGGACTACGCCGGGCTGAGGGGGAGGCTCGGGGAGCTGCGGGCGATCCATGCGTGGCTGGGGGAGAACGGCCCGACGAGGACGCCGGCGGCCTTCGCGAGCGCGGGGTCGCGCAAGGCGTACTGGCTCAACGCCTACAACGCGACGGTGCTGCGGGGCGTGGCCGAGGCGCCGGCGTCGATGCGCAACGTGCTGACGTACCTGCCCGATGGGGGCTTCTTCCGCGCGAGGCGGTGGAGGCTCGACGGTCGGGAGATGACCCTCGACTCGGTGGAGAACCGGGAGGTGCGCCCGGTGTTTCACGACGCGCGGGTGCACGTGGCGCTCAACTGCGCGGCGCGGTCGTGCCCGCCGCTGCGCGCTGGGGCGTACACGGCCGCTGGGGTGGAGGCGCAGCTCGATGCGCAGGCGAGGGCCTACGTGAACGCGGCGGGCAACGTGGAGGTCGACCCGGCGGCGCGCACGGTGAGGGTGGCGCAGATCTTCGAGTGGTTCAGGGAGGACTTCGGGGGAGGCGTCGCGGGGTGGCTGCGGGGCTACGCAGGGGCGCCGCTGAGGCAACGCCTGGAGGCGGCGTGCGGCGCGGACGCGGGGCGCTGCACGGTGGCCTATCGGCCCTACGACTGGGCGCTCAACGTGGCGCGGTGACGGAGGGCGTCGCGCCCGTCGGGGCGGGCGCAGGGCGGGCGGAGACCATGGTCATCGCGGCGTAGGCCAGCACCAGGGCGATGAGCACCAGCGTGGCGATGAGCTCGAGCGGGAGGATGCCCGCCAGCCGCGACCACATATCCCCGTAGAACCTTCCCCCGGAGCGCTTCTGCAGCCTTCGCTGCACGCCCGAGAGCAGGTCCGGGGGGGCGGTTTCCTTCGGTGCGTCGGTGCCGCTCGGGGCGCTGACTCCGACCAGCGGGGACTCCGCTGCGGCGGCCATGGCCGAGAGGCTGTCGAGCATCCGGCAGAAGGCGCCGTACTCGCCCTTGAGCGAGGGACTGGCGTCGAGCGCCGCGCGCACGGCCTCGGAGCGCTCGGGAGACAGCTCCCGGTCGTGATAGGCGCTGAACAGGTCGCGCACCTCGTCGTCGGTCAGCATCGCCACCTCACTGCTCCGGGAGCTTGTACCCGAGGCCCCGCTCGATGGCCTCTCGCAGCGCCGCGCGGGCGCGGTGGAGGCGGCTCTTGACGGTCCCTTCGGGAAGGCCGGTGATGGTCATGATCTCCTCGTAGCTCAGGCCCTCCAGGTCGCGCAGCACCACCAGCGCGCGGTGCTCCTCCTCCAGCAGCCCCAGCGCGCGCTCGATGACCTTGTTGAGCTCCGCGCCCTGCATCGCCTCGTCGGGGCGGTCGGGGCGCGACATCACCGGACCCCCCTCGGTGAGCGCCTTGCCGCCCTCCTCGTCGAGCGCGTCGTGGCCTCGCGTCACCCGCCGGTCGAGGTACTTGATGCGGTTTTTACAGTGGTTGATCGCCACCCGGTAGAGCCACGTCCCCAGGCGCGCGTCGCCCCGGAAGCTGTCGATGCTCCGGAACACCGTGATGAACACCTCCTGCGCCAGGTCTTCGGCCTCGGCGCGGTTGCCCAGCATCCGCTGCACCAGCGAGAACACCCTGGCCTGGTAGGCCCGCACGAAGAGGTTGAACGCCGCCTCGTCGCGGCGTCGCAGCCGCTCGACCAGCGCGCGCTCGGCCTCCAGGTCGAGCGTCACCGAGAACGCCTCGGCGTGGAGCGTCGACCATCCCAGCGGCAGCGCAGCGACACGACCTCGCACATACGCCGAGACAGCGGTCGGGGTCGAGAGGTTCCGCCGCGCTCTTCAGAAGCCAGGATCGCGCGCCAGCAGCGTCCCGGGCGTCGCTCTCCCCGCGTCGGCCCTGCGCGCCACCGCCCTGCGCGTCACCGCCCTGGCCACGGGCGCCACGGGCGTCGGCGCTCCCGCGTCGACCGCCGCTGCCGTCACCGCCGCGGGCGCCACATAGGCCAGCGAGACGTCCGCCGTCGGCCGGGGGACCACCGCCATCCACGCCGGCGCCCCGTCGACCTCCACCCTCACCCGGTGGTCGCCCTCTCCGCGCAGCGCGGTGGGGAGCGTCACCGGGGCGTCGTCGAGCAGCACCCTCGCCCCCGACGGGAGCCCGAGGATGGTCAGCGAGTGCGTCGCCGCCCCAGGCTGCCGGGAGAGCGCCGCCGCCGTGGTCTCGGGGCCCAGCGGCGTCGAGCGCTGCCGCCACGAGATCAGCGCGCCACCGACGGCCAGCGCGCCCACCAGGCCCAGCGCCAGGGCGTAGCGTCGGGGGGGATTCTTCCGCAGCGTGGAGAGGCTGTCTCCCGGCAGGGTGTCGGCATCCACCAGCGTGGGCATCGGGCTGCGCGACGAGCGAGCGGGGGGGAGGCTCCCTCGGGGCGTCGCTTCGAGCACCCCTTCGCCCCGGGACCACGCCATGAGCGCCTCCCGCATCTGCCGCGCGGTGGCGTACCGCTCCCTCGCCGTGCGCGCCATCGCCCGCTCGGCGATGGAGGCCAGCACCGGGTCGATGTCCGGGAGCGCCTCGGTCAGCGGCAGGTGCCCCTCGGTCGCGATGCGGATCATCATCGCGTTGTAGTTGGCGGCCTCGTAGGGGAGCCTGCCGGTGAGCAGCTCGTAGAGGATCACCCCCATGGCCCAGACGTCGCTGCGCAGGTCGATGGCGGTCTCGCCGCGGGCCTGCTCGGGGGACATGTACGCGGGCGTGCCGATGAGGGCGCCGGTGCGGGTCATGCGGACGCGCTCGGCGTCGTCGCCGAGAAACTTCGACACGCCGAAGTCGAGGATCTTCGGGCGCACCACGTCGCCCTCGCGCGCCATGAAGATGTTCTCGGGCTTGAGGTCGCGGTGGAGGATCTCCCGCTGGTGGGCGGCGTCGAGGGCCTCGAGCACGGCAGTGACCACCTCGACGGCCTCGGCGAGGGGAAGCGATCGCTCGCGTTCGAGGCGGTCGGCGAGGCTCTCCCCGTGGAGGCGCTCCATGACCATGTAGGGCGATCCGTCGTCGGACTGGCCGTAGTCGAAGACGCGCACGATGCTGGGGTGGCCGATGCGCACGGTGGCCTCGGCCTCGGCGCGGAAGCGTCGCACCGCGTCGGGGTCGCGCGCGAAGTTGGCGTGGAGCACCTTCACGGCCACCTCGGCGCCGCGGATGGAGAGGTTCTCGGCGATCCAGACGGCGCCCATGCCGCCCTCGCCGAGGGGGTCGATGAGCCGGTATTTCCCGCCGATGACGTCGCCCCGAGTGAGCATCTTAGGGGGCGACCGTAGCACGGCTGTCCGGATGCACCGGATGGCCGCGGTCAGTCGACGGCGTCACCCTACGGACACGTCAGGCGCCGCTGCGCGTCTGGTCTCGGGGAGTATCGGCGGTGGCGGTTGGCTCAGAAGACTCGAAGAGTGCGAGGAAGGGAGCGAACTGAAACCACCGGTTGCGCTTGAAGCCTGTGCTCTCACGGAGGATGTGCAGCTCTTCGCAGCGAGAGGCGAGCGCGTTCGCGGTGGGGGCGCTTACGCCGAGACCTGCCTGAAGCTGAGCGACCGTGACCACAGGGTGTAGGAAGAGATAGTCGACCGCTCGGAGGAGGTTGGCCGCGCGCGCATCGCTGGTCACCTGCTCTCGAAGCTTCGTCTGAAGGTCGAGGATCTTGTCCGCGGTGTCGGTCGCGTCGCTCGCGGCGGCGGCGATTCCGCGGAGGAAGAATTTCACCCACTGCTCCCAGTGTCCGTGATCGCGAACGGCCTGGAGGCGGTCGTAGTACTCCGCGCGGTTCTTCTTGAGGTAGGCGCTGAGGTAGAGCAGAGGGCGCTTGAGCACGCCGCGGGTACAGAGCAGAAAGGTGATGAGCAGGCGCCCGATACGCCCGTTCCCGTCGAGGAAGGGGTGGATCGTCTCGAACTGAGCGTGTGCGAGCGCTGCCTGGATGACCGCTGGGAGCGAATCGTCGTGGAGAAAGCGCTCCCACGCGTCGAGAGCGTCGTGGAGCGCATGTGGCGGCGGTGGGACGAATCGCGCAGTGGCCAGCGTGCAGCCGGGGGCACCGATCCAATTCTGGGTCTTGCGAAATTCGCCAGGCGTGAGCTGCCCGCCGCGGGTGTCTTCGAGGAGAATCCCGTGGATCTCTCGAACCAGGCGCTTCGAGAGGGGGAGGGTCTCGAGGCGCTGGAGGCCGAGGTTCATCGCGCGTACGTGGTTCGAGACCTCCTCGGCGTCCTTGAGGCGCTCCTCCCCCTGCAGGCCGGCCTCGAACTGGAGCACGTCGGTGAGAGATGCCTGCGTCCCCTCGATCTGGGAGCTCAACACCGCCTCCTGACGCACGTACATCGCCACGAACAGGTCGGGGTTCGGAACCCGTCGTGCGATCCCATCGAGGCGCCCGAGGCACAAATCGGCCCGGGAGAGCGCCTGGAGCATTTCCGAGTCGAACGTGAGGGGCGGGTCTGGGGGCAACGGCGCGGGTTCGAAGGCGACGTACCCTTCCAACTGCGTGACAAGACGACCGGCGCGGTTCATCAGCCCTTAGTTAAAGATTGCTCCCTAAATTTACAATGGCAGAGCAGCCGAGGAGGGCGTGCTCAAGCCGACTTAACCACACCGCCAAAAGTGCTCCATCCAAGCGGTCGTTGGTGTTTGCGGTTGACATCCCGCTCTTCGGCTTCACGGTCGCAGGCGCCACCGGTGGGGCGCAGCAACCGCCACTTAAGGGGGGGGGTCTGCGGGTCGATTCCGGGGGTCTGACCATCCGATTCCGGGGGTCTGGCCTTCCCCAACCGGGGTCCAACCCTCTCCCCGACCCCCGTTGTTCACTTCCCGGGCGGCGTCACTGGCTCGTCGACCGGGTCATCCCCTTCGTCGACCTCCGACCCGCTGCTCAGCGACGTGTCCACCAGCCCCAGCTCCCGCCGCTGGCGACCGTCCACCTCCGAGTGGAACGTCTCGCGCCAGTCCTTCCACCACAGCCACAGCGCGTCGTACGCCACGCGCCGCGCCCGCAGCACCTCCGCGGGATCAGTCACCGCCACGGCCGGCGCCGCCTTGAGCGCGCGGGCCTCGTCCAGGGTCTTCCGCAGCCGCGCGATGTGCGCCGCGTCCACCCCGCGCGCCGCGAGCACCGAGCGCACCTTCGCCGCGCCGGGGACGGTGCTCTTCTCCAGCGCCTCCACCCGATCGAGGAAGGTGCTCACCGAGCCGACCACCAGCGGGCCGATGGGCTGCTGCTGGAGGTCGCGGAAGAACGCGTCCAGCAGCCCCTGGCGGTGCCCCTCCGGCGTGAAGCGCTCGATGATGCGCCGCGTGCGCGGGAACCACTTGTTCTCGAAGTCGTCGAGCTGCTGGAGCATCCCGACGTGAGCGCCCGAGGACGGCGCCTCGACCGCCGCGGCCTCCAGGGGCTGCCCCTCGCCCGCCGCCACCCGGTAGAGCCGCCAACCCTCCTGGTGGTCGCTGGTGGTGTACGCGACCTTGGCGCGCGCCCGGGCCATCGAAGGCTCGGCGATCTTCACCAGGAAGCGGTTGACCCGCAGCAGCCGCATCGACTCCTTCGCCGTGAACGGCGCGGCGTCGCCCCCTCCGGCCGACGGCGTCGCGGCCGCCTCCGCGGGCTTCCCCTCGGGCGCCTTCACGGACTTCTCTGTGCTCTTTCCCTTGCTCATATGGTGTTCCCCTTGCGCTCCCTTCCGAGCCCAGGATTTCACCCCACCCCGACGCCCCGCAAGCCTCGTCCACAGCGCCCCGCCGATCGGCGTATACCTCTCCTCCGGCCCACCCACCGATGCCCATCGACCTCTACGCCGCGCCCGGCGTCTACGACCTCCTCTTCGACGACCGCACCGACGACGTGCGCTTCTACGCCGGCCTCGCCCTCGGCCACTCCCGCGCCCTCGAGTACGGCGCCGGAACCGGCCGCATCACCCTCCCCCTCGCCCGCACCGGCTGCTCCGTGCTCGCCGTGGAGCGCGAGCCCGCCATGCTCGACGGCCTCCGAGAGCGCCTCACCCACGAGCCCGACTCGCTACGCCGCCGCGTGGCCACGGTGCTCGCCGACGCCACCACCCTCTCCCTCGACGCCCGCTTCGAGCGCATCTTCTTCCCCTTCAACGGCCTCGCCCACCTGCACTCCGCCGAGCAGCAGGAGGCCTTCTTCTCCCGAGTCCGAACGCACCTCGCTCCCGGCGGGCTCTTCGCCTTCGACCTGTGGATCCCAGAGCCCAGGCTCCTCCAGGGCGACGTGCTGGAGACCGGGCGCTTCCTCGATCCCAGCACGAGGGAGCCCGTCACGCTGCGCGAGGAGTTCTCCTACGACGCGCTCTCCCAGGTGCTCACCACCCAGCTCACCCTGACCCCGGTGCTCGAACCCGAGGCCGCGCAGCGCTGGACCATCTCTCAGCGGCAGTTCTTCCCCGAGGAGACCCGAGCGCTGCTCGTCGCCCACGGCTTCGACCTCCGCTGGCGCACCACCCGCTGGAAGCTCCCCACGGACCTCTCCCAACACCACCTCGACGTCGAGGCCCCCGATGAGCGCGGCGCGATGATCGCCTACGTCTGCGCCTTGCGCTGAGGCCTACCGCCCGTCGCTCGCGTCCATCGCGGCGGTCACTGCGCCGGCGTCGACGGGCCCTTCGCCCACCACGCCCGTCGTAGGCTCCACGGCTGGTCCAGCGTCCGCTCCGGCGTCGCGGGAGCGCCCGCGGTTGCTGCTGTTCACCAGCGCGTCGGCGGCCTGGATCTGCGGCAGCCGGGCGCGGGCGCCCTCCAGGTAGCGCGCCGGGTCGAGCACCACGTAGGGGGCGCGGCCGGACTGCTCCCGGTCGCTGTTCTCGCGGTCGAGCCAGCGGATGATCTTGGCCATCGCGGCCACGCTCCAGGGGTGCGTGTCGTGGAGGAGCACCGTGCCCCCCGCGTGGTTGCCCAGGTTGGTGATGACCCGCTGCGCGACGCTCTCGGCGTTGTTCACCAGCAGGTAGTCGTGCGGGTCGATGGACCACATCCAGAGCTCGTTGCCCTTGGAGACGAGGTGCCGGCGGACGTCCTCGCTGTACGCTCCGTAGGGCGGGCGGAAGAGGTGCGGGCGCTGGCCGATGACCTCCTCGATGAGGTCGGCGTTGTGCTCGATCTCGTAGCGCACCCGCTCGGGGGTGAGCGTCGGGAGCTGGTAGTGGTGCACCGTGTGGTTGCCCACGACGTGACCCGCCGCGACGATGTCCCGCAGCAGCTGCCGGGCGCGGGTGCGCAGCGGCTCCTCGTGGGACTCCAGGCGCCAGCCGCAGACGAAGAACGCGGCGTGGATGTTGGCGCGCGCGAGGATGGGGAGCAGCCGGTCGGTGGTGCCGGGGTTGGGGCCGTCGTCGAAGGTGAAGAGCACCTCGCGGGCGCCGGGGCGGCCCAGGGAGAGGTCCCAGCCCCAGCGGAGGCGGGCCTCGGGGTTGAGCAGCGCCGGGGGCCACGAGGGCGCCCGGGAGGCGTCCGGAGGGATCACCATCCCCAGCGGTTCGAGCCGCCCGGCGTCGTCGACCGAGGCGATCAGCCGGGGTGACACCGGGAAGCGCAGCGCGGTGCTGTCGAGGCGAGGCCGCGGGGCCGTGGAGAGCGCCATCAGCGCGCCCGTGATGACCGCCGCTCCGATGGCCAGCAGGGCCGCCGCGCGGTACGCGAGGGCCTGCGAGCGCTGTCTGGCTTGGTGGCGGCGTCGACCCATCGGGAGTTACAGGCCGAGGGCTCTATCCGATCGCGACCGGCTGCGCCACCTACGGGCAGCGGGTCACTGGCAGAGGCTGCGGCAATTCTCGCGTCCGGTGCGGCCGCAGGCGAGGCCGTCGATGGTGCCGCGGAGGGAGGTCCAGGTGAGCGAGCGCAGGTCGAGGGACCAGAGGTCGCTGGCGGTGCCGCAGTCGGTCTTGCCGCCGTAGACGATCACCCGCTGGCGGGCGGGGTCTTCGGCCAGCACGAAGGCGCTGCGTCGCTCCGGGGCGCTCTCGTCGATGAGCGCGAAGTCCGGAGGGAAGTCGCAGAACCCGTTGCCCGGCGTCTGCAGCGTGTCGCCCGCGCTGCGCTGCGAGACCGCCCCCGCGGGGTCGAGGGTGAGCACGTCGTTGCGGTTGCCCAGGGCGCCGTCGTCGTGGCCTCCGACGATCACCAGGTCGTCGGCGCGGGCCGCGAGCGAGTGGCTGATGCGCCCGGCGAGCGCCTCGGTGTCGCCAGAGAGGGGGAGGCGCGACCATCGGGAGGCCGCGAGGTCGAGACGCCAGGCGTCCGTGAGGAAGGGGCCGGTGAAGGCGTTGGCGTCGCCGCCGCCCAGGACGATCATGGCGCCGTCGCGCACCACCGCGGCGTGAAACTGCCGCGCGGGAGGCGGCGACGCGGCCGTGACGCGGGACCAGTCGAGCGTGGCGAGGTCGAGCCTCCAGGTGTCGTTGCGTGGCGTGAAGCGGGCGCCGTCGGTGCTGGTGTTGCCGCCGAAGAGGATCGCGCTGTCGGAGGCGGCGTCGACGACCAGGGTGGCGTTGGCGCGCGCGGCGGGGATCTCCCCCTTCGGCCCGAGGAGCTCCCATCGCCCCTCGGCGAGGTCGAGCGACCAGAGCTCGCGGTAGAGGGTGTACGCCCCGGTGGCTCCGGCGCGGGAGCGGCCGCCGAAGACCAGCATGCGGCGTCGGCGGGCGTCGAGGGCGTAGGCGGTGCGGGAGCGGGCGCTGGGGCAGACGCTGGGGGTGAGGCGCGTCCAGCGGTTGCAGCGCGGGTCGAAGCGCCAGGTCTCGTCGTCGAAGGCCGGGCGGGCCATGCAGCTCACGACCGGGCCCACGTCGCCGCCGAAGAGGTAGAAGGCGCCGGTGACGGGGTCGACCGCGCCGGCGGAGTCGCCGCGGGGGCGGGGCTGCTCGGAGGAGGGCTCGCACGCGGGGACGTCCTCGGAGGGAGCGTCGGCGGCGGAGAGCACATCCGCGGCGGGCGAGGCGTCGGCCGGGGGGGCGTCGACGGAGCTGTTGCCGCAGGCGGCGAGGGAGAACCCGAGGAGGAGCGCAGGGAGGGTACGCATCGGTGGTGAGGGGGTAGTTCGTACCACTGTTGTGCGGAAATTTCCGGGTGCGCGGCCGGTGGGGCTTAGCATCCCGCGCCATGTTCACGATTCGTTCGCGCCGAGACCTCTCGCTGCTGTTGGAGCGGCAGATGACCGCCGCGTCGACGCGCGCCGGCGGCCCCGCGATCGACGAAGACATCGAGGCCCGCACAGCGCTCAAGACCTTCCTGCTCGAAGCCCACGGGCGGATGCGCTCGGAGCCCTACGAGGCGCTGCGAGACCTGTGCGGTCCGCTGGGCATCACGGTGGAGCGCACGGACGACCCCAACCTGATCGCCCTGTGGCTGGGCGAGGAGGTGCAGCTCTGGATGGACACCGCGGGCGGTCGCATCCACCGGCTGTTCACGGTGGGCACCGCGAGGGACGCCGACCGGGTGCACGAGATGCTGGTCTCGGGCTCCGGGTTGCTGGAGTGCGTGTGGCTGCCGCCGCGGGCGCTGGAGACGCTGGCGAAGGACCCGGCCTCTCGGATGGTGCTGTTTTCGCTGCGCCACGACCGCAGGCCGCTGCGGCGGATGCCCGACCCGGAGGGCATCGACTCGGTGACGCTTCGTTTCTGGGGACCGCGCGCGAGGGAGACCCTGGAGAAGCTGCGGCACAGCGACGTGCTGCCGATGGCGACCAGCGTGTACAGCGTGCGGGTGCGCGTCGGGGACGAGGAGAAGTACTGCCTGGCGGAGGTGTTCCACACGGGGAAGATCACGGCGATCGGGACGTCGTTCGCGGAGCACGAGCGCATCGTGCAGGCGCTGCTGGACGAGCACGAGACGCTGGTGACGGCGCTGGAGACGGCGCAGAAGACGCCGCGGCGGGTGATGATCCCGGTGAAGTGGACCCTCGACGACCTGGCCTACGGGGTGGGTCGGATGTTCTCTGGGACGGACCCCTTCCGCCTGTGGGGCATCCCCGAGCAGACCGGTCCGGAGAGCTTCCAGATGCGCGCGGTGGACCTCGACGTGGGGCGCGTCGCCCTCTTCACCGTCGACCGCGCCGGGCTCTCGCTGGAGCTGGGCGCCCGCACGCCCGCGTCGACGGCCATCCGGGTGGTGTCGGCGCTGCAGTACCACGTCAACGCCGATGTCCGGGACGACCTCATCTCCCCGGAGCCGCTGTTGCAGCTGGCCCTCCCGGTGGCCGCCGAGCGGGGGACCTTCAAGGAGACCTCGAAGCTCCACGACGTGGCGAGGGTGGTGCTCACCGAGGCGTGCGCGTGCCTGACTCGCGGGGCGCAGTCGCTGACCACGGGGATGCTGCTGGAGAACACCCACGGCAACGAGCTGGCGACCCCGGCGCTGCACGACCTGACGCGGCGGGTGATGTCCGAGGCGGCGGCGCACGAGTGGCGGCAGTGGGTGAAGATCGTGGCGCTGCCGGAGGGCAAGACGGCGTGGCGCTTCGCCGACGCGCTGCCGACGGAGCGCAACCTGCGGCTTCGCGAGCTTCAGAAGATGAACCGCGCGGCGCAGCAGCTCGTGGCGAGGATGGAGGGCAAGGGCCTGGCGAAGTGGCTGCAGCTCTCGCTCTTCGGCCCCGAGGAGATGGTCACCGCCATCGCCGACGAGTAGCGCTGCGTGGCTGACGAGACCGTGACGGACACGCGCCCGAGGCTGGCGCGCGCGGTGGTGGCGCTCTCCGCGGTGAGCTTCCTCACGGACGTCGCCGCGGACATGGTGGTGCCGTATCTGCCGTTGTTCCTGACGGTGACGCTGGGGGCGTCGACGCAGTGGGTGGGGCTGGTCGAGGGCGTCGCGGAGGCCACCGCGGCGGTGGTGAAGTACATCTCCGGGCGGGTGTCCGACCGGATGCCGAGGAAGAAGCCGCTGGTGCTCCTCGGGTACGGCGTGGCCAACCTGGTGCGGCCGCTGCTCTCGATCGCGGTGGCGCCCTGGCAGGTGCTGGCGGTGCGCTTCGTCGACCGCATCGGCAAGGGCATCCGCACGGCGCCCAGGGACGTGCTCATCGCCCGGGCGACGCCGGAGCGGCACCGGGCGTATGCGTTCGGGTTCCATCGGGGGATGGACAACCTGGGCGCGGTGTTCGGGCCGATCGCGGCGATGGCGGTGCTCGCGGCGACGCACGACGACCTGCGGATGGTCTTCGCGGCGACGATCGTCCCGGGGATGCTCTCGCTCGCGGCGGTGGTGTTCTTCGTGCGGGAGGTTCCGCCGGTGGAGACCGAGGCGACGAAGGCGGCCGCCGCGGAGGAGGCGAAGGCGCCGCTGCCGGTGGGGCTCAAGGGCTTCCTGGTGCTGGTGGCGGTCTTCACCCTGGGCAACGCGAGCGACGGCTTCCTGGTGCTGCGGGCGCACCAGCTCGGGGTGGCGACGCGGTGGCTGCCGCTGCTCTGGGGGGCGCTCTCGCTGCTGCGCGCGCTGGCGGTGACGCCGGGCGGATGGGTGGCCGATCGCATCGGGCGAGAGAGGGCGCTGACCCTGGGCTGGTGGCTGTACGCGCTGTCGTGGATGGGCTTCGGCCTGGCCACGCGGCCGTGGATGGCGGGCTTCGCGCTGCTGGGCTACGGCGCGTACTACGGGCTCACCGAGGGCACCGAGCGGGCCCTGGTGGCGACGCTCGCGGAGCAGCGCTCGCTGGGGCGGGCGTACGGGGCCTTCAACCTGGTGGCGGGCCTGGTGGCGCTGCCGGCGTCGCTGCTGTTCGGCGCGCTGTGGGCCTATGGGCCGAGGGTGGCCTTCGGGGTGGGGGCGGGCTTCGCGGCGACGGCCGCGCTGGGGATGACGATCCGCCGGGAGCGGCGGGCGTAGCGCTCACGTCGCGTCGAACGCGCTGGCCGTCGCCATCCGCGAGGGCTTCCCGGTGTCGCCCGGGCATACGCTGATCGTCCCGCGTCGACTCGTTGCCACCTGGTTCGACGCCACGCGCGAGGAGCAGAAGGCCATCTTCGATCTCGTCGACGAGGTGAAGCGCCGCGTCGTCGAGGACGCGCAGCTGGAGGAGTTTCTCTTCGGCGCGACGCGGGTGTCGCTCGCTCCGGTGCGGGCGCCGCTCATCGAGCTGCACGACGCGCGCTGCTTCTACTGCAGCGGGAAGCTCGGGCGAGACGTCGACGTCGACCACTTCATCGCGTGGGCCCGGCACCCCGGAGAACGCGGTGCAGAACCTCGTCCCCGCGCACCCGGGATGCAACGAGTCCAAGAGCGACCACCTGGCCGCCGCCGAGCACGTCACCCGCTGGGCCGAGCGGCTGCGGGTTCACGGGGGCGACCTCGACGACATCGCGCGCCGCGCGACCTGGGAGCACGACGCCGGCCGCGCGCTCGCGGTCGCCCGGGTGATCTACCTGCGGCTGCGCCCGGACGTAAGACTCTGGCAGGCGAGGGACGCGTTCGAGCGCGCCGACCGCGACGCGCTGGTGGGCGCGCTCGCGGGGTGAGCGGCGGCTGCGGGAGCGACTGCTGGCGCTGCACGCGTGTAGGCGATGCCAAGGAAGGACCGGTAGGGCGCGTCGTCAGAGGGCGTCGGTCGACGAACTCTGTTCCCTGGGGCGAGCGACACGCCGCCTACGCGAACATCCCCAGAAACGGCGCGGCCATCAGGGGAGCCGCGGGGAGCCAACTCACCGCGAGCGCAAACGACGTCGCGATCGCCTCGCAGTCCGCGAGCGCGGCCTCCCAGACCGCGATCCCGACAGGCAGCACCATGGGCGGCCTCCCTGCAGCGTCGCGGAACGCGGCCGCCGCGAGCCTGCGCTCACCAATCACGACGACGTCGCCGACGTATCCGGCGAGCGCGCTCGGCAGCCGTACGATCGTCCCGTCGTCGCAGTGCGCGTGCCCGTCGCGGGCGACGCCGCGTCTCGTCGGGAGCGCCCTCCACGCGGTGAGTACCCGATGCGTTCGCCGTGTGGTCCAGAGCGCGACGGCGAGGGCGAGCGCGCCGCCAACGATCCACTCCCACAGGGGTGCGCCGAACAGCATGTGCCGCGGAGCGCCCACGTTGCCGACGAGCGAGCCGCCGACCGCGACGAACACCATCCCTCGGTATTGCGGCGGATCGAGTCGCATGAAGGCGGCGCGCGGCGCCCTGGGTCCCGACCATTCGTAGACGATCACCGGCTCGGTGCAGGCGTGCGTGACACCGGGTCGTCCCGGGAAGCCGGTGACGCAGCGTGCACCGACACGCCGCTGTTCGAGGCGTCCTTCGCGCGTGTGGGCGACGAGCACGCCCGGCGCGGCGGGGGCGGGCTCGAAGCGGGCGACCGTGCGGTGATAGGCGCCGAAGGCGTCGTCGATCGGGTGGGTGAGGCTTCGCCACGTCGAGGCGGCGAGCACGACGACGAGGACTCCCACCGACACGCGGAAGGCCACGATTGCCAGACGGCGCACTGACAGGCGCCGCGCGAGCTCGATGGTGATGGGCAGGACGGGCAGCAGGACGAACGACGAACAGAGGAGGACGCTGGTCCCGAGCGCCCCTCCTGCGCCACCATCGGCGTCGAAGCGGCAGCTCAGGGGCCACGCGAGCACCAGCCAGGGCGACAGCCACCACAGCGCTCGGTAGAGCGCCTGCGCGGCGTTGGCGCTGATCCGCTGGCGCGCGGCCCGAGCGGTCGGCAGAACGCCGCAGCACACGCCGATCGCGGCGAGGGGGAAGAGCAACGCGGCCCCCTCCCGCTGGGAGGCGAGCCCGCTCGCGAGCGCGACCACCCACGCCATCAGGAAGAGCAACGGCGTCAGTCCATGCACCCAGGCTCCACCCCGCTCCGAGATGGCTCCCGGTGGGGTGAGGGCGAGCGCATCGGGCCGCGGGATCCACGGCGGCAGGGCGAGCGCACGAGACCCGGTCGACGCGCTGTCATCACGGGCCACCGCCCGGACGCTACCGCGATCACGAGGCGGACCGCGAGCCAGGTGAGCGGAGGCATCGGGCGCGGGACGTCTGGCTGCCCCCCGACAGCGATATGTCTGCCGATATGTCTGCCGAAAATGACGAAGGCCCCGAAACCTTTTGAGTTCCGGGGCCTTCCAGAGTGCGAGGAGGGGGACTTGAACGCGCATATCGATAATGAAGAGTCGCGAGAGGTCACGAAAGAAGAGGTTTGCGAAAAGTCGATTGAATCGTTGGTGGCGGTATCCGGACATTCCACTACGGGTTCCGCTACGGCGAGTAGCACCCCGTTAGTCGACACTCATGAGAAGCGAGACGTCGCCGCGGTGCGAGAGATCCCGGACGCGGCAACGATCGCGAAGGCCATCGCGGTGCTCGCGGCGCTCGGTGGCGGTCAGGACGCGGCCGAGCGCGGCCGGGTGCTTGCCGACGAGATCCTCGAGCGCGAGGACGTGAGGCTCGCGCTGGAGATCCGCGAGGGAGGGGACATGGCGCTGCGTCGGAGCATCGAGCTCGCCGCGCTGGTGCTCGCGGCGGCGCACCGAGAGACGCGTCAGTGAGCGCTCATCAGCGGCCGCAGCACTCCTTGAACTTCTTCCCGCTGCCGCAAGGACACGGTTCGTTGCGCCCAACCTTCGGCGTCGCACGTACCGGGATGGTCGTCGGAGTGGGCGCCGTGAGCTGCGACGTAGGCGCCCGCGGCGCCCTGCTCGCCCACTCGAAGTGAGCCATCGGCGGCTTGTCGTGCGCGCGTCGCTGCCACGGTTGCCGGCCGACGAGCAGATCTCCCATGGATTCGTCGTCGGGGTCGGTGTCGACCAGTCCGCGTGCGAACACATCCCGCGCCGCCGCCATGGCGTCTGGGTGTCCCGTACGAATCGCATCATCCACGAGCAGCTCCGCAGTGAGGAAGTCGTTCTCATTGGCCAGATCGGCCTCGCGCAGCACGCGCGCCAGCGCGGCTGCCACCTCGGGGCGCGCCTCTGGGTTTGCGCTACCTACGAGGAAGAGCCCGCGCCCCACGGCGTTGCGCACCCACGGGTCGGCGGCGTGATCGACCAGCACCGGCACCAGCTCGGGGACGGCGCCCGGCCCCAGTGCGCCCAGCACCGACGCCGCGCCCTCGGTCAGGTGGTCGCCGAGGTCTTGCGTGCACATGACTTCGAGGAGCGTAGGCGTGGCCAGCGGGTCACCCAGGCAACCGAGCAGGTAGATCAGGTGCAACGGGAACATCGCCTCGGGCAATTGCTGGGGCACCCACGTCTCGGGGGCGCGCAGCACCTCGCACATCGGGGCGACCGCGGCGTAGCCGAAGTGCAGCACGGCGTCGGCGAGCGCCCGCGGCGGGTGACGCCCCGCAGATCGAAGAGCCTCGATGGCCGCGGAGAGTTCAGGTGGATGAGCGTTGGTGGGATGGTCCTGCGCCGTCATGGCGAGGTCGTACCGCGCGCCGCCGAGCCCGTCGACGAGGTCAGGCCGTAGGTTGGTGCAGAACGGCGCGCTGGAAACGACCACGGATGGAGCCATGGCTCGATCGCGCGATCCGACCTATCCTCGGTACCGAATATGGGACAGAATCCGGGACCTGAAACAGGATCACCGTCCACCAAGGGATCTCATGAAGCCACTGCGGGTCGCCGAGGACATCGTTCCGATTGGGGAGTTCAAGGGTCACGCGGCCCGTTGGCTGAAGCACGTTGCCGAGAACCAGCAGCCGGTGATCATTACCCAGAACGGTAAGCCTGCCGGCGTACTCATCGCTCCCCGCGACTATGACCGCCTCATGGAGCGCCAGCGGTTCCTGGAGTCGGTGGCGGCCGGCCTCGCGGACGCCGACGCTGGGCGCGTGATGGACACGGCGGAGTTGAAGGCCCGGCTCGCGGCGCGACGGAGCCCCGGCGGGCGATGAAGCGGCGGCTGCTCTGGACCGAGCAGGCCCTGATCCGCCTCGGGGAGATCGACGAATACGTCGGTCAGAGAAACCCGACGGCTGCCACGCGCCTCGTCGACAGGATCATCGAGCGGGCGACGGCGCTGATCGATCAGCCCGCGCTCGGTCGGGCCGTGCCCGAACTTCCCGGGAGCGCGCTCCGCGAGGTCATCGAGGGCAACTACCGAGTTGTCTATCGCGTTCGTGAGCCCATGATCGAGATCGTGACGGTATTTGAGGGCCATCGGCAGTTTCCGGTGACCGACGTCGGCGGGGAGCCCGAGCGGGAATAGGAGCTGACCGGCGATGAGTCCGACGGGCGCGATGCGGGTGAGTGCGCTGTTGCCCTTCGACTGGTTGGGTGACCGTGCGCTCGTGAACAGCTCCCCGCGCTGCAACGCCTCGATGGTCCCCTTGCCCGCACCGCGGCGGCGATGGAGCGCCTTCATGCGGTAGAGCCACCCCGTGTCGGGGCCGTCGATCGGTTCGCGGGCGCCGCGGATCCCCTGCGTTGCCAGCCATCGCAGAGATGACTGGTGAACGACGCTGGCTCGTATACTGACAGGGAATGGCCCGCCGTCCCCACAGCCCTGTTCTCGATGCATCGTCCGACCCCTCGGACGCCGACGTCGAGGCCGCGCTCGCGGCGTTGCCCGCCGAGAAGCTGCGGTCGTTCGTAGGGGCATACCTCCGCGGGCTCGATGCGCCAGCCCGACGCGCTCTCTGGGCGGCGCTGGTGCCCAGCGCGGCGCGCCGACCCGGGGCCGGGACGACGAAGCGCTCGGCGGACGCCACGCTCTGTGAGGACATCGCGGCGTTCGTGCGCACCGCGACGCGCGTCGGCGAGGGCTCACCCGCCGCCGTGGACTCGTTCCTTGAACGGGCGACGCGGGTGTTTCTCAACGGTGACGCGGCGCTCGCCCGGCGCGCGTTCGAGGCGATCCTGAGGCCCCTCGCGGCGGCGGAATTCTCGCTGGGCGAGGACGAGTCGTTGGGGGAGGTGCTCTCCACTCCCCTCGACGAGGTCGTCGCGCGCTACCTCGTCACGGTGTACCTGACGACCCCGCAGGCGACCGTCCCGGCGCGATCTGGGACGCGCTCGCCAGCGCTTCAGGAGTGTCGGCACGGTGCTCCAGCCCCCGCCGCGATGGAGCGCGCGGCGGCGGCGCCCTCGACGACCTGACGCGTTCGCGGCGGCCTGGGCCACGTTCCTCGAGGGCAGGCCCCACGGACCGCGGACTGGCTACGGCTGGGGCATCGGCGCCGATCGGATGCTGCGCGAGGCGGTCGCGCGCGCCCACGGGGTCGAGGGCCTGCGCCGGCTTGCGGAGACGAGCGGGGGGGTGGAAGCGTTCGACGACTGGGCGACCGCGCTCCTCGCCGAGGACCGGCGCGAGGCCGCGTTGAAGGCCCTCCAAGCGGCGATCGCGCGCGTCCCCTCGGGCGACGATCAGGCGCAGTTCGCAGACCGTGCCGCGCGGGTCGCGCTCGCCCTCGATCACCCGCGCGTCGCGCATGGGCTGCTGCACCAGGCGCTGCGCGCCGAGCCCACGGTCGAGCGCCTGCTGCGCTGGGTGGCCTTCGGCGAGCCCGCGACGGCGAAGATCGTGGAGCGGGCACGCGAGGAGCGCGCGGAGGTCCCACGAGTCACGGCGCGCGTCCGCGGGGCGCTCGACCTGCTCGTGGGCGAGTACGCGGCGGGCGCGGCGCACCTTGCGAAGGCCGACGGATTCGGGTGGTCGGATGAGGAACACGCCGGGCACGTGCTCTTCCCGGGTCTCCTCGTCGCGCTCATGGGCGCGGCCGCAGCGAAGCACCTGCTCGCTGGGATCGGCGACGTGCTCGGCGTGCCGGATCCCTCGCCGTGGATCGAGGCGCCGATCGCCCCGCTGCGGGACCGCGATCCAGGCTTGCCTGTGCTCTCGGCGCCGACGCTGCTCAGCGTGTTGGAGCGGACCGTGACAGCGCAGCCGTTGGACCCGGCGGTGCGGCCTGCGGTTCTCGCGGCCCTGCGTTCGGCGGCCGAGCATCGGGTGGAGGGCGTGCTCGGAGAGAAGCGTCGCCGCGAGTACGACCACGCCGCGCGTCTGACCATCGCCGTCGGGGTGGCCTACGCGCTCACGGGCAACGCTCACGAGGCCGAAGGCTTCGTGCAGCAGATCCAGGTTCGCTACCCGCGGCATGTGGCCTTCCAGGACGCCCTGCTCGCCGCGGCGACCGGTTCGCGGACGGCCACGGCGTGGGTGCCACGTCGGCGACGGAGGTAGGGCCCAACCCCTTACCCCTCCTCGGCCACCCGAAACGCGTCCGCCATCCGCTCCTGCTCGGCGCGCGAGATTCCCGCGGCCGTCGCCACCGTCCGCCATGCCCGCACCGCGACCGTCACCTCGCGGACGATCTCGTCCGCCCTCGCGGCCTTCACCCGGAAGTGCTTCGCGACGTCACGCGCCAGCGCCAGGTCCTGGGCGTTGTCGTCTTCCGAGAGGTTGAGGCTGAGCCCGTCTCCCGTCGCGACCGGGTTCATGTCGTACGCCGGCGAGAGCGACCACCCCGCGGGCCCCAGCACGAACCCGTGGTTGCGCAAGTGGTCGTCGACGTTGGACACGCAGACGAAGAACACCATACGCCGCCACAACTGCTCGAGGTCGTGCGTGGTGTTCGCGCCCTTCTGGATCAAGAAACCCGCGAGGTCGAGATAGCTCGCACCGTCCTCCCCGTCGCTGCGTTCGAGCATGGTCATCGCCGAGGCAAAGTGGATGCGCCCGCCCTCGTCGGTACGATCAAACCGCCGTGTCAGGAACGTGTGGTGTCGACTCCCGAAGCGCTGGCAGCGCGCCTCGGTGGTGGTCACTCCCGCGCGCACGGCGAGCGTGTGCACGACGCTCTCCCACGCCCCGATGTCGTGGGCGTCTCGCTCGCTGGGAAACTTCGCGATCCACAGGTGCCCCTGCTCGTCGAGCACGCTCGCCTTGGGGCGCGCGCCGCCGAGGGAGCGCCCCGGCGCGATCAGCATACGCAGCCACCTGCCGTAGCGACGATCGCTCTCGGCCCCGTCGCGCTCCAGGTGAAGGCTCGCCTGTTCGAGCTCGCGGAGTGACGTCCATGGAGGTGACGCCAGCGCGGTGTTGTCGTCGAGGAACGGACCGTCCTCGACGCGAAAGCGCAGCGCGCCCATGCGATGGCCGTCGTACACCCCGAGCAGGTAGTCGAGCTCGAAGAGCCGCCGCGCCTTGCGCTCGTCCTCTCGCGCGAGCTGCGCCTCGCGTCGCTGAAGCAGTACCCGCCCCCACCGGTCGGGCGACGAGTCGAGGAACACACCGAAGTTCTCACGCCCGTCCGACAGATACTGCGGGCCGTGATGGAGCCGTAGCGCAGGATCGAGCTCCTGCGCGTGCCCCGCCGCGAGCCAGGCGCGGTCGTACTCGAAGGAGAAGACCTCCTTCCCTCGCGTCGGTGTGGCGTGCAGCGAGCCCATCCGCGCGGCGCCACCGAGCCCGGCCCAGTCGGCCCACACGGCGACCGAGCGCCGCTCGAGCGCCACGGCTACAGCCCTCGGCGGGATCGCGGGCGCGCGGCTTTGTCTCCAGCTCAGCGTCTTGCAGCTTGCGACCGAGCTCCGTCGTCGCGGCCGACGAATGCCGAGGTCTTTCTCGAGGCCGAGCGAGTGCAGCACGTTGGCGACCGCGCCGAGCGTGACGCCAGGGTCGCCGCGCTCGATGGCGCGCAGCGTCGGTCGCGACATGCCGGTGCGCTCGGCGACGAGCGACGCCGACAGCTTCCGACGCAGGCGCGCCAACCGGATGTTGGCGCCCAACGCCTGGAGCAGGCGCTCGACCGAGGGCAGCGGCGGGGTCGTTGTGCGAGGCATGATGGCAAGTATGATTGCCAGATAGACGAAGTTTGTAAAGAATATCTACCATCGAGATCGTCGGGTACTTCGCCATACCCACCATGTGCCGGGGCTGACAACCCGGGCCGCGTCGTGTAACCGCTTCGCGTCAATGGCCCCCGCCGTCCCCGAGATCGTGGCCGATGTCCTCACCGCCGCAGAGGCCCGCGCGATGCTGCTCGACGACGCCCACGGTGACTTCGGGAAGATTCCCATCGCCCGACTCGTCGATCACATCCTCACGGTTACGGAAGACGCCGACTGGCCGGTTCGCAAGGCGGCCCTCGCGGCGCTCTCTCGGCGCTACGGCTTCGCCGTCCGCGACGGGCTCGCCGTCTTGCGCTCGCCCGCACGCGGCGCCGTGCTCGGGGAGTACCGCACCGGCCGCGTCGCCCAGGGGAAGTCGAAGGACTCCGCGCGCCCCTACGTGACGGCCCTCGCGTCGCTCGCGCCGCTGCGGACCTCGTGCGGATGCTCGGACTTCCTCCGGTCTTCGCTCGGCCTCTGCAAGCACGGACTCGTGGTCATCGAACGCTCGGCCGCGCCACGAGTGCCTCGCGAGCTCCGCCGGAAGCTCTATCCGTATCAGGTCCAGGGTCGAGCGCTTTCTCTCCCGCGGGCGCCTGCTGCTCGCCGACGACATGGGGCTCGGCAAGACCACGCAGGCCATCGCCGCGTGCCACGCGCCTCCCGGGGCCGGGCTCGCGAGGCGCGGGATCCTGATCGTCCCGGCATCGCTGAAGCCGCAGTGGAAGCGGGAGTGGGACGCCACGACGAGCGTCTCGTTGATGCGGGTGGACCGTTCGCCCCGAAGAGCGCAATCGCATCTATGCCGACACGAGGTCGGGGTTCCTCGTGATTGGATATGAGCAGCTCCTGCGGGACCTCGAGGGCGTGCGACGGTTCGCGCCGGACATCGTGGTGCTCGACGAGGCGCAGCGCATCAAGAACTGGGCGACGAAGTCGGCGGCGTCGTCGCGGAAGTCGCTCGAGGCGCCGTACCGCCTGGTGCTCACCGGAACCCCGATGGAGAACCGCTTCGACGAGCTCGCGTCGATCATGGACTTCGTGGACGACGTGGCCCTCGAGCCGAAGTGGCGCCTCGCCCCGCTGCACCAGCTCGACCGCGGCGACGGCGCCTCTGGGCGCGGGGGAGCGCGCAACCTCGACCTCCTCCGGGGGAGGCTCGCGGGGACGATGCTGCGCCGGGTGCGGCACGACGTGCTGTCGCAATTGCCTCCCCGCACCGACACGCGCGTGCCGGTGGAGATGACGCCCACGCAGGTCGAGCGTCACGACGAGCTGCTCCAGCCCATAGCTCAGATCGTGCATCGCAGCCTGCGAAGGCCGCTGTCGCAGCCCGAGTTCTTGAAGCTGATGTCCATGCTGACGATGCAGCGCATCCTCTGCAACGGCGTCGCGCAGGCCGACTTCGACGATCACTGGCCGCGGATCCAGTCGGCGGCGCGGCCGACGCCGGCGCTGCTCGAAGGGATGTTCGTGCCGAAGCTCGCGACGCTGCGCGGGCTCGTGGAGCAGGTGGTGCTGGGGCAGCGGCGCAAGACGGTGATCTTCAGCCAGTGGCGCGCCATGCTCCGCCTCGCGGAGTGGAGCGTGCGGGACCTGCTCGCGGACGCCGGGATGCGCGCGGTCTTCTTCACCGGCGCGGAGTCCTCCAGGCTGCGCGAGCACGCCATCGTGGACTTTCACGACGACCCGGCGGTGACGGTGATGTTCCTGAGCGACGCTGGGGGCGTGGGGCTCAACCTCCAGCACGCGGCGTCCTGCTGCATCAACCTGGAGGTCCCCTGGAACCCCGCGGTGCTCGAGCAGCGCATCGGCCGCATCTACCGCCTCGGGCAGTCAAAGCCCATCGACGTGCCAACCTCGTGAGCGAGGAGGGCATCGAGGCGCGCATCGCGACGCTGGTCGCGCAGAAGAAGGTAATGTTCTCTTCGTTGTTCGATGGAACCACGGACGAGGTCCGTTTCGAGGGGGAGCGCGTCGTTCCTCGAGTCGGTGCGGAAGATCGTCGAGCCCATCGACGTGCCCGTCGGCGACGCGGAGACCGAGCCCGAGGGGACCGCCGCGGAGGTCGCCGCGGAGGCCGCCGAGACGCCGACCGCAGCGCCCGCGCCCGTGACGGAAGCACCCGTGGAGTCGGCAGAGGGGAGTCCGCCGATCACCGCGCCGAGGGTGACGAGGCAGCCCGATGGCAGCCTGCGCATCGACGTGCCTCCCGCGCTCGCAGGACCGCTGGCGGCGATGCTTGAGGCACTCGCGGCGTCCTTGCGCGGGTCCGCGCAACCGCCGATTTCATGAGGGGGAGTGGTTCTTCCGACCGACGGCGCGAGGATGCGTGGGGAGCGTCGGCCGTCTACGGTGCGCTTGTCTCCTGCGCGGCAGCCTGCTCCGCCTCGATGCGGGCGAGGTGCTCGTATCCCTCCTCGGACGGCAGGATCCGCTCCATGGCCTCGTTCCGCAGGTACCCGAGCACGCACCGCAGGACCTTCAACGCGACCCCCGATCGCGCTCTACGGTCGGTCGCAACCGCTCGCCGACGAAGGTCCGCAACGCCAGCGCGGGAGAGCCCGGCGCGAGCCCGGCCCCGCGGGCATACCCCTCGATGAAGGGTTCGATCGTCTCGCCCAGAACGTGGTGCGCGTAGAGCAGCGCGGCGACGACCAGGGCGCGGTTGTACGGGCGGTTCCGCGGTCCGTTCGCGAGCATCCAGTCGATGGACCGTCGATATCGACGCACCTCCGTCCGCGCGGCGTGGGTCGACATCACGACGATCTTGCGGCCGTGGACGAGTTCGAGCGCCCGCACCCAGGTCACGACCCGCGTGCCGCTCTCCTCGCCGTCGAGCATTCGAAGCACGTCGCCGATGCGACGCGCCCGTCCCATGTCGATCGTCGCCCGCGAGGACTCGTCCAGGCAGCGCACCACCAGCATTCGCACCGTGACCTCCGCGGCGACCACCGCGAGCAGCCGGTGCTGACCGTCGTACAGACCGCCGTCCCGGCCCAGGCCGATGCCCTGGTTGTTGACCCGCCACGCGCCCGCGACCATGTCGCGACGGAAGGACTCGACCATGTACGGCGTCACCGTGCGGTTGTTCTGGTTGCGCCGGAGGAGCGCCAGGGCGAGCGCCGGGGAGATGTCCTGCATCACGGCCTCGCTACCCTCGATCGCGCGGAAGAGCGACTCCGCGCCCGCTTCGTCAGGGACGACGCTCGCGCGCCTCGTGGTCACGCTGGCGACCGCGGCGTCGATGGGCAGTTCGGCGACCGCCAGCATGCGGCGGTGCACCGAGCAGAACGGCGCGAGGCCGGGGTTAGACGGCTCCGTCGGATGGACCAGCCGGAGGCAGTGCGGTCGCGCGCAGCGCCGCGGTGGCCCGCTAGTCAGTGGCACGGAGGCGTTCTCCGGGGAGGGACGAGGGGCAACGTGATGGCTCACGGAATCCTCTTGGGCAGCAGCCGATGGAGCAACGAGAGAAGGGTTGGTGGGCAGCGGATCGTCGCCGTCCGAGAGACGAAATCGGAGCAGGTGGACCGCTCGGTCGTGCAGGCGGACGACCGCCGCGGCGGATCGTCCGGTCCGCTGTGCGATGTCTCGACCGGATGCTCCGTCGAGGGCGGCCCGGACCACCGCACGCTCCTCCATGGGGAGCTCGGCGATCGCGAGGTGCAGCGCGTGCGCACGACGATCGTCGCCGGCGCTCTCCGCCTCGGGCTCCGCGGGCCGCGCGGCGTGTCGGCCCTCGATGAGCGACAGGTCGCGGCGCGGGAACAGCGGGCGCTCGAGGAGGCGTTCCAGTCGCTCGCACGCGGCGCGGCACGTGGAGCGTCGCGCGCAGTCGTGACAGGGGCCGGGCTCATTGTTGGCCGGCAGTGGCAGTGGTCGGACGGCGCGGCTCACGGCTCCGCGCTCCGCGGGTCGACGGTGGGCGGGTTGAGTGGTGCACAGAGTGGACTCCGCGGGTCAGCGTTGGCCACAGCGCACGCACGACCCGGGCGCGAAGGTGCGGGTGGCGGGCTCTCGCGTCGTGAGTCGTCGTTTGCGGGAGGTCGGTGGATGAGAGGCTTCATCGGGGGAGGTCCTTCCCGCGATCTCCGGGGCGCTCGACGTGAGGCCCATGGGTGAGATCGCGGGTGGAGCGTCCGCGAAGGGCCCGGACAGCGCGGCACCATGGTCAGTCACGATCTGTCGTTTTCGGGATCGATAGCGCCGCTGGCGCTCGTTGTGCCGCGCCTTGCCGACAGCGTCGCCCTGATTTCGGAGCACCGCGCCGCGGTGTTTCTCCGCCTGGGCCGCGTTGCGACAATGTGCGCTGCAGTACCTGTCTCCGTGATCGCAGCACGGGCACAGATGGAAGTACTCGTGGCACGGGTCACAGAACCGCTCGCGGAGCACGACGGTGGGCGGACGCTTCCCTGCCCGCATGGCGCTGGCGACGATACCTCCCGGAGCCAAATTCTATCTCGCCCACCCCTCCGCAGATGGGAGTTCCGAAGTTGTCCCACAGGCTGTGGGACAACTGGCGGAGGCTCATCCCTCTCATGGTCGTCGACCTACCCCGGGGCCGTCGCTCGGTGCTGCTCGAGAAGGTGAAGGAGCCCGTCGACTGTTGGGCCTCGCGGTCGACCCGGCACCGTCCCTCTCGCCCGCAGCAACTTCACAAACATAAAACCATGCTTTATGTTTCTGCGCGATGCTGCTCGTCGCCCGCCACGACCGAAAGCCCAGCCTCGACCAGCTCTTCGGCATCGCCGTGGGGCAGGCGGGCTACTTCACGGCCGCGCAGGCGAAGGAGGCGGGCTACTCCCTCCAGCTCCTCCAGCACCACCTCTGCAACGGCAGCCTCGAGCGCGCGGGCCGCGGGATCTTCCGTCTGGTTCGCTTCCCCGCGACGGACGAGGCCGACTTCGTTGTCCCCTGGCTCTGGTCACGACGGCAGGGCGTGATCAGTCACGAGAGCGCGCTGCAGGTTCACGATCTGGCCGACGCCCTCCCGGCACGAGTGCACCTGTCGCTGCCGATGGCAGACGCGCGGCGCCGTCTCCAGGTGCCAACGAACGTGGCCATTGCCTACGCGGACATTCCCCCTAGCGAGGTGGTCTGGCACGGCGCGGTACCAGTGACCTCTCCGCTCCGCACGGTGCGCGATTGCCTCGACGCGCACGTCACCCCGGAGTGGATGCAGCAGACGATCGACCGCGGGCTGCGCCGGGGTCTCTTCTCCCGAGACGACCTCGCGGGACTCGTCCTTCCGCCCGGCGTGGTCGTGCCGTCGTCGGAGGCCCGGTGACCGTCCGAACGTACACCTCTCCAGCTGGGTTCAAGCAGGCGTTGGAGACCCGGCTACGGGCCGACGCGGTCCTGACGGGGCGGGCGCTCGGGCGCCAACGCCAGCTGGTGGTGTTCGACCGATTCCTCGCGCGCATCGCAGCTGAGCTTGGCGATCGGGTCATCGTGAAAGGCGGCGTGGTGCTTGAGCTCCGGCTCGCCCGCGCCCGCACGACGCGGGACATCGACCTGCGCGTGATCGGTGACCCCACCACGCTGGAAGCACAGCTCCGTGCTGCCGCGGCTCGCGATCTCGGCGACCACCTGGTGTTCGAGGTCCGAGCGGATCCCACGCATCCGACGATTGAGGGCGAGGGCATCGTCTATGAGGGACGCCGCTTCCGCGCAGCCGCACGGCTCGCCGGGAAGCCCTATGGCGACCCATTCGGCGTCGACGCGGGGTTCGCCGACCGCCTCATCGACGAGCCTGAGTTGCTCACCGGCAGCACAGCGCTGGCATTCGCCGGGGTCGCGGCCTCGCGCCACCGCGTGTATCCGCGAGAGAGCCACATCGCCGAGAAGCTCCACGCGTTCACGCTGCCGCGCTCGCGTGAGAACACGCGCGTCAAGGACCTGCCCGACCTCGCGCTTCTTGCGCAGACGGGCCCTTTCGATGGGCCCCGTCTTCGAGCGGCGCTCGAGGCGACGTTCGGGTTTCGCGGGACCCATCCCCTCCCCGTGGCGGTGCCGACCCCGCCGGTCGCATGGGCCGCACCGTACGCACGCATCGCAGGGTCGGACATGCTCCCGTGGGTCACGATCGAGGAGGTCACCGATGCCGTGCGGGAGTTCCTCGATCCGGTTCTGTTCGGGACCACGCAAACCTGGGACGCGGAAGAATGGCGGTGGCGGTGAGCTCTGCTGACAGCGAGGAGGCAACGTCGATGCTCCATCGTTTGGGACATCAACTGGCCACGTGGAGGGTCATCAGGTGAAGGCATTGCGACCGGGCGAGCGTCCGCTCGACGACGGGGTCCGCTACGGACAGGAGGCCTGGCGCGAGGTTGATGGCGTGACGTTCTGCCATTGGGACCGCTGGATCCTGCGGCTGGCACTGGACGAGAAGGGCGGTCTCGATGCGATCGCGTGGATGTTCCGTCAGCGCATGATCGACCCGAAGCGCAATGTCGACAAGGACGCCGCCGAGGCGATGCACCTGCAGATGGTCGACCTGCGCAAGCGACTCGAGCAGGCGAAGCGAACACCCGAGACGCTGCTCGACGACGAGGAGCGGGCGAGCCAGTGGCTCCATCGCAAGGCGTTCCTGCGGGTGTGGAAGTCTGGACCGAATCATCGGACCCGGGCGATGCTCGATACGCCACGAAAGCGCCTCGGACTGCGAGCGTTGCGAGGCAACTGGGAGCGCTACCCGGTGTCGCCAGCGCGCTACGACACTGCGCTTCGTCGAACACTCGGGTTCGATGGAGGAGACGTTCCGTGGTGGGAGACCCGCGCGCTCGCGATCGGCCTCGACCTGGAG
>JADJAE010000003.1 GCA_016704445.1 Deltaproteobacteria bacterium
CCCGGCCCCCGCGGCGGACGACCACGACCGCGAAGGCGCACACGGCGGCGAGTACGAAGGCGGCGACGACGGCCGCGGTGCGGGGGGCGGGGGAGCTCATGGTGTGGGGGGGCGCGCGACGGGTGGAGGCGCGGCGCGTCCTCGGGTTATGCTGCCCGCGACCCGGGCGCAAGCACACGCGGCGGGATCCAAAGACCAAAGGCACGTGGTGATGGAGTCCCCGCTTCTGTTCGGGCGGTATCAGTTACTGGAACGCATCGCTCGTGGGGGGATGGCGGAGGTCTTCAAGGCCAAGAGCTATGGCGTGGAGGGCTTCGAGAAGGTCGTCGTCCTCAAGCGCATCCTCCCCGAGCTCGCTCAGAACCAGTCCTTCGTCGACATGTTCCTGCACGAGGCGCGGCTCTCGGTGGCGCTCTCGCACGCCAACATCGTGCAGGTGTTCGACCTCGGCCGCGAGGAGGACACGTACTTCATCGCGATGGAGTACGTGCTGGGCGCCGACCTCGCTCAGTCGCTGAGGCGCTGCCGCAGGGACGGGCGCGAGGTCCCCGTCGAGGTGGCGGTGCTCATCGCCTGCGAGGTGGCGCGCGCCCTCGACTATGCGCACCGCCGCAAGGATGCCCGCGGCCGCAACCTCGGCATCGTGCACCGGGACATCTCGCCGCAGAACATCCTGCTGTCGCGCGAGGGCGAGGTGAAGGTCACGGACTTCGGCATCGCCAAGGCCGCGTCCACCGTCGAGGCGGGCGGCACCGTGCGGGGCAAGTACGCGTACATGCCGCCGGAGCAGGCGCGCGGCGAGGAGGTCGACGCCCGGGCGGACATCTACTCGCTCGGGGTCACGCTCTTCGAGATGCTGGCGGGGGAGAACCCCTTCGCGCCCTCGACGGCCTTCGCGCCCGATCCGAAGCAGGTGCTCGAGCGCGTCATCGAGGGGCGCGCGACGCCGCTCCGCTCGGTGAGACCCGAGGTGCCCGACGAGCTGCTCCGCGTGGTGGAGACCTCGATGGCCCCGGACCCCGCGGACCGCTACACCAACGCCGCGAAGGTCTACGAGGAGCTGACGGCCTTCCTGTACACGCTGGGTCGGCGCGTGGGCGCCAACGACCTCGCCGAGTGGCTGCGCTCGACGCAGGACGAGCCCGCCGCCGCGGTCGATTTCAAGAAGATCCGCGACGCCTTCGTCGACCCCGACGAGGACGTCGAGCTGCTCGAGGTCGACGACGACGAGCCCGCCACGGCGCGTCCGCCGCTGCGTTCGCACGCCGAGCGACGGGACGTGACGGTGCTCTCGCTGCACGCGACGCGCTCCCGCGGCGGCGCGGTGCCCGAGCGGGTGCTCGACGGCGCGGCCACGCTGGCGACCCGACGCGGTGGCAGGGAACTCTCCCGCGCCCCGGGGCGGGTGCGCTTCCTCTTCGGGGTGGACGCGCCGGACGGGCGCGACACCGAGACGGCGGCCGCGGTGTCGCTGCGCATCATCGCCGAGGCGCCCGAGGGGATGGTCTTCGGCGCGGGGTTCACCAGCGCGCGCATCGAGGTGGACGGCGACGGGCGGCCGGTGAGCGACGACCGGCTGGAGGAGAGCATCGCGGCGGCCGATCAGCTCGCCGAGGCGGTGCCCGGCGCCGCGCTGGGCGATTCGACCACCGAGGGGGTGCTCGGCGAGCGCTTCGAGATCCTGTCGCTCGGGCACCTCGACGCGCTCCAGCTCGTGGGCCGCAAGGACCCCGGGCGGCAGCGTGTGGTGGGGCGCCGGGTGGAGTTCCGGCGCTTCGGCGAGCTGCTCGCGACGGCGGCCAACCAGGGCCTGCTGACGGTGACCGTGGTCGGCGAGGCGGGCATCGGGAAGACCCGCTACCTGGAGGAGGTGCAGTACCGGCTCCGGCGGATGAACCACCCGGTGACCTGGTACGGAGCGACGTGCCTCTCGTACGGTAGGGAGGTCCCGCTGCAGGGGCTCCAGGGGATGCTCCGCGCGCTGCTCGGCATCGAGGACGGCGACAGCGAGGCGATCATGCGCGAGAAGGCGCGGCGCGTGCGCGAGCTGGGGCTGACCCCCGAGGAGATGCTCGCCGTGGGCGTGGTGCTGGGCATCGTCAGCGCCACGATGGAGTCGCTGGAGTCCGCGTCGCGCCCGCTGCGCACCGCCCTCCAGAAGATCGTCACGCGCCTCTCGGAGGACCGCATCACGGTGTTCTGCTGGGACGGCGCGGAGCACCTCGATGACCTGTCGGCGACGCTCCTCGCGGACGTGATCGAAGGGGCGAGCAGGGCGCACGCCCTCGTGGTGACGGCGCGGCGACCGGGGCGCGCGTTCTCGTGGGAGTCCGCGCCCAACGCCGAGCACGTGCTGCTCGAGCCCATGAGCGAGGACGAGCTGCGGCAGCTCCTCGGGCTCACGCTCAACTCCGACCTGCCCGTCCCGGTCGACCTCGTCGACGACCTCGCCGCGCGCTCCGGGGCCAACCCCTTCGCGTTCGTCGAGCTGGTCAAGGCGCTGCGCGAGGCCGGGGCGCTCAGCGTCACCGCCGAGGGCGTGGTGTACCGCCACGACAGGGTTCCTGCGGAGCTCCCGCGCACCCTGCGAGGCCTCACCGCGAGCCGCGTCGCACGGCTACCGCCCGCCGAGCGGCGCGTCCTCCAGGTGGCGTCCGTGATCGGGCCCCGCCTCGCGACCGAGCAGCTCCTGGGCGCCGCGGAGATGCCCGAGGCCCTGGTCGAGGAGGTGCTCTCGTCGCTCGTCGCGCAGGACCTCCTCGAGCGCACCGGGCAGCGGGAGTACCGCTTCCGCAGCGAGCTGCTCTGCGAGGTGCTCTACGACGGGCTCCCTGAGGAGGTTCGCCGGCGGCTTCACGCGACCGTGGCCGCGGTGACGGAGCAGTTTCTCCCCGACCGCGTCGACGAGTTCGCCGAGCGGCTGGCCAGCCACTACGACATCGCGGGAGATCGTGCGAAGGCGGTCGACTGCTGGATGCGCGCCGCGCGACGCCAGCTCCGCGAGCACGCCCCGGACGCCTCGGTGCAGAGCTTCGCGCGCGCCATCGACCTCGCCCTCGCGGGGAGCGAGCCCGACCCGAAGCTGGTGCTCTCGCTCTACATCGCCCTCGGCGACGCCTCCCTCGCGGCCCGCTCGACGGACCTCGCCTTCGAGCGCCTCAAGCTGGGCATCGCCTTCGCCGAGGAGCGCAACGAGCGCACCGCCGTCGCGAGGCTCGTGCTCGTGCAGGGGAGACTCTTCGCGCGGCGACAGCAGGTGGTCGAGGCGATCCGTCACCTCGAGCGCGCGCTCGCCCTCGCGGAGCTCTCTGGCGACAAGGCCATCCGCGCGATGGTGGTCTCGGCGCTGGGCTCGATGCACGCCGACCGCGGGGAATTCGGGCGGGCGCAGCGCTACCTCCAGGACGCCGCGCGCATGGCGTCGGAGCTGGGCCTCGCCACGGAGCAGCTGCGCGCGCTCGCCTCGTCGGCGCGCTGCCAGGCGGCCAGCGGTGACTCCGCCGCCGCGCGGGCATCGCTTACGGAGATCGACGCGCTCTGCGAGCAGGACTCCGTCGACCGCAGGCTGCTCGTGGAGGTCGCCCGCACGCGCGCCGAGGTGCTGCTGCGGCTGCGCGACCTGGGCCCGGCGGTGGCGGCGGCGCAGGCGGCGGTCGACCTTGCGCGGGAGGTCGACCGGGCGCTCGGACTGTGCGCGGCGTCGATGGTCCTGGGCGAGGCCGAGTGGCGCAACGGCGACGCGCCTCGCGGGTATGCGGCCTTCACCGAGGCGCGCGGCATCGCGGTGGCGCGCGGCTACGTGCGGCTCGCGGCGAGGGCGGACGGGTACCTGGCGTTCCTCGAGGCGTCCCGCGAGGGCGCCGACCGCGACGCGCCGAGGACCAGGCTGGAGCAGGCCCTGCTGACGCTGGACGCCCAGGGATTCCCGGCGGATGGCATCGAGGCGCGCTGGCTGCTCGGGCACCTCGCGCTCACCGAGGGGCAGCCCGACAAGGCGCGACGCTACCTGCGCGAGGCGCTGACCAAGGCAGGCACCACCGACAACCGCGTGTTGCTGGAGGAGTGCGAAGCGGCCTTGCGCGAGGTGCGCTCTTCGTCCATACGGCCAGCTTGATACAGCGCACGCGCGGCTTGACAACAAGCGCTCGCGATGATTCCTTGCGCTCCCCCTAAGAGCCTCCGCTCTTCAACCCGAGAGACGCCATGGGCAGCCAGAACCCGAAGATTGAAGCGCTCCACACGCAGCGCATCGCAGACAACAACCTCACTCCCTTCCGCGTCGGTGACACGGTCAACGTGCACTACAAGGTCGCCGAAGGAGAGAAGGAGCGCATCCAGGTCTTCAAGGGCCAGGTCATCCGTATCCGCAACGGCGGCATCGGCGCGATGTTCACCGTCCGCAAGATCTCCTACAACGTCGGCGTCGAGCGCATCTTCCCGGTGCACAGCCCGCGCATCGACAAGATCGAAGTCATCGCCCACGGCGTGACCCGCCGCGCGCGCCTGTACTTCCTCCGCGACCTCCAGGGCAAGGCCGCCCGTCTGAAGGACGCCCGCGACAAGGGCCCCTCCGCCTCCTGATCGCGCGTGATGGGCGGGCGCTCCGGTCTCCGTGCGCTCGCCATCGTGCTCCTGTCCATCCTCTCCCACTGCTCCGACGACCGGGTTCCCCTCGGCGCTCGCTGCTCCTCGGGAACTCAATGCCAGACCGGCCTCTGCCTCGAACGTGACACCGGCGTCGCCGTGTGCGTGGCGCGCTGCGCGACGGACACCGACTGTCCCGCCACGGAGGTCTGCGGCCGCTTCGACTTCCGCGGTCGCGACGACGCCGGCCTCCCCGCGGGCATGGAGTCCGACGTGGTGCGCGTGTGCCGTGCCCCGCTGCAGGTCCGCTGCGACGGAGCCTGCCCCCCGGGAGACCGCTGCGTGGGCGAGGCCGATCGGGTCTGCGCGCGGGCGTGCCGCGACCGCATCGACTGCGCCGGCAGGGACTGCGTGAGCGACGGATGCGGCCCCGGCTACTGCGCTCCCGCGTGTGACAGCCTGCGCGACTGTCCCCGGTTCTACGTGTGCGACACGGCGTTTCTCGGCGCCGACGGGCACGGTCGCTGCCTCCCGGTGGCCGGCGATGCCACCGACGCGGGCGCCCCCGACGCGACCTGCGCCGACGCACCCTGAACGCCCATCCCGACCAAGGCACCGAAGAGACCTCCCGCCATCATGAGCGCCGCTCCCACCGCTCCCGTCTCGCGACCTCCGAGCCGCGCGTGGTCCCTGCTGCGTGAGCTCCTCGTCGCCCAGCGCCGGGAGGTGATCGTCGGCGTGGTCTTCCTCGCGCTGAGCTCCGTCACCGCCGGGGCGATCCCCCAGTGCATCCGCTTCGCCTCCGACGCGCTGATGGCCTCCAGGGCCCCGCGCGCGATGGCCTTCGCGCTCGCCATCGCAGCCTTCGCCGGGCTGGGCGCGTGGTTCCGCGTGGCCTCGCGTCTGCGCGTCTTCAACGCAGGGCGAGAGGTCGAGTTCGTCCTCCGCGAGCGGCTCCTCGCGCACCTCCACCGGCTGGGTCCCTCGTTCTTCCAGCGCATGGGCCCCGGCGAGGTGATGTCCCGCGCCACCAACGACCTCGCGCAGGTGCGCCTGCTCGTGGGCTTCGGCGGGCTCAACCTCGTCAACGCGGTCTTCGCCTACCTCGTCAACATCCCGCTCCTCTTCATGCGCAACCCGCGGCTCGCCACGCTCGCGCTGCTGCCCTTCCCGGTGTTCGTCTTCATCACCCAGGGCTTCGGCCGCGCGATGTTCGCCCGCAGCCGCGCCGCCCAGGACGCCCTCGGGGTGATGTCCGAGCGCGTCCAGCGGGTGCTCTCGGGGATGCGCGTGGTGCGCGCCTACGGCCTCGAGGCCTCGCAGCGCGCGGGCTTCGACCAGGACATCGACCGCTCGCTCGAGGCCAACCTCTCGCTCGCCCGGCTGCGCGGCGTGATGTTCCCGGTGCTAGGCCTCGGCGCCGCGACCGCGTCCTTCATCGTCGTGTGGGTCGGCAGCGCGCAGATCATCACCGACCCGGCCTCCTTCACCGTGGGCGACATCCTCGCGTTCCAGTCGCACCTCGCGCTCATCGCGTGGCCCACCATCGCGCTCGGCTATCTGCTCTCGATCCTTCAGCGGGGCCGCGCCTCCGTCGACCGCATTCTCGACGTCCTCGAGGCGTCGCCCGACGTCGACGACGTCGACGCCGCTCCCGTCGAGCCCGAGTCCCTCGACGGCGCCCTCTCCGTGCGCGACCTGCGCTACGCCATCGAGGGCCGCGAGGTGCTCGCCGGGGTCAGCCTCGAGGTGCCCGCGGGCCGCCGCGTCGCCATCGTCGGGCGCACCGGCGCCGGCAAGAGCGTGCTGGCCAGGCTCCTCGCGCGGATGCTCCCGACGCCCGCGGGGGCGGTCTTCCTCGACGGCCACGACATCACCCGCATCCCGCTGGCGACGCTGCGCGCGGTCGTGGGCCTCGCCCAGCAGGAGCCCTTCCTCTTCTCGACCACCATCGCCCGCAACGTCGCCTTCGCCGAGCCCGACCCCGACGCCCCGGAGACGCGCGACAAGGTGCGCTCGGCGCTCGGCTCGGCGCAGCTCATGGCGGAGGTCGACGCGATGCCCGAGGGGGTGTTCACCATCGTGGGCGAGCGGGGCGTGCAGCTCTCCGGCGGCCAGAAGCAGCGGGTGGCCCTCGGCCGGGCGCTGCTCGCTCAGCCGAAGGTGCTGGTGCTCGACGACCCGCTCTCCGCGGTCGACACGCGCACCGAGGCCGCCATCCTCGACGCCATCGACGAGGCCTCGCGCGGGCGCACGCTGGTGCTGGTCACGCACCGCGTCGCGGCGGCGGCGCGCTGCGACCAGGTGGTGGTTCTCGACGCCGGCCGCGTGGTCGAGGCCGGCACCCACGACGAGCTCATCGCCCGCGACGGGCTCTACGCGAGGCTCGCCGAGCGGCAGGCGCTCGAGGCCGAGCTGGAGGCGATGTGAGCGACCCGAAGCCGAGACCGAAGCAGTCCGCCGCGGAGGCCGAGCGCGTCTTCCACGAGGAGGACGCCCTCGGGAAGACCTACGACGCCCGCCTGCTCAAGCGCCTCTGGCCCTTCGTGCGCACCTACCGCTGGCCCCTGCTGCTGGCGATGGCGCTGCTGCCCGTCGGCTCGGAGCTCCTGGTCGCCCAGCCGCGCACGATGCGCGCGATCATCGACGACGGCGTCGGCCGAGGGGACGTCGACGCGGTGCACCGGGGCTCGGTCGTGCTCGCGCTGCTCATCGTGGCGGAGTTCGCCGTGCGCTTCGTCTCCGGCTACCTGCTGCAGGTCGTCGGTCAGCGCAGCATGGCGGACGTACGTCGCGAGGTGTTCCGGTTCCTCCAGGGGCAGCGCATCGCGTTCTTCGACCGGCAGCCCATCGGTCGCCTCACCACGCGCGTGACCAACGACGTCGACGCCGTGGGCGAGCTCTTCGCGTCCGGCGCGGTCACCGCCGTCGGCGACGTCATCACCCTCGCGCGCATCGTCGTCGCGATGGTGGTGCTCTCGCCGCAGCTCTCGGTGCTCACCTTCCTCGCGGTGCCGCCGCTCGCGTGGCTCGTCGACCGCTTCCGCCGCCGCGCGCGCGACGCCTTCCGCGCCATCCGCACCAAGACCGCTCGGATGAACGCCTACCTCAACGAGCAGGTCACCGGCGTCGCGGTGGTACAGGCCTTCGCGCAGGAGCAGCGCTGCCAGGACGAGTTCCGCGAGATCAACGCCGCGTACCGCGAGGCCAACCAGCTCGCCATCCGCTACGACGCGCTCCTCTACGCCGCCGTCGACGCGTTCTCGTCGGTTTGCATCGCCTCGCTGCTCTTCGCCGGCGCGTACGCCCTCCACCGCGACCAGCCCGCGGCCTCGCTCGGCGTGCTCGTCGCGTTCGTGCAGTACGTGCAGCGCTTCTTCGAGCCGCTGCGGGAGATCTCTTCGAAGTTCACGATCCTGCAGAACGCCATGTCCGGCGCCGAGCGGGTCTTCGGCCTGCTCGACAAGCCCGAGCCCGACGCGCCCGCGGTGGAGGTCCCCGCGCGCGGCGACGACCGTCCTCCGCCCGCCGGAGCCGTGGTCTTCGAGGGCGTGCGCTTCGGCTACAAGCCCGACCGCCCTACGCTGCGCGGCGTGAGCTTCGAGGTTCCGAGGGGCCACACGCTCGCCATCGTCGGCCCCACCGGCGCGGGCAAGACCTCCATCATCTCGCTGCTCCAGCGGCTCTACGAGGTCGACGACGGCGCGGTGTTCCTCGACGGGACGGACATCCGCGCGCTGCCCCGCGAGGCGCTGCGCCGCCGCGTGGTGGTCGTCCCGCAGGACGTGGTGCTCTTCCCCGGCGACGTGCTCTCCAACATGGCCCCCGGCGAGGATCGCCCCGACGAGGCCCGCGCCGAGGACATCGCCCGCCGCCTCGGTCTGCTCGACCTGCTCACCCGCCGCGGTCTCGGGCTGAGCTCCTCCGTCGGCGAGCGCGGCGGCAACTTCAGCAGCGGCGAGCGCCAGCTCATCGCCCTCGCGCGCGCCCTCTACCGCGACCCCGAGGTGCTCGTCCTCGACGAGGCCACCGCGAGCCTCGACTCGGAGACCGAGGCGACGGTGCAGCGCGCGGTCGCCGAGACCCTCCGCGGCCGCACGGCCATCGTGATCGCCCACCGGCTGAGCACCATCCGCCACGCCGACGAGATCCTGGTGATGCACCGCGGCGAGGTCGTCGAGCGGGGCAACCACGCGACGCTGATGGCCCTCGGCGGCGTCTACGCGCGCCTCCACCGGCTGCAGTTCGTGACCGAGCCCACGGTGGTGGAGCCGGAGCCCGCCGGAGCGACGGCGCCCCTGTAGTCAGTCCTGGTGGACGATGGTCTCGCGCGGGGCGTTGGGGTCGCTGGCGCCGGCGACCTCACGCACCCGTCGGGTGAGCGCCTCGGTCTCGGGCGACAGGTGCCAGTGCGCGCGGGGCGTGCCGTCGTCGTCGTACCAGCGCGCGAAGAGCAGGTAGGACCGCATCTGCAGCCGCTGCTCGTTCTGGTGGATCGCGTTGAACCCGATCTCCCCTTCGGTCACGCGGAGGTCGATGCGCCGATCGCCCGGCAGCGTCCCCACGATGGGCGCTCGGGTCGCCGCGGCGGTGAGCCGGTAGGCGCGGGCGGTGCTGCTGTCGCCGCCCAGGGTGACGGTCTCGATGCGCACGGCGACGATCAGGTCGCTCTCGGTCGTGAGCCCGCGCACCTGGCGACGCCAGTCCGAGGCGACGCGGCCGCCGAGGGCGTCGACGTCCTCGATGAAGTCCGCGGCGTCGTCGAAGTACCGCGCGAGCTCTGGGGTGAAGGGTCGGGTCGTCACGCTGGCACCGCGGGAGCCGGTGCTGGCGCATCCCCCGCTGAGCGCCGCGAGGAGCACGAAGGCCGAGAGTCGGTTCACCGCGTTGGGGTATCACCGTTGCGAGGGACGGTCGAGGCTGACGCGCTGCGCTCCTCGCAGAACGCTCGCATGTCCGCGGGCAGCGGCGCCGAGACCGTGAGCGGGGTCTTCTCGATCGGGTGCGTGAGGGTCACCGACGCGGCGTGCAGGGCCTGCCGCTCGAGCAGCAGCTTCCGCATCCGCGCCTCGTCCGGCGGGCCCTCCAGGCAGGCCAGGAACATCTCGTCGCCGTGCGCGTAGAGCTTGTCCCCGACGAGGGGATGGCCGACGTGAGCGAGGTGCACCCTGATCTGGTGCTGGCGTCCGGTCTCCGGGTGCGCTGCGACGAGGGTGAACCCGTCGAGCCGCGCGATCACATCGACCCTCGTCACCGAGGGCATGCCCCCGCGGGTCACCGGCCGGACCACCATCTTCACGCCGACATCGCCGCCGTGCAGACACATCGGCGCGTCGATCACCTGATGGTCCTGCTCGACCACGCCGTGCACGAGCGCGTGGTAGGTCTTCTCGACCCTGCGCTCCGCGAAGTCCTGCTTCAGCCGCCGCTCGGCCTCGCGCGACCGCGCCAGCAGGATCACCCCCGAGGTCTCCCGGTCGATGCGGTGCGCGAGCACCACGCGCTCTTCGGGGAATCGCTCGGCGAGCACGCTGGTGAGCGTGTTGTGATGAAACTTCGCCGTCGGGTGCACCGGCAGCCCCGCGGGCTTGTCGACCGCGATCACGTGGTCGTCGATGTAGAGCAGGCCGACCTCGCGCGGGGCGGGCGGCTCCTCCCAGCGCGGGCGGTAGAGGGCGATCACCTCGCCGGCGCGCACCCGATGCGACGGACCGAGCGCGACGCCCTGCGCGGTGAACGCGAAGTGCGACACGATCTCCTGGGCGCGGCTGCGGGTGAGGCGGGTGAGCTCGAGCGAGAGCCACCGGTCCAGGCGCATCCCCGCGCGGTCCGATCGCACCTCGAAGACCGAGCAGAGCGCGTCTTCGGGCATCGACGGGGGGCGCACGACCGGGGGCGTCGGGCGCTCGCGGGGCTCGTCGTGGGAGAGGGACTCTGTTCGTCTTCGCTGCATTCGTGTGTCGCCCGCTGGCGCGCCGGGGCCCGTCGGGAATAGCACGGAGCCCCGTGTCGCTGCTCCCCAAGACGATGCGCCTGACGCCCGCCGCCCTGGGGCTGTTGCTCTGCGCGCTGACGGCGCGCGACCGCCCCGGAGAACTCCTCCGCCCGGGCGTAGTGTCCGCGCGTCGGGTGATGGCGTCCTCACCCACGGCGCGCGCTCGGGAGCCGGGCGGCGCGGTGCGGGGTCGCGTGACCGACGAGTCCGGCCATCCCGTGCGAGGCGCCACCCTCCGCTGGATCGCCGTTCGCGAGGGCCTCGCGCTCCCGGTGGTCTCGGTGCAGACCGACGAGTCGGGCCGCTTCGAGGTGCAGGACCTCCCGCTCGGATCATGGTGGGTCCAGGCCTCGGCGCCCGGGCGGGCGAGGGTGGTGCGGCCCCTGCGGGTGCGCGAGCCGACGCAGTCCATGGCCCTCACGCTGGGGCCCGCGGCGTCGATCGTCGGCACGACCTCCGCCCTGCGCGGCACGACCCGCAGCGCCCTCGGCTCGGTGCTCCTCCGCGCCACCCGCGAGGGGACGACCGCCGCGGAGGACCCCGGCGTGGCCACCCGCAGCGACGCGCAGGGCCGCTTCCGGCTCGACGGGCTCTCCCCTGGGACATGGCGCATCGAGCTCGCCGCCGACGGCTTCGAGGCCCTCCAGCGCATCGGCGTCGCGGCCCCACGGTCGACCTCTCGCTGACGCTGCGCGCCCTCGCGACCCTCTCGCTCACCGTGCTCGACGGCGCGGGCAACCCTGCCGCGGGTGCGTCCGTGGTGGTCTCGGGCTCGGGCATCTGGCCTCCCCGCTCGCTGAGCACCAACGACCTCGGAGCCGTCGCGCTGCCCTCGTTGCCCGGCGGCGTCTACGAGGTGCGCGCGACCCGCGGCACCTCCGTCGCCGAGCCCGTGGCCCCGCTCTGGATCGAGCCCGGCGAGACGCGCGCGGTCACCGCGGTGCTGGGCGAGGGGAGGACGCTCGCGGGCATGGTGACCGACGCGGCGAGCGGTCGCCCTCTCGCGGGCGCCCGGGTCGCGCTGACCGAGGACGGCATCTCCACCGCCCCGAGAGCGACCGCCACCGCGGAGGATGGGCGCTTCGGCTTCGAGGGCCTGCTGGCTCGAACGCACACGCTCTGGGTGCGGCTCCCCGGGTACGCGCCCATCGAGTCGCTGCCCGTGGTTCCTGGCGGTGAGTCGCTCGCCGTGCGCCTCGACCCGGCGGCCTCCATCGATGGGACCGTGATCGACGCGCGCGGTCGCGCGGTCGCCAACGCGCAGGTCGAGGTCGTCGTGAGGGACCTCGACAACCGCCCCCGCTGGGTGAGCGCCGCGTCGACGGGCTTCCAGGACGCGCTCTTCAACGCGCAGTCCGGCCGCGGCGCGGCGCTCCTCCCTCGCGGTGACCTAGGGGTCCTCGCGGGGCGCGTGCCGATCGTCCCGGTGATCCCCGGGAGCGTCGCCGCCGCGGTCGAGACGGCCGGGTTTCGCACCGACGCCGCGGGACACTTCCGCGTCACCGATCTTCCGCCCGGGAGCGCCGTCGTGAGCGTCTCGCACCCTGGCTACGCCCGTGCCGTGACCGACCCGTTGGTCCTCGTCGCGTCGCGCGCGACGGCGCACGAGGTCGTGCTGCACCCGGGCGGAGCGATCCATGGACGCGCGGTGAACGACCGTCGCCTCCCGATCTCGGGCGTCGAGATCGAGCTCCGCACCCCCACCGACCCGATGCCCCAGCGAGCCCTCACCACGCTCGACGGAACCTTCCATTTCATCGGCATCTACGGCCCCGCCTCGCTCACGGCCTGGAGCGGGGGGAGGGTGGTCGCGCGCGCCGAGGCTCGCATCGACGACGGCGCGGTCGTACCGATGGAGCTCGTCCTCGCCGGATCGCTCCGCCGGGTCGAGGGCCGCGTGGTCGACGAGCGCGGCTTCCCCGTCGGCGGCGCGATGGTCACCGTCGCCTCCCTCGACCCCGGCTCGGCGGGCGCGGGCACCGGCAGCGCGGCCCCGGACGGCACCTTCGCGGTCTCCGTCGGCGGCCGCGGCGGCGTCTCCGTCGCGGCGCGCCACCCCGACTTCGCCCCGCGGGAGATCCGCCTCGCCCAAGTCTCGCAGCCCCTGCGCATCGAGCTCACGCGGGGCACCTCCCTGCGCGCCACGGTGCGCGACGACGGGTGCGCGACCGAGGCGCCCCGCGGCGGCGTGGAGAGCGCCTGCGGCCCCGTGACCTTCGCGCTGCGGGACTCCCGCGACCTCGCGATCGACCACCTCTGCGATGGCCGCGCGACGCTCCGGCTCTCGGCGCCCGGCTGCGTCCCGGTGGAGCGGGAGCTGCGCGTCGCGGGCGCCACCATCGACCTCGGCTCCATCGAGCTCCGCGCGGGCGGATCGGTGAGCGGCGAGGTGCTCGACGAGCGCGGCGACCCCGTCGTGGGCGCCTCGGTGCGGGTGTCCTCGTCGGCGCCCGGGGACGAACTCCCCCCGTCGATCACCGATCGCAGCGGGCGCTTCGTGCTGCCGACGGTCCCGGAGGGGACGCGCACCCTCGTCGCCGAGCACCGCGGCCGGCTGCGCTCCGAGCCTCAGGACGTCCGGGTGCTTCGCGGCACCGAGGTCCGCGGGGTACGGCTGCGCCTCTCGCAGCAGGCCGCCTCGCCGTCGACGCCCTCGGCGACGATCGAGCTCGCTCGGGTGCCGGGTGGCTTCCTGGTCGGTCGGGTGTCCGCAGACTCGGCGGAGGCTCGCGCGGGTATCCAGACTGGCGACGTGATCGCGTCGATCGACGGACGCGAGCCCCGCGACGCGGCGGACGCCGTGGCGCGCCTGCAGGGCGTGAGCGGCTCGGTGGTGATCGTGGATGTGGAGCGGGACGGACAGCGACGCGTGGTGCGGCTGTCAGCGATCGAGCGACGGTAGGGCGGCGGGGTCTTCGACCTCGGTGATCTCCGGGCCGTCATCCCAGGGCATCACCTCGGCCATCGCGGGCGGGCGGAGACAATACCTGGGCTGGTATTCGTCGAGTCGTATCACGCGCTGCCGCACGCGCCGAACGCCCCCCGAGATGTCCACCCGCAGCCGTCGGATCGTGTTGGAACGGAACGCGCCATCCAGCATATGAACCCTCCTTGCGGCGGGTCTTCGCGGCGGCTGCGCCCGGCGTTTCCGGGGCCTCGAAGATTCTTGTCGGGGGGAGTCGAGAAGGCGCTACCGCGAGGCGGCGAGCGAGCGCTGGCGGGTGACTTCGTAGAGCGTGATGGCCGCCGCGACGGAGGCGTTGAGCGACGCGATGGGCCCCGACATGGGGATCTTCGCGAGCACGTCGCAGCGCTCGCGAACGAGGCGGCGCAGGCCGCGGCCCTCGCTCCCGACCACCAGCACGCAGGGCACCGTGAGGTCCGTGGCCGCGAGCGTGGCGGACCCTTCGGCGTCGAGCCCGACGGTCCAGAGGCCGCGCTCCCGGGCCGCGTCGAGGGCGCGCGAGAGGTTGGTCACCCGCGCGATGGTGGCGTGCTCGGTGGCGCCCGCGCTGGCGCGCACCACCGTCGGCGTCACCGGCGACGCGCGGTCCTTCATGGTGACGATGCCGGTCGCCCCGAAGGCCACGGCCGATCGCACGATCGCGCCGAAGTTGTGCGGGTCGGTGACCTCGTCGAGCGCCACGATGAGCCCCGCCGGGCCGAGCGCCACGGTGCGGTCGAGCAGCTCGTCGAAGCTCGCGTACGCGAAGTCTTCGCCCGAGAGCCCGATGACGCCCTGGTGGCGATCGCCCTCGGCGAGGGCGTTGAGCTCCTCCATCGGCTTGAGCTCGATCGAGACGCCGCGGTTCTTCGCGTCGGTGACGATGTCGCGCAGGGCCCCTCGGGCGCCCTCCTCGTGCACGTAGATGACGGCGATGGACTGGGCGTGGGCGGCGAGGGCCTCCTTCACGGCCCTCACCCCGAGCAGGACCCTTCGCATCAGAGGCCGAGATCGCCCAGATCGGGCTCGCTCGAACCGCTGCTCCCGCCGCCGCCGGGCCGAGCCGGACGTCGCGCGCCGCCGCCAGAGGAGTGGGGCCGCGAGGCCGTCGTGGGCCGCGCCCCCGTGGAAGGGGTCGCCGCCGCGAGGGCCGCCGCGTTCTGCTGCGCGAGCAGCGCCGCCGCAGCCTGCCGCTGCCGCTCGGCGTCCGCCTCGGCCACGCGTCGACGCGCGTCCTCCGCCGCCCGCTCGGCGACCATCCGGCGCTCCTCGGAGTCACGCCGCGCGATCTCCGCGCGCCGGGTCTCCTCCGCCCGCGCCTCCTGCTGCGGCTTGATGACGCCGAAGAACACCCCGGCGCCCACCACGGCCAGCAGCACGAACACGCCGCCCGCGACCGCGCCCGGGTTCACGCCCTTCTTCTTCTGCGACTCGATGACCGCGAGCTTCTGCTCCTGCTCCATGCGCAGCTGCATCTCGCGCTCGCGCTGCTTCGACTCCGCCTCCAGGCGGATGCGCAGCTCGCTCTCCTCGCGCTCGCGGCGGGTGCGCTCCTCGGTCTCACGGCGCTGCCGCTCGTCCGCCGCGCGGGCCTCGTCCGCCGCGCGAACCTTCGCCTGGCGCTCGTCTTCCTCGCGACGACGGGCGTCCTCGAGTCGCATCCGCTCGCCCTCTTCGGCGCGGCGCTTCTCGTCTTCCTCCTGCTTGATGCGATCCTCCTCGATCTCCATCAGGCTGCGGAGCGAGAACATCACCGAGTCTTCCTTCTGCTGCTGGCTCATCGCTCGATCTCCTCAGCGCCCTCGCGCATCAGTGGCCATCTTCGTCGCGTCCCCGGCCTTATGGCACTAGAGGAATATTCTGGCAAGGCAGGAATCGTCCGACGCCCTGTGTCACTCCCGCCAGAAGAACTTCCAGGGGTTGTGCTTGAGGTCGCGGATCATCTCCTGGAGGTCGTCGTAGATCTCCTCGTCCATGAGCAGGGCCCCGACGGTCCCCTGTCCGGCGCGCACCCGGGTGCTCACCGCCTGCACGTCGGTCATCACGGTGTTCGCCCGCTCGGTGAGCGTGCGCACCTCCCGCAGCGTGCGCTGCAGGTCCTGGATCTGCGGGTCGCCGACCCCCTGGGCGATGTGGTCGAGCCGCGCCATCAGGGCCCTCGCCTCGCGGGACAGCGGAGGCGCCTCGCGGTCGATGGTCGTGAGGATCGACTCCGCGCGCTGGATGATCCGCCGCGCCTGCACGCCGTCGACGTAGCGGTCGCGGGCGGCGTTCACGAGCCCGTCGGCGTCGCGGATGGCGCGGTCGGTGTTCTCGAGGATGCTGTCGATGCGGCCCGTGTTGCGGTGGAGCACGTCGCGCGAGTCGTGGAGGATGCCCGAGAGGTCGTCGACCATGGTCCCGATCTGTCGGCGGTTGGTCCGCAGCGCGGTGACCGTGTCGTCGAGGAGCGAGTACGCGCGGGCCAGGAAGAGGTCGATGCGCGGCGGGTCGATGCCCTCCACCGGGCGCGAGAGGTCGAGCGGGGGCTGCGCCGCGCTGCCCGGGTCGATGGCGAGAAACTGCTCTCCCAGCACGCCCTGCGTGGTCACGTAGAAGGCCGCGTCGGAGTGCAGCTCCCGGCGGTAGCGCTCGTCGACCTCGATGTGCACCCTCACGAGCGCGCTGCGGCCCGTGCGCGGGTCGACCTGCGGCCCGCGGAACTCCAGCCGGTCGACCTGGCCCACCTTCACGCCGGCGATCTTCACCGGAGCCCCGCCCTGCAGGCCCCCCGGGTTGTTGAAGTCCACCGCGACGGGGAAGCGCTTGCCGAGGTGCACGCCCCCCATCACCAGCACCAGCGCCACGAGGAGGCCCCCGGCGACGAGCACCAGAAGCCCAACCTTCACTTCGATCGATCGCGCGGCGGCCATCAGCGTTGGGCCCGGAGACTATCGTTGATTCGCACCGCCCTACACCTCCATCGGACCTTCCGCGATGCCGCGGGTGAACTGCTGCACGATCGCGTCGTCGCTGGCGCGAAACTCCGCCGGAGTCCCGACCTTCCGCAGCTTTCCCTTGTAGAGGAACGCGATGCGGTCGGCGATGCTGAAGATCGAGGCCAGGTCGTGCGACACCACGATGCTCGTGACCCCGCGCTTGTCGGACAGCTCGCGGATGAGCCGGTCGACCCGGCGCGCGCTCACCGGGTCGAGCGAGGTGGTGGGCTCGTCGAAGAGCACGTACCGCGGGTCGACGGTGAGGGCCCGGGCGATGGCCACGCGCTTGCGCATCCCGTCGCCGAGCTCGGCGGGGTAGCGGTCGCCGTAGGCCTGCATGTGCACGACCTCCAGCCGCCGACGGGCCTCCGCGAGCGCCTCCTTCATCGAGAGCCCGCGGTGCTTGCGCAGCGGCAGCGCGACGTTCTCCGCGCAGGTCATCGAGTCGAAGAGCGTCGAGTGCTGGAACACCATCGCGCAGACCCGGCGCACCTCGTAGAGCGCCGCGGTGTCGAGCCGGGAGACGTCGCGGCCGTCGAGGAAGATCTCCCCCGCGTCGGGCTTGAGCAGCCCGATGAGGTGCTTGATGAGCACGCTCTTGCCCGCCCCCGAGGCGCCGATGAGGAAGAACACCTCGCCCTTGGGGATCACCAGGTCGACCCCGTCGAGCACCACCTTCGGGCCGAAGCTCTTCCGGATGCCGCGAAACTCGATCACACGAACACCACGAAGCCCACGCCGGAGATCACCAGGTCGAGCATGATGACCGCCAGCGAGCTGTTGACCACGGCGCTGGTGGTGGCCGAGCCGACGCCCTCGCTGCCGCCCCGCGTGGTGAGCCCGCACCACCCCGACACGATCGGGATGGCCGCGCCGTAGGCGAAGCACTTGGCCAGCCCCGTGATGAGGTCGCCGCGGTCGAGCAGGGAGAAGTTCGCGTAGGTGAGCGGCTGCACGTCGAAGACGAACCACGCCGTCGCCCCGCCGGCCGCGAAGCTCACCAGCCCCGAGAACATCACCAGCACCACGGTCATGATCATCGACGCGATGAAGCGCGGCACCACCAGGTGGTCCACCGGGTCGACGCCGCACATGCGCAGCGCGTCCACCTGCTCGGTCACCACCATGCTGCCGATCTCCGCCGCGATGCCCGCGCCGACGCGCGTCGCCAGCATCATGGCCGAGATGGTGGGCCCCAGGTCGCGCACCAGCAGCTCGAGGAAGGTCGCGCCGAGCTGCGAGAGGTCGGGCACCACCCGCAAGAGCTGCAGCCCGCTCTGAAACACCAGGATCATCCCGATGAAGCCCATCGTCACCGACAGGAAGAAGGCCGAGCGGTAGCCCACCTCGTAGCACTGGCGCGCCACCTCGCCGGGCTCGCGCCTGCCCCGCGCGGTCCAGTAGAGCGCGCGCAGGAAGACCCCCTGGAGCTCGCGCGCGTCCGCCAGCACCGTCCGAGCGGCGGCCTCCAAGGGCCCCTCGAGACGCTCCATCGACCCGGGATCAGTGCTCATTGCAGGATGTACGTGGCGAGGTAATCACACACGAAGATCCCGGTCGCGCTCGCCACGACCGAGGCGTTGACCGCGCGGCCCACGCCGGGCGCGCCGCCGCTCACGGAGAGGCCGTAGTGGCTGCTGGAGAGCGCGATCACCCCGCCGAAGAGGGCGCTCTTGATGAGCCCCGTCGCCAGGTCCCAGACGCGGATCGCGTCGAGCAGGCCGTTCCAGAAGGTGGCGGTGCTCACGCCGAGGAGGGCGTCGCCCATGAAGGCCGCGCCCAGCAGCGCGAGCACGTCGCCGTAGACCGTGAGCACGAAGAGCATCACGACCATCGACAGCACCCGCGGCAGGATCAGGTACGAGAGCGGGTCGATCGCCAGCGTCTCCAGGGCGTCGATCTGCTCGGTGACCGTCATCGTCGCGAGCTCGGCGGTGTTGTTCGCCCCGACCCTCCCCGAGAACATCAGCGCGATCAGGATCGGCCCCACCTCCCGAAGCGTCGTGAAGCCGGCGCCCCACCCGAGCAGCCCCTCGGCGCCGAATCGTCGGATGAGCACCCCCGCCTGGATCACCATGATCCCGCCGGTGAAGAGCGCCGTGACGCCGACGATGGGGAGCGACCGCACGCCCATCCGGTACAGGTTGCGCCAGAGCTCCGGCCCATCCAGCCGCGGCGGCACCATCCGGCGAGCGAGCCTCGCGGCGAGCACCGCCGCCCCGCCGACGTCCGTCGCCAGGGAGAGCACCGCGCGCCCGGTCTGCGCGGCTGGGCCTTCTTCCTCGGTCGCCATCTCAGCCGTTCCTGGGACGCGAGCCTACAACGGCCCGTCGACCTCGCCGTGCACGAACTGCTTTACCACCGGATGTAAAGACCCCTGGGCCTCCGCGGTGGTGCCGTCGAAGATCAGCGCCCCGTCGAGCATCATCCCCACCCGGTCGGTCACCGTCAGCAGCCGGTCGATGTCGCTCGACACCATGACCACCGTCGCCCCGGCCTCCTGCTGCTCGCGGCGCAGCAGGTCGAAGATCTTCTGCGAGGTCACCGGGTCGAGGCCCGCCGCGGGCTCGTCGTAGAGCACCACGTCCGCGCGCGTCACCGTCGCCCGGGCCACCCCGACGCGCTTCTTCTGCCCCCCCGACAGCCCCCCCGGGAGCCGCTGCTCGAAGCCCGGGAGGGACACCGCGCGCAGCCGGTCGGCCACCCGCGCGGCGATCTCGGCCTCGTCCGTGATCCCGCGGCGCCGCAGCGGAAACGCGATGTTCTCGGCCACCGTGAGGTGATCGAAGAGGGCGTTGTTCTGGAAGAGCATCCCGACCCGGTTGCGCACCGCCTGGAGGGACACCTCGTCGAGCGACTCGATCGCCTGCCCGAAGATCCGCACCGAGCCCCGCTCCGGGCGCAGCAGCCCCGCGAGGCACTTGAGCAGCACGCTCTTGCCGGCCGCCCCGGGGCCGATCAGGCCGTAGAGGCAGCCCTGCGGCACCCGGAGGGTGACGTCCCGCAGCACCGGCGCCGCGAAGCGCTTCCACACATTCGTCACCTCGATCATCGAGCGAACGATCCCATGCCGGGGCGCATCGGTGTACCTTCCCCATCGGTCCCCCCAATGTCTCTCCGGTGGCTTCTCGTATTGGTTCCCCTGGCCGCGTGCAGCGCCCGCAACGAGACCGCGTATGGCTCCTGCCAGGCGTCGTCGGCCTGCGCCGAGGTCACGCCCCGCTGCGTGCTCTTCAACAACCGGCTCACCGGGCGGCAGATCGGGCTCTGCACCGTCGCCTGCACCACGAGCGCCGACTGCCCCGACCACGGCGTGTGCATCAACACCGAGACCGCCGCGCTCGGAACGGTCTGCGTCCAGCGCTGCTCCGACGCCACCGAGTGCCGCTTCGCGGGCTCCATCTGCCCCAACGTCCGCCCGGCCGGGCAGCCGAGCGAGAGCGGCTGCGTCCCGTAGCGAACTACCGCCACCCCCGCGGGTGGTTGTATGCCCTCTGGGGCCATGAGCACCCAGGACACCGTCGCCCCCGGCTACAACCCATCATCGAGCGCACCTTCGCCGACCGCACCCTGCTGCGCTCCGCCGAGAGCACCGCGGCCGTCGAGGAGACCCTCGACCTGCTCGACCGCGGCGCGATCCGCGTGGCAACCCGCGACGCCGCCGGCTGGACCGTCCACCCCTGGATCAAGCAGGCCATCCTGCTCTACTTCGCGCTCCGCCCGATGGAGCGCACGAGCGCCGGACCGCTCTCCTTCCAGGACAAGATCCCGATCAAGACGCCCCCCGAGGGCGTGCGCATCGTTCCTCCCGGAACCGTGCGCTACGGCGCCTACGTCGCCCCCGGCGCGATCGTGATGCCCGGCTACGTCAACATCGGCGCCTACGTCGACACGGGCTCGATGGTCGACACCTGGGCCACCGTGGGCTCCTGCGCCCAGATCGGCCGCGACGTCCACCTCGCCGGCGGCGTCGGCATCGGCGGCGTGCTCGAGCCCCCAGGGGCCCGCCCCGTCATCATCGAGGACGGCGCCTTCGTCGGATCGCGGGTCATCGTGGTCGAGGGCGTTCACGTCGAGCAGGAGGCCGTGCTCGGCGCGGGCGTGGTGCTCACCTCCAGCACCGCCATCGTCGACGTGACGGGCGAGTCGCCGGTCGAGTGGAAGGGCCGCATCCCGGCGCGCAGCGTGGTGATCCCCGGCATGCGCCCGAAGCGCTTCCCGGCTGGGGAGTACAACGTCCCCTGCGCGCTGATCATCGGCCGCCGCTCGGAGAGCACCGACCGCAAGACCTCGCTCGAGCGCGCGCTCCGCGACCACGAGGTCTCCGTATGAGCCTCTCCCCGGTCGAGCAGCACCTCCTCGACCTGTGCGCGGTCCCGTCGCTCACCGGGGAGGAAGGTCCCCTCTGCGACCGGGTCGAGGCCCAGCTACGGGCGCTGCTGGGGGAGGGGGCGGTGGCCCGAGACGGCCACAGCCTCGTGGTGACCCCGAAGCTCTCCGCGAGCGGCCCCCGGGTGGTGCTCGCGGGCCACTTCGATGTGGTCAAGACCCAGCACGACGGCCCCACCCGGGTCGAGGGCGACCGCATCTACGGCCCCGGCGCTGCCGATATGAAGTCAGGCCTCGCAGTAATGCTCTGTCTCCTGGAAGACATCGCGCGCGGCGCCGCCCCGAAGTTTCAACCGACCTTCGTCTTCTATGAACGCGAGGAAGGGCCCTTCCTCGAAAATCGCCTCGGGGACATCCTGGAACACTTCCCTTCTTTGCAGTCCGCCGACCTGGCGGTGTGCCTTGAGCCGAGCTCCAATGGACTCCAGCTCGGGTGCATGGGCAGCCTTCATGCGCGCGTTCATTTCCACGGTCGCACCTCCCACAGCGCGCGCCCATGGCAGGGCGAGAACGCCATCCACAAGTCCGGCGCCTTCCTCTCTCGGCTCGCGGCGCTCGCTCCTCGGGACGTGACCATCGAGGGGATGCTCTACCGCGAGGTCATCTCGGCGACGCTCGCCGAGGGCGGCCGCGGGCGCAACATCGTGCCCGACCGCTTTACCCTCAACGTAAACCATCGCTTCGCACCGGGGCGCACGGCCGACGACGCCGTCGCCGACCTCCAGGCGCTGGTGCAGGGCGACGCCGAGATCGAGGTGTTCGACCGATCGCCCTCTGCGCCGCCGTATCGCGAGCACCCGCTGGTGCAGGCGCTCATCGCGGAAGGGGTCGAAGGCGTCGAGCCCAAGCAGGCGTGGACCGACGTCGCCCGCTTCGCCAGCGTCGGCGTCGCCGCGGTCAACCTCGGCCCCGGCACCCAGTCGCAGGCCCACCAGCGCAACGAGTGGACCGACCGCGCTGCCCTCGAGCGCGGCATGATCCTCTTCCGCCGCTGGCTCTTTGGATCATCACCATGAACAACCGTTGGACCACTGTCGCGCTCATCGCCATCACGGGTTGCAGCGAGTCCCCCGCTCCGGCTCCAACCGACGTCCCGGTCGTCAATGCCGATATCGCTGCGATGTCCGATGTGGGCAGCCCCGTGGATGCTGGCAATCCCTCGGACGTCCCCCCGGCGGTCGACGTGCCGACGGGCGCCTCCGTGGTGTTCAATGAGGTCCGCGCCGTCGGTGACGACTGGATCGAGCTCAAGAACGTCGGCACCGCCCCGGTCGACCTCGGCGGCCTCGTCCTCGCGGACACCGACACCACCGTCGACGGCGGCGCGCCTCGCCCGTCGGACGGAGTACGCTTCCCGGCGGGCACCTCGCTCGCGCCTGGGCAGTACCTCCTCGTGGTCGCCGACCTCGCCGACGCCGGAGCCGGGCCCCAGATGACCTGCCTCGGCGTCAGCGGGCCGATGACCTGCTTCCACGCGGGCTTCGGCATCAGCGCGTCGAGGGGAGAGCGCCTCTACCTGCTTGAATCCGGCGGCGTCGTGGTGGCTACGGCGGACTACCCCGCCAACGCGGTCGTCGACGGTCGCACCTGGGCGAGGCTGCCCGACGGCACCGGCGCCTTCGCGGCCGGCGCGCCGACCCCGGGCAGGGCCAACACTGCGCCCTGATTGCCCGCCCTGCTCCGCGCTGTTACAGGGAGCGCGTGCCACCCGCAACTCACGACATCCTCCGCGACCCGGTCGGCTCCTACCTCGAGGAGTGGGAGGCGCTCCTCGCCTCCTGGGGTGAGCGCCCCTTCCGCGCGAAGCAGGTCTTCCGCTGGATCCACACGCGCTCGGTCGCCGACCCGGCGGGCATGACGGATATCGCGAAGACCCTGCGGGAGAAGCTCTCTGGCTCGTCGATGCATATGCCGGCGGTCATCGAGCGGGCGAATCGCGCCGCCGACGACACCCGCAAGGTCCTGGTGGGCTTCCCCGACGCCGCGGGCAGCGGAACCGTCGAGACGGTGCTCATCCCCCCGATGCCCGATGACGACGCGGACGACGAGCTCGACGACGAGCCTTCGCCCTCCACACCCCGCATCGCCGCCCGGCGCGTGACCCAGTGCATCTCCTCGCAGGTCGGCTGCGCGATGGGCTGCGTCTTCTGCGCTTCGGGCGTCGCGGGACTCAAGCGACACCTGACCGCGGGCGAGATCGTCGCCCAGGTGCTCCTCGGGCGCACGCTGCTGGACGACGGCGAGGCGATTCGCAACGTCGTGCTGATGGGCATGGGCGAGCCGCTGCACAACTACGACGCGGTGGCTCGCGCGCTGCGGCTGCTCACGCACCGCGACGGCCTCGACCTCTCCACCCGCCGGGTGACCGTCAGCACCTCCGGGCTCGTCCCGGAGATCGAGCGCCTCGGCCAGGACTTCCGCGGCGAGGTGGCGCTGGCGATCTCCCTGCACGCGCCGACCGACGACATCCGCTCGCAGCTCATGCCCATCAACCGCCGTTACCCGCTGGCCGAGCTGATGCCTGCGCTGCGCCGGTATCCCCTCGCTCGCCGCCGCCGCATCACCGTGGAGTACACGCTCATCCGCGGGGTCAACGACCAGGCGGCGCACGCCCGCGCGCTCTCGAAGCTGCTCCGTGGCCTCGCGGTGAAGGTGAACCTCATCCCGCTCAACCCCGTGGAGGGCGTCCCCTACGCGGCGCCTGCGCGCGACGACGTCCTGACCTTCCAGTCCCAGCTCCGGGCCGACGGGTACAGCGTGTTCATCCGCAAGACGCGCGGCGACGAGATCGACGCCGCCTGCGGCCAGCTGGCGCTCCAGGGCGCGAAGCCCGTAAAGCGGACGCTCCCGGTCTTCGGGGGAGCCAGCGAGGCGTGAGCGAGCGCGAACCACGCCCGGATGACCGCCGTGACCGACGCGCGCGCGCCTGGCTGGCCGCGCTGACGGTGCTCCTCGGGGCGGTGGCGCTGCTCGCGGAGTTCGCCCCGGGGGCCACGGCGGTGCTGCCGTATTCGGAGTTCCGCACGCGGGTGCAGTCCGGCCGGGTGGCCTCCGTGCTGATCAGCGAGCGGATGATTCGAGGCCGCTATCGGCGGGCCAGCACGGCGGCCGCGCCGAGGCCTCGCGCTCCAATGGACTTCGAGGTGGTGCGCGTCACCGACCCGCAGCTCATTCCCTTGTTGACAGAGAAGGGCGTCACCTTCGAGGGCACTCCAGACTCTCGATGGATGTCGTGGCTGTTGACCACCGGCTTGATGCTCATGGGAGTGCTGCTCCTCGGTCGATGGATCGCGCAGCGCGTCCAGGGGCCGAGCGGCGGGGTGCTGGCCTTCGGCAAGAGCCGGGGCAAGGTCGCGGGGGAGAAGGACGTCAAGGTTCGCTTCGACGATGTCGCGGGCGTAGACGAGGCCAAGCGGGAGCTGATGGAGGTCGTGGAGTTCCTCCGCGACGCGGAGCGCTTCAAGCGGGTGGGCGCACGCATCCCCCGCGGGGTCCTGCTGGTGGGCCCTCCCGGGACTGGCAAGACGCTCCTGGCGAAGGCGGTCGCGGGCGAGGCGGGGGTGCCGTTCATCTCACTGAGCGGCAGCGAGTTCGTCGAGATGTTCGTGGGGGTCGGCGCCGCCCGGGTGCGCGACCTGTTTGAGGGCGCCCAGGCGCAGGCGCCGTGCATCGTCTTCATTGATGAACTCGACGCGCTCGGCCGCACCCGCGGCGGCAACCCGATGGGATCCAACGAGGAGCGCGAGCAGACGCTCAACCAGCTCCTGGTCGAGATGGACGGCTTCGAGACCAACAACGGAGTGATCGTCCTGGCGGCGACCAATCGGCCGGAGATCCTCGACGTGGCGCTGCTACGGCCGGGGCGCTTCGACCGTCAGGTCCTGGTCGACCGGCCCGACCGCGGGGGGCGGCTGGCGATCCTCAAGGTGCACGCTCGCACTGTGTCGCTCGGCATGGACGTCGACCTGGAGACCATCGCGGCGGAGACCACTGGATACGCCGGGGCGGACCTCGCCAACCTCATCAACGAGGCCGCGCTGCTGGCCGCCCGTCGCGGGGCGTCCGCTGCTGGCTCGGCGGATCTCCAGGAGGCGATGGAGCGGGTGGCTGCGGGTCTGGAGCGTCGCTCTCGGGTGTTGTCCCCGGATGAGCGCCGTCGGGTGGCGTATCACGAGCTCGGTCACGCGCTGGTGGGCGAGGTGCTGGGCGGGGCCTCTCGGGTGACGAAGGTGTCCATCGTGCCGCGAGGCCACGGGGCGCTCGGATATACCCTGAGGCGCCCGACCGAGGACCGCTACATGATGACGGAGAGCGAGCTCCGCGCGCAGCTCGCGACGCTGCTCGGAGGCCGGGTGGCGGAGGTGCTGTTCCTTGGTGAGGTATCCACCGGAGCGGCGAGCGACCTGTCTCAGGCGACAGAAATGGCGCGATCGATGGTGGTTGAGTTCGGGATGTCCGACAAGCTCGGAGCGCTGTCGCTCGGGCGTGGTCGGCAGGTCGGGGACTGGGGACTGATGACGGAGCACGGCGGCGGCTCCGAGCACGGCGGCGAGCTGGCCGACCTGGTCGACGCAGAGATCCGGCAGACGGTGGCGGCGGCCGAGAGCGTCGCCCGCAAGGTGCTGGAGGATCGCGGGGCGGCGGTGCACGCGATCGCGGCGACGCTGCTGGAGCGGGAGCACCTGGATGGCGCCGAGCTGCGAACGTTGTTGGAAGATGCGATGCGAGGAGACGCGGATCGATGATGACGCACGAGGGTCGGCGCAGGGACGTCGGTCTGTTGGTCCTGGCGATGCTGGTCGGATGCAGCCGAACCGAGCTGGATGGCGAGTCGCCCTTCGAGGTCGACGGTTCCACGGAGGACCGTCCGGTGCTCGACGAGGCGACGACCGACCGTCCCGACGCCGGCACGGTGGATGTGCCGACCGACCTGCCGGACGCGGATGACGTGCGTGACGTCCCTGACGTCGGTGACATCACCGATCTCGGTGACGCGGAAGACGTCGAGGACGTCGAAGACGTGCAGGACGTCGAGGACGTCGAGGATGTGCCGGACGCGACGGACGGCGGCTGCGGCATCGCCTGCGGAGTCGGAAGCGTCTGCTGCGGCGAAGTGTGTCGCAGCGTGCAGAGCGACCCCTTGAACTGCGGCGGCTGCGGCATCGCCTGCGGGTTCGGCGCGCGGTGCGTCGCCGGGAGCTGCGTGACGACGATGGCGTGCAACGGCGGCCCGGTGTGCGGCGCCGGGCAGGTCTGTTGCCTCGACGGGTGCCAGGATCTTCGGAGCGACCCGCGCAACTGCGGTGGCTGCGGCCGGGCCTGCGCGGCGGGCAACGTCTGCGTGGACGGCGCGTGCCGTCGCACGGACGCGTGCGGCCCTGGCGGACTCTGCGTGCGCGGCCAGCTCTGCTGCGACGACCGCTGCATCGATGTGCTGAGTGATCGGGCGAACTGCGGCGCATGTGGCCTCACGTGCCGCGCCGGACAGGAGTGCACCGCCGGGCGCTGCGTGACCACGATGACGGGCTGCGGCGGCGGACCGGCGTGCGACCCGGGACGCCAGTGCTGCGGGGTGTTCTGCGTTGACGTGAGCGGCGATTCGGCCAACTGCGGCGCTTGCGGCCGTGCGTGCGCGGCGCCTCCTGGGACGTCCGTGGCGTGTCGCGCGGGCTCCTGCGTGGTCGGGTCGTGCCTGCCTGGCTTCGCGGACTGCAACGCACAGGCGGCCGACGGCTGCGAGGTCAACACGGGCTCGGACGCGCTTAATTGCGGTCGCTGCGGCGCGGCCTGCGCGGCCGGTGCGACGTGCACCGACGGCGTGTGCGGTCGGCCGAGCACCGGCTCCGAGGGGGCGTTCAACCCGACCGTCAATCCCACCTATCTTCGTCCTGGGGTGCACAACTTCACGACGATCAATGTCCCGGCGGGCGTGGTTGTGTTCGTCGCGGGCGGCGGTGCCGACAACGGCACTCTCGATCTGCGCGCGACCAGCGATGTCGTGATCGACGGCACCATCGACGTGTCGGGCGGCCCCGGGAGCCAGTCGACGATCGCCTCGCGCAGCACCCGACAGGGGCGCGCTGGCGCGGGAGGCTTCACCGGTGATCCCCGGACCGCGACCCCGGGGCCTGCGTGTGAGTGGGTGGCAGGAGTGTCTGGCGGCAACGGTCGCGGCACCGCGCGGGGACGACCGGCACCTGTGCGGTCGGGAGCAACCTCGCCTGCATTACCGACAACCGGACGCAGCTGATCTTCGCATCGCCCCCGGCGCAGTTCGGCGGCGGCGGGGGGGTCTTCACCGGCTACCGCGCGTACGGCGCTGGCGGCGGCGGCTTTGCGGGTGGTGGTGCGGGCGCCCTCGGCGCGCTGTTTCCCGGCCAGAACGATTGCACCGGGGTGACCGCCGGTGGCGGAGCGGCGACCGGACGCGGCGGCAGCGCCGGCACGATTGCAACGTATAGCGGGAGCGATGGGGTGTTGGGTCAGACGCAGTGCCCTGGATCGCGCCCCGGCATCTCCGCGGCGTGGGTCGGTGGCGGCGGCGGTGGCAGCATCGGGATGGCCGCTGCGAGCGACCTGGCGATCGACCGCACGTTCTATCCGGGGTCAGGAGGCGGCGGCGGTAGCGGTGACTACCTGAATCGCCCTGCCTTCGGCGGAACCTCGGGTGGCGGCGGCGGTGGCGGCGCGCTGCGAGTCTGGTCGGACACGCGCATTACCGTCAACGGACGGCTCCTCGCCAACGGCGGAGATGGGGGCGATGCCTATATCGGCACGAACCGGGCGGCGGGATGCGATCCCCAGCCCGGGGCGGCGGGTGGCGGCGGCTCGGGCGGCGTGGTGTTCTTGCGAGCGCCCACCCTGACGGTGACAGCGCGCGCGCAGGTCTCTGCTGCTGGCGGCGTCGGCGGCGCCGGGAGCCTCTACGCGACGGGCGGTTCAGGCGGCGCCGGTGGTATGGGGCGCATCCGTCTGAGCGTCGATCCCGCGCGCTGCCGACTGGACGGCCGCTTCGCTCCGGCGCTGACGTCTGGTTGCGCGCCGAGCGTCGGCAACGGCGTAGCCGGTCGGGACTTCGTCGCCTCCTATCCTCGCTGACCCCATAGGCCTCCCCCTCCAGATCACCATCGCGCGCTGCGAGCGTGCCTTCTTCAAGGGAGCGTCGATCCCCACCCGGGGGGTCGGCCCTCCATCCACGGGCGCGCGACGACACCGGCCTCGGAGCTCGGGTGCTGGGCCTTGGCCGTGGTTTGTGTTGGGGGGTGCTGAGAGCGGACGGTCAACGGACACGAGCACCGACCGAGCGCCACGAGACGGCGATCGACTGGCGGTCAGGAGTGAACCGAGACGGGTGAGGGGACATCGGATCCCAGTCTGACCGGCGCTCCGAAGAGGAGGCGCCCTGCCGGACAGATGACCTGAATGGCATCTTCCGTTGAGGAATGACGCCGCTCAGGTCAACCAGGGATTGAAGGGGGATGGGAGAGAGGGTGGAGCGAGGTGGGGAGGCGGCTCACCGTGAGGTGAGAGACCGACTACTCGAGCTCGTTGGTGATGACGATCTGGGCGCCCTGGATCTCGCCAGCGTTCAGCGCGGCGGAGCGGCTGAAGGTCGAGTTCACGCCGTCGCCGTCGATGTCGCCGTTCGCCGTGGCGGTGAAGCTGGTCCCATCCGCAACGGCGGTATAGGCGTAGTACAAGGGCGAGTCGACTGAGAAGCCGATGGCGCTCCAGCCGGAGTCGTTGGTGAAGGCGGTCGGCTGCGCCGGGAACTTCGAGGCGGACGGGGTGTCGGAGGGAGTCGCACCGGCCGAAGCGAAGCTGGCGACGCTCTGCTCGGACGACTGGTTGTAGTAGCTCACCTCGCCTTGGTAGATCTTCGAGATGTTGCCCGTGGCCTCGCTGGTCTTCGAGCGCTTCACGTAGCGGGTGAAGGCGGGGATCGCGACCGCCGCGAGGATGCCGAGGATCACGACGACGATCATCAGCTCGACCAGGGTGAAGCCAGCGAGAACCTTCTTCATGGAACGCTTCATTGAAGTACCCTCCGTCCGTTGATTGATCAGGCGACTCGAACCGCTCGAAGTGCCAGACCCTCGGATTGGACGAAACGGATCATTGCAGTCGTCATGCCAGTGCCGAAAGCGGCCACCGCGTCGTTGAGCAATTGTCGGTTATTCCGGGGAGCTCCCGATTTGATCCGCTGGCGTTGCCCCGGTGGGATGAAGAACGACCCCAGATCTACCCCGTCCGGGTGACGCGATTCGTCACTCCGGCTTGACGGGATCGGGCATCCCACATTCCCCGCTTTGAGGGTGGATGGGTGCAGGGGCGCTGACGCGCAGGCGTTCGGACCGGAGACCCGCCGGGCGACACCTCGCCGGTCTCCTGCCAATCCTTCCGCCCCCTCAGGGGAAGGACTCGAAGCAGTACGACCACAAATTTGAGCCACCCAAGGGATTTGAACCCTCGACCTACGGTTTACGAAACCGTTGCTCTACCCCTGAGCTAGGGTGGCAAGAGAGCGCCGCTTCTATCACGGCACGGTGACTTTGCAAGAGAGATTATCGCCGGTTGGCGCTGGCACTGGGATTCGGTACGACAGGCAGCGAAATGCCCTCCCATATGATCGACCTGCGCTCCGACACGGTGACCCGTCCCACGCCAGGGATGCGAGCGGCGATGGCTTCGGCGGTCGTCGGAGACGACGTGTTCGGAGAAGACCCGACGGTGCAGGAACTCGAGCGTCGGATCGCCGATCTCCTCGGGCGGGAGGCCGGCCTCTTCGTCCCCTCGGGGACCATGGCCAACCAGATCGCCCTCCAGTTGCACGCGCGTCATGGTGACGAGGTGCTCGTCGCGGAGGGCGCCCACTGCCTCTGGTATGAGAGCGGGGCGGCGGCAGCCATCGCGGGTGTGCAGCTGGTCTCCGTCGGCCTCGATGGGGAGGTGACCCCGGATCAGATCCGGGGCGCGCTTCGGCCCCGGGTGGACTGGTGCCCCGTCACTCGGGCGCTGGTCCTCGAGAACACCCACAACCGCGCTGGAGGAAGAGTCATTTCGCCCACGATCTGTCGTGCGGCGGTCGACTCGGCGCATGCGGCCGGGCTGACCGTGCACGTGGACGGCGCCCGCCTGTTCAACGCCTCGGTCGCCCTGGGGGTGCCTCCCCGCGAGGTCGCTGGTGAGGCGGACACCGTCTCGGTCTGTTTGTCCAAGGGGCTGGGCGCGCCGGTGGGTTCGGTCCTGGTCGGGACGCGGGACCATGTCCGCGACGCGAGGAGACTACGCAAGCGGATGGGTGGAGGAATGCGTCAGGTAGGTGTCCTGGCCGCTGCGGGACTCTACGCGCTCGATCACCACGTCGCGCGGCTCGCCGAGGATCATCTCGCGGCCCGCGGGCTGGCCGAGGGGCTGACCGGATGCCCAGGGCTCAGCGTGGTTCCGCCGGATACCAACATCGTCCTCATCGACCTGCGCCCCGACGGGTCGGTCGATGCCAACGCCTTCGCGAACGCGGCGAGGGCGCGTGGCATCTTGCTGTCGGTCTTCGGCGCGTTCCGGCTTCGCGCGGTGACCCACCTGGAGGTCTCGATCGACGACATCAGGACCGCGGCGGGGGTGCTGCGCGAACTCGTGCGCCCGGTCGTGGCGTGAGCCGAAGCGTCAATCCGCGCGTCGGCCTGGGAGTCGGTCTCGTGCTCGTGGGCTGCGCATCGGCAGCCCCGCATGGCTATCGGGCTCGTCTCGCGGAAGGGGATCGGGCTTACACCGCGGGAAGGTTCCAGGATGCTGCCCGCGCATACGAGCGTGCCGCCGCAGAGGTGGGGGCCGGGCGTGACGCGGATGACGCGCGGTACCGCGCGGCGATGGCGTGTCGACGCGTCGGCAATCTCGTATGCGCCCGAGGGCTGCTTACCCAGGTGGCCGCCAGCCGAGGCGGATGGGACCACGGCCCGCGCGCGCGACTCGAACTGGCGTCGCTGGACCTGGCCTCGACGGAGCCGACGGAGATCGCCGGAGCCCATCGGGCGTTGGCTTCGCTCATCGAGGACGCGCCCGATTCCGGACCGGCGCGTGGGGCGCTGCGTCTACGGCTGCGCGCGCTCGACGCGACAGACCCCACGCGCTCGACGGCCATCGCGTGGCTGGATGCCCTCGCGGCGAACCCGCGGATCCGACGCTCGATCCTGATCGAGAGCGTGCTCGCCGAGCGCGCGATGCACGTCGAGGCCACGGGTGACCGCACGGCTGCAGAGGCGTCGTGGCTCGCGGTGGTCGAGCAGGTGCCCTACCCCGCGAATAGCCACTGGGACGACGGGCACCTCGCGCTCGCACGCCTGCAGCGTGCCGCCGGGCGGCCGCGAGATGCGCTCGCGACGCTGGACCGGATGCTCGCCGTACGCGAGGGGTCCTGGGGCAACGGTAGCTACGCCGCGCCGGGGTTCGACGACGGTGCTCTGCTCCAGGCGGAGATCCTGCGCGATGACCTCCGCGACCCGAGCGCGGCGGCTGACGCGTACCATCGGGTCTATGCGGAGCACCCGACCTCATTGCGCCGCGACGACGCCCTCTGGGAGGAGGCTGCGCTCCGCCGGGGCAGCGATCCTGCGAGGGCGTGTCGGCTATGGCGGGTGCTGGCGGAGGAGTACCCGTGCCGCCGGTTTGCTGCACGGGCGCGCGCCGCGCTCGCAGGTTGTGCGGGCGGCGCGGCGGGCTCGAGGATGTGTGAGGAATCGCGGCGCTGAGGCTCAGTCGTCGTCGTCGACGGGCTCCTCGGCGTCGAGGTCGTCGTCGTCCGCGTCGAAGTCGTCGTCCGCGTCGTCGTCACCGGCCGCTTCGACAGACTCGAACTTCAGCTCGACGCCGACGTCCGCGAGCTGAGACTCCAGGAGGTCGAGGAGCTCGTCGACGTCCTCCCCGGACCACTCCTCCAGGGTGTCACCGAGGAAGTCGTAGAAGTCCGTATCGATGCGGCGCTCGATCTCCTCGACCTGATCTTCGCTGAATGAGTCGAGGATGTCGTCGCGGAGCGTCTCCGTATCGCCCTCCTCGATGGCGTCCTGCGCCGAGAGCCGGATCTGCTTAACCGCACGCTTGTCCAGAAGGATTTCCATGGCGAGTTCCTTGTGCGGAGGGGATCAATCACAGCCGCGACGACGTTGTCAACAACGCTTCGACGGCGTCCGCGCTGGCAGCCCCAGGGCGAAGGCTCCTATCATCCGTCCACGTGCACCCGGAGAAGAAACGACCCTGCGCCGCGCTGCTCGGCGCCGCCCTCTGCCTCGCTTCGACGCCCGCGGGCGCGCAGGACATGTTGTCTAGCAGCCAGGAGGCACCCTACCGCGCGCACCGGCTGCTGACCGTGGGCCTCGCCACCTCGGCGATCCTGCACGCCGACGCGGTGTGTCCCAATGACCAGACGCTCTGCCCCCTCGGCGGCGGCGGCGGCATCGCGGTGGCCATCGGGCGTCGCACCTCGGCCTCGCAGGAGTGGCTCATCGGCTACGACATCTCGGTTCGCAACGCCCGCAACCTCTTCGCGTCCGCGACGCTCCAGCAGATCCGCTTCGAGCACCGCTGGGTCGCCGCGTCGCCCGCGTCGAACGCCGAGGCCTTCGTCGGCGTCGGCGGCGGCGTCGTGGCCTACGGAGAGCGCTTCGGCGTGACGACGCTCGGGCCCGCCGTCAGCGTGTCCGTGGGCGGCAGCTACTACCTGTCGCCGTTCGTCAGCCTCGGCTTCGTAGGGAGGCTCGAGGCGCTCAGGTTTCTCGTCCCCTTCGACACGGGTGATGGCGTGCGACGGAGCGACGGCGGGATCGCGACGGTGCTCCTCGGCGGCTACTTCACCGGGACCTTTCGCGGCCCCTGAGCTCCCTCGCGGGGCGCCGTGGTTCTGCTTGACGGTGGGTGGCGCCGCGGTGTCCAATCGCTTCGTCATGCAGTGCTCGAACTGCGGGCGGGTGAATCCAGCGAGTGCAGTGTACTGCCTCGACTGTGGTCACAAGCTCCGCGAGACCGCCAACATCGTCGCTCCCCAGCCCGGGCCGTTCGCGCTGGCACCTCTCGCTGCCGCCCCCGTCGCGGCAGCTGCCCTCGATCACTGCCTCCGCTGCGGCGTCGACAACCCTCCCGGGGTCCGGTTCTGCCGGATGTGTGGCTACGATCTCCGCGCCTCCGGGGAGCCCGCCTCGCTGCCCTCGCCCAACCTCGCCCCGCCTGCGCCCCCGGCGCCCGCGGCCTCACCGCCCCGCTCGCGGCAGGCGCTTCGATCCACTGCCCTCGCTGCGGCACCAACTTCGACCGCTCGATGTCCTTCTGTGGCGTGTGCGGCCTCCCGGCCTCCGAGATCGTGTCGGCACCCGTCGGCACCCCGGACGCCGCTCCGTCGCCCGTTGCCCGGGTCGCGGCGTCGGGCGCCCCCGTCGTCGCGGCGGCGCTCGCGGTCGAAGGGCCCGTCCGCGTCGAGAGCCGCACCGACAACTTCGGCGCCGTCGCGGCGCAGGCTGGATCGCAGCTCGTCACGATCCTCAAGGACGGCTCCGAGGGGCCCGTGCACCGCCTCGGCACCGCGGTCACCGACCTGGGTCGCTTCGAGGGGAACATCACCCTTCCCGACGATCCGTACCTTTCGCCGCGCCACGCCCGCATCCAGAAGCGCGGCGACCGGCACTATCTCCGCGATCTCGGCTCGGTCAACGGCATCTTCTATCGCATCCGTGAGCCCGTCGACCTCGTGCACGGCGACGTGGTGCTCGTGGGTCAGCAGGTGCTGCGCCTCGAGATTCTCGGCGACGGTGAGGTCTCGCTCGGCCCGGTGATGCACTACGGGGTGATGCTGTTCGGCACCCCGGAGCAGCCCAGGCTGGCGCGGCTCGTCCAGCTTACCAGTGAGGGTATTCCAAGAGATGTCTTCCACCTCTATCGCGACGAAACGGTGATCGGTCGCGAGTCCGGCGACGTGGTGTTCACCGACGATGTGTTCCTGTCGCGGAGGCACGTCGCATTCAAGCTCGACCGCGCCCAGCGGCGGGTTCAGGTCCGCGACCTCGGAAGCTCCAACGGCACCCTGGTTCTCTTCCGCGGCGAACGCGAGATCGCTGACGGCGACATCTTCCGCATCGGCCACCACCTCTTTCGCTTCGACGCCTCACCCCGAAGCGCGGTCGCGCGCAGCGCCCAGGGAAGCAGCGCGCGATGAGCGAGACCGAGAGCACCCCGCTGGAGCCGGGCACCGACGCGGCGCCCGATCCGATGATTCCTCCGGTGGTCGCCGCCGATCCGCCCGATTCTTCGCCCGACTCGATGCCGCCCGATGAGCCTGAGCCGCCCATGGTGCTGGAGTCGACCCCGGCGCCGCCCGATGAGCCGCTGCCTGCCCCGACCCCGGAGCCAGTCGCGCCGAGGCGCGTCGTGATGCGAATCGGCGGCGCGACCGACGTCGGCCGCATTCGCGATCACAACGAAGACAACTTCGTGCTCGCCGACCTGACGCGCGAGAAGCGCGGGGGCGACGAGGTCGGCGACGAGCTCGCGCTGGGCGACCGTGGCGTGCTCCTCGCGGTCTGCGACGGCATGGGCGGCGCGCTCGCGGGCGAGGTCGCGAGCCAGATGGCCGTCGACGTGATCCACGCGATCATGCAGGAGAGTTCGTCTCCCGACGACGCCGACGAGTTCGCCCAGACCCTGGTGACCGCGGTGCAGGAGGCCGGGGCGCGGATCTTCCTCGCGGCGAAGACCAACCGCAACCAGCACGGGATGGGCACCACCTCGACGGTCGCGGGCGTGTTCGGCACGACGCTCTTCGTCGGCCAGGTCGGCGACTCTCGCGCCTACCTCTTCCGCGGCGGTCGGCTCCGGCAGATCACCAAGGATCAATCCCTCGTCTCCAAGCTCATCGAGGCCGGCAGGCTCACCGAGGAGCAGGCGGAGAGCTACGAGCACGCGCACATCATCCTGCAGGCGCTCGGCACGGCGGACGCGGTCTCGGTCGACCTCTCGTTCATCGATCTGCGCCGCGGAGATGCCCTGCTGCTTTGTTCGGATGGTCTCTCCGGGCTTGCGACGAAAGAGCAGCTGCAGGAGGCCCTCGCGGAGATCGACGACCCCGCGGAGTGCTGCCAGCGGTTGATCGACACCGCCAACGACGCGGGCGGGCACGACAACATCACCGTCGTGGTGGCGCGCTTCGACGGCGATCTCCCCGCGGCCTCGTCGGACGATGAGCCCGTCGGCTACCACGCGTTCGTGCTGTCGGAGTCGGTCGAGTCGCCCATCGTCGGAAGCGCCTCGTCGGCGCTGAAGATGCCGGCGCTTCCGCCGCCAGGGTCGGACGTCAAGAAGGCCCACTCCTATCCCCCGCACCGGGACGATCGACCGAAGCTTGGGGACGACCTCGTCGCGTCGTCCGGCGAGCGCGGCGCAGGCGATGACGCCGAGGCGGCCGTGCTCCCGGTCTCCCGCGCCGGGGCGTGGGTGGGGGTGGTTGTTTGTCGCGGTCGCGGTCGCCCTGCTCGCGATCGGAGCCTGGAAGCTCCTGAGCAACGACCGCGCAGCTGAACCCGCCGCACCACAGCAGGTCGGTGACGCTCCGCCGGTGACGCCGGTGACGCCCAATGGCGGCGCTTCGACGACGCTGGTTCCTGCGCCGTCGTGGGGCGATGCCGCGGGGGCCGAAGGCGCCGAGGACGCCGGGGCCCCGCAGGCCGCCGACGCCGCGCAGGACTGACCGCGCCTCCAGCGCGGGTGTAATATCCGAGGCATCGTGGAGATCCGGCTGTTCCAGGAGAGCGGCGCCGCGGCTGGGCGGCTGTGGCGATTCGAGGTCGGTCGCGTACGCATCGGCCGGTCGCCGGACAATGACCTCGCGCTCGACCCGCAGCAGGACCTCGACGCATCGAGCCGCCACTGCGAGATCGCCTGGCAGAGCGACGCCTGGGTCGTGAGCGATCTCGGCAGTCGGAACGGGACCTTCCTGAACGGCGCGCGGGTCGTGTCCAGCAGCGGGTCCTTCAGTCGGGGGATGTGCTCCTGCTGGGCAGCGCCGGGCCGCGGTTTCGGGTGGAGCTCCCGGCCGTGGAGGCTACCCCCACCTCGGCGCCCCGCGTGGCCCCACCCATCGGTGCGACGGTCGCGATGGCGCAGACGCCTCCGCCGCCGGTCCCCTCGGCGCAGGCGCCCCTGGCGGTGCACCCGATCGGGCAGGCGATGGTCGCCGCGATGCCAGAGGGCGCCCAGGTTGGCCGACGCACCGTGGCGTTCATGATCGATCAGGCGATCGTGGCCTCGAACGCGCGGCGGTCAGACCGGGGGCTGAAGCTCGCGATCGTCCTGCTCTCCGGGCTGGTGCTCGTGTCGATCGCTATGGGGGCATTCCTGGTGCTCGAGCGGTCGCGGAGTCATGAGTCGGAGGTGGCGGTGCGGGTGCCGAGCGGGGGCGACCCGAGCAGCGCGGGCTCGCGTCTCGCCGCGGCCAACGACGCCATCTACCTCCTCGCGTACCGGCGATCGGGGTCCGCGCGGACCCAGGGCTTCTGCACCGGCTTCGCGGTCACGAGAGACCTCATCGCGACCAACGCGCACTGCGTGCAGGTCGCCAACGACGAGATCGCGAGAGGCTCGGCGATCGTGGCGCTGCGCAACAAGGCTCCCGGCGCGGTGCTCCCGGCCCGGCCGGTGTACATGGACGCGCGCTTCCGGGACTCGCGCTACTCGCGGGGCGGCACCGGCTACGACGTGGGCCTGGTACGGGTGACGGGCACGCTGCCGACCCATGCGCGCCTCGCCACCGAGGCCGAGCTCTTACGCGCTGCGCGAGGGCGACGCGGTGTTCGTCTACGGCTTCCCCGGGATGACCATGAACGAGCGCTCGCCCGTGGCGACGATCACGCTGGGCCTCCTCAACCGGGTGACGGACTTTCCAGGACGGCGTCGCGTCCCCGACCGCGGCGCAGAAGCTCCAGCACAGCGCGCAGACCTCGGGCGGCTCGTCAGGGAGCCCGATCTTCCTGCCGAGCGGGAGCGTCGTGGGCATCAACGCGGGCAGCCTCGCGGACGACGAGCGCCAGATCGTGATCGACCCGAACAACGGTCAGCGCCGGGAGGTCGAGGTCAACCGCGGGTCGAACTTCAAGTACGGGATGCGCGCCGATCTGATCCGCCAGGGGCTCGTCTCAGTGGGCGTGACCGGGCCGTGAGCTTCTGCGCGGTGGCATTTTCACGGGCAGGGGCATAGTCTCGCAACCCGCGGGTTCGAGCGCGCATCGAGGCCATGGCGAAGCTGGTGATCATCGGGCCGGACGGTCCCCAAGAGCGAGACCTTGCGACGGTGAACTCGCTCGGGCGCCACCCGAACAACACCATCCAGCTGCTCGATCGGATCGTGTCGAAGGAGCACTGCGTCGTCGAGCTGCGCGGCAGCCGGTGGGTGCTGCGCGACCTCGGCTCGCTCAACGGCACCTACGTCAACGAGCAGCGCGTCGCGGGGGAGTCACTCCTCCACCACGGCGACCAGATCGCGCTCGGCAACACCCGCGCGATCTTCCACGGACGTCGCGGTGCAGGCCCCGCCGCAGATGGTGCCACCCCAGGCTGGTCCCTTCGCCGCGAAGCCCGTCGATCGCGCGGCGCCGCCCATGTTCCAGCCGCCCCGCGTCGGGCCGCCTCCTGTTGCCCCGATGCGGCCGCCGCCCACGGTCGGGCCGCCCCTCCAGGCGGTGCGAAACGTCACCATCGGCGGCGCGCAGATGGAGTCGCACGTCCGCACCAAGATCGCCGCGGAGATGCAGCAGTTCCTGCCCGAGCGCTCGCTGCAGGACGTGGAGGTGCTGCGCCGCGACTACGAGAAGCTGCGCATCTCGTACGAACTTCAACGGGCCATCGGCGCCGAGCTCGACCTCGACCGGCTGCTGGAGAAGATCCTCGAGCGCTCCTTCGACCTGCTGTCAGCCGACCGCGGGGTGATCCTGCTCTTCGAGGATGGCGAGCTGAAGCCGCGGTGCTCGCGGGCGAAGCGAGCGGGGCCGGAGGAGTTCGTGGCCTCGCGCGCGGTGGTGGGCCAGGTGGTCAAGGAGAAGGTCGCGGTGCTCTCCAGCGACGCCAAGGTCGACCCGCGCTTCTCCGAGTCGAAGTCGATCATCATGACCGGCATCCGCAGCTCGATGGCGGTGCCGCTGCTCCACAAGAGCGAGCTGCTCGGCGTGATGATGGTCGACTCGCAGAACCCCAACGCCTTCGGCGAGAAGGACCTGCAGCTCTTCACCAACATCGCCAACCAGGCGGCGCTCTTCATCGCCAACGCGGCGCTGGCGCAGCACCTGGAGCAGGAGGCGCTCGCGAGGGCGAGGTTCCAGCGGTTGCTGTCGCCGGCCATCGCGGAGCTGGTGGTGTCGGGCAAGCTGGAGTTGAAGCAGGGCGGCGAGCCTCGCGTCACCACCATGCTCTTCACGGACATCCGCGGGTTCACCTCGCGCTCGGAGACGATGCGCGCGGAGGACATCGTCCAGATGCTCAACGACTACTTCGAGCGGATGGTGGAGATCGTCTTCCGCTTCGAGGGCACGCTCGACAAGTTCGTGGGCGACGAGATCATGGCGCTCTTCGGCGCGCCGGTGTCGCACCCCGACGACGCCGTCCGCGCGGTGCGCACGGCCCTCGCGATGCTCGATGAGCTGCGCAACTTCAACGCCGAGCGCGAGAGCATGGGGCTGCCCAGCTTCGAGATCGGCGTCGGCATCAACACCGGCGAGGTGGTCGCGGGCTACATCGGGAGCTCGAAGGCCATGCAGTACACCGTCATCGGCGCGCCGGTGAACCTCGCCGCGCGCCTGTGCTCGGCGGCCAAGGGCATGCAGATCCTGCTCTCCGAGCACACCTGGGGGCTCGTGCAGGACGTCTTCGAGGTGCGCGAGCTCGAGCCCATCAAGCCCAAGGGCATCGCCCAGCCCGTGCGGGTCTTCGAGGTTCTGCGCGAGCGCTGATGGCCACCCTGGATTTCGAGCGTCCGCTGCGCGAGCTCGAGCAGCGAATCGAGGCCCTGAAGGCCGCCATCCGGCTCCCCGGCGCGGACGAGGCGCTGGCCGACGAGATCGAGCGCCTCGAAGCGTCCGCCCGGCGCCTGGAGGAGAACCTCTTCGGTGACCTCGGGGTGTGGGCGCGCGTGCGGCTCTCCCGGCACTCCGAGCGGCCGACCACCCTCGACGCCATCGGGGCCCTCTTCGAGGACTTCATCGAGCTGCGGGGCGACCGGGCCTTCCGCGACGACCCGGCCATCGTCGGGGGGCTCGGGCGCTACCGCGGCGCGCCGGTGGTGGTGCTCGGTCACCAGAAGGGCCGCGGGGTCAAAGACAACGTGCGGCGCAACTTCGGGATGCCCCACCCGGAGGGCTACCGGAAGGCCCTGCGTTTGATGGACCTCGCGGCGCGATTCCAGCGCCCGCTCATCACCTTCGTCGACACGCCGGGCGCTTTTCCGGGCCTCGGCGCGGAGGAGCGCGGGCAGTCCGAGGCGATCGGGCAGTGCCTGATGAAGCTCTCCTCGCTGACCGTTCCGGTGGTGTCGACGGTGCTGGGCGAAGGGGGATCGGGCGGGGCGCTCGCGCTCGCCGTCGCCAACCGCGTGCTGATGCTGGAGCACTCGACCTACGCGGTGATCACGCCGGAGGGCTGCGCGTCGATCCTCTGGAAGGACGGCTCGCGCGCCCCGGAGGCTGCCCGGGCGATGCGTATGACCGCGGCGGAGGTGTTCTCCGCGGGGGTGGCCGACGAGGTGATCCCCGAGCCCGTCGGGGGCGCGCACCGCGACCCGGCGGAGGCCCTGCGCAGGGTCGACGAGGCGGTCGGGCGGCACCTCGACGCGCTGCGCACGCTGGGCCCGGAGGCGCTCCGCGAGGACCGCTACCAGCGCTTCCGAGCGCTGGGCGAATACTCCGAAGGGTAAAGCTTCAGGGCGTCGGGGCGGGGGCGATGAAGTCGCAGTCGCCGCGGACCGCGCACTGATGCGCCGCGGGGTGGCTGCGGTAGTAGAGGTCGCTCCCGCCGGTGGCGAAGAAGCGGCCGATGATGTTCATGAGGTAGCGCGACGGGTCCCAGGCGAGGTCGGGGTCGGCCACGCTGAAGGAGTGTCCCCCGTCGGGCCGGGTGTACGCGTTGAGCACCGCGACCGAAGGGCCGGTGTCGCCGCTCCAGGGCCCTAGCGTCGGGAGCCAGGCGGCGTCGAGCTCCGCGGCGGTGGTCGCTCGGGTCGCGCGGCGGACGAGGCGCAGCGGCTGGTCGAGGCGCTGCTCGCCGAAGCCCTGGGCGCCCTCGTCGAGGTCGTCGACGTCGAAGAGGGCGTCGCGCCGGGTCGGCGTGGGGAAGCGGTTGAGCGAGGCGAGGCCCTCGAGCACGCCGCGGTCGACCAGCACGCGGTTGGGCGTGCGGGCGTAGCGGTCGAAGAGCGCCCGCGGCGTCGCGTAGTCGGCGAGCGCGGGGTGTCGCTCGAGCGCGAGCGGCCCGAGGAAGGGGATCGCGCCCGCGGCGCGGGCGAAGGCGTTGCCGCTGTTGACGGGCACCGACTGGTCGCCGGCGGTGTTGACCACGAGGAGGCCGTGGGGCTGGTGGCCCTCCGCGCGGCGCAGGAAGTAGAGCGGGGCGAAGCTGATGGGGTCGCCGGCGTCGAGGGCGGCCTGGGCGAGCAGCAGGAAGCGGCGCATCTCCGGGGTCTGCCGACGGATGCCCATGCCCTCGGCGGGTGAGCGCAGCGGGGCGCCGCGCTGGCTCCATCGACGCGGGCGCGCGTCGGGCTGGAGCGTCGGGGGGATGTGCCCGCAGTGGACGTCGCAGTCGCCCTCCACGACCTCCATCTGGCTCACTATGCGACGCACCTCGGCATCCGGTCGCAGCGCGCAGTTGCCGAAGTCGGTGACCGCGCCTCCGCGGAAGATCCGTACCTCCAGGCGATCGTCGAGGTTGGAGGGCATGCCGATGCGGAAGCGGCCGTCGGCGGAGGCGCGGGCGCAGCGGGACTCGCCGCTCCGCACGTTGGTAATCACCACGTCGTCGCCCACGCCGAGCTCGCCCCGCTCGACGCACGCCACCTCCAGCTCGCCCGTGTCGTTGACGTCGGGGACGATGAAGCGGAGCGAGGTCTGGTTGTCCCGGCAGGCAGTGCGCGTCCGACCCTGGTCCGGCGGGTACGCCCCGGCGGGCATCGCGACCATGAGCGGCCCCATCACCCGGAGGATCACCGCCTCCTTCACGCCCCCCTGCGTCGATCGAATACCGACGTCGGTAAGCCCACCTCCGCCGGAGACCGGCGCCGCGGCGCGCACGCTGGCGTCGGCGCCGCCGAGGGTCATCGAGAGGATGCCGCCGAGCGATCCGCCGGTGGTGAAGTACGGCGCGTCGGGGCCGCCCACGTCGACCACGCCGTCGCCGTTGAAGTCGCCCGCGAGGTCGTCGAGGCGGCCGTCGTGGTCGAGGTCGTCGGGGGAGGTCGCGCGCCCGTCGAAGCCGCGCATCGCGCGGATGAGCTGCATGTGGTCGAGCACCGACTGGCGCATCGCGTCGCGCGTGTGGAAGACGTACGCCGTCCAGAAGTCGCCGCCGGAGTCGGCCAGGCCGTCGCCGTTGAGGTCGCGGGCGCGGTGGTCGGCGAGCGCGCCGGCGACGCCCTCGTTGCAGGTGCCGCGGAGCACGGTGGAGACGAGGGTGCGGGTGCGCTCGTCCATGGCGAAGCCGTGGGAGACGGCGTTGATGCCGACGGTGGCGATGCCCTGCGCGGCGAGGAGCGGACCGAGCCCGAGCGCGTCGAGGAGGTTGCCGGTGTACCCGTGGCCGTAGAAGGCGACGGGGAAGGGCGCGCGTCGGCTGGCGAGGGGCTTCGGCACGACCATCGCGAACTGCACCGTGTCGAGTCCGAGGTGGTCGATGGCCCCGGTGCGCGTGTTGATGGACCACCGGGCGTGGGGGTCGGTGGAGCGCGGATCACCCAGGAGGAAGGGCGTTCGGTAGGATCCGAACACCACGTAGTCGACCCAGCGGAAGGTCTCGAGCAGGGTCTCGCGACGGTTGCCGCGCAGGCCCACGGCCTCGGCCAGGTTGCGCGCGAGGTTGGTGAGCGCGGCCCCTCGGATGACCAGCGGGCGGTCGCGCTGGTCGGCGGTGCACCCGGCGCCGCTGTTGAGCTCGCGGAGGCGGAGCTCGGGCTGGATGTTCGCGAGCTGCGCGAAGGGCCCGCGGCCGTAGAGGCCGTCGCGCGCCGCGAGGAGGTCGCTGGTGGTGGTCTGCGTGAGGAAGGTCCACGCGAAGGTGACGCGCTCGACGTCGGCGGGGTCGCCCGCGCGGGGGCGGTACGCGAGGCGGCCGTAGTAGGTCGCACGCTCGCGGAGGATGGCGTCGAGGGCCTCGAGGTCGCGGGCCTGCGAGGGGTGGGCGACGGAGGGAAGGGGGAGCGCACCGAGCGGCCGCCGCGGCCGGTGAGGCGGCTCGTGAGGACGACGGCGTAGCGGGTGCGCTCCTCCAGCGGGACGATCGGGCGGAGGATGAGCGTGCGGGTGTCGGGCTCCCAGAAGGTCGTGAGGTGGTCGTCGGGGTTGGCCCCGGACGGGAACACCGCGGCGTGGTTGAGGGCGCCGTCGAAGTTGGTGTCATCGCCGGGGTCGAGGCGACCGTTGGCGTTGCGGTCCTCGTCGAGGGTCTCGAGGAGCAGGTTGCTCTGACCGCCGCGGGGGTCGTTGGGGTAGTAGCCGTCGCGGTTCTTCGCCGTGTAGACGAAGTTGCCGTCGCCCACATCGAGCGGCACGGGAACGCCTGTGCGGAGGTTGATCAGGTAGACCGCGTCGTCGCGCAGGTCGTGGTCGTCGCCGCGCATCCGGCGGGTGAGGTTGGCGAGGTCGAGGTCGTCGTCGAAGGCGACGGTGAGCGGCTGGAAGGTTCCCCAGCCGTCGAGGCTGTCGAAGCCCTCGCGGAGCTGCGACTCGAAGGCGGTCGGAGCCACGAGGCTCGCGTTGAGGCGCACGCCCGTCGGCGAGGTGCTGTCCGGGAAGGTCGCGACGTCGTTGGGGAGGGGGATCTCCGGGAGCGGCCGGGCGCCGAGGTCCCAGCGCACCTGCGGGCCGCGGAGCGACGCGGAGAGCGCCGCGCCGGAGAGGGGGCCCTGATCGACCGGGTCGCCGCCGTCGCATGCGGCGAGCAGGAACATCGCGCCGAGGAGACTTCGCGTACGCATGTCAGAACTCCATGCCGAGGCGCGCGGTGGCCATCGCGATGCGGCCGAGCCCGCGGCCCGCGGCGTCGTCGAAGGCGCGGCCCGCGAAGAGCACGGCGCCCTGCAGTCCGCCGGTCAGGGTTACGTTGCCCGGTAAAGGGAAGCGGCCGTTGACGCCGAGGTCGAGCTCGAGGCCGAGGTCGCGCTTCGTCGCGTCGCCGCCGCGGTAGTTGCGTGCGGTGCCGTAGATCTGCACCGAGGTGGGGTCGACCCGGTCGGCGGTCGCGACGCCGAGCACCGCGCCCAGGCGCAGGTCGAGGTGGCGGCCGAGGTTCACGACCGCGGTAGGGTAGAGGTAGGCCGCGCCGGTGACGCCGCCGTTGGAGGGCAGGAGCCGTCGACCGTTGGCGCCGCGGGCGGCGAGGGCCGGGTCGCCCGCGATGGACGCCGACCGGGCGGTCTCCCAGGCGATGAGCTCGGGGAAGAGGATGAGGCCGACGCGGTGGCTGGGATTGAAGGTGAGCCCGCGCTGGGTGCCGTCGACGGGGTTGCGATCACCCGAGGCGTAGCCGCCCTCGAGGGTGATCCGGTAGCGGCCGGTGCGCTCGATGCCGAGCCTCGCGGCGCCGCCGAACTGAAGCACGTCGTGGGTGTCGACGTAGATCGTGCGCGCGGCGTTGGTCGAGCCGCCGATGAGGGCCAGCTCGACGCCCGCGAAGACGCGGCCCGTGCGGTCGGGCGTGGGCCAGTCCCACTGGGCGAAGAGGTCGCCCACCAGGACGCGGAGGAAGTCCCCATCGCGGAAGGAGGCGTCCCGGTAGGTGGCGAGCGCGCCGACGCGGCGACGGTCGCAGTCGGCGCGGCAGGCGTGGTCCTGGTAGTAGACGGCGGCGACGCCCTGCACCGCGAGGTCGCCGTCGACCAGCGATGCGATGCGGTCGCGGTAGACGAGGTCGCCCGCGATGGCGGCAACGAGGTTGGAGTTGCGCCCTCCGGGGCGGGTGGCGAAGCCGACGCGCTCCACGAGGTCGCCGTAGCGGTAGTCGCCGAAGACCGGCGCGCGGTCGCCGTCGTTGGCGACGACGCCGAGGCCCCACGTGAAGCCCTGCTGCCCGAGGCGAAACACCCCGATGCGCGACTCCCACTCGACGTATCCCTGGCGCACGTCGATGGCCCCGTAGGGGAAGGTGTCGCCCCGCGGCTCTCGCGCGAGGCCTACGTCCACCGCGGGGTTGTCGGCCACCACCGCGCGCGCCACGTCGACCTGGAACACCACGCGGAACCGCTCGCCGAGGGAGAGGCTCGGCCGGAGGCGCAGCCACGACTCGAAGAAGAGGTTCTGCCCGAGCGAGGGCGCCTGGTCCGCGCGTCCCGGCGTGGTCGCGAGGGGGATGTCGGTCAGGCCCGTGTAGCGGAGCTGCGCCTCGCCGGGGATCTCGATGCGGAGCAGCGGGCCCTCCGGCTCCGCGGGGCGTGGCCTCGCGGCGGGCGTCGAGGGCTGCGCGCCCACCCCGGTGGAGACGGCCGAGAGGGCGAGCGCGACGGCGAGGCGTGGGAGGCGGGTGCGCATGGAGCGGTTGGCGCGGGACGCTATCGTCGCGCCCGTGAGGATGACAAGCAGCGGCTGCGAGCGACATCGGCGCGGGGCTCGCGCTATGGTCCACGGGTGAGGCTCGCGTTGGCATGGGGCGTCTTCGTTGTCCTCGCGGTGTGCGGCTGCACGAACCCCGACCGTCCGTCCGGGCTCGCGGGCGACGGGGCGCTCCAGCTCAGCGACGCGGTCGTTGATTTCGGTCCATCGCCGGACGCCGCGACGCGCATCGACGTGGTGCCGGTAGACCCTTGCCGCGACTCTCCCTGCGGGCCGACGGAACGCTGCGGCGCGGACGTCGACGGCGGCCGCGGCACGGGCAACGGCATCGACGACAACTGCAACGGCCTCGTCGACGAGCTCTGCGGGTGCACCCCCGGCGAGATGCGCCCGTGCTTTCCGGGCGCCAGGGACCGCCGCGGCGTCGGGGCCTGCACCGACGGCGTGGCGCGCTGCACCGAGCTCGCGGCGTGGATCGGCAACGAGTGCCGCGACGCCACGATACCCGTCGAGGAGACGTGCAACCAGCGGGACGACGACTGCGATGGCGCGCTGGACGAGGGGCTCTCGGACTGCGCCTCCGCGGTGGCGTGCCCGGCCAGCGTCGGGGCGGTTCCGCTCGTGGAGTTCAGCTACGACGGGCGGGGCATCGACCCGATGGCGACGGCGTATCGATGGTCGCTCGCGTGCCCCGAGGGCGTCGCTCCGTGCCCGACGCCGACGGGGGAGGGGGCGATGCTGCGGGTGACCGTTCCGCGGGCGGGGCGCTACGAGCTCACGCTCGAGTCCACCCGCGCGAGCGGCGTGCAGCGCTGCACCTTCCCCATGTACGCCCAGGGCCGCGGCCTGCGCGTCGAGCTCGACTGGGACCGCAAGGGAGGGATCAACTCCGCCGGCGCCGACATGGATCTGCACCTCGCCATCATCGATCGACGGCGCGCCCAGTCGTCGCGGTGGTTCACGCCCGACGACTGCTACTTCCAGACCGGGCGCTCACCCGGCGGCACCGTCCGATGGAGCGTCGACGACCGCGACACCCGCTTCGCGCCGTCGGCCACGAGCGAGCTCTGCGAGGGGTCGCCGCCGCCGCACGGCGAGATGTGGCGCGCCGCCGGGCGCTGCTGGAACCCGCGGCTCGACGTGGACAACCTCGTCTGCGACCCGGCCATCACCGACGGTCGCGACCCGCGCTTCTGCTTCTCGGAGAACGCCGCGGTCGACGATCCGCCGGACGACGTGACCTTCCGCGTGGGGGTGAACTTCTACCGCGACCACGGCCTCTGCGACGGCGCCGACGCCCGCGACGACGTGGTGCACCCGGTGCTCTCGGTGAGCTGCGGAGGGCTCCAGCGCGCCTCCGTCGGCAGCGTCGACGACGGCCTGGTCGCGATGAGCTGCCGCGACAACCCGATGATCGGCAGCGCCAACTGGACCTGGATCGCCGCCGACATCCGTTTCAGCCAGAACGTGTGCGGGGCGCGCGACTGCCGCGTGACGCCGCTGCGGGCGGGCCCGGGGCGCTTCACGGCGTGCAGCCGGGTCGCCGCGGAGGGGGACGTCTGCCAGGACGAGCGGGGCAGGGTGTTCGTTCGTCGCGCGGGCGCCCGGCCCGTGGACGTGGAGTTCGCGGAGACGCCCTGAGGGGCGTTCAGCGGCGGGGAGGGGGCGGCCGCGTGTAGCGGCTGCCGCGCGGCCTGGCGAGGCGGAGGCGCTCGCGGACGGCCTCGCGCTGGCGCTCCTTGTACTCATGGTGGGAGGCGGCGCCGGTGTCGTTCTGGCTGTCGGTCACCTGGTCGACGATCTGGAACTCGGTGAGCACGAACACCACCGGGCCGAGCGAGCGCACCGTCTCCGGGGCCCGGTCGAGCACCTCGCGCGGCAGCCTCACCGGCAGGTCGACCACGAAGTGGATCACCCGGTAGCTCGGCGCGCTGAAGCGGTTGTCGACGAGCTGCGCGACGGCGTCCTTGCGGATGTGCGAGTCGGGGTGGTCGAAGAGGGCCGCGAGGTGGGGGTGCTTCTCGATGAGGTCGCGCGGGTTGACGAGGGTGTTCTTGCTCTCGTTCGGGATCACGTAGTTGAACGGAAACAGCCGCCGGGACAGGTAGTTGAGCACCGGCAGCACGTCCTCGGGGCCGCGGGTGACGATGCGGAAGCGGAGCTTGTCGTAGATCTGCGCGGCGATGGTCTCGCTCTTCGAGAGCAGCTTCGTGTAGAGCGAGTCGCGAGTCTTGCGACCGCCCTTGAACTGCACGATCGGCAGGCCAGAGGAGAGCATCTCGCCCATCACCCGGAAGATCTTCGCCTCGACGTACTGGAACACCTGCGCGTCGGAGAGCGGGAGCGAGAAGAGCAGCTCGCGCCCCTGCAGGTGATGGATGATGTGCATGACCTTGAGGATCACGCAGGCGCACACCTGGCGGTGCCCGCGGCCCGAGGCGACGCCCAGCAGGGACTCCACGCTGCCGGATGCGATGGGCCCGGGGATCGGGTACTCGTAGTTGCGGCGCAGGTAGTCGATGGCCTCGCGCTTGATGGCGTCGAGGCGGGCCGCGTCCAGCGGGTCTTCGGGGTGAAACTCCTGCACGCGCAGGAACTCCTCGGCGTCATAGCGGTCGGCCAGGTGGAGCCGCCGCCAGTCGATCGCGGAGTCGCCTCGGAGGATGTTCCAGATGGTGTCGAGGTCGCCGAGGGTGAACTCATCGACGGTTCGAAACCCGATCGACCGGAGGTCGGACATGGCCGGAGTGTACGGCGTCAGTGACGGGAGCTGGTCGAGGCGGCGGTCACCTCGGAGGCGTTGCCCTGCGGCGCGCGCTGGCGACCGAGCTGGAGCGTTCCGACGAAGAGGCCGAGGGTCAGCACCAGCGCGGTGGCGTTGCCCACCATCGCGTGCTCACAGCCCGCGACGGACATCGCCGCCACCACCAACCAGACCGAGTTCGACTGTGCCTTCGACATGATCTTGTCTCTCCGCAACACTAGCGAAACAGGTATTTCGTCGTCGACCCGACGTGGGATCTCCGTAAGCCAATCTGAAGAGCCAAGGCAAAGCGCGGGCAACTTTTAGTCGGGAGCGCGGTCCGACCGCAACCCTAAAACCGACCCCGTGGGCGATGACCGCCAGGCAAATCCTTGACCGCGCGTGGTCGCGTGTGTGGTGGTCTCAGGTCATGGCATCCCCACACCTCATCGCGGTCGCGAATCAGAAGGGCGGCGTCGGCAAGACGACCACGGCGGTCAACCTCGCGGCGGGCTTCGCGCAGCGTGGGCTGAAGACCCTGCTGGTCGACCTCGACATCCAGGGCAGCGCGAGCGCGTGCCTCGGCATGACCCCCGCCGAGAGCGCCGTCGACGTGGCGCGCGTGCTGATGGAGGACCGTCCCCTCGACGCGGCGGTGGTGGCGACGCGCATCGACAACCTCTCGCTCGCTCCGGCGGGCGAGGCGATGGCTCTGGTCGACCTGCACCTCGCGTCGGCCTTCGGTCGCGAGCGCGTGTTCGAGCGCACGCTTCGGTGCCCCGGGGTGCAGGCCATGGACGTCGTGGTCATCGACACGGCGCCGTACCTCGGGCTTCTGACGGTGAACGCGCTGGTCGCCGCGGAGAAGCTCCTGATCCCGGTGTCGTGCGAGTACCTCCCGATGCTGGGGCTCAAGCTGCTCGGCGACACGCTCGCCAGGCTGCGCGACCGCGCGGGGGCGAAGGCCGAGGTGCTGGGCTACCTGCTGACGATGGTCGACCGACGCGAGCGCATCACCGCGGAGGTCGAGGAGCTGCTGCGCGCGCGCTTCGGGGCGGAGGTCTTCGAGGGGGTGATCCGCGCGAACACCCACCACAAGGCCGCCCCGTCGCACCGCAAGACGATCTTCGAGCACGAGCCCGAGGGCGGGCGCGGCCGCGAGGACTACGAGGCTCTCACCTCCGAGGTGATGTCGCGTCTGGGGCTCATCGGCGTCCGCCGCAAGCCGCTCGCGCGCAAGGCCCCGTCAGCGCCCGCATCGAAGGCCAAGCGTCAAGCGGGTTGATCACGCGCCGCGTCGCGCCGGAAGAATCAAAGTAGAAGTGCGCGCGGGCTTGCAACAAGGGTCCGCGTTTCCTACGGTTCCCTCACTGTGACGCGAGAAGACGAATCTACGAGTGCGGGTCCAGGATCCATCGAGGTCCTCCCGATCCTGCCGCTACGCAACGCGGTGTTGTTTCCCGCGGCCGTGGTGCCGATCAACGTCGGACGCGCCAGGTCGGTGCGCCTCGTCGAAGAGCTGATGCACCAGGAGCAGCGGCTGGTGGCCGTGGTGACGCAGAAGTCGCCCGACACCGAAGACCCGACGCTCGATGACCTCTACGAGATGGGCACCGTCGCGCGCATCGTGAAGGTGATCAAGCTCGGGGCTTCCAACTACTCGGTGCTGCTCCAGGGCATCGCGCGCATGAAGCTCGTGGGCATGGCCGGCGAGGCGCCGTACCTGCGCGGTCGCATCCAGCGGGTGAACGAGAACCTCTCTCGCAGCCCGGAGATCGAGCGCATCTCTCGCGAGCTGAGGGAGGTCGCCCGCGCGCTGGGGGAGTACTCCCCGCCGGTGCCGCGCGAGCTGGTCACCGTCGCGGAGAACGCCGCGGAGCCAGGGTCGCTCGCCGACCTCGTGGCGCTGCACCTCCCGACCCCGCCGGTGACCCCGGCCGACCGGCAGCAGGTGCTCGAGGCCGAAGACCTGGAGGAGCGCCTCCGCCTCGCGCATCACCTGGCCCGTCGCGTCCATGAGCTGCACCGAGTCCGCAAGGAGGTGCACCAGCTCGTCACCGGGGAGATGGGGCGCAGCGAGCGGGAGGAGATCCTTCGGGCGCAGCTGAAGACCATCAAGGAAGAGCTGGGCGAGACCGACGAGAGCGAGGAGGAGCTCGACCAGCTCCGGGAGCGCGTCGCCAAGGCCAAGCTCCCGTACGAGATCGAGAAGGTCGCCAAGCGCCAGCTCGGCCGGCTCCGCGCGATGCAGGGCCACTCCGCCGAGTACCAGGTGACGCGCACCTACATCGAGTGGCTGGCGGACATCCCCTGGAGCCGCTCGACGGATGACCGCTTCGACGTAGAGGCCGTGCGCCGCGCGCTCGACGAGGACCACTTCGGCCTCGAGAAGCCCAAGAAGCGCATCGTGGAGTACGTGGCGGTGCGCAAGCTCCGCAAGGACGGGCGCGGCCCGATCCTGTGCTTCATCGGCCCGCCCGGCGTGGGCAAGACCTCGCTGGCCAAGAGCATCGCGAGGGCCATCGGCCGGCAGATGGTGCGCATCTCCCTCGGCGGCGTCCGCGACGAGGCGGAGATCCGAGGCCACCGGCGCACCTACGTGGGCGCGCTGCCGGGCCGCATCGTGCAGGCCATGAAGAAGGCCGGCACCATCAACCCGATCCTGATCCTCGACGAGGTCGACAAGATGGGCGCCGACGTCCGCGGCGATCCCGCCTCGGCGCTGCTCGAGGTGCTCGACCCCGATCAGAACAGCACCTTCGTCGACCACTACATCGACGTGCCCTACGACATCTCGCACGCGATGTTCATCTGCACGGCCAACAACCGGGAGACCATCCCCGCGCCGCTGCTCGACCGCATGGAGGTCATCGAGATCGCGGGCTACACCCGCGTCGAGAAGCTCCACATCGCGAAGGAGTACATCGGCCCGAAGGCGCTGGAGGAGCACGGGCTCACCAGCGAGCGGCTGGAGTGGCGCGACGACGGGTACAGCGCCCTCATCGAGAGCTACACGCGCGAGGCCGGCGTGCGAAACCTGACGCGAGAGATCGCGGCGGTGTGCCGCGCGGTGGCGGTGCGGGTGGCCTCGGGAGAGGACGTCCACGAGGTGGCCACGGCCGCCTTCGTGGAGAGCGTGATGGGTCCGCCGAAGTTCCTCGAGGAGGGAGCCGAGCGGGCGCCGGGCGTGGGCATCGTGGCGGGGCTCGCGTGGACGCCGGTGGGCGGGGTGATCCTCTTCATCGAGGCGACCAAGTACGCGGGCAAGGGCAACATCTCCATCACGGGCCAGCTCGGCAACGTGATGAAGGAGTCCGTCGCCGCGGCCTTCAGCTGGGTGCGCACCCACGCCGAGCACCTCGGCATCGACCAGGAGCTGCTCGCCAACAGCGACATCCACCTGCACGTCCCGGCGGGCGGCACCCCCAAGGACGGTCCGAGCGCGGGCGTGGCGATGGTCACGGCCATCACCTCGCTCATGACCGGGCGCCCGGTGCGCAGCGACCTCGCGATGACCGGCGAGATCACCCTCCGCGGCATCGTGACCCCCATCGGCGGCGTGAAGGAGAAGGTCCTCGCGGCGCACCGCGCGGGCATCAAGCACGTGCTGCTCCCCGCCCGTAACGGCAAGGACCTCGAGGACATCCCCCAGGAGGTGCGCGACGAGCTGCGCATCGACCTGTGCAGCAAGATCGACGAGGTGCTCGCCTTCGCGCTGCTCGAGCGTCCGGCGGCCCCGTCGCTCCCGCCGCGCGCCGATGACGACGATCCCTCCCTCGAAGCCGGACGCTGAGACCCCTCCGCCGCTCGCCACCGCGCTCATAGCGTCGTGGCGGGTGCGCGTGGCGGCGCTCTCCTCCGTCGTCCTCGGCTTCTCCCTCTGGAGCAACCACCTCACCGATCACGTCGGCTACGCGTCGAGCCTGTTCGTAGGGCTCCTCGGCAGCGTCGTGTCCGCGCTCGTCGGCGTCCGCGTCGCCCAACTCTCGCGCGGTCGGCCCGCCTCCGCCGTCGCCGCCGCCGCGGCGCTCTCCGCCGTCGCGTTCGTGCTCGTCGCGCTGGCGATCGTGCTTGCGCGCGGGCTCTTCGCCCCAGCGTGCGCCCCCGCCACCGGCGCGGTCTACGCGCTGCTCTTCGCCTTACCGGGCCCCGTATTGGCGTCGCTGCTCGGGGCCATGCTCGGCTCGGCGATCCACCGTCGCGGCGTGGCCACCGCCGCCGCGGCGCTGCTCGTGCCGGCCTTCGTCGCGTGGAGCCTCGCGCGCTTCTACGCGACGCCCACGATCTTCGCCTTCGACCCCTTCTACGGCTTCTTCCCTGGCGCCATCTACGACGAGCACGTCCCGCTCACCCTCGCTCACGTCACCTACCGCGCGGGCACCCTCGGCTGGATCATCGCCGCCGCCGCGCTGCTCTCCGCAGCCTGGGACCCCGACACCGGACGCCCCTCGCTCGCTAGCATCCGGGTCCGCTCGGCCGCGCTGCTGGTGCTCGCGGTGGGCGCGACCGTCGGGGTCGGCGTCTACGCGGCGGGGCCGAGCCTCGGTCACCGCCACGACGCGTCCGACATCGCCCGAGTGCTCGAGCGCCGCGTCTCCTCGCGGCGCTGCGTGGTGCTCTACGACCGCAGCATCGACGCCCGGCAGGCGGCGCTGACCGCCCGCGACTGCGATGTCCGGGTGGCGCAGCATGAGGACTTCTACGGGGTTCGTCAGCCGCGTCGGATCACGGTCTTCCTCTTCGCCAGCTCCGCGCAGAAGCGCGAGCTGATGGGCGCCGAGGACACGTACATCGCGAAGCCCTGGCGCCACGAGGTCTACCTGCAGTACGCGCCGTTTCCGCACCCGGTGCTGAAGCACGAGCTGGCGCACGTGGTCGCTGGGGCGATGGCCGAAGGTCCATTCCACGTCACGGCGGTGGGGCGGTGGCTGCCGGCCCCGGGGCTCATCGAGGGCGCCGCGGTGGCGGCGGCGTGGGAGGGCGAGGGGGACGGGAGCCCTCACCAATGGTCGCGCGCCATGCTGGAGGCGGGTCTCACGCCGTCAGTCGCGTCGCTGGCGGGCCTCGGGTTCTTCGCGGCGTCGTCCGGGCGCGCGTACACCGCGGCGGGATCGTTCTGCCGGTGGCTCATCGACACGCGCGGGAAGGCGCGCTTCCATCGCTTCTACCGCGATGCCGACGCGATGGCCGCGTACGGCGAGTCGCTCCCCGCGCTCGAGGCGCGATGGCACGCGTTTCTGCGCACAGTGGTGACCCCGGAGAGCGTGCTGGCGCGCGCGAGGACCCGTTTTCGACGCGCGTCGGTGTTCGGGCGCACCTGCCCGCTGCTGCTGGCGGACCTCTCGAGCGACGCGGCGGCGCACCTCGATGCGGGCGACCTCACCTCGGCCGATCGTGAGCTGCGCGCGCTCGTGACCCATGACCCGACGGACCTCCGCACGCGGCTGATGCTCGCCGTGGTGAGGGTGCGCGCGGGCGACCTCGCGGGCGCGGCGGCGGTGGCGGCGGAGGCGGAGGCGGCGCTCGGTCCGGCGGCCGGGCAGCGCATCCGCTCGCAGGTGGCCGACCAGGTGTGGCGCTGGCGCGGAGCGAGCGCGGCGAGGCCCTTCTACGAGGCCCTCGACGCCTCGACGCTCGACGACGACGAGGCGCGCACGCTGATCATCAAGCGGGCGATGGTCGATCGCGGCGGGCTGCGGGCGGAGGTGTTCCGCGACCTGCTCATCGGTCGCGGCGAGCTCGACCCGTCGCCGACCAGCGCCATGGCGCGCCTCGGCCTCGATCCGCTCGCGAGCAACGACCCCTGGGCGGCCTACCTCGCCGGCCGACAGCTCTTCCTCGCGGAGCGCTTCGTGCCGGCGCTGGAGGCCTTGCGGGTCGGCGACGTGGCGACCCTCGGCGAGTCGCGGGTGCTCGCGGAGGTGCAGCGCATGAGGGCGATCGCGATGTACCGCAATGGCGACCTCGCGGAGGCCGCGGCCGCGTTCTCTGCGCTGGCCGAGGACGAGAGCCGACCGACCGGCACCCGGGACGCCGCCGCCGACTGGCTCGACCGGATCCGCCGGGAGTCTCCGCGGCGCTGAGACGAATACCCGACAGGGTAAGCGATCAGACCTTCACCCGCGACCAGCGGCCGAGTTGCCAGCGCCAGGCCGACAGTCCCGCGCGCACGATCCAGTCGGCGCCGCTGCCGAGCCAGACGCCCGCGAGGCCGAGGTGCAGCACCCGGACGAAGAAGAGCGTCGCGCTGATGCGCATGACGAAGGACCCGAGCACCGCGATGGCGAAGGCCTCGCGGGTAGATCCTGCCCCGCGGAGCGACTGGAGCAGCACGATGGAGAGCGCCATCGGCACCTGCACCGCGGCCCCGGGGAGCATCGCGCGGACGCCCTCGCGCACCGCGGCCGGGTCGTCGAGGAAGACCCGCAGCAGCGGCTCGGCGCCCAGGTAGAGGCCGACCGCGACGACGGCGATGAGCGAGGCCGAGGAGGCCGCGGCGATCCACCCGGCGCGACGGGCACCGCGGGGGTCGTCGGCGCCGAGGCGTTGGGCGACGCGCGCCCCGGCCGCCACCCCGAAGCCGTCCGCCGAAAGGAACGACACGCTCTCCAGCGACAGGAGCGCCTGGTGCGCGGCCATGGCCACAGGGCCGAGGCCGTTCGTGATGCGCACATAGACCAGGTAGCCCGTGTGATAGAGCGTCCGCTCTCCGAAGGCGCCCCTGGAGACGCGCAGCACCCGGCGCATCCCGTCGCGCACGTCGAGGGGGCCGTCGAAGCGCAGGCTCACGCTCGCTCCCGGGCGGGAGAGGGCGAGCAGCGAGAGGGAGGCCTCGAGCGCGAGGGCGGAGACGTTGGCGATGGCGGCGCCGCGAGCGCCGAGCCGAGGCAGCCCGAAGCGGCCGAAGATGAGCACGGCGTTGAGCGCGAGGTTGAGCGCGTTGGTGGCGAGGGCGATCGCGAGCGGGGTGCGGGTGTCGCCGCCCGCCTGCAGGCCCTGGGTGCAGACCATCGCCACGAAGAGCAGCGGCATGGCCGGGAGCACCACGCCGAGGTAGCGCGCGGACTCTCCGTGGACCGCGGCCGAGCCGCCGCCGCCGAGGAGGTCGATGAGGAGGTCGAGGCCGATGAAGCCGCCGATGCCGACGACGAGCCCGAGGCCCACCGCGGGGATCAAGCTCCCGTAGAGGGCGCTCGCGGCCAGGCGTCGGTCGCCCGCGCCCACCGCGCGTCCGATGACCGCGAGGGTGCCGACCCCGAAGGCGCCGAAGACGGACTGGAGCGTCCAGGTGAGGGGACCGGCGACCTGCATGGCGGCGAGGGCCGCGGCGCTGTGGTGCCCGAGGAAGAAGCGGTCCGCGAGGAAGACGAGGGTCTGCAGCAGCGACTGCGCCACGGCGGGGAGCGCGAGGGTGAGCGTGGCGCGGAGGTCGTCGCGGAGGTCGTGGCGGGTCACTGTCGGGCTCTGGCTGGAGGGGGGGGAGGCACTCTACGCCCGGCGCCGCGGCGGGCTTTGCACTTCTTCACACTCGCCCGCGGGGGAGCTTCACAGAGCGTCGCCATCCTCCTCGTCGGCGGAGAGCAATGCGCTCCCGCGGACGAGGAGAGTCGAACCATGTTGGGATTCATCGTTGGTACCGCGTGCCTCATCGGGTTGATCAGCACGCTCCGGCACGGTCGCTACGGTCATGGTGGCTACGGGTGCGGCGGCGGTCGCTGCGGGGGTGGTCGCTGCGGGGGTGGTCGCTGCGGCGCCCACGAGCACGGCGGCGGTCGCTGGGACGACGGCTCGGCGCTGCGCTTCATGCTGCGCCCCCTCTTCGAGCGCCTCGCGACGACGCCGGGGCAGGAGCGGGTGATCCTCGACGCCGCGGAGGCGATGCGGGCGAGGGTGGCGGCCTCGAAGGACGCGCTGCGGGCGACCGCGGGCGACGCGGCGAAGGCCTTCCGCGGGGAGCGCTTCGACGAGGGCGTGATGGGCGAGTCGTTCGCGAAGCAGGACGAGGCGCTCGAGGCCACGCAGAAGGCCGTGTTCGAGGCGCTGCAGAAGGTCCATGACGCGCTCGACGAGCGGCAGCGGCGCGACTTCGCCGACTACATCGAGCGCTTCACGGGCGCCGCGGGTCGCTGGGGTCAGGGCCCGTACCGGGCGTAGCGGCGTACGAGACGCGAAGGAGAACGATCATGCGACGAAACGTGAAGATCATGGTGTTGGGCCTCGGGGTGCTGCTGGGCTACGGGTCCGGGTTCGCCGGGCTCTGCGCGCACCGCCACCGCCGGGAGGCCTTCGAGCGCCACGTGGCCAGGGTGTGCGTCGACGCGGCGCGCAACCCCAACGCCCCGCCCGCCCCGCCGCCGCGCTGGTAGTCTCCGCGGAGGCAGCGTGACGATCCGCGTACTCCACATCGACGACGACGCGCGCTTCGCCGAGCTGGTGGCGAGCTACCTCTCGCAGAACGGGATGGTGGTGAGCCACGCGCCCGGACGGCGGCCGCGGCCTCGCGATGCTGGAGCGCGCGGACATCGACGCGGTGCTCCTCGACGTGATGATGCCGGGCATGGACGGCCTCGAGGTGTGCCGGCGCATCCGTGCGAAGCGCAATGTCCCCATCGTGATGCTCACCGCCAAGGGCGACGAGACCGACCGCATCGTGGGCCTCGAACTCGGGGCCGACGACTACCTCCCCAAGCCATGCTCCCCGCGCGAGCTTCTGGCGCGGCTGCGCGCGGTGCTGCGGCGCACGCAGCCCGAGGCGATGGCCGATCGCCTGGTCGCGGGCCGCATCACCATCGACGTGCCCGGTCGCGAGGTGAAGGTCGACGAGCGCCGCGTCGAGCTCACCGGGCTGGAGTTCGACCTGCTGGTGGCGCTGGCGCGCAAGGCGGGGAGGGTGGTCTCGCGGGAGTCCCTGCTCGCCGGCGCGGGCCGCGACGACGTCAACATCGGCGAGCGCGCGGTGGACGTCCACGTCTCGCACCTGCGCCAGAAGCTCGGCGACGACCCGCGCTCGCCGACGATGATCCGCACCATCCGGGGCGTCGGCTACGTGCTCCTCCGGGAAGGGGACGCATAGCGCAGTGCGCGGCCGAGCCCACGACGGCTGCGGGCCTCCCCAGCGGCGCAGGAGCGCGGTCTGGTGGCTCATGATGTCGCAGCTGCGGCGCAGGCTCTTCGTGGCCTTCGGCGCTGCGATCACCGTCACCGGCCTCGTGGCCTCGCTCGTGACCGGCGCCCTCAGCGATCGCGGTAGCTGGCGCGCCCAGCGCACCCGGATGGAGCGCTTCGCGGGCGCCCGATTCGCCGAGGTCTGGGAGCAGCCCGATGCACGCGCGGCCCTCGCGTCCTCGGTGTCCGGTGAGCTGCGTCTGCGGGTGGAGCTGCGTGACCGGGACGGGCGCACCCTGCTGCTGCGGGCGCCCGCGGGTACGGCCGAGGCTGGCTGCGCGCACCCCGCGCTTCGCAGCCGCGTGGTGGGTGCGGGCGGCGCGACGCTCGGGGAGGCGCGCTTCTGCCATGTCGACGCGACCTGGGGCGCGGGGCGCACGGCGCTGCTGCTGCTCGCGGTGGTGGCGGTGATCTGGAAGATGGCGGGCGGCATCGCGCGAAGGATGGCGCGGCCGCTCGATGATCTGGTCGAGGTGGTGCGCGACATCGGGGAGGGCCGACTCGATCGGAGGGCGAGGCTGCAGACGCACGGGCACAGCGAGCTGGGCCTGCTGGCGAGGGTGGTCAACGACATGGCCGCGCGCATCGAGGCCCAGGTCGCCGCGCAGAAAGAACTGCTCGCCACGGTCTCCCACGAGCTGCGCTCGCCGCTGGCGCGGGTGAGGTTCCTGCTCGAGACGGCGCGTAGCGAGGAGGCGGAGGTCGGGGCGCGCGCGTCGGCCATCGCCGAGGTGGAGGACGAGCTCGAGGGCATCGACGCGCTGGTCGGAGACCTCCTCGCGTCCTCGCGAATGGACTTCCAGGCGATGCAGCGCGTCCGCCTCGATGCGACGGAGGTCGCGACGAGGGCGCTCACCAAGGAGGGCGTCGACCTCGCGGTGCTCGACGCGCCGGACGAGGCGATCCCGATCGTGGGCGATGCGACGCTCCTCACGACGGCGCTGGTGAACCTCATCGGCAACGCACAGCGACACGCGGGCGGGCTCCGGGCGCTGCGGCTGCGGCGCGAGGGAGACACCGTGCGCTTCGAGGTCGACGACCCCGGCGGGGGCATTCCCGAGGACGAGCTTCCGCGCATCTTCGAGCCGTTCTACCGGGGCTCCGGGGCCAGTCGCCGCGGTGGGGCGGGCCTCGGTCTCTCGCTCGTCCGGCGCATCGCGAGCTCGCACGGAGGAGCGGTCTGGGCGTCCAACCTGCCGGGCGGCGGCGCGAGGGTGGGCTTCTCCGTGGCGTGCGAGGCGTCGGCTCCCGGTGTAGCTTCCGCGTAACGATGAGCGAAGCAGCCGCCGAACCCACGCCACCCCCAGTCGAGCTTGTTCCGCCGGAGGTACAGGCGATGCGTGAGGCGCTCGACCGGGGCGATCACCAGCAGGCCCGGGCGATGGCGGCGACGCTGTCCGCGAGCGACGACCCCGCGCTCAAGGTCGAGGGCGAGACGATGGCCGCGCGCTTCCATCGCGACCCCTGGATCGACGCGGTGTTCGTCTGCACCGGGCTGCTGATGCTCTTCCTGGCGATTTATTACCTGGGGCACCGCTGATGGTCCGGCGACGCGCTCTCCTGCTCATCGCCGTCGGCGCCCTGGGCTGTGCGACCGCCCCGGTGGTCGCGCCGCCTCGCGGCCCCGCCCGGGCGGTGGACTTCTTCCCGATGCGGGCAGGGATGGCCTGGAGCTACGACACCGAGACCGGCATCGGCGGCGACACGGTGCTCAACGTGCTCGCGGTCGAGGGGGTCGACGGCGACGCCTTCGTCGTCCGCAGCGGCTCGCGCCGGGAGCGCTACGAGCGCCGCCCAGAAGGCGTGCTGCGCGAGGGCGAGTACATCCTCCGAGAGCCGCTCCGCGTGGGCGCGTCGTGGGAGGCGAGCGGAGGCGGAAGGGTCGAGGTGCGCAGCGTCGAGGCGTCGCGGACCGTCAACGGACAGGTCTACCGCGAGGTCGTCGAGGTGCATCGCAGCTCGCCCCGGTCGCGCATCGAGACGACCACCTGGTACGCGAGGGACGTCGGCGCGATCGAGATTCTCGGCGAGACCGTGAGCTCCATCGGGGGGAGGTTGCGGGTGCGCTCGACGCTTCGCGGCTACACCCGCGGTGATGATGCTGAGTCGACACGATAGCGGTGCCGACGCTCGGCGACGCAACGCGTCAGTGAATGGCGTTTGATCTTCCCGCGTCGGGGTGGAACCATGCAAACGATGAGACGACGGACGTGGGTGCAGGCGTGCATCGGACTCGCCTCCCTGGGCTTCGCCAGCGGAGCGATGGCACAGGGCCGCGGGCCGGGGCCATTCGCAGGGAGCTTCTCGCTGACGTCGAGCACGACGGTGGCGGTGACCTCCCCGATGGCGATCACGGAAGACCGCACCACCCGCGAGCGCCTGGAGATCAGCCAGGGTTCGCGCTCTGACATGAGCCTCCTGGTCACCAACGATCTCGGCGAGCATTGCACCCTCACGGCCAACCGCTCGGGCTCCTCGGGGCTCTCGGTCGGTTCGGGGCAGCACTGCACCTTCACCGACTCGGTCCGCAACATGCGGATGAACTTCACCCTGCGATCGGGCTCCGGGTCCATCTCCGGCAACCGCATCTCTCTCTCCTTCAACTGGAGCGTCGCCAGCAACGGCGGCTTCCTCTCCATCTCGGGCAGCGCCTCGCAGCACTCCTCGGGGAGTCGCACCGGCGGCAGCGCGATGGCCGACAACGACGCCCGCCCGGTCGAGGCCGTCGCTCCCATCGCCGCGGAGGCGCCGTCCTATCCGGTCGCTCTCGCTCCGGTCGCGGAGCCCGCCGCGGCGCCCATGATGCCCATGGCGGGCACTCCGACGCGCTCCTCCTCTTCGCGGCGCAGCTCGTCGTCCCGCTCTCGCCCGACGCCGGTGGTCGCCCCGACGCCGGTGGTCGCCCCGACTCCGGTGGTCGCTATCGCCCCGACGCCCACTGTTTCCCCAGCTCCGGCCTCCGCCTGGGGCAACCCGAGCCCGGCGCCGCAGTCCCCCACCGTGGCCACCAGCTGGACCACTCCTCGCGCGGCCACCACCGGCTGGGGAGCCCCGTCGAGCGCGCCACTCCCCATCAGCGCCAGCACCCCTGGCGCGATCGTCCTCCCGTCGGGGTGGATCCTCGGTCCGCTGCTCTCCTCCGCCGTCGCGGCCGTTCCGGCGGCGAGCCAGGCCGTCAGCTCGTGGACGACGCCGCAGCCCCAGGTTGCGCCCTCGCAGCCCGCCGGAGTCCCCTGGGGATCCCAAGCCTCGATGCCCGCATCCTCTGGCTGGGCGCCCTCTCCCGGCGGCCCGGGCGTGGTGCTCGGCGCCCCTGGCATGGCCCCTTCGCAGGGCTTCGGCGTCACGGTCACCCCGTCCCCCGTTCGTCAGAACGCCTCGACGACGGTTCCGCCCGGCGGCGGTCCCGCCATCGTCTTTGGCGCCTCGCGCTGAGCGACAGCCCTCTCCTTTCCCCCGTCATCCAACTCTCTCCCTTCGCGCCTGGACCGCACCCGTGAGCGACTCGATCCCCGACCCGCAGCTCTTCATCAACCGCGAGCTCTCCTGGCTTGAGTTCAACCAGCGCGTGCTCGACGAGGCCGCCGACCCGGGGGTGCCCTTACTCGAACGGGTAAAGTTCCTCTCGATCGTGGCGACCAACCTCGACGAGTTCTTCATGATCCGCGTGGCCGGCGTGAAGCAGCAGCTCGCCGGCGACGTCGTCGAGCTCACCACCGACGGGCGAAACCCCCGCGCGCAGCTCACTGCCATCACCGAGCGCGTCCACCGCCTCGTGATGGACCAGTACTCCCTCTACCGCGACCACGTGCGGCCCGCCCTCGAGCTCGCTGGGATACAGCTGGGCGCCCGCGAGAGCACCCCGGAGATCGCTCGCCGCATCGAGGCGTACTTCCGGCAGGACATCTACCCCGTGCTCACGCCCCTGGTGATCGACCCGGGGCACCCCTTTCCGCACCTCAAGAACAAGTCGATCAACCTCGGCATCGTGTTCGAGTCCAACCGCGAGGAGTCGGGCATCGGCTTCGCGGTCGTGCAGGTGCCGCAGATCTCCGCGCGGCTCGTCTCCTCCGGCGTGGGCAACTCCGGGCGCTCGTGGCTCTTCCTGGAAGACGTCATCGCCCGCAACCTGTCGCTGCTCTTCCCCGGGCGGAAGATCGTCTCCGTCGCGCCCTTCCGCGTGACTCGCAACTGGGACCTCGAGATCGACGAGGAGGAGGCAGACGACCTCCTCGCCACGATCCAGCAGGAGCTCCGGCGTCGCGACCGCGGCAACGCCGTGCGCCTGGAGGTCGCCTCGGACGTCGACCCCCGCCTCCTCGCTTTACTCCGCCATGTATTGCGCCTCGACGAGGGCGACGTCTACGCGGTGGACGGCCCGCTCCACCTGGGCGACCTCATGTCCGTCGCCTCGGGCGACGACCGCCCCGAGCTCCACGACGAGCCCTTCACCCCGCAGGTGGTGCCGCCCTTCCGCGACGCGGAGGACCCCTTCGCCCTCGTGAGCGAGCGCGACGTGATGCTCCACCACCCCTACGAGAGCTTCGAGTCGGTGATGGACTTCATCGCCCGCGCCGCAGACGACCCGAAGGTGCTGGCCATCAAGATCACGCTCTACCGCGCGGGGGCCAACTCGCCGCTGGTGCGGACGCTTGCGCGCGCCGCCGAGAACGGCAAGCAGGTCACCGCGCTCGTCGAGCTCAAGGCCCGCTTCGACGAGGAGGCCAACATCAAGTGGGCGCGCGCCCTGGAGGAGTCCGGCGTGCACGTGGTCTACGGAGTGCTCGGGCTCAAGACCCACGCGAAGGTGTGCCTCATCGTGCGCCGCGAGGTGCCGGGGCTCCGTCGCTACGTCCACCTCTCGACGGGCAACTACAACCCCATCAGCGCCCGGCTCTACACCGACCTCAGCTTCTTCACGGCGCGGCCGGAGATCGGCGAGGACGCCACGGCGCTCTTCAACCTCCTCACCGGGTACTGCGAGCCCCCGTCGTGGAAGCGCCTCGCGGTCGCCCCGCTCAACCTTCGCGAGCGGGTCATCGAGCTCGTCGCCCGGGAGGCCGAGCACGCTCGCCAGGGGCGGCCCGCGCGCATCGTCGCCAAGCTCAACTCGCTGGTCGACGAGAAGGTCATCACGGCCCTCTACGCGGCCTCGCAGGCGGGGGTGGACGTCGACCTCATCATCCGCGGCGTGTGCAGCCTACGGCCGGGGCTGCCGGGCGTGAGCGAGCGCATTCGGGTGATCTCCATCGTCGACCGCTTCCTCGAGCACGCCCGCGTATTCTCCATGGAGAACGGCGGCGAGCCGGAGGTCTACCTGTCCTCCGCCGACTGGATGCCCCGCAACTTCATCCGCCGCGTCGAGGTGATGTTCCCCATCGAGGACGCCAAGATCCGGCAGTGGATCCGCAACGACCTGCTCGAGTCGCAGCTCCTCGACAACGTCAAGGCCCGGGACATGGCCTCCGACGGCTCGTACCGCAAGCGCTCCCCGAAGCCGGGTGAGGCCCCCAACCGCACGCAGTCGAAGTTCATGGAGCGCGCCAAGGTGCGCGCCCGAGCGAGCGTCTGGTCGGTGCCGCCGACGCCCTTCCGCGCCATGCCCAACGAGGAGCCGACGCTGCCTCCGATGCCCGAGATTCCGGCCCCTCCGAGGGTGCCCAAGCACCGCAAGAAGCCGCGCTGACGCGGTTGCGTTACGGCGGGCCGCGGGCCGTGCTAGAGACGTCGCCCCATCGCGAAGGTTCTCGCGGAAGGAGAAGCACCCCCAATGGCACAGTCGGCAACGTTTCCTGCGATCAACGTCCCCGGTGAGGGCGACCTCTTCGCGCGGTTCACGACGGGGCAGGGCGAGATCGTCATCAAGCTCGAGGAGAAGCTCGCGCCCAACACGGTGCGCAACTTCGTCGGGCTCGCCACCGGCGCCCAGACCTGGGACGACCCCAAGACCAACAAGCCCTCCAACCAGCCCTTCTACGACGGCCTGGTCTTCCACCGGGTCATCCCGGGCTTCATGATCCAGGGCGGCTGCCCCCAGGGCCTCGGCGTCGGCAACCCGGGCTACCGCTTCGCCGACGAGTTTCACCCCACCCTGAAGCACGACCGCCCGGGCATCCTCTCGATGGCCAACTCGGGCCCCGGCACCAACGGCTCGCAGTTCTTCATCACCGAAGGCCCGACGCCGCACCTCAACAACAAGCACTCGGTGTTCGGCTCGGTGGTCAAGGGCATGGATGTGGTCAACCGCATCGCCAACCTCCCGCGCGGCCGCGGCGACCGGCCCAACGACACCGCCGCGGCCACCATCCAGCGCGTCGAGTTCTTCCGCGCCAACGCCTGATTCCGTACCTCTCCCTCCCGGCGCGCCGTCGCACGCGGCGCCCAGATCGAAGCCCCCGACCATGGACCCGGCAACGCCCGCTGGCTGGCTCGACCCGCGAACCTTCCTCTCGCGCCACAAGCTCCGCCCGAAGGACAGCTTCGGGCAGTGCTTCCTCATCTCGCCCCACGTGGTGCGGTCCATCGTCGAGGCCGTCGACGCCCGTGCCGACGAGACCGTCATCGAGATCGGGACGGGCACCGGCACCCTCGCTCGCTGCCTCGCGCCGAGCGCCCGCCGGGTGCTCGCCATCGAGCGCGACCGCGACCTCGTGGCCGCCCTCGCGGCCGATCCGCTGCCGCCCAACGTGACCGTCATCGAGGCCGACGCGGCGACCTTCGATTACGCGGCGGTGTATGCCGAGGGGCCGACCGCGGTGGTGGGCAACCTGCCCTACCAGATCACCGGGAGGCTCATCCGCGCGCTGGTCGAGACGCCCGGCTGGCGCGTCGCTGTGGTGATGGTGCAGCAGGAGGTCGGCAAGCGCCTCGCCGCCTCGCCGGGCGACGACGACTGGGGCGCGCTGTCGGTGTTCACCCAGGCGGCGTGCGAGGTGGAGAAGGTCTGCGGCGCGGCCCCGGGGTGCTTCCACCCGGCGCCCCGGGTGCAGTCGTCGGTGGTGAAGCTCACGCCCCGGGCGACGCCGCTGGCGGTCGAGGACAGGCGCTTCCAGCAGGTGGTGAAGGCGCTCTTCGCGGCGCGCCGCAAGACCCTGCGCAACGGTCTCTCGTCGGTGGTCGGTCGCGACCACGCCGCGGCGGTGTGCGAGGCCGCAGGCGTCGACCCCGGGGCGCGCCCGGAGACGCTCACGATTGCGCAGCTAGGGCGGCTCAGCGAGGAGACGAAGGTCGATCGGTCGGCGGGCTGACCACGGGCGGTGGCGGTGGCGCGGGCGGCGGCGGGGGCGGCTCGGTGAAGCGAAGTCGCAGCTCGCGCTCGGCGCCGCCGAAGACGGTGGTGGTGGTGCTGAAGGCCGTCACCCCTTCGCCGTCGGCCTCGATGAGCGCCGTGCCGGACATCACCGGGAAGGCCGCGCTCCAGGCGGAGCGGGGGAGCTCGCGGCCGTTGACGCGCAGCCGCAGGCCAGGCGGCGGCGAGTCCGGGAGCACCAGTCGTAGCCGATCCATTTGCGGCTGGAGCAGGTCGATGATGGCGCGGCACGCGGAGATGATGCGCGCCCGGTTGCGCACGCCGGGGTCGGCCTCGGCGCCGACGAGGCAGTGGGTCGCGTGGTCGAGGGCGTCGACTCCGTGCTGCAGGGCGAGGTGCTCCTCCGCGACCAGCATGCGCAGCGACGGGGTCCAGCGGATCTGACCGGCCTGCGTGGCGAGGCTCACTGCCCGGTCGTGGAGACCGGCGTCCCTGGCGGCCTCGGCGTCGGCGATGAGCGAGCGTCGGTGGTCCTCGTCGGGCCCCGGCTGGGCGGCGACGAGAGCGGAGGCTGCGACGAAGGCCAGCACGAGCTTCGATACGGAGAGCGGTGGCGGCATGTCGGGTTCTCTGGGGGGCTGAGCGGGCTTCGAGCTCCTCTGACCATTGTTGATGGGAGAGCCGCTGTCCACCATCGGCGCTGGTCGGCTGCGCCGAAGGGGCGAAGGGCCTTCCGAGGGCTCGGCGGTTGACAGCACCCCTCCGATCAGCCAGAAGGGAGCGCTCTGCATCGAGCGACCTCCCCGTCGCTCTACGCTCCAACAGGAGGAGTGGCCGAGTGGTCTATGGCAGCGGTTTTGAAAACCGCCGTAGGGAAACCTGCCGGGGGTTCGAATCCCTCCTCCTCCTCCTCGAAGCTTCATTCAACACCACGATCTTCTTTGGACACTCCACTCGCTCTCCACGTCCACCTGGCCGCACAGGGTCAGTCCCTGGCGTTCTCGATCTCGTTTGAGCGCTATGAAGATCCGACGACGCTGTCGCGCTGGCAGCCATCGGACAACTTCGTGGTCCCGTCGCACCCGGGCTGTGTCCGCCGCCGTCCGTCCTTCGTCCCAGGGAGCTTCCGGGAGGTGTTCCTCGCGGCGCTCTTCCCCAGGCTCGCCAACCACCACCCGGTGCCGCTGCCCGGTCACCTGCGAGAGCTCGACACCGCCCGCGTAGAGTTCCCGAAGCGCACCCTCGGCGAGGGGCCCTACCACATCGTCGGCTGGTCCGTTCCGGCCAGCCAGGCGCTCACGCACCTGCGGCCCTTCCTGCGCTCCTGGACGCGGCGCTACGGCGCGGCGCTGTCGAGCCCCGGCAGCTTCGTCGCCCTCGACGCCCTCGACCTCCTCCACGCGGCGTTCTCCCATGGAAACCTTCTGCCCACGCGGCTTCCGGGGCTGCCCGACCACGCGCCCTCTCGCTGGGTTCCGCCGGTCTCGCTCAACGCCCTGATGAGCTTCCGGCGCGCGCTGGTCGGCTGTCCCTCGCTCGGCGCCGTCCACGCGTGGTGCGTTCGGGCTCACGAATTTCGCACGCAGCCGCTGGTGCCTCAGAACGACACCGCGCCATTCGCCCGCTTCGCCGTCGAGGCGCTCTCCAGCGTCACCGGTGACTCATCGGACAACGCCCCTCCCTCGAAGCCCACTCCCTTGAAGGCAGAGGTGCTGGCCTCCCTGCACGCGTCCTTCGGCAGCTGCCTGCACCCCAACCACGATGTCTGGAAGCCCGCGGTGCTGCCCTCGCAATCGCACCTCCACGGGGTGATCGTGCCATCGGAAGCCGGGCGCTCCGAGCAGCCCTGGCAGATGGAGATGGCGTTGATCGGAGAGGGGCCCGCGGTGCCGCTCTTCGGACTCGTCAAGTCCGATATGCTCCGCGACCCGGTGGTCGAGGCCGCGGACGACACCGTGCGGCGCTTCCCGGCGAGCGTGGCCTACCGCGACTGGGAGGGACTGCTGGAGCAGCGGCCCTTCCTGGGCGCGCGCCCGGAGCTGCTGCGCGACGGCCGTAGCCCGCTTACCGAGGCGGAGATGTCCGTGGTGGCGGGCCTTCCCCCGATGCACGGCCGGCCCACGGAGAAGGTGTACCGCGCGCTCAACATGGAGGCGCCGAGCCGCGGTCGCGAGCCGGTGCTCTTCAGCGTATCGATTGGCAACACGCAGAGCGCGCGGCTGCGGGTGAAGTGGAGCCCGGTCAACGACGGCGAGCTTGAGCAGCAGCTGGGCGAGGGCGGCCTCGCGATGCTGCGCTTCGTCCCCGAGCTCACGGTGGTGCTCGGCGAGGACGAGCTCTCCCCGGAGCAGGCGCGGCTGCTGCTGGAGTCGTCCGAGGGGGCCATCCTGCGCATCGGCCGCAGGGCGGTGCCGCGGAGCGACCTGGAGGCGGTGCTCGAGCTCGCGCTGGCGCGGCGCAAGGTGCTCGAGCGGCTGATGAAGGGCGGATCGCTCGGCTGGCAGGACGTCAACCAGCTCGAGGACGAGTGGACCGCCACGCGCGACGCGGCCCGGCTGGAGTCGGTCTTCGCGGCGCAGTGGGAGATCTTCCTGGAGAAGCTCGCCTCGGGCAGCGCGTCGCGGCTCACCGAGACGCCGCCGGGCTTCCAGGGGACGCTGCGCCCCTACCAGCTCAGGGGATTGAGCTGGATGGACCAGATCACCTCCTTCGGGCTCGGTGCCTGCCTCGCCGACGACATGGGCCTCGGGAAGACCGTGCAGGTGCTGGCGCTCTTGTGGCATCACCGCCGCCCCGGCGCCCCGAAGCGCCCGAAGCACCCCGACCTGGTGGTGTGCCCGACCTCGGTCGTACACAACTGGGTCAAGGAGGCGCGGCGCTTCGCCCCGAAGCTCAAGGTGTATATGCACCAGGAGAGCTCGCGGGAGACCGATCCGCGGCGCTTCGGGGACGTCGTGCGCACCTCGGACGTGATGGTGACCAGCTACGCGCTGCTTCGCCGCGACCGTGCCTTGTTCGAAGAGCACAAGTTCAACCTCCTCATCGTGGATGAGGCCCAGCACGTGAAGAACCCGCTGGCCCAGCAGACCCAGGTGCTCAAGGGACTACGCGCCTCGCGCCGACTGGCGCTTACCGGCACTCCCGTGGAGAACCACCTGCGCGATCTCTGGTCGATCTTCGACCTGGTGATGCCGGGGCTGCTGGGCGGCCCGACCCGCTTCTCCCGGTCGTTCCTCGAGCCGATGCGGCGAGGCGAGGAGACGGCCATGGCGCGGCTTCGTCGGCGCGTGGGGCCCTTCATGCTGCGACGCAGCAAGCGCGACCCGGAGGTGGCGGGCGACCTGCCGCCGCGCACCGAGCAGATCGTCGAGTGCGGGCTCACGCGGGAGCAGGCGGCGCTCTACCGCGCGCTCACCGAGGTGACCTTCGAGAAGGTGAAGGGCGGTCACGGGATGGGGCGCCGGGCGTCGATCCTGGCGGCGCTCACCGGGTTGAAGCAGATCTGCAACCACCCGGAGAACTACGTAGAGGAAGACCCGGAGAGGCTCCTGGGACGGTCGAGCAAGCTCGATCGGTGCATGGAGTTGTTGGAAGAGCTCATCGACCAGGGACAGCCCACGCTGGTGTTCACCCAGTATCGGGAGATGGGTGAGCTGTTGCAGGCCGCCATCGAACAACGCTTCGACCGCGAGGTGCCGTTCTTCCATGGAGGGCTGTCGCCGAGGGAGCGCGAGAACATGCTCGACGCGTTCCGCTCGGAGGACGGCGAGCCGGTGCTGATCCTCTCGTTGAAGGCTGGCGGCACGGGGCTCAACCTGGTTCGCGCGACGGCGGTCATCCACTACGATCGCTGGTGGAACCCCGCCGTCGAGGATCAGGCGACGGACCGGGCGCACCGCATCGGTCAGACCAGACCCGTGAACGTCTACAAGTTCGTCACCACGGGCACCCTCGAGGAGCGCATCCAGCGGATGTTGGAAGAGAAGCGCTCGCTCGCCGCGGAGGTGCTGTCCGACGCCGGAGAGACCTGGGTGACCGAGATGAGCGACCGCGAGCTGAGGGACTTCCTGAAGCTGGATGAGTCCAGCGAAGAAGGAGCGGAGAGTTGATCCCCGAAGAGACAGAGAGCGCCCGCGGGCCGGTGTACATGACGCCGGTGCGCGACCTGTACGCACTCGACCTCGGGGAGGGCGAGCGCATCGAGGTACGCCGCCACGCGACCATCCTCACGGCGCTGATCCACACGCCGCCCGGCGGCGGCGAGCCCGCGGAGTTCGACCTCCGGCGCTGGCACTATCGCCAATGGGCGACGCAGATCGAGGACCGCGAGTACTCCGAAGGGCTCCGCTCCCTCATCGCCGCGCACGGCCTCTTCGAGCACCCCCGATGGATCACCGACGACCTCTCGGCGGAGCTCGAGCCCGAGGCGATGACGGTGCTCCATGACCTCCGCGCCACGTGGCTCAGTCGATATGGGAGTCCGCAGAGGCCGCCCAGCGTGGGCGCCCAGCTCTGCAGCCTGTGCATGGCGGCCGAGCCGCCGCGGGGGCCGCTCACGGTGTGGACCCCGTCGCCGACGCAGCAGGTCTGCCCCCACCGCGACGCCGCCGCGCGCGCCCTGCTCCGGCTGACCGAGCACTACGATGAGCTGGTCTTCGAGCTCCTCGACCTGATGGTGGTGGCGCCGATGCCCGTGCCGGCAGGCTCCCCCGCGCTCCGGCGCTTCGTGCTGCCCTCGGACTGGATGCGGGCCCTCCTGGGCCACTGGCTGCTCGGGCGCAACTATGTCCACAGCGATCACCCGTGGCGCACCCGCGGGGTCACGCGCCATCGTCGCTTCTCGCACCGCGCGCTGCGCGCAGAGGGCCACGGCGAGCTCACCCCCGAGGAGCGCTACTCGGCGCTGGCCTGGGGCATCAGCCCCGATGACCTCTCGCTGATGCCCGAGGAGCCGGAGAGCGTCGGCTCTCCCGACAACTCCTGGTGGACCGAGACCGCCTCGCCCCCGCCTGCGGGGGTGCGCGTCTACCCGGAGGGGGCCTCCACCAAGCCGCAGCACGCGCCCGTCCTCGAGCGGACGAAGCCCGCGGCGAAGGCCGAGCGCAAGCAGAGCGCGCGTCCGGCGCCCGCCCCGGTGGCCGCCCTGGCGCCGGCGTCTCGTCCGCCCTCGAAGCGGCCTCCTGCGGCGAAGCCCAAGCGTACAACCTCCAAGGCCCCGGCCGCGAAGTCCGCGGACCTCGAGGAGACGCTCTCCTCGCTGACCGCCGGGCTCGCGGCGCTCTCTCAAATCATGGGTGGTCCGAAGAGCGGTCGGCGCTGATCGCGAGCGGTCAGAGCCTGGCGCCGCACTCCGGACAGCGGCTCACGTCGCTGCGGGTAATGCGGAGATTGCAATAGGCACAACGGAGCTCGGACTCCGCCCGAGGGGCCGCCATCGGCGCGGGCGGATGGGCGGCGTGGGCGGGCGCCCCGTGCTGCGTGGGCGCAGGCTGCGGAACCGGCGTGGGCGGCGGGTTGTGAGCGATCGCGGGCTGCGGGGAGCGCGCGGCGGCGGTGTAGCGGAGCTGCTGCGCGGGCAGCCACTTCTGGTCGCCGTCATCGAACTGGATGAAGAACATCGTGGCGTTGTCGTTCGCCCTCGCGACCACGCCCGAGTACCAGGACTCCTCCGCCCACTCGCCCTGCACCGCGGTGCCCGGGGTGAGCTGCGGGGTCGGGGCGGCGTTGGGGCGGTCGCCGTTGGGACGGATCTTCATCGGCGCCAGCCACTTGGTGTCGCCGTCGTCGAACTGGACGAAGAACAGGGACCCGTTGGGGTTGGCCTCGCAGACGTAGCCCGGGTACCAGCTGTCCTCGGCCCAGTCGGCCATGACGCGGGCGCCGAGGGAGGGGGCCACCCCGTGCGCAGCAGCCCCAGGCGCAGATTGCACCTGGATCTGCTGGGTGGAGAGCCAGGCCGTGTCGCCGTCGTCGAACTGCACGAAGTACTGCGGCTCGCCACGCCGGTCGCGCGCCTGGGACACCACTCCGGGATACCAGCTGCCGTTGGACCAGAGACCCATCACCCGTGCGCCGATCATCGCGAAGCCTCCTTTGTCGTCAGGGGGCGCGGATGATGCCACAGACCGGGAGCCGGTCCGTGCGTCGATTGGTGGGGGATGTCGAGGCGGAGTGAGGGGTCAGTCGGCTGCGGAGCGGCGAGCGGTCACTCGGCCGCGCGGACGCCGCCGAAGGTGGCCGGGTCGATGATGAACATCTCCACGCGGCGGTTGCGCGCTCGGGCGTCCTCGGTGCTGCCCATGTCGACGGGCCGGGACTCTCCATAGAACCCGAAGGTCAGGCGGTCGGCCGAGACGCCGTTGGCCACGAGCATGGCGCCCACGCGGCGCACGCGTCGCTGCGAGAGATCGAGGTTGGTGCCGGTCTCGCCCACGTCGTCGGTGTGCCCGTCGAGGCGGATGCGGCGGATCCAGTTGTACGCCGGGTTGCGGAGCAGCGTCACGATGGCCTGGATGACCGGCTGCGACGTCTCCAGCACGCTGTCGCGCCCCACGTCGAAGTTGATCGCGAAGCCGTTGCGGATGCGGATCTGGTTGCCGACCACCTCGATGGCCGCGGTGTCCTCGGGGCAGCCGTCCTCGTCGGCGATGCCGTTGCGGGTCTCCGCCTCATTGGGGCAGCGGTCGCGGGCGTCGAGCACGCCGTCGCCGTCGTTGTCGCGGTTGGCCGCCGCGAAGGCGTCGCGGTCGGCGGCGCTGGCGCTGCGGGCCTGGGCCAGGCGGGTCACCTGCTCGCCGCACGCGCCCGGGTTCTGCTGGAGCAGCGCGAGGGCCTCGCCGGCGTGCTGGTCGTCGGCCACGGCCTGGTTGCTCGACGACATCCGGTGCATGCGCGCCAGCGTGTCGAAGGAGAAGTACGCCCGCATCAGGTGCGCGCGGCGGCCGAGCCAGTTCTGCGCGCGCTGGTCGAGCGAGGCGAGGTACTCCGGCGACGACGACTGGAGCTGGCCCAGGTAGCGCTGCGCGGGCCCCGCGCGGCGGCCCCAGAGGGCGAGCTGCGAGAGGTAGAAGCGCGCGTTGGGGGCGTGCTCACTGTGGCCCGACTCGTTGACGACGGTGGTGAGCTCGCGCTCGGCGTTGGCGTCCGCGCCGGTCCACGCGAAGGCCACGCCGAGCCACATGTGGCCGCGCGGCGCGTCGAGCTGCGCGAGCTGGTAGAAGGTCTCCGTGGCGGCGTCGAAGTCGCACGAGAAGAGCTGCGCGAGGCCGCGGCTCTCGAGCGCCGACACCGCGAAGGGCGACGTGGTCGGCACCTCGGCGGCGACCTGCGTGGCGCGGGCGTAGTCGCCCAGCTCGAAGGCGATCTGGGCCAGGCCCGCGCGGGCCTCGGCGCCGCTCGGGTCCGTCGCCGGGAGCGACTCGACCACGCCCTCGAGGTTCTGCCGGGCGGCGTTCCACTCCTGCCGGGCGAGCGCCTCGCGGGCGAGCCGCAGCTGCTCCTGGAAGAACGCGTTGTTCTGCTGCGCGAGGGCGTTCGGGTCGACGCGCTGCGAGCCTCCCATGGACTGGCACGACCAGAGCGCGGTCGCCCCGGTCATGCAGAGCGCGGCCCCGATGGACCAGCGCGCGCCGCGGCGGGCTGTCACGGAGTCCCCGCGTTCTGGACGTTCTGCGTCTCGTTGGAGACGGCGCCCTGCTGGCGGAGCGACTCCTGGTCCTGCGACATCTGCTGGGCGTCGCGGAGTTCCTGCTGCCAGTCCTCCTCGTCCGGGCGGATCTGGATGGCGCGGGTCAGGTCGGCCACGGCGCGCGCATACTGGCCCAGGTAAGACCGGGTCAGGCCGCGGTTGTAGAACGCCTCGCCGATCTTCTCCGCCTCGTTGGGCGGAACGGGCATGGTGGCGTTCTGGAACTGCCCGATGACCTGGGTGAAGAGCGGCTCGGCGCCCGCGAGGTTGCCGGCCTGCACGAGGTCGTAGCCCTGGCGGCAGCGCGCGTCGCCGTTGCAGTCCTCGAACTCCACCGTGACCGACTCCTGCCACGGGAGGATGACCCGGGCGAAGTGGTCGACGAGGTGGGCGCGGAGGTTATGGAGCATGCCGCCGCCGTCGATGGGGGGCGGGTCGCGGCGCTCGTAGGGCGAGATCACGCCCGTGGTGGCGGTGGTGACGGTGTCCTCGTAGGTGCGGTCGAAGAGGCTCTCGTTGCTCGTGCCGTGGGTCACCTGGAACTGCAGCCGCGCGGACGCGGTGCCCACCCGGCGGAGGTTGGTGCAGGCGTAGCTCTCCGAGCGGGTCGTCTGCCGACCGTTCACGTAGGCGGGCACCTGGCGGGTGCAGGTGCCGGCGTTCTGCTCGACGTTCTCGGCGTACTGGTTGCCCAGCACCGCGCCGGTGATGACGACGCCGCCGCCGGAGGCGAGGAGCCGGATCGAGGGGTTGAGCGAGCGGCTGATACGCCCTGTGAGGTCGGCCACGATCTCGCCTGCCGCCTGGAGATCCTGCGGCATGCCCGTGGGGGCCGCGACGCCGCCTACGGACATGGTGTTGCCCACGGCCGCGGCGTTGAGCATGGCGGGCCGGGTGACGGCGAAGGTGGCGGTGCGGGCGCAGCCGCTACCGATGGACAGCGCGGACAGGGCGCAAAGTCCGATGAACGAGCGATGGATGACCGACTTCATGGCGGGGGGTAACCTCCTGGAAGGCGGGCCGCGCCCGGAGACACACTCCCCACGACGTCGCGACCCACCAATTTGCGGGCGGGACCATATACGTTTTGGCCCCGCCAGTGTTCACGCCCCGCCGGTTTCGGGCGGACCTTCGTCATCCGAGGGGTCGTCCTCCGGGTCGGGCAGGAGCGGGGTGTTCTTCATCTCGTCCCGGGCGCGCTGCACCATCGTGCGGAACACCCTCCGGAGCGAGTCGCGCACCTCCCTGGGCTCGCCGTTGAACACCAGCGCGTCGGCGACCGACTCCAGCGTCGAGACCGCCTCGCGCCGGGGCTCCTTCCGGAGCTTGCCGTAGATCGACGGCTCCTTGGGGTGGAGCACCAGGCGCTGCACCTTCAGCAGCCACGGGTTGCGCCACCAGAGGGTCTTGGCCTGGGACCACGAGCCGTCGAGCACCAGGAGCCCTTCGAGGTAGGGCGTCGGCCCGAGGGCGTTGCCGTTGCGATCGAGGCGCAGCACCGGCGCGCTCTGCTCGTTGAGATGGAGCTGCCGGGGGAGCGAGCCGGGGTAGAGCACCGCCCAGCGGAGGGCGTCGGCGTCGGCGTCGTCGAGGAGGCGGGCGAGGGAGGGCCAGGAGAGCCCGACGATCACCTCGACCTTCGGGAGCATCGCCTGGAGGAGGGGGACGGTGCCCAGGGCGCGGTCACGCTCCTGAGGGTGTTGCAGGACGACCACGCGGGTGCGGATGTCCATGGGCTTGATGAGTTCTCGGACGCGGGCCACGCTCAGGCTCTCGTCCGTGGGGTCGGTGCTCGGGGGGTTCATGGGTCTGCCCGGGCTCTACCGGACCGCCGTATCCCCCGCAAGGTGCTACGGTCCGCGCCCCCTCATGGAACACATCCAGCGCGATCCCTCGACCGCAGTCCTCGTCGCCATCCAGCTCCCCGGCGTGGACGACGCCGAGCACCGCTCATCCATCGAAGAACTCGGCCGCCTGGTGGAGACCCTCGGGCACCGCGTGGTCGGAACGATCTCCCAGCGCCGCTCGCACCTCGCCGCCGCGGCGGTGCTGGGCGAAGGGAAGCTCCGGCTCCTCGCGCGCTTCACCGACGGCACCGGGGTGGTGCCCTCCGGGGCGATCAAGAAGGTCCGCAAGATCGACGACCGACCCTCCGCCCTTGAGCTAGATGAGGCCGCCGACGAGGAGGCGGACGGCGGCGCGGACGTCGAGGTGCTCGCGGAGGCCCCCGAGGCCGAGGACGACGACTCGGCTGACGTGATGATCCCTGCAGAGAAGGCAGGGCTGGTGGTGGTCGACCATGAGCTCGGGCCGTCGCAGCTCCGCAACCTGGAGCGCGCCACCGGGGCGCAGGTGCTCGACCGCACGGCGGTGATCGTCGAGATCTTCCACCGGCACGCCAAGAGCCGCGAGGCGAAGCTCCAGGTGGAGATCGCGCGGCTCAACTACCTGGCGCCGCGGCTGAGAGAGACCGGCGCGGGCGGCGACCGGCAGCGGGGCGGCATCGGCGGCAAGGGGTCCGGCGAGAGCGCGGTGGAGCTCGACCGGCGCAAGATCCGCGACCGCATCGCGGAGCTGCGGCGGGAGCTCGGCGGCCTGGCGCGGGAGGGCGACGTGCGGCGCGCCCGGCGGCAGGAGCAGCTCCGGGTGGCGCTCGTGGGCTACACCAACGCGGGCAAGAGCTCGCTGATGCGGGCGCTCACCGGCAGCGAGGTCTACGTCGCCGACAAGCTCTTCGCGACGCTCGACACCACCGTGCGATCGCTCTCCCCGGAGAGCCGCCCGAAGGTGCTGGTCTCGGACACCGTCGGGTTCATCAAGAAGCTGCCGCACGACCTGGTCGCGAGCTTCCGCTCGACGCTCGACGAGGCGCGCGAGGCGACGCTGCTCCTGCACGTCGTCGACGCGAGCGACGCCGCGTGGCGCACCCAGTACGCGGTGACCCGCGAGGTGCTCGGCGAGATCGAGGCGGGCTCGGTGCCCTCGCTGCTGGTGCTCAACAAGCGAGACCGGCTCGACCGGGACGCGATGGCGGCCCTCTCCCTGGAGTTCCCCGAGGCGACGATGGTGTCGGCGCTCGACCGGGGCTCGGTGCTGGCGCTGCGCGAGCGCATCCTGGAGACGCTGGAGCAGGGGATGGAAGAGGCGACGCTCCGGGTGCCCTTCACGCAGGGCGCCGTCGGCGGCGAGATCCACCGGGAGTGCAGGGTGCTGGAGGAGAGCTGGGACGAGACGGGCGCGGCGTACCGGGTCCGCGCGCTGCCAGGGGCCCTCGCGCGGATCCGGACGCTGCTGTCTTCTGCGGGCTGAACCGCCGCTCAGGCGGCGCGGGACTTCTTCGCCTTGGAGGCGTCGACGCGGGCGGGGCGGGGCCCGGTGACGGCGTCCTCGTCGGAGTCCATGGCGTGGGCGCCGACGCCGAGCTCGCCGCGCTCTTCGAGCACGTGGAGCGAGTAGTCGATCTTGGCGCGCTGTGCCTTCTTGGCCTCGTTGTAGGCGGACGACAGGTCCTTCATGAGCTCCCGGGCGCCGGTGAGCTTCTCGTCAGCCTTCATCTCCTGCTGCACCCAGCGCAGCGACGTCTCCGCGCGGATGATCTCCGCGCGAAGCTGGTCCCCGTTCATGCCCGCCGCGTCCTCGGCGTAGCCAACCGGCAGCTTTGCGATGATCTTCTTGATGTCCAAATGCGACCTCCTTGGGCGCAACCTACTCGCCACGATCGCGGCGTCACGATTTCGGCACGAACCCACCTCCGCCCCTGACGAGACCCGTGCTGGGAGGTATAGGTCGCGGCGGTGATCGCACTCCCGATCGACGACGTTCTCCCGAGCCTCCTGGCCGCCCTCCGCGCGTCGAGCTCGGTCGTGCTGGAGGCTCCGCCCGGCGCGGGCAAGACCACGCGCGTCCCCTCGGCGCTGCTCGACTCGGGCCTCGCGGGCGACCGGGAGGTGGTGGTGCTGGAGCCGCGGCGCCTCGCGACCCGCATGGCCGCGAAGCGGGTGGCCGAGGAGCGGGGCGAGCCGCTGGGTCAGACCATCGGCTACCAGGTGCGCTTCGAGGATGTGTCGAGCGCGAAGACCAGGGTGCGCTTCGTCACCGAGGGGGTGCTCACCCGTCGGCTGCTGAGCGACCCGACGCTCGCCTCCGTCGGCGCGGTGGTGCTCGACGAGTTTCACGAGCGGCACCTCCAGGGCGACCTCGCGCTGGCGATGGTGCGCAGGCTCCAGCGGGGACCGCGGCCCGACCTCAAGCTGGTGGTGATGTCCGCGACGCTCGACGGCGCGCGGGTGGCGGCGTTTCTGGGCGAGGGGACGACCCCCGCGACGAGGGTGACCAGCGAGGGGCGGCGCTTCGAGGTGGCCATCGAGCACCAGGCCCGCACCGACGAACGACCGCTCGAGCAGCAGGTCGCAGGCGCGGTGAGGGCGCTGGTGAAGGAGGGCCTCGATGGGGACGTGCTGGTGTTCCTGCCGGGGGCGGCGGAGATACGGCGGGCGATGTCGGCGTGCGCGTCGCTGGCCACCGAGGCCGACCTGCTGGTGCTGCCGCTCCACGGCGACCTTCCAAGCGCCGAGCAGGACCGCGCGGTGGCGCCCGCCTCGCGGCGCAAGGTGATCCTGTCGACGAACGTCGCGGAGACCAGCGTGACCATCGACGGGGTGGTGGCCGTGGTCGACTCGGGCCTGGCGCGAGTGGCGTCGCACGCGCCCTGGTCGGGCGTGCCCACGCTGAAGGTCGCGAAGGTCTCGCGGGCCTCGGCCACGCAGCGCGCGGGGCGGGCGGGACGCACCCGGCCGGGGCGGTGCGTGCGGCTCTACACGAAGCACGACCACGACGCGCGGCCCGAGCACGACGCGCCGGAGGTGCAGCGCATGGACCTCGCCGACACCGCCCTCGCGCTGCACGCCGCGGGAGAGCGCGACCTGCGGGCCTTCCCGTGGTTCGAGGCTCCGGGCTCCGCCTCCGTGGACGCGGCGGAGCGGCTGCTGCGCGACCTCGGAGCGCTCGACGAGGGGGGCGCCCTCACGGCGACCGGGCGGTCGATGCTGGCGCTTCCGACGCACCCGAGGCTCGCGAGGGTGGTGGTCGAGGGAGCTCGTCGCGGGCTGCTGGAAGTGGCCGCAGGGGCGGCGGCGGTGCTGGGCGAGCGCGACCTGGTGATGTCACGGCGCGGCGGCGGCCTCGGGGGCGCTCGCGATCAGGATTGGAGCCCGAGCAACGGTCGATCGGACGTTCTGGCCGCTCTGGATGCGCTCGATCGGGCGACCGAGGAGCGCTTCAACCCGGGCGTCCTGCGAGCGATGGGCGTCGACCCGATGGCTGCGTCGGCGGCGGACCGCGCGCGCAAGCAGCTCCTCACGGCCGTGCGGCGCGACCGCTCGCTCTCCAACGCGCCGCTGGTGGCGCCGGGCAACGACTGGGAGGACACGCTGGGCCTGGCGCTGCTGGCGGGCTACCCCGACCGGGTCGCTCGGAGGCTGCGAGGGGACGAGGTCGCGCTGGCGTCGGGCGGATCGGCCACGCTCGCGGCGACGAGCGAGGCGCGCGGCGGGGCCTTCGTGCTGGCCATCGACGCCGAGGAGCGCACGGACCACCGCGGGCGCGGAGTGCAGGTGCGTACCGCGTGCGTGATCGAGCCCGAGTGGCTGCTGGAGCTGTTTCCCGACGGGGTCATCGACGCGGTCGAGGCGCGCTGGGTCGCGGCGGACGAGCGGGTCGACCCGGTGCGGGTGCTCCGCTACCGGGGTCTCGTGCTCGATGAGAGCCGTGCGAGCCCCTCGCCGGAGGTCGACAAACTGGTGACCGAGCGGCTGCTGGAGGAGGCGCGGCGCAAGGGCCTGCGCTCCTTCGTGGAGGACGCCGACGCGGTCGACCGCTGGCTCGCCCGGGTGGCCTTCGTGGCGGAGCGGTCTCCCGCGCTGGGCCTGCCGACGGACGCCGACGCGCTGCTGGAGCTGGGGCTGCGACAGTGCTGCGTCGGGGCGAGGACGATGGCGGAGGTGCGCCGCGCGGGGCTGCTGGACGCGCTGCGCGATGGGCTCACCGGGCCGCAGCGGAGGGCGCTCGATGAGCTCGCCCCGGAGCGGGTGGCGCTGGGCGGGGGGAAGATGGTCCGGGTGATGTACGAGCCTGGCAAGGCGCCGTGGATCGAGTCGAGGCTGCAGGACTTCTTCGGCTGCGCGAGGGGGCCTGCGGTGGGGGGAGGCAAGGTTCCGCTGGTGCTCAACCTGCTGGCGCCCAACCACCGCGCGGTGCAGGTGACGACCGACCTGGAGGGCTTCTGGGTCAAGCACTACCCCGCCATCCGACGCGAACTCTGCCGCAAGTACCCTCGGCACTCGTGGCCCGAGGACGGTCGCACGGCCCAGCCTCCCGCGGCGCTGGGGCGCGCGAGGTAGAGTCACCCTCAAGGAGAAGCGAAGAGTGCTGACGCGAACGTTGTTGCTGGTGCGCCACGGGGAGTCGGAGGGCAACGCCGCGCGCATGTTCACCGGGCACAGCGCGTCGCCGCTGACCCCTCGGGGCGCGCAGCAGGCGGAGGCCCTCGCGGAGGCGCTGTCGTCGCCCGCGCCGACGGTGGTGTACGCGAGCGACCTGCCGAGGGCCGTCGCGACCGCGACGCCGCTCGCGACCCGGGCGGGGCTCCCGGTGGTGTCCGATCACCGGCTGAGGGAGCGCGACATGGGCGCCTTCGTCGGCGTCCGATTCGACGTGCTGGAGGCCGAGCAGCTCGAGGCGTGGCGCGCGCTGCTGTCGCGCGATCCGGTGTTCACCCCGCCGGGAGGCGAGTCGCACACCGAGTGCGCCGCGAGGATGAGCGCCGCGATCGACGACATCCTCGCGCGCCACGCGACCGGGACGGTGGTGGTGGTGAGCCACGGGGTCGCGATCCACCACGCGCTGCGGCACCTGCTCGGGGCGAGCGGCGAGGGGCTGATCCTGGCGACGGAGAACTGCGGGGTGCACCGCCTGGAGTGGCGGGAGTTCGGGGTGCTGCGGGTGGCCGCGCTCAACGACACGAGCCACCTCTCGAAACTTCACGCGCCGTGAGCCCGCGGGCGTTTCGCGGTACTCAAAGGCCCATGCGAAGCATCGGGATCGTCTCGGTCGGGCTCATCGCGGCGCTCTCCGGCTGCGGCAACGTGGTCTCCTACCGTCCCCCGGCGGACGGTGGCACGAGCGACGCGGGCCCGCTGGTCGACCTGGCCCCGGTCTCGACGGACCTTGGCGTCGCTCCAGCCCGACGCGGGCCCTGTAGAAGAGCCCCCCGTCGACGCAGGGGAGCCCCCGACCGCTGACCTTGGCGTCGAGGAGGATGCGGGCTCTCCCGAGAGCGACGTGCCCGCGCCCGCCTTCGACGCCGGCGGCCGCGACCTCTCCCTGCGCGGCCCCTACGTGGTCGGAACCTGGACGGGTCCGATCGCTGGCACCGCGACCCAGGCGAGGGCGCTCTTCCCCACGTCGAGCGACTCGCGGCTGCCGCTGGTGCTCTTCGCGCACGGCTTCCAGCTTGGGGTGGGCAACTACGACGGCCTGCTCGCGCACATCGCGTCGTGGGGCTACGTGGTGGTCTCCATCGACTACCCCGGCTCGCTGCTCTCCGTCGATCACCGCGATGTCCCTCGGGCGATGATCGCGGCCCGCACCTCGCTGGCGCTGGGCGTGGCGGGCTTCCCGGCGACCAGCATCATCGACGCCAACCGCACCGTCGTGATGGGGCACTCGCTCGGTGGCAAGGGGGCCATCATGGCGGTGCTCGATGAACCGGCGTTCATCGCCGCGGTGGCGCTCGACCCGGTCGACGACAACCCCTCCCCGATCGGCGGCGTGACCGCGGCGACGCCCTCCATCGCGCCCGAGCGCATCGGTCGCCTCACCCGTCCGCTCGCGCTCTTCGGGGCGACGCAGTCGCGCTGCGTGCAGCTCGGTCAGTCCTGCGCTCCGGAGGCGAGCAACTACCTCCGCTTCGCGGCCGCGGTGCCGGACGGAGCGCGCGTGGCGCTCTACCCCTTGAGCAACTTCGGCCACAACGACTTCGTCGACACGGCCTGCGGGTTCCAGTGCAGCGTGTGCGCCCGGGGCGCGGCGCCGCTCGACTCGCGGGCGAGGGCGCTGCGCTTCCTTTCGGTGGCCTTCCTGGAGCGGTACGCGCGAGGCGATGAGTCGCTGCAGCCCTACATCACGGGCGCCGGTCGCGATGTCTTCGTGAGGGACGGAGCGCTCTGGGACGGGCGCACGGCGACGCTGCCTCGCTGCCCGTAGCGCTGGAGAAGGGGGGTTTAGAGCTTCAGACGCCCGCCGAGCGCACGGTGGCGGCGACGGTGACGGCCGGGCTCACGGTGATCTCGCCGCTCGCGACGGTGACCTGGTAGTGGGGCAGCGGGACGAAGGCCGGGCTCGCGATCACCCCGCCGTTGGCGTCGAAGCGGGAGCCGTGCAACGCGCAGCGGGTGAGGCCGGTCATGCTGATGGAGGTGCAGCCCGTGGGGCCGGTGCACGCGCTGGGCTCGCGAAACTCGAGCTGGTTGCGCTCGTGGGTGCAGGTGGCGCTGAAGGCGTAGAACCCTCCGGGGTCCCTGCCCACGATCACGGACTGGGCGCCGTAGAGCTTCCAGACGCCCATCGGGTGGTCGGCCACTCGGCCCGCGCTGAAGGGCACGTCCGGCGCACTGTCATCGCCGCAGCCCGTGGTCACCGTCGCCGCGACACCGGCCGCGCCGACCACGCACAGGAAGGTCCTCCGCTCGATCGCCTGCTTCTCATCGCTCATCAGGTCTTCTCCTCGTCGGCGCCGTCGCAACGTTGCTATGCCGCCGTGGCGGGGACCGTAGCATCCAGCGCCGCGCGCAGCGCCCTGGAATATCCGCCCCCCGTCGAGCCCGTGCGGATCAGCTTGCGTCTCGACGCGGCGGTGGTGTTCGATCGCGTCCGGAGCCGCGGCGAGACCTTTCGGCCGCGCGAGGAGAGAGAGCCGACGATGCGTAATTCCAAGATGGGCCTCGGATTGATGGTGCTGCTTACGAGCTGCGGAACCCTCGGCGGAGGCGTCGGCGGGATGATGGGCGCGACCTGTCGCGGCGACCTCGGCGGCACCGCCGGGGCGCAGAAGGTGGAGGCGTTCATCGCAGCGTCGAGCGCCTTCGCGGGGGCCTCGGTCGAGCTCCAGGCGGGGCTGCTCAACGCGTGTCGTCAGATCGGCCACGAGCTCGCGATCCCTGACAGCGAGCTGGGCGCGGGCGACAGCCCCGAGGCCCTCCGCGCGGCCTGCTCCCGGGTGTCCACCCAGCTCCGCGCCGACCTCGCCGACATCCGCGCGGCGGCGGGAGTCCGGGTCGAGGTGGTGACGCAGCTTCCCCGCTGCGAGGTCAGCGTCGACGCCTACGGGCGCTGCGCGGGGGAGTGCGACGCGTCGTACACCCCGGGCTCGGCCGAGGTCACCTGCGAGGGCGGCGAGCTGCGCGGGGGCTGCTCGGCTCAGTGCACGGGCCACTGCGCGGTGGAAGTGAGCGGCGCCTGCGAGGGCGTCTGCGAGGGAGCCTGCGAGGGTGCCAGCTCCTCTGGTGGTTCGTGCGGCGGCGTCTGCCGCGGCCGCTGCGTGGCGCGCGCCACCGGCACCTGCGGGGGAGAGTGTCGTGGGGGCTGCTCGGTCGCGTTCACCGCGCCGCGATGCACCGGCCACGTGGTTCCTCCGCGGGTCAACGCCGACTGCCGCGCCGCCTGCGACGCGCGCCTTAGCGCCGAGGCGAGCTGCGCCCCGGGCCGCGCGGAGCTCAACATCACCGGCAACGTGGGGAGCAACCTCCAGGAGAAGGTCGCTCGGGTTCAGGCCGCCCTGCACGGCGGGTTCGCGCAGGTGCTGCTGCTCCACTCTCGCGTCGAGCAGGCGGCCAGCGCCGGCGCCGCGGTGGTCCGCTCCGCACAAGACCTCCCGGGCGCCCTCGGCGCGGTGGGCGCTCAGGTGACCGCCTGCGCGGGCGTCGCGACCTCCGGGCTCGTGAGCGCGGTGGGCAGCATCAACGTCTCGATGCAGGTCTCCGTCGAGGTCTCCGGCTCCGTCTCCGCCCGCTAAGACGCCCTCCCGCTCAGCGCGCGAAGGTGCCCACGGCCTGGTCGTCGGCCGAGCCCACGGGCGTCACGTCCAGCGCGTACTCCTCCTCCACCACCCGATCGTCCGCCGCCACGGTGACCGTCACCGTGTCGGCGTCCGCCGGGATGCGCGCCCTCGGAAACGCGCTCGCCGGGATCGCGAAGCGCCCTCGGCCCCGGGGCACCACGCAGGTCAGCAGCCAGCCGGTCTGCGCCGCGTCGGCGGGGCCGTGGGAGACCGTGACCACCAGCGCGACGTGAGAGCTGTCGCCGCCCCGCCAGGTCACCGGGAGCCCCTCTCCCGCCCGCAGCGCGAAGCCCGCGTCGGGCTTGATCCGCTGGATCGCCAGCGGCACGTGCGCCGGGGTGTGGAAGCGGTGGGCCGGGACGGCGTTGCTGCCCACGAGGTTGCCCGCGACGTGGGTGCCCGGCTCGAGCGCCGTGCGCACCGCGGCGTGGTAGCGGCCGTCGGGCGAGCGGTCGACGCGGCCGATGGGATCGCCGCCGACCACCCAGAGTTCCACCCGTCCGCCGTCGAGCATCGGGGGCTCGCGGCCGCCGGCGAGCGTGACGCCGAGGCAGTTGGCGTCGTGGTACTGGAGGTCCCGATCGGCGTAGAGGGTCGCGCCGAGCACCGTGAACGACGGCCCCGGCGAGAGCCCGAGGAGGTAGCGCGGCGCGAGCGTGGGGCCGGTCGGGCGGCGGCAAGACGCGCCGGCGAGCAGCGCGAGGGCGAGGAGCGAGGCGCGGGGTGACGGCACGGCGATCGTGGATGCACGCTGCGGCGAGGGTTCGTCAACGGCGAGATGCCGCGGTAGGCTGCCGGGAGGAGCTTACCTGGTGAAGTATTCGCTGCGTTGGATGATGGTCGCTGCTGCGCTCGGAGCCCTCGGCTGCTCGGGTTCGCCGGAGGACGACTACGACTCCGGGGTGGACGCCGGGCGGCGGGAGATCTGCTTCCCGTCGTGCCGGCTGGGCGAGGTGTGCACCGCGGCCAGCCGCTGCGAGATGATGACGAGCCCCTTTCGCGACGCGGGCCCCCCGCTCGACCGGGGCCGGGACTGATCGCGTGGTAGCGTCGGCGACGATGCGAGGGATGAGGCGGCGTACGCTGCGTTCGGATGAGCGTGGGCTCTCGACGGTCGAGTACGTGATCGTGCTGGTGGTGGTCGGGCTCGTTGGCATCGCCGCCTGGCGGAGCATGGGCTCGCAGACGGCGTCTCGGGCGATGGAGGGGAGCCAGGAGGTGAGCAGCCTCGAGCAGGGCGTCGACAGCCCGGCGAGCGGCAGCGGCTCCAGGGCAACCCCGGGGGAGGAGCCGGGTCGAGGACGCCACCGCCGAGGAGGCCCCGCCCCCAGCGCGCAGGAGGAACTCTTCGGGCCGGTGCTGCTGCTGGGCGGAGCGGCGATCCTGGTGCTGGCGCTGGTGGCCCGGCGAATGCTCCGCAAGGGGGATGGCGGCGGTCAGGGCGGCAACGGTGCCACCACCTGACAGGGAGCAGCCGAGGTTGCTAGAGTCCCGCCTCGTGAAGAGCCACCGACGATGGATGACGCTGGGAGCGATGGCCCTGGTCGCTTGCTCCCCGGAGGGAGCGCCCACCTTTACGACGGGAAACAACCGACTGGACGCATCGACTGCGCTGCCAGCGGACGCGGTCCCGACCTTCGAGGCCTCCACGAGGGACGCGATCCCGGTGCCCGACCGCGGGACCGTGGTGATCAGCGAGGACGCGTCGTGCTCGACCACGACCGCCGACGCCCGTCGACTGCCGGTCAACCTGCTCATCGTCCTCGACCGCTCCGGCTCGATGAGCGAGCGGGGGAAGTGGGCGGCGGCCCAGAGCGGGCTGCGAACCCTCCTCGGCCGCCTCGACGGGAGCATCCGCGTGGGGCTGACGATGTTCCCGGCCCCCGCGGGCGCTGGCGCCGCCGACCGGGTCACGACCTACAACACCCCCCTCGTCCCTATCGCGGCGCTGAGCACCAATCGCGCCCGGCTCGACTCGGTGCTCAGCGGCGCCTCGCCCTCGGGAAACACCCCGATGAACTGCGCCACCGAGGGGTCGCGCAATTATTTCGGCGAGTTCCCGATGGACGGCTCGCGCAACGTGATCCTGATCACCGACGGCGCTCCCACCGCGGAGTGCACGACGGCGCCCATGTGCGCGCTCATCCCGCCGGACTTCGCGTGCCTCCTCGCGCAGGGCAACGTGGCCTCCAACGAGGTGCGCGTCTCCGTCGCTCGCGGCGCTCGGGGCACTCCCCCGATCCGGTACTTCGTCGCCGGCACGCCCGACGCGTCGGACACCTTCCTGTCCGACCTCGCGTTCACGGGCAACACCCCCCGCACGCCTGACTGTCAGCGCACCACGAGCTGCCACTACCGCCTCGAGACCGGAACCTTCGAGGCTGACCTCACCCGCGCGCTCGACGAGATCCGCGGCGCGCCGTGAGCTGCGAGTTCGCCGTCGACGCCGACCCCTCGCGCGTCGATCCGGCGCGGGTCAACGTGAACGTCACCACCGGGCGCGGCGGCGCGACGGTCGTCCCTCGCGACGTCGACCACAACAACGGCTGGGACTACTCGCCTGGGATGCGCTCGGTGGTGCTCCACGGCCCGGCGTGCGACCGGGTGCTCGCCGACGACGGCGCCCAGGTGCGCATCGTCTTCGGCTGCCCGACGATCACCCCGGGCTGATCGCCCGTCTCAGCGCTGGGCGTCTCGGACGCGGACCAGCGCCAGCTCGTGGAGGTAGACCTCCAGGTTGGTGTAGCCCGCGACGCCGACGAGCCTGGAGGAGAGCGTCGTGGCGTTGTGGTCCTGCCGCACGGGGTCGAGGCCGTTGCGGCACTCGAACTCGTCGGACATCCCATCGGAGTCGCGGTCGCTCGGCACCGCCGGGCGGGTTGGCGACGACCTGGAGCGCGTCGCTGGCGGGGTTGCGGTTGATGGCCACGCTCGACGGCTGGCCGTCGCGGATCGCGTTCATCAAGCGGGTGTCCATCGGGTCGCGCGGGAAGCAGCCGGCGTTGGCGCCCACGTAGGAGCGCAGATCGTTCGACGGGGTGTACGTGACCGCGGGGTAGTCGAAGCGCGTGGTGCGCATCCACGACGGCGGAGTGGTCGGAGGGATCGTGCTCGGCAGGTCGTTGCAGCAGTAGTTGAGCTGCCAGTCGCGACGGTTGGAGTAGAGGCTCATCACGTTGTCGTTGAAGTAGGCGGGCGACTGGTTCTGCCGGTCGCGCAGCGAGAAGAGGCCGAAGCCGTAGCCCGGCCGCGCCCAGCCGTAGTTGCCCACGATGTTCATGGCGTAGTGGATCGGCGGACCGCTCTCCACGCCGGACGTGATGGTGTTGTTGAAGTCGACGTAGGTCCGCGGATCCCACCAGAAGTTGTTGGCGAGCTCGGCCTGCATGGTGCTGTTGGCCGCCGCAGCGCTCTCGCGAGAGAACTCCGGCATGCGGCCGCCGATGCGGTTCCAGACGTTGTGATGGATGGTGAACCGGTCGAGCTGATAGCCCGCCGCGGGGTTGGAGTAGTTCAGCAGCATCCCGCCGTACTCGTAGTGGTCGCCGATGGTCTCGGCGAGCAGCACGTTCTGGATGGTGATGGTGTTGGCGTACGAGATCTCCATCGCCTCGTCGTTGGCGTTGCCGATGGAGACGTGGTCGATGATGGCGTTGCGCACGTAGCGAAGCCGCATCCCGTCGTCGCCCATGCCCGCCGGGCGCGAGCGGATGAAGCGCACGATGAGGTTGTCGACGTTGCGGATGTTGGGCCCGCAGCTGTGCTCGCAGTAGGGCTGCTCGGTGGTGTGGAAGCCCCGCACCGTCACGCCGCCGGGGGAGGTCTGACCCGCGATGGTCAGGTCGCCCGAGCGCACGTGGACCTCCCCCTGGACCACCCCGCTCACCTTGAACAGCACGTAGCGCGGCCCGGTCTGCTGCACGGCGTCCTGGAAGGAGCCGGGGCCCGACGCGTTGAGGTTGGTCACGTAGATCACCCGGCCGCCGCGCCCGCCCCTCGCCGCCGCGCCGAAGCCCTCGGCCCCGGGGAAGGCACGCAGCTCGCGAGGACCGGTGGTGGTGAGGCTCACCGGAGCGGTGGATCCGCGGAAGGGAAGACAGGGGTCGCCGCCGGTCGGAGGCACGTCGACTGCAGGAGCGCCGCGGTCGGTGGCGGGCGCCCCGGTCGGTGGTGGGAGCGCCCCGGTCGGCGGTGGTGCTCGTCGGCGCGTCGCCCAGGCCATCGGCTGACCGGCGTCCTCCTCTTCGAGCCCGCCGTCGGGGTCGAACCGGGTCAATGCCCCGGGTCAAGCCGGTATCGAGGTCCCTGGGCCGCGCTTCCTCCGAGCACGCCCTGACAGCCCGACACCACCACCGCGAGTACCGCCAGATAGCTCTTGTCTCGCATATCCCGACGCTAACGCCGCCCTCTCGACTTGGCAACGCGTGCTGGCCGCTCCGCGTGCACCGATGATATCGGTGCGCTCCATGCAGCGCAGAGCACTTGTGACAGGGGCCGGGGGTTTCATTGGCAGCCACCTCGTCGAGGCGCTGGTGCGTCGGGGCGACGCGGTGCGCGCGCTGGTCCGCTACAACGCCCGCGGCGACCGGGGCGCGCTCGAGCATCTCCCGGCGGAGGTGCTGTCTCAGGTCGAGGTGGTCGCCGGCGACCTCACCGATCCCTTCTTCACGCGGGGGCTCGTGCGGGGCTGCGACGTGGCCTTCCACCTCGCGTCGCTGATCGCGATCCCCTACTCGTACCAGTGCGCCTCGCAGGTCTTCAGCAACAACCTGCTCTCGACGCTGCACGTCGCGCAGGCCTGCCTCGACGCGGGCGGCGCGAGGATGGTCCACACCTCCACGAGCGAGGTGTACGGCACCGCGCAGTTCGTCCCCATCACCGAGGCGCACCCGCTGGTGGGGCAGTCGCCCTACGCCGCGAGCAAGATCGCCGCGGACCAGTGCGTCGAGAGCTTCGTGCGCTCCTTCGGGCTGCGCGCGGTGACCGTGCGGCCATTCAACACCTACGGCCCCCGGCCAGTCGACCGAGGCGGTGCTGCCCACCATCCTCACGCAGGTGCTCGCCGGCCAGGCGGTGCACCTGGGCAAGCTCTCTCCCACCCGCGACCTCGTGAACGTCGACGACACGGTGCGGGGGTTCATGCTGGCGGCGGAGCGCGACGAGGCGCTCGGGCGAACGGTGCAGCTCGCGACGGGGAGGGAGATCTCCGTGGGCGACCTCGCGGCGCTGTGCATGCGGGTGCTCGGGACCACCGTCGCGATCGTGAGCGCCGAGGAGCGGCTGCGCCCCGCGGCCAGCGAGGTGGAGCGCCTGCTTGGCGACCCGTCGCGGGCGGCGGAGCTGCTGGGCTGGAGGGCGGAGGTGTCGCTGGAAGACGGCGTCGCCCGCTTCGCGGCGTGGATGCGCGACAACCTGGGGAGCTACCGGCCGGGCGAGTACCAGCGCTAGGAGGGGGGGGGCTACCAGCCGCGGCCGGGAGGGGCGCCGGTGAGGGTGCGGCAGCCGCGGACGTGCTCGTTGCGGATGCCAGGCTGCGCCTCGCGGTAGCGGCGCACCATCGAGGCGTACACCTCGGGCCGGGTGCGGGCGAGGTTGGTGAGCTCGCCCGGGTCGGCCTCGATGTCATAGAGCTCGAAGCGGGAGTCGTCGCCGTAGGCGGTGAGCTTGTACTGGCCGTGGATGAGCGCCCGGCGGCGGTCGTTGTTGCCGGTGCGGGCGAGGTCGACCCAGACGTCGCGGGCCTCGGGCTCGGCGCCGAGAAACTCCGGGACGAGCGAGCGGCCCGTGAACTCGGGCTCCGGGGGGAGGCCGAAGAGCTCGAGGAGGGTGGGCGCCAGGTCGACGTGGCTGCGGCTCGCGGCGATGCGCCGGGGCGCGACGCCGGGGATCGAGAAGAACCACGGCACGCGCACGAGCTGCTGCCAGACCTGGAAGGCGTGGCGGTAGTGGCCGTGCTCGCCGAAGCTCTCGCCGTGGTCGGCGGTGATGACGATGGCGGTGCGGGCGCCGAAGGGCTGGGAGCGGATGAAGGTGACGAGGCGCTCGACCTCGCGGTCGGTGAAGGTGACCTCGCCGTCGTAACGGTCGCGCATCCGGCGGCCGTAGGAGATGCCGGGGTGCGACTGGTACTGGTCGTGCGGGTCCATGAAGTGGAACCACGCGAAGAAGCGACCCGAGGTGTTGGCCGGCTCGGAGAGGAGCCGGATCGCGAGGTCGGCGTGGGGCACGCTGGTGATGTCCACGTCGGTGGTGGCGTTCCAGTGCGTGCCGGGGACCATGCGCCAGACGTCGAAGCCCTGCTCGAAGCCCGCGTGGCCCGCGCGGAAGTACCCGTGGGACTGCGCGGCAATGGTGCGGATGCCCGCGGCCTGCAGGCGCTCGGGGAAGAAGACCACCCGGCTGGGGTAGGTCCCGAAGAAGTAGCCGTCCCGGCGCAGCTCGCTCGCGAGGCGGCCGCCGAGGAAGCCCCCGACGCTCTGCGAGGTGTACGAGCTCGTGGCGTAGGCGCGGGTGTACGAGACCGCCTCGGACTCCAGGCGCGTGAGGAAGGGGGCGATCGGGCGGGGGTAGCCCGCCCAGGGCATGTCGGCCCGGAGGCTGTCGATGGAGATCATCACGACGTTGAGGTCGCGAGGATCCCCGATGGGGTCGGGGCCGGCGTGGGCGCTGCGGGGGGTGGCGGATGGGCTGCGACCGGCGCCGCGACCGGCGCTGCGACCGGGCGAGCGGGCGCGGGCGGACGGTCCTGAGCGGACGACGAGGAGCTGCATCCGGCGAGCAGCAGCAACAGAGCGGTGGGTTGGTTGAAGCGCTTCACGAGGGCCGGTGGACTTAGCACGCGGCCGGGGGAGGGGGGGAGCTCCCGCGCCCATCGCGCGGCCCTTGTTGAAGGGATGACGTCTTTGACAGAGGGCTGTTAGAGTCCGCCGCTACGGGAGCATACGAAGCTTGTTCAGCAAGTACTACCAGAGCGAGCTGACCTACCTCCGCGAGCTCGGCAAGGAGTTCGGCAAGGCCTATCCGGCCGTGGCGGGGATGCTCTCCGAGCGCGGCGGCGACCCGGACGTCGAGCGCTTGATGGAGGGCTTCGCATTCCTCACCGCGCGCATCCGCGAGCGCCTCGACGACGACGTCCCGGAGGTCATCCACACCCTCACCGACCTCCTGCTCCCGCACTACCTCCGCACCCTGCCGGCCTGCTCCATCGTGGAGTTCACCCCGGTGGCGGGGGCGTTGCGTACCCGGCAGCGCGTCGCGCGCAATACCGAGCTCGCGGCCAATCCCGTCGAGGGAACGATGTGCCGCTTCCGCACCACCGCGGACGTCGACCTCCTCCCGCTGCAGATCACCGACGTCGTGCACGACACGTCGCAGCCCTCGATGCCGACCATCCGGGTGCAGTTCCAGACCCACGAGGCGGGGAGGGCGGCGGTCTTCCACCCCGACGGGGTGCGGCTCTACCTGCACGGCGAGCCGCAGGTCTGCACCATGGTGATGCTCTGGATGATGCAGCACCTGAAGTCGGTGTCCGTGCGCGGGCTCTCGTCCGGCGCCAAGGGCATCGAGATCGGCAAGGCCTCGGTGCGCGCCGCGGGCTTCGAGGAGCGCTGCGCGATGCTCCCGTGGCCGAAGTTCGCCCCCGGCGGGTTTCGCCTGCTCCAGGAGTACTTCACGCTCCCGGCGAAGTTCAATTTCATCGACGTGCGGGGCCTCGACGCGGCGGTCTCCCGGGCCGAAGACCGCTTCGAGATCGTCTTCCAGTTCGAGCGCCCGCCCGCGCTGCCGACGCGCCTCTCGCGCGACCTGATGAAGCTCCACTGCGCGCCGGTGATCAACCTCTTCTCGGTCGACGCCGACCCGCTGAAGCTCGACCCCACGCAGCACGAGTACCTGCTCCGCGCGAGCGAGGTCGACCCGCGGCACATGGAGATCTACTCCATCGACAAGGTCAGCGGCCTCCAGGCAGGGCGCAGCGATCGCCGCGAGTACAAGCCCTTCTTCGACTTCATCCACGCCTCGTCGCCCGACGACATCCCCTCGTACTACCGGGTGCGGCGCAGCAACTCGCCGCTCGACGACGGCATCGACTCGTGGCTCTCGGTGCAGACCCCGCGCGACGTGCCCTCCGGGGCCATCGAGGAGACGCTCTCCATCGAGCTGATGTGCACCAACCGGGGGCTGCCCTCGCAGCTCAAGGTCGGCGACATCTGCATGGCTGCGCCGGGCTCTCCGCCCTTCGCCCGCTTCAAGAACGTCACCCCCGTCACCGTCCCGGTGAGGCCTCCCTTCGGTCAGGCGCTCCACTGGCGGCTCATCTCGCACCTCGCGCTCAACTACCGCGCGCTCGCCGATCGGCAGTCGCTGCGGGCCATCCTCGACCTCTACAACTTCCTCGCGGCGGTCGACCGGCAGGCTGCGCGCGCCAACCGTCTGCGCATCGAGGGCATCCGCGAGGTGCGCACCCGCCCGGTCGAGCGGCTGGTGAAGGGCGTCCCCGTCCGCGGGGTGGGGACGACCCTCGAGCTCGATGAGAACAGCTTCTCCGGGGACGGCGACCTGTACCTCTTCGCGTCCGTGATCGATGAGGTGCTCGCGGCGCACGCGGGCATCAACACCTTCAGCGAGCTGAGCGTGAAGACGCACCCCTCGCAAGCGGAGTATTCGTGGAAGGCAAAGAGCGGCCAGCAGCCGATCCTATGACGGCGCTGGTCGGACTCCTGCTCGGCCAGCCGCGCCGGGTGGGGTTCTACCGCGCCATCGAGCTCCTCGAGCGCGCCACCAAGGGGCCGCGCATCGGGGACTATGGGCCCGTCAACGAGGAATCCATCCGGTTCCGGCACGATCCCTCGCTGACCTTCGCGACCAGCGACGTCTCCAGCATCAAGGCCCGTCCGCGCCGCGCGGGCGAGACCGGCGACGGGCCCGACGAGCCCGTCTACGAGATCACCACCACCTTCCTCGGCCTCACCGGGACGGTCTCGCCGCTGCCTACGTACATGGCCGAGGAGGTGCTCCACGAGGACCACGACCGCCCGGCGCAGCGGGAATTCCTCGACGTCTTTCACCACCGCATCATCTCGCTCTTCTACCGAGCGCACGCCCGCTACTCCTTCTCCGCCGACTACCTGAGCACCTCCGCCGACCCGTGGTCGCGCCGGTCGCTGGCCCTCGCCGGCATCGACACCTTCGACGACGCCCCGCCGCCGGTGAACCTCTCGCTGGCCCGGCTGCTTCGGCTCGCCCCGCTGCTCGCGACCCGCGCCCGCACGGCGCAGGGGCTCGTCGCGGCGGTGTCCGACGTGATGGAGGAGGTGCTCATCGGAGCGCCGGTGTCCGTCGAGCAGTTCGTCGGGCGCTGGGTGACCATCGAGGAGCGGCAGCTCCTGCGGCTGGGCATCGCCAACACCACGCTGGGGGTCGACGCCACCATCGGGCGCCGGGTGTTCGACCGCGGGGGGAAGTTCAGGCTGGTGCTCGGGCCCCTCAAGAGGAAGGCCTTCCAGCGCTTTCTGCCGGGAGGCGACGGCCTCGCGCAGATCAAAGAGCTGGTGACCTTCTATGTGCGCGACCCGCTGGAGTTCGACCTCGAGCTCATCCTCGCGCCCGGCGAGACGCCGTCGCTGAGACTGTCGGCCTCGCCCGGCGAAGGCTCGCGGCTGGGCCTCGACTCCTGGGTGACCGTCGGGGCCGACCGCGAGACGCGGGTGATCGTCCCTGTTCCTGTCGGCAATGAAGTCTCTGGGGAGCATGGTGCGACCCCGGCGAACGATGACTCCGCACCGAAGGCCCTGGAGGGCCAGGTTCATGGCACTGCTCGTTGAGCCCAAGACGCTTGTTCGTAGACTGACCCCGACCGCCACCAAGGCCCTCGAGGCCAGCGTGTCCCGCGCCGCCAATGCGCGCGCCTATGAGATCACCGTCGAGCACATGCTCCTGGAGCTGGTCTCCCCACCAGACGGCGACGCCGCGGGCATCCTCCACCAGTTCGATCAGGACCGCGTCCGGCTCGTCGGGCGACTGGAGAAGGCCATCAGCGGACTGCGCGTCGGCAACGGCGGCAAGCCCACCTTCTCGGCCTCGCTCTTTCAATGGATGGAAGACGCCTGGACGGTCTCCTCCCTGGAGACCGACGCCACCCGACTTCGCACCGGAGCGCTCCTTCTTCAGTTCATCGCCAACCCGGGCCGGTACAGCGCCGAGACGCTGCCGGAGCTGGAGGCCATCCCGAGAGACCAGCTCCGCAAGGAGCTCGGGGACATCGTCGCGGGCTCCAAGGAGTCCGCCGAGGTAGGCGTCGCAGGCCCCGCGGGCGCGACCGCGAGCCCCGGCGGCGGGGCTCCCGCGATGGCGGGGGGAGTGGCCCAGGGCACCTCGGAGAACCTCGCCCGGTTCTGCGAGAACCTCACGCAGAAGGCGCGCGACGGGAAGATCGACCCCGTCTTCGGCAGGCACACGGAGATCCGCCAGCTGGTGGACATCCTCTCGCGCCGCCGGAAGAACAACCCGATCATCGTGGGCGAGGCGGGCACCGGCAAGACCGCGCTGGTCGAGGGTCTCGCCATCGAGATCATCCAGGGGCTCGTGCCCGAGAACCTCAAGAACGTCGAGAGTACAAGAAGTACTTCGAAAAGGACGCCGCGCTGGCCCGTCGCTTCCAGCCCGTGGCCGTCGACGAGCCCTCCGAGGAGAACGCGGTGCAGATGATCCGCGGGCTGCGCCCGGTCTTCGAGAAGGCGCACAACATCGCCATTCGCGACGAGGCCATCGTCGCGGCGGTGAAGCTCTCGCACCGGTACATCTCCGGCCGGCAGCTCCCGGACAAGGCCGTCGACCTGCTCGACACGGCCACCGCGCGGGTGAAGATCAACCTCGACGCCAAGCCCGAGGAGCTCGTCGACATCGAGGTGGCGCTCGCCTCGCAGAACCGCGAGCGCGAGGCCCTGGAGCGCGACCGCGCGTCGGGCTTCACCATCGACGAGGAGACCTACGAGGCGCTGGTGAAGCGCATCGCGAGCAACGAGGCGAAGCGGGTCGACACGCACGCGCGCTGGGAGAAGGAGCGCGACGCGGTGCGCGCCGTGCGCGAGGCGCGGCAGGCGGTGCTGGCGGCGAAGCCCGGCGAGGACACCACCGAGGCGAGGGCGAAGCTCGACGCGGCGGTGGCCGCGCACGAGAGCGTGAAGAGCAAGCCGGCGCTGGTGCACGCGGACGTCGACGTCGACATCGTGGCCAAGATCGTCGGCAACTGGACGGGCATCCCCGTCGGCAAGATGCAGAAGGACGACATCGCCACGCTGCTCACGCTGGAGGACAAGCTCCGCGGGCGGGTGCGCGGCCAGGACCACGCGATGAGCGTGGTGGCCGAGACCATCCGCATCTCGCAGGCGGGGATCAACAACCCCAACCAGCCGGTGGGCGTGCTGCTCTTCGTGGGTCCGTCGGGCGTCGGCAAGACCGAGACGGCCATCGCGCTCGCGGAGGCCATGTACGGCGGCGAGCGCTTCATGACCGTCATCAACATGAGCGAGTTCCAGGAGAAGCACTCGGTCTCCCGGCTCATCGGCTCGCCCCCCGGCTACGTCGGCTACGGCGAGGGCGGCGTGCTCACCGAGGCCGTGCGGCAGCGCCCCTACTCCGTGGTGCTCCTCGACGAGTCGGAAAGGCCGACCTGGAGGTCATGAACCTCTTCTATCAGGTCTTCGATAAGGGGCTCGCTCTCCGACAGCGAAAGGGGCGCCATCAACTCCGCAACACCATCATCATCCTCACGAGCAACCTCGCCAACGGACGCCATCATGAAGATCTACCAGGGCGCAGGGCCGCCGTCGGTCGAGGAGGTGGTCAACGAGATCCGCCCCATTCCTGAGCAAGCACTTCGACCCGCGCTGCTCGCGCGCATATCAGTGATCCCTATGCGCCCATCTCCCCGGTCGATCCTCCGGGGAGATCACGGAGATGCGCCTGGGCGGGCTCTCGCCAAGCGGCTCTTCACCAGCCACCGCATCGAGACGGAAGTTCGACCCCAGCTCCTCGAGGAGATCACCCGCCGCTGCACGGAGGCCGAGACCGGCGCCCGCAACGTCGAGCACATCCTCCGCGGCTCGCTCATCCCTGCGGTCTCCCCGCGTGCTCCTCGAGCGCATGTCGCAGGGGACCGCTGCCCCGTAAGCTCAACGTGGGCCTGTCCCCGACGGGCAACCTGGCGCATCGAGTTCGACGAGAGCGCGGCCAGGCGCTACGCCGTCGCCGACGAGCCCGACACGGCCGAGGAGGCCGAGCAGGAGCCGGAGCAGTTCGCCGAGGCCTGACCGGTGACCGCCGCGGCGCGACCCCTGCGCGCTCAGCGTGGCGGGGCTCGACCCCTCCGGAGGCGCTGGCTTCCTGGCGGACGTAAGGGCCTTCCCCGCCGCGGGCGCCTGGGGGCTGCGCCGTCGCCGCGGTGCTCACGGTGCAGTCCACCGCGGGCCTCGCGTCGGTTGATCCCATCGAGACATCGCTCGTGCGCGCGCAGGCCGAGCGGATCTTCCTCCATCAAGACATCCGCGCCTGGAAGACCGGCGCCCTGGGCTCCACCGACAACGTCGCGCTCGCGGTGGCCTTGTCGGAGGCGCACCCGACGGCGCCGCTGGTGGTCGACCCGGTGATCGTGGCGACGCGCACCGACGCAGGCGCGCGGCTGCTCGACGATCGGGCGCTCGAGGCGATGCGGCGGCTGGTCGCCCGCTCGACGCTGGTGACCCCCAACGTCGACGAGGCGGAGGCGCTGCTGGGGGCGAGGGTGACGTCCGTGGAGGACGCTCGCGACGCCGCGTTGGCGCTGGTGGCGATGGCGCGCTCGCGCGGCGCTGGTGAAGAGGGAGGACACCTCGGCGGGCCATCGGCCGTCGACGCTGGCGCCCCCTCGGGAGTGCAGCTCATCGAGGCGCCGAGGGTGGCGATGGAGGGAGGGAACTTCCACAGGGGAGGTGCACGCTCTCGGCTTGCGCTGATCACCGGGCGCGCCTGGCCGGTGGGCGGGCTTGGAAGCGGCGGTGCGCTGGTCGAAGGAGCGGCTCACCAGGCGATCGCTCGGGCGTGCGGGTGGGCGACGGCTTGCGGGTGCTGCCCTCGACTGACTGCCGGGTAGTCCGAGCCACGCGTTGGGGGACCCTGAAGCCACCACCCGAAGCGGGCCGAGCAGGAGGGCGCTGTTGCCAGGCGCCCGAGACGCCCTCCTCGACGCGGTCTCGACGCGCTGGACCACCGTGGGCTGCGGGGCGCGGGACACGACCTGTGGGGCGGCGGAGGAAGCCTGGCCCGGAGCGTTGCCCATCTCCTCGCTGGTGTAGAGGCCCGTATGTCCTCTCCCGGAAGGCCTTGCGCAGCGCGAGGGACTCAGCGCACTTGGCCAGCATCGCATTGGGGCATCGGACCGCTGGCCGTGGGCCGTGACTTGCCCGTCGTGCGGTCGCGGGCCATCTGGCAGTACTCCGCCCAGTAGGCGAGGCCCACCGCGGGGCGGGGCCAGTCGCGGCGCCACACGCGCACCCGGCAGAGCTTGATGGTGCCGTCGGGGTTCTCGACGAACTCCGGCTCGTCCTGGCCCGCGTAGAGGCCGGTGCGCTCGGCGATGGCGCGCAGCCCGTCGATGGACACCTGCGCGGCCCACACGGGGCGGTGCTTCTCGCCGTCCCACCGGCTCACGAAATGGATCTGCCGCAGCAGGGGGTTGAGCCTCCGCGCGCGGGCGATCTCCATCAGCACCGCGAACTCCTCGTCGCTCGCCCCGTTGGCGTAGGCGTCGCGGATGAGCCGACGCTGGGCCTCGGTGAACTCCAGCGGCTGATGCTCACGCAGCGCCAGCGAGGAGTGGTCCATGGAAGCGCCTGCCCTCTGGTCCATAGATCGAGAACCGTACAGATGTTCAGTGGCCGACGCAAGGCGGGCGGGGTGTACGGTGCCGCCGATGAACGCCCCCCTGCTCTACGAAGACGCCTCGATGATCGCCGTGTCCAAGCCCGCGGGCGTGGTGGTGATCCCGGCTCGTGGGGAGGAGACGGCCCTCTGCCTTCAGGCCTCGCTGGAGGCCTCGCGGGGAGAGAAGCTCTGGGTGGTGCACCGCCTCGACCGCGACACCAGCGGCGTGCTGCTCTTCGCTCGTACGGCGGGCGAGCACCGACGGCTCAACGGGCTCTTCGAGGGGCGCCAGGTGCAGAAGCGCTACCTGGCGTGGACCCGCGGCGCGATGCCCTCCGATGAGGGCGTCATCGACGCGGCGCTGCACCCCGCGCGCAAGGGCAAGATGCGCCCGGCGCTGCCGGGGAGGAGGGCGCCCTGCCGTCGCGCACCGGTTATCGGGTGCTGCGTCGCTGGGAGGGCCTGAAGTGCGGCACCCTTGCGCCGTCGAGCTCGCCGAGACCGGGAGGCAGCACCAGATCAGTTGCACCTGCGCTCGGTGGACGCGCCGCTGGTGGTCGATCCGGTCTATGGGCGCGCCGCGAAGGTGGACAATACCGAGCTGGGTAAGGACGACCCTGGCGTGGCGCTGGGGCGGCTGTCGCTGCACGCCTCGCGCATCGTGCTGACCTCGTCGAGCGGGGCGACGCTGGCGATCGAGTCCCCGCTGCCCGACGACCTCGTCGCGTGGCAGGCGGCGCTCGAAGACGCCGTGCTGCGCGGGGCGTGTACCGCGCGCTAGCCCACTGGCACGTGTCAGCCCGTGTGTCGGCCCTCGTGCCGCTCCGCGCCCTCGACACGGGCCGTCGTCAGCGCTCGTAAAGGCCGTCGCTCCATCGGGCACGGGCGCTGCAAACGCCTGCTGGTCATGGAGTTCCTGAGCCCGTCGTGCCCCTTCGAGAGCTTCGCCGATCCTGAGGCGCGCCACACGCTCCGCGTCGAGTCCGGCGGGGAGCGACTCTCCCTCGCGGTGGTCTCCTTCCGAGGGGGAGGAGGGCCTGTCGACCCCTTCCGCTTCGACGTGGTGGTGGTCATGGCCGCCGAGGCCGAGGCCCGCACGAGGGAGCTGCTCGGCGCGCCCGCGGAGCTATCGATGCGCCGCGGGAGGTGAACATCGTCCGTTTCGATGACGGCTTCAACATGCTGGCCTCGTGCGGCGGCGACGATCTCGGCAAGGGCGAGTACCTCGCGCCCTTCAAGATGGAGTTCGAGGCCGACGCGGCGGTGCCTCGCAGGAGCCGCTTCCACAACCTCGGACCGATGAGGCTGATGAGGCTCCCCGAGGTGGTCGAGAAGTACGGCCAGGACCTCGAGTTGCTGCACGTGAAGATGGTCGAGGAGAAGGGCAAGCAGAAGATCACCGAGCTGCACTGGCAGAAGCGCCTCGGCCGCACCCCGAGCAGCGACGAGGCGCTCGCGCAGAGGACCATCGTGACGGACTACGTGGGCAGGTCGCCGAGGGTGCTCGAGTGAGCGGGCGGCGGCCGGTGACCGAGGGGGCCACGGTGGCGTGCTCCCTGGGGGCAGCGCCGTCGACGCTCGCGACGCCGGCGGACCGGGCGCTGCGGGTGGGGAATCGTCGGCTCGCGCTGGTGAGCGATCACACGGCGGAGGCGGTGCGGCCGTTCGGGATGTGCAACGCGATGGGCAACCCGCAGGTTGCCGCGGCAACCGCGGCGGCGGGGGGCGTGCTGACGCCGCAGCCGTGCGCGCCGGCGCTGGACGGGCCGTGGCAGCCGGGGGCCGCGGCGGTGCGGGGAGCGCAGCGGGCGCCGCTCGACGAGGGGTGTACGTGCGCGTGCCGCTGGGGAGGCGTGGTGTCCGTGGTGACGCCGGGGGCGGTGGGCGCGCGCGTCGGGTGACGGGGGCCGTGACGCGACTCGGGCGGATCGTGCACCATGGACAGCGAGTGGTGCGCCGGCGCCTCCGTAGGCGGAGGGTGAGCGCGCGAGACAAGGGACGGACCGACGATGGCGACGCTGGATGAGATGCGGCAGCAGGTGATGCAGCAGGCGCAGGGGGCGATGGGCCTCTCGCTCGCCTTCGTGGGCGTGCACAACGGGCTCTTCGAGGCGCTGACGGAGCCCGGCACCGTCGAGGAGCTCGCCGAGCGGGCCAAGGTCGACGCGGGCTACGCGAGGCGCTGGTGCGACGCGGCCTACGCCTTCGGATACCTCGATGCAGAGGGAGAGGTGTTTCGGCTGAGCGAGCTGGGGGCGGCGTTCAGGCCGTCGGCGCCGGGCACGCTGATGCCCTTCGCGGTGCAGTCGGTGCTCACGGCGCACATGGCCGAGCGGGCCGCCGGGCTCATGGCCTCCGGCGAGCGGCCGGGAGAGCGGGTGCTGGGAGAGCGGCCCACCATCCTCCCGTGGTTCGGACCGATGCTGGAGGCGAGCTTCGCGGGCTTCTTCGAGCGAGAGATCCTTCCCGCGGTAGACGTGTACGCCTCGCTCGACACCCGGGGCGGGGTCGCCGTCGACCTGGGGTGCGGCAACGGCTGGTACCTCCGCGCGTTGGCCTCGCGCTTCGCCAACGTGCGGGGCATCGGGCTCGACGGCTTCGAGGAGAACATCCGCCAGGCGACCGAGGCCGCCCAGCGCGAGGGGCTCTCTTCGCGGGTGAGCTTCCGGGCGGGCGACCTGCACCGCTACACCGTCGACGAGCCGGTCGACCTCGTCGCCATGAACCGAGCGCTGCACCATGTGTGGGACCGCCACGGCGAGGTGTTCGCGAAGCTGTACGATGCGCTGCGCCCTGGCGGCGCCGTCGTGATCTGGGAGCCCCGCTGGCCGGACGACCGCGCCCAGCTCAGGGACGGCCGCCGCAGGGCGATGGCCTTCCAGAACCTCAGCGAGCACGTGCAGGGGAACCACTTCCTCCGCCCCGAAGAGATCGAGTCGGCGATGCGCTCCGCGGGCCTCGAGCCGAAGACGTGGCTCTTCGGCGATGGCACCGAGGCGGTCATCGTCGGCAGACGCCCCTCCGCTGCCGCCGTGACGCCATAGGCACTCCGCCAGTGGACGCGAACCCGGCCAGGCCCCAGGTCTGGCCGATCATGAGGCCCCACTCCGTCGTTGCCGCGGCCTTGCTCTCTGTCGCCTGCCAGCGGTCCGCCCCGCCGTCGCCCCCGCGAGAGAGCGACGAGGCGCTGCTGGCCCGGGCGGACTCCGCCGCCGTCCGACTCTCGACGACGCTGAAGGAGCGGCTGGTCGCCGCGATCCGATCGGAGGGCCCCGCCGCGGCGGCGGAGGTGTGCTCCCGGCAGGCGCCGGAGATCGTCGCGACGCTGCGGCGCGAGACCGGCGTCACCGTCGGGAGGAGCTCGCTCCGGCTCCGCTCTCCCGCCGACGCGGCGCCCTCATGGGTCGACGGCTGGCTGCGCGCCCAGGGAGAGCGCCCGGCCGCGGGCGTCACGGGCCTGCGCGTCGTGGAGGGTGACCGGGCGAGGGTGCTGCGCCCCATCGCCATCGAGGGGCCGTGCGTGCTGTGCCATGGGGCGCCGGAGGCGATCCCCGCGGAGGTGCGCGCGGTGCTGGCGGCGCGCTACCCCGACGACCGGGCGACGGGCTACCGCGTGGGAGACCTGCGCGGCGCGCTCTGGGCGGAGGCCACGCGCCGCAGCGGGCGCTGACCCTCCGAGCGACCCCGCGCCGAGGGCGCATCGGCGGGCGCGGCAGAGCCCGTCGGGCACGCGGGGCCCCACCAGCGCGCGGGGCTTGCCATCGCGGTAGACCCGCGCACCGAGACCACGCGTCCCGGACCGCCGCGCGGAGGGGTCGTCGGGCGGGCGGGATGCGGGGAGCTTCCTGGGAGGCGGGGCGGGCCGCGTGACGCACGCGGCACGAGCGCGAGGCCCGGGGGGCCGCAGGCGCGCCCGGCCACGCGAGTGCGCGCGCGCGATGCGGTGTTGATACCCTTTTCGAGTGACAGGCGGCGCTGGGGACCGCGCGAATTCTTTCCTGGCGGGTGCGCGCACCCGCGACAGCCATGAGAGATCTATTCCATTGGGTGATGGCGCTGGGCGTCGTCGCCACCCTCGCCGCCTGCGACGGCACGACCATCATCGGTGGCGGCGACGCGTCGACCCTCGACGCCACGACGGACCTCGGGCCGCGCTGCGGCGCCAGCGAGACCGCGTGCGGAGCGACCTGCGTCGACCTGCGCCGAAACCGCGACAACTGCGGCTCCTGCGGCAACTCGTGCCAGGACGGCACCGTCTGCATCATGGGGAGCTGCACGGTGAGCTGTCCGACCGGGCAGACCCTCTGCGGCGGCCTCTGTGCGACGACGGCCACCGACCGCACCAACTGCGGCGCCTGCGGCGTCGCCTGCGGCGCGGGGCAGGTCTGCTCCAACGGCGCCTGCACCCTGAGCTGCGCGTCGGACCTCGCGACGTGCATGTCGCCCGCGACTACGGACGGCGGCGCTCCGCAGCGGTACTGCGCGAACACCCGCACCGACCGGGAGAACTGCGGTACCTGCGGGACCACCTGCGCCGCGGGACAGATCTGCGTCGACTCGATGTGCGTGCTGTCGTGCGTCGCCGGGCAGATCGCCTGCTCGGGCGTGTGCCGCGACCCGCAGGCCGATCGGGCCCACTGCGGCGGCTGCGGCATGGCCTGCGCCGAGGGCGAGGTGTGCGTCGCCGGCGCCTGCGCGGTGTCGTGCGGAGCGGGCACCACCAACTGCTCGGGCACCTGCCGTGAGCTCGCGACGGACGTCAACCACTGCGGCCTCTGCGGCAACGTCTGCCCCTCCGGGACGGTGTGCTCCCGAGGGACCTGCACCGTGTCCTGCCTCGCGGGTCTGAGCAATTGCTCGGGCGTGTGCCGCGACCTCACCACCGACAACAACCACTGCGGCGCCTGCGGCACCGCGTGCACCGCGGGCCAGCTCTGCTCGGCGGGCCGGTGCGCCACGTCGTGCGGCGCGGGCCTCAACAACTGCTCGGGCACCTGCCGCGACCTCGCCACGGACCGCTTCAACTGCGGCACCTGCGGCACCGCCTGCGCCTCCGGGCAGGTCTGCTCGGCGGGCGCGTGCGTCACCTCGTGCCCCGCGGGGCAGGTCGACTGCTCGGGCACCTGCCACGACCTCAACGTCGAGCGCCTCAACTGCGGCGCCTGCGGCGTCGTCTGCGCGGCGGGGCAGGTGTGCTCCGCGGGCGCGTGCGCCGTGACCTGCGTCTCGGGCACCACCGTCTGCGCGGGCGTCTGCCGCGACCTGCTGACGGACAACAACAACTGCGGCGTCTGCGGCCGCGCCTGCCCCTCCGGGCAGGTCTGCTCCGCCGGGGCCTGCGCGGTCTCGTGCCTCGCGGGCACCACCAATTGCTCGGGCGCCTGCCGCGACCTCGAGACGGACAACAACAACTGCGGCGCCTGCGGCGTCGGGTGCGCCTCCGGTCGGGTCTGCTCGGCGGGCGTGTGCGCGGTCTCGTGCCTCGCGGGCACCACCAACTGCTCGGGCGCCTGCCGCGACCTCAGCACGGACAACAACAACTGCGGCGCCTGCGCCAGCGCGTGCGCCTCGGGAACGGTCTGCACCAGCGGCTCCTGCAACGTGTCGTGCCTCGCGGGGCAGACCAACTGCGCGGGCGTGTGCCGCGACCTCGGCTCGGACAACAACAACTGCGGCGCCTGCGCTCGCGCGTGCGCGGCGGGCCAGGCGTGCGTGGCGGGGGTGTGCTCGGTGACCTGCGGCACGGGCCTCACCAACTGCTCGGGCGTGTGCAGGGACGTCGGCTCGGACCGATCGAACTGCGGCGCCTGCGGCACCGTCTGCCCGTCCGGGCAGGTGTGCACCGCGGGCTCGTGCACCCTCTCGTGCCCGTCGGGCCAGAGCGTCTGCGCCTCGGCCTGCTTCGACACCGCCACCGACCGCAACCACTGTGGGAGCTGCACCACCGTCTGCCCCGCCGGGCAGATCTGCGCGGGGAGCGCTTGCGTGACGAGCTGCGCGGCGGGCCTCACGGCCTGCGGAACGAGCTGCCGCGACCTCGCCGGCGACGTCAACAACTGCGGCGCCTGCGGCCTCGCCTGCACGTCGGGTCAGTCCTGCGTGGGCGGCGCCTGCACCCTGGTGTGCCCCTCCGGGCAGACCAACTGCTCCGGCGTGTGTCGTGACCTCCAGGTCGACAGCCTCCGCTGCGGGACCTGCACCACCGCGTGCACCGGGGGCCAGGTGTGCTCCGCGGGCGCCTGCGTCGTGACCTGCGCGTCGGGGCTGACCAACTGCTCCGGGAGCTGCACCAACCGCAGCACCGACCCGAACAACTGCGGCGCGTGCGGCACCGTCTGCCCGCCGCGCGCCAACGCCACGGCGAGCTGCGCCGCGGGCACCTGCGGCTTCACCTGCAACGCGGGCTTCGCCGACTGCGACCGCAACCCCGCCAACGGCTGCGAGCTCAACATCGGCAGCGACCCGTCGAACTGCGGCGCCTGCGGGGCCGCCTGCGCGATCAGCAACGGCATCGCCGCCTGCGTCGCGGGCGCCTGCCGCGTCGCCTCGTGCAACACGGGCTTCGGCGACTGCGACGGCGTGTCCACCAACGGCTGCGAGGTGAACACCAACACCAGCACGACCAACTGCGGTCGCTGCGGCACGGTGTGCCCGGGCGGCGCGGCGTGCGGCAGCGGCACCTGCTCCACGGCGAACTGCCGCGTGGTGGGTGGCGTCCGCTGGTGCCACAGCGCCACGACCTGCGGCCAGGGCTGCGCCGCGGTGTGCGCCGGCCTCGGGCTGCCCTTCACCATCAGCGACTCCGCGTGGCTTACGGCGCAGGACTCGCCCTCGGAGTGCCAGTCGATCGCCGACGCCTTCGGGATGTCGGGCATTAGCATGGCCAACTACACCTACGCGTGCCTGGAAGACAGCGGCGGCGTACACACCGGCAGGCCGCTGGGGTCGCTGCTCTGCTCGAACTACTCGGGCTGCCCCGCCGAGCACCGGAACAACGCCGACAACTTCGGCGTCCCGTGCTCGTCGTCCTCGTCCCGCCTCTCGATCTGCCCCTGCCAGTAGCTGAGCCCCGGCGTCGCGCTCCACAGGCTTCAGGCCTCTGGAGCGCGACGCTCTCCCCATCAGAAAACCCAAGGACCAGGCGGTCGATGCGTCGCGCGCTCAGCGCTCGCCGCGAGGGCCGCGCACGGCGCGATAGAGCTCGGCGGCGTCCACGCGGAGGGTCTCGGGGACGCTGTCCATGGGCGAGGGGACGTCGAGGGTGAACTCGTAGAGAGAGCGCGCCATGGCCACCGCCACCTGGCGGTGATCGAGGAAGGCCACCGCGCGCACGGTTCCGCGGGGCAGGCCGCCTCCAGGGACGTTGACCAGGGCGGGGCGAGGGTCGCCGGAGCGAGCCAGCCACAGGTCGCGGCCGTCTGCGAAGAGCACCAGCGCGCCGTCGGTGGAGACCGGCGTCCCGGCGGGGATCGCTCCGCGGTAGGGCTGCGTCTCGACCGCGTGGTGGCCGACGCCGCAGCGTGGGGGGAGCTGCGCGGAGACCAGCGTCCCTCCGCGGTGCAGCACCAGCGCGGGCATCGAAGCATCGGCGCCAGGCACGAGCGCGACGGCGCGGGCGTCGTCGAAGCTCGCCGCCGGGGCGAGCGATGGGTCGCAGCGCCCTTCGGAGCGGGGCCGGGCGACGCGGAGCAGGCAGGTCTTGCCCTGGTGCTGGTAGCGCACGAGGTCGACGTCGCAGCGGCGCGCCACGGCGATCACCCGCAGCTCCCCGAGGGAGAGGGGATCGCCCTCGAAGCCGCCGTCGCCGCCTCGAGGGGAGCGCTCCAGGACGAGGGCGCGGCCGTCGGCGATGGCGATGCGAACGTCGCGGTGGGTCGCGATGGGCGAGGCCCGCAGCTCGAGCATCTGCACCCCGCGGGCGAGCGTCTGGCCGAGCGAGGCGTCGAGCGCGACGGCGTCGGTCTCGCAGCCGGAGAAGGGGTGCGCGGAGGCGAAGCGCCAGAGGGTCGGGGTCTCGGCGGGCAGCGGGGACGCGATGGCCCCCGCGCGCTGGAAGGTGCCGTCGAGGGTGCGGAGGCAGTGGTGGACGAGGGTTCCGGCGGGGCGGTCGAGGCCGGCGCCGAGGTAGAGGTCGACGCGGTCGACGGTGTCGCGCAGGCCCGCTCCATGGTCGACGAGCAGGGTGGTGCGGACGCTCACGCCACGGCCGAAGTCGCCGAAGCGCACGGCGTCGATGCGGGAGGTCGGCGCGCTGCGGGAGCGCCACACCCGCTGGAGGCCGAAGAGGCGCCCGGTGGTCGAGGCGGTGTCGACGTCGGCGCTGAAGCGGGCGATGAGCGCCACGCGAGCGGGTCCGTCGTCCGCGTCGCCGCCGCCGTCCTCGACGCCGATGGAGGGGCAGGGCACGTCGCGGTGGGCGGGCTCGCAGCTCACCAGCCGGGCGTCCATGGCGAAGACCTCGTCGGGCACGTTGTCGCCGTCGAAGTCCGGCGCGTCGTCCCAGCGGCCGAGCCTCGCCGGGTCGGTCCAGCGGGCGAGGGGGAGGCGTTGCCAGGGGCCTCGGATGACGACCACGGGGCGGTCGATCGGCACGTCCAATAGGGCGCCTTCGGCGGCGTCGTGAGGGGGGTCGAGGGCGATGGGGCGCGACGAGACGCCCGCCTCGGGCGGCGGCCTCGGGGCCTCGGTCCTACGCGGACACGCGGGCAGCAGGGAGAGCAGCAGAGCGGTAGGGACGGCGCGACGCACGGCCCGCTCAGTCGAAGCGCTCGGAGTGCACCCGGTCGCGAGGGACGGAGAGCGTCTCGCGCAGCACCTTGCGGGCGTCGCGCACCATCGCGTTGAGCCCGCAGATGTATGCGCTGGCCTCTGGGGACGCGGCGAGAAGCTCTGGGAGGTGGGACTGCACGTAGCCGGTCCGACCGGTCCAGGAGGGGTCAGGGCGGGACAGCGTGGGCTCGAAGCGGAAGCGGGGATCGCGCGCGGCGAGGGCCTCGAACTCGTCGGCGTAGAGGAGGTCTTCGCGATGGCGGACGCCGAAGAGCAGCGTCACCGGGGGCGCATCGGCCACGGTCTCCAGCGACTGGATCATCGCCCTCAGCGGCGCGACGCCAGTGCCCGTGCCGACCAGCAACAGCGGTCGCTCGAGCTTCGGGGGAAGGGTGAAGAAGCCCATCGGCTCGGCGGACTGCACCTCGTCTCCGATGGACATCGCGTGGAGCAGGGTGCTCGCGGGGCCCTGTTGGACGAGGGTCACCGCGAGGTCGAAGGTGTGGTCGGCGCGGGGCGCCGAGGCGATGGAGTACGAGCGGGCGATGACCACCTCGGACGAGGCCAGCGGGAACTTCAACGAGACCCACTGACCGGCCGAGAAGGGGAAGGGGGCGCCCGGGTCGAAGGTCAGCTCGCGGACCTTCGGGGAGAGCATCCGCGCGCTCCGCAGGGTGATCGCTCGCTGCGCCATCGCTCGCTCCTAGCGCCCCTTACGTCGTCAGCGGAAGAACGCCGAGACCCACGACAGGGGGAGCGACCGGCCCGCGGCCATCTTCTCGAGCGCGCGGCGCACGCTCACCAGGCTCGCGAGGGAGGTCTCGCCCCAGGACTCCTCGCGCGCGGCGTGGCGTCCGAGGTCGGCCAGCGCGTCGGCGCGGTTGGCGAGCGCCGCGTTGCCCAGCCGAAGACCCGCCCTCAGCGTGTCGGCGTGCGCCGTGAGCTGCGCGGGGATGTCCGGGTTCGCGCCGAGCTGCGCGAGCACCAGGGTGACCACCGGGAGCTCGGACTCCAGGCCCATCGCGATGATCTCCTCGTGAGACTCCGGGAAGAAGCGCTGGTAGAGGTTGCTCTCCTTGCCGGTGACGGCGACGAGGTCGCGCGCGAAGGCGGCGAGGGCGGAGTCGAGGGTCGCATCGGCCACGTGCACGTGGGCGCTCGCCTGGAGCGCGGCGCGGCGCAGCACGCGGCGGGACGCTTCGAGGTTCTCCCAGTCGCTGAGCACGCCCCGCACCCGGTCGGCGAGGTGCGTGAGCTCGGCGTCGTCCGAGCGAGCGGCGAGGGCCTCGACGGTGAACGCAACGGACTCGTAGGCGGATTCGGAGCAAGCGTTGTGATGGGACATCGGGTCTCCTCCTGGCGTCGCGTCGGTGGGGTCGACGCGGGCGGCCGGAGGGTGCCCGAGCCCCGCGTGGATTGCCAGCCGCGAGGAGCGCCCGCGGCGGTGGGTCAGTGCCCGTCGAAGAAGACCCGGGCGTTGGGTGCGCCGGGCGTGATCTCGACGGAGCGGCTGACGGTCTCGTTGGGGCGCTCGCAGGTGATCTGGTGGGTGCCCGCGGCGAGGCGGAGGTGGAAGAGCGGGGTCTGCCCCACGGGGTGACCATCGACCAGCACGCGACAGCGGGGCGTCGAGCCCACGGCGAGCTCGGGGAGGGCGGTCGCCTGGGCGAGGCCCGGGCCGACGCTGGTCGGCAGCGCCGGGGCCGCGGAGGGTGCTGCGACGCGGGGGCGGGCTGGGGCCTCGACCGGGGGAGCGGGCGCCGAGGGAGCGGGCCTCGGCACGGCTGCGGCGACTGGGGGCGCGACCGGGGGAGCGGGCGCCGCGGGGACCGGCAGCATCGGAGGGAGGACGAGGTCGCGGTCTCGGTCGGGGACGACGTTGACCTCGATGGACTCGAAGCCGTCGGCCTCGACGCGGATGCGCAGCGGCCGAGAGGCGCGAGGGACGTAGGCCTCGTTGGAGAAGTAGCGCACGCCGCCGATGACGGGCCTCGCGTCGTCGCGCATGCCGAGCAGGCGCAGCCGGATGTTGAGGGGCGCGACCGGGCGGGGACGCTCCCTCAGCCGGCTCAGCGTCACCACGCTCAGGGCCACGAGCAGGCCCGAGAGGAAGGCCGCGGACAGGAACAGCCAGCGGCGAGAGCGGGGATAGGGAGCGAGAGAGGGGCGCGCGGCGACGTCCTCGATGGGGAGCACGGCGCCTTGCGGCGTGAGCTCGACCGCCGCGGTGACCGGAGTCGGAGGGAGGAGCGTGCCGCTCGGGGTGGCCTCGATCACCGGAAGGCGAGGCGGCGGCGGCAGCGGCGGCAGCGAGGGGGCGCGGAAGATCGCCGGGCGGATCGAGTCGAAGCGCTGGTAGCCCGGGCGCTGAGAGAGCGGCACCGGCGCGGCGCCCCCCTCGACGACGGCGCTCACCTTGACGGCGTGCACCTTGGTGGGCGCGCTGTCCGCGGCGTTCTCGTCGTCGATGCGCACCATGCCCGGGAACACCGGGCGGATGGACAGCGGCCCGGCGAACTCCTCGGCCGCCGCGGGCTGCGCGTCGTCGGTGAGGTCTTCGACCGTGTCCCGCGCGCGCCCGATGCCCGGAGCGATCTCCTGCTGCGTGGTCGGATCGTCGGGCCGCGCGGTGGGAAACTCCTCCGGCCCGGGGATGCGCAGCAGCGACTGGCGCACCGCGATCTCGGGGTGCTGCTCGAGGTACGCGCCGATCTCCTGGAGCATGTCGGCCGCGCTGGCGAAGCGGGAGCTGCGGTCCTTTTCGAGGCAGCGGTCGATGAGGGCGGAGAGCCCGGACTCGATGCCCAGCTCCGTCGCCCGCTTGTGCTCCTCGGTGACCACCGCGAGGATCTGCTGGTTGTAGTTCTCGCCGTCGAAGGGGAGCTCGCCGGTGAGGCACTCGTACATCACCACGCCGAGCGCCCAGATGTCGGCGCGCGGGTCGATCTGCTCGCCGCGGGCCTGCTCCGGGGACATGTAGTGCGGCGTGCCGACGGTGGTGTTGGCGCGGGTGATGGAGAGCGAGATCTCCTTCTCCGGGTCGAGGATCTTCGAGATGCCGAAGTCCACGATCTTCACGTGCGTCTCGCCGCTCGCCCGCCTCGCCAGGAACACGTTCTCGGGCTTGATGTCCCGGTGCACGATGTTCTCCCGGTGGGCCACGATCAGGGCCTGGAGCACCTGACAGACCACGGTGAGGGTCTCGCCCGGCAGCAGCTTGTCGTAGCGCAGCAGGTAGGTCGCGAGGTCGATGCCGGTGAGCAGCTCGAGGACGATGAACAGCGACCCGTCATCCGGGTCTTCGCCCGCGTCGAGCACCTCGACCACGTTGGGGTGACGCACCCTGGCGGCCGCGAGGGCCTCGTTGACGAAGCGCCGGACGTTGTCCCCGTCGGCCTGACTCTCGGGGTGCATCACCTTGATGGCGACGTGCCGGTGGGAGCCCACGAGCTCGGCCTCGTAGACCATGCCCATGCCGCCACGGCCGAGCACGCGAACGAGCTTGTAGCGCCCCGCTACCGTCGATCCGATGCGTGATTGTTCTACTGTGGTCGCGGCCGACACCCTGCGAATACCCCGAACGGTGAGATGGAGGTCCAGCTTACCCCACACCGCGACGGAAGGTCACGTTGCTTGACCGGGGATCAGCACCGACGCCGAAGCCCAACGGGCGGCGCCGTCTATGGTACCCACGTATTCCATGAATAGACGGCTCCCGTTGCTGGAGGGGCGCGCCGAGGCCACCAACCGGTGCACCTACTGCCCGAAGCTCTGTCGCCCGGCCTGTCCGGTCTCGACCGTCGAGGGCCGCGAGACCGTCACCCCGTGGGGAAAGATGCGGGCGATGGACGAGCTCCTTCGCGACATCGAACCCGCAGAGGAGCCCTCTCGCGCCGCGATGGCCTGGGCCTGCACCGGCTGCGGCAGGTGCCGGACGCTCTGTCTGCTCGACAACCCGGTGGCCGAGACGCTCTGGGACGGCCGCGCCGACGCGCTCGCCAACCGTATCGCCCCGGAGCCGGTGAGCCGTCTGGTCGAAGGCTGGGAGCACCATCGGGCGCAGCTCCAGGCCGCCGCGGAGGACGCCGGGCTCGCTGGATCGGGCTCCGCCGTGGCGGTGATCCCGGGGTGTCGCGCGGTGCGGGAAGACCCGTCGGGCGCTCGGAGGACGCTTCGTTCGGTGGAGGCCCTCACCGGCGGATGCCACGTGGTCGGCGGCGAGTGCTGCGGCGCGCCGCTCTGGGACGCGGGCGATCGCGAGGGCTTCTTCCGTCAGGCCGAGCGCTTCGTGGCCGCGGTCGGCCCCGACGCGACCGAGCTGGTCGTCTCGGACGCGGGCTGCGCCTGGACGTTGCGGACGCTCTACCCCCGACTTGGCCTCGCCCCGGAGCGCTGGGTCCGCGTCGAGCACCTGGCGGAGACCGCCGCGCGCAAGCTCGACCGGCTCCGGCCGATGGAGGTCGACGGCCCCGTCGCGGTGCACGACAGCTGTCGGCTCGGCCGGGGGCTCGGCGTCTACGACGCCCCCCGCGCGGTGATGCAGCGCATCCTGGGGCGTCCCGCCCTGGAGCTTCCCTCGTCGCGCGATCAGTCGAGCTGCAGCGGCGCCGGGGGGCTTCTGCCCATCACCCGACCTGCCACCTCGCGGGCGATCGCAGCCGACCTCGCCGCCGAGGTGCGAGAGCTGGGGCCCGAGGTGGCGGTGGTGACGAGCTGCACGTCGAGCCGATCTCAGTTGCGCAAGGCCGGGGTTCGCGCCGACGATCTGGCCGACTGGATCGCGCGGTCGCTGGGCGTGGCGGGCGACGCGGGCTGAGAGGAGACGCGCGGCGTGGCGACGGGACGATCGTTAGAACTTGTGGTGAACCCCGCGGCCGGAGGAGGCCGCGCGGGGCGGTTGCTGAGCGAGTACTCGCGGGCGCTCGACGCCGAGGGCTTCGAGGTGACGGTGCACCGCACCGGGGGGAAGCGGCAGCTCGAGGAGACCGTGCGGTCGCTGGTCGAGCAGGGCGCCCCGCGGGTCGCGGTGATGGGGGGCGACGGCACCTTCCACGACGCCATGAACGCGCTGCTGCGCGACGACGGCTCGGTGATGCCGAGCGCGAAGACGGCCTTCGCGGTGATCCCGGCGGGCACCGGGAGCGACCTGGGAGCCCGCGCGCTGCACATCCCCGACGGGGCCAGGGAGCTCGCCCGCTGGCTCGCCGCCGCGACCCCCCGGCCCTTCGACCTCGGGCTGCTGGAGTACCTCGATCGCGAGGGGGAGCGCTCGAAGATGCTCTTCACCAACATCGCGAGCTGCGGCATCTCCGGGCGCGTCGACGAGCTGGTGGGCGCCGGTCCCAAGTGGCTCTCCGGCAAGGCCAGCTACATGTTCGCGACCGTCCGCGCGATCGCCGGGTGGCGCCACTGCCCGATGCGGGTGCGGGTCGACGGGGAGCTGATCTACGAGGGCAAGGCGATGGCCTTCGCGGTCTGCAACGGCCGAGCGTTCGGCGGCGGGATGATCATGGCGCCGGACGCCGACCAGTCGGACGGGCTCTTCGAGGTGGTGGGCCTCGGGGACATGGGGCTCGGGGACGTGATCCAGAACTTCCCGAAGATCTACAAGGGCACGCACCTCGGCGAGCCCAAGGTGATCTCCGCCCGGGGGAGGGTGATCGAGATCGAGAGCACGCGCGGGGATGTTCCGCTCGACATCGACGGCGAGGCCCCGGGGACGCTGCCAGCCCGGATGTCGGTGCTGCCCGGCGCCGTGCGTGTGCTGCGAGCGACCTGACCGATGGCGACCGGGCGGCCCGGCCGTCGGCACCTGAGAATCGGCGAGCTGGAGCGCGCGCTCGGGGTGACGCGCGACCAGGTGCACCACTACGTCGAGCTCGGCCTGGTCCCGGCGCCCGAGAAGAGCGCGGCGACGCTCGCGTGGTACGGCCCGGAGCACCAGGCGGCGGTGGCCCGGGTGAGGGCGATCCGCGACGCGGGGGGCTCGCTCTCGCAGGCGCAGCGATGGCTGGCGGGGCCGCTCGCTCACGCCGGTCCGGAGGACTGCGCGACGCTCACCCGCTGGGTGATCGGCGATCGCGCGGGGGGAGCGCTGGAGGCCGGCCGCACGCGCGCCCGGCTGCCGCTCGAGGCCGTGGTGGCGATGATCGACGCCGGACTCGCGAGGATCGATCCCGACGCGCTGGTCTCCGGCGCCGCGCTCGATCCGACGCCGTGGCTGGACGAGCTCGCGGCGCGCTGGGTCGAGCGAGAGGAGCAGGCGAGGGTGACCGTCGCTGGGGAGGCGCTGGAGGCTGCGGCGAGCGCGAAGCTGGCGCCCTGGCTGCCGATCGCGTCGGCGAGGGTGGAGGGAGGCGCGCTGCGGGCGGCGGCGCTCGACCAGGCGCTCTCAGCAGACGAGCCAGGAGCGCACGAGGAGCGCGCCAGGCTCGGGTTGATGGTGCCCGTGCCGACGGGGTGGCTGCCTGAGCACGGAGGCTGGAGCGCGGTCGCTCGCGGCGCGGCGGCCATGCGGTCGCGAAAGTGGATCGAGGCGGGGACGGCGCTCTCCACGGCGCCGCCCGGTGCGCCCGGAGCGACCCTCGCGGCGGCGCTGGGCTGGTGCGCCGGGGCGATGGCCGCGGCCCGCGCAGGCGACGGCGTGCTCGGGGTGGTCGCTCGCCTCGGAGAGCTGAGGGCGATCGACGCCTCGGCCGCGGCTGATCTCGTGGAGCGGCTGCGGCTGCGGTGGACGCTCGCGGTCACCTGGCTCGCGCTGCCTCCGCGCTGGGGCTCCGACCGACCGGGCGTGGAGCTTGGCGCGCTGATGGCCGAGCTCGCGACGGTCCCCTCGGACGACCGCCGGAGGGCGACCGGGGAGCTCGACGTCGTCGAGGCCAACGCGGGCCTCGCGCTCTCGGCGTGGAGGCTCCGGGCCGGCGACCGGGCGGGCTCGGCGGAGGCGGCGCGCGGGGTGGTCGCGTTCGGCGGGGCGGCGGCCCAGGAGGCGGCGCGGCGGGTGCGGCGGGCCTCCAGGGCGATGTGATATCAACGCCCGCGATGAGCGAGACGACGAAGGTTGCGGTGCTCGGCGCGGGCACCATGGGTCACGGCATCGCGCAGGTGTGCGCGTCCGCGGGGTTCACCGTCCACGTGAGCGACCCCTCGGAGGGGGCGCGAGAGAAGGGGATCAAGGGCGTCCGCGACTCGCTCGACCGCATGGTCGCGAAGGCGAGGCTCACGGCGGCGCAGCGCGACGAGGCGCTCGGCCGCATCGGCTGGGGCGGAGACCTCGGCGCGGCGGTCGAGGGGGCCGACGTGGTGATCGAGGCGGTGCCCGAGCGCATCGAGCTCAAGCGCGAGCTGCTGCAGCGGGTCGACGCGCTCGCGCCCTCGTCGGCGCTCCTCGGGTCCAACACCTCGTCGCTCTCCATCACCGAGCTGGGGGCGGCGCTGCGCGACCCGTCGAGGCTCGTGGGCCTTCACTTCTTCAACCCGGTTCCGGTGATGGAGCTGCTCGAGATCGTGCGCGGCGTGCGCACGGCGGAGGAGAGCATCGACCGCGCGCTGGCCTTCGCGGCGAAGCTCTCGAAGACGCCCATCGTGGTGCGCGACATGCCGGGCTTCGCGACCAGCCGGCTGGGCGTGGCGCTCGGCGCCGAGGCCATCCGGATGCTGGAGCAGGGGGTGGCCAGCGCCGAGGACATCGACCGCGCCATGGAGCTGGGCTACCGGCACCCGATGGGTCCGCTCCGGCTGACCGACCTGGTCGGGCTCGACGTGCGGCTGGCGATCCTCGACCACCTGCACCGCGAGCTGGGGGAGCAGTTTCGCGCGCCCCCGCTGCTGAGGCAGATGGTGCGCGCGGGCAAGCTGGGCAAGAAGACCGGCGAGGGCTTCTACAAGTGGTGAGCGCTGTTCAGGTCGTGTACTCGGCGTTGACCTCGACGTAGCGGTAGCCGAGGTCGCTGGTCATCAGCATCGCCGCGCCGTCGCCCTCGGCGAGGGCGATCTCCAGCACCAGGTTCTCCGCGCGCATCGCGGCGGAGAGGGCGGCGCGGTCGAAGTCCGTCGGGGCGTCGTGCTCGAAGACCGTGACGCCCTGGAGCGTGCAGCGCAGCCCGGCCACGCTGCGCACGGACTTCGCGTTGCCCACCTGGGAGACGAAGCGCCCCCAGTTGGGGTCGTTGCCGAAGAGGGCGGTGCGCACGAGGGCGCTGTGCGCGACGGTGTCCGCGACGTCCCTCGCCGCGGCGTGGTCGCGCGCCCCGGTGACCTGGATGGTCGTGACCTTGGTGGCCCCCTCGCCATCGCGCGCGATGAGCCACGCGAGGTGGCCCGCGACGTCGGTGACCTCGCGTTGGACGCGCCCGAAGCCCGCCTCGGCGCGCCCGGTCGCAAGGAGCAGGAAGGTGTCGTTGGTGCTCGGGTGCGTGTCGACGTGCACGGCGTTGAAGCTGCGCGCGGCGACGTCGCCGATGGCCGACCGAAGCGCCTCGGGGGTGGCGCGGGCGTCGGTCGCCACGAAGGCCAGCATCGTGGCCATGTCGGGGTGGATCATCCCCGCGCCCTTGCACACCCCGGCGATGCGCGCGCCCGGGAGCGCGAGCCCGTGCTCCTTGGGAAACGCGTCGGTGGTCATGATGGCTCGGAGGAAGCGCCGCCCCGCCTCGCGCTCGGACGACAGCGCGGCGAGGCACAGGTCGATGCCGGCGCGCACGCGGTCCATCGGGAGCGCGTGGCCGATGACCCCGGTGCTGCACACGAGCACCTCGTCGGGGCGGCAGCCCAGGGCGGCGGCCACGCGGTCGCACATCTCCCGCGCGTCCGCGAGGCCCCGCTCGCCGGTGCACGCGTTGGCGTTGCCGCTGTTGACGACCACCGCGCGGATCATTCCTCCGTTGGCGCGCAGGTGCTCGCGGCTCACGACGACGGGCGCCGCGGGGAAGAGGTTCTGCGTGAAGATGCCCGCGCACGCGACGGGCGCGTCGGCGACGAGCAGCGCCACGTCCGGGCGCCCGCTGGCCTTGATGCCCGCGGCGACGCCGGCGGCGCGCAGCGATGAAATCTCCGAGAGCGTCACCGAGGCTTCGGGGAGCTCGGGCAGCGGGTGATGCAGTCGGGCGTCGAGCGATCGTGCTTCAGTCATTAGGGTCTCTCCTCACCTTCGCGGCGGCGGAGACTCTCACCGCGCGCGCAGGGGTCAAGACGCGACGCGACGCGGGGGCGCTTCGGGCTTCGTCCAGACACCCATCGACCGACATCGCCACCGCAAAGTTGACCCGGGGGGCTTGTTCGAGGCGCCGGACGCGCTTACAAGTGCGCTCTCTCTTGAACTTGGCCGTTCGTGTTCCCACCCTTAGGAATGCGGCCGGTTCGTGAGGCCAAAGACGGTCTCGCACACGGATTTCGAACGCGATTCAAAGGTGTCGACGGCTTAGATCCCGTCGCGCCGCGAAACCCCGCGGAGGAACTGATGCAGCGATCGTCTGGCCTGCCCAAGAGCGTGTTGACCCTCTCCTCGTTCGCGCTCCTTGGTGCGCTGGTGTTTGGAGCCTCCGTGGCGAGCTCCAACGCCCCCTGTCCGGATGGCATGGCCTTCGTGCCTGGCAGCGGATTCTGTGTCGATCGCTACGAGGCCTCGCTGATGGAGATCCGGCCCGATGGCCGTGAGGTCCCCCACTCGCCCTACATGAACCCTGGGCGCGCCGACGTCCGGGCGGTCACCCGCCGAGGGGTGGTCCCGCAGGGCTACATCTCGCAGGTGCAGGCCTCGCGGGCGTGCGCCCGGTCGGGCAAGCGGCTGTGCTCGGAGCGCGAGTGGTTCCGCTCGTGCCGGGGGCCCAACGGGCGCACCCACGGGTACAGCAACCAGCGTCAGGACGGGCGCTGCAACGAGAACCACCGCTGGCACCCCGTCGTGCGGCTCTTCCGCTCCACCACCCCCTACCTCTGGGGCATGGCGCTGATGAACGACCCGCAGATCAACCAGCTCCCCGGCACCGTCTCCCTCACCGGCGCGCACTCTGGCTGCAGCAACGAGCACGGCGTCTTCGACATGGTGGGCAACCTCCATGAGTGGACCGCGGACTCCGAGGGCACCTTCCGCGGCGGCTACTACATGGACACCACCATCAACGGCGAGGGCTGCTGGTACCGCACCCCCGGCCACAACACCGCCTACCATGACTACTCCATCGGCTTCCGCTGCTGCGCGACCGCCGGCGAGGAGTAGCGTCCGATCTTGCCGTGATCGTGCGTCCGGCTGGCGCTTGAAGTAGCGTCGCTGCGCGCATGAGCCGGATGGCATCACCAGGTTCGCAGCTCCCGGGCGGGTTCATCCTCGGGGCGCTGAGCCACGCCGATCGCATCGGGCTGGTCTACGAGGCATTCCCAGCGGAGGGGCGTGGGCAGAAGTCCCGGGCGCTCGTCCTGCACCCGCTGCACGTCGAAGAACTCCGAGACTGGTTCGAGCGCACCGCGGTGCTCGGCCGAGGGCTGAAGCACCCCAACCTCGTCGAGGTGCACGCGCTCGGCTACACCGCCAACCAGCTCCCGGTGATGATCACCGAGTGGACCGACGGGCGGACCCTCCGCAGCCGCATCGCCAGCGGCGAGGTGATCCCGGTGCCGGAGATCCGTCGCGTCATCGACGAGGTCGCCGCGGCGCTCGACTACCTCCACGGCCGCCACCCCCCGGTGCTGCACCGCGTGCTGATGCCCGAGACGGTGCTCATCCCCCCGGAGCCGCAGCCGGTGAAGCTCCTCGCGGTCGGCCACGCCGATCGACCGCAGCACCCTGCCTCCAAGCCGAACTACCTCTCGCCCGAGGAGCTCGATGGCTCCTACGAGCTCACTCCCGCGGCGGACATCTTCTCGCTCGCGACGCTTGCCTTCGAGGCGCTCACCGGCCGCCCCGCCTTCCCCGGCAACGGCGCCGCCGCGGTGCTCAACGCCGTGCAGCGACGCCAGCTTCCCTACGTCGCGCTCGCTCCGCAGGAGGGCCTCGAGCCCCTCGACGAGCTCTTCCACCGGGCGTGGTCGGCCGATCCGTCGCGTCGGCCGGTGAGCGCGAGCGCCTTCTCCATGGAGCTGGCCGAGGCGCTCGAACAGGTGCCCGGCACGCTGCTGACCTCGAGGCGCACGCTGCGCGAGGGCGTCCTCCGCTCCGCCACCATTCCCCCCGTCGCGGGCGGGGTCGGGCGTCCGGTCACGATGCACCCTGCCTCGATGGCGAACACGGCGCGGGTCTCCACGCGGCCGCCTCCGATGGCCGCGAAGCAGTCGTCCCGGCCAATCTCGCCGCTGCTCGGGTCGAACGGCAGCGTGGGGCGCATCGGCGCCGCCCCGAGTCTCGCAGCCCTCCCAGCGCGCGGAGTCGTGGACTCCTCCGGTGCCCTCCGCCGCGCCGACGAGGAGGCGAACTCCTGGCTCAACCTCGACACCGCCGATCGCGCGGCGCGCCCCTCGCCGGTCGGGCAGGAGCCTGTCCCTGCCTCCGAGGCGAGCTCCCTGGCGTCCGGTACCCTGGAGACTCCAGAGGTCGAGATCAGCTCGGCGATGGTCGACATCGACGACCCCGAGGTGCTCGAACTCCTCTCCGAGGACTTCACCAGCCCCGCGATCGCCGCGCTGATCCCTCGCGTGCTCGCCGAGCGCTCGGCGCAGTTCGAGGGCGACTTCGCCGACCACCCCGCTCCGGCCCCAGCCCCGGCTCCGGTCGCAGCGCCGGTCCAGTCTTCACCCGCGCCGCCGTCGACCCGCCCGGCGACCATGCCCGCGGCCCCGGCCCGGTCTCGCTTCCCCGCGCCGGTGCGCTCGCTGACCCAGCCGGCAGGCTTTCCCAGCGCCATGCAGCGCAGCTCGCCGACGCCGCTTCGCAACGACCGCCCGGAGCAGTTCGATCGCCCGCCCGTGTCGCCCTTCGCCCGCCCCGACCCACGCGTCCGCGACGCTGCCTCGATGGCCGCGACGCCGTGGCACTCCCGCGAGCTGAAGGTCACCCCCTACGTCATCGCCCTCGTGCTCGCGCTCAACCTCCTGCTCACCGCCGCGTTGATGGTGGTGCTTCGGTACCTCCTCGCCTGAGCCTCGCGGTGATAGCTTCCCGCGCCTCATGAGCGCTCCGACTGCCCCCCGGGTCTACATCGTCGACGCCGTCCGTACGCCCGTCGGGCGCTACCGCGGCGGCCTCTCCTCCGTGCGCCCCGACGACCTCGCCGCCCGCACCATCACCGCCCTGCTCGACCGCGTCCCGGCAGCGCGCGAGGCCGTCGACGAGGTGGTCTTCGGCGCCACCAACCAGGCCGGCGAGGACAACCGCAACGTCGCTCGCATGGCGCTGCTGCTCGCGGGGCTGCCCTACGAGGTCACCGGCGTCACGGTCAACCGGCTCTGCGGCTCCGGGCTCGAGGCGATCCAGTACGCGTACCGCGCCATCGCCACGGGCGAGCGCTCGGTGATGATCGCGGGCGGCGTCGAGAGCATGACCCGCGCGCCCTTCGTCATGGCCAAGGCCGCCGAGGCCTTCGACCGCACGGTGCCCGCGATGTTCGACACCTCGCTCGGCTGGCGCTTCACCAACCCGAAGATGGCCGAGCGCTTCCCGCTCGAGTCCATGGGCGACACCGCCGAGAACGTCGCCGCGCTGCGCTCCATCTCCCGCGAGGCGCAGGACCGCTTCGCCCTCACCAGCCACCAGCGCGCCGCCCGCGCCGCCGCCGAGGGGGCCTTCGCCGACGAGCTCGTCCCCGTCGAGATCGCGCAGCGCAAGGGCCCCGCGGTGATCGTCTCCGCCGACGAGTCGGTGCGGGCGGACGCCTCCATCGAGCAGCTCGCGAAGCTCGCTCCGGTGTTTCGCAAGGGCGGGAGCGTCACCGCGGGCAACTCGTCGCCCATCAACGACGGCGCCTCCGGCGTGCTGGTGGCCTCCGAGGAGTTTGTGCGCAAGCACGGGCTCACGCCCCTCGGTCGGGTGCGCGCCAACGTCGTCGCGAGCGTCGAGCCGGGGCTCATGGGGCTCGGACCGATCCCCGCCATGACCCGGGCGCTCGCTCGCGCGGGCATCAGCGCGGGCGCGCTCGACACCGTCGAGCTCAACGAGGCCTTCGCGGCGCAGGCGCTCGCTTGCATCGACTCGCTGGGCCTCGACCCCGCGCGGGTGAACCCCGACGGCGGGGCCATCGCGCTCGGGCACCCCATCGGGTCGTCCGGGGCGCGCATCGCGACCACGCTGCTGCACCGGATGCGACGCCAGGGGCTCAAGCTCGGCGCCGCGTCGCTCTGCATCGGCGTGGGGCAGGGGATCGCGACGATCTTCGAGCGCGACTAGGTCGCCGCGCCGGGGAGGGTGACCTCGAAGGTCGTCCCCTGGTCGGGCTCGCTGCGCACGGTGATCTCGCCCTCGTGGCCGCGGACGATCTTCTGGGCGATGGCGAGGCCCAGCCCGGTGCCGTCGGGGCGCGTGGTGAAGAAGGGCTCGAAGATGCGCTCGAGGTTCTCCGGCGCGATGCCCCGGCCGTGGTCGGCGACGCGCAGGATGAGCCGGGAGGGGTCGAGGTCGGCCTGCACCGTGACGGTGCTGCCACGCGCCGAGGCGTTGGCGGCGTTGTCGATGAGGTTGATCAGGAGCTGCCGGAGGGCTCGCTCGTCCGCGAGCGGAGGGGGAGAGCCCTCCGGTCCGGCGAGCTGCACGTCGAGAACGATGCCCCGGTCGGCCAGCAGCGGGGCCAGGGTGCGGGCCACGTCGTCCAGGAGCTCCTTCGGGGCCACCGGGCGCCGCCGGAGCTGCAGCGGCCGGGCGTAGTCGAGGATCTCCGCCACCGAGGCGTTGAGCCGGGTGATCTCCTCGCTGGCGATGTCGAGGTACTCGCGGTCGCTCTCGGAGAGGTTGGAGCGCGCCCGCAGGATCTGGACGTTCATCGCGATGGAGGTGAGCGGGGTGCGGATGTCGTGCGCGATGGCCGCCGCGAAGGAGCCGAGGGCGGCGAGGCGACGGGACTCCTCCAGCTCGCGTCCGAGGCGCACCTGCTCGGTGACGTCGTGGGTGATCACCACGACGCCGGTGGGCTGCCCCAGCCGGTCGCGGAAGGGCGCGACGGTGACGTCCTGGAAGCGCTCTCCCGTGGGTGTCGCCACCCGCATCGCGGCGTGGTGCACCACGCAGGTCGGGTCGATGCGCAGGGCCTCGATGGTGGCCGTCGCCTCGGCGTTCTTCAGCTCGGGGTGCAGGTCGTCGAAGTAGTGGCTCCCGATGGCCCTGGTCGCGGGGATGCCGGTGGCGCGCACCAGAACCTGGTTCCAGGCCTTCACGCGCATCTCGGTGTCGACCACCGCGACGCCCACCGGAAGGCTGTCGACGACGTTCTCGAGGAAGACCCGGTAGTCCGCGAGCTCGCTCTTGGCGAGGGCGGCGCGGGCGTAGAGCGAGAAGTTCTCGAACTTGAGCGCGACGTGCTCGGCCAGCGTGGTGCAGAGCACCGTGGCGTCCCGGGTGAGCCTGTCGGCGCGCACCAGCAGCACGCCGTGCAGGGCGCGGTCGCGGCGCACCGGAACCACCAGATCGACGGCCTCGCGCTGCATCCAGGCGAGCAGAGACTCCGACAGCTCGGGCGCGTGGTCGAGCGAGTAGAAGCGCCGTGGGTGCTGCTCGACCATCTCCACCAGCGCGTCGGACATGTCCTCGCGCTCCCCGGGGGGCGTGCGCCCGTGACGGAGGAAGCGCACCTCGCCGTCGGTCACCTCGTGCAGCGCCCCGAGGGCCATCGCGAGCACCGCGTCGGGGTCGATCATGGTGGAGGTCACCGAGAGCACCCGCTCGAGCACGCCGCGCGGCGACGGACCCGAGGCGATCATCGAGCCGGTGCGGCCCATGAGGCGCTCGAGCGCGTCGAGGGTTCCCTGGAAGAGGAAGGTCGGGAGCCCCGCCACCACGACGGTCGCGAGCGCGGAGGTCGAGGCCGCGGCCAGGATCGGGTGCAGCGCCGGGGCGACGAAGCCCAGGTAGGTCGCGAAGAGGGCGGCCGCGGCGGTGGCGACCAGCGCCTCGGCGAGCAGCACGCGCACCTCGAACAGGTGGTAGCGGAGGATCGCCACGCCGACGCCGCCGACCACGAAGACGGCCATGGCCATGCACTGCGCGAGGTCGGTCCAGGGCGGGAGGCGGGCGTTGCCGACGAGGTGGAGCGCGCCGTAGGCCAGCAGGCTCAGCACCCACGGGGTGAGGATCGCAGCCTGCACCACGGTGACGGGGGCGCTCGGGCGGCTCTCGCCGGGGGGCGTGGCGAGGCGCCAGCTCCGGGTCACGTAGATCACCGTGAGGGTGAAATACGGGAGCATGTAAAGCAGGGTCCAGGCGGGCTCGCGGCCGCTGACGAGGCTCATGCGCACGGTCGAGGCGATGAAGAGCCCGGTGAACGCCAGGAGCGGCACGCGCAGCGACGCGGGCGCGGGCCGGTCGCGGGGGAAGCTGTACGCGAAGAGCGTGAGGAAATAGGCCGAGCCGTAGGTCGCGAGCGCGCTGGGGACCACCACCAGGGGGTGGCCCACCGGGAGGCCGCCCAGGTGCGCCAGGGTCAGGCAGAGCACGCCCGCGGCGAAGGTCCAGGCCACCTGCTGGAAGTACCGGGTGTCCACGCGGCCGCCGGTGTCGCGACGGATGCGCCGCAGCAGGATCGCGATGATCGCTACGGAGAAGATCGCGGCGGGGGTGAGCCAGCGGACCATCGGAGGGCTCAGCCGCCAGTCACGCCGAGGCGCGTGGGGCCGAGCGCGGGGCGCTCCAGGCCGTACTCCCTGATCTTGCGGTCGAGGGTGGGGCGAGTGATGCCGAGCACGGAGCAGCTACGGCGCTTGTTCCAGCCGGTCGCGGCTAGCACGGCGGCGATGTGCCGGTGCTCGATCTCCCGGAGGGTCATGAAGCTTGCGAGGTCCACCGACCCGTTGGAGGTGCCATCCGGGCTGTCGGGTGCATCGATCGTCCCTCCTCCCTGCTCTTCTTCCGCTCCCTCGTCCGTCGACTCGTCCAGGTGGATGGGCAGCGCGGGGGCGTCGAGCACCTCCCCGTCGGTGACCACCACGGCGCGGGTGAGCGCGTTCTCCAGCTCGCGCACGTTGCCCGGCCAGGGGTAGCGCACCAGCAGGTCGAGGGCCTCGCGGGAGACGTACCGGATCTTCTTGTGAAGCTCCCGGGTGACCTTGGAGAGCAGGTGGTCGATGAGGATGGGGATGTCGTCGCGGCGCTCCCTCAGCGGCGGCAGGTGCAGCTCGACGACCCGGAGGCGGTAGTAGAGGTCCTCGCGAAACAGGCCGTCGCGCACCATCTGCGGGAGGTCGCGGTGCGTGGCGGTGATGAGCCGGGCGCGCAGCGGGAGGGGGCGGGCGTCGCCCACGCGCTCGAAGGTGCGCTCCTGCACGACGCGCAGGAGCTTCACCTGGAGGTCGAGCGGCAGCTCGCCGATCTCGTCGAGGAAGAGCGTGCCCGCGCCGGCGATCTGGAAGCGCCCGAGCTTCTCGCTGGTGGCGCCGGTGAAGGCGCCCTTCACGTGGCCGAAGAGCTCGCTCTCCAGCAGCTCGCGGGCGAAGGCGGTGCAGTTGACGGCCACGAAGGGCTGGTCGCGGCTGTCTCCCGAGAAATGGATCGCTCGGGCGACGAGCTCCTTGCCGGTGCCGCTCTCGCCGGTGATGAGCACCGTGGCGCGCGAGGTCGACACGCGGCCGATGGTCTTGAAGACCTCTCGCATCCCGGCCGAGCGGCCGACGATGTTGTCGATCTGGAAGTCCGCGGCGAGGGTCTCGACGAGGCCGTCGAGGCGGCGAGAGAGGTCGCGGGACTCCACAGCGCGGAGCACGGCGATCTTGAGGCGCTCGATGTCGACGGGCTTGACCAGATAGTCCCAGGCGCCGCGCTGCATCGCGGTGACGGTGCTGCGCATGTCGTCGCGGGCGGTGACCACCAGCACCGGGGGCATACCCTCGCGGCCGCGCACCCTCTCCAGGAACTCCAGTCCGTCGAGCACCGGGAGCCCCAGGTCGAGGAGCACCACGTCGGGGCTGACGGCGTCGAGGGCGTCGAGGCCCTCCTGCCCGTCGGCGGCGGTCGTCACGACGTAGCCGAGGTCGCCCAGAAACTTCTCCATCGACCGGCGGATGGAGCGGTCGTCGTCGATGACCAGGACTCGGGCGCGCGGCGGGGGTGCTTCGGTCGGCATGGGGTGATCTTGGCTCTCCTCTGGGCCGGATGATGCGTCGGCCATGGTGGGGCGTCACGGCGGGAGGTGGGATGCTCCTTGTGCGCTCGGGCTCCGCGGCGATAGGCTGCGCGGCGCTGATGGGAAGGGTGACGCGATGACCGACGCCGTGGCCGCGAAGAAGATCGAGGCCCACCTCAAGACGCTGGGGTGGCCGGTGATCGCGCTCTCCGAGCGCACCTGGCGCTCGAGCTTCCGCGCCCAGCGGGGGTCATTTCCGCTCGTCATCCAGGCCGAAGGGGCGTTCTGTCGGCTGATGGTGCTGCCCATCGTCCGGCTGCCCGCCGACGCCGACAAGGCCGAGCTGCTCTACGCGAAGCTGCTGCGATTGAACGGCGAGATGCTCCTGGCGCGCTTCTCCCTCGACGAGGACGGCGACGTGGTGCTCTCGGTGGAGTTTCCGGTCGAGCACATGGACGCGAGCGAGATGCGCGACGCGCTCGACGTGCTCTCGGTCTACGCGGAGAAGCACCGGGCCGAGCTCCGCCAGCTCGTGGCCTGAGCGCGCTCAGTCGAAGAAGTACACCTCTGAGGCGCCGTGGATGCCCACGAGGGCGTCGACGTACTCGAGGAAGGTCGCGCGGCGGCGCATCATCGCGCGGAGCTGGGCGTCGTTGAGCAGGGGCTCCGTGCCGTCGGCGTCGTTGGCGATCGCGCGGCGCAGCGAGGCGAGGGTCATCGCGCGCACCTGGTCGACGAAGCGCCGGGAGAAGCGCTGCACCCGCTGGAGGAAGGAGAAGATGATCTCCATCTTCCAGCGGGGAAGGGGCTCGAGGAAGCCGCCGTTGTTGTCGCGGTAGACGAGGCCGCCCTGCGCGTCGACGAGGGTGTTGGTGCCGTGCCAGCGGTCCCAGTTGCCGATGATGAAGTCGTAGGAGATGAGGGTGGAGATCTCCCCGGCGCGGCGGCGGCCGTCGGGCGGGATCTCGACGCCCACCACGAGCTGGTTGGTCCACTGGGTGAGGGCCTCGCCCGAGAAGATGCCCGCGCGGCGCAGCACCGGGACCCAGTAGATCATCGCGCCGCGGGACCAGCCTCCGCGGAAGAGCAGCCGGGAGGTGTCGACGCCCGCGAGCTCGTCGCGAGACACGCGGCGGAAGACCGCCGGGGGGACGCGGTCGAGGCCGAGGAGCTGGGCCACTCGGAAGGCTCCGATCTCAGCGCGCCAGTGGTCGACGTGCCGGGTCTCCGCGGGCTTGAAGGCCCCGTCGATGGGGCCGTCGAGGTCGCAGCGGAGGTTGACCGAGGTGTTGCCCACGTTGCGCGCCGACGCGATCGGCGACTCGGTGAGCGCGCGCACGATGTCCTCCTCGATGAGGTCGCCGTAGTGGCGGACGCCGTCGTCGTAGGGGTTGGGCGGCAGCGTGGCGGGGGCCGCCTCGGGGGAGGGGGCCGCGGCGACGGCGCCCTCGGCGAAGGGGTTGGGCGGGATCACGTCTCCGGGGCCTGGGGGCGTCTGCGCGAGCGATCGCGAGGAGCGCGCCGTGATCGCGCCGAGGCCGAGGGCGAGCAGGTGGCGGCGGGAGACGTACATCGCGGGGTCTGCGGCGCAGTGTACCCGCGGGACGCCCTCGCGGCGAGAGATCCGCGGGCATCGATGGGGGAGAACCGGGACTTTACCCGTCAGGGTAAAGGCAGGTGCTGGGAGAGCAGCGTGCGGACGTCGTCGGGGATGTCGACGGGAACGAGCTCGTCGAGGCGGCAGAGCACCACGACCTGACGGATGGAGGCGCAGGAGACGCCGTCGGCCGCGCGGGAGATGGCGTGGTGGAAGGTGACCGAGCGGGCGCCGATGCGCTCGACGGAGACGTCGATGAGGGCGGTGTCCCCGTAGCGCAGCGGGGCCTTGTAGTCGGCCTCGATGTGCACCGAGGGGATGCCGATGCCGCGGACCATGATGAGCTGGGGGTATCCGCCGGGGAGCGCGGCGAAGAGGGCCTCGAGGGCGTCGTGGCAGAAGTCGAGGTAGCGGGCGAAGTAGACGATGCGGGCGGCGTCGACCTCGGCGAAGCGCACCGGGCGTTCGTGGCGAAACATGCCCGGGAGGCTAACGCCCGTCGGGAGTCAATGGGCGCGGGAATATCCATGAATCCAAGGGGGTTCGACGCGCGCGCCGGGAGTTTTCTCCCTCGTTGACTTGCAAGACTCGCTGACTAGGATGCGCGCCCGCCGGGGCGACGGCGAAATGTTGGCTTCACCGAAGGCATAGATCGAATGGCGACCAGTGACGTGATGATCGAGACCCGGGAGCTGTCGAAGGTCTACGGCGCCCAGCGCGCGGTCGACCGGATCAGCTTCGAGATCCGCCGGGGAGAGGTGGTCGGGTTCCTCGGGCCCAACGGGGCGGGGAAGTCCACGACGATGAAGATCCTGACCTGCTTCATCTCGCCCTCCGAGGGGACGGCGAAGGTGGGCGGGTTCGACGTGTTCGACGACCCGCTCTCGGTGCGCTCGGTGCTCGGGTACCTCCCGCAGCGCGCGTCGCTCTACCCCGAGATGGGCGTGGTCGAGTACCTGGAGTTCGCCGCCGACCTGCGGGCGATCGCGAGGGACCAGCGCCGCGCGAAGATCAAGGAGGTGGTCGAGATCTGCGGGCTCAAGGACGTGCTCGGCAAGACCATCAACGAGCTCTCCTACGGCTACCGGCAGCGCGTGGGCCTGGCGCAGGCGCTCATCCACGACCCGCCGATCCTCATCCTCGACGAGCCCACGGCCGACCTCGACCCCAACGAGAGCGCCGAGGTCATCTCGTACATCAAGGAGATCGGCAAGACGCGCACGATCATGCTCTCCACGCACGACCTCGCGGAGGTCAAGGAGGCCTGCGCCCGGGTGCTCATCGTCAACCGCGGCAAGATCGTGGCGGACGGCGCGCCGGACGAGCTCGCGGCCAAGAGCGGCAGCGTGAAGTACGTGCTCGCGATCGACGCCGGCAAGGACGAGTCGGTGCGCAAGTCGGGGCCGGTGATCGACGCGGTCAAGCGCGTCGCGGCGGGCGCCATCGTGCGCGAGCTGCCGGGCGACGACCGGGCGACGACCCTCGAGGTGAGCGTGAAGGGCTCCGGCGACCAGCGCCGGGAGTTCTTCCGCATGGCCGTGGAGAACAAGTGGGACCTGCTGGAGCTGCGTCGCGAGGCGGTGCAGCTCGAGGAGGTCTTCCGTCAGTTGACGGTCGGTGAGGGGGCGCCGCGGCGTAACGCGGGCTCCAAGGCTTCGGATACGAGCGCGGCGACGAAGGAGTCATCCAGCGATGTCTGATACGGAAACGACGGCGACGACGGACGCGGGCGCGCTGCGCCGCGGGTCCATCGGGACGCCGATCAACAACACCCTGGCGATCGCGCGGCGGGAGTTCGTCTCGTACTTCTCCTCGCCGCTCGGCTACATCGTGATCGGGATGTTCCTGCTCCTGGTGGGCTTCCTGTTCTTCATCCCCTTCGCGTTCCTGACGCTGGGCAAGGCCACGCTGCAGCCGATGTTCAACAGCATCTCGTGGCTGCTGCCGCTCATCTGCCCGGCCATCGCGATGCGCACCTTCGCCGAGGAGTCCCGCACGGGCACCCTGGAGATGCTCATCACGCAGCCGGTGCGCGACTGGGAGGTCATCCTCGGGAAGTTCTTCGGCGCGCTCGGGCTGCTCGCGGTCTGCATCGTCGCCACCTTCAGCTACCCGGTGATCATCTCGCGCATGGGCGAGCTCGACTGGGGCCCCGTCGCCGGCGGCTACCTCGGCCTCCTGCTCGGCGGCGCGGCGTACATCTCCTTCGGCGTGATGGTCAGCTCCTTCACCAAGGACCAGATCACCGCGTTCTTCGTGGCCTTCATCATCAGCGCGGTGTTCTTCCTCATGAACAAGGCGCTGATCTTCTTCGGCGGCGCGGCGACCGTGATCGAGTACCTCTGCCCCGACTATCACTTCGCGAGCATCGCCCGCGGCGTCATCGACCCCCGCAACATCATCTACTTCGGCAGCGTGATCTTCATCTGCCTGCTGGCGACCGCGCGCTCCCTCGAGAGCCGGCGGTGGAGCTGACCATGGAACGTCGTAGCCAAGCCCGCGCCCAGACCGGGGCCTTCGTCGCCATCGCCATCGTCGCGGTGGTGCTCATCAACATCCTCGCGGTGAAGGTGCTGCACGCCCGCCTCGACCTGACCAAGCGGGGCCTCTACTCGCTGTCCCAGGGCACGCGCCGCACGCTCGGCCGCCTCACGGACAACCTCACCATCACCATCTACTGGACCCCGGATCAGCCCGCCCCGGCCAACGACGACGAGCGCCTGCTGCGCGAGCAGCTCGACGAGTACGTCGCCGCCAGCCGCGGCCGCCTCGAGGTGCGCTGGGTGCGCACCGACAACGACGAGCGCAAGCGTCAGGCGGAGGCCGCGAGCTGCACCAAGCGCGTGCTCCAGACGGTCAACACCGCGTCCGACCAGGCGAACCTCGCCGAGGTCTTCCGCTGCGTGACGTTCTCGTACCTTCGCTCGACCGAGCAAATCGCCTTCGTGAACCCCGGCGTCGAGGGCATGGAGTACCAGATCACCTCCATCGTGAAGAAGATGATCGACCCCGAGCGGGCGATCGGCTTCCTCACGGGCCACGACGAGGGCTCGCCCGAGCAGGCGCTGCCGTACCTGTCGCGCATCCTCCAGGAGGCGCACCTCGGGTACACCACCCGCACCATCGACCTGCACGGCGGCGAGGAGGAGATCCCCAGCGACATCAAGGGCCTGGTCATCATGGGCCCGTCGCGCCGCATCGAGGAGCGCGAGCTCCGTCGCATCAACTCGTACCTGATGCGCGGCGGCTCGGTCGCGGTGTTCGCGGGCGGCACCAACATCACCGGCTCGGACACGCGGCCGACGGCGGCGCGCGCGGAGCACAACCTCAACGCGCTGCTCGAGGGCTACGGCGTCACGATCAACCCCGACGTGGTGCTCGACTTCCAGGCCAGCGACTCGATCCAGGAGATCGAGCAGGGCCGGGCGCGCATCCCGATGTTCACCTACCCCGCCCTCGCGGCGCGGCGTGACGTGGGCGGCGCCGGCATCGACACGGCGCACCCGGCGGTCTTCCGCCTCCCGGGCGTGATCTTCCCGTTCGTGTCGTCGCTCACGATCAACACCACCCGCGCCCGCGAGCACGGCACGGTGCTGACCGAGGTCGGCCGCACCAGCGACCGCTCGGTGCTCCAGCGCGAGAACTTCGAGCTCGACGCGCTCGAGCTGCTCCAGCGTCGGCAGCAGATCTTCGGCAACGCGCGCGGCTCGTACGTGGTCGCGGCGGCGCTCGAGGGTCAGCTCCGGAGCGCCTTCGCGGGCAACGACACGGACCATCCCCCGGCGCACGCGACCCGCGAGCACCCGGCCCGGCTGCTGGTGGTGGGCTCCGGCAAGGTGTTCCACATCGACCAGCTGCGCGCGATCGCGCCGCTGCAGAACGGGATGCCCACCAACGTGCAGATGCTGCTCAACGTCTTCGACTGGCTGAGCCAGGACCCGGACCTCCTCGCGGTGCGCGCGAAGGACGTCTCGGAGCCGAGCCTCCAGGCGGTGACCGACACCAAGAAGCAGCTCTTCAAGTGGGGCAGCATCATCGGCCTGCCGCTGCTCGTGGGCGTGCTGGGCGTGGTGCTGATGTCTCTGCGCGCCCGCAAGCGCGCCGAGATCACCCTCTAGTCATCACTACGGCAGGAACGAAAGAGCCAATGAACTCCAAGGGCATCGGGATCGGTCTGGCAGTGCTGGTGGTGTTGGGCGCGGCGACCGCGTACGTCTACCGCCCGCAGTCGCCGGACTCGTCCAGCACGGCGACGGCGAGCAACCCGTGGTCGCGGGTCGACGCGGCGCGCATCGACCATGTGACGATCCGCCGGTCCTCCGGGCCGGAGGGGCAGCGCACCATCGAGCTGGAGAAGCGGGCTGGGGCCTGGGTGATGACCGCGCCGGGGCGCGGGCCCACCGAGGCTCGCGCCGTGGAAGACCTCGTCGACCGCTTCGCCAACATGAAGGTCACCATGGTCCGCGCCCGCAGCGCGGGGAGCCACGCGGCCTTCGAGGTCGACGACGCGCACGCCACCCGCGTGACGCTGAAGGCCGGGTCGGGCGTCGTGGTGGACCTCTTCGTCGGCGCCGCCGTCGGGGCGGGCACCGCGGTGCGCGTCCCCAGCCGGCCGGAGACCTTCGAGGTCGATCAGTCGATCACCTCGATGGTGCAGCGCGAGTCCCGCGACTGGCGCAACCGGGAGATCACCCACGCCAGCCGCGAGAGCGTGCAGTCCGTGGAGTGGATCAACCGCAACGGCACCTTCCGCTTCACCCGCAACGGCGAGACCTGGTCCGCCGCGCCGGGCACCACCGTCGAGCGCCTCGACACCGCCCGCGTGGGCTCGCTGGTCGACTCGGTGGCCAACCTTCGCGCGACGGACTTCGCCGCCGAAGGGGCGACCAGCGGCGTGGCAGCGGACAGCCCGCGCGTCACCCTCACCACCGGCGGCGGCGACGCGGCGGCGCAGACCGTCACCGTGCGCCTCGGCAACAACAGCGGCGACAACGAGTCCTTCGCCCAGCGCGAGGGCACCGACACGGTGTTCGTCGTGACCCGCGCCATGGCCGACTCGGTCAACCCCGCGGTGACTGCCTTCCAGGCGCCGCTCCCGACCGACGGCGGCACGGCGGCTGATGCCTCTGCGCCAGCGGCCCCCGCGGCGGCCCCGATGGGAATGCCCATGGGCGGCCCCGGCGGCGGGTCTCCGCAGATTCCGCCGGAGGTGATGGAGCAGCTCCGTCGCCAGCTCCAGCAGCAGGGCGCCGGCGCCTCGCCGCACTGACCGTTTCTTCCCCGACGCGGGCGGTCATCCCGTCCGCGCTCCCTCTCGCCCCCCGAATCAGCCCTTAGGACAGCTTGAGCGGATTGAAGTCCGTGTCGGTGTCGAACGCGTCCTCGTGTTCGGCGCGCTTCAGGTAGTTCACCACGACGTAGGTGAGCGGGGTGAGCAGCGTCTCCACGGCGACCTTGATCAGGTAGTTGTGCCAGGCGACATCGACGATCGTCGAGGTGCTCCAGAGGCCGAAGAAGGCGAGCGGGTAGAAGACCGCGCTGTCGACCCCTTGGCCCACCACGGTCGAGCCGATGGTGCGCATCCACAGGTGCCGGCCGCGGGTCATCACCTTCATGCGCGCCAGCACGAAGCTGTTGAAGAACTCGCCCACCACGTAGGCCACGAGGCTGGCGGCCACCACCCTGGGGAGCTGCCCCAGGATGGTGTGGAAGGCGGCCTGGTGGGGCCAGTCGGGCGCAGGCGGCATCACGTCGGCCACCACGAAGACGACGGAGGTGAGCACCCCGCAGGCGAAGCCGATCCAGATGACGCTGCGGCTGCGGGCGTAGCCGTAGACCTCCGTGAGGACGTCGCCGAAGATGTACGAGATCGGGAAGACGAAGATCCCGCAGCCCAGCTTGAAGGGGCCGATCTGCGCGACCTTGGCGGAGACGAGGTTGCTGGTGATCAGCGCCGTGACGAAGACCCCGACGATGAGGTCGAAGTAGCGGAAGCGCGGGGCGACTGGGCGGGTGGGATCGTCAGCCATGGTACGCGCTGTCTACCGTGAGACGGGGTGGGCGCACCATCCGGGGGGGGTGCGAGTCCGACGGGCGCGTGGTACCGCGATGGGCACTCGTCATGACCTGCGGGATGCTGCTCGATCTGGAATGGGAGGCGCTTGGACGCTCGGTGCGCACGCGCGACCTTGAGGCGGCCGTCCACGTCGAGGACCAGGTGGTCATCGCCGTGCGGATGCTGCCGGTGCTGCAGGGCGACGCGATGGGTGCGACGCTGCGCGAGGTGCTCGCCGAGCAGGGGTGGGAGGCGCAGCCCGACGGGACCATGACTCGGGTCTTCGGGGGGGTGACCGCGACGCTCGACGCGGGGGCGACCTCGGTGACGGTGAGCCGCGCGGCCGACGCGAAGGTGAGCGCGATGGGCTCGGCGGTGGTGCAGGAGGGCGACGACGCGGACGAGGCGCGCGCGAAGAGCGTGGCCGAGGAGCGGGCCGAGAAGGCGCTCGAGGCGAAGCGGGCGCAGGCCAGGGAGAAGCTGGAGGCGGAGAACGCCGCGGCGCTGACCCGGGAGGAGCCCGCGGTGCGCGCGGCGCTGCAGGAGGCGCTCAACCGGGTGTACCGGAGGGCGCTGGAGGAGCGGGCGAGGCAGCTCGGCGAGGTGGAGAGCATCGACGAGCGGGGCGACGTGCGCGGCGGCTACGAGGTCACGGTGGTGGTGAAGGCATGAAGGAGGGGAGGCAGGACCGGCGTCGGGTGACGCTCCGCTACCGGCAGGACGCGGTGACCGGCAAGGTGTCGCTGGTCATCGACGTGGAGGTGCCGGAGGACGAGATGCCCCACGAGCACCGGCACGACCTGAAGGAGATGGCCGAGGAGCTCCTGGGGATGCCGCTCGGGTCGCTCCCCGAGGGCACGGCGGTGAACCTCAAGCCGCAGGGCGCGAAGCCTGCTGCCGCGGCGCCAGACCACGACCACGAGCATGGCGAGGCGCACGGGCACGAGCACCCCCCGGTCGCGGCCCGCGAGGCGACGAAGCAGGGCTCTTGACCGGAGCCGCGGGCGCTGGCAGTGGCCGGTGGGTCATGAGTGAACTGCGCGACGCCATCGGGATCCTGCGAGAGACGAAGAACAAGTGGGAGCGGCGGGTTCCGCTGGTGCCCCAGGAGGTGCGCGGCCTGGTGGCCGGGGGCATCGCGGTGCGGGTCGAGCGCTCGCCGACGCGGGCCATCGAGGACGCGGAGTTCGCCGCCGCGGGCGCGACCCTGGTCGACGACGCCACCGACTGCCGCTTCATCATCGGGGTGAAGGAGGTCAAGGCCTCGCAGGTCAAGCCGGGGCAGGCGGTGATGTGCTTCTCGCACACCATCAAGGGCCAGTCGCACAACATGCCCCTGCTCGCGCACTTCATGAAGCAGGGCGCCACGCTCATCGACTACGAGGTCATCGTCGACGACGCCGGCGTGCGGCAGGTGGCCTTCGGTCGCTACGCCGGCCTCGCCGGGGCGCACGAGACGCTCTGGACCCTCGGGCACCGGCTCGCCGCGCTCGGCCACCCGTCCGCGCTCGCGGGCCTGCGTCACGCGGTGGAGTACCACGACCTCGCGGAGATGGTGGCGCACACCCGCGAGCTGCTCGCCGAGCTTCGCAAGGAGGGCCCCGAGGCGCTGGCTCCCTTCGTGGTGGCGGTCACCGGCGAGGGGCGCGTCTCCCACGGGGCGCTGGAGTACTTCGAGCTGGTGGGGGCGATCCCCTGCACGGTGAGCGAGGCCATCGCGCTGCCGACGGACTCTCCGGGCGACCGCACGCTGCGGGTGCTCCACGTGAAGGACTCGGAGATCTTCGTGACGGCGGGCACGAAGCGATTCGACTTCGCCCGCTACCTCGCGAACCCCGAGCGCTACCTCAACGTCGGGTCGATGTACCTGCCGTACTGCGCCGCGCTGGTGAACGGGCTCTACTGGGACGCGCGCTTCCCCAGGCTTCTGGACGCCTCCACGCTGCAGCGGATGTACCGCGACCGCACGCTGCCGGTGGCCCTCGGCGACGTGGCCTGCGACATCGACGGCGGCATCGAGTGGACCGTCATGGCCACGCAGAACGACGAGCCCGCGTTCGTGTACGACCCGGCGACCCGCAAGGCGACCGTCGGGGTGACCGGCGAGGGCGTGGCCATCATGTCGGTGGACAACCTGCCGTGCGCGCTGCCGCGCGACGCGAGCTTCGACTTCAGCCGGGCGCTGGTGCCGTTCATCCGGTCGTTCTTCGGGACTCGCTACGAGCACGGCATCGGGGCGCTTACCCCCGCGCTTCAGAGCGCGGTGGTGGTCGCGGCTGGCAAGCTCACCCCGAGGCACCAGGGGCTCGCCCGCTTCCTCCCCACCGAGTAGGTCGTCGCTACCAGATCAGCGGGGGTTCGCGCGAACTCCTGAGGCCCTAGGCCGCAATCCGCACCCCTTAGGGGCTCGTAGGTCCGTTGACGAGTCCAGGGGGCGGACGCTAGACACGCGGCCAACATGAGCCAACGGAAGTTCAATCCATTCGGTGCGCGCGCAACCTTTGACGCCGGTGATGGCCCCCTCGGGATCCATCGGCTCGAACACCTGGAGAAGTCCGGTGTGGCCTCGTCCATCGACCGGCTCCCGGTGTCCATCCGGGTGCTGCTCGAGGCCGTGCTGCGCAACTGCGACGGCTTCGAGGTCAGCGAGGAGGACGTCCGGCGCCTCGCGAAGTGGAACGCCCCGGCCCCGCAGGCCGTCGAGCTCCCCTTCAAGCCCGCGCGGGTGATCCTCCAGGACTTCACCGGCGTGCCCGTGGTGGTCGACCTCGCGGCGATGCGCTCGGCCGTCGCCCGCCTCGGCGGCGACCCCAAGAAGATCAACCCCCTGGTTCCGGTCGACCTGGTCATCGACCACTCGGTGCAGGTCGACCACTTCGGCGCCAGCGACTCGGTCTCGCTCAACCTCCAGGTGGAGTTTCACCGCAACCGCGAGCGCTACCAGTTCTTGAAGTGGGGGCAGAACGCCTTCCAGGACTTCACCGCCGTCCCGCCGGGCATGGGCATCGTCCACCAGGTCAACGTCGAGCGCCTCGCCACCGTGGTGCGCACCGGCAAGGACGCCGAAGGGGCCGTGGCCTTCCCCGACACCCTCGTCGGCACCGACTCGCACACCACCATGATCAACGGCCTCGGCGTCGTCGGCTGGGGCGTCGGCGGCATCGAGGCCGAGGCCGTCATGCTCGGCCAGCCGCTCTTCATGCTCACCCCGCAGGTGGTCGGCGTGAAGCTCTCGGGCGAGCTCCGCCCGGGCGTCACCGCCACCGACCTCACGCTCACCATCACCGAGCTCCTCCGCAAGAAGGGCGTCGTCGACAAGATCGTCGAGTTCTACGGGCCCGCGATCTCCCACATCGCCGTCGCCGACCGCACCACCATCGCCAACATGGCGCCGGAGTACGGCGCGACCATGGGCTTCTTCCCGGTCGACGCGCTCACGCTGGAGTTCCTGCGGCGCACCGGGCGCCCGGCGGAGGTGGTGCGCACCGTGGAGTTCTACTCCAAGGAGCAGGGCCTCTTCCGCACCGACGCCTCGCGCGACCCGGTGTTCACCGACACCGTCGAGCTCGACATCGGCACCGTGGTCCCGACGCTCGCCGGCCCCAAGCGCCCGCAAGACCGCGTCGCCCTCTCGGCGATGAAGTCCTCCTTCAAGAAGGCCCTCCAGGCGCCGGTGAAGGACCGCGGCTTCGGCCTGAGCGAGTCCGACACCAAGACCACCACCACGGTCACCGCCCGCGGCCAGACCGTGGAGATCGGCCACGGCGCGGTGGTCATCGCGGCCATCACGAGCTGCACCAACACCTCCAACCCCTCGGTGATGCTCGCCGCGGGCCTGCTGGCGCAGAACGCCGTCGCCCGCGGCCTCACGGTCGCCCCCGCGGTGAAGACCTCGCTCGCCCCGGGCAGCCGCGTGGTGACCGACTACCTCCGCGAGTCGGGCACGCTCCCGGCCCTCGAGAAGCTCGGCTTCAACGTCGTCGGCTACGGCTGCACCACCTGCATCGGCAACAGCGGGCCGCTGCCCGACGAGGTCTCTGGCCCGCTCTCTCACACCAGCCTGGTCGCCTCGCGGTCATCTCGGGCAACCGCAACTTCGAGGGCCGCGTCCACCCGCAGGTGAAGGCCAACTACCTCGCCTCGCCGCCCCTCGTCGTCGCCTACGCCATCGCGGGCACCGTCGACCGCGACCTCACCACCGAGCCCCTCGGCACCGGCAGCGACGGCAAGCCCGTCTTCCTGAAGGACGTCTGGCCGAGCGACGCCGACGTCGCGCAGGCGGTGGAGAAGTGCATCACCCCGGCGATGTACCAGGACACCTACAAGACCGTGTACGAAGGCACGGCGGAGTGGAAGTCGATCCCGACGACCACGGGCGAGCTCTACGCCTGGGATGACGCCTCGACGTACATCCAGCACCCGCCCTTCTTCTCCGACCTCACGCTGACGCCCGACGCCCTCAAGCCCGTCGCGGGCGCCCGGGTGCTGGCCTTCCTCGGCGACTCGGTGACCACCGACCACATCTCGCCGGCGGGCGACATCGCGGCCGACAGCCCCGCTGGGCGCTACCTCCAGTCGCTCGGAGTCACCAAGGCGGGCTTCAACTCCTACGGATCGCGCCGCGGCAACGACCGGGTGATGGTGCGCGGCACCTTCGCCAACATCCGGCTGAAGAACCTTCTGGTCCCCGGCGTCGAGGGCGGCGTCACCACGCACCTCCCGTCGGGCGATCGCCTGGCGATCTTCGACGCGGCCGAGCGCTACAGGTCCGAAGGGGCCCCGCTCATCGTGATCGCGGGCAAGGAGTACGGCACGGGCTCGTCGCGCGACTGGGCCGCCAAGGGCACGCTGCTGCTGGGGGTCCGCGCCGTCATCGCCGAGAGCTTCGAGCGCATCCACCGGGCCAACCTGGTGGGCATGGGCGTGCTGCCGCTGGTGTTCCGCGCGGGCGAGAACGCCGAGCTGCTCGGCCTGACGGGCCGCGAGTCGTACACGATCGAGGGCATCGACGACACCATCGGGGTGCGCCAGGCGCTCACCGTGCGCGCCCTCCGCGACGACGGCACCGAGCGGGTCTTCACCGCCATCGCGCGGCTCGATACCCCGGTCGACGTCCTCTATTACAAGAACGGCGGCATCCTCCAGACGGTGCTCCGCAACCTCGTCAAGCAGGGCTGATCGCAGCCGTCGAAGGGCTCCTCCCCCGCGCACGGGGGAGGGACCTCGACCTCCCTCAAGCCGGAACGGCGTCGGGCTCCCCCACGGCGGGCGGCATCGACTCGCTGAAGCGCTGGTGATCCACCGGCGCGACCTTCTCGAAATCGGGCACGAGGGCGTGGCCGTTCCAGCGGTGCAGGCCGCCGGAGAGGCGTCCGTTCTCCGCGCGCAGCCAGATCACGGGCTTGCCTCGCGGGTCGACCGGCTCGCTGCACTCCAGGTCGCGGTACGCCGCCGACCAGGTGCCCGAGTTGCCGAAGAAGACCCCGTCGTTCCAGCGCCCGTAGGGAACGTGCGTGTGACCGAAGACCACGGCCTTCAGGCGGTAGATCTTCTGGATGGTCTCGGCGCGCGTGGCGATGAGCCGGTAGTTGTCGTCGAGGGTGATCTTCGGGGTCGCGAGCTCGTACGCGGCGAAGAGCAGCGGCAGTCCGATGGCGATGCCCACGGCGGTGCGGTTGCGGAAGAACGCGGGCGTGAGGACGGCGACCGCGGAGAGCGCGCCGAGGGTCATGCGGTCGACCCAGAACTCCCGCAGCACGCGGTGGAAGGACTCTTCGGCAGGCGCGGCGAAGAGCTCGCGGTGCTGGGCGATGTCGTCGACGTCGGCGCCGGTCTCGTGCGAGGCCGCCTGGGCGTCCTGGTCGGCGCGGTCGGGGGAGCCCTTGTCCCGGCCGAGGGCGACCCGCGTGGCGATGGTGAAGGCGCCCTTCAGCCACGTCAGCGCCAGCGAGTGGTCGGTGAACATGTAGTGCTTGAACCAGTGACGGAGGTACCCGTCGAGGTCCATGAGGAAGGACGCGTCGACGTGGGGGTTGAGGAAGCCCAGGCGAGCGCCCAGTAGGCGGAAGGCCATCGAGCCGACGGTGGCGTGGATCTCCCGGTCGTGCCCTCGCTCCGGGGGCAGGAAGGGGGCCATCGGGTACCGGAAGGAGCAGTACGTGTCGTACTGGTTGCCGTGCTCGACGTGGATGCCGTCGGGGCCCTGCCAGAACCACGTGCGGAAGAGCACGCTGTCGCCGAAGCGCACGTGGCCCGCGGCGTTGGCGAGGCGCTCCCGCAGCCGGATGCGCACCCCGGGGAAGCCGAGCTGCGGGTCGTGGTTGCCCGAGACGAAGATCACCCGGTGGCCCGCGCGCAGCAGCCGGGCGAGGGCGGCGACGTAGCCCTCGTGGTCCGCGAGGATGCGGTCGAGGAGGTCGATGGCGACCGGCTCGGTGCGCGGGAGGTCCTCGAAGAGCGCCTTGCCGTCGATCACCCGGACCGGCGTCGAAGTCGAAGAGGTCGCCGTTGAAGACGAGGTCGAGGCGGTCGTCGGGGTCGAGGGCTCCACCCAGCAGGTGATCGACCACGGCCGCGAACTCCGTGTCGGGGAAATAAGGGTTCTGCCGCCAGCGCATCCAGAGGTCGTCGCCGGGAACGCCCTCGCAGAGATGCACATCCGAGATGACCAGCGTGTGACGCAAAGTTCTTTATGGTCTCCAGGGCCCAGGATGACCCATTTCGCGGCCCCGTGGGCAGACCGAGGCATGATAGAAAACCGCGTCCACCGGGGCGGACGCGAGAAGACGTCCGCCGTATCGGACCAGCGAAGGCGAGCGATGGCCCAAGAGTACGTGCTTCAGATGTTGGATGTCCGGAAGGTGCACCCCCCGAAGAAGGAGGTGCTCAAGGGCATGACCCTGGCGTTCCTGCCAGGGGCGAAGATCGGCGTGCTCGGGTCCAACGGGTCGGGCAAGAGCTCGCTGCTCCGCATCATGGCGGGCGTCGACAAGGAGCACACGGGCGACGTCATCCGGGCGAAGGGGATGCGCTTCGGCTTCCTCACGCAGGAGCCCTCGCTCGACCCGGCGCTCGACGTGCGAGGCAACGTCGACCTCGGCGTGGCGCCGGTGCGCGCGCTGCTCGCCCGCTACGAAGAGCTGTCGATGAAGCTCGGCGAGTCGATGCCCGAGAAGGCCTACGAGAAGCTGATGGACGAGTTCACCCGCACCCAGGAGGCCATCGACGCCACCGACGCGTGGAACCTCGACCGGCAGGTGGAGGTGGCGATGGACGCGCTGCGCCTGCCGCCGGGCGACGCCGACGTGACGAAGCTCTCGGGCGGCGAGCGCCGCCGCGTGGCCCTCTGCCGGCTGCTGCTGGAGAAGCCCGACGTGCTGCTGCTCGACGAGCCCACCAACCACCTCGACGCCGAGAGCGTCGGCTGGCTGGAGCAGCACCTCCACGCCTTCCCCGGCACGGTCATCGCCGTCACCCACGACCGCTACTTCCTCGACAACGTCGCGGGCTGGATCCTCGAGCTCGACCGCGGCGAGGGCCACCCCTTCAAGGGCAACTACACCAGCTGGCTGGAGCAGAAGCAGGCCCGGCTCGCCCTCGAGGAGAAGCAGGAGAGCGCCCGCCGTCGCACCCTCGCTCGCGAGCTGGAGTGGGTGCGGCTCTCCCCTCGCGCCCGCCAGGCCAAGAGCAAGGCGAGGCTCGCTGCCTACGAGGCCATGGCCTCGGACGCGGGCAACGAGAAGACCACCCAGTCGGAGCTGCAGATTCCGCCCGGTCCGCGCCTCGGCGACCTGGTCATCGAGGTGCGCGACCTGCGCAAGGGCTTCGGCGACCGGGTGCTGGTAGACGGGCTCTCCTTCGACCTGCCGCGCAACGGCATCGTCGGCATCATCGGCCCCAACGGCACCGGCAAGACCACGCTCTTCAAGATGCTCGCCGGGGTGGAGAAGCCCGACTCCGGGAGCGTGCGCTTCGGCGACAGCACGGTGATCTCCTACGTCGACCAGTCGCGCGACTCGCTCAACGCCGACAACAACGTCTGGCAGGAGATCTCCGAGGGGAGCGACTCGATCGACATCGGCAAGCGCTCGATCCCGTCGCGGGCCTACGTCTCGGGCTTCGGCTTCAAGGGGAGCGACCAGCAGAAGCGCGTGGGCGACCTGTCGGGCGGCGAGCGCAACCGGGTGCACCTCGCCAAGCTGCTGAAGAAGGGCGGCAACGTGCTGCTCCTCGACGAGCCCACCAACGACCTCGACGTGGACACGCTGCGCGCGCTGGAGGACGCCCTCACGGACTTCGCCGGCTGCGTGCTGGTGATCTCGCACGACCGGTGGTTTCTCGACCGCATCGCGACGCACATGCTGGCCTTCGAGGGAGACAGCCGGGTGGTGTTCTTCGAGGGCAACTACCACGACTACGAGGCCGATCGGGTGAAGCGCCTCGGCGCCGAGGCGGCCCGGCCCACGCGGGTGAAGTTCAAGAGGCTGGCCTGACCGATGGACCTCGCTGAACGACAGGGCAAGGCGCTGCTGGCCGCGGTCAAGGACAAGGGCTTCACCCCGCGGCGCAAGGACATCTCCGCGCTGGTGGGGCTGCTCGACACCGACGACGACGACGCGGTGGACGACATCCTTCGCGCGGTGCTGGCGCACCCGGAGGAGGCGCTCGAGCGGGCGATGGAGCGCTTCCCGGAGGCCCGTCCGCCGACGCGTGGACGGCTGGTGAAGCTGGTCGGGCGGCTGCTCGCGGTGCCCGCCCTGGCCCAGCGGACCGAAGAGATCTGGCGCTGGGTGATGGAGCGCCTGGAGGACGCCGACCCGAAGACCCGGCGCAACGCCATCCTGGTGATGGGGCGCTCGCCGCTGCCCGTGGCCGAGGACGCGCTGCTCGCCGCCTGGGAGCGGGAGGAGCGGGTCGACCACCGGGTGTCCGTGGCACAGTCGCTGGGCCGCGTCGGCGGCGCGAAGACCCGAGCGCTGATGCAGCGCGTGGCGAGCGGCGACCCGAGGCTTCAGAAGGCCATCGACCAGGCCTCGCTGATGGTCGAGCGCACGATGCACCGGGGCACCGGGTCGGCGGTCGAGCCGCGGGGCGTGCCTCGCGCGGCGGCCAACGTGGAGCTCACCTGCAAGCGGGGCCTTGAGTCGCTGCTGGCGGCGGAGTTCGACTCGTCGTGGGGGCCGGTGGTGATGGGCCCCGGGCGGGTGAGGGTGATGCTCTCCGGGTCGCTGGAGACCATCTTCCGCTCTCGCATCTTCCAGTCGATGGCCTTCGTGATCGCTCCGGTGATGAAGCCCGCGGACGGGGACATCGCCGAGGCCGTGGTGTCGGCGGTGCTGTCCCCGGGATCGCTGCGCATCCTGGAGAGCTTCACGCTGCGGACGATCCGGTATCGCATCGAGTGGGCGGAGGGCGGCCACCGCAGGGCGCTCACGTGGCGGGTGGTCTCGCGCATCGCGGCGCTCTGCCCGGCGCTGGTCAACGACCCGAAGGACAGCACCTGGGAGGTGCTGGTGCGGGAGATGCCCGACCGGGTGCAGGTGCTCCTTCGGCCTCGCAAGCTGAGCGATCCGCGCTTCGGGTACCGTCGTGCGGAGGTCGCGGCGGCCTCGCACCCGACGGTGGCCGCGGCGCTGGCGCGGGTGGCGGGCGTGTCCGCCGACGACGTGGTGTGGGACCCCTTCGTGGGCTCCGGGCTGGAGCTGGCGGAGCGGGGAAGGCTCGGGCCCTACTCGCGGATGGAGGGCCGTGACCTCGAGGCTGCTGCCCTGGATGCGGCGAGGCTGAACCTCACGGGCTTCGCGAGGGTGAGCCTGGTGCAGGGCGACGCGCTCGACCCGGCGCCGGAGGGGGTGTCGCTGATCCTGACCAATCCGCCGATGGGGCATCGGGTGGGCTTCGGCCAGGACGTGGGGGCGATGCTGGAGCGCTTCGTCTCCCACGCGGCGCGCTCGCTCATCCCGGGCGGACGGATGGTGTGGCTCTCTCCGATGGACCCTCGGGTGAGGCAGGCGGGCGTGCGCGCGGGCTTGCGTCTGACCCAATGGCAGCGCATCGATCTGGGCGGGCTCGACGTCGAGCTCCAGCGCTTCGTGCGCCCCGTCTGAGAGGACCACTGATCCGCATGCAGCAGTTCACGGTGCGCAGACTCTCGGTGGGCTTCGGTCCCTCGGCGCGTCCGGCGCTGCAGCGCGACCTCGACGCGATGGCGGCCTCCGTCGACCTGGGCACCGACGAGGGTCGGCTCGAGGCGCTCCACCGCATCGCGGGTCGGCTCCTCGCCGACGGCGCTGCGGCCTCGCACTCGCTCCTCGTCGACGCGCGCAGGTCGCTCGACGAGGCGCCGCCCTTCTTCGACGCGATGGCCGAAGAGCTCCGCAGCCGGTATCCGATCGAGACGCGGCGCAACGAGCTGAGCGCTCCCGCGGTGGTGGAGGGCGATCTCACGGTACCCGGGCACCTCGTGGTGAGCGTGGTGCTCGGCGCCGTCGGCGAGCTCGCGCCGTGCCGCGCCGACGACCGGGCGGGGCTGCTCGCGACGCTCTCCTCGCTCCGAGCGCTCGACGCCACGGTCGTGGCGCTGGAGGTGATCTGGTCCCCATCGGTCGACACCGACCGGATGAGCCTCGACGCCATGACCACCCGCTACCCGGAGCTCACCGCGCTCGATGCGTGACCCCCTTCGCTCCGTCCCTCTCGCGCTCTCACTCCTCGCCGGCTGCGCGACCGCGCGCCCCTCGCTGGCCCCGACGACCCCCTCCGGCGACCGCGCCGCGCTGCCCTCCGTGACCAGCTCGCCCCGCGCTCCGGTGCCCGAGCTGGCCGAGCGCGTGGCGCTGGTGCGACAGGCCTTCCGAGCGCGCGGGGCCCACCCCTTCGAGGAGCAGCCGGTGATGTTCCTCCGGCAGGGCGGGGCGCAGGGCTCGACGCTCCGGGTCGAGCGCCCGCAGTGCCTCGGCTTTACCGCGGTGGGTATGCCCGAGATGGGCAACCTCGACCTTCGGGTGCTCAACGGCGACGGGGTCGAGCTCGGCCACGACACCCGCGACGACGCGCACCCCTTCGTGCGCGCCTGCGTCACGTCTCCGTCGACCCTCTTCGTGATGACCAGCGCCGTCGTCGGCACCGGGGAGATCGCGCTGCTGGCGATGGCCGATCCGCCGCCGCTCGCGCCTCCCCTCGGAGACGTGCTCCGCGACCGGCCGCGCGGCGTCGCCAACGGCGTGCGCACCCCGCGAGGAGCGCTCGGCCGCGACCCGGCGGTGCGCCCCCCGGCGCAGGCCATCGAGACGGCGCTGGCCTCGTTCAGCGCGCGCGGCTATCGGCGCGAGGGGGCGGTGGTCAACGGCAACATGCCCCGAGGCCGCAGCGAGCAGCACCCGTGGGAGCTCACCGCCGGCCGCTGCTACACGGCCATGGCCTTCGGCGGAGAGCGCGTCGAGGACATCGACATCGTGGTGCGCGCTCCCTCCGGGGTGATCCTCGGGCAGGACGTGGGGCTCGACGCCCGGCCCGAGGTGGCCTTCTGCGCCAGCGACAGCGGCCCGCACGCCATCGAGCTGCGGCTGTACTCCGGCTCCGGCGAGTGGTCGCTCGCGGTGGCCGAGGCGCCGACGCCCGACCGGCTCCTGGCGCCCGGCGCGCTGCCCGACCGGCTGCGGGCCGCGGCCGTGGCCATCGACGCCTCCGCGCGCTCGCAGGGCTGGGCGATCGCCTCGGCCCCGGTGCTCGGGTCGGCGTGGATCGGCGCCGAGCACCGGCTGCCTGTGACCCTCCACGCGGGCGAGTGCTACCGCTACGCGGCGGTGGCGGTGCCCGGGGTGGTCGACCTCTGGCTCACGAGGCCCGATGGCGCGCTGCTATCGGCGTACACGGGCGCTCGCTCTCCGGCGCAGCTCTGGGCCTGCCCGACACGCACCACGCGGGCGTACCTGCACGCGCGCACGCCTTCTGGACGAGGAGAATTCGCGCTGTGGGGATATCGACAGGAGGCGCCCCGATGAGGGCGCGCGCGGCCATCGCTCTGGCGCTGACTTCCGCGGTGGGATGCCACCGGCAGGCGGGGAACACGCTCCCCGTCGCCGCCCCGGCGACGACGGCCGGGGGCGGGGCCGACGAGGTGCTGCGGGCGCGGGTCGACGAGCTGCGCGCGAGCGTGGCGACCGGGAGCGTGCGCTTCGAGCGGGTGCTGTCCCGAGGCTTCCTCACGCCGCACGGGCAGGTGACCAGCGCGATCGACGTCGCGGCGGGGGAGTGCGTCTCCGTGGTGGCCGTGGGCTCCGGGGCCATCCGTGATCTCGATGCGCACTTCTACGACCCGAGCGGCGACCTCGTGGTGGAGGACGTCGAGCCCGACGCGCACCCGACGGTGCAGCTCTGCGCCACCGCTCCGCGTCGGATCTACCACGCCCTCGAGGCCTTCGACGGCCAGGGGGCCTACGCGGTGGTGCTCTTCAAGAGCGACCGCGCGGGCCTCGAGGTCGTGGCGCGGGCGATGGGTGGCCACCCCGGCGCGTCCACCGGCGCCGCCGGGGGTGACGCCGCGCTAGAGCGCCGTGTGACGACCTTCCGCGACGGCATCGCGAGGCGCGGTTTCCAGGGCTACGGCGACCCGCGCCCGGTCGAGCTGGAGGGCGCCGGGGGTGTGCTGCTGCCGTTGCAGGTGAGCCCCGACCGCTGCTTCACGGTGGCCGCCTTCGCCGACGACGAGGCCTCCACGCTCTCGCTGCGCGTGCTCGACGGCGACCTCGACGAGGTCGCGAGCGACCTGCAGGGCGGCCGGGACGCGGCGCTCCAGTTCTGCCCCGGCGCGGAGGGACCGCTGTCGGTGCGGGTCGAGCGGCGATCGGGTCGCGGGGCGGTGGTGCTGCACGCCTTCAGCGCAGACGCGGCGAGCGTCGGCGGGGAAGGGGCGCTCTGGCTCGGGGTGCGACGGGGCGTCGGCGACCAGCAGACCGTCCGGGACATGAGCGCCGCCGTGGACGCCCGGCTGGTGGCCGCGCAGGTGGTCGCGCCTCAGTGGGAAGCGCCGCCGTGGCGCCCATTCCCCTGCTGCCGGGGGAGGTGCGCTCCCAGGCCGTCGCGGTGCCCGCGGGGCACTGCGTGATGGCGATCGCGGGAGGAGCGCCGAGGGTGGGCCGGGTGCGCCTCGAGGCCGTCGAGCAGTCGCCGCCCAGGGTCACTGACGGTCTCCAGCGAGGGACCATCGCCGCGGTGGCCCGCTGCGCCCCGGCGTCGGCGATGGCCACCTCGCTCCGGGTGATCGCCGAGCGCGGGGCCGGGGCGGTCGAGCTGCGCACGACGACCTTCGCGGCGCCCGCCTGGTCGCGCCCTACGGCGCTCGCGTCGACCTCCTCGGCGCTCACGATGATCGCCCTCGCGGACGCCGGGCTTCGCCTCGCGGAGCCGCCTCGCGCGGTCTCCTGGTCGACGGGTGGCCTCGCGACGCTCTCCGTCGATCGCCCGGCGGGGCGCTGCGCTCGCGTCGGCGTGGCGGCGGGCGGCGACGAGGCGATCACGCTCACCCTCCGCGACGGCAACGGGGCGGTGGTGGCGGTCGAGGAGGGCGTCGGCACGGCGGCGGTTCGTCGCTGCGGCGCGGCCGCCGAGCGGCTGGGCGTGGAGGCCCGCCGGTCCACGCCAGGCGGAGGCGCGTCGGAGGCGCTGTGGCTACGCTGGGAGTCCGATGGCGGTGCGCCTGGCGCGCCGCGCTGACGCGATCGTCTGGGCGTCGCTCGCGCTGGCCCTCGGGTGCGCGGCGGCGCCGCCCTCCATGGGGCTGCGTCCGATGGCGCTCCCCGCGGCGACGCCGGCCGGGCCCTTCGTGGCGAGGGCGCTCGACGAGGGCCTCGGGCCGGTGATCCAGCTGCTCTCCGAGGGCGGTCGGGAGGGCTACCGATCGCTCCGGCTGGGCGAGGCGCAGATGGAGGGCTGGCTCGGCGCCGCCGCCCTCGCCAGGGGGCGCACGACCTTCGTCGGGATGGTCCCCGGGCCAGGCGATCGGAGATGGTTCGCGTGGCGCCGCTGGAGGGGCAGCGCGCTCAGCGGGTGGTGCGCACGCGGTGTGCGGGTGCTCGAGCCCGGTGGTCCCGAGGGCTTCGTCCGCCGCACGGTGGTGGTCGAGCGGGTGCTGGTGATCGGCGCTCGGGGTGGACAGCGGTGGGCTGCGTGGCTGGAGGGCGTGGTGCTCTCTCGGGTCGGACTGCGCATCGCGCCGTGGGTCCCTCACGCGCAGGCCGTCGAGGCGCCTCGGCGCTCGCACCCCGACGTCGAGCTCTGGGACTGCGACCTCGCCCGCCCGCCGGCTACTTCAGCTCGGCCGCCTGGCGGATGAAATCGTCGATGGCGATGGAGGGGTCGCTCGGCGCGTCGCTGTCGGCCACCGGGTGCATCGTCGAGCGGCGCGAGCGCCCCATGGGTCCGGGGCTCGTCTCCCGGGTGAGCAGCGCGAGGACGTGCAGCCGCACCTCGTGACCCTCGCGCAGCGCGCGGTTTCGTCGGCCGTCGGACATGCCGAGGGCGAGCGCGCGGAGCAGCGCCCGGGCCTGCGTGGCGTCCTCGCACATGGCCTGGGTGATGGAGGCCGCGGCGCGCGGGTCCATGGAGCGGGCGCCTGCGAGGTATCCGAGGAGGTATTCCGAGTGGAGGCTCAGGGGCACGTCGCGACCTCTCCCATTCCGGTGAAACGCTCGGTGATCTCTGTCGGTGCGAGGAGCGGGACTTGAACCCGCACGTCGTAAGACACCGGATCCTAAGTCCGGCGCGTCTGCCAGTTCCGCCATCCTCGCGGCGATCGATGGGGCGCGGACCCTACCACGGACCCGCGGCGCGCTGTCGCTCCGGAGTGCTTCGTGACGTCCCCGCGCTGGCGGGATTCTGGTAATACGGGCGCCCCATGTCGGCGGAGACGGAAGAAGAAGGGCTGATGAATCCACCCGAGTCTGCAGCGGAGCAGGAGGCGCCGGTGACGGAAGCCACCGCGGCCCCGTCGGAGCCCGCGGCGGTCGCGGCCCCGCCGACGACGCCCCGCAGGCCGCAGGCGATCGACTGGGCGCTCACCGTCGCAGGGCTCGCGGGCCTCGCGGTGCTCATGACCCGACAGGGCCACCTGAGGGTGGGCGTCCCTCTGGGGATGCTCCTCGCGGCGGTGGCTGTGCTGGGGCTGCTGGGGCTGCTCGGCGACTCGCCGCTGCGGCTCCGCGGGGACGAGCGCGCGAGCGCCGACGAGACCCAGCGCGGCCCGTGGTGGAAGCGCGAAGGCCTCTGGGTGCTGATCTTCAGCGGCGCGCTCTACCTCCCGATGGCGGGCGCGTACGGCCTCTGGGACCCGTGGGAGACCCACTACTCCGAGGTGGCCCGGGAGATCCTCTCCCGCGACGACTGGATCACCACCTGGTGGGGCCAGGAGGGCTGGTTCATGTCCAAGCCGGTGCTCATCTTCTGGATGAGCGCCCTCGGCATGGGCGTGGGCTCGCTCTTCGGCCTGCGCACGGCGCCCGACGGCGGGCCGCAGTTCCAGGAGTGGTGCATCCGGGTGCCCATCTCCCTGCTCGCCATGCTGGCGCTCTGGGCCCTCTACCGCGCGGTGGCGAGCGCCTTCGGGCGGCGCGCCGGGATGCTCGTGGCCTTCGTCCTCGCGACGATGCCCCACTGGTTCTTCATCGCCCACCAGGCGATGACCGACATGCCCTTCGTCGGTCCGCTGGTGCTCGCCGTGTCGATGCTGATGCTGGCGATCACCTCGGGCGACAAGATGGCCGCGCCCTACCGGGTCACCGTCTTCGGTCACAGCTTCCGCTGGTCGCTCTGGCACACCGCCATCGGGCTCTTCCTGCTGCTCGCGGTGCCGCAGGTCATGTACCTGCTCACCCGCACGATGGTGATGTCCTGCCCGGAGGACGCGCGCATGTCGCAGTGCGACGAGATGCTGCGGATGAACCGCATCGGCGGCCGGCAGTTCCCGGTGGAGACGTACTTCTACGGCTCCGCGGGCAACAGCGCCGACACGCTGGAGCACAGCGTCCCGGGCTCGCCCAGGTGGGAGCGCCTGCTCAACGTCATCCCCTTCTTCCCCTCGGTGGTGCAGGGCCTCGTCTGGATCGTCCTCGGCGCCCTCTCGCTCTCGGTCCTGCGCCGCGAGCGCCGCGCCAAGGACCTCTACTTCGTCCTCTTCTACGTCTGGTGCGCGATCAGCACGATGGGCAAGGGCCCCGCCGGGCTCGTGATCCCCGCGGCCATCGCGGGCGCCTACCTGGTCACCTCGCGCGACTGGGCGCTGCTCCGCCGGGCGCGCCCCTTCACCGGGCTGCTGGTCTTCCTCGTCGTCGGGATGCCCTGGTACGTCGCGATCCTCGGGCGGCTCGGCAACGAGTTCTTCGACCGCTTCGTGGTGCACGACATCATCAACCGCACCGTGGTCGGCGTGCACGGCGACACCGGGTCGCTGCGGTACTTCCTGTGGCAGCTCGGCTACGCGATGTTCCCCTGGTCGGGCCTCGTGCCCGTGGCCCTGGTGGGCTGGCGACAGATCGTCCCCCCGGAGTCGACGGCGGCGCAGCGCGCGGTGGCCCGCATCGGCGTGCTCTGGTTCGTCCTCTCCTTCGTGCTCTTCAGCGCGATGGTCACGAAGTTCCATCACTACATCTTCCCGGCGGTGCCCGGCGCGGCGGTGCTGGTCGGGCTCCTCGTCGACCGCCTCCTGGGCGCCTCCTCGCTCACCCGCGCGAAGAACCCCGTCGGCTCCCTCGCGGCGCTCGGGGTCGGCATCACCTCGCTGGTCGTGGGCGTCGCCTCCTTCGTGGGATCAGCCCGAGGCATCGTGCCCCGCTCCGCCGAGGGCACGCCCCTCCCGGGCTCACCCGCCTTCGGCGGCGTGCTGGTCGCGCTCGGCGCGGCGGCGCTCATCGCCTCGTGGTGGTTCGCTCGCGGCGAAGAGCCCGACGAGCCGAAGGGCGAGGGCGTGCTGGCTGCGCTCAACTCCGAAGACACCCCCGAGCGGGCTGAGCGCGCCCGGGCGCTTGGCAACGACGTCAACGCGTACCGGGCGATCAGCCTCGGGGCGATGGCCGTCGCGGCCGCCGCGGTGCTGGCCTTCGTGGCGCGCGACCTCGCGTACGACGGCACCACGCGCCCGCCGGGCTACCAGCGGCTGCTGCAGCTCTTCACGTACCAGTACGAGCGCATGTGGCCGTCGCGGTCGTTCAACTACCACGCGATCCTCGTGGGCTTCGGCGTGGTGGCGGTGCTCGCCTGCGCGGGCCTCGTGGTGCACCGGATGCGTCCGATGGCGGCGCGGGCGATGGTCGCGGTGGCCTTCGTCTTCGCGGCCTGGGGCCTGGACTTCTACATGGTGGACGTCTCCCGGCACTGGTCGCAGCGCTCGCTCTTCGAGCGCTACTACGCGATGCGCCGGCCGCGCTCGATGGAGGGCCGCGAGGGCGAGGACGCCCGCTACACCCACGACCCCATCGGGGCCTACCAGATGAACTGGAAGGGCGAGAACTTCTACACCGGCGGCCGCTGCGCGATGCTCGACTGCGGCGACCTGCCGTTCTGCTCGAACCACATGCGGCAGTGGCTGGAGCGGCACCGCGGGCAGCGGGTCTTCTTCGTCACCGAGCGCTCTCACGGCTCCAACGTCGTGTCGCAGGTGACCAGCGGCGGCGGCACCGCGCGCGAGGTCACCGACGAGTGGGACCAGAACAAGTTCGTGCTGGTCGAGGCGACCGCGGGCCCTGGACGCCCGGGCACCACCACCCCGGCGCAGTGAGTCGCGACGATGGCCCATCGCGAAGCCGAACAAGTCCCCTCCCAGGTGCCGCCGCCCCGTCGCGGCCGTGACCTCGCGCTGACTATCGCGCCGCTGCTGCTGCTGGCGGGGCTGATGCGCTGGCCCGGCCATTTCCCCGCCGGGGCGTGGGTCGGCCTCGCGCTGGTCCTCGCCGCGGCCTTCGGCATCCTCGGGCTGCTCGGAGACTCGCCGCTCGATCTGCGCGGCGACGAGGGCGAAGGCGAGGTGGCGGACGCCCGCCCGTGGTGGCGACGCGAGGGAGCGATCGTCGTGCTGGTGGCCGGCGCGCTCTACCTCCCCCTCGCGGGCGCCTTCGGGCTCTGGGACCCGTGGGAGACGCACTACTCCGAGGTCGCCCGGGAGATCCTCTCGCGCGACGACTGGATCACCCTCTGGTGGGCCCAGGAGGGCTGGTTCATGTCCAAGCCGGTGCTCATCTTCTGGATGAGCGCCCTCGGCATGTCCTTCGGCGTGCCCTTCGGCGTGCGCTTCGCCGCCGACGCCGGGCCCAACGTGCAGGAGTGGTTCATCCGCCTTCCCATCTGCGCCCTCGCCATCGGCGCGCTCTGGGCCCTCTCCCGCGCGGTCTCCCGCGCCTGGGGGCCCCGCGCCGGGATGTGCGTCGGGCTCGTCCTCGCGACGATGCCGCAGTGGTTCTTCCTCGCCCACCAGGCGATGACCGACATGCCCTTCGTGGCCTCGCTCACCCTCGCGCTGGCCATGTTCATGCTCGCGGTGGTGAGCGATCCGGCCGTGCTCGCGAAGCCTCGCTCGCTGCGCCTCGGGCCCGTCACGCTCCGCTACTCGCTCTGGCACCTGACCATCGGCGCGGTGCTGCTGCTGGTGCTCCCGCAGGTGGTCTACCTGCTCACCCGATCGCTCTCGCTCGGCTGCGCGGCGGACGCCAACGTCCAGCAGTGCACCCGGATGATGCACGCCAACCGGCTCGGGCCCATCCAGCTCCCCTTCGAGACCTTCTACTCGGGCTCCGCGGGCAACTCCGGCGTCGACGGCGCGCCCAACGTCCCGGGCTCGCCGGTGTGGGAGCGCGTCGCCAGCGCGGTGCCCTTCCTGCCGTCGGCGCTCCAGGGCCTCGTCTGGTCGGCGCTCCTCGTCTGGGCGCTGCGCGACCTGCGGCACGAGCGCACCGTGCGCGGCCTCTACTTCGCGCTCTTCTACGTCTGGTGCGCCGTCGCGACCATGGGGAAGGGGCCCGCGGGGCTCGCGATCCCCGGCGCGGTGGCGCTGCTCCACTACGTCGCCTCGACCCGGTGGCGCGAGCTCAAGGAGATCCGCCTGGGCCTCGGGCTGATGCTCTTCCTCGTCGTGGGGATGCCCTGGTACGTGGCCATCACCGGGCGGCTGGGCAACGAGTTCCTCCAGCGCTTCATCGTGCACGACATCATCAACCGCACGATGCTCGGCGTGCACGGCGACACCGGCTCGGTGCGCTACTTCCTCTGGCAGCTCGGCTACGCGATGTTCCCCTGGTCGGGGCTCGTCCCGGTGGCGCTGATGGCGGGGCGCATCGTGGTCCCCGCCGACGCCACGCAGGCGCAGCGCGACATCGCCCGCATCGGGCTGCTCTGGTTCTCCGTGGCCTTCGCGCTCTTCAGCGCGATGATCACGAAGTTTCACCACTACATCTTCCCGGCGCTGCCGGGCGCGGCGGTGATGGTCGGACTGCTGGTCGACCGGATGCTCCCGAGGCCCTCCGACGACGCCCCGCCCCGCTGGGACTCATGGCTCTCCCGCGCCCTCGGCGTGCTGCTTCTGGTGCTGGGCGTGGCCCGCTGCGTGGGCACCTGGAGCGGCCGCCTCGACGGCCGGGGAAACCCCTTCCCGGCAAACACCCCGTTGGGCGTCACGCTGATCGTCTTCGGCGTCGCGGCGCTCGCCCTCTCCTGGTGGCGCGAGGCCCGGCCGACGGAGCCTCCGTCCCGCTGGGAGTCGATGTTCGGGGGCCTCGGCGTCGTCGCCGCGTGCGTCACGGGCCTCGTGGGGCGCGACCTCGCCACCCGCCGCAGCGCGCCTCCGGGCAGCGAGCGGCTGATCCACCTCTTCGTCTACAACTACGACCGGCAGTGGCCGCAGCGCTTCCTCGACTTCTCGCCGATGCTGCTGGGCTTCGCGGTCGTGGCGGTCGCGCTGCTGGCCCTGCTGGGCGTGGCGCGCATCCGAGGGGCGATGGTGGGCGCGCTGCTCTGCCTCGCGGTGCTCTTCTCGGGCTGGGCGCTCGACGTCTACATGATCGCCCTCACGCCGCACTGGTCGCAGCGCGGGCTCTTCGAGCGCTACTACGCGAGGCGTCGCCCGCGGCCGTCGCCCAACCCCGATCCGCGCTTCGCCTTCGACCCCATCATCGCCCACCAGATGAACTGGAAGGGCGAGAACTTCTACACGGGCAACCGCGTGGTCGCGGAGGAGTGCGGGCTCAAGTACTGCACCGGCTCGACCAGCGAGTGGATCCGGGAGCATCCCAACCAGCGGGCCTTCTTCATCACCGAGCACTCCCGGGTGCAGGGGCTGCTCTCTCAGATCCGCCAGGGCGGCGGCCGGGCGGAGACCATCAGCACCGAGGCCGACGACAACAAGTTCGTCCTCGTCGAGGCGACGCTCGGCACGCCCCCGCCGAGGCCCTGACCCGGTGCGCCCGGCGCTCGACGCGACCCTCGCGCAGCTCAGGGCGGCGCTCGCGCGCTCCCCCATCCTCGCTGGCGAGTCCGAGGAGCGCGTGGCGACGCTCGGAGACGAGCTGCGCCCCTTCATCGAGGCCGCGCTGCTCTGCGCGGGTCTCCCCTCCTCGGACGTGCGCTGGAGCGAGGCCCGCTCGCTGGCGCTGCTCTTCGCATACCGGCTGGGCGACCAGGGCTACGCGCCCGGGGTGGTGTCCGGGGCGATGCTGTCCTGGCGAGACGCTGTCGGCGACGCGGCGGGTACGGTGCTCGACGGGCTCTGGGCGCTGCTCCTCGACGGCTACGCGAGAGGCCGAGAGGACCGCGCTCGGGCCGCCCTGCTCAAGACCGTCGCGGCGGGGGCGGCGGTGCTGGAGGTCGCGCCGAAGCGCTGGCTGGTGTCGGGCGTCGGGGCGCTCGACATCGACGGGGCGCGCGAGGTGTCGGCGAGGGCGGCGTCGAGGCTGCTGCGGGGCGACGCCGAGGCGGTGCTGCTGGACCTCGCGACGGGCCCGGCGGCGGAGGCCTCGGCGCTGCTGGAGCTCGTCGGCCTGGAGCGGGACGCGAGCTCCCTGGGGGTGCGCTTCCTTGTGGCGCTCTCCGACGAGTCGCGCGAGGCGCTGACGGCGGGGGGCTGGTCCGCGGCGGCTTCGACCGAGGTGTCGGCGAGCACCGCGGAGGCGATGCGCTCGCTGCTCTGGGCCGGCGACCGGGTGCGCTCGGCGCTGGGCTGGGTCGTGCAGCGCGCAGGCTGGTAGAGGGCGCTCAGGGAGGGCCGCTCTCGATGGCCTCGCGCCAGAGCCCTCGGAGGCTCGCCCGCTCGATCAGCCCGTCGGCGTCGACGGTGTAGAGCGCGTCGCCGTCGAGCGCCCAGGCCACCGCCCGGTGCTCGCACACCGCGGGGATGGGGAAGAGGGTGCCGGTGGACGAGGCGGCCATGAGCAGCGGCTCCCCGTCGCGGCCGCACTCGACCGCGCCCGACGGGACCGCGTTGGTGGCGATCACCGCGCCGCCCTCCACCGCCGCTCCGAAGACGGCCCCTCGCACCGTCCCCAGCGGGGCGCCGTGGCCCTGCCGGTCGAAGCGGATCACCTGCCGACCGAGGCTCGCGAGCAGCGCGTCGCCGCCGTCCCAGCGCAGCCAGTCGGAGGAGGTGCGCGGCTGGCGGAGCGCCGCGGAGCCTTCCGTCGGACGACCCGGGGAGATGGTCACGAACTGGTCGCCCGCGTCGTCCGAGCGCCAGAGCGCGCCGGTGCTGTCGAGCGCGTAGGCGGTGCGCCCCGAGGCCGCGGCGAGCGAGACCACGCCCCACCCTTCGCCGCTCCCCTGTGGGGCTCCGAGCGTGGGTCGCCAGTGCGCTCCCTGGTCGTCGGAGACGAGCACATCCCCCGCGACAAGGATCCATCGGTCGCCGATGGAGTGGAGCGAGGCGCCGCTCTCGAAGACCCTCGCGCCCGGCGGGAGCTCGATGCGGTGCAGCCCCGCGTCGACCACCCAGAGAGCGCCGGTGGGGAGCGTTCCGGCGGCGATCGGGGGCTCGGCGGTGATCACCGCGACGACCCCGCCGGACAGCACCGAGAGGCTCCTCGCTCCGCCCGCCTCCGTCGGGATCACCGTGCCCGTCCACGTCTCTCCGCCGTCGCGGCTCACCGAGAGGCGGTACGGGCCCGTCAGCGCCGCGATCACCGCACCGGACGCGGCCAGCCTCGTCGGGCGCCCTCCTCCGAGCGGGGTGCGCAGCAGCACCATCGGGGCCTCAGCCTCCCGCACCCGCCAGAGCTCTCGGCCGTCGGAGACCACGAGCGACCCATCGGGCGCTGCGTCGAAGGCCGTGGCGACGCGCTCCTCGGGGAGCGTCGGCAGCGGTCGCCAGCCCGAGAGCCGGTGCACGGAGAGCATCCCCTCGGCGAGTCCGATCGCCGAGTCGGGCGCGGCGCTCACCAGAAGCCGTGGGCGGTCGCGCGCGAAGTACGGTCCCGTCGAGGCGGCGACCCGGCCGTCGCCGTGGGCGTTGATCTCGAAGCCTCCGAGCGCGTCGAGGCCGAGCACGCCTCCCTCCTCGCGGGGGAGGAGAGCGACCGGCGCCGCGCGGTCTCCGGGCGCCGCGGAGAGCGTCCAGCGGGTCTCCCCCTCCGGGAGCGAGAAGACGTCGTAGCCGTGGCGGTTGAAGGGAGCCCGGGAGTTGGGGCTTCCCAGCAGGGCGGCGGCGTAGAGGGTCGCACCGCTGGCGGCCATGGCGACCACCTCGGGGAGCGGCGGAATACGCTGCCAGGTATGGGCGCCGTCGCGGGAGCGGGCGATGGGTCCGGCGCTCGACCACGCCAGGGACTCGCCTCCAGACTGCACCGAGCGGAGCTGACCCGGAGGGGCGTTCCGAGCGACCAGCGGGGGGAGTGCCTCGCGAGCGCAGCCCGTCGCGCCCGCTCCTCCATGGAACACCGCGGGCGCGAAGGCCTCCCCGGCAAGCGTCCACCAGCCCGATCCCGAGGCGTGCAGCCCGCCCACGATCAGGTCTGGGTCGATCGCGCAGGAGGGCGTCACCTCCGCCCTCGCACTCACCCGAAACACCCCGCTCCCGCTCAGGATCACCATGGATCCGTCCGCGAGCGCGGCCACGTCGTCGATGCGTGGCGGTCGGTCTCGCGGCGCGACCACGCTCCATCCTGCGAGGGCGGGTTCAGCTCGCTCTACGGCCGCCGCGGGGGCGACCGCGGGCGCCGCCCTGATCCTCGCTCCGGAGCAGCCGAGGGAGAGCGCGAGCGCGGCGAAGGCGTACCTCACGGGCGTCGCGCCTCCAGGGTGCAGCGGGCGATCAGCCGCTCTCGCCACGGGTCGAGCCAGCTGGTGCGGCTACGGCCCACGATCGCCGGGCGCGCCGTGGCGAGGCCTCGCAGCGTGGGAGGGCAGCTCGGGGCGCGGGTGAGCACCACCGCCGCGAGCGCCGAGGGGGAGGTGATCACGCCGTCGCTGGTGAAGAAGTCCTCGCCCGCGACCACGACCCGACGCACCACGACCCTCGCCACGGCCTCGCTCTCCAGCGGTGCGCCAAGCATCACGGTGCGCGCGGCAAGAGGGTCCGTCGCGCTCTCCAGCATCGCCGAGCAGCCGTCGCCGGCGCAGGGGCGGGCGAGCTCGATGGCCGAGTGCCAGCGGTCGATCTCCCTGGGCGACACGCTGACGATCCCCCAGGGGAGCAGCCGCGATCGGAGGAGTTCCAGCGCTCCGAGTGCCTCTCCTCGGGAGCGCGCGTCGAGCGGCGCGGTGAGCCCGACGACCCTCACGGCCTCGGCGAGGGTCGTCGGGTTGACCGCCGGGGAGGCGAGGGCCGCGAGGGCGTCGCGGAAGAGCGTCGGGTCGCCGAGCGATCGCCGCAGGGGCCAGAGCCGGACGGCCTCGCTCCCGGTCGCCCGGAGGAAGGACAGCACCGGCGCTCGCCTCGCCGCGGCGGTGTCGGGCCACCAGGGGGACTGGCGTTCGAGGGCGGTGACCAGATCGCGCCGGGAGGAGGCGTCGGCGGCGTGGAAGTGCTCCGACCACCCGGCGAGGCGGGCGAGCACCCTCGGGTCGACCGGTCCTGAGGCGGCGAGCAGGGCGGCGGCGACGGGGGGCCAGCGCTCCCGGAGGGCGCTGCTTGGGGCGTTGCGGGCGTCGAGCACGGCGGAATGCAGCCAGCGCCTCCCCGCGGGGTGCTCCACCGCGAGCCGGATGCAGGCCGGGAGGTTGTCCCTCGGAGCCTGTGCGACGAGGGCGCTGATGGCCCCGTCGAGGAAGGCTCGCCGCCCGACCGGCGGGAGCAGCAGGGCGGTGTGGCAGATGCCGTCGCGCCCGAAGGCGGGCTCGGCGTCGCGCAGCAGCGGGGCGAGGGGGGCCGCGCGCTCCGGGCGGTAGAGGGCGAGCACCCGGAGGAGGGCCGGGTGCTCGCTGGGGGAGAGCTCGGCGAGCAGCGCGGGGTCGTCGTGCCAGCGCAGCCACGAGCGGGCGAGGGCGAAGCGCATCCCCGGGATGGCGTCGAGGAAGGGGCGGAGCGCGTCGCCCGCCGTGGCCTGCATCAGCTCGACGGCGTGGTTGCGGAGGGGACGGTGCCGACGCCAGGTGTCGGCGAGTATGGGTGCAAGGGTCTCGGCGAGCGCCCTCATGGCCGGGGCGTCCTCACGGAAATCGCTGCGGATCAGGGTCTCTGCGTAGGCGGCCCTGGCCTCCGCGAGAGCGAGGGTCGCCGCGGGCAGGTCGCGCTCCGGCGGCTCCGTCGCCTCCAGGGAGGCAGCGAGAAGCTGCGAGAGCACCAGCACGGCGAGACCTGTCACCCCGCAAGTTTACGCGCGGCCGCGCCCCGCGGTAACGAACACCCATCATGAGCGTGATCGTGCAGAAGTACGGTGGTTCGTCGGTGGCCGACCTCGTCCGCATCGGGCGCGTGGCCGACCGGGTGGTCGCCGCGCGCGCCGACGGTCACCAGGTGGTGGTGGTGGTGAGCGCCATGGGCAAGACCACCGACCAGCTCCTGGCGATGGCGCGCGACGTGAGCGCCACGCCGCCGAGGAGGGAGCTCGACATGCTGCTCTCGGTGGGCGAGCGCACCACCATGGCGCTGCTGGCGATCGCCCTTCACCACCGCGGCGAGGACGCCATCTCCTTCACCGGCTCGCAGAGCGGGATCCTCACCAACGACCGCCACTTCGACGCGCGCATCATCGAGGTGCGCCCCTACCGCATCGAGGACGAGCTCGCCCGAGGGAGGGTGGTCATCGTCGCGGGCTACCAGGGGATGTCGTACCGCCGGGAGATCACCACCCTCGGCCGCGGGGGCAGCGACACCACCGCCGTCGCGCTCGCCGCGGCGCTGCGCGCCGACCGCTGCGAGATCTACTCCGACGTCGACGGGGTCTACACCGCCGACCCGAGGGTGGTCCCCGGGGCGAGGCACCTCCCGGCGCTGGGCTACTCGGAGCTCCAGGAGATGGCGGAGTCCGGAGCGAAGGTGCTCAACGCCGAGGCGGTGGCCTTCGCAAAGAGGGAGCGCATCCGGATCCACGCGCGGCGCACCGACGACGTTCACGGCTCCGGGGCGAGGGAGACGGTGGTGAGCGACGAGGTCGAGCCCTCCCCTCGGAGGGTGCGCGCTGTCGTGGGCGACGCGCAGGTGGCCTGGCTCCGCGGCCCGGCGGACCTCCCCAACGCCCTCGACGAGCTGCTGACGCTCGCGCATCGGGAGGGCGTCCCCCTGCGCTCGGTCGAGTGGACCGCCGCGGGGCTCTCCGCGTGGGTGTCGCTGCCGAGGGTTCCTGATTGGGAGCGCGCGGCCTCGGCGCTCTCCTCGGCGGGCGTGACGGTGGTCGATCCCCGCTCGGTCGACGCGGTCGCGTGGGTCTCGGTGGTGGGCGACGGGCTCACCGAGGAGGCCTCGGTGCTGCGCGACGTGCTCTCCGTCGCCCACGCCGAGGGCTGCGCGCCGAGGTCGGTGTCGAGCTCTCCGCTGCGCATCACGCTGGCGGTGGCGCGAGAGTCCGCCGACGCCCTGACGCGCGCCCTGCACCAGCGGTTCTGCGAGGACTGACCGGTGCTACCCTCGCGGGCCATGCGAAGCGGCTGGTGGAGAGCGGCGGTGCTGGCGGGCGTGAGCGCGGTGTCGACCGCGTGGGCGCAGTCCCCGGGCTACCTGGAGATCACGGTGACGGCGCTCGGCGCGGGGGCGGCGGCGCTCGGTGCCTCCGGGGACTCGCGGTTGCCGTGCGGCCCGGCGTCACCTCCGCGATCGCCTGGGGACGCTGACCCTCCACGCGCGGGGCGCGAGGGGGAGCGTGAGGGACGTGGTGCTGGAGGTCCCGGCGTCGCCGGTGGGGCAGCGCACGGCGACGGGGGACGGGGCGGTGATGCGCTTCGGCTTCGCGTCGGGCCAGACCATGGAGCCCCGACCCGGGGAGGGATGGATCCAGCTCGACGCCGGCGGACCCGCGCGCATCGCGGGACCTACGAGGCGACGCTGGTGCAGGGGCGCATGACCCTGCACCTCCGCGGGCGCTTCGACCGCTGCGGTGAGCGAGGGGGCTCGCTGATGGCCGGGACGGTGCTCGTCGTCGACGACGAGAAGAACATCCGGCGCACGCTGAGGATGGTGCTGGAGGGCGACCACCTCGAGGTGCGCGACGTCGAGCGCGCGGAGGAGGCGCTGCAGGTGCTGACCGACGAGCCCATCGACCTGGTGATCACGGACATCCGGCTGCCTGGGATGTCGGGCATCGAGCTGCTGGAGCGCATCCGCAAGATGGCGAGCTGGACGAGCATCCCGGTGGTGGTGATCTCCGGTCACGCGACGGTGGGCGTGGCGGTGGACGCCATCAAGCTCGGGGCGACGGACTTCTTCGAGAAGCCGCTCGACCGCGACCGGGTGCTGGTGAGCGTGCGCAACGCGCTGCGGGCGTCGAGGCTTGAGCGCGAGGTGGTGGCGCTGCGCTCGGCGGCCGGGGCGCGCGAGGAGATGGTGGGCGAGAGCGCCGTGATGCGGCGGCTGTACTCGGAGGTGGAGAAGGTCGCGCCGACGCGGGGGAGGGTGCTCATCACCGGCGAGAGCGGGACGGGCAAGGAGCTCATCGCGAGGGCGATCCACCGGATGTCGCCGAGGCACGCGGGGCCCTTCGTGAAGGTGAACTGCGCGGCCATCCCAGCGGAGCTGGTGGAGAGCGAGCTCTTCGGCCACGAGAAGGGGGCGTTCACCGGCGCGGTGTCACGCAAACGGGGGCACTTCGAGGCGGCGCACGGGGGGACGCTCTTCCTCGACGAGATCGGCGACATGCCCCTCGCCGCGCAGGCCAAGGTGCTGCGCGCGCTGGAGACGGGCGAGGTGAGCCGCGTCGGGAGCGACCAGGTGTTCACCGTGGACGTGCGGGTGCTGGCGGCGACGCACCGAGACCTGGAGCGAGAGGCCCGCGAGGGGCGCTTTCGCGAGGACCTCTACTTCCGTCTCAACGTGGTCCCCGTCCGGTCGCCCGCGCTGAGGGAGCACCCGGAGGACATCCCGATGCTGGTGGGGTCGTTCTTGCGGGAGTTCTGTCGGGAGAACGGGATGAAGCCCAAGCCCATCGTCCCGGCGGTGCTCGACGCGCTTCGTGGCCGCGGCTTTCCCGGCAACGTGCGAGAGCTCAAGAACCTCGTCGAGCGGCTGGTGATCCTGTCGGGCGACGAGATCACCCTCGACGATCTGCCAGAGGAGTCGAGGCTCTCCCGAGAGGCGAGGGAGCGCTCTCCCATCGCGGCGCCGGAGCCGGTGAGCGCGGGGCGGGGCGAGGACGACGACGACGACGACGCGGGCCCTCCGAGGGCGCCGGGGAGCGCCCCACGCTGCGGCAGCACCGCGACGACGCCGAGCGCGCGTACATCCTCGACACCCTCAAGGAGGTCGACTGGAACATCTCCCGCGCCGCCTCGCTGCTCGGCCTGGAGCGCACCAACCTCCACAAGAAGATCCGTTCCCTGGGGGTCAAGCGCGAGGGCTGAGCACTTGCGCGCTTTCGGGTGACGCACTACTCGCTCGGTTGCCATGCAACCCCGCGCCGCCCTCCTCGCTTTTACGATCCTGGTAAACCTCTCGGTGGGCTGCAACCGCGCCCCGGACGAGCCCGGCGCGCGCACCGCGACCACCACGCTGCCTGCGCAGCCGGCCGCGCCCTCCGCCGCGGCGCCCTCCGCCAACGCGGGCCCGGCCACCATCGGGGCGTCCCACGTGCTGGTGATGCACCGCGGCTCCGAGCGCGTTCCGCCGACCGTCACGCGCACCCGCGAGGAGGCCCGCACCCGCGTCGAGGAGGTGCTCCGACGGGCGAGGACGGGGCAGGACTTCGCGGCGCTGGCGAGGGAGTTCAGCGACGAGCCGGGCGCTGCCTCGAGCGCGGGGAGCCTGGGCACCTTCGCTCGCGGCGCGATGGTGCCGCCCTTCGAGCAGGCGGCCTTCGCGCTGGGCGTCGGCCAGATCAGCGACATCGTGGAGACACCCTTCGGGTTCCACGTCATCAAGCGCACCCAGTAGGGCGGCTCAGCCCTCGATGAGGGACCGCACACGCTCGGCGAGCCGGGTGAGGTCGCGCGGTCGACGCGTCCCATGCCCATCACGCCACCGCGCATGGGTCCTGCCCGTACTGGGTGTTCGACTGATCGAGAAGGCCGTGCGCTCGCATGTCCGCGAGCGAGTAGGTCTCTCTCCACGCGGCCAGGGCGGCAGCGTCCAGCGTGCGGATCTGCGCGCCCGTCGGCGTGGAGTCGACCAGCCGGATGGAGCGCGCGGGCTCGCGCAGGAAGTCGAGCAGTCGGTCGGAATGGGTCGCGATGACGAGCGCGCGCTGGCTCATGGGAGAGTGGGCGAGCGACATCAGCCGCCGCAGCGCCGAGGGGTGCAGGTGGGCGTCGGGCTCGTCGAGGCCGAGCGCGCCATATCGCTTCGGATGCAGGATGAGCGCGAGCAGGCAGAGGAACGAGATCATCCCGTCGGACATCTGCGACGCGTAGACCCGCGCACCGCCGAAGCGGGAGTCTTCGTAGGCGATGCCTATGCGCGAACCGCCAGGATCCGGCGGAAACAGAAGCTTCCTCGCGAAGGGAAACTCCGCCTGGAACGCTCGCAGGAGGGTCTTCCACGCGTCGTCATGGTCGTTCTGGAGGTTGTAGAGCGCGTTGGCGAGGCCTGAACCTTCGCGTCCGACCTGAGACTCGCTCGACAGGATCAGGCTGTCTCTCGGTGAAGATCGGCCGTCGGAGTTCAGCCGCGCCCACGCAGGGACCGTTGAGAGCGCGCCGATGACCGACGAGAGCTGAACGAACAACCGCATGAAGTTGAGCTTGGGGAAGCGCTCTTCATCGATCATCGAGTTGAACGCGAGGTCGCCGTCCGAGCGCACGATGCCCGGTCGCGCGGAGGCATCACGCTCATCGTGAACGAGGCGTCCGTCGGCGGTCTCCTCGATGAGAGACCCACGCGGACCTCGTAGCGTCTCCCGCTCGACCCTGACTGCACCTCGGCGCGTCGCGTCGAAGGTGAAACTCCAGGCGAGGTCGAGCGTGCCTGTCGCGTCGATGTGAGACTTCACGTCCTCGACGCACCACTCCGTCTCGATCTCGACCGGGCCGTCCGCGCCGGCCGTCTTGAGCTCCTGCATCCCACCATGCGCGACGACCGCCTTGGCGAGCCCGTCACTCGCGCACCGGCTGAGGAAGTCGATCACCTCCAGCACGGTGCTCTGCCCCGACGCGTTGGGCCCGATGAGCACCGTCGGAGCGTCCGGCTCGAACGTGATTTCCACGTCTCGCAGCAGCTTGAAGTTCTTCACCCGCAGTCGGCGCAACATCGTCGCGAAAGCTACCACGCGGACCCTCTTCCGCCGCGCCCGCGCGCTCGGCTACCCTCCGTCCCGAAGGAGGCTCCGCACCCCATGGAATGGAACCAGATTGCATCCGTCGACCTGCCCCTTGGCACGCAGATCGGTGACCTGCTCGGCGTCGTCGATCAGCTCGAAGCGCAGGTCAAAGCCGTGCTTTCGTCGAAGCGATCCGACGCGGTCCCGCACGTGAAGGAGCTCGACCCGGTGGTGGGCGAGGCGCACGACGACCTGCTCGCCGCACGCGACGCGCTGCGCGCCGCCGAGGCGAAGCGCCCCGCGACCGCCGTCGCCCCCGACCGCACCGAGGCGGCCTCGTCCAACGAGCGCGCCGACGACTCCTGGCGCTCGCTGGAGAACCTCCTCGACGCCGGGCGCACCCTCACCGACGACGCCCGCCCCGGGCGCGTCGAGGCCGAGATGCTCTACCGCCGGCTCTTCGACGACGACGGAATCCGCTTCATCAACTACCGCGCCCGCCGGCAGTGGGACGCGGCGCAAGCTTCGTCGCCGTGCTCGACGAGCCCGACGTGATCGCCACCGTCGAGGCCCTCGGCGGAAAGCGCCACCTGAAGGCGCTCCGCAAGGCCCACCACGAGTTCGGCGCGGGCCACGGGTTCTCGCAGGCGAAGGAGGTCGCGCCCGAGGTGACCACCAGCACCCGCGCCGAGCAGCTGGCTCTCCAGGCGGCGCTGCGCGACTACCTCGTGAAGGTCTCGACCCGCGTCTCCCGGCGCAAGCCCGAGAGCGCGGCGCTCGCGAGGTTCCTGCTGGCGCCGTACGCGGAGATGGTCGACGACCTGGAGCGCTCGGCCCGCAGGACCACGAAGAAGGCCGCCGCACCGGCCGATCCCGCAGCCCCGACGGGCTGACGCAGGCGACCGCCTCCCGCACCCTCGAGGAGGGTTCCAGACATGGTTGCGACCGGCGACCGCTCCCTCGACGAGGGTCGGACGGGCGGTCGCGAGCGTGTCGGGGACCCTGATCGAGGGGTCGAGTGAGGTCGCGCCACCTCACGTTGAGTTCGCGGGGCGTTTCGACTCATGGTGCGATCGATGAGGCTGCAAACCCTGGGGGCGGTCGCGACGGTGCTCGCGTTGGGGTCGTCGTGCGCGCAGACCACAACGTCGACGGCCGCTGACGGCGGCGGTGCGCGCGATGCGACGGCCGATGTGGTCGCCCCCGCGTGCGGCTCGCGCCGCTCGTCGACCTCGACCGCGAGGGGATCGCGACGCCCGACGGCGTGGCCGCGTGGGTGGACTTCTCGCGCGCCTCGGATGAGCGCCTCGTGCCTCCGATCGCGACGTGCGGCGGCGACGTGCGCCTCCCGGTGATGGTGCGCTGGACGGCGCCGAGGGCGGGCTACCTGCGGGTGCGCGTGCAGCGCGATCGGCCCGAGCCGCGAGGTGCCGGCGCGTTGCAGCGCTTCATGCTTCGTCGGGTCGCCGGCTGTGCCTGGGATGGCACCTCGGTCGGCTGCGGACTGACCGCCTTCGATCGGGACCCCGTCCACGTCAATGATCTGTTCGAGTTCCCGGTGGAGGCGGGGCCGCAATGGCTCGTCCTCGCCTGGACCTTCGACCGCTCCTCGCAAAGGGGACTCCAACGTTGGGAGGTTCCAGCACTGCGCGTGACGATGGAGGTCTCCGACGCATCTCGATTCGGGCAGCCTTGCGTGCCTGGATGGACCGTCGGCGCGACCTCCTGTCCGGTGGGCTCTCTCTGCGACGACACGGTAGCCGGCGGCCCGCGATGCGTTCCGTGGGGCACGCCAGGTGGCCTGTGCAACTCCGAGCTGCCCCCATGTCAGGAAGGTCTGCGGTGCCTCGAGTACCGGTGCGTTCCCGCCGTCCTTCCGGGTGGGCTCTGCGTCCCCGGGGAATGCGGACACGGCTTCACGTGCCGGATGACGAACGCCGACGGGAGAGCTCGCGGCGTGTGCTCGCCCTACGGAACCGAGTCCACGTCGTGCCGTGACGCTTCGGATCCTCGTGGCCCCTGTGATGCGCCGTGGCTCTGTGGCAACAACCCGTTCGACACAGTTCGTGCCTGCGTCCTCCCGACGCCGCTCGGCGACAGTTGCAGGAACGGTCAGCTATGCACCGATGGGGGAAGGTGTTCGACATCCGGGCGCTGCGTGCCTCCAGGGTCGGAACACACCTACTGCTTCCAGGGAATCGATACCGGGTGCCTTCCCGGCCTGCGCTGTCGCCGCGGAACCTGTGTCCGTCTGCAATCCCGGGGCGGCGACTGCACCCACGCGTGGTGTGAACCCATGCTCGCCTGCATCGACGGGCGATGTGGCGATCCGCTCCCAGGCCACTGCCTTGGCGACACCGACGACTGTCCGGCGGGGCAGGCGTGCATCGGTGGGACCTGTCGGACCGCCGCTGGACCTGGCGAACGGACCGATGGGGCGAGCTGCCGAGCGGGTCTCATTGAGTACCGGGGGCGCTGTGTCGTGAACGAGCCAGGCCGCGCTGCCAGGGAGACGACGACTGTTTCCACGGGACGGTCTGTCGCGATTACTTCTGCGTCGTCGAAGGGTTCTGCCCGCCGCTCGAATGGGTGGCGTCCAGCCCACTCCCGGATGGCACCGTCTGCGGCACGAACGCCCGCTGCATGGCGACGTCGGAGGGCATCGCTGTGTGTCGTCCGGTCGGACGTGCTGGTGGCCTCTGCCGCAGGGGGGACGCTGGACCCCCCTGCGACGAGGGCTACCGCTGCGTGGGCAGCGTCGCGTGGCGGCGAGCAGCAAGTCCGGCGGCGTCTGTGCAGACCACCTCGCCTGTCCCCCCGGCACGCGCTGCGACCTGGGCTGCGTGCCCGCCGCGGGCGTCGGTCAGGAGGGCGGGCGTTGCCGTCGCGGCGCCGAGGGAAGGGGAGAGTGCGACGGCGGGCTGCGCTGCGATCCGGCGACGCTCACTTGCTCGCGGTGATCGAGGCGTGACCGGTTGCACCCCTCCGCTTCGCTCCGGGTGAGGCGTCGTCCGTGGGCGTGGTCGGTCGCCCCCTTCGCCTCGGCCCCATCGCCCGGCGGAGGCTGAGCTCGGCCGCGCCGCTGGGCTCGACGCCGGTCGGCGCGAATTCCCCACCGCCCGAGGCCGACTGATCGGATAGCGTCGCTCGCGATGAACCGCGAGAACGAGCTCAACGCCCGCACCGTGCTCCTCGGCTGCCTCTTGTGCGCGGTGGCCGCCGCCGCCACGCCCTACGTCACGCTCAAGCTGGGGCAGAGCGTCGACCTCACCATGGGCGGGATGTTCCTCGCCGCCTTCGCCCTCGGGAAGCAGGTGAAGGGGCGCGAGCTCGCGGTGCAGCTCAACCTCATCCAGTCGATGATCGGGATGGTCTCGGGGATCGCCTTCATGGTCGTGATCCTCGCGGCCTTCTTCTACATCAAGGCGCTCACCGGCCGGGACATCGGCTTCCACCCCACCTCGTGGCAGATGTTCATCTGGCTGGTGGTCTCGGCCAACCTCGGGGTGTTCATGGGCATCCTCCCGCGCACCGCGATCCTCAAGGACCGCAAGCTGCCGTGGCCGACCTCCCGCGCGACGCTCTCCATCGCGCAGACGCTGACCGACCCGAGCGCCACCGAGAGCACCAAGGCCCGCCGCGACGTGCTCACCACCACCACCGGGGTCGCGGGCTTCCTCACCTTCCTGCGCGACGGCCTCGGGGTCATCCCCTCGATCGTGGGCAACCCACTGCTCAACATGGCGCTGGGCCTCGAGCTCGCAGCGCTCGGCCTCGGGATGCTGGTGCCGCTCTCGGTCGGCCTCTCCGGGCTCGCGGGAACCTGGATCATCGCTACCTTCGGCGAGACCGCCGCCCGCTACTCCGCGCTCTCCGGCGTCCCCGAGGCGGAGCTCGGTCGCTGCCTCGCCACGCTCGACGGCCTCGCGGGCCTCTCGGGCGCGCCGCGCGACGCGTCGATGGCCTTCCTCACGGCGTCCTGCGGCAAGGCCGCGGAGTTCTCCGGGGCGCACTCGCACTTCAAGTTCGTGGTGCAGTGGATGATGTGGCCGGCCACCGCGATGATGATCGCCGCGGCGGTCACCAGCGTGCTGATCCCCGTGGTGCAGAGCGTGCTCGCGCGTGACGCCGCGACGATGAGCCCGTCTTCGAGTCGCAGGCCGACGAGACCATCCTCACCTGGTGGAACGCCACCGGCCTCGGCGTGTGCGTGACGCTCCTCGTGTGGCTCACCACCACGTGGTTCCACATGCCCGTGGCCGAGGTGCTGCTCGCCGTGGCGATCCAGCCGCTGCTCATCGTGGCGGGGCTCCGGGTGCTGGGCATCACCGGCTCCGGGCCCGTGTCGCTCATGGCCAACGCGACGCAGTTCCTCTTCGGGATGCTCTGGCCCGCGCAGATTCGCGCCAACCTCACCGCGGCCTACATCAGCGCGAGCCCGCAGGCCTCTTCCGAGAACGTGGTGCCTGCCTTCTGGGTCGCGCAGCGCCTCGGCGGCCGCTTCCGCACCCTGGTCATCGCGCAGCTCATCGTGATCCCCATCGGCGCGCTGCTCACGCCGATCGTGTTCAACGTGCTGCAGCACACCTACGGCATCGGGCTCAACCCGGGGCAGCTCTCGGCCCCGACGGGCCTCAAGATCGCCACGCTCGCCATCGCGATGGAGCGCGGCCTCGGGTACCTCCCTCACGGCGCGCTCACGGCCTCGAAGGTGGGCATCGTGCTCGGGGTGGTCTTCGAGCTCCTCCACGCGGTGCGCAGCAAGGACGGCCACGGGAGCCGCTTCTGGTTCGTGCCCATCCCCGCGGCGCTGGGCTTCGCGCTGATCCTGCCCCCATCGCTCAACATCGCCATCGCCATCGGCGCGGTGATCGCCGCGGTGTGGCGCAAGGTCGCCCCGGGCCACGAGGGGAGCTACGAGAGCTACGCCGCGCCGCTCGCCTCCGGGCTGATCGCGGGCGAGGCCGTGGTCGGGTCGATCCTGATGCCCGCGCTGGCGATGCTGCTGGAGCTCATCCGCCGCTGATCGATCGCCCGGCGTCGGGGGGGGGGGCGGCGCCCCGCCTCGGCTCTTCGGGAACCACCCGCCAGGGTCGGGGGGGGGGGGGGGGGGGCGTCGGGGGCGTTGGGGGGGCCCGGGGGGGGGGCGGGGGGGGGGGGGGGGGGGGGGGGGGGGGGGGGGGGGGGGGCGGGGGGATGAGGCGATCGCCCGTGCCGAGGGACTACAAAGAGACGTGCCTGCTGCCCAAGACGGCCTTCCCGATGAAGGGAGACCTCTTCAAGCGTGAGCCCCAGTGGCTCGCCCGCTGGGAGTCCACGCGGCTCTACGAGCGCATCCTCGAGCGCCCGACGGAGCACCGCTTCGTCTTCCACGACGGGCCGCCCTACGCCAACGGGCACATGCACTACGGGCACATCCTCAACAACGCGTTGAAGGACTTCGTCACCCGCTCTCGCAACCTGCTGGGCGAGCGCACCCGCTTCATCCCCGGCTGGGACTGCCACGGCCTCCCCATCGAGCTCAACGTCGACCGCGAGGTGAAGCGCAAGAAGGAGCAGGTCTCCCCCACGGAGATGCGCGTCCGCTGCCGCGACGAGGCCGCGAAGTGGGTCGACGTGCAGCGCACCGAGCGCAAGCGCCTCGGCGTGCTCGGCACCTGGGAGAAGCCCTACCTCACCATGAACCCCGGCTTCGAGGCGCAGGTCATCCGCGCCCTCAAGGCCTTCGTCGCCAACGAGATCGTCTACCGCGGCAAGAAGCCCGTGCAGTGGTGCTGGCACTGCCGCACGGCCCTCGCCGAGGCCGAGGTGGAGTACGCCGAGGCCCACGTCTCGCCGAGCATCTACGTGAAGTTCGCGCTCGACGCGGCGGGCGTCGAAGCCCTGCGCGCGAAGCTCCCCGAGGGCGTCACCCGCGTCTCCGCCGTCATCTGGACCACCACCCCGTGGACCATCCCGGCCAACCTCGCCATCGCCGTCCACCCGGCGCTCGACTACGTCGTGCTCAAGGGCGCCGACGGCGAAGGCCTGCTGGTCGCCGCCTCGCTCGCCGAGTCCGTCGCGAAGTCCGCGGGCCTCACCGAAGTGGTCGTCGGCCCGGTCTTCAAGGGCGAAGCTCTGGTGGGTCTCCAGGGCCGGCACCCCTTCGAGGCGCGCTGGTCGACCCTCTTCGGGGCCGACCACGTGGAGAGCGGCGCGGGCACCGGCCTCGTGCACACCGCCCCCGGCCACGGACGCGACGACTACAAGCTCGGCACCGCCCACGGCCTGGAGGCCTACGCCCCCGTCGGCGACGACGGCCGGTACACGGGCGAGCTCGGCGACGGGGCCAAGGCCATGGGGCTCGAGGGGCAGTTCGTCTTCGACGCCAACCCCGTGGTCGAGCAGCACCTGCGCTCCGTGGGCGCGCTGCTCCATGAGCCCGGGCAGAAGATCACCCACAAGTACCCGATCTGCTGGCGCTGCAAGAGCCCGCTCATCACCCGCGCGACCACCCAGTGGTTCATCGCGATGGACGAGCCCATGAAGGCCGCGGGCTCCGATGGCCGCACGCTTCGTCAGCGAGCGCTCTCGGAGATCGACCGCCTCGCCGCCGACGGCGCCCGCGCCGAGGGAGAGGGCGTCGCGCGGGGCTGGGTCCCGTCCTGGGGCAGGGAGCGCATCCGAGGGATGATCGAGGCCCGCCCCGACTGGTGCATCTCGCGGCAGCGCATCTGGGGCGTGCCCATCCCCGCGGTGCAGCACAAGGCCACCGGCGAGGTGGTGCTGACCACCGAGCTCCTCGACCACGTCGCGAAGGTCTTTGCCGAGCGAGGCGCGGACGCCTGGTACAGCGACGACCCGTCGGTGCTGCCCGCGGAGATTCGCTGCGCCGACGGCTCGCTGCGGCCTCGCGAGGAGTTCACCCGCGACCCGAGCATCATCGACGTGTGGTTCGAGTCGGGCAGCTCGTTCTACGCGGTGTGCGAGCCCGAGCCCGACCTCGGCGCCAAGGTCGACCTCTACCTCGAAGGCAGCGACCAGCACCGAGGGTGGTTCCACTCGTCGCTGCTGGTGGGCTGCGCCGTGCTGGGCGAGGCGCCCTACCGCGCGGTGCTCACCCACGGCTTCGTCTGCGACGACCAGGGCAGGCCCTACTCCAAGAGCGACATCCGCCGCCGCCAGGAGGCGCGCCGCGACGAGATCACCGCGCGCATCACCAGGGGCGAGGCCCTCGACGCCGTGCTGGCCGCGATGAAGAGCACCTGGGCGACGCCCGAGAAGGTCGCCGACGCGAAGAAGCGCCTCGGGAAGAAGACCTCCCTCGACGACGTTGCTCTCGCCATCGCCCAGGACGACATCGAGTTCATCCCCCGGAGAAGATCATCGCCGAGCAGGGCGCGGAGCTGTTTCGCGCGTGGGCCGTCTTCGTCGACTACGAGAACGACATGCCCTACTCGCGCGCGGTGCTCAATCAGGCGATCGACGCCTACCGGCGGGTGCGCAACACGCTCCGCTTCATGCTGGGCGCGCTGCGCGAGGAGCCCGCCCCGCTGGTCACCGAGGTCGCGCTCGAACCGCTCGACCGCTGGGCCCTCGTGCGCCTCGGCGAGGTGCTCGCGAAGTGCGAGAAGGCCTACCGGCAGTACGCCTTCCGCGAGGTCTTCGCGACGGTGGTGGAGTTCTGCCAGGACCTCTCCGCCCTCTACCTCGACGCCTCCAAGGACCGCCTCTACAACGACGCCGCCGACTCCCCCCGGCGTCGCTCGGCGCTCGCCACGATGCAGCACCTGGTGCGCTCGCTCGCGGCGGTCATCGCCCCGATCCTCCCCTTCTCCGCCGAGGACGTCTGGGATCACCTCCCGGCCTTCGAGGCGAAGGGCGACAGCGTGCACCTGGAGTTCTGGCCGACCGTCCCCGCGATCGAGGACGGCGAGGCGCTGCTGATCGATGAAGCAGATCGGCCTCGTGCGCGACGCGGTCTTCGCGCAGCTCGAGCCCGTGGTGCAGGCCTGGGGCGTGGAGAAGCAGGCCGCGAAGAAGGCCGGCCGTGAGCCCGGCGCGGGCGAGGCGACCTTCGCCGACGGCGCCCGCATCGACCACGCCCGCGACGCCGCCGTGACCATCGGGCCCTTCTCCGAGGCCGAGCGCGCGAGCATCACCCTGACCGACGCGCAGGTCGCCGAGCTGCTCGGGCTGGGCGAGTTGCACCTCGCGCCGACCGTCTCGGACGTGGGCGCGCGCCGCGCGGCGGGGCCTCCGTGTGACCGTTGCTGGCGTCGTCGTGGCGACGTAGGCACGGACGGGCTATGTCCACGCTGCCGTCACGCCGTCGATGTCTTTGACCGCGCCGCTGGCGCTTCCGCCTAGAGGATCCATGAGCGAAGAGAACCCGACTCCCGAAGCCCCCGAGACCTCTGAGAAGGTCGCGACGTCCGCGAAGGCGAAGCCGGCGGTTCAGCCCGTGACCGCCCGCGACTGGATCTTCCTCGCCGTGGTCGCCCTCGGCAGTGCAGGCCTCGACCTCTGGAGCAAGGCCTGGGCGCTCGGTCGGCTGTCCCGCTCGGTGCCCAATCCCCCGCCGCTGTGTTCTCCGCCGCCGGGGCTTCAGCACTACCTGCCGCAGCGCGTGGCCAACCGCGAGATCGTCCTCATCAAGGACTACCTCGACCTTCAGTACGCGGAGAACTGCGGCGGCGCCTGGGGCCTGCTGCACGGCGCGAGCGAGGCCATCCGCCGGCCCTTCTTCCTGCTGGTCACCTTCGGCGCCATCGCCTTCATCGTGCACCTCTACCGCACCATGGAGCCCGGCCAGCGCCTGATGAAGTGGGCCCTGCCGCTGGTGCTGGGCGGCGCCATCGGCAACCTCGTCGACCGGGTGCGCCTCGGCTACGTGGTGGACTTCATCCACATGCACGTGAAGCTGCGCTTCCACTGGCCGACCTACAACGTCGCCGACATCGCGATCTCCGTGGGCATCGGGCTGATGGTGCTCGAGTACATCATCGGCCCGAAGAAGGCCCCGAGCACGGTCGCGCCGACCCCGGTGGCCACGACGCCGTGAGGCCCATCCTCGTCGCGCTGTTCGGGGTCGAGCTCCCCGCATACTTCGCGATGCTGGCGATGGGCTTCGCGCTGGCCACCTTCATCGGCGCCCGCTGGCTCGGGCGCCTGGGGCAGGACCGAGAGGTCGTCATCGACCTTGGCCTCGCGATGGTGGTCGCCGGGGTCATCGGCTCGCGCCTCCTGCACGTCATCGCCGACGGGTACTTCTGGGACTACGTGCACCTCTGCACCGACCCCGCGAGGGTCTCGTGGCGCATCACCCGCGAGCACTGCCTCCATAGCTCGGTCAACGGCATCTGGGATCAGGCCCACGGCGTCTGCCACCCGAAGGAGGCCAACTGCTTCGCGTGGGCGGCCTTCTGGGCGGGCGGGCTCACCTACTACGGCGGTCTCATCGGCGCGGTCGGCTACGCGGTGTACTTCCTCCGCCGCGAGCGCTTCCCCTTCTGGAAGGCCGCCGACATGGCGGGCTTCGCGGTGGCCATCGGGCTCGCCTGGGGGCGCATGGGCTGCTTCCTCGCGGGCTGCTGCTTCGGCGTCACCTGCGAGCACCCCTGGAGCGCGTGGTTTCCCCGGTACTCCCCCGCGAGCGAGGCGCAGTACCGCGCGCACCGGCTGGCCAGCGAGGCGCTGCCCGCGCTGCCGGTGCACCCGACGCAGCTCTACGAGGCCGCCGGGTCGCTGGCCATCGCGGCGGTGGGCTACTACCTCATCGCCCCGAGAAAGCGCTTCGACGGGCAGGTCTTCGTCTTCTTCCTGGTGAGCTACTCGCTGCTGCGCTTCGCGGTGGAGATCCTGCGCAACGACGACCGCGGCGGGCTCCTCGGGCTCAGCACCTCGCAGCTCATCTCGCTGCTCATCACCCTCGCGCTCATCCCCGTGTACCGCTGGCTGCGCGCCCGCTCGCTCGCCGCGGCGTAGTCGCTCAGCGCAGGAGCTGCCCGTACACCGAGGCCATCGCCTCGACGAGGCCCTCCGGGCGCGGCAGCACGGCGTAGCGCGAGGTGCCGAACATCGCCGGCAGGTGCGAGCGCGACTGCGCATCGATCGCCAGCGTGAAGACCTGCACGCCCACGTCGTGGGCCTCGCGCACGGCCTTGTTCACGTCCGCCACGCCGTAGCGCCCCTCGTAGCGGTCGTAGTCCGTCGGCCGGCCGTCGCTCACCACCAGCAGCAGCCGACGTCTGGCGCGGGCGCGGGAGAGGATCCACGACGCGTGGCGCAGCGCCGGGCCGATGCGCGTGTAGCCAGCGGGCGCCACCGAGGCGAGCCGACGCCAGGAGCCCGCCCACGGGTCGGTCATCCCCTTGATCACCTCGAAGCGACAGTCGCGACGGGTGTTACTGTGAAACGACGCGACCCCCACCTCGTCATGAAGCCCCGCGAGCGCCTCGCCCAGCACGATCACCGAGTCGCGCGCCACGTCGATCACCCGCCGCCCGCCGACCCAGCCGTCGCTCGACAGGCTCGCGTCGAGCAGGATGATCGTGGCCGTATCGCGCCCGTGCTTCCTTCGCGACGTATGGAGCCGGTCGGGCGGGGAGTGCCCCGCGCAGAGGCAGGCGTAGCGCTCGACCATGGCGTCGGTGTCCACGTCCGGCCCGTCGGGCTGACGGTTGCGCCACGCGCGCCCGAGCTCGATGCGCTCGAACTCCGCCCGCAGCCCACGCACCTCCCGACGGTGGCGGTGCAGCACCCGGCGCACCAGCTCCGTCGCCCGGTCGCTGGGGAGGGTCTCCGCGGCCATGCTCGCCCGCACGGTGCACCAGGCGTCGCGCCAGGCCCGCTGGCGCTCGTCCCACTCGTGGTAGCGGTACGCGAGGCCGCCCGGCGCGGCGTCGTCGGCGAGGTCGCCCGCGGAGCCGTCGAGCATCACGTCCGCCCGGTAGAGCGAGCGCGAGGTCTCCGAGGTGCGGATCACCTCGCGCATGTCGAGCTCGTCGAGCGCCTCGCCCTGGGCGCCCATCTCGTCGCTGCCGTCGAGCGCCTTGCGGCCGCCCTTGTACTCCTCGGCGGTGTGAACCTTCTCGAAGGAGTGAACGAGCGGGTTCTCGTCCGTGCGGTCGCGGTTCATCTCGATGCGCCGCACGTGGTCGCGGTCCTTGCCTCGGCGCTCGGTGCCGCCGGGCATGGCGCTCTGGGGCATCGGGCGCTGCTTCGATCCGCTCGCCTCGCCCTCTTTCACGCGAGGTCCCAGCGGCGCCCACGAGGCCACCGGGGGCACGACGCTCCCTCGTCGCGTGGGCAGCGCGCGAAGCTCCGACCAACGCGCCTCCGCGTCCCGGGCGAGCACCTCGGGAGAGCGAAGCGTGCTCAGACCAGAGAGGGAGTCTCGCACCACCGCCTCGAGCGCGGCCTCCCTCGGGGCGAGCGTCGAGGGCTCCGGTCGGAGGGCGAGCTCCCAGCGGGCGACCTCGTCGAAGAGCTCGTCGACCCCGGGCAGCATCGAGAGCGCCTCCTGCCGCACCGCGGGGGCGGCGAGGGCGGTCCATAGCAGGGCTTCGTCGCGGTCGAGAGAGCGCGGGGCGTAGAGCCCCAGGCGCAGCGTGGCCACCGCGCACACCACGCGGTGCAGGTAACCCCGCTCGCCGTCCTCTCGGCCCTCCCCGAGGCTGAGCATCCGTGGCAGGTGGAGGGTGCCCGGCGACTGTCCGCCGAGGCCCTCCGCGCCGCGGATCTGCACGGCGTCTCCCATGAGCGCCGAGGCCACGATCGCCATGCGGGGGCTCACGTCGTCGAGCTGCCCCGCGCGGGCGAGGCTCTCCGCCGACGGGGGCCGCCGCACGATCGAGCGGGCTCCGCGGTAGAGCCAGCCGAAGAGCGCTTCGTCCCAACCCATCGGTCAGAACACCATGTCGGCGAGGTCTTGCAGGGCGCGGCCCGTGGTGGGGTCGTCGGTGAGGGGCTGCACGATGGCCGCCGAGCAGGCGATCCTCGGCGCGAGGCCCGAGCGCATCAGCGTCGCGGCGCCCACGAGGAGGCGCGTGGAGACGGTCTCCGCGAGGCCCGGCTCGTCGAGCGCGCGCACCTTCGTCGCGAGGGTCACGAGCTTGCGTGCGATGGCCGCGTCGACGCCGGACTCCGCGCGCACGATCTCGGCCTCGATGTCCGCCGGGGGATAGTCGAACTGCATCGCCACGAAGCGCTGGCGGGTGGACGGCTTGAGCTCCTTGAGCCCGCGTCGGTAGCCCGGGTTGAAGCTCACCACCAGCATGAACTCCGGCGGGGCGCTGAGGGCCTCGTCGCGGCGGTCGACGAAGAGCTGGCGGCGGTGGTCGCTCAGCGGGTGCACCACCACGATGACGTCGCTCGCGCGCCTCGGCGATCTCGTCGAGGTAGAGCACGGCGCCCTCGCGCACCGCGCGGGTGACCGGCCCGTCCTGCCAGAGGGTCTCTGCGCCGCGGACGATCCAGCGGCCCAGGAGGTCGGCCGCGGAGGTCTCGTCGTTGCAGGCGACGGTCACCAGCGGTCGCCCGATCTCCGCGGCCATGTGCTCGACGAAGCGCGACTTGCCGCACCCCGTCGGGCCCTTGAGCATCACCGGGAGCCGGGCTTCGTAGGCCCGGCGGAACACCTCGACCTCGTGGCGTACCGCCCGATAGTAGGGGGCCGGGCCCGGGTCGCTCACGCGATGCCCTCGGCGTGACCGGCGGTGATGGCCTCCTCCGGGGTCTCGTCGCTGGCGCCCGCGGGCAGCACCTCGCCGACCGGGCGGCCGTACTTGATGAAGTTCCAGATGAAGGCGCCGATGCCGAAGGTGAACAGCGACGCGGCGAGGATGAGCCCGACGAAGTGCACCTGGATCTCCCGCTGCACCACGATGAAGTCCATGCCGACGCGGCGCTCCAGGTAGACCTGGGTGATGCCGGCGACGGCGAAGGCGGCGGTCATCGCGACCATGCCGATGTTCGAGGTCCAGAAGGCGATCTGCGCCGACGGGGCATCATGGCGACGCCGGCCGGTGAGGTTGGGCAGCGCGTAGGTGATGATCGCGAGCACGATCATGGCGTAGGCGCCCCAGAAGGCCAGGTGGCCGTGCATCGCGGTGATGAGCGTGCCGTGGGTGTAGAGGTTCACCTGCGGGATCGTGTGCGCGAAGCCCAGGAAGCCGGCGCCCACGAAGGACATGATCGAGCAGCCGACGGTCCAGAGGAGCGCGTTGCGGTTGGGGTGGTTGCGGCCGCCCTTGCGGGCCATGGTCACGGCGTAGATGGCCATGCCGAGGAAGGCGAGGGGCTCGAGCGCGCTGAAGAGGCCGCCGATCCACTTCCAATAGCGCGGCGTGCCGATGTAGTAGTAGTGGTGCCCGGTGCCGAGGATGCCCGAGAGGAACGTGAGCCCGACGATCACGTAGAGCCACTTCTCGATCACCTCCCGGTCGACGCCGGTGAGCTTGATGAGCAGGAACGACAGGATCCCGCCCATGATGAGCTCCCAGACGCCTTCGACCCAGAGGTGGACCACCCACCAGCGCCAGTAGGAGTCGCTGGTCTGGTTGACCGTGGGGATCATGCCCGGGAGGTAGAGCAGCGCGGCGGCGAAGAGCCCGAAGAAGAGCACCAGGCTCGTCGTGGTGAAGCGCCGACCGTTCTTCACGGTCATCCCGATGTTGAAGATGAACGCGAGGACGTCGATGACCACGAGGAAGTCGAGCGGCCTCGGGATCTCGAGGAACTTGCGCCCCTCCCACCAGTTGAAGTGGAAGCCGATGATGGCCGTGACGCCGGTGACGACGAGCGCCCCGAGCTGCACCAGGGCCAGCTTGGGGGAGTAGAGCTCGCTCTCCGACTCCTCGGGGATGATGTAGTAGGCGGCTCCCATGAAGCCGCAGAGGAGCCACATCACCAGGAGGTTGGTGTGCGTGGCGCGCGCGGCGTGGAAGGGGATGATCGCGTGCAGGTTGTCATAGCCCGCGTGCGCGAAGCCCATGATGAAGCCGTAGATGAGCTGCAGCGACAGGAGGAGCATGCAGGTGGCGAAGAACCACCACGCGACTCGTTGGGACTCGTACTTCACGGTCGCACCTCGGTACGGAGCTGGGAGAGGAACGCGACGAGCTCGCGGATCTGCGGCTCGGTCAGGGGGAGGCGAGGCATCAGGGTCCCCGGCTTGACGGCTTGCGGGTCGTGCAGCCAGCGGGTGAGGTAGTCGGCGTTCAGCCGGTCGCCGACGTGGTCGAGCGCGGGGCCCACGGCGCCGCCGCGTCCGCCCAGCGCGTGGCAGGCCACGCAGAGCTGGTTGAACACCTGCGGACGGTCATCCGAGGGCGCGATCGCCCCGGAGGGCAACGCGACCTGGTTGAGCGTCGGCTCCGGGGGGAAGCCGTTGAGGTCCATCCCGTCGATCCACTGGAGGAAGGCCACCAGGTCGTCGATCTGGCCGGGGTTGAAGTGGTAGTTCTGCATCTGCCGCTGGCCCGGGTACATCGCCGCCGGGTCGCGCAGCATGGCGCGGATGAACTCCGGGCCGCGCCGTCGGTACACCCGCGTCAGCTCCGGGGCGTAGTAGGCGCCCTCGCCGAGAAGGGTGTGACAGCCCATGCAGTTGTTGTGGTCCCAGAGGTCCTTGCCTCGGGCGACGGCGGGGGTGATGCGTTCGGCGTGGGTCTGCGCGGGGATGCGTCGAAACGAGTCGATCGTCAGCCCCACCATGGCCAGTGAGCACACTGCTGTACCCACGAGAAAAAACGCTCGTGCAGCCTTCTTCGAGAGCATCGCGTCGGTCCTGTCGCGAGGGGCCCGGTGATGCCGCGCATGCTGTACGCGCGTCGAACCCTCGTTCGTGGCTCCATGGGCTGCTTCCCCCTATCGGGGAATGACATCCGTCATCGGAGACGAAGGGGAACTCCCGCTGACGCGCCGCGCACCACGGCAGGCCTCGCAGATTCAGGAGAGGCGAAATGATTGCGCGAGGGCTTGCGGCATCGAAGACACCGCCGAAGCGCCTCCGCTTCGGGGCGCTCAGCGCGCTTCGAGGACCACGGGCGAGGCGACCGGGTCGGCCCCCGGCGACGGGCGCCCAAGCTGACCGAAGGCGTTGTCTCCCCAGCAGAGCACCGAGTGATCGCGCCGCAGCGCGCAGCTCGCGCCGTCGTCCGCGCCGCGAGAGAGCGCGAGGGACTGCACCTCCGTCAGGCCGACCACCGCCGTGGGCACCCTGCGCACGCCGCCGACGGTGCCGAGCCCCAGCTGTCCGTGGTGGTTCGATCCCCAGCAGCGCACCGTGGCGTCCTCCATCACCGCGCAGGTGTGGAGGCCCCCCGCGGCGATCTGGCGCACTCCAGCGAGCCCTCGCACCGGCACGGCCACGTTCGATCCGCCCGGGGCCCCGCCGCCGAGCTGTCCGACGTCGTTGCGCCCCCAGCAGCGGACGGTGCCGTCGCCCAGCCTCGCGCAGCCATGCTCCCGCCCGACCGCGATCTGCACGGCTCCGGCGACCCCCACCACCGGCGTTGGGCGGCGGCGCGTCACGCGGCTGCGATCGCCCACCTGCCCCCGGCGGTTGAGCCCCCAGCAGCGGACGGTGCCGTTCGAGAGGCGAGCGCAGGTGTGGCCCGATCCGGCCGCGACCTCCGCGACGTCGCGCAGCCCGGTGACCAGGGTCGGAGCGAAGGGAGCCCGGACGCTCCCGTCTCCGAGCTGGCCGTTCTCGTTGTTGCCCCAGCAGCGCACCGTGCCATCGCGATGGCGGGTGCAGGTCTGGTCGCGCCCTGTGGTGATCTCCTCCGCCTCCGTCACGGCCCGCAGCTCCGTGGGACGATCGAGCGTGGGAACCTGATCGACGCCGGACTGCCCGGTGCGGTTGTCGCCCCAGCAGAAGACCCTGCCGTCGTCGCGGCGGGCGCAGGTATGGAAGGTTCCGGCCGATGCCTGGACCATCGTGCCGGTGAGACCTGGCACCGCGGTCGGGCTCTGGGTGAAGGGCGTCGCCGAGGCAGCGGCCCTCCCGAGCTGCGCCTCGCGGTTGCGTCCCCAGCAGCGCAGTGCGCCGTCGGACATCACCGCGCAGGCGTGCCACTCGCCCATGGCGATGGAGGAGATCACCGGGGGCTCGTCCGCAGGAGCGGGCGCCGAGGTGCCGCCATCGCCCGGATGCACCGAGCTCGAAGGGGGCTCGCTCGTCGAGGCGTCGACCGTCTCCGCCACGGCCCCGGCGTCGGTGGGCAGCGTCGCGGCCGACCGCACCGAGGGAGCGCGCCCGGTGCATCCCCCGCCCAGAGCCACGAACATCGCCCACAGGATCCGAGTCTTCACGTCGCCAGGATCGTACAGAACCTCCCGCGACGCAGAGCCCAATCGCTACCGGCGCGGGGACCTTCGTGGCACCTTTGCCGCAGAACCCCGATCCCTGAATGTCCTTCCTTTCTACTGCCCTTCGATGCGCCTCCGTCCTCGGTCTCGCCCTCGCGATGGGATGCGAGCGGGACCCGGGGCGCGCCGACGTTCCATCCCCCCTCGACGCCTCGTGGGATCGGGTCGACGCCAGCGCGAAGGACACCGCGTCGGATCTCGTGGATGCCACCGTCGATGCCACCGTCGCCGACCTGCCCTCCACGGACATGGGCCACCCCCTCCCTGACGGGGCGCTGGTCGACGTGCGCCTCGGTGACCTTTCCCCCTTCGTGGCGGACTGCTCGGTCCCCCTCGGAGACCCGCGACGAGAGCCCCAGGAGACGCTCTGCGACGGGATCGACAACGACTGCGACGGCCAGGTCGATCTGCTGCTTCCCTCCGGTCCCAACGCCTGCTCCGTCGAGGCCCGAGGGGTCTGCTCGACTGGCTGGGCAGGCTGCGCGGAGGGAGCCCGGCGTTGCTTCGCGCCCGGTCCTTCGCCCGAGGTCTCCGACGGGCTCGACAACGACTGCGACGGGGTCGTCGACAACGCCAGGGCGGCGGCCCTGCGACCCCGAGTGCTCGTGCTCGCGCCTCGCTACCTCTGGACCAAAGGTGGCGACGAGATCCGCGCCCTCGCGTCGATCCTCGACCAGTGGGGCATCCCCTACGACCTGCCCACCCCCGACACGGAGTTCAGCGCCGCGCTGCGGGGATTGCTCGGGCGCTACTCCCTCGCCATCGTGCCCGGCTACCTCGAAGGCGACGCCGTGGACACGATAGCCCGGCTCTACCTCGAGGAGTTCGCGACCGCGGGCGGCGTGGTGCTGCTCCACAAACCGCTGACTTCACCCTCCTCGGCGGAGGTCCTTCGCCTCGCGGGGCTGCGCCGCACCACCCGCCGCACCGACGTCACCTCCCTTCGCATCGGTGGCGTCGCCGTCCCTGCGGTGCGCTCTCTCGACACCGCCGAGGAGCGCGACCTTCTGGTCACCGACGACCCCTCCGCGCGTCCGGTCGAGACCTTCGTCCTCGAGCCCGATTCCGAGGCGTCCACGGTCATCGCCGCGCGGGCCTTCGCGGGGGCGACGGAGGTCGGCGCGGTGCTCACCCGGAGGGGGTTGGGCCACGGCGCGGTCTACACCCTTGGGCACGACCTCCACTCCTGGTCGCACTACCGCTGCTACGTGAACTGCTTCGAGCCCGCGGGCGACGTGCTGGGGCTGCTGATCCGCGACGCGCTGCGCGAGGGCGCCGGGGGTCACGTGGTGTTCAAGCACACGGTCCCGGGCGTCGAGGACGCCCTCCTCCTCTCGACGCACGACATCGACGCGACGGAGTCGGCGCGCTCCGGCCCGTGGGGGGCCGCCGGGGCGACGCAGATGGCCTCGGTGCTTCACGGCCGCGGGGCGATCGGCAGCTTCTTCTTCACCACCGACTACGTGAGCGGCTGGTGGGATCCGGCGACCGTCCGCTCGGTCTGCGCGCTGGGGATGTGTCCCGTCGGGGGTCACTCGGTGCGCCACTTCGCGTCGCCGGCCTCGCAGCCCGTGGGCGACTGCTCGGAGCGCTTCCCGGGCTACGTCCCTACGACCCTCGCGGAGTCGACCCTCTGCGGCGAGGCGCGGGTCTCGCTGATGCTCGCGGGCGAGGCCGCGGGGAGCGCCGCCGTCGCCTGGAGGTCGCCCTTCCTCGACGTGCACCCGCGGCTCTTCGACGTGCTCTCCGAGCAGGGCGTGCGGGTGGACTCGAGCTTCGCCGTCGGCGACTTCAAGACCAACCTCCCGCTCGACCTCGCGGCCACCTTCCACCGCCAGGATCTCTTCCATCACCGTGGCCTCACCGAGCTGCCCGTGACGCTCGATGACGGCTTCGGCGCCCGCGACGAGCACGGCACCCTCCGCACGGAGCTTCAGGCCTCCAACGCCTCGAGCTTCTTGAGCGCGTGGTCCTCCGTGATGCTGCGCAACGCCGCGAACAACGCCCACACGACCCTGCTGCTACACCCCTCCTTCGGCGTGGGCCACGGGCCGGAGAACCTCCAGGTGAAGCTCGCCGTCGTCGACCGGCTGCTGCAGCTCGCGGCCGCGGCGGGCCTCCGCACGGACGTCTCCGTCACGGCGCTCGACGCCTTCTGGAGGGCGCGCCGCGGGGCCCTCGTCGACGCGACCTACGACTCGACGCGCGGCTACCAGGGGACCATCACCGCAGGCCCGACCTCGGTCCCCGGGCTCACGCTGGAGTTCGGCGACGCCCTCCGCAGCTTCGACTGCCCCGACTGCGGACCCACCCGCCTCGCTGGGCGTCGCGTGGTGCTGCTGGGCGCGCTGCCGCCGGGCCGACGCGTGGAGTTCACGGCGCTACCCCGGTAGGGCCCGCCGCCGCGTGTGCGAATCGTGCACAGTGGTTGCGATTCGAACATGGAATAGAACACCTCGTTCTATCGGCAATTCCGCTGACCCGACCGGTGGGTTGGGCATATCGTACAGGCTTGTTGAGAGTCGTTCGTAGACCGCTGCTGCCCTGGGCGTTCGCGCTCGCGACGGCTTCCTGCGCGCTGCAGAACCCCTCCGCGCGCATCGCAGCGGAGTCGGATGCACGCGTCGTCGACACGGCCCCGGTCGACGCCTCCGATGTCCCGATGTGCTCGATGTGCTCGACGTCCTCGACGCATCGACGGACACCCCGACGGACGCCGGCGTCGTCGACGTGATGGACGCCGCGGTCGTCGATGCGAACGATGCCTCCACGCTCGACTCTCCCCCCGCGGACATCTCCGCCGACGATGGGAGCACCCTCGACGCTCCCGTCCTCGACGCTCCGACCATCGACTCCCCGACCATCGACTCCCCGACCATCGACTCCCCGACCATCGACTCCCCCGTCGTCGACTCTCCCGTCGTCGACTCTCCCATCGTCGACGCGCCCGATGGGCCGGCCCAACTCGACACCGGTCGCCTCGATACCGGCCCTGGCAAGGACGTCGGCTCGATCGACACCGGCATGCTCGTGACGGGACCTGTCTCTGGATCCTGTGGTGGCAACGGCCAGGCCTGCTGCAACAACGGCCGCTGCGACACCGACCGCGTCTGCACGCCCCGCGCGGGAACGACCCCCATCTGCCTCGACTGCGGCGGCAACGGGCAGCCCTGCTGCGACTTCGGCCGCTGTGACACCGGCGCAGCGTGCACCCCGCGCGTCGGGACGACGCCCATCTGCCTGAGCTGCGGCGGCAACAACGAGGCCTGCTGCGCCAACGGGAGGTGCGGCACCGGCCGGGTGTGCACCGCGCGCGTCGCCACCTGGGCCATCTGCCGGGACTGCGGCGGCAACGGGCAGCCCTGCTGCGAGTACGGCCGCTGTGACCCGGCGCGCGCCTGCGTGGTGCTCCCTGGGGCGCCTCCGATGTGCCTCGACTGCGGCGGCAACGGCCAGGTCTGCTGCGACCAGGGCCGCTGCGATGCCGATCGCACCTGCGTGCCGAGGGTGGGCACCATCCCGTTCTGCCTCGACTGCGGCGGCAACGGGCAGCCCTGCTGCGGAGGCGTGAGCTGCGACGCCCCGCGCTCGTGCGTTCAGCGCGCGGGGGAGCCGTACCCCTACTGTCGCTGAAGCCCTCTCACTTCGCTTCGAGCAGCGCCGTCACCTGCTGCACGACCAGCTCGGGCTCGACAGGCTTGGAGAGAAAGAGGTCGGCCCCGCACTCCGTCGCCCAGAAGCGGTCCTCTGGCTCCGAGCGGGTGGTCAGGATCACGACGATGGGCGGGTGCTCCAGGCGCTTGAGCTCGCGGCAGAGCTGATAGCCGTTCACCTCGGGCAGCATCACCTCGAGAATCGCAAGGTCGGGCCGGTCGCGGCGCGCCGCCTCCAGCACCTGGGCGCCGTCGTGCAGCACCGTCGTGACATGGCCGAGCGCGCAGAGCCGCTGGTGGATGGGCTCGACCGCGGCGGGGTTGTCGTCGACCAGAAACACCCGTGATCCGGGCCTCACCACGACGGCGCCTTCGTTTGACATCTCAGCTTCCGCCTGCAGAAAAGCCCTGCCTCGCAAACTTGTCCCACCCCTTCTTGCCCTTCAAGAAATCCCATAGCCCGCGGAGCTGCCAGATGGCGAGGTACTGCCGGTATCCGAAGCTGGACACGAAGCCCATCGCGATGAGCAGCAGCACGTCGCGGGCGCGTCGATAGGGGAAGAGCGCGAGCCCCTCCGCGGAGCCGCCGTGAAGGCGCTCGGCGCGGATGCAGAGCAGCACCGCGAGGGTCGAGAGGCAGAGGTTGACCGCCGTCGCGAAGGCGAGGAAGGCGAGGAAGGCCGTGAGCGACAGGAAGCCGAGCAGCGAGGACACGACGAGCAGCACGTAGCCGAGGCACTCCAGCACCGGCGCCATGGCCTCGAAGACGAGCTGGTAGGGGAGCGCGAAGAGCCCGATGCGGCCGAAGCGGCGGCGAAACATCATCGCCCGGTGGTAGTTGAGCACCTCGAGCAGACCGCGGTACCAGCGCGAGCGCTGCTTGCCGATGTCCCGGTAGTTCTCCGGCGCCTCGGTCCACGCGGTGGGGAAGGGGAGGGCCACGATGCGGCCGGGCAGGCCCTTGTCGAGCAGGTAGCGATGGAGCCGGACGACGATCTCCATGTCCTCGCAGACGGTGTGCGAGCCCGCCCCGCAGTACTCGATGCCGATGCGGCTGCGCATGTACCTGGTGAGAAAGCCGCCGATGGCGATGACGAGGTCGCGCCGCATCAGCGCGAACACCCCCGAGAGGATCAGCACGGAGTTGAGCGCCGTGAGCGCCGTGCGGCCCTGGGCGAAGGAGCGCATGTACTCCACGATCTGGAAGCGGGCGATCCACGCCGCGGGGATGCGGGCCTCGACGATGCGGCCGCCCTCGATGCGGGAGCCGTTGGTGAGCCCCACCTGCACGCCCACCGCGACGACCTCCTTCGGCGCCGCCTGGATGGGCCTCGCGGCGAGCAGGAGCGCGTCGGGCACCAGCAGGCTGTCGGCGTCCATGCTGGTGACGAACTCGCCACGAGACACGTTGATCGCGGCGTTGAGGGCGTCTGCCTTGCCGCCGTTCTCCTTGTCGATGAGCACCAGCCGTCGCAGGCCCGGAGGCAGCGGGGCGCGCGACTCGTAGAAGGCCCTGATCGGCGCGGTGCCGAGGTGGTCGTCGTACTCGAACTCCGCGCGCACGAACTGAAACTCCTTGAGGAGCACCTGGACCGTGCGGTCCTTCGAGCCGTCGTTGCAGATCACGATCTCGAAGGCGGGGTAGGTGAGCCGCAGCAGCGAGCGCACGCTCTCCGCGATGGTGACCTCCTCGTTGTAGGCGGGCACCAGCAGCGTCACCAGCGGCAGGAAGCGCTCGTCGAGCGTGCGCGCCGCGGGCCGCACCTGCTCGGCCTGCAGCTCTCGGCGGATCGAGAAGAAGCTCAGCACCACGAAGCCGAGGTTGAGCAGGAAGTAGGTGGTCACGTAGGCCACCACCACGCTGTCGAGGGCGATCAGTACGACCTGGAAGAAGCTCATCCCTCGCGCTATCCGCCGAACACTACCGGACGGCGGTCGCGGCGCTCGATCTCGAGGAAGAGCAGCCACGCCGTGGGCGCCGCGGCGGCGAGGTCGGGGAAGTCCTCCGAGGCGGGCACCGCGTACACGACCCCGCCGTCGCCCTGGCGCTGGAGGGCGCGCAGCGAGTCGGAGAGCTCCTCGGCCTCGCGGGTGCGGCCCACTCGGAGCAGCGCCATGGCGACGCCCGCGGTCCCTTCGGCGAAGAGGGTCTCGGAGAAGTCCTGACCGGGGTGGTCGGGCGCCGTCCCAGCGTAGGGCGCGTAGCCTCGGAGGCCCGATCCCCGGCGGGTGAAGGTGCGGAGGGTGTAGTCGAGCGAGCGCTCGGCCCGCGCCCGGTCTCCCCGCGCGAGGAGGAAGAGCGCTCCCCACGCGCCCGCGGCGTCGAGGGCACGGTCGGTCACCGCGCCGCGCTCGGTCACCGCGACCGCGAAGCGCCCTTCGGAGGGGAGCCACAGGGCGTCGACGATGCGCGCCCCGAGCTGGTCGGCGGCGGCCCGGTAGCGCCCGGTCGGATCGCTCCCGGCGAGCGCGTCGAGGAGGAAGTAGGCGTCGATCTGGTGCTCCGTGGCGCAGTACGCGGCGACGTGGAGCGGGTCGAAGCTGCGGTAGTGGTCGCGCCACGCGCCCCGGCCACCAGGGACCAGGCCCGCGCGAGGGTCGCCCGCCGCGTCGATGCGCGAGGCCAGCAGCCGATCGGCGATGCGCTGCGCGTAGGGAGTGAAGCGCCGCTCGTGGGTGAGGGCGTCGTAGAGGGCCAGCGCGTAGCCGGCCCAGGCCACGGTGCCCGCGCGCACATAGCGGACGTTGTAGAAGCTCGGCGACGCGAGGCTGAAGGAGAAGCCCAGCGAGGCGTCGGGGGTGAGGAGCGTGGTGAGGGTGTTGCCGATGGCGCGGGCGTCGTCGCGCCGCCCCGCGATCGAGAGGGCGATCATCGCGAGCGCGTCGTCGTAGACGAAGGAGCGATCGGCGAGGTACGGCTCCAGGGGATGACCCGGCGGGATGCGATAGCTCCTCACCGCGAGGCGCTCGCAGTCGCGAAAGCTACAGCGCCCCAGCGGGAAGGCGCGCCCGTCCTCGTCGTAGGCCCCGGTCGCCGAGAAGGTCACCGGCGTGAGGAACTGCTCGGCGCGCCGCAGCGACTCGTCGACGGAGTAGGGGCGCGGGACGCAGGCGACGGACCCGACGAGCGCCGCGGCCACGACCCCGAGACCCCTGCGCAGCCCGGCGCGGCAACGGTGCGGAGGCCGAGGCATGGGGCGATCTGTGGCGGGTTCGCGTGGGGCAGTCAAGCTACATGGGCGCTGCTGGCGGTGGCGCTGGCGGGCTGCCGGGCGACCGTGGCGGCGCCGTCCCCGGCGACCTACCTGACGCGCGACTCGCTGCTGTCCGAGGCGAGGCGCGCCGCGCGCTCAGGCTCCCGCGACCTCGCTCGCGAGCTGCTGGAGCAGCGCCTGAGCACCTGGCCCGACGACGACGAACTGCGGGCCGAGCTCGCTCGCGTCGACGCGTGGGACGGACGCTGGGCGGCGAGCGAGGCGGGCTACCGACGGGTGCTGGCGCGGCATCCGGACGACCCCGAGGTGCGCGCGGGCCTGGTCGATGTCTTCCTCTGGCAGTCGCGCTGGGACGACGCGAGCCGGGAGATCGCCCTCGGCCTGGAGCGCTCTCCAGGGAGCGCGATGTTGCTGCTGCGTCGGGCGCGCCTGGCCCACTGGCAGGGGGACGCCACCACCGCCGCGCGCTCCCTGGACGAGGCGCATCGGGCGAGCCCCGACGACGCCGAGGTGCGAGCGCTGAGAGACGTGGTCTTCCGAGGCGAGGCGAGGCTGGCGATTCGGGACGACCTCTTCTTCGCGCGAGGCGGCCTGCGGGGCTATCCCGCGGCGGACCTCTCGGTGCTCCAGAGCTGGAACACCCTGCGGCTCTCGGCGCGCACGGAGCAGTCGCTGCGCTTCGGCGTCGACGAGGGCTCGAAGAGCTACAACGGCCTGCACTTCCTCGGCGTCGCCTGGGTGCCGAGGGCGGGCTGGATGCTTCACCTGGAGCTGGGCGTGGGCGCCCCCGCCGTGGCGGTCCCCCGATGGCTGGGACGCCTGGGGATGAGCGCCCCGCTGGGCAGCCGGCTCACCGCCTCCGGGAGCTACTCCCACTGGCGCTACGACAGCGGCCAGGTGGTGCACCTCTTCAACCCCGCTCTTGGCGTCGCGGTCACCGACGCGCTGCGGCTCGAGGCCCGGTACTGGTTCGCCTGGGTGCTCGCCCCCGGGCCCTCGGGGGAGACCCTCGACGACGGCGTGTCGTCCTTCGGGCTGCGGGCCTCCTGGCGTCCGAGCTCCCGCTTCGAGCTCGGCGCGGAGTACACCTACGGCGTGCAGCTCGACCGGCTGCCGGTGGGGCTGCAGCTCATCGCGATCCGGGCACACATCGTCTCGCTCAGCGCCGACGTGCGCGTCTCCCACGCCTTCGGGCTGCGCCCCGCGATGCGCGTCGAGCTACGCACCAGCCCCGGCGACCTGCTCCCCATCCTCGGACCCGAGCTGGGCTTCTACACCCGCTGGTGAGCCCTCAGGCCCTCGCGCGCCGCTCACTCCCAGCGGCGCAGCGCCCCGGCTGTCACCGTCGCCAGGGCGCGCGGGCTCCCCAGCACATACGGCAGCGCCTCCCAGCCCGGCAGGTCGAGCACCGCGACGTCCGCCCTCGCGCCCACCGCCAGCCGCCCCCGATCGCTCAGGTCGAGGCAACCCGCCGCCGTCGCCGTGATCGCGAACCACGCCTCCACCGTCGAGAGCCCCATCTGACGCACCCCGAAGGCCGCCATCCAGGGCAGCGCGTCGCAGTGGCTCGTCCCCGGGTTGCAGTCCGTCGCGAGGGCCACCGCCACGCCCAGCGCCCGCATCCGCCGCGCGTCGGGCATCGCCTGGCCCAGGGAGAACGCCGCCCCCGGAAGCAGCACCGCCGTCACGTCCGCCGCGGCCATCGCGCGCAGCCCCTCGTCGCTCACATGCTCCAGGTGGTCGGCGCTCGCCGCGCCCAGCGACGCCGCGAGCTGTGCCCCCCCGACGTCCTCGAACTGCCCCACGTGCAGCCTCGCCCGTAGCCCCAGCGCCTTCGCCCGCTCCAGCGCCGGAGCGCACTCCGCCACGCTGAAGCCCGGCCCGTCGACGTAGGCGTCGATGAAGCGAGCGTCGCCGCCGGCCACCACCGCGTCGAGCATCCGCCCCGCCACCGTCGCCAGGTAGCGCGCCCTCCCGTCCTCCGTCCCCCGCAGCTCAGGCGGAACCGCGTGCAGCCCCAGGAAGGTCGGCACCACCCGATCGCCCATCGAGCGCGCCAGCTTGAGCGAGCGCAGCTCCTGGGCGGTCTCCAGCGCGTAGCCCGACTTCACCTCTACGGTCGTCGTCCCGAAGCGGGCCATCGCATCGAGCCGCCTCCCGAGCGCCGCCCTCAGCGCCTCGTCGGTCGCCCCTCGCAGCGCCTTCACGCTCGCCGCGATGCCGCCTCCCTTCGCGGCGATCTCCGCGTATCCGGCGCCCTGCACCCGCAGCGAGAACTCCCCCGCGCGGCTTCCCACGAAGAGCGAGTGCGTGTGGGCGTCGACGAGCCCCGGCGTCAGCATGGCGTCGCCCACGTCGATCACCGTCGCGCCGGGCGTCAGGGTCACCGAGCGCTCCACCTCCGCGGTGCGCCCCACCGCGACGATGCGGTCGTCGGCGATGGCCACCGCGCCGTCCTCGATGAGCCCGAGCGGCGCCGGGTCGAAGTCCGCCCTCGCCGCGCTGGTCGGGAGCTTACCCGAGCAGGTAAGCACCTCCCGGGCGTGGCGGAGCAGCAGGTTGGCGGCGACCCTCACCGGCTCAACCGACCCGGTGCGGAACCCGCACGCCCTGCTCCTCGGCGAACTCGATCGCCCGCTCGTAGCCCGCGTCCGCGTGGCGGATCACCCCCATTCCGGGGTCGCTGGTGAGCACCCGCTCCAGCCGCCGCGCGGCGCCGTCGGTGCCGTCGGCGACCACCACCATGCCCGCGTGCAGGCTGTTGCCGATGCCCACGCCGCCGCCGTGGTGGACGCTCACCCACGAGGCCCCCGCGGCGCAGTTGACCAGCGCGTTGAGGATCGGCCAGTCGGCGATGGCGTCCGAGCCGTCGAGCATCGCCTCGGTCTCGCGGTGCGGCGACGCGACCGAGCCGCAGTCGAGGTGGTCGCGCCCGATCACGATGGGCGCCTTCACCTTGCCGGTGCGCACCAGCTCGTTGAAGGCGAGGCCCACCCTCGCTCGCTCGCCGTAGCCCAGCCAGCAGATGCGCGCGGGCAGGCCCTGGTAGGCGACCCGCTCGCTGGCGAGCTGCATCCACCGGCGCAGCGAGGGGTCGTCGGGCACGGCCTCGAGCACCGCGCGGTCGGTGACGGCGATGTCCTCGGGGTCGCCGGAGAGCGCCACCCAGCGGAAGGGCCCGCGCCCCACGCAGAACTGCGGGCGGATGTACTGCGGGATGAACCCGGGGATCTCGAAGGCGTCGTGCGCCCCGGCGAGCTGGGCCTCCGCGCGGATGTTGTTGCCGTAGTCGCAGGCGACCACCCCGGCCCGCTGCATGTCGCGCATCGCGCGGATCTCCATCGCCATGCCCTCCCGCGCCCTGGTCACGTAGCCGTCGGGGTCGCTCACCCTCAGCGCCGCCGCGGCCTCCAGCGTCAGCCCCGGGGGGACATAGCCGTGGAGCGGGTCGTGCGCCGAGGTCTGCTCGGTCACGAAGTCGGGCAGGGCGCCCCGGCGAACCAGCTCGGGGTACACGTCCGCGGCGTTGCCCACGAGCCCGACGGAGAGCACCTCGCCCCTGGCGCAGGCGTCGCGGATCCACCCGAGGGCCTCGTCGAGCGAGGCCGTGGCGCGGTCGACGTAGCGGGTCTCCAACCGCCGCTGGACGCGGGCGGGGTCGACCTCCACCGCGAGGCAGCAGGCGTCGTTCATCGTGGCCGCGAGGGGCTGCGCGCCGCCCATGCCCCCGAGGCCCGCGGTGAGGATCCAGCGCCCCTTCCAGGAGTTGTCGAAGTGCTGCCGCGCGGCCTCGGCGAAGGTCTCGTAGGTGCCCTGGAGAATCCCCTGGGTGCCGATGTAGATCCAGCTCCCGGCGGTCATCTGGCCGTACATGGTGAGGCCCTGGGCCTCGAGCCTGCGGAAGTGCTCCCAGGTCGCCCACTTGGGGACGAGCAGCGAATTGGCGATCAGCACCCGCGGCGCGTCCTCGTGCGTGCGGAAGCGCCCGACGGCCTTACCCGACTGGATAAGCAGGGTCTCGTCGCCCCCGAGGTCGCGCAGCTCGCGCACGATCACGTCGAAGGCCGCCCAGCTGCGCGCGGCCTTGCCCGTGCCGCCGTACACGACCAGGTCCGCCGGGCGCTCGGCCACGTCGGGGTCGAGGTTGTTCATCAGCATGCGAAGCGCGGCTTCCTGGGGCCATCCGCGACAGGTGAGGGACGTGCCGCGAGGCGCGCGAACGGTGCGAGCACCAGTGGTGGCGTCCATGCGCCGGAACCTTAGGGGAGGGGCGCCGAGGGCGGCAACCGACGAACGCGTTGACCTGCACGGCGCGGCGCGTATCTTCCCGCCCGAGGAGATACCCCGTGAGTTTCCCTGGTTTCAGCGCGTCGGAGTTCGACGCCTACGCGCCCCCAAGGGCCAGCTCCAACGCCTTCAACCGACCGCGCCTGGAAGCGAGGGAGAAGGCCATGGCGCTCGGTCGCGTCATGCAGGCCGACGCCAACGCGCTCGGGCTCGCCCTCGAGCTGCGCGCCAGCGACGAGCACCCTTCCCTCTGGAACAAGCGCTCCGTCACCGCGCAGTGGGTCTTCCTCTGGCGCGACGCCGAGGCCCGGCGCGAGCTCGACGCCCTGCTCACCGACGGGCGCTCGCTCAAGGAGACGCTCTCCGACCCGACGCCGTTCTTCCGCCACGCTTTCCTCGCGCTGCACATCGACGCCGACGGGGTCGAGGTCTCGCTGCGCATCCACGGCGACGCCTGGGTCGACGCCCGCACGCTGCGCGCACGCTGCGCCTCGCCCGAGGGCCGCGCCGAGCTGGTCGCCGCCATCCGCGCGCTCCCCGAAGACTTCGTCCTCGGCGTGACCGACGCGGCGAGGGTCCCGGTGAGAGAGGTCACCGACGCCACGCTCGACGAGGCCCTGACCGCCTGGTCGCAGCCGACGCAGTGGTGGTCCGTCGGGTGGCCGCTCTCCCGCGCCGTGGTGCTCGACCAGGGCGCCTCGTTGGAGGAGCCCATCCTCGCGGCCTTCCGCGCGCTGATGCCCATCTACCGCCTCGTGGCGTGGTCGCGCGACAACGACCTCATCGCCGTCGACGGAGCGCTCGCCCAGGCCCAGGCCGAGCGGGCCGCGCAGGTCCAGGAGGCCACCGCGAGGGACTCCGCGTGGCAGCTCCGCAACGACGCCGAGATCGCCCGCCGCCGCGACCTCGCCGCCACCGAGACCCGCGAGCGCCTCGCCGCGATGGACCGTCCGCGCCCGGCCTTCACCCGCCCGGCGCCCGCCCCCGCGGCGGAGCCCCGCCCCGCGCCTCGTCCCGCCGCTGCGCCGGTCGTGCGCGCGGCTCCCGCTCCCGCTCCCGCTCCCGCTCCGAAGCCCGTCGCCGTACCTGCCCCGGTAAACCCCGAGGCGGCGCTGCTCCCCGGCGCACGGGTGCAGGTGAAGTCCGGCCCCTTCGCGGGGAAGGTCGGGGCCATCGTCGAGCGCGACGTGCGCGGCGCCAAGGTCTCCTTCGGGCTGCTCTCCGCCCGGGTGAACCTCGGCGACCTCGAAGCGCTGACGACCTGAGCCCTGCCTAGTCCGTGCCCTCGTCGTCGTTCGGCGGCGGGGGCTTCTTGGTGTGCTTCACCCGCGTCCGGGCCTGGACGTCGGGGCGCACCGTCCCCTCGCCGTCCTCCCCTTCGACGCTCTTGAAGCGCACCTCCATCTTCACCTCGAAGGCGAGGCCGGTGAGCACCTTCTTCATGTCCGACGCGAAGCTGGTGCTCGTGAGGAAGTCGCGAATCTCCTTGGCGACGACCGAGTAGATCCCCTTCTTGGTCTCGTCCATCTGGTCGAGGAGGGCGTGGGCGACCTCCTTCGGCAGCCGCGTCTTGTCGACGAAGGACCGCACCGTGTCCTCGCTGCGGCTGATGGCGTCGATGCCCGACTCGATGCCCTTCTTGACGAAGCGCTCGAGGAGCCCCGACCGCTCCGGCTCCGCCGCGTCGGGCTCGGTCTTCTTCTCGTCCATGGGATCTCCGCCGCGACGCTACGGGCGCCCCCTCCCGGCCGTCAACGTGCGCGATGTGTGCTACCGACGCCACCGCCATGCGCGACGTGCTCCTCGTCTCCAAGCCCATCGCTCCCCCGTGGACGGACTCCAACAAGAACCTCGTGCGCGACCTCGCCGGCGCCATGCGCCGCTACCGTCCTCGGGTGATGGTGCCCGCTGGGGCCTCGCTCCCCGGGGTCGTCAGCGAGGCCGTGTACACCGCCGCCGGGGCCTACGCGCCGAGCCTCCTGGCCAACGCCCGGGTCTTCGCCCGACTGCTCGCCGGGCCTCGCGTCGACCTCTGGCATTTCTTCTTCGCCCCCAACCCTCTCACGCTCCGAGCTGGCGCAATCGCCCGCGCCGCGCGCCGGGTGCCCGCGGTGCACACCATCGCGAGCGCACCCGACGACCTCGAGCGCGTGGCCCCGCTGCTCTTCGCCGACGCGGTCATCGCCCTGAGCCAGCACTCCGCCCGTCGACTGTCCGCCGCTGGGGTCCACGCCAGGGTGATCCCGCCGGCGCTCGCGCCCGTCGAGGTGCCCTCTGCCGCCATCGAGGCCGCGCGCCGTCAGCACGAGCTCATCGGCCCTTACGTGCTCTACCCCGGCGACCTCGAGCACTCCGACGGCGCCCGCACCTTCATCGAGGCCGCGGCCCTCGACGACGGCGCGCTGACCTGGGTGATCGCCGCCCGCCCCAAGACGCCCCGCGCCCGCGAGGCCCTCGCCGAGCTCACCACGCTGGCCGCCGCGCGCCACGCGAGCGTCCGCTTCCTCGGCGAAATCTCCGACATCCATGCCGTGGTGGCCGGGGCCGCGCTCACGACCCTGGTCGTCGACACCCTGCACGCCAAGATGGACCTCCCCCTGGTGCTCCTCGAGTCCCTCGCGCTGCGGGTCCCAGTGGTGGTGTCCTCGACCACCGCCGCCGCGGAGATCATGCCCTCCGGCGGGGCCGCCTCGATCGCCCCGGGCGACCCCGCGGCGCTCTTCGCCCAGGTGCGCTCGCTCTTCGAGTCGCCCTCGCAGCGCGGCGTCATGGGCCTCTCGGGAGAGCGCTGGGTGGCCGACACCTGCCACCCCTCGGTGGTGGCCGCGGCGCACGAGGCGCTCTACGACGAGGTGCTCGCGACCCGCGGGTGAGCGGAGTTCCGGGCGGAGCCCCGTCGTGCTAGAGGGCCGCGCATGAGCCGCGACGACGCCACCCGCGCCTATTACGACGACTTCAGCAAGTGGTACGAGCGAGAGCGCGGCCGCGGCTACCACGGGATGATCGACGACCTCGAGTTCGAGATCACGGCCCCCTTCGCGCGCGGCAAGCGCTGCCTGGAGGTCGGCTGCGGAACGGGGCTCATCCTCGAGCGCGTGGCCGGGGTGGCCAGCGAGGCGGTGGGCATCGACCTGTCGCCGGGGATGCTCGAGAAGGCCCGCGAGCGCGGGCTGACGGTGCACGAGGCGCCCGCGACGAAGCTGCCCTTCGAGGACGCGCGCTTCGACCTCGTCTACTCGTACAAGGTTCTGGCGCACGTGCCCGAGATCGAGATCGCGCTCGCCGAGATGGCCCGCGTCTGCGTCCCCGGCGGTACCATCCTCGCCGAGTTCTACAACCCCTACAGCCTGCGCTACCTCGCCAAGACCCTGGGGCCCGCGCAGAAGGTCTCCGAGACCCGCACCGAGGCGGCGGTCTACACCCGCTTCGACCCGCCCGCGCGCATCGAGGCGATGCTCCCCAGGGGCACCACCCTGGTCGACTTCCACGGGGTACGGGTGTTCACCCCGACCGCTCGCGCGGTGACGCTCCCGGTGGTGGGGCGGCTCCTCCAGCGGGCCGAGCACCTCGCGCTGCGCTCTCCCCTCGCTCGCCTCGGGGGCTTCCTCGTGGCGGTCATCCGCCGCGACGCCTGAACCCGCCGCTCCCCCTCTCGCCGACGTTTCGATCGCCCGGGGGCATCGCGTACACTCCTGCGCGATGACTGCCCCCGCACGAATCCTTGTCGTCGACGACGAAGCCTCGCTCAGGCAGATGATGGACGTGCTGCTACGGCGCATGGGCCACGTCGTCGAGCAGGCCTCTGGCGTGCGCGAGGCCAGGGAGCGCCTCGACGCCGCGACGACGCCCTTCGACCTCGTGGTCACCGACCTGATGATGGCCGACGGGACGGGCCTCGAGGTGCTCGACCACGCGCGCGCCATCTCGACCGAGACGCAGATGCTGGTGGTGACCGCGCACGGCTCGGTGGAGACCGCGGTCGATGCGATGCGCCGCGGGGCCTACTGCTACCTGGAGAAGCCGCTCAGCGTGAACGAGGCGCGGGCGCAGGTGGAGAAGGCGCTCGAGAAGCGCTCGCTGCTGAAGGACAACGTCTCGCTGCGCATCATCACCCGCGGCCTCACGCCGGAGGGCGGGAGCGGCTCGCTCATCGGGCGCAGCACGGCATTCCAGACGGCGATGGAGTTCGTGCGCAGGGCGGCGCCCAACCGCGCCAGCGTGCTCATCACCGGCGAGAGCGGCACCGGCAAGGAGCTCTTCGCCCGCGCCATCCACACCAGCAGCGACCGGAGCTCCGGGCCCTTCGTGGTGGTCAACTGCGGCGCCATCCCGGCCGACCTGGTGGAGAGCGAGCTCTTCGGCCACGAGAAGGGCTCGTACACCGGCGCCTCCAGCAAGACGCTCGGGATGTTCCGCCAGGCGGACACCGGGACGCTCTTCCTCGACGAGGTCGGAGAGATCCCGCTGCCGCTCCAGGTGAAGCTCCTGCGCGCCCTCCAGGAGCGCAAGGTGCGTCCCGTCGGCGGAACGATGGAGATCCCCGTGGACACCCGCATCGTCGCGGCGACCAACCGCGACCTCGCGCAGATGGTGAAGGACAAGCTCTTCCGTGAAGACCTGTACTACCGGCTCAACGTGCTGCGGCTGCACCTGCCTCCGCTGCGCGAGCGCCGCGAAGACCTGCCCGCCCTCATCGAGCACTTCCGCAGCCGCTTCGCCGCGGAGAACGGCCGGGCCTTCGTGAGCTTCTCCCCGGAGGCCCTGCGGCTCATGCTCGCGCACCAGTGGCCCGGCAACGTCCGCGAGCTGGAGAACGCCGTCGAGCGCGCCGTGACCCTCGCCCAGGGAGCACGGTCATCCGCGACGACCTGCCGCCCGAGCTCCTCGGCGCCGCGGGCATCTCCCGCCCGGGAGAGCTGCTGCTGCCGCCCGAGGGGATGCAGCTCGAGGCCACGCTCGAGGACATCGAGCGCAGCTTCATCCGGCAGGCGCTCGAGCGCGCCAAGGGCGTACGCACGCACGCGGCGGCGCACCTGGGGTTGACCTTCCGCTCCTTCCGCTACCGACTGCAGAAGCTCGGGATGGCGGGCGGCGACACTGGCGCGGGCGCGGGCGAGGGCGAGGGCGAGGGCGAAGACCTCCGCACCCGACGCTGAGATCCGTCGACCGGGCACCCTGCGCTCGCCGCAAGCCCCCTTCGCGGGCGCGCCTTCCCAGGCTACGATCCATGATTCAAGCGCCCTGTAGCTGCCCGGCCCGCCGCCCCTGGAGGATCCGATGAAGACCCCGACCGCCTCCCGCCGTCTCGCCTATCGCTGGGCCAGCGCCGGCATGACCCTGATCGAGCTGATGATGGTGGTGGTGATCCTCGGCATCCTCGCGGGCGTCGGAGCCTTCACCTACTCCTCGTATCTCCGCCGCAGCCGCTCACAGGAGGCGCGCACGATGCTCGCCTCCATCGCCGCGCGCGAGGACGCGTACCGCTCGGAGTTCTCGACCTACTGCGCCGCCGGAGCGATGGGGGCGCCCACCTCGCTCGGCCTCAGCAACGCGTGGCCCGCCGCTGCGCCGTCGAGCGCGCGCGTGCCCTTCCTCGTCTCCGGGATGCCGCAGGAGTGGCTGCAGCTCGGGTTCCGCCCGGTCGGCGACGTGCGGTACCGCTACGTGGTCGTTGTGGGTACGCCCCCGCTGGCCCCGCCGACCCCCTATGACTCAGGCTTCTCCGCAGCCCCCAACCAGGACCTCTGGTACGTCGCCGAGGCCTACGGAAACCTCGACGGCGACAGCGTCATCTCCACCTTCGGGATCTTCTCGGGCAACAGCAACACGATGCGCATCGTGAACGAGACCGAGTAGGCCCCCCCCCCTTCTCGACGGTCCCCATCCGATGCAACGAAGCTCCCTCGTCGGCGTGCTGGTGATGCTCCTGGGCGCAGCCGGAGTCGCGCCGATGCGAGGCGCCCTCAACCGACAGTACGACAGTCACCGCAGGGTGCTGGACACCGCGGAGATCCCCACCATCGGCGTCGCCCGCGTGGCCTCCCTCGGTCACGTCGAGTGGCTCGCCGACGTCCTCTGGATCAACGCGCTGCTCTACTACGGCGAGTCGCTCACCGCCCGTAACCCTGGCCGCTACGTCGACCGCTACGCGTCGGTGATGGTCGCGCTCGATCCGCACTTCCGGCTGGCCTACCTCTGGGCCGCGGTGGCGATGGTGCTGCGCACCGGCGAGGTCCCGATCGAGGACATCCGACGGGCCGCGGAGTACCTCGAGGTCGGTCTACGGATCTACCCCGAGGACGGCGAGCTGCACTTCCAGCGGGGCGCCACGCTGGCCTTCGAGCTGTCTCCCCGGCTGCCTCGCGGCTCTGAGGAGCGGCGTCAGGTGCGGGCCGCCGCGGCCGAGCACTTCCGCAAGTCCGCCGCGCTGGGCGAGGGGCCCGAGTGGATGTCCCTGACCGCCGCCACGCTGCTCTCCGATGCGGGGCGCGCGGACGCGGCCATCGAGGCGCTGCGCGACGGCCTGGTGCACGTGGAGAACCCGGTGTTCCGCGATCGCATCCAGCAGCGCCTGGTCGAGCTGCTGCGGGCGCACCCGAGCGACGACCACGGCCTCTCGGGGATGCAGGCGCTGGAAGCGGCGAGGCGCCGGGAGTACCCGTACCTGCCGACGCCGCTGTACCTGTTCGTGGGCCCGCGCATCGGGCCCTGAGCAGGGCGGTCGCGCTATTCGAGGGGGCGGTTGCGGAAGTCCGCGGTGCCGCCCGCGGAGATGGTGACCGAGAAGGTGCCGTGCGCAGCGAGCTCTTCGTTGCTGCAGGTGACGCGGTAGGTGCCGGCCGGGAGGGTGAGCCGGCGCGGGGTGTTGAAGGTCGTCCCCTGACCCGCCACGGTGCAGCTCGACGCGGGCCGGGTGGAGATCAGCAGGAAGCCCGTGGCGCCGCCTGCCGCCGGGGTCGGCGGAGTTGGCGGGGTAAGCGTCGGACGTACCGCCGAGGCCGCAGCCGTAGCGGGACGGACCGCGGGACGCGCCACCCGAACGGTGGGGCGGGGCGCAGGGGCGACCGGGGCCGCCACCGGTGTGGGCGCGGGGGCAGGCGTGGGCGCGGGAGCGACGGTCGGAGCCGCGGCGGGGGGAGGAGTGTTCTCCGCGACGACCTGGGCGGGGCTCGGGGGCGTCGGGGTCTGCGCGACCGCGTTGGGGTCGGGCATCGGCGGAACGATCGGCGGCACCATCGCGGTCGTCGGCTCGGGCTCGAGCTCGACCTGCATCTGGGTGATCTGCGCCTCGCGAACCGGCACCTCCTGGGTGAAGGGCCGGAAGCCCGGCTTGCGGACCTCGACGCGGTGGAGCCGAACGACGGAGAGCTCTGGCACCTCGAAGCGCTGGCCGTTGCCGACGAGCGGCTGACTGTCGACGAGCACCGCGACGCCGCCCACGTTGGTGGTGATGAGCAGGCCGCCGGAGGGCTCTCCGCGGGTGAGCTTGAGCGCGATGATGACCAGCGCCGCGACCGCGACGACGCCCAGGAGCGCGAGCACGACGACGGAGCTGCCCTCGTTGCGCCGGGGCTCCGGGCGAGGAGGCGCGGCCGACTCGGCCGGGGGACGGGAGAACTTCGGGTCTCCGCCGATGCGCCAGGCGTCCTTGCCCGCGCCGCTGGGGCGGGGAGGGACGCTGGGCGAGGACTGGACGCTGGGCATGGACGGCGAGCTCGCGGCCGGCGCCGACACCGCAGGCGCGGAGACCATCGGGCCGAGCGGCAGAGCGTTGACGATCGGCGCGGCGACCGCCGGGAGCGCGGTGGACGGCATCGGCGGCGCGGGGACCGCCGAAGCAGGCGCTCCCGCGGGCTGCGAGGGGACCGAGGAGCTGCGACCGGGGAGCGCGGGGAGGGCCGGAAGGACGCCCGTGGTGCGGCCGTTGGCGGGCGCCCTCGCCCCGGAGTTGCCGCGGAGCGGAAGCGGGGGAGAGCTCGGGAGCTTCATCCCCTCGGGGCGATCGTAGATCTGGGTGGCGAGCTCTTCCTCGTCCCAGTCCATCTCGTGGATCTCCTCCGGCGCAGGGGCCGCGGCCATCGGGGTGGCGACCGGGAGGGAGGGCACGGCGACCGCGGGCACGGCGCCCGACACGGCCGACGGGCGAGTCCCGGGAGGCGGGGAGACGGGGGAGTTACGGACGGCGGCCTGAGCAGCCTGGGCGGAGCCGCCCATGCCCATCACGGTCCCGCGGGGGGCGCGGGGCGGCGGCGGGGGCGGCGGGGGCGTGCCGAGACGAGGGCTCGGGGGCGCGCCCCTGGGCGATCCACCCGGAGGCGTCGGCGTCGACAGCACCGCGGTGCCCTCGAGCTCCTCGAGGTCGTTGGCGCGCCGCGAGTCGAACTTGCGAAACTCCTCATCGCGGCTGAGTTCGCGCGTGATCTCGTCGGCGAAGATCTTGTGCACGTAGGCGCTCAGGTCTTTGCGGGCGAAGAAGTTGCCCGACGTGTACATGAAGGACTGCAGGTCGTCGTGCAGGTCCATCGCGCTGCGGTACCGGTCTTCCGGGTGCTTCGCGAGGGCCTTGAGCACGATGGCCTCGAGCTCGTCGGGGATGCGCTTGTTGTACGTCGTCGGGGGCATGATCTCGACGTTGCGGACCTTCTCCAGCGTGGAGAAATCCGACTCGCCGACGAAGAGCCGCTCGTTGGTGAGCAGCTCGTAGAGGCAGATGCCGACCGCGAACACGTCGCTGCGGCGGTCGACCTGGAGCCCGCGCACCTGCTCCGGGGACATGTACCCGAACTTGCCCTTGAGGATGCCCGCCTGCGTCTTCGAGCTCTTGCTCGCCGCCTTGGCGATGCCGAAGTCGATGAGCTTCACGTCCCCGTCGTAGGAGACGAGGATGTTCTGCGGGGACACGTCGCGGTGCACGAGCTCGAGCGAGCGGCCCGCGGCGTCCTTCTTGTTGTGCGCGTAGTCCAGGCCCTCGCACAGCTTCATGACCATGTAGCAGGCCATCGGAACCATGATCGGCTCCGAGCGCTTCTTCACGCGCTCGAAGATCGCGCGCATGTCCTTGCCGGCCACGTACTCGAGGGCGATGAAGTACGAGTCGCCGACCTTACCGAGCTCGAAGATCTGCGCGATGTTGGGGTGCGTGAGCTGCACCGCGAGCTTCGCCTCGTCGACGAACATCGCGATGAACTCCTGGTCCTCCGCGATGGACGGCAGGATGCGCTTGAGGGCCACCAGCCGCTCGAAGCCCGCCTCCCCGAAGGACTTCGCCTTGAACACCTCGGCCATGCCGCCGACGCTGATGCGTTCAAGGAGGTAGTACTTCCCGAACTTGACGGGACTCTTCACCGCGCGACTCTCCTCGGGCCGATCTCCACGCACTGGCAGCGGCGAGTCGGGATCATTGGTTGAAATGCCACGGGGTTCTACTCGTTCCGTTCGCGCCCCGTCAACGACACCGGCGCACCACCGACCATTGCGAACAGCCCATCGGAGCTGCGGGCAGAGAGTCGCGCCAGTTGGAAGGGGAGCACCGGGAGTTTAGATCGCGCGAGCCGGCCGCAACCTTGGGTCGCGAGCCGATCAGCTAGCGCGGGGCGCCAGCGTCTCCAGATGACCGGGTCGATCCGCCACCCCAGCTCGGGACCGACACCCTCTGGCCGCCGGTGAGGTTGATCTGCACCCCGCCGTCGCCGGTCTGTCGGTAGCGCACCCGACGGTGCTGCGCGTCATGCCAGACCCTCACCGGCACCGGACGCACCTCCGGGAACACCCGCTCCGCCCCGCCGCCGCCGCGCAGCACCAGGTCGAAGCGGGGCGTCGCGTCGGGCGCGATGGTGGCGCCGAGGGCATCCCGCGTCGCCTCGGTGCCGATGGTCACCCCCGGAGCGAGGGCGAGCGGGGTCCCGGTGCAGCCCACGAGCTGAAACGCCGCGGCCAGCAGGTCGGGCATCGGTCGATCGGCCACCGCCAGCACCAGGAACCCGTCGCGGTCGACGCAGGCTCCCCTCGTCGCCGTCGCCCCGGCCGTGAGCGCGCTGCCCTCGAAGCCGTCGCCCTCGGTCGACTCGATCCAGCGCCCGCCCGCCTGCGCGTCCCAACGGAGCCTCGGTCCACCGGCGACCGGATCGCGCGCGGCCACCACAGTTGCCACGCGGCCCTCCGAGCCGACCGGCCCGGGGCCCACCCGCCGGGGGTCGACCCTCAGCAGATTCACCCAGCGGTCGGGGTGCGCGACGTCGGGCCGCACCCGGGTCCTCGCCATCGGCCAAGGAAAGGCCGCGTGAGAGAGGCCATCGATGCTCCAGCGCCCTTCGCCGTCGACCGCCGGTGAGACCGGCGCGGCCATCGGAGCGCCGGGCAGCACGGGCCGGAGCTGAAGATAGAAGAAGTCGCGCGGGTCGCGCTTGATGTACCGGGGGAAGCCCAGCGGGTGCATCCCACGGACCATGCGTCGCGTGCGGTACTCGAAGCCCGGTGCGCCGGGCACCGGACCCTGCGCCTCGGCCTCGCGGGTGAGGCTCCGAGGCAAGGGCGGGAGCGTGCCGGTGCGAGCGACCCGGTAGAACTCGAAGCCGGTGTTGGCGCCGTTCATGTCGAGGTGAAGCCCGTAGGAGCAGCGCGCCGCGAGCATCGCCTCGCCGAGCGAGACCTCCGTCAGGCCGTTGCCCCAGAAGAACGCCACGTGCCCCTCGGTCGTCGCGCAGAGCCCCGTGCGCGCCGTGTGCGTCTCCCCCGGCGGACCCCCCGGCGCGGTGCCTCCCCAGAAAGTGCGGCGGTACGGGTTGAGCACCCCGTCCTCCACCAGCGGCGTCAGGTTCTGCCGGAACTCCAGCACATCCGATGGGAGGCTCGCCTGGTCCGGCGGCCACGAGCCGAAGCCCGTGCGTCCCCCCTCGAGGGCCGTGATCGTCGCGCCCCAGGGCTTCGGCGGGAGGAAGAGCGTGCCCTCGGCGAAGACTCCCCACTCGCCGTGCAGCGCCTGGAAGCCTCCGTTGAAGCCCGCCACCAGCCGGCTCATCGTGCGGGGGTCGCGAGGCACCGAGCCGCTGCCGGTCTCCCCGGTGGCGCCCATCGGCTCCTGAGAGCCGGGCACCACGTGGAGCTCGACCTGGCGCGGGTCCCAGAGCGTGACGTAGACCCGGGTGTCGGGGCGCTCGCGGTCGGTGCGGATGAACGACTGCGCGAACGCAGGCGGCGCCCCGGGGTTGCCCCCCACGAAGGGATCATCCCGCTGGATCAGCGCCCACTCTCCCTCGTGCGCCAGCCCCGGTCGCAGCCTCGCGGTCATCGGCGCCGGGGGCCACCCCTCGACCGGCCCGTCGACGTCGCGAGGCGGGCCGGAGCGCAGCACGTCCGCGAGGTCTTCCGCCGCGTCCGCCTGCGAGGTGTCCTCGGCGATGCGCACCCGCGCCCGGGCCACCTCGTGCTGGAGCCCGAAGGCGAGGCGCTCCGCCCAGGCGATCGGCGCGCCGCCGACCCAGGGAACGGCCCGCACGGTGTCCACCAGCCAGGTGATCCACCCCGTGGTGCCCGCGAGCCGGGGGCGCTCGCGCAGCAGGTCGGCGCCCGCCGTGATCGCCCGGGAGGGGGCGTCGACGGTGAGCGACCGGGCCCCGGCGTCGGCCACGAGGCGCTCTCCGTCCAGGCGCAGCGAGAGCGATCGCACCGGCCGCGACAGGTCGAAGCGGTCGAGCCCGTAGCCCTGCCAGCGGCCGCTGCTCTGGAGCCTCGTGACCGCCCCGCGAAACCTCGCGCCCCGATCGCCCGCGGACGAGAGAGCCTCCGGGGTGCCCGCGAGGTCGACCAGGGTGAAGGCCACGATGTCGTCGCCCACGCGGGTCCAGTAGGCGGCCCAGCGTCCGTTGGCGGTGAGCCCGCCCTCCTCGGCGCCGGGGGAGCGGGTGAGGTTGGAGACGTCGCGCAGCGCGAGCACCTGCCGACGGTCGTTGGTGCGCGCGGTGACCGCGAGCACGTCCACGCTCTCGTCGCCCGTTCGCGCCAGCACCAGGGCGCAGCTCTCCCCGAGCGTGGAGCGGGAGATCCACACCGGGTCGGCCACGAGCCGGATACCTCGTCGGGTAAGCGCGCCCCGCAGGTCCGTGGGGCCGGGCGATCCCACCACCAGCACGGCCCCGAGGCCGACGCCGAGAACCCACGCGAGCGCGGTCGGAGCCCAGGTCGAAGGCCGGGTCCCAGGGGCGTGGTGGTGTTCGCGTTGGCGCATCTGGAGGGTCGTGAAAGCCACGACCGGTGGTGTCTACCCGCAACCCCCTCCCGCGCGCAAAGCCGCCATGGCTCCCCGAGGCCTCCCTTGATCGCGCGCGCTGCCTCGTTCTAGAACCTCCCGCGACCGCTCGTCCCCCATTCCTTGGGAGCCCATTGATGCACAACCTCTCCCGGCTCAGCGCCGCGTCCTTCTGCCTCGCGTCGCTCGCGGCCCTTTCCCCCGCCTCCGCGCAGCCCCGACCGCCGGCGACCGCCACCGCCGCGGCGCGCCCGCTCACGCTCCGCGAGGCGACGCAGCGCCTGCAGTCCGCCGATCCAGACGAGATCACCGAGGGGGTCGACGCGCTCACCCGCATCGGCACCGCCGAGGCCGTGCCCCCGCTCGTCACGCTGGCGCGCAGCGGCCTGCCGGACGACCTGCTCGACCTCGTCGTGACCAAGCTCGGCATCCTCGGGCGCCCGGAGGCCATCGAGGAGCTCGGGTCGCTGATGCGCCACCGCCGCGCCGCGGTGCGGCAGCGCGCCGTGACCTCGCTCAGCCAGATCCGCGACGAGCGCAGCCGCCCCCTCATCGAGTCGGGCCTGCGGGACTCCGATCAAAGCGTCCGCGCCGAAGCCGCCCGCGCCCTCGGTCGCATCAACGCCCGCGCCTCGCTCGCGCTGCTCCAGCGGGCCTTCGAGCGCAACATCCCCGAGGCCGCGGAGTCCATCGGGGCCCTCGGCGACGCCGCCGCCGCCGACCGGCTGCTCGAGTCCGTCGGGCGCTCGCCCCTCTCGGTGCTCCTCCCCGGCTTCCGGCGCTTCCTCGACCGCCGCGACCTGCCTGATCCCGTGAAGCTCCGCATCGTCGAGCAGCTCGTGTCCCGCTCGCCGACCACGCAGGTGAAGGCCTTCCTCCAGGAGTGGGTGCGCGAGCTCCCGCCCGCCGACCGCTCTCGCGCCCGCGCCCGGGCCGAGCTCGCGATCCGCCAGATCAACGACGCCCCCGCGCCAGGAGCCTCCCGATGAACCGCCGCGCCCTCGCGCTCTCCGCCCTCGTCTCCGCCGGTCTCGTCGGGTGCATGCCCCCGATCCGCACGACCACGGCCTTCTCGTCGCGCTTCGGCGACAACAACCGCGGCCGCCTGGGTGAGGTCGCCGCCTCTGCCGGCGCGGGCGCCCTCGCCGACCGGCCGCGCAACAGCCTGGGCCGACCGCTGCTCGCCACGGTCATCCAGGGCGAAGGCCGCGCGGTCGCCGTGTACGACGTGCAGACGGGCCAGGCGCTCTGGTCCCGGCCGATGGCCGCGTCGAGCACGCCGGAGATCCTCGGCGACGCCGTGGTGGTGGAGGTCGGATCGTCGACGAAGGTGCTCGACCTCGCCACCGGCGCCGAGCGGGGCCACGTCGACCACAACGGCCTGGAGTTCGCGGGCGCCGACCGCGACGGCGACACCATCGTGATGTGCTTCGCCGCGGGACTCACCGGCGGCAGCCGACGCGCCGGCCGGGTGCAGGCGGTCGACGCCCGCAGCGGCAGCGAGCGGTGGACCCACGAGGTCGGCGGCATCCTCGGTCGGCCCGCCGCCAAGGGGGGGCTCGCGTTCGTTCCGTGGGACCGGCAGAGCATCGCGGTGCTCGACCTGGGCACCGGCGTCGAGCGCGCCCGCCTGCGTTCGACCGACGACGTGCTCTCGTGGGTGTTCGCCTCGCCGCAGGGCGTCTTCTACGGCGGCCGCGGCATCTACCGCCTCAACGCCGACAGCGCTTCGGGCACCCGCGCGGGCAGCCAGTTTCTCGCCAACCCCTTCGAGGGCATCCCCGGCGACCCGTTGATCCACCGCGACGCCTTCCAGCCCACGACCGGCACGCGCACGGCGCGCGACCGCATCGGGTTCACCTTCCTGCCGGGCGCGCCCGCGGAGGGCGGACGCCTCACGGTGCACGGCGACACGATCTACGCGTCCTACTATCACGACGTCCTCGCGGTGGACGCGGCGACCGGCGCGGTGCGCTGGGCCGTGCGCCTCGAGGAGGACGTCGAGGCCATGGAGCTCACCCCAACGGGGCTCTTCGTGGTCTCCGCAGGGGGCCATGTGCGGGGCATCGACCCGGCCACCGGAGCGGTCGGCGTCGTCTCGCAGCTCAACGCCCAGGTCGGGGCCATCGCGATGGACGTCGGGGGCCTCGCGCTCCCGGCCGAGCGCACCGCCCCGGAGGGCAGCGCGCGCGAGCAGCTCGTCTCGCTCATCCGCGACCCCGACAACCGCCTGGTGCCGCTGCGGTCGTTCCTCGTGACGAGGCTCGCGCGGCTGGAGGACGAGGAGGTCACCCACGACCTGCTCGACCTCTACACGCAGCGGTCGATCCCGGTGCAGCTACGGCAGAGCATCGCCACGGCGCTGCAGTCCCGCCGCACTGGAGCGCGCTTCCTCGTCGCCGCCCTCGAGGAGCACTTCGACTACCTCGAGAACCACTCCGCCCCGCCGCTGCAGGTCATCGCCCCGACGCTGGTGGCGATGAACGCCCGCGAGGCCGTGCCGGGGCTCACCGCCCACCTCCTCGACCACGAGACCCCGATGGAGTCGCTGCCCGACGTGATCAACGCGATCGGAGCGCTGGGCGAGGGGAGCGCGGTCCCGGTGTTCCAGCGGTGGGTGCAGATGTACCGCTCGGACAGCACCTTCCGCGGCCCCGAGCGCGTGGTGGCCATGAACACCGCCATCGACGCGATCTTCCGCCACGGCGACGCGTCGGCGCGCGCCTGGCTCCAGCAGCTCTCGGAGGACACCCGGGCGAACCCGCTCGCCCGGGCGCACGTCACCGAGCTGCAGCAGCGCGACGCCTCGGACATCCAGCGCCGGGAGACCCAGCAGACCGAGGCCGAGCGCCAGGCCGCGCTCCAGGCCGAGGTCAACCGCCTGCACGAACTCCAGGCGACGGTGCCCTCGTCGCTCACCGACGCGGCCTTCGACGAGGCCTGGAACGCCCACCTCGACGAGGTCAGGGAGTGCGCCCAGGGGGCGGTGAGCCGCAACCCCTCGCTCAACCAGATCCGCGTGGTCGTCACGCTCCGCAGCGAGCTGCCCCGGCGCTTGATGGAGGCGAATCCCCCGGCGCGCACTGCCGGGGCCGACGGCGTGACGCACCCGACGACCTCCGAGGAGGCGCTCACCTGGACGGGCTCGCAGATGGCCGCGCTGACCGCGCAGCGCTCGCGGGTGCGCCTGGCCACCTACGCGCCCGCCGACGCCGAGCTGCGCTCGTGCATGGACCGGGTGGTGCTCCCGCTGGAATTCCCGGTGTTCCGCGAGATGCGGCAGGAGTTCCGGCGGGTGATCGACACCCGCGCGGCGCGCGCCCAGGGCGGTGGCGAGACCATCAACGGCCTCGGCCTCGACGCCCAGGGACGGGAGCTCCCCTGGTGGTTGGTCTCGGCGCCGACCCTGGAGGTCGAGAACCCGCCGCCGCCGGTCCGCCCCGGCACCACGCCCGCGACGGTACGCCCCGGCACCGGGCCGACCACGCCCACCACGCCCACCACGCCGGGCACCCCCCACGACTCCCGACCCCGACCGTGCCGGGTACGCCTGCGCAGCGGCCCTGGTGGGAGGAGTGAGCGGAATCCCCGTCGACCGCGTAGGGTTGTACGGGGTGTACTTTGGCCTTGCCGCCCTGTCAGGGGTGGGGCTATGAGACGTTCCCGCGTGCGATCGCGCACCGATCCCGAGGAGGGCGTCTGTGAAGGAACTTGTCCGTTATCTGCTCGAAAACATCCAGTTGGACTTCCAGGGCGACATCGGCATCGACGCCGTCCGCGAGTTTCTTCGGAAGGACGACAGCCACGAGTCACGTCAGCTCTTGCAGAAGCTCAATCAGGAGGGCTCGGTCGACGACATGCTCCTGACACTGGCCGATGTGCTCAAGCCAATGATCACAAGCGGCATCACCGATCAGGTGGTGCGCGAGCAGATCAACGAGTACGCCGATTCCTGATCGTCTCCATCTTCTGCCTGGGCGCGTGCGACACGCGGCCCGCCGACTCCCCCACCCCTGCCCCCTCCACGTCGTCGACACGACCCGGCGCCGCCGGACGGCGGCGTGGAACGCCACCCCATGGGCCCGCCGCTGCGGGTGCGCTTCGGGACCGCCTGCTCGCGCCCTCCACCATCCACCGCGCCCAGCTCCGGGTCACCACCGGCGGCCTCCGGCCTTCGGCGGCCTCCGCTACGACCTGGTGCGCCGCGAGCTCAGCCTCTACCCCAACCCCCACGACCTCCGCCCGGGCCTCGAGTACGTCTTCACCGTGGGCGACGGCTGCGCGCCTGGGACGGCAGCGCCCCTCGCGGCCCGGTCGTGGTGCGCTTCCTCCCCACCGTCCGCGAGCCGGTGCCCCGCGACGCCGTGCCCTCGCTCCGTCGCGACGTCGCTCCGCTGCTCATCCAGAACTGCACCGGCGGCGGCTGTCACGGAGAGCTCACGCCCGCGATGGGCCTCGACCTCTCGACGGCGCGCGCGATTCGCGCTTCATGCGTGGGCGTCCTGGCGCGACAGCGGGCCGACCGGGCGGCGCTGGAGATGCTCGATCCGCGCTGGTCGACGCTGCCCCTCATCGACCCCGGGATCACCGCGGGGCAGGGGCGTCCCGAGTACAGCTACCTCGTCTACAAGCTCCTCGGTGACGGTCCGATCTGGGGCGCTCGGATGCCCCTCGGGAGGGCGCCGCTCCGCGACGTACAGATCCGCCTCGTCGTCGATTGGGTCACCGCTGGCGCCCCGGACAATTGAGCGTCTTGACACCCTCGCGAGCCGCAACGTAGAGCCCTCCCTCATGGCTCGTCCTCGTCTCGCCTTGTGCGTCGTGCTGGTCCTCGCGGGGGTCGGCTTCGGCGCGAGCTGCCGCAACAACCGTGTCGGCTCGACGCCCGACTCCGCGACCCGCGGCGCCGCGCAGGACGCGCCTGCGCCCGCAGCGGCGCACCAGGGCGACGTGACCGCGATCCCGGGCATCGACCTCGCCGACCTCAGCGCCAGCGAGCGAGAGAGCTTCTGGTCGCTCGCCAACGAAGAGCTCTCGACCTGCGGCGACCCGTACTCCCTCGCGGTCTGCGCGCGCGACCGAAGGGCCTGCCGCACCTGCGTCCCGGCGCTCCGGTTCCTGGCCCGGATGGTGCGCGACGGCCGCAGCCGCGACGACGCCTCGGAGCAGCTCCGGCTGCGCTACAGCCCCGCCAACGCCGCGCAGGTGAACACCACCGGCGCCCCGTCGCACGGGCCCGCGAACGCGCCCGTCACGCTCGTCGAGTTCAGCGACTACGAGTGCCCTCACTGCGCTCACGCGATCCCGATCATCCGCCAGGTGGAGCACGACTTCCCCGGCCGCCTTCGGGTGGTGCACATGAACTTCCCGCTCAGCGGGCACACCCACGCGATGGCCGCCGCCCGCGCCGCGCTCGCGGCGGGGCGCCAGGGGAAGTTCTGGGAGATGCACGAGCTGCTCTTCACCAACCAGCGCTCGCTCGAGACCGCCGACCTCAACCGCTACGCCCAGCAGCTCGGCCTCGACATGGCGCGCTTCCGCGCGGACAGCGCCTCGCCCGAGGTGGAGGCGGCGATCCAGGCGACGCGGCGTGAGGGCGAGCGCCTGGAGATCAGCGGCACGCCGACCATCTTCATCAACGGCCGCCGCTACGAGCTGCCCATCGAGCGCCCGATGCTCCGCGACTGGATCCAGGAAGACCTGGACGCCGCGGCTAACCCCCACTGACCCCCCGGATAAGCCCGGGAGGGGGTCAACGCCGGCGGCCGGTGTCCTTCGCGGGCGCGGGCTTGTGGTCGGCGAGGTCGGCCGCGGTCTGGCGCATCGACACGTGCGAGAGCGCCTCCGCGAGCTGGCCGGAGATGTACGTCGCCGCGTCGAGCTCATCGGCCTCGAAGGCCGGTGAACCCGGGAGACGAGCCACCTGCACCAGCGCGAAGAGCCGGTCGTGGAAGAGCGCCGGGACGTACATCGCCGGGCCGCCCTCGCAGCCCTCGTCGGCGCGGTCGTCGCCCTTCGCTGCGACGAGGTTCACGCCCCGCTTGGAGCGCGTGGCGACCCCGTAGGAGCCGGCCTTCGCGCGAACCCGCTGATCCATCCGACCGGTGTTCGCCTCGCCCTGAACCACGAACTCGTCGCGGTTGATGTCGTAGCTGAACACGAGCACCGCGTCGCAGCGGAGGTTCTGCGTGAGCACGCCGGCGACGCAGGCGCAGGCCTCCGGCGCGCTGTGCTGAAACGACAGCTCCATCACCGAGTCGAACAGGTCGCTGAGCAGATCGGGACCGCGACGGCCGCCCGTGAAGCGCTTGCGATCGTCGGCCACCACCGGGGCCTCGACCGCCGCTGCGGCGACCGCCGGCGTCGGATCGACCTTCGGGAGCGAGGGCTGCGACTCGCGACGGCCGCGACGCTTCTTGCGACGCCCGCCGGACTCGCCACCGGTCGACTCGCTGGCAGCGGCTTCGTGCTCCCCAGAAGAATCGATCTCGGGGAGGCGCTGACCTCGGCGATGGGACCACGGGACCGGGGCGCCCTCCGTGACCCTCGCCCGTGGACGCAGCCGCCAACGGGTCGGTGGACGGGGGCCTCGACCGCAGCCACGGCGGGGACGGGCGCGGTCACCGGGGCCGCGGGGGCGACCGGGGGCAGCGCTGGCCGCACCTGCAGCTCCGGGACGTCACTGCGCCAGTCCTTCCAACGGAGCACCACCAGCGGCGACTCGGACGGCCGATGCGAAAACACGTGGTCGAACACCGCGACGGTGACGTAGCGACCGCGGGGCCGCGTCGCGAGCGAGCGCTTGAGCGTCGTGAGAGAGTGACGTGCGAGCGCCTCGGCCTGGGCGAGGGACGTGCCCGACGCCACCGTGAACACCCGCTCGCGATAGGTGAGCGGGTTCGTCGCGCTCGGGTCTTGATCGCGCTCGAAGAGCAGCGTGGAGGAGACCAGCGCGGCTTCGTGACTACCGTTGGCCGTGGGATGCTCGACGACCTCATGGATCACAGCGGGAGCCGGAGAGGGCTCGGGCGCCGGGGTCGGGGTCGGCGCAACGAAGATGGGCAGGTCGACGACGGTCGGCCCAGGTCGAGCGGCGGCGACCTCGGTCGGCGCCGCGGGCGCGGCGGCCGGCAGGCCGCTCGACGACGGGCCTCTCGGCGACGGAGGCGGCGGGAGGCGTGAGCTCGACGGGCTCTGCGACGACGGGAGGAGGCGGAGGCTCCGCGGGTCGCTCAGGCACGATGGCGGGTGCCGGTGGCTCAGCGGACTTCTCGGCGACGACGGCCGGGACGGACGAGGTGACCACCGTACCTGACAGCGCGGAGGGGACGTCGATGTCCGGCACCGGGTCCGCGGCGAAGGCAGGCGTCGGAGGGGTGCTGCTCCGCGGAGGCATTGCCACGGAGGTGCCGGGCGGCGGGGCCACGGAGAAGGATCCTGCGCTGCTGGCCGGGGCGGGGCGGGACGGGCGACCGCTCGCCGCCGGGGGAATGGTCACGCCGCGGAGCACCGGGGCCGTTGCGTCGGTGCCGGGCGCCGCAGTGCCGGGCGCGTCGCCCGAGGGGACGAGGGACGCGCGGTAGGGCCGCACCGTGTAGCGCTCGTTGGCCTCGAGGTCGTTGACGCGCACGACGCCCTCGTTCTCGAACTCGCAGCGAAACTTCCGGATCGAGACACCACCTCGGGCGCTACTCAGCGCGCCAGCCCAGGAGTCTGATTCGACGGTCACTGTGGCGGCGGTGCCGCCGGATGGCGCGGGGAGCTCGACGACCCATCGCATGGTGGAATTGGCCTTCCGGACAGCTGTTTGCGGGGAGTAACAGAACGCCGCTCGCCGCGTCAAGGCAGAGCACAGTACCCTGCGCGCGTGCGGATCGCGCTGGTCAGTCAAGCACAGCCCGCGGAGGCGTTGGAGATTCTTCGCGACCTCGGTTGTCGTCCCGTGGAGCACGGCCCGACCGATGATCCCGTCGAGATCGCGCACGACGGCGACGCCGTGCTGGTCGAGTGCGGCGCGGACGTCGACCCGATGCGCGCCCTGCTCTTCCGGCTGCGTCGCGCAGGCGCGGCCTCGGTGCTGCTCGCCGTTCGCAGCGAGCAGGTGCTGCGGGTCGACCCCGGCTGGCCCTTCGACGACCTCACCCTGCAGCCGTACGTCCCGCCGGAGCTGTACCTCCGTCTGCGGGTGTTGGAGTGGCGTCGGCGCGACGCTCCCAACGACCTGCGCATCGAGGTGGGGGCGATGAGCGTCGACCTCGGCGCGCGCGCGGTCGACCTCGGCGGCGACCGGGTCCCGCTCTCGCCGCAGGAGTTCGCCCTGCTCGCGTACCTCACGCGCTTCCGCGGGAGGGCGGTCTCGCGCGAGGTGCTCCTGCGCGACGTCTGGGGCCTCCGCTCGGTCGAGACCCGTACCGTCGACGTCCACATCCGTAAGCTGCGGCAGAAGCTCGGCGAGGCCGTCAACATCGACACCGTGCGTGGCGTGGGCTACCGCCTCGATGCCATGGACAAGGACCCCCGGCGATGAGCCCGATCACCCTGAGCGTCTCCGTCGGCTGCCCCTGCGGCATCGGCCCCGAGGTGACCGCGGCGGCCCTCGGCGCGGCCTCTGAGCGACACCCCGACGTGGTCTTCGTGGTGCACGGTGATGCGGGCGCCGTGGCCGACGCGGGGACGCTCCGCGGCGTGCGCTGGGAGGCGCTCCCCCGCCGGTGACCTCGTGCCGACCTCTCGGCTCTCGGTGGACGATCGTCGGCCCGGCCCACCTCCTCCTTGCCCGCGGGGCGGGCGCAGCTCGTCGCCCTCGACGCGCCGCTCGACCCGGTGCTCGCGGGCGCGGCCGACGCCCTGGTCACCGGGCCCATCGACAAGGCCGCGGTCACCCGCGCCGGACGCCCTTCCTCGGCACACCGAGCACCTCGCGGCGCGCTGCGGCGTGGCGCGGGTGGTGATGATGTTCGCCGGTCCGCGCCTGCGCACGTCGCTGGTCACCACGCACCGTCCCATCGCGCGCCTGCCTGCCGAGCTCACCCGCGAGGCCGTCATGGAGACCGTGCTCATCACCGCCCACGCCCTGATGGCCTCCTTCGGCATCCCGTCGCCGCGCGTCGTGGTCTGCGGGCTCAATCCTCACGCCGGGGAGCACGGGCTCATCGGGCGCGAGGAACTCGACGTCATCGCCCCCGCGATCGAGGCCGCCCGTGCCGCCCTCGGCGACGGTGTGGAACTTGTCGGGCCCATGGGCGCTGAGTCTGCCTACCGCAACGCGAAGGACGGCCGCTTCGACGCCGTGGTGGCGATGTTCCACGACCAGGCCACCATCGCCTCGAAGCTGCTGGATTTCGGCGACGCGGTGAACGTCACGCTGGGCCTGCCGATCATCCGTACCAGCGTCGACCATGGCACCGGCGCCGACATCGCGGGCCGCGGGGTCGCCGACGCCGGCGGCATGACCGCGGCGATCGAGCTGGCGATCGCGCTCGCCCGCCGGCGATCCCCGCGGGGCTGAGCGCGGCCATGGCGTCGATCACCGTCCGCGGGGCGCGCACGCACAACCTCCAGAACATTACGGTGGAGATCCCGCGCGACGCGCTGGTGGTCATCACGGGGCCGTCGGGCTCGGGCAAGAGCTCCCTGGCATTCTCCACGCTCCACGCCGAGGGGCAGCGCCGGTACATCGAGGCCCTCGGGGTCGCCGCACGCCGGTCCGTGGGGCGCCTCCCGCGGCCGCCGGTCGACGCCATCGACGGCCTCACGCCCACCGTCGCCGTGGCCCAGGCGCCTCCTCCCGCCACCGCCCGCGCCACCGTGGGGACCATCACGGAGATCGACGACCACCTCCGGCTCCTGATGGCGCGCATGGGGAGGGCCCTCTGCCCCAACTGCGGCGCGGAGGTGCGCGCGACCCACCCCGCGGAGATCGTCGCCGAGGTGATGGCCCTGGGGGAGGGGAGGCGCCTGAGCGTCCACGCCCCGGTCGTACGCGGCGTGTCGGGTGATCACCGCGCGTCGTGGCTCGCGTGGCGCAAGGAGGGCTTCGTGCGCGCCCGGGTCGACGGCGTCGACCACGACCTCGGCGACGACGTGACGCTCGACCCGGCGCGGCCGCACGACATCGACCTGGTCATCGACCGCGTGGTCGTGAAGGACGGGGCGCGCGGCCGTATCCAGGAGGCGGTCGAGCTCGCGATGCGCTGGGACGAGCTCCCGCCCGAGTCGCGGGAGTGGGTGCTGCTCGGCGACGACGACTCGCCGGGCCTGCTCGACGCGTCCGCGCGGACGGCGGCCGCGAAGGCCCGGGACGACGCCGACGAGGCCGTGGCCGACCTGCGCTGGGAGGAGACCGTGCCCTGCCGGCGGTGCAGCGGGCAGCGGCTGCGACCCGAGGCGCTGGCCTTCTCCATCGACGGGCGCTCCATCGCCGCGATCGCCGCGCTGTCCGTGGGTTCGTTGGAGGAGTTCCTCCGGGGCCTGACCTTCACCGGGGCGCTGGCGCCTGTCGCCGACGCGCTGCGTGTCGAGGCGCTCGGCCGGCTCGGGTACCTCGAACGCGCGGGCCTCGACTACCTGTCCCTCGACCGCCCGGCGCGCACGCTCTCCCACGGGGAGTTCCAGCGCGCGCGGCTGGCGGCGCAGCTCGGCGGCGGCCTGAGCGGGGTGACGTACATCCTCGACGAGCCCACCCTCGGGCTGCACCCGCGCGACGGCGATCGGCTGATGACGGCGATCCGAGACCTCCTCGCGCGCGGCAACGCCGTGGTGCTCGTCGAGCACGACCTCGACGTGATCGCGGCCTCGACCACGTCATCGACCTCGGACCGGGCGCCGGGGCGCGCGGCGGGCGCGTGGTCGCCGAAGGGGCGCCGGATACCCTCCCGGGGAATCCCGCGAGCGTGACGGGCCCGTGGATGACCGCCGCCACCCGCCCGCTGCGACCTCGCCCGCCCCACGCGCCCTCCGGAGCGATGACCCTCCGCGGGGCCTCGCTGCACACGCTGAAGGACGTCACGGTCGAGATCCCGCTGGGGTGTCTCACGGTCGTGACGGGGGTGTCCGGGAGCGGAAAGAGTTCAATGATCCTGGGCACCCTGGCCCCATGGCTGCGATCGAAGGTTGATGGGACGCCGCCCCCCACGGTGCCCCTCCGAGCCCTCGAGGGGAGCGCTGCCGTAGAGCGTGTGGTCATCGTCGATGCTCGCCCGCTCGGTCGAACCCCGCGCTCGGTGCCCGCGTCGGCAGTGGGGCTCATGGGCGAGCTCCGAGCCCTCTTCGCGGCGATGCCCGAGGCGAAGGCCCGCGGGTTCAACGCCGCGCGCTTCAGCTTCAACCTGAAGGGCGGGCGCTGCGAGCGGTGCCAGGGCGCCGGGGTGATCCGCGTGGGGATGGACTTCCTCCCCGACGTGTCGCTGCCCTGCGATCTCTGCGACGGCGCACGCTACGAGCCCGAGACCCTCCAGGTGAAGTTCCGGGGCTGGTCCATCGCGGACGTGCTCGGGATGACCGTCGACGAAGCCATCCCGGTGCTGGAGGCGATCCCAAAGCTGCGCGACCCGCTGCTGGGGCTGCGCAACGTGGGCCTCGGGTACCTGCGCCTCGGGCAGCCCGTGACCACCCTCTCGGGCGGCGAGGCGCAGCGGGTGCGCCTGGCGACGGAGCTGTCCCGGCGCGGTCGGCTGCGCACCGTGTACCTGCTCGACGAGCCCACCGCCGGGCTCCACGCGAGCGACGTCGACGTGCTGCTCGCCCTGCTGGAGGGCCTCGTCGCGGATGGCAACACCGTGGTCTGCGTGGAGCACCACCTGGACGTGATCGCCCGCGCCGACCACGTCATCGAGCTCGGGCCCGGCGGCGGCGACGCGGGCGGGAGGGTGGTGGCCGCGGCGACCCCCGCGGCGCTCGCGGCGATGGACACCCCGACGGCGCCCTTCCTCGCGCGGCGCATGGGGATCGCGCGCGGCGCTTGACCCCGTGCGCCTCGTGTCGGTAGACCCTCGTTCCATCATGACGGACCGGAAGGCGCGGATTCTCGTAGCGAAGCCAGGGCTCGACGGTCACGACCGGGGCGCGAAGGTCGTCGCGCGGCGCTGCGCGACGCGGGCTTCGAGGTGATCTACACGGGCCTGCACCAGACACCCGAGATGATCGCCGCGGCCGCCGTGCAGGAAGACGTCGACGCGGTCGGGCTGTCGATCATGTCTGGCGCCCACAACACGCTCTTCCCTGCGGTCATCACGGCCTTGCGAGGGCGTGGCGCCGACGACATCCAGGTCTTCGGCGGCGGGATCATCCCCGACGAGGACTTCGAGCGCCTCGCGAAGGCCGGCGTGTCGAAGGTCTTCACGCCGGGCGCCACGCTGAGCGAAATCGTCGCCTGGGTCCACGACTCGGTGAAGCCCCGCAACGCGGCCTGAGCCTGCCGATCGGCCCGCGCGCCCGCGCGAAGCATCCCATCACGGACACAGTCATCCCCACGAACCTCGTCGTTCGGAGAGAAGCACCCATGAACTTCGACCTTCCAGAGAGCCATCGCGAGATCCAGCGCAGCGTCCGTGACTTCTGCGTCCGGCACGTCGCCCCGAACGCCCGTCGCTGGGACGAAGAAGAGCGCTTCCCCGCCGAACTGGTCCCCCACCTCGCCGAGCTGGGGCTCCTGGGCATCCGCATCCCGGAGGCCTACGGCGGCAGCGGGCTCGACACCCTGGCCTACGCGGTGATCGTCGAGGAGATCGCGAAGTTCGACGGCTCGCTCGCGCTCACCATCGCGTCGCACAACGGCCTCGGCACGGGGCACATCCTCGCGCTTCGGCAGCGACGCGCAGAAGAAGAAGTACTTGCCGAAGGCCGCCGCGGGCGAGTGGCTCGCGGCCTGGGCGCTCACCGAGCCGGGCTCGGGCACCGACGCGGCGGGCATGCGCACCACCGCGGTGCGCCAGGGGGACGGCTGGGTGCTCAACGGCACCAAGATGTTCATCACCCAGGGCTCCGTCGGGGGCTTCTGCGTGGTGCTCGCGTCGACCGATGCGTCGCGCAAGCAGAAGGGCATCACGGCCTTCGTGGTCGAGCACGGGACGCCGGGCTTCCGCGCGAGCCGCCACATCGAGAAGATGGGGATGCGCTCGAGCGACACGGTCGAGCTCACCTTCGAGGACTGCTACGTCTCCGACGAGCAGCGGGTCGGCGAGCTCAACCACGGCTTCCTCGACACGCTCGCCATCCTCGACCGCGGCCGCGTCTCCATCGGCGCGCTCGCCCTCGGGCTGGGCGAAGGGGCCCTCGAGGCCGGCGTGAAGTACGCGAAGGACCGTCAGCAGTTCGGCAAGCCCATCGCAGACTTCCAGGCGATCCAGTGGATGATCGCGGACTCCCGCACCGAGCTCGACGCCGCGCGCCTGCTCGTCTATCGGGCCGCGGTGATGGCCGACCGCGACGCGCGGTACTCCCTCGAGGCCTCGACGGCCAAGCTCTTCGCGAGCGAGGTCGGCAGCCGCGTGTGCAACCGCTCGCTCCAGATCCACGGCGGCTACGGGTACACCCGGGAGTTCCCGGTCGAGCGCCACCTCCGCGACGCCAAGCTCTGCGAGATCGGCGAGGGCACCAGCGAGGTGCAGCGCATGATCATCGCCCGCCACGTCCTCGCGGGCTGAGCTCCCTTCCCATCTAATCCCGTCAATTCCTCGCCCCGCCTTCGGTAGACTGCGGCCCTCATGCAGGGCCACCGGTTCATCGCGGCCGTCTTCCTCCTCACGCTCGCCGCCCTCGGCGCCGTGCTCCCGCTCGGGGCGCCGGGCCTCGCCGTGCTCGGCGCGCTCGCGCTCGCGGTGCTCGTCTACGCCGTGCTGGGCGAGCGCAACCTCGCCGCCGTCGGGTCCGTCTCGCAGCGCGCCACCCTCGCGGGCACCATCGCCCGCCGCGCGCTCGCCGCCACCGACGAGCAACGCGCGGGCATCGCGAGCATGGAGGAAGACACCCGCGACGCCGTGCAGCGCCTCACCGGCGCGTCCGCGGGCCAGTCCGCCCGCCACGCCCTCGACGCGCTCCCCTGGGTCCTCGTCCTCGGCCTGCCCCAGTCGGGCAAGAGCAGCATGCTGGCCTCCTCGGGCCAGGCCTTCGCCTACGCCACGCCCTCCGGCGGCGCCCGCGGCGCCCGCAACTGTCGCTGGTGGATCACCCAGCAGTGCGCCTGGATCGACACCGGCGGCAGCTACATCCTCGGTGAGTCGGCGCTGCCCGAGTGGCTCACGCTCCTGCGCAACCTCGCGACGCTCCGCCCCGCGCAGCCCCTGCACGCGGTGGTCATCACGATGGCGGCCGACTCCATCCCGACGGCGCGTCCTGAAGACGTCGACGCGGCCGCGAAGCGGGTGCGAGAGCGCCTCGACGAGGCCCTCGGCTACCTCGGCATCGACGTGCCCGTGTACCTGATGGTCACCCGGGCCGACCGCTGCCGGGCTTCCATGACTTCTTCGCCGACCTGCGCGAGGCCGAGCGGGGCAGATCTGGGGCAGCACCTGGAAGGCCGACGACCCCGCGCCCATCACCGAACGCGTCACCCGCGGCTTCGACGAGCTGCTCCACACCCTGGTGCACCGATCGCTGCGGCGCATGGGCGGTCGCGAGCCGGCGGACGCGCGGGTCACCAACTACCAGTTCCCGCAGTGGTTCGCGGCGCTCCGACCCAACCTCGTGCGCTTCGCCGCGACGCTCTTCGCGTCCAACACCTTCCAAGGGCGCGTGAGCGCGCGCGGGGTCTATTTCTCCAGCGCCGCGGAGTCGATGGGCCGCACCGGCGCCGGCCTCGCGCCGACCGGGCCCGCGGGCACTTCCTCCGCGACTGGATCTCCCACGTCGTCGTCCCCGACCATGAGCTTGCCGGCCCGAGCGCCACCGAGGTGCACCGTCGCAAGGGCCGGCGCAACGCCGTCGCCGCGCTCCTCCTCTCCGCCGCGGTGCTGGTCGCGTCGCTCGGCACCTGGGCATGGAACGAGAACCACGACGCCCTCCAGCGCTTCGACCGCTCCTTCACGGCGAGCGTCAACGGCCGCGCCCCGGTCGCGCTGGCGACCCTCGACCCGCTGCGCGCCGACGTCGAGCGGCTGCTCGCGCTCGCCCGCGACGACGCCCCACCCTCTACGCGCTTCGGCATGGGGGTCGCAGACCAGGTGGCCCCGCGCGCGTCGCTGGCGTTCGCGAAGCTCGTCGCCCGCGACGTCGTCGCGCCCGTCGTCGCCCGCCTGCAGCGCGAGCTCGTCGCGCTCCGCGATCGGTACGCGGGCAGCGCCGCGGCGCCCTCTCCCGCCGACCGTGTGCGCGCCCAGGAGAAGCTCCGGTTGTACCGCCTGCTCACCGCGCCCCGCGTCGCCGACGACCCGCAGCCCGCCGACCCGGCGCAGCTCGATTGGCTCACGGCGAGCAGGCGGTGCGCGCGCGGCAGCTGCGGCTGTACGGAGAGGTGCTCGCGGTCGACCCGAGCGTCGGGGTGAGCCGCGACCTGGCGCTGGTGCAGGGCGTGCTGTCGGTGCTCGCGCGCTAGCGATCAGTTGAAGCGCTGGCAGTCGGACGAGCAGCCGTCGCCGCTGACGGTGTTGCCGTCGTCGCAGCGCTCGCCCGCGTCGAGCTGGGCGTCACCGCAGCGGGCGCGGCGGCAGTCCTCGCGGCACAGGTCGCCGCTCCGGTGGGTGATCACCACGTCGTCGCGCAGCGTGAGCACGCGCGGCGCGCCGTCGGCGCCGATGAAGCGCACCCGGGTCACCCCGTCCGTGCGCAGGGTCTGGGCGGTGATGCGCCACGCCTGATCCCACGCGAGGCCCTGGATCGCGCCGCCGTCGGTGTTGTCCTGAAACGACCACCGCCCCTCGAAGCGCCCGCCGCCCACCGAGCGGAACTCGCCCTCGTCGTCCGAGACGACGACCGAGGCCCCGGTGGGCACGCCCGACCAGTTGAGCTGGAGGTTCCCGTCGGGCTGCGGGGGCATGAGCCCCAGGTCGCCGTCGCGCCCGGCGACGAACACGAGGCTCAAGGTGCCGGTCGCGCCATCGACGTAGAGGATGTGGTTCGCGAGCGCGACGTCCTCGAAGCCCGTGTGCGCGCTCGCCGACTCGTAGCGGTAGAACGCCGTCGCCGAGAGCGACCGCACGAGTGGGCGCACCGCGACCGCCGGCCTCCCGGGCTGCGACAGGGTGAAGGCGTCCGTCGGCCCGTTGTCCGCCCCGCGATCGCACTCCTCGCCGAGGCCGACCACCCCGTCACCACAGAACGCCGGACGATCCGTCGGCGGCGGCAGCGGGCGATCGACGACGACGGGCACATCGACCGTCGGCCGATCGACGCCCACGTCGACAGTCGGCTCCCCGAGGTCGACCGGCGCGGGGCGATCGAGGATGGGTGCCGCGACGTCGGCGGCGGCGTCGGAGTCAACGAGGGGCGTCCGGGCGCCACAGCCCACCACGAGACAGAGGAGCAATCTCAGCGCGCGCATCACCGCGGACGGTAGTCCCATGCACGATGGGCGCGCAAAGAGTGCGCTATCGGCGCTCGACGGTGACCGCAACGGGGGCGCTGCAGCGCGCAGCGCAGCACGCCACGATCGAGTGTTCGCCGGCGGGCGCGGGCCACGCCGCGTCCCGCAGCGCGGCCCCATCGACCACGAAGCGGAGCGCCTCTGCCTCGCCGCAGCGGGTCGCACGCAACGGGATCGCGCCGCCAGCGCCCGCCAGGAGAAGGGTCCGCCCGGGCTGCGGATCGAGGAGCCGCACGACGGACGGAGCCGTCTCGGTGACGGCGAGGTGCGCAGGGCGGGCGCGCTCGATCCACGCGGCGTAACGGGCGTCGAGCGTGGGCGCTGCAGCCAATGCCACGTCGCTCCGCCCCGCCCCGGCGGGCGGCGGATCCCACGCGACCCAGCGGGGGAGTGCCCGCGCGCGAGTGAGAGCAGGCGCACCGCCGCGGGCGCTGCCGCCTCGAAGCCTGAGACCCCGGCCATCGGCGCGCCCGCCGGGTCCCCCAGCCATACGAGCACGGTAAACCGGCGGTCGGCCACGGCGCACCACGCGTCCCGCCAGCGACTGGAGGTCCCGGTCTTGAGCGCGAAGGGCGCCTGCGGGGCGAGCTCGCGCAGAGAACGTCCGAAGCCGCGCGCACGGGCCGCCTCGTCGCTGAGCACGTCCCAGGTCATGGCCGCGCCCGCAGCGCCCATCACCGCTCGCGCAGCGGGCTCGTCGGCGCGCGCGACCCAGGAGAGCGGCACGCGGGAACCCTGTCGCGCGAGCGTCAGGTACGCGTGGGCCAGGGCGAGGGGGCTCACGTCCAGACCTCCGAGCACCACGCTCGGGCCGTACTGCCGCGCGTCTCCGGGACGGTGATGCCGAGCGCGGAGCTCGTCGACGATGGCCGCCGCACCGACCTGCGCTGCGGCGTCCAGCGCGGCGAGGTTCAGCGACGAGGCGAGGGCATCGCGGGCCGCACCGGTCCTCGCTCGCGGCCGTCGTAGTCCGGGCCTCGGCGGTCTCCCCACGGGCGCCCCGCAGCGGCACCTGGACGTCCGCCAGCACGGTGGCGGGCGTCGCGCCGCGCTCGAAGAGCAGGCTGTAGACGAAGGGTTTGAGCGTCGAGCCCGGCTGCCGCGCGGCGCAGCAGGTCGAGCGCCCCGCCGGGCCCGGCCGGGTCGGCCGCGCCGACGTAGGCGAGCACCTCGCCCGTCCGGTTGGAGAGCACGACCGCCGCGCCGTTGCTCGCGCCGCGCGCCCGCCACCGCGCGACGGTTCCGGCCATGAGCGCCGCGGCATCGCGCTGAAGCCCCGCGTCGAGGGAGCCGCGCGGCAGCCCGCTGGCTCGGTCCGGCTCGGCGCGCAGCAGCGCGTCGACGAAGCGCTCGGCCCCGGGGATGCACCCCCGTCGCCCACCGCGGCGCCTCCGCCAGGGCCTCCGCGAGGGCGCGCTCGTCGATGAACCCTGCCTCCCGCATCCGCCGCAGGATCCGGTCCCGCCGCGCCACCGCACGTCGCAGATGCAGGGCCGGGTCGAGGCGTGAGGGCGACTGCGGCAGCCCCGCGAGCAGGGCGGCCTCGGCCAGCGTGACCGCGCCCGGACCGCGGCCGAGGAAGACCTCGCACGCCCGCGCCACGCCGACCACGTTGTGCCCGAACGGCACGCGGTTGACGTACGGAGCAGGATCTCGTCCTTGCTGACGGCGCGCTCGAGGGCGAGCGCCCGGACCACCTCGAGGGTTGCTCCAGAGCCCGCGAGGTCGCCCGTGGGTGAGCTTGATGACCTGCTGCGTGATGGTGGAGGCCCCGGTGCGCCGTCGCCACGGGATCACCGCATCGAGCACCGCCCGTGCGCTCGCCCGGAGGTCGACGCCGCGGTGGGAGTAGAAGCGCTGGTCCTCGGCGGCGAGCAACGCCAGGACGAGGTGCGGCGAGACCGCGTCGAGGCTCACCCAGCGCTGGTCTACCCGCCGCGCGCACGACCTGGATCACCTCACCCTCCCGGTCCGTGACCACCGGTGGCGCGTCGGGCACGGCGAAGCGCTGGCGGTCGAGGTGCGCCCCCTGGTCGATCGCGGCGCCGGCGAGCATCCACGCCGCGAGGGCCGTCGCCGCGATGA
>JADJAE010000004.1 GCA_016704445.1 Deltaproteobacteria bacterium
GCGCCGAGCGCGTGGCCGAGCGCGAGCCACGGGAGCCAGCGGCGCGCGGCGACCGGGGAGGGGCCGTCGAGGACGGTGGTCGCCAGCGGGAGCGTGAGGCCGTAGGCGAGCCTTCCCATGAGGCCGAGGCAGAGCGCGCCGAGGAGGGTCACCCGCAGCGCGACGGTGCCGATGGGGACGAGGGTGGCGACGGAGGCGACGGCGACGAAGAGCGGGTGCCCGGGCGGGTGCGTGGCGCCGAGCCCCGCGGCGCAGGAGGCGAGCTCGGGGGCGTCGTAGAAGCCCATGGAGTTGCCGCCCGCGAGGGCGCCGACCAACGCCGGGATCGCGAAGGCGAGCAGCGGGGCGTAGTCGTGGGCGAGGGCCGACGGCTCGGCGGGGGGCGGTGCGTCCGACACGGGAGGAACGCGGACGTTACCCCCGAAGAGGGCTTTTGTGGCGACGCTCGGGAGGGCATCATCGGCGCACAACCGATGGAGCACCGATCGATGACCGCACGCGCGCTGACCCTCACCACGATGATGTTGCTCGGGGCCTGCGGGGGGACGCAGGTCCGCACCGCCTACCGCTTCGCGGGCAACGACCCGGCGACCATGGTGGCGGTGGACATCCGCCCCGGGCCGATGCCCGCCAACGAGAGCTTCAGCGGGAGCTTCCACTCCGAGCAGATCGGGGACGTCTACCTCGATCAGACCGGCGACTCGGTGGTCGGCCAGTACTCGTACAACCGGGCCTCGTGCCGGGCGACGGGCCGCATCGAGGGCCACGTCGAGGGCAACCTCCTGCGCTTCAGCTGGACCGAGAGCCAGCGCGCCTGCGGTCGCATCGCCCCGCTCACCGGCAAGGGGTACATGCTCTTCTGGATCGACAGCGCGGAGAACGGCCGCGCCAACGGCGAGTGGGGCATGGGCGACCGCGACTCTGGCGGCGGCCCCTGGTCGCTCTTCCGCGACCGCGTCCGGCGTCAGCCCCCCGCAGCGGAGCCCACCACCGACGGCCCCTTCTCCGGCGACAACCCCCCAGCGGGGAGCTGAGCCTCCTCCGCTACTTCTTGGAGCGCGACGACTTCAGCTCCGCGACGCGGATCGCGGGGTCGGTCGCGCACACGTCGAAGTCGTCGCGGATGTCGATCAGGAGGTCGTTGCGCGACTGCTCCACCGTGAGGTCGTTGAAGTCCGGCAGGGCCACCTGCCGGGTCTCCTCCATCGAGCCGGGCGCGCGCTTCGGAACGAAGTCCTTGTCGGCGTCCACGAGCCGGATGACCACCGCGGTGATGTTGTCTTCGCCCCCGTGGTCGTTGGCCATCGCGATGAGCGAGCGGCACGCCACCTCCGGGTCTTCGTGCCGGGTGACCACGTCCAGGATCTCCTCGTCGGAGATCATCCCCGAGAGCCCGTCGGAGCAGAGCACGTAGATGTCGTCTTCGCGCGCCGCGTCGGCGAGCAGGTCGACCAGCACGACGTCGTTCATCCCGAGGGCGCGGGTGATGACGTTGCGGGGGAGCTCGTCGCGCTGCGCCGCCGGCAGGTCGGGCATCGTGCGGATGTACTCGTTGATCAGCGAGTGATCCTGCGTGAGCAGGGTGATCTGGCCGTCGCGAACCCGGTAGCACCGGCTGTCGCCTACGTGGCCGACGAACACCCGGTTCGTCTGGCGAGCCACCAGCAGCCCGACGAAGGTGGTGCCCATGCCGCGGTGGTCCGCCGCCCGGACGCCCTCCTCGTAGATCGACCGGTTGGCGACCTTGATGCTGGTGACGAGGCGGTTCTCCTCAACGGAGAGCGCGGGGTCATAGTGGAAGGGCCAGGTGGCGTCCTCCCGCATGGTGCTGTCGAAGAAGGCCGTCACCGTGCTGGTGGCGAGCTGCGAGGCGACTTCGCCCGCGCGGTGGCCGCCCATTCCGTCGGCCACGATGAAGAGCTCGTGCGCAGGGAGCAGCGCAAAGCTGTCTTCGTTGTGCTCCCGCAACAGGCCAACATCGGACCGACCGGCTGCAACTACCCGCAACACCACGCTTACGCAAGCGTTTCACCCCGGCCTGTACGGTGTCAAGGCATCCGTCGAGGAGTGCTAGCGTTCGGGCCTTGCCCGCCCCGACACTGCCTCACACCGCCGCCCTCCCGTTGCTGCTCCTCGCCGCCTCGGGGGCCTGCGACCGCGCTCCTTCCGAGCCGCGCAGCGGGCGCTCCCCGGCGCCGGTGACTCAATCTGCGGTGCCGTCGCTCGAGGCCGCCGCGAGGAGCCTGGGCGCGGTGGTCGACGCGGGGGTCGGGCCGGTGCATCCGCTGGGCGTGCCGACGCCCGCGGGGACGATCGCGGTGGGCTTTACCATGGGAGGTATTCCCTCTGCGGCGCTGGTCGAGGCGGAGCGGGCGTCGGTCGGGCGCGACGGGGCGGAGCGGGCGCTCGCGCTGTGGGTCGCGCGGGGGGAGGTGCCCGACGCCACGCGGCTGGCGCGCACGGTCGGGGCGATGGTGTACCCCGGGTGCACCGTCGACGTCGGCGGGGAGCTGCATGGGCCGACGCCTTCGCTGGGCGCGCACCCCGGCGGAGGGCGGGTGCTGACCTTCTCCTTCGTGATCCCGGAGGGCAGGGCGGGCGCCGGGCTGCACGTGGCCCGCTGGCGATGGACCGACAGCGGGCTGCTGATCGAAGCGTCGCCGCACCCCGAACGTCGTTGACCTCCGCAGCCCCCGCTGGGAACAATCCCCCCCCTGATGCCGGAGCGCCTTCAGCTCGAGTACGCAGCCCTCACCGACGTCGGGCGCAAGCGCAGCCACAACGAGGACTCCTTCAAGGTCGCCCCCGACGAGGGCCTCTACCTCGTGGCCGACGGGATGGGCGGGCACAACGCCGGCGAGGTGGCGAGCGCCATGGCCGTCGACGTGGTGAGCCAGTTCTTCGTCGACGCGCACGACGAGCCGATCATCTCCTGGCCCTTCAAGCAGGCCCGCGGCGAGCGCTACGACGCCGACACCCTCGGCATCGCGGTGCAGTACGCCAACCTCCGCATCTACGAGTCCTCCCGCGAGAGCGCCGAGCGCCGCGGGATGGGCACCACCTTCGTCGGGGCGCTGGTGCGCCACGGCGCGGCCTGGGTCGCGCACGTCGGAGACTCCCGCGGCTACCTCGTTCGCTCCGCGGGCTCCATCGAGCCGCTCACCACCGACCACTCGCTGCTGGAGGAGTACCGCCGCACGCGGCCCGACCTCACCGACGAGCAGCTCAAGAAGTTTCCGTACAAGAACGTCATCACCCGGGCGCTGGGGATGAAGCCCGACGTGGCCGTGGAGATGCACCGCCACGAGCTCCACGCGGGAGACGTGCTGCTGCTCTGCTGTGACGGCCTCACCGGCATGCTCACCGACCAGCGCATCGGGCAGATCGTCCAGGAGCATCCCTCGCTCACCGACGCCTGCTCCGCCCTCGTCGGCGAGGCCAACAAGAACGGCGGCCTCGACAACATCACCGTCGTGTTGATTCGCGCCCTCGCGGCGTGAACCCGAGCCCGGGGTTGGTGCACCGTAGCGGGGCACCATGAGCGCCACTTCCGCCTCCCCGCGTTGGATCATCCCCGCCCTGCTCCTCGCGCCCATGGTCGCCGGAGCGCACGACTGGCCCTGCGCCCGGCACGACCCGCAGCGCACCGGCGCGGCCACCGGACCGCTGCGGCTCCCGGCCCCTGCGGTGCGCTGGCGGCACTACCTCGGGGGGCAGCTGCGAGACGACCAGTGGCGCGTCGCCGACGTCGACGGCGACCGGGTCACGGACGTGGTCTTCGTCGCGAGCGGCAAGGTGATCTGCAAGCACGCCGACGACTCGCTGGTGTGGGAGAGCGACCTGATCGACGCGAGCTCCCTCGCGGGCCTCGAAGACCTCGACCGCGACGGGCGCACGGAGGTGGTGGTCGTGGGAGAGCGGGGCGCCGTGCTGGTGCTCAACGGCTCGACGGGGAGGGTGCTCTGGGAGGTTCCGAGGGAGCATCGGGGCCTCGGGGCGAGCGCTCGGCTGGGCGACCTCGACGGCGACGGGCTGGCCGAGCTCTACGTCGGGCAGTGCGTGCTGAGCACCGTCGGCTCGTCGGTGTACTCCTTCCGCGACGGCTACGCGGCCCCGCGCACGCTCTGGCAGGTGCCCTCGTCGACCCAGCGGTGCGGCACCCAGAACGACCTCCTCGCCGACGTCGACGGCGACGGGATGCGCGAGGTGGTGATCGCCCAGGGAGACACCACCATGCGGGTGCTCGACGGGCGCTCCGGGGTGCTGCGCTGGGAGGTGCCCGCGCCGAGCTCCGGGAGCTTCACTCAGCGGTCGATCCCGCTGGCGATCAACGTCGACGACGACCCGGCGGCCGAGCTCGTGGTGGTGACCAACACCATCCGCTCCGGCACCCCGGCTTCGGCGCTCGCCGGGTGGCGGTCTACGACCCGCCGCGACCCACGCAGTCGACGGCGACGCTCCTGTGGGAGGCCGTGCAGGCGCAGCCCGAGGGCGGCGGGCTCGCGTTCTCCCCCGACAGCGTCGGCGACCTCGACGGCGACGGCCGCCCGGAGCTCGTCGCGAGCTTCTACGACGGCGCGGCCCGCCGCTGGGACCTCACCATCCGCGACGCCGCGACCGGCGCCGTGCGCGCCAGCCGGGAGGGCTTCGAGCTCGTCGGCGTGCTCCCCGCGACCGCCTCCGGACTCGGTCGCCCGGTGCTCCTCGGCGTGCAGGACGACCGCGCCTCCGCGGCGCTCACCCTCTCCGACGGCGCGCTCTCGGTGCGCTGGACGCTGCCCTCGCGGCGCCCCGCGCTCGTGCTCGACCCCTCGCTCTCGCCCCGCCTCGGCTTCGCCTACCGCCCGCTCGCGATGCAGCTCGACGCCGACCCCGCGCTCGAGCTGCTCACCACCGCCTTCGATCCCGCGCTGCCCGCCGAGGCGCGCACCGTCACGACCCTGGTGGCCTACGACCTCGACGGCGCGACGCCCGCGGTGCTCGGCACCCTCGAGGCCCCGATGGCCGCGACGATGCTGACCTTCCAGACGGGCGCCAACCTCTCCCGGGAGATCACCCAGCCGCTGGTGGTGACCAGCGACGGGTACCTCCTCGCGCTCGACGAGGCGCTGCGCCCCACCAACCGCCTCGTCGGAACCGAGTTTACCATCCCCGGTATGCGCGTCGGAGGGTACTACTCCGGCCCGGGGATCCTCGGCGCGACCCCGGTGATCGGCTCGCTCCCAGGGGCCGCCGGGCCCGAGCGCTCGGTGCTGGTGCGTGACAGCCGCCGGGCGCTGCTCCGGCTCGACGCCCGTCGGGCCTCGCTGGCCTCCCCCCCGGTGCTGCGCTGGCAGCGCGCCCGCGCCGGGTGGCCGGTGATCGCCGACCTCGACGGCGATGGCGTCAACGACCTCGCCGCGCTCGACGGACGCGCGCTGCTCTCCGTCGACCCGGCGCGGGGCGACGCGCTGCGATGGTCCGTCGACGACGCCGCGGGCCCCATCGGATCGTCGACCGCGGGCGACCTGCTCCCGCTGCGCCGCGCGGGCGAGCCGGGCGTCGACCTGGTGTTCATGCGCGTCGACCCGGGCTTCGTGGTGCGCCCCTCGTCCTTCCGCGGCCGCGACGGCTCGCTCCGCTGGAACACCTTCTCCCGCACCCCCCACTCGGGCATCGGCGGCTTCGCGGTGGCCGACCTGTCGGGCGACGGCACCGAGGACGTGGTCACCACCCTCAACGCGCTCAACCGCATCGACGGCCGCGACGGCACCCCCTCGGCGGACGCCTACACGGTGCCCTACGGCTCGCCCATCGTGTCGTCGTGGAGCGGGTCGGTGCCCGAGGTCTACCTCCAGGCGAGCCTTCACGACGGGCTGCTGGACAGGGATTTCCAGCTCCGCGGCCAGATGTCCGACCTGACGGTCTCCTCCAACGCCGGGGCAGTGCTGCGCTGCGCCGAGCAGCCCGCGCTCGCCCTGTGCCCATCAGGCACCGCCGAGCTCCGGGTGATCCGCCCTCAGGACCTCCCCCCCTCCGGAGCTGCGGCCCCCCGGCCTCGGCCACGCTCGCCCGCACGGTGCTCGCCGGGGGCCTCGCGTACCCGTCGCGCGAGATGGTCCCCGCGACCGCTCGCGTGGGCACGCTCAGCAACGCCACCGCGGTGGCCGACGGCGACGGCGCGGGGCACCCGACGCTGCTCGTGGGCAGCACCGACGGCTGGCTCTACGCGCTCGACGGCTGCTCCCTCGCGCTCCGCTGGGCGCACGATTTCCGCTACCCCGTCGGGGAGCCCGTGGTGGGCGACACGGACGGTGACGGCACCGACGACGTGCTGGTGAGCGTCGGCGACGGGTACCTCTACGCGATGGGCGCCCGCACGCTCCCGACCCCGGAGGCGGTTCGCGACACCGACCCTGCGGACACGGACAGCGACGCCGACCTGGACGAGGTCGAGACCTTCGACACGGTCACCGCGCGCTGGGCCGCGACCCCGGGGGCGATGCGCTTCCAGGTGCGGGTGACCACGCTCGCGGGCACGGCGCTGCAGTTTCCGGAGTACACCGAGGTGACCGGCGACCGGGCCCGGGTGGGAGAGCTGCCGCTGCGCCTCGGCGGCCGGTACCGCGTCGGGGTCGTCGCCGTCGGGGCCGACGGATCGAGCGCGGAGGCCCTCTCCGACGGATTCACGGTGGTGGACGTGAGCCCGCCGACGATCCGCATCGGCGCCAACCCGGCGACCTTCACGCCGCCCTCGCAGACGACCAACCTGGAGGTGACCTTCGAAGACCGCACCGGGCTCGCGAGCACCCGCGCCGAGCTGCTCGACCCGAGCGGCGCCGTGGTCCGGGTGCTGGTCGACGAGACGCTCCGCTCGCCGCTGCCCTCGCGCACCACCCGCGTCGCCTTCGACGGCATCGCCGCGAACGGGACGCAGTACCTCCCTCCGGGCGTGTACACGATCCGCGCGTCGGCCACGGACGTCCGCGACCACACCGTGACCGCGACCGGGACCTTCACCATGCTGGAGCGGGTGGTGACGCCCGGTACGCGCCGCGCCGACGCAGACGGCGGCTGCGCCTGCACCGCCGGGCGGGTCGGCGGTGCGCCTCGTGGGTGGTGGCTCGTCGCAGCGCTCGGCCTGGCGGGGGTGGCGAGGCGTCGCCGCCGTGGCTCAGCCGGTCGCTGAGGCGTTGGGATCGAGCGTGGGCAGGCCCTTCGCCTTGCGGAGGGCCCTCTCCTCGACGGAGAGCGCGATGATGGCGTCGCGGATGTGCTCGGCGATGGCCTTGTAGGTCTCGTTCTCCGCGGGCATGTCGTAGAAGCGCTGGAGGTCGAGGGGCTCGCCGAAGACCATGGTGACCGGTTCGCCGTCGCCGGTGAAGTTGCCGATGACCTGCCTCGGGAGGCTGTTGACGAGCCCGAGGGTGAACACCGGGATCACCACGGGGCGGGCGCGGTACACGATGTTGCCGGTGCCGATGCTGGCGGGGAGAAGCTCGTAGGGGTCCGGGCCGGTTCCGCGGCGGCCTTCGGGGTGATAGCCGATGACGTTGGCGGGCTCGTGGAGGAGCTCGTTGACGGCGTCGAGGGTGTACGTGTTGAAGCCGCGCTTGGAGGGCGCTCGCATCACCGGCGGGTACATCGCGCAGCCGGCGATCACCATGTTGACGGCGACCCCGGCGGGGCCTTCGTAGAAGAAGTTGGACCGCACCGGGAAGTAGATGCCGCGGACCCACGAGCACGCGCGGAGCATCACGGACGAGATGCAGTAGAAGTCGAAGAAGCTGCGGTGGTTGCAGACCAGGAAGACGCCGCGGTCGGGGCGCAGCGATTGGAGGCGCTCGAGGCCCTGGGAGTGCACCAGGTGCCGGGTGGCGTAATGGACCCAGGTCTGCCCGATGGTGCCCTGGAACAAGTGGGCCGCGCGCTTGAGGAGGGGGCGGCGGTTGACCGCGTCGGCGATCTCGAAACAAACCCGTTCAGTGTTGCTGAGGAGCTTCAGCTCCTGCTCCGTCGGACGTCGCATGGACGGACATTCGCACCGCGGGTGCGCCCCCCACAAGCGCGACGGAGGTCCTTCCCCGCACCCATGACCCCGTGGGAGAAGGGGCGCCACGGTGGAGGTACAGGTGGAAAGAATTTACGCAGCTCGGGTCTGTGGGGTGTGGGCGGTCGGCTGCGGGCTGCTGCTCGGGTGCGCGTCGAGCGGCACCGTCCAGCAGGCCACCCTGGAGGCCTCGACCAACGAGGAGGCGCCGCTGCCCAACGGCTCGATGGAGACCGCGCAGCCGCTGGTCCCCGGTGAAGAACTCCACGGCGTGCTCGGGTGCGGGCAGGTCGCCTGGTACCGCGTGTCGATGCCCGACGCGCGCCCGGTGACGATGCACATCCTCGGGCAGGCGCAGGAGAACAGCCTCGGCGCGACCGCGACGCTCAGCGTCCACGCGCCGCAGGGGCAGGTGCTGGGCCAGCTCCTGATCCCGGTCTTCGCGCGCTCGCCCAACTGGGACCCGCGGGAGCAGCCCTTCGCCGCGCCCGCCCCTGGGGTCTATTTCGCCAGCGTGCGCCTCGACCCCAACGGCTGTCAGCGCGTCGCGTTCCGCCTCGCGCTGCGGTGAGCCCCGGGCTCGCCCGCTGGCTGCTGGCCTCCGCGGCGCTGCAGCTCCTCTGCGCCACCCTCATCGCCGGTCGGCTGCACCCCGACGAGGTCCACCAGTGGATCGAGCCCGCCTCCCGCTGGGTCCACGGCTACGGGACCATCTCCCACGAGTGGTACTCGGGCATGCGCAACGTGCTCGGCCCGGGCCTCGTCGCCGCGGTCTTCGCCCTCTGCAAATCCCTCCACCTCCGCGACCCAGCGCTCACCCTCGGCGCGCTCCACCTCGCCACCGGCCTCGCATCGCTGTGGTCGCTCCGCGCCCTCCACGCTTACCTCCTCCGGTATTCCTCCGCCGCCTCCGCGGAGCTCGCGGTCGCCCTCCTCGCGTGCTCAGCGCCCTTCGCCAACCTCGCCTTCCGCCCGATGGGCGAGTCGCTCTCGGCGATGGCGGCGATGCTGGCCCTCGGCGCCTACGGGGTGTCGCCCCTCCGCGTCGGCTGGTGGCTCGGCGTGGCCTTCGTGCTGCGCTACCCGTCGGGGCTGCTGCTCGTCGCGCCCGCGCTCGCGCTCGTCCTGCGCCGCGACCGCGCCGCGTTGGCCCGCGCCCTCGTCGGGGTCTCGCTCCCGCTGCTGGCGCTCGGCCTCGCCGATCGCCTCGCCTGGGGCAGCGCATTCCACTCGGTGCGCGCCTACCTCCAGTTCAACCTCGTGGACGACCGCGCTCGCATCGACTTCGGCGCGAGGCCCGCGTGGTTCTACCTGGCCTGCCTCCCGATGTTCGTCCCCGCGGGCGCATGGATCGCCCTGCGCGGCCTCGATCGCCGCCGCCTCGGCCTCGCTGGGGCGATGGCCCTCGTCTACCTCGCTGGGATGAGCGCCATCGCGCACAAGGAGTTCCGCTTCGCGCTGGTGGCGGTGCCGCTGGCGACCGCGGCGCTGGTGGGCGCTCGCTCCTCGTGGACGACCGCGGAGCGGCGTCTGGCGCTGGCGCTCACGGCGGCGCAGTCGGCGGTGGTGCTGGCGGTGCTTTACCTGAGCGGGTACTGCCAGGGCGACCCGACGAGGGCCGCGCGCTGGGCCGGCGGCAGGGCCGACCTGCGTGAGCTGGTGATGATGAACGCCTCGCACCCCGGGCTCGCGACCATCGGGCGGCGCGTCGCGGTGTGGGGCGACCCGAAGGAGAAGCGAGCGCGGACGGCGGCGCTGGTGGCGGCGCGTGGCCGGGGGTGGTGCCCGCCGGGGCGCTACCTCGTGTGCGACGAGCGACGCGGCCAGTGCCTCGATGAGGTGATGCGACGAGAGGGATGCGCGGTGGTGGCGCGTCGAGGGCGGGCGGTGGTGATCGCGCGCCCGGCGTTGACGGGCCGCTCCCCGGGGGATCACGCTTCAGGCAGCCATGCGAGGGAGTGACTTCGACGAACTCGGCTTCTTTGCTGCGATCGAGACATCGGGTGCTCGCTCCCTCCTCATCGGCCGACGCGCGCTGGTGCTGCTCGGGCTCCCGGTGCTGACGGCCGACTACGACCTGTGGCTGCACGCTGACGACATCGCTATCCTCAACGCGGCGGTGGCGCCCTTCGACCTCGTCGCCACGGTCGACGCCGTCGAGGCGCGACGACGTGGCCGGTACGTCCTGCAGAACGACGAGCACGTCGACGTCCTGGTCGCGCGGAGCGTCTCGACGGTCGACAAGCGAGTCCGTGATCTTCGACGATCTCTGGGCCCGACGTGCAGAACTCTGGATCGACGATCACGTGCGCGTGATGATTCCCGCGCTCGCCGATCTGCGGCGCACCAAGCGCTTTGCGGCGCGGCCGAAGGACCTCGCCGACCTCCGCCTGCTGGACGTTCTGATCGCGGAGCGCGAGTCGTGACGGAGCGGCTGCGATCCGCTGGTCTGGAGGAGCGGGCCCGACTGAAGGCCATGTACGACGCGCCCATGGACGTCGCTGAGTTCGTTCGATGCGCCGCCGCTCCGCTGACAGCGGAGGAGATCGCCGAGACCCGCGAGCTCATCAACTGGTTTACCCAGCGATACCCGACGGGAGCCGAGCGCCTCGCCTACGCTCGACGTGCGTGGAAGCGATGGAGCCGCCCCGGTCCGTGACCCTCCGCTCGCTGACTCCTGCCCTATGCCCCGCTCCGGTTGCAGCGCCCCTGAGGCTACAGCAGCGCCTCGAGCATCGCCGCGGCCCGCTCCGCACCGCCCGCCTTCGCGAAGGCGTCGCGCACCCTCGCCGCGCCCTCCGCGCAGCCGCGGGCCTCCTCCACCGCCGAGCGCAGGCGTGACGCGCTGAGCTTCCCCCGGTCGAGCATGGCGCCCGCGCGACACTCGACGACGCGACGGGCGACCTCGAGCTGGTCGCGGCCCCAGGGCACCACGCACGGAGGCCGCCCGACGCGAGGGCTCGCTGGGTGATCCCCATTCCCCGTGGCACGACGGCGCTCGCGCGTGGCATCACCTGGGCGTGGGAGACGAAGCGCTCGACCACGACCCCCTCGGGCGCGCGCACCGTGGCCGGATCGACGCCCGCCGTCGTGCACACGAAGCTGCACCGAGGAGTCGTCGCGAAGGCCGATGGCGGCGTCGATCAGCGCGCCGTCATCCTGGAACTCCGTCGAGCACGTCACGAGCACGATCGGCTTCTCGGTCGACATCCACCCGGGCGTCGACGACGACGGCGGCGGTGACCAGAGCCCCGGCCCGACCAGCTTCATGTTCGCGGGCCAGTCACTGCGCGGGTACTCGAAGGGCTCCGCCGTCATGTGCAGCAGGAGCGGCGGCGCGAGGTACATCTCGGGGATGCTCTTGAACGGGCGGGCGTCGGCGCTGGCACGCACCCGGTTGAGCTCTGGAAGAAACCTCTCCCAGGGACCCTGCACCAGCGGCCGGGGCAGTCGATCGCGGAGCCGCCCCAGCGCCCCCGCGCCGGCGCGAACCCTGGACCGAAGGGCGGCGCGTCGCGGGAGGGATAGGGCATCGGAAAGGGATGCCACGTCGCCCACGGGAGCCCCGAGCCTCGGCCACCGCCTGCGCGCCCCACGCGTTGGTGTCGACGAGCAGGAGCTGCGGGCTCTCGTCGGCGATCGCTCGCCGCATGTCCTCCACCTCGGAGGCCGCGCGATCGACGAAGGTGCGCACCGAGCGCCTCGCGCTCTCGAGCGGGGAGCGCACCTTCCAGTCGTCGATCGCACGCGCCTCGACCGTCGACGACATGGCCCTCGCCGACAGGCCCGCCCTGACGACGAGGTCGACCTCGGCGGCGAGCGCACGCGGACGTCGTGGCCGCGCCTCGAGGCGCGAGCGCCGTGTCCATGATGGGAAGAGGTGCCCTCGGCAGGGGACGTGTACACGAGCACCGTAGCCATCAGCGTTCTCCTCGTGCGACGGCGAGCGCCATCGCGGTCATGGTTCGACCGACCTGCTGCCGGGTTCGACCGAGGTCGACCCGCAGGAGCTTCCACACATAGAGGTCCGTCGCTGCGACGAGCGCGTCGAGCCGCCGCTCCCGCTCGGCACCTTTGAGCGCGGCGAGCGAGCACGCGAAGACCTCGCCGACCCACGCGCGGTGCACGGCTCGCGCCTCGTCGAGCCCTGCGTGCAGCAGCGGCACGTCCGCCTCCTGCCTCAGCAGGTGCCACATGGTCCGCCCGTCGCGCTCGTAGTGGTCGAGCAGCGCCGGGCGCGCCTCCTGGGTCATCCGGGGAGGTCGGCGCTCCGCCTCGACGCGCGCCCGCATCCTCCCCCCGACGGCCGCGAACAGGCCCTCCTTGTTGCCGAAGTTTCGCTGGAGCGTCGGGATGCTCACGCCCGCGGCGCGCGCCACGGCGTCGAGCGTGACGCGATCGAAGGGCTCGCTGAAGAACAGCGCCTCGGCCTCATCGAGGATCCGCTCGAGGCTCTCCGCCGTCTTCTGGGCTCGCGCCGTCTGCTGATATGCGCGCCCGCTTTTCATGTTCACAGCATGAACGTGAATTCATCCGGGCGTCAATCCGCGTGCCTCCGGCGATCAGCTCTCGCCGCGATCAGTGGCTGCGCAGCGGCCCGGTCGGCCCGACGCCGATGCCGTCCACCACCAGCCGAAGCAGGATCTCCGGGATCGCATCCATCGGCCCGAGGTCGTGCCCCGAGAGCGCCCGGTGCAGCAGGTGCTCGACCGCGCCCACGACGGTGGCCGCCGTCACCCGCGGATCAAAGGCCTTGAGGAGCCCGTGGAGGTGCGCGGCCTCGGTGAGCGTGACGGCGCGGTGGTCGATCTCCGCGGCGAGGCGGGCGAGGGGGCTACGCGGCCCGTGGTCCGGGGCGCGGCGCTCCTGGAGGTAGAGCCGGGTGACGTCGGGGTTGGCGAGCACCGCGGTCGAGAGCGCGAGCCCGAGGGTCTGGTAGGCGCCGAGCAGGGAGTCGTAGTCGCGCGCCTCGCGGATGGCGGTGTCACAGGCGTCGAGGGACGCGCGCACGGCGTCGCCCACCGGCTCGATGAGGGCCTCGACCACCTCCGAGAGGTCACGGAAGTAGGTGTAGAAGCTCCCCTTGGCGATGCGGGCGCGCCGCACCACGTCGTCGACCGAGACCCCCTCGACGCCCCGGTCGAGAAACAGCTCCAGCGCCGCCTTCGCGATGGCCTGGGTGCGCGCCTTGCGGTTGGCGTCTCGCGTCCCCCCTGCGGGGCCGGGGCGAGCGGAGGGGGCGTTGCGCGGACGCACCGCAGGCGACCTCTTGCGCACGCTTGACATCAGGGAGCCACCTCGTTCAAAACCATGACTACTTAGTCATGTTATTGTCGCCGCAGGTCAAGCGTCGGGCGATCAGAGGGAGACGCGATGATCGGACTGCCATTGGCGCCTCTTGTACAGCAACGCGTGGGAGCAGGTGATCCACAAGACGTGTTGCACGGGATGGGGAAGCGTCGGGAGAGCTTCTGGAGCTTTCACTGGCACGGCCAACGACCGGGCAAAGGCCGCCGCGAAGGTCGCCGCCGCGGGCGATGAACGGGCGAGGCGCTCGGGCACTGTGGCGGCGGAGGTCGACAGGGAGTAGAATGCCCGCCCCTCTATGACAGACCCCGATTCCAAGGGCACGAGCCCCGCCGCCGACAAGGAACTCCGCACCATCGTCGCCGAGGAGGAGAAGATCCTCAAGCGGTGCGTGGAGAACCTGGCCGCGGTGCCAGAGGTCTACCGCACCGACTACGACCGGGAGATGGTCGAGCTGCGCGACCTCATCGGCGACGCGCGCAACGAAGACCTCCCCGCGCTGATGGCGGAGATGGAGCGCCTGCGCGGCGTGGCCACGCGCCGCGCCGAGGTGGTCACCGGGATGGTCGACGCCTCGTCCCCGTACTTCGGCCACATGCGCCTCGCCGAGGGCGGTCGCAGCCGCGACGTGCTCATCGGCAACAGCACCTACGTCGACACCGAGCGCGGCGTGCGCATCGTCGACTGGCGCGACGCCCCGGTCTCGCGGATCTACTACCGCTACCAGGAGGGCGACGAGTACGAGGAGGAGTTCGGCGGCAAGACCCTGGAGGGCACCGTGGCCATCCGTCGGGCGGTGGTGATCCGCGGCGGCGCGCTCAAGCGGGTGGTCGCTCCGCAGGGGGTCTTCTACCAGAACAAGGAGGGCTGGCAGCGCGCGACGGTGCACGGCGAAGCTCCAGGGCGGCCAGCTCAGCGCGGTGCGCCCGCCCACTGAAGACGAGCGCCGCGAGGCGGCCAAGTCCAAGGGGCGGCTGGGCGTCGGCGTCGAGGGCAGGGAGGACAAGCACCTCCCGGAGATCCCGTCGCTCATCGACCCGCGGCAGTTCGAGCTCATCACCCGGCCGCACTCGGGCCTCGCGGTGATCCAGGGCGGCGCCGGGTCGGGCAAGACCACCATCGGGCTCCACCGGATGGCGTACCTCGCGTTCAACAACCCGAAGCGCTTCTCGCCCGAGCAGATGATGGTCGTGGTGTTCAACCGCGCCCTGGCCTCGTACATCGTGCGGGTGCTGCCGGCGCTCGGCGTCGAGGGCGTGCACGTCACGACCTACGTCGAGTGGGTGCACAAGCAGCGGCGCAAGCACCTGTCGCGGGTTCCGGAGGAGATCCGCGACGACACGCCCGCGGTGGTGTCTCGGGTGAAGAAGCACCCGATGATGCTGAAGCTCATCGACGAGCGCATCGCCGACGAGGAGCTGAAGGCGAGGGACGCGCTGCTCGAGACGGCGCGGCGCAACAACATCGAAGAGCGGGTCGCGAAGGCGTGGAAGGCCCTCGAGGGCAACGCGCTCTCGCGGAGGCTCACGGGCCTCGGGCAGTGGGCGCGCGGAGAGCGCGACCTCGGCGGCACGAGCGGCGCCGACCTCGGCGTGCGGCTCCAGATGGACCTGCAGAAGGCCATGGACCCGTGGATGCGTCGTGCGCGCGACGTGGTCTGGGACTGGGCCGAGCTGGTCACGGACTACAAGGCATTGAAGAGCGCGGCGGAGCGCCAGGCCCCGGGGCGTTCACCGCCGGCGACCTCTCGACCGCGGTGCGCTGGCACCGAGCGGTGCACGCGCTGGGTGGTCGCGGACACGGTGAGCGAGGAGGACGAGGAGCGCGAGCGCGGCGGAGACCGGGCCGAGCGGCGCAACCGACGCAAGGGCCCGAAGGACCGCGCCGAGCGCACCGCCCCGAGCGAGCGCGTGGGTCAAGGAGCGGGCGCGCTTCGGCGACGAGGAGACCGAGCCGGAGGACCTCGGCTGGGAGGCGGCCGGCGACCAGACGCGCGAGGAGAGCACAGCGCGCGCGTCGAGGCGCGAGGACGACGACGACGACCACCGCGGAGGCGGCGGCGACGTCGGCATGGATCGCGGCGCCGACGGCGTCCGCGAGGACCAGACCGACGACGCCATCGACCCGGAGGACGAGGCGCTGCTTCTGCGGCTCTACCAGGTGAAGCGCGGCCCCCTGCGCGGCCCGTCGAAGCAGCCGCTCAAGTACGAGCACCTCTTCGTCGACGAGGCGCAAGACCTCTCTCCCATGGAGCTCTCGGTGCTCCTCGGCGTGGCCTCCTCCGGACCGCTCCGTGACGCTCGCGGGCGACACCGCCCAGCGGCTCCTCATGGACAACGGCTTCAGCGACTGGGAGGGCGTGCTGCGCGACCTCGGCCTCTCCGGCGTCGCGGTCGAGCCCCTGCGCATCGGGTACCGCTCGACCCTGGAGGTGCTCGCCTTCGCGCGCGACATCCTCGGGCACCTCGCCGACCCGGAGGCCCCGCTCGCCACGCGGCACGGCGCGCCGGTGGAGTTCCACGGCTTCAACGAGGTCGGCGCGGCGGTGGCCTTCCTCTCCGAGGCGCTGCGCGAGCTGTCGATGCACGAGCCCCGCGCCAACGTGGCCGTGATCGCTCGCAGCCCCGAGCGCGCGGACATCTACTTCGACGGCCTCTTCAAGGCCGAGGTGCCCCGCCTCGCCCGGGTGGCCGACCAGGACTTCGCCTTCCGTCCGGGCGTCGAGGTCACCGACATCCGGCAGGTGAAGGGCCTCGAGTTCGACTACGTGATCCTCGTCGACGTGACGCTGTCGCAGTACCCCGCCGACGACGAGTCGCGGCACCTGCTGCACATCGGCGCCACCCGCGCGGCGCACCAGCTCTGGATCGTCTCCACCGGCATCCCCTCGCCGATCCTCCCCCGCTACATGATCGAGGACTGATCCCCTCGGCCGGGCTCCGTGTCTTACGGAGCCTTGTATGCCATCGCTCCTGCGGTGGCGCCGAAGACCGTCTCGAAGTGCGCGACCGCCCGGCGGGCGAGCGCCTCGACGGAGGGCACCGGCGTCACCCCGAGGCTCTCCAGCGAGGTCACCGGGTGCTGGGAGATCCCGCACGGCACGATCAGCCCGAAGTCCGAGAGCGCCGTCGAGGCGTTGAGGGCGAAGCCGTGCATGGTGATCCAGCGGGAGATCTTCACCCCGATGGCGCCCAGCTTGGCGGGCGCGAGGTTGCGCTCCTGCCCGGGCCACTGGTGCGGCGAGTCGAGGTCGATCCAGGCCCCGATGAGGTCGTCGCGCGGCCCCACGCCGAGCCCGTGGTCGGCCGCGAGCAGGGACATCACCCGCACCAGGTCGCGCACGTAGCGCCGCACGTCGGGCCGGTCGGGCGCGAGGTCGAAGATGGGGTAGGCCACGAGCTGTCCCGGGCCGTGGTAGGTGACGTCGCCGCCGCGCTCGGTCTCCACGAGGTCGACGCCGCGAGCCCTCAGCGAGTCGGCGCTGAAGAGCACGTGCTCGCCCTTGGCGGAGCGCCCCATGGTGACCACCGGGTCGTGCTCGAGGAGCAGCAGCGTGTCGGGAATCTCCCGGGCGGTGCGGCGCTCGACGAGCTGTTGTTGCAGCGCGTGGGCGTCGCGGTATCCGACGCGCCCGAGCCACACCGGGTCGAAGCGCCGCGCGGGAGGCTCGCCGCTCACAGCACGTCCGGGATCACCGGGATCGCCGACATGGAGACGAACACCGGCATGTCGGGGGCGACGAGGTGGGTGTTGTCGAAGGGCGTCACCGCGGGTCGGCCGAGGCTGGAGTCGGCGTGGATGTGAACGTACTGGTAGCCCGGCGAGAGGTCGCGCACGGGGTTGTTCATGGCGTCGCTGCCGGGGGTGTCGTCGCGCCACGCGATGCCCACCGGCGAGATGGCGAGCGGGCGATCGACGGCGCGGTTGAAGGTGAGGCTGGCGTCCTGGTCGATGTAGAGGGCGATGCGGGCGAGGGCGACGGTGGCGACGCCCACGCGGGAGCGCACCTCCGCCGGGGGAGGGCCCGCGAGCACGATGGGGTAGCTGGCGAAGCGGCCGACGAAGCGCACCGCGACGCCGTTGGACTCGGTGTCTGGGACGGCGCCGACGTGGTCCCAGAAGAGGGCGACGCGGAGGTTGAGCGGGGTCATCGGAGCGGGCATCTCGCGGATCATCGCGACGCCGACGGTGGAGATGCGCTCGACGAGCACGGGGGAGGGGGCGCGGGCGTAGGTGAGCCGGCTGGTGCCGAAGGTGTCGCCGGTGAGGCTGACGGTGCCTTCGTCGTTGCGCTGGAGGGTGACCCCCATCGCGGAGCCCGGGAGGGTGAAGCGCCCGGTGGCCTGGTCGAGGAGCCCGGCGACGCCGAAGCCGTTGGCCGAGTAGCCGGTGGCGTAGGTGTAGAAGTGGCCGTTGATCAGCGTCCCGGCGGAGAGCGCGAGGCGATCGTCGGCGACCGAGAGGGTGCCGTTGCCGCGCGCCTCGACGGTCTCTCCGAGGGGGTTGGTGATCGGGCCGTCGACGTCCGTGAGGGTGCGCCGCACGCCGTCCTCGCCGTCGAACTCCAGGCGGACCAGGCGCCACCGCCCGTTGAGCGGCGCCACGCCCGCGTCGACGGCGACCACGGGGCCATCCGCGGTCGCTGGCGCATCGGCGGCGGACGCCGTCGGCCACGCCCCTGGTCCGTCGGGGTCAGGCCGCCGTCGGCGGTCGGCGAGAGGACGACCGTCGACCCGCAGCCCAGCGAGAGGAACGTGAGGGCGAGGAGGGGAGCGCGCATGGCCGCGCAGGATACCGTCCGGGCGCGATCACCGCTCGAAGCAGTCGTCGGGAATCTGCCGCTCGCGGCGCACGATCGCGGTGGCGGCGATGTACCGGGTGGTCACCGGGTCGTGGTAGCCGCTCGCGGCGCCGAGGTCGGGGACGTGCCCGCGCAGGTCGAGGTGGATGCGGAGCATCGAGAGCTCACGCACGTACTTGCCTACCAGCGAGGCGAGGCCCACGACCGGGTCGCTCTCGTCGGCGTCCTGCAGGAAGGTGACGCTCCCGACGCCGGGGACGCGGTACGCCGACCGCGCGGCGACCTCCTCCTCGACAGCGACGAGCGGGCTCAGCGCGGCGAGCGCGTCTCCATAGCGCTTGCGCCCGCCGACCTTGCCGCAGACCGCGCTCACGCTCCCTCCCGCGTCGACGCGCAGCGCGCGCACGAGGTCGATCATGCGGGAGAGGTCGACGTCGAAGCGGCTGCGCCCCTGGGCCCGCTCGACGTTGAGCCTGCGATTACACACGCTGGTAAAGCGAACGCTGCGCACCAGACCTCCGGCGTCCCTCAGCGCGCGGGCGCCGTCGCGGTGACGATCGCCAGGAGCTCCGCCGAAGGCGGGCAGCGCGATGCCGGCGTCGAAGCACATCCGCGGCGCCTCGCCGTCGGGGCAGAGCGCGCGCAGGGAGGCGTCCCCGTCGAGGTTGAGCGCCTCGAACAGCTCCGCGAAGGTGCTCGGTCGCAGGCCCAGGTGGACGTCGAGCACCGCGAGCACGGTGGCCTCGACCTCGCGCATGGCGCCGTGCGCGCAGAGGCCCTTGCTGTCGCCAATGCCGACGGAGCGCGCGGCGCTGACGAAGCGCTCCCAGTCAGAGCTCACGGCGATCAGCGCGCCGGTGACGATCATCGGTCCTAGCCGCGGGCCGAGGCCGTTCTCGTCGACGCCGAGGCGGAGCCCTGGGGGGTGGGCGCTCATCGCCCGGGGTCGTAGTACGTTCCGCGGCCGCATGCGAAACATCTCGGGAACCTTCGGGGCCCGCACGGCCTCCATCCCCCCGATGCGACTCCTCCTCGCGATCGGTCTCAGCGGTCTCCTCGGCTGCGCCTCGAGCGTGCGCCCTCAGCCCACGACGCCCGACTCCCGCGCGCACCGCTCGGTGCGGGGCGAGGAGTTTCGCGTGCTGGGCGCCTCCCCGGCGGGCGCGGGCGACGCCTTCGACGCGACGCTGCTCTTCGAGCGCGGCATCGCGCACATGCGCCAGCAGCGCTGCGCCGAGGCGCTGACGGAGCTCGATCGGCTGGTGCGGGAGTTCCCGTCGGCCTCGGTGGTGCCGCTGGCGCAGTACAACCGCGGGCTCTGCCTGCAGCGCGCGCAGCGGTGGCCCGACGCGGCGGCCGCGATGACGGCCGCGGCGACCACGCGCGACGCCGACCTCGCGCACGACGCGCTCTTCCGCCTCGCCGCGGTGGGCGCGTCCGGCGCCTCGCCGGCGTGGGTGCTCGAGGCCACCGACGCGCTGCAGAGCCGATCGCTCCCGATGACCATCACCGATCGCGTGGAGCTCTCCGCTCGCCGCGCATCGGCGCGGCTGGCGGAGAACAACCTGGAGGAGGCCGAGCGCGAGGCGCAGCGCGCGGTGGCGATCGCGCCGACGGAGGACGCGGTGCACGCGCTCGACGACGACACCTACGCGGCCGAGGCGCGGGTGGTGCTGGGCGAGGTCACGAGGCGCCGCGCGTCGGCGGTGGCGTACCGGGTCGAGGCGCCCGACGCGGAGGCTGCGATCACCCGGCGGGTGAACCTCGTCACGCACGCGCACCTGCAGTTCAACGACGCGATCCGCGCGGGAAACCCCGACTGGGCCGCGGCCGCGGGCTTCCGCATCGGGGAGATGTACCGCGACCTCTACGACGCCATCGTGGACGCGCCGACGCCCACGGAGTGGGACGACGATCAGCGCCGCGTGTACCGCGCGCGCACCGCCGAGAGGCTGCGGCCGCTGCTGCAGGGCGCGCTGCGGAGCTGGGAGCTGACGCTCACGATGGCGCGTCGCACGGGCATCACGAACAACGAGTGGGTGAGGCGCGCGAGCGAGGCAATTGATCGACTTCGCGCGGTCGTCGCAGGAGGCGCTTGACAGGGTCCGGCCCACGGGGATACAAGGCCGCTCCCTGACTCGGCTCTGATTCGTAGGGCAGTGCTGCCTTGCGACCGGTGGCGGGACCGTGTATAGAACGCGGCCTCACGATCCGGCCGCTGGCGTAGCTCAATGGCAGAGCACCGGTTTTGTAAACCGGGGGTTGTGGGTTCAACTCCCATCGCCAGCCCTGAAAAGCGCAACGATGGATCAGGGTTCGGGTTCTTTGAAGTGCTGAGTTTCTGGAGGGTTGCCCGAGCGGCCAAAGGGAGCAGACTGTAAATCTGCCGGTTCACGCCTACGTTGGTTCAAATCCAACACCCTCCACACCTGCGGGAGTAGCTCAGTTGGTAGAGCGTCAGCCTTCCAAGCTGAACGTCGCGGGTTCGAATCCCGTCTCCCGCTCTGTTCGAACCGATGAATGTTTGTTATTGATCTTGCTTCGCTTGTTGGTAGATATCCCCCGTCTCGATTCGCTCACCTAGCTCAGTTGGTAGAGCACGTCCTTGGTAAGGACGAGGTCGTCGGTTCAATCCCGATGGTGAGCTCCATATTCCCCCGACCGCCGACGCGGCGGTCACGTCGGAGGTCTGAGGAGTCATGGCCAAGGAGAAGTTCAGCCGCAGCAAGCCCCACGTGAACGTCGGCACGATCGGTCACATCGACCACGGCAAGACGACGCTCACGGCCGCCATCAGCGCGGTGCTGTCCAAGGCCAAGGGGGCCAAGTTCAAGGCGATCTCGTACAAGGACATCGCCAAGGGCGGCATCGACCGCGACGCCACCAAGACGGTGACCATCGCCGCGGCGCACGTGGAGTACGAGTCGCAGAACCGCCACTACGCGCACGTCGACTGCCCCGGACACGCCGACTACATCAAGAACATGATCACCGGCGCCGCCCAGATGGACGGCGCGATCCTGGTGGTCTCGGCGCTCGACTCGGTGATGCCGCAGACGCGCGAGCACGTGCTCCTGGCCCGCCAGGTGGGCGTGCCCAACATCGTCGTGTTCCTCAACAAGTGCGACGCCGTCGACGACCCCGAGATCCTGGACCTGGTCGAGATGGAGGTGCGCGAGCTCCTCACCAAGTACCAGTTCCCGGGAGACGACACCCCCGTCATGCGCGGCGCGGCCCTGCCGGCGCTCAACGGTGACCCGGCCTGGGAGGCGAAGATCCACGAGCTCGCCGCCGCGCTCGACAGCTTCATCCCGGAGCCCATTCGCGACATCGACAAGCCCTTCCTGCTCGCCATCGAGGACGTGTTCTCGATCAAGGGCCGCGGCACCGTGGCCACGGGCCGCATCGAGCGCGGCATCGTCAAGGTCAACGAGGAGGTCGAGATCATCGGCTTCGTCCCGACCCGCAAGAGCGTGGTGACCGGCGTCGAGATGTTCCGCAAGCTCCTCGACGAGGGCCAGGCCGGGCGACAACGTCGGCGTGCTCCTGCGCGGCATCGAGAAGGACGACCTGGAGCGCGGCCAGGTGCTGGCCAAGCCCGGCTCGATCACCCCGCACAAGAAGTTCGTGGGCCAGATCTACATCCTGAAGAAGGAAGAGGGCGGCCGTCACACGCCGTTCTTCACCAACTACCGCCCGCAGTTCTTCTTCCGCACCACCGACGTCACCGGGGTCTGCAAGCTCCCCGAGGACGTCAAGATGGTCATGCCGGGCGACAACATCTCCATGGACATCGAGCTCATCACCCCGGTGGCGCTCGAGGAGCAGATGCGCTTCGCGATCCGCGAGGGCGGCAAGACCGTCGGCGCCGGCGTCGTCACCAAGATCACCGAATAGCGTCTGGCGCTCCGAGAGGGGTTTCTTCGGGAACACCTTCGGGGCGACGCGCGGTTCAAGAAATAAACGAAACCCATGGGAGCCCGGATCAAGGTCGTGTTGGCGTGCGAGGTGTGCGGGCGCCGCAACTACCGCACCACCCGCTCCTCGACTCCGGGTACCAAAGGGGTCCGGATGAAGAAGTTCTGTGTCGGGTGCAACGCCCACACGATGCACGCGGAGAGTCACTGACGGAAAGTTCGAGTCGGGCGGAACGATAGGAGGCTAGCTCAGTTGGTAGAGCAGCGGATTCCAAATCCGCAGGTCGTGGGTTCGAGTCCCTCGCCTCCTGCAGAACTTCGAAAGTGCGGAGCAACAGCGTGAGCACCCAGCCAGAACGCATCGGCGGCAGCCTTCAACTCGGAGTACAGAAGTACCTCTACACGGGGTATTTCGTGGCCGCTTGCGTGGTCGCCTTCCTGACGAGCCACCTCGTCGAGGCGGTGTGGCCCGGCCACGAGAACATCGCCGGCGAGATCGGCGTGGTCGTCGGCATCGTCGCGATGATCATCGCCTGGAAGAACATGCGACTGCGTACGCTCGCGATGGAGACCATCGAGGAGCTGGCCGCGGTGACGTGGCCCACGAAGGATGAGACCTCGACGGCGACGGTGGTGGTCCTCGCAACCACGGTGGTCGCCTCGGTGGTGATCTTCGCGATGGACCGCTTCTGGAACTGGATCACCAACGTCATCTACCTGAGCTGACCGGCGCCGCGGTCGCGCGGCCGTCGCCGGCGGGAAGAGTCCCCACACCATGAAGTACTACATCGTCCAGGCCTACTCGGGCTTCGAGAACAAGGTGAAGGCCTCGTTGCAGGAGCGCATCCGCAACAACGCCATGGACCAGTATTTCGGGGAGATCCTGGTCCCGTCGGAGAACGTGACCGCGACCCGGGGCGGCAAGCAGCGCCTCGAGAGCCGGAAGTTCTATCCGGGTTACGTCTTCGTCCAGATGGAGATGAACGACACGACCTGGCACATGGTGAAGGACACCCCGAAGGTGACCGGCTTCCTCGGCGACCAGAACCCCACCCCGGTTCCGCAGAAGGAAGTCGACACCATCAAGCGTCAGATCGAGGGCACCGGCATCGCGCCGCGCCCGAAGATCAACTTCGAGGTGAACGACCAGGTGAAGGTGGTCGATGGGGCCTTTGCAAACTTCACGGGTGTGGTAGAGGACGTCCGCCCGGAGCGGCAGAAGATCAAGGTGCTCGTCACCATCTTCGGCCGTCCCACCGCGGTGGAGCTCGGGTACAACCAGGTCGAGAAGATCACGGCCTGATCAATACGGTGATGGCCCAGCACGACACCGCGCACTCCGCGCGGTGACCGTGCGAGGAGAACCCCGGGGCTGAACCCCCGGTACTCCGTAAACCCACCGACGAGGGAACGATGGCGAAGAAGGTAGTCGGAATAGTCAAGATCCAGTGTCCGGGCGGCGAAGCCAAGCCGGGACCCCCGATCGGTCCCGTCCTCGGTCAGGCCGGCGTGAACATCCCGATGTTCATCAAGGACTTCAACGCGAAGACCGCGGACAAGAAGGGCTACGTCATCCCGGTGATCATCACCGTGTACTCCGACAAGTCGTTCACCATGGAGCTGAAGACGCCGCCGGCGTCGATCCTCCTGATGAAGGCCGTCGGGGCGGACAAGGGCTCGGCCCGTCCGAACAAGGAGAAGATCGGGCAGATCGCGCACGCCAAGGTGGTCGAGATCGCGAAGCAGAAGCTCGCGGACCTCAACACCGACGACCTCGACGCGGCCATCCGCACGGTGAGCGGCACCGCGCGTTCGATGGGCCTCGACATCGTCGACTGAGCGACCCCGGTGGGGCGCAGCGCGCTCCACGATAGACGGTTTTACGGACCCTTCGAGCGAAACCCCATCGCAGTCCAATGGCGGGCTGAACGGTAGGGCGGGTCCTGGATGACCACCGCGGCTCCGAGGCGGTGGGAGGTGCGATGCACCGAAGAGGAGGTATCGGGATGGCGAAGGTTCCCAAGCGACGTCAGGCTTCGGACAAGAAGCACGACGTCAACAAGCGCTACACGCTGGACGAAGCGACCGCGCTTGTGAAGGACTGCGCCACGGCGAAGTTCGACGAGACCGTCGAACTCGCCGTGCGGTTGGGGGTGAACCCCAAGCACGCGGATCAGATGGTCCGCGGCGCGCTCGTGCTGCCACACGGCACCGGTCAGAAGGTGCGCGTGCTGGTGTTCGCGAAGGGCGACAAGGGTCGTGAGGCCACCGAGGCGGGCGCGGACTATGTCGGCGCCGACGACCTCGTGGCGAAGGTCGCCGACGGCACCTTCCTCGACTTCGAGCGCGTGATCGCGACGCCGGACATGATGGGTCAGGTCGGCCGCCTCGGTAAGGTCCTCGGTCCTCGCGGACTGATGCCGAACCCGAAGGTGGGCACCGTGACCTTCGACGTGGCGAACGCCGTGCGCGAGGCGAAGGGCGGCAAGATCGAGTACCGAACCGAGAAGGCCGGCATCGTCCAGGCCCGCATCGGCAAGGCCTCGTTCTCGTCGGAGCACATCCGTGAGAACGCCAAGGCGCTGGTGACGGCGCTGATCCGGGCGCGGCCGTCGACGGCGAAGGGCACGTACCTTCGCTCGATCACGCTCACGTCCACCATGGGTCCGGGCGTGCGAATCGACCCGAATGCCTTCCTCGAGAAGGCGGAGGACTGAGCGATGAACAAGGACCAGAAGAGCGCTGAGATCGGCAAGGTCCGAGAGCGCTTCGAGAAGTCCGTCGCGGCGGTGCTGGTGGACTTCCAGGGCCTCAACGTGGCGTCGGCGACGAAGCTGCGTCGGGAGTTCAAGAAGGCCAACGTGGAGTACAAGGTTGTGAAGAACAGCCTGATCCGCCACGCGCTGAAGGACTCGCCCTTCAAGGCGATCGTCGGTTCGCTCGAGCGCGGTACGCTGCGCACGCAGCACAAGTCCCTCATCGGGATGACCGGCGTGGCCTGGTGCAACGAGAGCCCCTCGGCGGCCGCGAAGGTCATCGAGGAGTTCAAGAAGAGCGCGGGCCCGCAGGCCGCGAAGCTCAACGTGAAGGCCGGTCTCCTGGGCAACCAGGTGCTGGAGCGCGAGTGGGTCGAGAAGGAGATGGCCAAGCTTCCGGGTCTCAAGGAGACCCAGGCCGCCGCCCTCGCGACCATCATGGCGCCCGCCCAGCAGACCGTCACGGTCCTCAACGCCCCGGCGCAGAACCTCGTGTTCGCGCTCCAGGCGTGGGCGGACAAGCTCAAGGAACAGGCCGTTTGAGCGCGTCCCGACGATTCAACTCACAAGACAACCAATCATCGATCATCGATCGAACCGTTTGAAAGGAAAGTACCATGGAGATCCAGTCCCTCGTTGACAGCATCAGCAAGCTCACCCTGATCGAGGCCTCCGAACTCGTGAAGGCCCTCGAGAAGACCCTCGGCGTCTCGGCCGCCCCCGTGGCGTCCGCGGCCGCCGCCCCGGCGGCTGCGGCCCCGGTGGCCGCTGCGGAGCCCACCGAGTTCTCGGTGGAGCTCACCGCGGCCGGCGCGAACAAGATCAACGTGATCAAGGTCGTGCGTGAGATCACCGGGCTCGGCCTCGGTGAGGCGAAGGCCCTCGTGGAGGGCGCGCCCAAGATGGTCAAGGAGAGCGTCGACAAGGCGACCTCCGAGGACCTCAAGAAGAAGCTCTCCGACGCCGGCGCGACCGTCACGGTCAAGGGCCTCGCCTGAGAGCGCTTCACCGTTAGACAGTCCCTGACGGCGCTTCGACCCCTGGCACCCCATCCCCTGGATGGCGGTTCCGGGGGTCGCTGCGTTTTTGTGCCCGCGGGTCGCTTGCGCCTACGCGGGATCCGTGCCATGAGCCCAGGCCCAGCGTCGTCCAGGCCTTCACCGGCACTAGCGACCACGCGATCGCGACCAGTATGCGGGAGGTCGCGCTCGTTCATGCAGCGCCAGCAAAACCCCTGGAAAGGCCAGTAACGCTCGACGGCGAACCTCGAACGAAGCACCACCCTCCCTCTCCCCGCGCCAGCAGCGCCCGTCCGCCGTACCGAGTCATACTACTCCGGCGGGGCGCAGCGATAAGCCGGGGAAGCTCAGGGGAGGGGTGGAGGGTCGACGAGGTCCGGCGGCGAGCGCCCTGGCACGAGGCGGTAGAGGAGAAGAGATGGGATCGGTTATTCAGAGCAACTACCGGGCACGTAAGAACTTCGGTGTGATCGAGAAGATCATCGAGGTTCCGAACCTGATCTCGATTCAGAAGGCGAGCTACGAGAAATTCCTCCAGGCGGACACCGATCCGAAGGAGCGTAAGGACTTCGGCCTCCAGGGGGTGTTCCGCTCGGTCTTCCCGATCAAGAGCTTCGACGAGACCGCCGAGCTGGTCTTCCGCGAGTACCAGCTCGAGAAGCCCAAGTACGACGTCGACGAGTGCCGCCAGCGCGGCATGACCTTCGCGGCGCCGATCAAGGTCACCATCGAGCTCATCACCTACGAGGGTGGCGGCGAGAGCGGCGAGCGCACGGTCCGCGACATCAAGCAGCAGGAGGTCTACTTCGGCGAGATCCCGCTGATGACCGAGACCGGCACGTTCATCATCAACGGCACCGAGCGCGTGGTGGTGTCGCAGCTGCACCGCTCGCCGGGCGTGTTCTTCGACCACGACAAGGGCAAGACGCACTCGTCGCAGAAGTTCCTCTACAGCGCCCGGGTGATCCCCTACCGCGGCTCGTGGCTCGACTTCGAGTTCGACCCGAAGGACATCATCTACGTCCGCATCGACCGCCGCCGGAAGCTCCACGCGACGGTGCTGCTGCGCGCCCTCGGCTACACCGCCGAGCAGATCCTCAACTACTACTACGACACCGAGACGGTGTACGTGGAGGCCGCGGACAAGCTCTCCAAGTCGCTGGAGTTCAACATCCTCGCGGGCCAGCGCACGACCGCCGACATCAAGGTCGGCGCCGACGTGCTCGTCAAGAAGGGCACCAAGTTCACCAAGGCCGCGGTGAAGAAGCTCCGCGACGCGAAGATCGATCGCATCCCGATCGACCGCGTGGAGATCGTCGGCCGCGTCGCCGCCAAGGACATCATCGACCCGGAGACGGGCGAGGTGATCGTGTCGTGCAACGAGGTCGTCACCGACTCGAAGGTCGACGCCATCGCCAAGGCGAAGATCAAGTCCTTCAAGGTCCTGTTCATGGACAACCTGCTCGTCGGCTCGTACCTGCGCGACACGCTCGTGCAGGACAAGTACGACGACCCCGACGGCCCCATGGCGGGCTTCGTGCGGCAGAACGGCCAGGCGATCGCCGCGCAGATCGACATCTACCGCAAGCTCCGCCCGGGCGACATCCCCGAGCCGCGCGAGGCCTCCAAGCTCCTGGAGAACCTGTTCTTCAACGCCGAGCGCTATGACCTCTCGAAGGTCGGCCGCCTCAAGCTGAACTACAAGTTCTACAAGGAGCGCCCGGTCGAGAAGCAGCCCCCGCTCGACGCGCAGGTGCTCACCAAGGAGGACATCCTCCTCACGGTCAAGCACCTCATCGAGATCAAGAACGGCCGCGGCTCGGTGGACGACATCGACCACCTCGGCAACCGCCGCGTGCGCGCGGTGGGCGAGCTGCTCGAGAACCAGTACCGCATCGGCCTCGTGCGCATGGAGCGGGCGATCAAGGAGCGCATGGCGATCTCGCCGGAGCTCGACACCCTCATGCCGCACGACCTCATCAACGCGAAGCCCGTCTCCGCGGTGGTGAAGGAGTACTTCGGGAGCTCGCAGCTCTCGCAGTTCATGGACCAGACGAACCCGCTCTCCGAGGTGACGCACAAGCGCCGCCTGTCGGCCCTCGGGCCGGGCGGCCTGACCCGCGAGCGCGCGGGCTTCGAGGTCCGCGACGTGCACGCGACCCACTACGGCCGCATCTGCCCGATCGAGACGCCGGAAGGTCCGAACATCGGCCTCATCGCGTCGCTCAGCACCTACGCGCGGGTGAACGAGTACGGCTTCGTCGAGACCCCGTACCGCAAGGTGGACAACGGCGTCGTCGAGGAGGCCCACACGTGGTTCTCGGCGCTCCAGGAGGAGGGCCAGTACATCGCCCAGGCGACGGCCATCAAGGACGAGAAGGGCCGCCTCACGGAGGGCCTCGTCTCCGCGCGCTTCAACGGCGACTACAAGATGGTCCCGCCGGATCAGATCGCGCTCATGGACATCTCGCCGTTCCAGATGGTGAGCGTCGCGGCGGCGTTGATCCCGTTCCTCGAGCACGACGACGCCAACCGCGCCCTCATGGGCGCCAACATGCAGCGTCAGGCCGTTCCGCTGGTGCGCACGATGGCGCCGGTGGTGGGCACCGGGCTCGAGGGTCAGCTCGCGCGTGACTCCGGCGTGTGCGTCCAGGCCAAGCGCCCGGGCATCGTCGAGACCGCCGACGCGTCGCGCATCGTGGTGCGCGCGCAGGGCAAGCGCGGCGAAGAGCCCGACATCTACAACCTCACCAAGTACCAGCGCTCCAACCAGAACACCTGCTGGAACCAGAAGCCCATCGTGAAGCCCGGCGAGCGCGTCGAGGTCGGCGACGTCCTCGCGGACGGCCCCGCCTGCGACACCGGCGAGCTCGCGCTCGGCCACAACGCGGTCGTCGCGTTCATGCCCTGGGGCGGCTACAACTTCGAGGACTCGATCCTCATCAGCGAGCGGATCGTCCAGCAGGACATCTTCACGTCGGTGCACATCGAGGAGTTCGAGTGCGTCGCGCGCGACACCAAGCTCGGCAAGGAAGAGATCACCCGCGACATCCCCAACGTCGGTGACGAGGCCCTCAAGGACCTCGACGAGTCGGGCATCGTGCGCATCGGCGCCGAGGTGAAGCCGAGCGACATCCTCGTCGGCAAGATCACGCCGAAGGGCGAGTCGCAGCTCTCCCCCGAGGAGAAGCTCCTGCGGGCGATCTTCGGCGAGAAGGCGGGCGACGTGCGCGACACCTCGCTGCGCGTGCCGCCGGGCACGTCGGGCATCGTGATCAACGCGCGCGTCTTCGCCCGCAAGGGCACCGAGAAGGACGACCGCGCCAAGGACATCGAGGATCAGGAGCGCGCCCGCCTGGAGAAGGACCGCGACGACGAGATCAAGATCGTCCGCGAGAGCTACCTCCGGCGCGTTCGCAACCTCGTCACGGGCAAGACCACGCAGGGCAAGCTCGTCGACGACAAGGGCAAGGTGCTGCTGGCCAAGGGCGTGGAGGTCGACGAGGCCACCCTGGAGAGCATCCCCCGCAAGCTCTGGGCGCAGATCGCCCTCGAGGACGAGGCCGCGAGCGAGCTCCAGCACGTCTTCCGCGAGCTCGACGACCGCACCGCGCAGATCGAGCAGAACTGCGCGGAGAAGGTCGGCCGCCTCTCGAAGGGCGACGAGCTCCCGCCGGGCGTCATCAAGATGGTGAAGGTCTACGTCGCCATCAAGCGCAAGCTGCAGGTGGGCGACAAGATGGCCGGTCGCCACGGCAACAAGGGCGTCGTGTCGCGCATCCTCCCCGAGGAGGACATGCCGTACCTGCCGGACGGCCGGCCGGTCGACGTGGTGCTCAACCCGCTCGGCGTGCCGTCGCGCATGAACGTCGGGCAGATCCTCGAGGTGCACCTCGGGTGGGCCGCCCACGTGCTCGGTCAGAAGATCCGCGAGATGCTCGACACGGGCGTCAACGCGGACATCGTGAAGAAGCTGCTCGCGCAGATCTTCGACGGTGAGCCGAGCTACAAGAAGACGATCCAGGCGCTCGACGCCGAGAACGTCCGTCGCTTCGCCGAGAAGCTCTCGCGCGGCGTCTTCTTCGCCTCGCCGGTGTTCGACGGCGCGCCGGAGTCGGAGATCAAGCGCATGCTCGACATGGCGGGTCTCCCGCTGAGCGGGCAGACGGTGCTCTTCGACGGCCGCACGGGCGACGCCTTCGAGCACGATGTCACGGTGGGCATCATGTACATCCTGAAGCTGCACCACCTCGTGGACGACAAGATCCACGCGCGCAGCATCGGGCCGTACTCGCTGGTCACCCAGCAGCCGCTCGGCGGCAAGGCCCAGTTCGGCGGGCAGCGGCTCGGCGAGATGGAGGTCTGGGCGATGGAGGCCTACGGCGCCGCGTACGCGCTGCAGGAGTTCCTCACGGTCAAGAGCGACGACGTCCAGGGCCGCACCCGGATGTACGAAGCCATCGTCAAGGGCGAGTACACCCTGGAGCCCGGCGTGCCGGAGAGCTTCAACGTGCTCGTGAAGGAGCTGCAGTCGCTCTGCCTCAACGTCGAGCTGGTGGAAGACACCGAGGGTCAGACCCCCGGCGACAACAACCAGGCGGCGGAGTAGTCGCGAGCCCCTAAAGCCTCGCCCGGTTTTACAAGTCGAAGTAACAAAGTTCGATCACGGAAGGACGGAGCGGACCCGACAGCGCGTGACAAGAGCGATGCGAGACACCTGACACAAAGGGCGTCTCGCAGGTCACCACCCTCGAAGCCTCGCGCGCCACGCGCGGGGGAGGTGACTCAGAGGTGGCGCGCCACGCGGCGGGTTCGTTCCGTCCGTCCCACGACGGAGGAAGCAACGTGAAGGACATCTTCAACCTGTTCGAGAAGCCGAAGGATCCGCTGTCTTTCAGCGCGATCCGCATCTCCCTCGCCTCGCCGGAGAAGATCCGGGCGTGGTCGCGGGGCGAGGTGAAGAAGCCCGAGACGATCAACTACCGGACCTTCAAGCCGGAGCGGGACGGGCTCTTCTGCGCCAAGATCTTCGGCCCGGTGAAGGACTACGAGTGCATCTGCGGCAAGTACAAGCGCATGAAGCACCGCAACATCGTCTGCGAGAAGTGCGGCGTGGAGGTGATCCAGTCCAAGGTGCGCCGCGAGCGCCTCGGGCACATCAACCTGGCCACCCCGGTGGCGCACATCTGGTTCCTGAAGAGCCTGCCGTCGCGCATCGGCGCGGTGCTCGACATGACCCTCCGCGACCTGGAGAAGATCCTCTACTGCGAGGCCTTCGTCGTCATCGACGCGAAGAACACCCCGCTCAAGGTCAACCAGATCCTCTCCGAGGATGAGTACCTGCGCTGCCAGGACGAGTTCGGCGACGACGCCTTCGTGGCGAAGATGGGCGGCGAGGCCGTCCTCGAGCTCCTCCAGCGCCAGGACATCTCCCGCCTCGCGGAGGAGCTCCGCGCCGACATGCGCGCCGCCACCAGCGACGCCAAGCGGAAGAAGTACGCCAAGCGCCTGAAGGTCATGGAAGCCTTCCGCGAGTCGGGCAACCGCCCCGAGTGGATGATGCTGACGGTGATCCCGGTGCTGCCGCCGGACCTCCGTCCCCTCGTCCCCCTCGACGGCGGCCGCTTCGCCACGTCGGACCTCAACGACCTCTACCGCCGCGTCATCAACCGCAACAACCGGTTGAAGCGCCTGCAGGAGCTCAACGCCCCGGAGATCATCATCCGCAACGAGAAGCGGATGCTCCAGGAGGCCGTCGACGCCCTCTTCGACAACGGCCGCCGCGGCAAGACCATCACCGGTCCCAACAAGCGCCCGCTGAAGTCCCTCAGCGACATGCTCAAGGGCAAGCAGGGGCGCTTCCGCCAGAACCTCCTCGGCAAGCGCGTGGACTACTCCGGTCGCTCGGTGATCGTGGTGGGCCCGCAGCTCAAGCTGCACCAGTGCGGCCTGCCGAAGAAGATGGCGCTCGAGCTGTTCAAGCCCTTCATCTACAACAAGCTCGAAGAGCGGGGCCTCGCGCCCACGATCAAGAGCGCGAAGAAGCACGTCGAGAAGGAGAAGGCCGAGGTCTTCGACATCCTCGACGAGGTGATCTCCGAGCACCCGGTGATGCTCAACCGCGCGCCGACGCTCCACCGCCTGGGCATCCAGGCCTTCGAGCCCGTGCTCATCGAGGGCAAGGCCATCCAGCTGCACCCGCTCGTCTGCGCGGCCTTCAACGCCGACTTCGACGGCGACCAGATGGCCGTGCACGTGCCCCTGTCTGTGGAAGCACAGATGGAGGCCCGCGTGCTGATGATGTCGACCAACAACATCCTCAGCCCCGCCAGCGGCAAGCCGATCATCAACCCGACGCAGGACATCGTGCTCGGGCTCTACTTCCTCACGCGCGCCAAGGAGTACGCGAGGGGATCGTTCCGCGCGGACGCCACCGGCGCCGCGGCGATGGCGGGGGTCTACGGCTCGCCCAAGGAAGTGCGCATGGCGTACGACTCGGGTGAGCTCGACCTCCACGCGAAGATCAAGGTGCGCATGCCCGCGGTGAGGGTCACCGACACGGGCGACACGCGCCTCTCCGTGGGCCAGGTCATCGAGCAGCAGGACCTCGACGCGATCAACAAGATCGCGGTGAAGGAGGGCCTCGCGCTCGCCAAGGCGGAGGTCACCACGATGCGCGTGGAGTCGACCACCGGGCGCGTGATCATGTCCGAGTCGCTGGCCGAGGCGCTCGAGGACGAGACCCTTCCCTTCTCCCTCATCAACAAGGTGATGGAGAAGAAGGCGCTCTCGGCGCTCATCGACGCCTGCTACCGCGCGTACCGCAACAAGAGCACCGTGCTCCTCGCGGACCGTCTGCGGTCGCTCGGCTACGAGTACGCCACGAAGGCCGGCGTCTCGGTGTGCATGGACAACATGGTGATCCCGCCCTCCAAGGCGAAGCACATCAAGGACGCGCAGGACCAGGTCCAGAAGGTCGTCGACTCCTACCAGGAGGGCGTGATCACGGACGGCGAGCGCTACAACAAGGTCGTCGATATCTGGGCCGGCGTCGCCGACAAGGTGGCGAAGGAGATGATGGAGCAGGTCGCGAAGGAGGACGTGACCGATCCCCTCACGGGCAAGGTCGAGCGCATGCCGTCCTTCAACCCGATCTGGATGATGGCCGACTCCGGCGCGCGCGGCTCGCAGCAGCAGATCCGCCAGCTCGCGGGCATGCGCGGCCTCATGGCCCGCCCGTCGGGCGAGATCATCGAGACCCCCATCACCGCGAACTTCCGCGAGGGGCTCTCGGTGCTCCAGTACTTCATCTCGACCCACGGCGCCCGTAAGGGCCTCGCGGACACCGCGCTGAAGACCGCCAACTCGGGCTACCTCACGCGCCGTCTCGTCGACGTCGCTCAGGACGCCTGCGTGACGGAGTTCGACTGCGGCACCACCGACGGCATCGAGGTGAGCAAGCTCGAGGAGGGCGGAGACGTCATCCAGCCGCTGGGCGACCGCATCCTCGGCCGCACGGCGCTCTACCCCGTCGTCGACCCGATCACCGGCCTCGTGCTGGTGAACGAGGGCGAGCAGTTCGACGAGGAGGCGGTCCGCAAGGTCGTCGACGCGGGCATCGAGGAGATCACCATCCGCTCGGTGCTCACCTGCGCCACGCGGCGCGGCATCTGCGCGCAGTGCTACGGGCGCGACCTCGCCCGCGGCTACCACGTGAACATCGGCGAGGCCGTCGGCATCATCGCCGCGCAGTCCATCGGCGAGCCGGGTACGCAGCTCACGATGCGCACGTTCCACATCGGTGGCGCGGCGCAGGGCGGGGCGACGGCGAGCTCGCTGTCCAACCGCTACGAGGGCCGCGTCAAGCTGGAGAAGATGGTCACCGTCGCCCGCAAGGACGGCCGCCAGGTGGTGATGAACCGCCACGGCGAGCTGGTCATCGTCGACGGCACCGGCCGCGAGCGCGAGCGCACGCACCTGCTCTACGGCGCGGAGCTGCTCGTGAAGGAGGGCGACCTCGTCGCGCCGGGCACCCTGCTGGCGCGCTGGGATCCGTTCTCCGTGCCGATCCTCACCGAGGTGGGCGGCGTCATCCGCTTCGCCGACCTCATCGAGGGTCAGACGATGGAGGAGAAGGTCGACGAGGTCACCAGCCTCTCGCGCAAGCTCGTCATCGAGGCCCGCGACGGCGCGCTGCGCCCGCGCATCGAGATCGTCGACCCCCACACCCGTCACGTGCGCAAGCAGGAGAACGGGATCGAGGGCCGCTACCTGCTGCCCAACGGCTGCAACATCACGGTGCAGGACGGCGAGCAGGTCGACCCGGGTCAGATCATCGGCAAGATGCCGCGCGAGACCACGCGTACGAAGGACATCACGGGCGGTCTGCCCCGCGTGGCCGAGCTCTTCGAGGCGCGCAAGCCCAAGGACGCGGCGGTCATCTCGCCGATCGAGGGCTACGTGAAGTTCGGTCGCGAGACCAAGGGCAAGCGCCAGATCTTCATCGTGCCGAAGGGCCAGGAGGCCTTCCTCAACCAGCCGGTGGAGGAGGAGAAGAAGGGCTCGCGGCGCAAGAAGGTCGCCGAGCCCGTGATGCAGCCCGTCGAGGGCGTGGGCAAGGTCGAGGAGTTCCTCGTCCCGAAGAACAAGCTGCTGGTGGTGCGCGAGGGTGACTTCGTGAAGGCCGGCGAGCCGCTGATCGACGGGCCGGTGAACCCCCACGACATCCTGCGCGTGAAGGGCGAGAAGGACCTCGCCGCCTGGCTGGTGAACGAGATCCAGCAGGTCTACCGGCTGCAGGGCGTGGCCATCAACGACAAGCACATCGAGGTGATCGTGCGCCAGATGCTCCGCCGCGTTCGCGTGGTGACCGTCGGCGAGACGGACTTCCTCGTCGACGAGCAGGTCGAGAAGTGGCGCTTCGAGCAGGAGAACCTGAAGGCGGCCCGCAAGGTGCTCGCCAAGGTCGTCGAGGAGGGCAAGGTCAAGAACGCCCAGGTCGCAGACTCGCTGCGCCGCGCGGTCAACGCCCCGCTCGCCAACATGACCGCGGTCCTGAGCGAGCGGCTCGCCGAGGTCGGCATGAAGCACGGCGCCGACACCCCCGTGGGCACGGAGATCCAGAACGTGTTCAAGGTCTTCCACGAGGCCTTCGCGGTCGCGGAGCCCCTGCTCCTCGGCATCACCAAGGCCTCGCTCTCGACGGACTCGTTCATCTCGGCCAGCTCCTTCCAGGAGACGACCAAGGTGCTCACCGAGGCCGCCATCATGGGCAAGGTCGACGATCTCCGCGGCCTCAAGGAGAACGTCATCATGGGTCGGCTCATCCCCGCGGGGACGGGCCTCCCGGCGTACCGCCAGCTCGAGACCGTGGTGCAGTCCGAGGACGGCACCATCGTCGAGGGCGAGCGCGAGCGCAGCCGCGAGCGGCGTCCGCGGGTCTCCCGCACCGCCAACGCCGAGTAGTCCCTCCCTCCGACTCTTCCGCCCCCTCCCTGAGCGTGTCCGCAAGCCCCTGAGAAACGGGGCCTGCGGACGCCCTACCCCTCCCTCGACGGTCTCTTACGGTTGGGGTACCCACGGCTTCCATGAAGCTGCGTACCCTGCTTGGACTCCCGCTCGGACTGGCCACCTTCGGCCTCGGCTGCTCCGATCCGATCAACACGGCTCCGCTCAACCTCCCCGATGCCGCCGCCGACGCGGCCGTTCCCGCCGACCAGGGCACCGTGGACGCTCCCGCCGCGGATGCGTCCGGCGAGGATGTCCCCTCGGTCGACGCGGGCCTCGACGCCCCCCCGCCGGACGATGTCTCCTCGGCCGATGTTCCCTCGGCGGACGTGCCCGTGCCGACGGACGCGCGGGTGTCCTGCAGCAGCAACCGCGACTGCACCGCCACCGGACAGCTCTGCGACACCGCGGCGGGCGTGTGCGTGCAGTGCCTGACCGGCGCCCAGTGCACCGGCGCGGGGGAGGTCTGCCTCGGCCACCGCTGCGTCGCCGGGACCCCCTGCGCGAGCTCTCGCACCTGCATGGGCCTCGTCTGCGAGACCACGCGCGGCGTGTGCGTCGACTGCCTCGCGGACGTCGACTGCACCGTCGCGGGTCAGGTCTGCCGCGCCAACACCTGCGTGCCGGCGCCCCGGCCGTGCCGGTCGTCCCGGGAGTGCAGCGCCTCCGATCAGGTGTGCGACACCGCGCGCGGCGCCTGCGTCGACTGCCTCACCGACGTCGACTGCTCGGCGGGCCAGTTCTGCGGCGCGGAGAACCTCTGCCGTGCGCAGGTCTGCGTGCCCAACGCGACGAGCTGCGTCGACGTGATGCGCGTTCGGGTGTGCGACGCGCGCGGCACCGCGGCGGCCGATCGGCCCTGCGGCCCGAGCGAGGTCTGCGCGATGAACCGCTGCCAGCCGAGGGTGTGCATGCCCGGCGAGCGGAGCTGCGGATCGGCCACGCAGACGCGGGTCTGCAACCCCGACGGGCTCGGCTACACCACGGCCATGTGCACGGGGGCGCTCACCTGCTCGGCGGGCGCCTGCACCGACTGCGTCGACTCCGACGGGGACGGCCTCTCCGACCTCATCGAGGGCGCGCCGTCGCGCAACTCCGACAGCGACGCGACGCCCGACTACATGGACAGCGACAGCGACAACGACGGGTTCAGCGATCGGGTGGAGGCGGCGAGGGGATACCCCGGCTTCTCGATGGGGTCGCCCGCGCTGATGTGCGGCGCCGCGGCGGACAACTGCGACTCGGCGATGGATGGACGGCCGAACTACATCGACCTCGACTCGGACAACGACGGGGTGCCCGACGCCGACGAGCGCACGCGCAACACCAACCCCTGCGCGCGAGACACCGACGGCGACGGGCTGACGGACCTCGTCGAGCAGATCGCTCGCACCGACCCGACGATGTCCTCGTCGCGCCTCCCGGCCACCTCGCTGGCGACGGAGCTGCCGTACCGCACGGGCGGCGTCGGGCCGGTCGACAACCAGGAGTTCTCCTTCGTGCTGCGGGCGAGGCCCGCGGACGTGATGTTCTTGATCGACAGCACGGGCTCGATGCAGACGACCATCACGCAGCTCCAGACCGCCGGCGCCGCGATCATCGACGGCGTCACGACCCAGCTCGGAGCCTCGGCGGACGTGCGCTTCGGCGTCGCGGACTACCGGGACTTCGGCGAGGGGGACGGCACCTCCTACGCCTTCAACGTGCGCCAGCGGCTCGACCGCAACCGCGCGCTCGCGCAGGCCGCGCTGCGCTCCTTCAGCGCCGACGCGGGAGGCGACACCCCGGAGGCGACGGTGCCTGCGCTCTATGGGCTGCTCAACGGCCTGGCGCTCCCCAACTACCGCGGGTCCTTCAACCGCAGCGCCAACGCGGGGGACTGCGGCGGCGACGCAACGGCCTTCGGGTGGAGCTGCTTCCTCCCCGGGCGCACGCCGATCTTCATCGTCTACTCCGACGCCGGCTGGCACAACGGCCCGGGCTCCACGACCAACTTCTACGCGGGCTCGCCGGGGACCCCGACCTATCCGCAGCTCACCGCGGAGATGACCCGCCGCGGCGCCCGCTTCATCTCCGTCGACGTCGCCAGCTCGAGCCGCGAGCACTCGAGCGCCAGCGCCCGCTTCGCCGCGGACACCAACAACATCCCCGCCGGAGGCTCTCCCTTCGTCTTCGTCGGCGGCGCGACCGCGACGCAGTCGCAGGTCATCAACGCCGTGAGCGCCATCGCCGGTCAGGGCCGATCGACGGTGTCGACCGCGGTGATCGCCGACCCGATGGAGACCCGGCTGCCCTCGGGGCGCACCACCGGCGAGTTCATCCGCACGATCAACCCGCTGTGGGGCGTCCCCGACGCGCCCGCCGGGTACGACCGCCGCGAGGGGGCGACCTTCGTCGGCGTCGCCAACGGCACCACGCTGACCTTCAACGCCGTGCTCGCCAACGACCTCGTGATGCCGGGCGCGGTCGACCAGGTGTTCGGGGTGTACGTCAACGTCTACGGCAGCGGGCTCTTCCTGGAGCAGCGCGCGTTCTACGTGCTCGTCCCGGCGCAGCGCTGAAGAGGGAACAGGGAGGATGAGGGGAGCCGTCCGACGGCTACGCTCCGTGGAGGAGCCGTCGGGCGGTGGAGCGGAGCGAGGGAAGGGGGGCTCTACTTGTTCTCTTCGAACTCGGCGTCGATCACGCCGTCGTCCTTCGCGGCGGGCGGGGGCGTCTCGGCCGGGGCCCCTTCGCCGCCAGGGCCGCCGGACGACTGGTAGAGCAGCGTCGCGATGCGGTGCGACTCCTTCTCCAGCTTCTCCGTGGCGCTCTTCACCCGCTCGTCGTCGCCGGAGGCCACCGCGTCGCGGGTCTCCTTGAGCGCGGCCTCGAGCACCGTCGCGTCGGCCGGCTCGATCTTGTCCTTGTAGTCGCGGAGGGTCTTCTCGACCTGGTAGGCCATCGCCTCGGCCTTGTTGCGGTTCTCCGCCTCCTCGCGGAGCCGCTTGTCCTCGGCCTCGTGGGACTGCGCCTCGCGCACCAGGCGCTCGACCTCGTCCTTCGGGAGACCGGAGCCCGCGGTGATGGTGATCTTGTTGTTGCGACCGGACACCTCGTCCTTGGCGGTCACCTGGAGGATGCCGTTGGCGTCGATGTCGAAGGTCACGCGGATCTTCGGCACGCCCTGCGGGGCGCTGGGGATGCCCTCCAGCGAGAACCGGCCGAGGCTCTTGTTGTCGCGCGCCATCGGGCGCTCGCCCTGGAGCACGTGCACCTCGACGGTCGTCTGGTTGTCGCTCGCGGTGGAGAACACCTCGCTCTTCGACGTCGGGATGGTGGTGTTGCGCGGGATGAGCGGGGTGGAGATCCCGCCCTTGGTCTCGACGCCCAGCGAGAGCGGGCACACGTCGAGGAGGAGCATGTCCTTCACCTCGCCGGTGAGGATCGCGCCCTGCACCGCGGCGCCGATGGCGACGACCTCGTCGGGGTTGACGCTGCGGTTGGGCTCGCGGCCGAAGAACTCCTTGACCTTCTTCTGCACCATCGGGATGCGCGTCGAGCCGCCGACGAGCACCACCTCGTTGATGTCGGAGGCCTTCTTGTTGGCGTCCTTCATCGCGCGCTCACACGCATCGAAGGCCCGCTTCACCAGCGGCTCGAGGATCTGCTCGAGCTTGGCGCGCGTGACCTTGATGTTCATGTGCAGCGGGGCGTTGTTGGCCATCGCCACGTACGGGAGGTTGACCACCGTCTCCTGCGTCGCGGAGAGCTCGATCTTGGCCTTCTCGGACGCGTCGCGGACGCGCTGGAGGGCCATCTTGTCCTTCGCGAGGTCGATGCCGTTCTCCTTCTTGAACTCCTCGATGAGGAAGTCCATCACGCGCTGGTCGACGTCGTCGCCGCCGAGGTGCGTGTCGCCGTTGGTGCTCTTCACCTCGACGAGGTTCTCGCTCACCTCGAGGATCGAGATGTCGAAGGTGCCGCCGCCGAGGTCGAACACCGCGATGGTCTCGTCCTTCTTCTTGTCGAGGCCGTAGGCGAGCGCCGCCGCGGTGGGCTCGTTGATGATGCGCCGGACGTTGAGCCCGGCGATCTTGCCGGCGTCCTTGGTGGCCTGGCGCTGGGTGTCGTTGAAGTACGCCGGGACGGTGATGACCGCGTCGGAGACGGTCTCGCCCAGGTAGGCCTCGGCGGCCTGCTTGAGCTTGCGGAGCACGTGGGCGCTCACCTCCGGCGGGGCTACGACCTTGCCGCGGATGTTGAACGCCGCGTCGCCGTTGGAGGACCTGGTCACCTTGTACGGTACCCGTCGGGCCTCCTCCTGTACCTCGCCTTCCTTGCGGCCCATGAAGCGCTTGGCGGAATAGACGGTGTGCTCGGGGTTGGTGATCGACTGGCGCTTGGCCACCTGGCCGACCAGGACCTCGCCCTTCTCGTCCCAGCCCACGACGGACGGGGTCGTGCGGGCGCCCTCCTCGTTGACGATGACTTCGACGTCCTTGCCCTGCATCACGGCGACGACGCTGTTGGTCGTACCGAGGTCAATTCCGATTACCTTGGCCATTGGTGATTTCCCTCTCCTTCGGATGTTGGTGGTTGGTTCCGAAGCGTCGGCGAAACTAGCCATCAACCCGGCACGGTCAAGAGCCATGCCAGAGGATGCTTCAACGATCGTCGGGACGGCCCGGGCGGGCATGCCGGAGCAGCGCGAGCAGCCCCCCGACCGCCGGGAACATCAGCCCCAGGGCGAAGCTGCTGACCGACGCGGCGACGGCCACCTCGGCGGCGACCCCCGCCTGCGCGTAGACCATGGAGAAGACCGCCTCGCGCTGGCCGACGCCCGCGGGGGTGATCGGGACGAAGGTCAGCAGCACCGCGGCGGGGCTCAGGGCGATGACGGTTCCCGGTGGGGAGGCGGGCGCGAGCGCCTGCACCACGGCGGCGACGGACAGCACCGCGGCCGACTGGGTGGCGAGCGAGAGGAGCAGCCCGAGGGCGAGGTCGCCCGGTCGCGTCGGGGGAGTGAGCGCGCCCAGCCGGGGGCCGAGGAGGGGCAGGGTCGCGAGGCGTCGCGCGAGCCCCGACCAGCGCATCGCGGCGAGCGAGAGGGCGAGCAGCACAAGCGAGGCGACGAGGCCGAGGAGCGTCACGGGGAATAGCCACCGGGGCGTGGCTGGCGAGAGACCGAACGCGGCGAGGGCGACCACGAAGAGGCCCGCGAGCCCGCCGAGGCGCTCGAACCAGATCCCGGCGAGGGCGTTGCCGAGGCCGCCGACGGTGTGGCGGACCGCGTCGCTGCGGGCGAGGTCGCCCATGAGGCCGCCGGGGAGGAGGTTCCAGAAGGTGGAGCGGAGCACCAGGGAGAGGCTCGCGGGCGTGCTCGGAGGGGTGGCGCCCCAGGCGCGCAGGAGCAGCCGCCAGCGCGCGGTGAAGAAGAAGATCGAGAGGGTCGACCACGCGAGGGAGTGCGCCGCCGAGAGCGGTGGCAGCGAGCCCAGGTGGGCGAGCACGCGGGAGGCGTCCACCCGCCGGGCGAGCCACACGATGGGGACCAGCACCAGCGCGGCCCGCAGCGCGGGGAGGGCGCGTCGAAGGGTCGGGCCTATGATTGGCTCCGCGCGCCGCAGCTCGCGCACTGCACCTCGTAGGCGGGCATCGGGTTGCGGCAGAACTCGCAGAGCTTCTGCCCGGGCAGGGTGCTCGGGTTGAGCATCGAGAGCAGCGGCCCCTGCGCGTCGGACGCGCCGGGGGGGAAGCCGATGGTGACGCCCGAGAGGGAGCCGCGGGGGAGGCCCATCAGCGCCTGGAGCAGCCCGGCGACCTGCTGGCCGCTGGTGTAATCGATGGGGCTGTTCATCGGGGTGTTGAGCCCGAGGCGCAGCGCGATGATCACCCCGTCGTCCATCACCTCGACGGGCAGCTTCACGGCCGTGACCGGGATCTGCGGCGCGGCCCAGACGTACGCGTGCGTGGCCACGCCGACCCCGCGGGCGATCACGCGACAGGCCTCGCGAGCCTGATCGTCGGGGGCGAGCGCGGTGCGCAGGACGCCCTCCACCGAGGCCTTCATGGCCGGGCCGAAATCGGGATTGAAGCGAAGGATCACATCTACGACCCGCGCGGGCTGCCAGTTGCTCATAGGGGTCGATGTTCTACCAGCGACCGCGGCCGCGAACACCAGCGCTTCCCGATCCGCCGGGGTGCACCGACGCTCGCTCGCACGCTATGCTGGGCGTCGACGCAGGTCGCGACGCGATGGAAGGGAGCAGCGTGAGCATGAACTCGAATGAGCCGAAGGACGGGGCCGAGCGCCGGGAGCGCGCCGTCGCCGAGGGCACTGAACTCCGGGAGCGCGCCGTCGAGCACGCACGCAAGGTCGGTGATGCCCTCGGCTTGAAGGAGGCGCCCGTGTCGCCCGATGCCCCGCCGCCCTATCCCGCGCCGCCGGTCCCGGCGCCGCCCTATCCCCCTCGCAGGCCCTCAAGGAGACGCTCCCCTCCACGCCGCGCGCCCTCGCCCGGCAGGCCGCCGAGCCGCCGTCGCTCACGCCCGAAGCCCCGGAGGCCCGCGCCCGTCACTCCCGCTCCGCCCCGCGCCGCCCCGCCGCCGCAGCCGCGAGCCCCGCACCCGGTCCCGCCACCGAGCACTGACCGACCGTACGCCGGGTACGATCGGTCCGTCCCCTCAGGGGCCTACGGGCCCCGGGATCGGCACCATCCCCGGTCGCCCGGTAGGCAGCGCGACCGCCTGACGCTCGGGCATCGCCGCCAGCGTCACCTCCACCGTCGACACCGTCCCCTGCCGCACCAGCTCGACCCGCGATCGATGCCCGATGCCCGCCGAGGAGGCGAGCCACGGGAGCTGCGTGGCGTCCGTGACGTCCTGCCCGTCGAAGCGGCGGATGACGTCCCCGGAGCGGATGTCCGCCGCCGCCGCGGGGCTGCCCGGCTCGACGTCCTGCACCAGCGCTCCTCGGGAGTCGGGCAGGCGCATCCAGTCGACCATGTTCTCTCGCACCGGGGCGATGGACACCCCGAGCCACGAGCGCATCACCCGCCCGTACTGCCGCAGCTGCGGCACCACCACGCGCGCCATGTTGATCGGGATCGCGAAGCCCACGCCCTGCGCCTCGCGGTGCACGGCCACGTTGATGCCGACGACCTCGCCGGCGAGGTTGAGCAGCGGCCCGCCCGAGTTGCCCGGGTTGATGCTCGCGTCGGTCTGCAGCAGGTTGCCGAAGCTGTCGTCGCTGAGGTGCACCTCGCGGCCGGTGCGCCCGATGGCGCTCACGATGCCCGCGGTGACGGTCTGCGAGAGCCCGTAGGGGTTGCCCATCGCCATCACCCAGTCGCCGACCGAGAGCCGGTCGCTGTCGCCGAGCCGCACCGGGTGCAGCGCCACGCCGGGGGCCTTCATGCGCAGCAGCGCCACGTCGAGGCGCTCGTCGCGGCCGAGCACCTCCGCGGGGAAGCGCCGGCCGTCGTCGAGCTGCACCTCGATGAACGCCGCGCCCTGGATCACGTGGTTGTTGGTGAGGATCTCGCCGTTGTCCGCGATGAGGAAGCCGGTGCCGCGGCCCAGGGCCATGCGCTCCTGGGTGCCGTTGAAGCCCCACTGCATCGAGCTGACCTCGCGAATGGCCGCGAACACGCTGACCACCGAGGTGCGCACCTCGCGCACGATGGGCGCGAAGGAGGTCGGCGAGCCCGCGATCGGCCCTCCCTGGGGGGCGGCCGAGGGGGCCGGGGCGTCGGGCGTCGCGGCGGGCGCCGGGCGCTCCGCGGCGCGAGGCGCGGGGGCCGGGGCGGCGATGGGGGTCATGTTGGGGAGCTCGCGGCCTCGACAGGCCGTGAGGGGGCTCAGGAGAGCCAGGGCGACGCCCCACGGAAGAAGGGAGGCGCGGCGGGAGAAAGGCATCAGTTACCTCGCGGTACGCTCAGCGATCTTGATGAACCGCATCCTCAGGTCATAGACCACCTGGTGGAGCAGACGCTCCTCCTCGCCGGTGAGGTTGCCCCGGGTCTTCTCCTGGAGCATCGCGACGAGGTCGATGTGGTGCCGGGCCAGCGGGAGGTTGAGCTCGCCCTTGCGACCCTCCGGGCCTTCGACCTCGCCCAGATGCATCAGCGTGGCCGATGCCATCGAGAGGATGAAGGTGTTGAAATCGATGGGCGGCATCGGATCGCCCACCTCGGGGAGGTGGGGATCGTCCGCGTTGGTGGGGGCGTCGGCGTCGTTCTCGTTGGACATGGTTGAGGGCGGTAACACGAGCGGCGGTGAGCGTTCAACGCCGCGCCGTGTGATCGCTCAACCCTCGACGTCGTCGGTCTCTTCCTCGTCGTCGTCGATGTCGTCGACCAGATCGTCTTCGCCGAGGCGTGCGGTGACGGACTCGGCGTTGTCCGCGGTGTCACCGAGCTCGCGCAGGAAGGTGTCGTACTCCTCGCGGGTCACGATGCCCGTGCGGATGTTGCGCTCAACGACGCGGCGGTCGAGGAGCATGTCTCGGGGCGTGGAATCCTTGCGCATGTCGGGGTGTGCCTCCAACGGAAGCCGTAGGGGGGCCCTACGGGGCGGCGGACGCTACGAGCGGGGAGGGAGCGCGTCAAGGGCGCGTGCGACGACGGGGCCGACCCCGAGGAGGTGCAGGCGGAGGAGTTCGCCCGCCCGCTCCTTGTCGAGCGGCACGCCTCGCATCTCCGGGCGCTCGGAGGCGCTGGTCACCGCGAGCTGCAGGTGCGCGCCGAAGGCCTCGCAGTCGGCGACGAGCGCGTCGAGGGTGTGGTCGTCGACGAAGTCCACGTCCGAGAGGGCCGTGAGGGCGTGCGTGAACCGGTCGCGGTGTGGATACAAGGTCTCGTAAGCCAGCGCCTGGCCGATCTCGCGGTAGTGCCGGAGGTACTCCGTGATGAACTCGTGCGAGGGCGTTGCGGACCAGCGCTCGAAGGACGAGTGCCGCGCCATGCGGGCCTTGGCGACGAAGGCGCGGGTGACGAGCGCGAAGATCCACGCCCACTGCCGGCCCTGCGAGGTGGCGCCGCGGCGCGCGTCGGGGTCGCCCACGGTGCGCTCGGGGTCGCTGCCCGGGCGGAACACCTCCACCATCCGCAGGATGCCGTGCTGCAGCGTCTCGACGAGCTGGCCGGAGGCCTCGAGGAAGCCCGCGAGCGCGGCCGCCTCGGTCACCGGCGCGCCGCAGGGGGCGATGACCCGCTCGAGGGTGCGCCGCACCGACGCGCGGAGGCAGAGCGCCGCCGCGGTCATCGCCGCCCGGGTGCGGCCGAGCTGCTCGCTCTCCGCGGTGAGGGCGTCGAAGCGGGCGCGGACGTCCGTCGCGGCCAGCCGCATCAGCTCGCGCTCAAGGGTGTCGGCGAGCATTCCCCCGGCGCGGTCGCGCAGCACGTCGACGAGGGCGTCGGACTCCGCCCGGAGCACCGGGAGGAAGACGTAGGCCCGCGAGGCGCTCGAGGGGTCGGCGGCGGCGGCGGCCATCATCTGCACCACGCGCAGCAGCCGGAAGTGCGAGAGGAAGGTGAGCGAGGCGAGCCGGTGGGCGGTGTCGGTCTCGCAGAGCTGGAGGCACTCCAGCACCTCCGGCGATCGGATGCGGTCGAACTCCGGTCGGAACTCCAGCAGCGTGAGCGGGTTGAAGCAGGTGTTGCGCTCGACCTCCCGCCGCAGCGTCGAGAGCGCCGCGAAGAACGACCGGTGAGACAGCCGATCGACCCTCGCCAGCGACTGCAGCAGCTCCCGCGCGACCCCGACGGCGGAGCGCAGCGCGGCCAGCGACTCGACCGGCGTCAGCGTCGGGGACTCGCGCCATGCCTCGGTGCGCGAGGCCTCGCTGAAGCCCACCGGGAGCCGCCGGGGGAGCGCGCCCGTGGAGGTGCCCGGCGCCGAGCAGCCGACCGGAGAGCGAGTAGGCGCGGGAGAGCGCCGCGAGGGCGACGCCGACGTGCGGGCGGAAGTCACGGTCTCTCAGCGGAGGCAGGCCGGGACGGGTGGGCTGCAGCCGGGGGTCGGCCCAGAGGACGATGCCCTTCAGGGTCACCTCGAGCTCCAGCAGCACGTCTTCCTTGCGCTCGAGCGAGAGCGCGGCCAGCCAGGTCTCTCGGGCGACGGACTGCTCGCGGCTGCATCCCGCGGGTGTCGCGGAGGAGGTCGGCGTGGGGATCGCGGAGCCGACGGGGCGCGAGATCGGCGCGCGCGGTAACGGAGGCGCGGGGCCCTTGGGTCATTCGAAGAGCGTACCCTGAGGCGCGCCCGCTGCGGTGGGAGGTTCGATCCCGAGGTGCTCGTAGGCCCGGCGGGTCGCCACACGGCCGCGGGGCGTGCGGGCCAGCAGGCCCTCCCGGAGCAGGAAGGGCTCGTGCACGTCTTCGAGGGTGTCGCGCGGCTCGGCCATCGCCGCGGCCAGCGTCTCGATGCCCGTCGGGCCGCCGTCGTAGAAGTCCATCAGGATGCGCAGCAACCGACGGTCCATCTCGTCGAGGCCGCGGTGGTCGACGCCCATGCGGTTGAGGGCCTTGCGCGCGGTCGCGAGGTCGATCTCCGGCTGGTCGGCGACCTCGGCGAAATCCCACGCCCTGCGGAGCAGCCGGTTGGCGATGCGGGGCGTGCCCCGGGCGCGGCGCGCGATCTCCATCGCGGCCTCCGGGGCGATGGCCGTCCCCAGGAGCCGGGCGCTGCGCCGCACGATGAGGCAGAGCTGGTCGGGGGTGTAGAAGTCGAGCCGCATCACGATGCCGAAGCGCGACTGGAGCGGGCCCGTGATGAGCCCGGTGCGGGTGGTGGCGCCGACGAGGGTGAAGGGGTTGAGGTTGAGCGGGATGGACGAGGCGTGGGCGCCGTCGCCGGTCACCAGGTCGATCTTGAAGTCCTCCATCGCGGGGTAGAGGTTCTCCTCGACGATGGGCGTGAGCCGGTGGATCTCGTCGATGAAGAGCACGTCGCGCGACTCGAGCCGGGTGAGCATGCCCGCGAGGGCGCCCTTGTGCTCGATGGCGGGGCCGCTGGTGGTGTGCGCCTGCACCCCGAGCTCGTGCGCGAGGATCATCGCCAGGGTGGTCTTGCCGAGCCCCGGCGGGCCGGAGATGAGCACGTGGTCGAGCGGGCGGTTGCGCTTGCGGGCGGCGGCCACGAAGACCTTGAGGTTCTCCCGCTCGTCGTCCTGGCCGATGTACTCGTCGAGGGTCTTCGGGCGCAGCGCGAAGTCGAGCCGGGTGTCGTCGTCGGAGGTCACCACCGCCGCGGTCACCCCCGCTGTCGATGGGCGCCGGGAGCAGGGGGGGCGGGCGGGCTTCTTGCGGGGGGCCATGGCCGAGGAGTGTACCCGATCGCCCGCTCGCGCCAATCGGCGGCGCGGGAGACCGTGACATAGCCTGTCAGCCGGTGGGGCGGAGCTGGTAGATGATGGTGACCACCAGGACGGCCCAGCCGAGGACGGTCACCACGAAGGGGACGTCGCGGAGCATGGCGTCGGTGGGGGACTCGCCATCGCGCGACCGGAGCAGCTTCACGAAGCGGGTCATGGCGACGAGCACGAAGGCGGTGGTGATCCAGAGGTAGCGCCGGGCGAAGACGAGCTGCGGCGGGGGATCGAGGGTCCACGCCAGGTAGACGCCGACGGTGAGGAGCGCGAAGGTCCAGAGGACGGCCCGGAGGGCGACGGGGCTGTACGCGCGCAGGCTGCTGCGGGCCTTGGCCTCGTGGACCTCGAGCTCGTGGGCGCGCTTGCCGAAGCCCAGGAAGAGCGCGAGAAAGCCGGTGCTCATCAGCAGGTAGAGCGAGGGGTGCACCGGCTGCGCGGGGGTCGAGACGGCGTAGGATCCGGCGACCACGCGGAGCACGAAGCCCGCGGCGATGCAGGCCACGTCGAGGTACGCCACTTGTTTGAGACGCAGCGAGTACGCGAGGTTGAGGGCGAGGTAGCTGGCGGCGGCGACGCCCACGGCGGGGTCGATGGCGAAGGCGGCGGCGAGGGCCAGCACGATGAGCACCACCGAGGCCACGCGGGCGACCGGGATCGAGACGTCGCCCGAGGCGACCGGCCTCAGCCGCTTGGTCGGGTGGCGCCGGTCTTCTTCGACGTCCACCAGGTCGTTGATGGTGTAGACCGCCCCGGAGAGCATCGAGAACGCCGCGACGGCGGCCAGCGCGCGCAGCAGGACCGGTTCATGGAAGAGATTCTTCGCAAAGACCACGGGCGCCAGAACGAAGAGGTTCTTCACCCACTGCTTGGGTCTCATCGACCTGATCAGTCCAAGAATCATGTAAGCGTCGGCGGACACTACCCGCGGCATCCCCGTGTGTCCACGGCGCCTCGCGGCCTCGTCGTGCGCTCGCGGCGTGGCTCGTCGCGGGCCCCGCGAGGGCCACCCCCGAGGACGACCTGGTGTCCGCGCCGATCGCCGCGCGCTCTCGCGACGCGGCCGAGGCCGAGCTCGCGGTGCTGCGCCTGCGAGGGCTGCGAGAGTGGGTCGACCCGTCGCGTCTGCTCTCCCTCACCCGGGCGCTCTCCCGCGACCCCGCGGTGCTCCCCTCGGCGAGGGCGCTCGCGACCTTCGTCAGCGCGGAGTTCGCTCGCGACCTCGGCGAGGCCCCGGCGGCCGAGCGGGCCGCGACCTCGCTCGGGTTCATCACCCGCTGGCTGGTCGCGGGGCCCTTCGACAACGAGGGCCGCACCGGGCTCGACCGCGCCGCCGGGCCGGAGGAGCAGCGCCGCGCGCGCATCGACCCCGAGGTGGAGTTTCCCGGCCAGGCGCGCCCGGTGCGCTGGCGGCTGCTGCCCGACGAGGTCGCCTCGCTCGGGAGGGTTCCGCTCGACGCGATGGTGCGCCCCAGCGTCAACGCCTGCGCCTACGCGCACACCACCGTGGCCGTCGCCTCGGCGGGCCCCGCGGTGCTCCGCGTCGGCGCGAGCGGCGCGGTGCGCGCCTGGGTCGACGGCCGCGAGGTGCTGCGCGACCCCTCCGTGCGGCGGGCCTTCCCCGACCGCGACGCGCTGCCCCTCACGCTCTCCGCGGGGGCTCACCGGCTGCTGGTGAAGGTCTGCACCGACGAGCGGGGGATGGCCTTCTACGCGAGGCTCACCCGACCCGACGGGACGGCCCTGCGCGTCGAGGCCAGTGCCGACCCGGCGGCCGCGCCTGCGCGCACCGCCCCGGGCGGAGAGGCCCCGGCGATGCCCGCGTCGACCAGCACCTTCGCCCGCCTGCGGGCGCTCTCCGAGCGATCGACCCGCGCGGAAGACCTCGAGCGCGTCGCGCGCTACCTGGTGCTCACCGGGTCGGACGACAGCAACGACCCGCACGCCGCGGACTTCGCCGAGCGCAGCGCCCAGGCCGCGCCCACGTCGGTGCGCTGGATGCTCGCCGCCGCGACCACCCCCGACCGGGGACGGCGGATGGAGGCCCTGCGACAGGCCTATGCGCTCGCTCCGGCGGACCCACGGGTGCTGCTCGCGGTGGGCCGCGACCGGCGGGGAGGGGGCTACGCCGAGGAGGCGCTGCCCTTCCTGGAGGCGTCGCTGCGCGCGGACGACCTCGGGCTGGAGGCGGCGGTCGAGCACGCGCGGGTGCTGGAGACGATCGGGCTGCCGCTGGCGGCCTTCGAGGAGCTGAGCGCGCTCGCGGCGAGGGCCCCCCGGGCGCCGGGCGTGCTGCGCGCGGCGATGCACATGGCCGAGCGGGCGCAGCAGGGCGCGTCGGCGCAGCGGCTGCGGCGGTCGCTCTCGCAGGTGCGGGCGGGCGACGCGGAGGCCTGGGAGGCGCTGGCGAGGGACGCGCGGCAGCGGGGCGACCGCGCGGCGGTGACGGCGCTGGCGGACGAGATCGTCGGGCTAGACCGCGGCAGGCTCGACGCCTACTCGACGGCGGCGGAGCTGCTGGAGTCCGTGGGCGAGGGCGACCGCGCGGTGGCGACGCTGGCGCGCGCGCTGGAGATCGCCCCCGAGGAGCCCGCGCTCTGGAGCGCGAAGGGCTCGCTGGAGGAGCGGCTCGCGAGGGTCGACGCGGCGAGGGAGTCGCTCCAGCGGGCGCTCTTGCTGCGGCCGCAGGACGCCACCATCCGGCGGCACCTGGAGGCGCTCGCCCCGGCGCAGGCGCGGCCGGACGAGACCGAGGCCGAGGCGGCGACGGCGTTTCTGGAGCGGCGGGGCGCGGCGGAGGCGACCTTCAACGTCGCGACGCTGACCGAGCTCACCGCCAGGACGGTGTACGCCAATGGGCTCTCCGGGACCTTCCGGCAGATCGCCTACGAGGTGCGCACCCCGCAGGGCGCGCGCGACGGGCGCGCTTACACCATGCAGTATGATCCCGACTCGCAGCGCTTCGCGCTGAGGGCGGCGAGGGTGCACCGCCGCGACGGGGGCGTGCAGGAGGGGACGCAGGTGCAGGAGTTCTCGTCGACGAGCGACCCGTCGGCGAGGATGTACTTCAACAACCGCGTGGTGCAGGTCACCTTCCCCGACCTGCGGCCGGGCGACGTGGTGGAGCTACAGTGGCGCGTCGACGACGTCTCGCCGCGCAACGCCTTCGCCGACTACTTCGGCGACTTCCAGTTCATCCAGGCCAACGTCCCTCGCGAGCGCTGGCGCTACGTGCTGCGCTCGCCGTCGGCGCGGGAGATGTTCGTGCACGTCGCCTCGCTCCCGGGGGGGCGCGCGGTGACCGCCTCCACCCGCGCCGAGGGGGACGTCTCGGTCCGCACCTGGTCCGCCGACTCAGTACCCGCGGTCGCTCCGGAGGACCACGCCCCCGGCTACGCCGAGCGCGCGGCCTACCTGCACGTGAGCACCTACCGCGACTGGGCCGCCGTCGGCCGCTGGTACTGGGGCCTGGTGCGCGACCAGCTCGTGGCCGACGACCGGCTGCGCGCGGTGGTGCGAGAGATCACCCGGGGCCTCACCGACGACCGCTCGAAGGTGCGCGCCATCTACAACTGGGTCATCACCCACACGCGCTACGTGGCGCTGGAGTTCGGCATCCACGGCTTCAAGCCCTACCTGGTGGCGCAGGTGTGCGCGCGGGGCTTCGGCGACTGCAAGGACAAGGCGTCGGTGATCGTGACCATGCTCCGCGAGGCCGGCATCGAGGCCTCGCTCGTGCTGCTGCGCACGCGCGCCAACGGCAACATCGCGACGGAGCCCGCCTCGCTGGCGGTCTTCGACCACGCGATCGCGTACGTGCCCTCGCTCGACCTCTTCCTCGACGGCACGGCGCAGCACAGCGGGATGGACGAGCTGCCCGGCGGCGACCAGGGGGTGATGGCGCTCGTGGTCAACACCCGCGGCGAGGCGCGCCTCGTCGAGACGCCCGTGTATACCCCGGAGCGTAATCGCACCACCGCCACCGCGGAGGTCACGCTGCGCTCCGACGGCGGCGCCTCGATGACGGTCCAGCAGGAGCTGCGAGGCCCCAACGCGGCGGGCGCGCGCAACCTGCTCGAGGCCCAGGCGACGCGCGTCGAGCGCATCGAGGACGACCTGCGGGAGCTGCTCCCGGGGGTGCGCGTGACCTCCGTGCGCGCGGAGGGCCTCGACGACGTCGAGCGCCCGGTGCGCCTCACCTACGAGGCCACGGTGCCCACCATCGGGACCCGGCAGGGCGACACGGTGCTGCTCTACGGCGCCTCGCCGGTGCAGCTCACCCGGCGCTTCGCGACGCGCTCGACGAGGGCGCACGACCTCGTGCTCGGGGTGCCGAGCATGGTGGAGGAGACCCGCACGATCCGGCTCCCGGCCGGGGCGAGCGTGCTGGAGGTGCCGCCGCCGGTGCGCCTGGAGGGGCCCTTCGGGCGCTTCGAGTACGCCATCACCGCGCAGGGCGCGAGCCTCTCGGTGCGGCGCGTGACGGTGCTCTCGCGAGACCGGGTGCACCCCAACGAGTACGGCGCGTTTCGAGAGTTCTGCCAGGCCGTCGACGACGCCGTCGCGCGCCGCATCGTGCTCCGGCTGCCGCAGGCGGGCCGGACGGAGGTGACCCGATGATCCGTCCCCTGAAGCTGCGCTCGGGCCTCGCGCTCGCGCTGGTGCTCTCGGCCTGCTCCCACGGCGGCCCGCGGGTGCAGTCCGCGCCCTCCCTCGCCGACCTCCGCCGCCGCGCCGCGGGGGAGCGCCCGGACTCCGCCGCCGCGGTCGACGCTGCCCTCGCGGAGCTCGTCGCCCCGGGCGGATCGCTCTCCGCTGCCGCGGGCCTCGACGCCATTGGCCGATCGCGGCCGGGCGACCCGAGGGTGCGCTTCGCCGAGGGGCTCGTCGCCTCGCAGCACGGCGATTTCGAGCGAGCGCTAATGGCCTGGTGCGCCACCGTCGAGGCGGCACGCAGCAGCGCCGACCCGATGGCGTCGAGCATCGCCGAGGCGGTGGTGCCGAAGCTGGTGTCGCTGCGCGGCGACGTGCGCGATTTCGCGACGCCCTTCCGGCAGCTCGTGGACGCGGTGGCGACCGATCCGGGGCGCCTCGGCGCCGCGGCCGCGACGGAGCTCATCGAGACCGCCGTGCGCTGGGCCCGCGAGGCCGGTGACCGCGAGGCCGCCGCCCGATGGACCGCCGCCTCGGGCTGCGTCACCTCCTGGACCGTCGCTGGCCCCTTCGGTCCGCTGCCGATGCTGCGCTTCGACGAGGCGCTCGACCCCGACGGGAGCGCTCCGCTCCAGGCGGCCTACGACCTCGGCCCGGGGCGCGGGCTCCAGCCGACCTACCCCGTGAGGGCGCGAGGCTGCGCGGCCAACCTCGGCCGAGGCATCACCCTCACCGGGGTGCTCTACGCGGCGACGGACTTCGTGCTCCCCCGCGAGGAGTCGGTCTCCATCCGCGTCGAGTCGCCCAACCTCTTCTCGCTGCTGGTCGACGGGGTCCCGGTCGCGGGCATCGACCCCCGCCGCTCGGCCGTCGGCGCCGTCGCCGAGGCCCGCCTCCGGCTGGGCGCCGGGGCCCACACGCTGCGCATCAAGGTCGCGAGCACCTACCACTCGCCGCTGGTCATCGCGACGGTCACCGACCTCGCGGGCCGCGCCGTCGCGACCTTCGCTCCCGCCCGCCGCTCGGCGGCGCCCGTTCCTCCGAGGGTGCTGCCGGTGCCCGCGTCACCCGCCGACGACGCCTTCCTCCCCAACGCGACCCTCGGCGCCTTCGACCGCTACGTGCTCGCGGAGCTGGCCTTCTCGCGACGGCACCCGATCGCGGCGCGCGAGCTGCTGCGCTCGCTCATCGGCGAGGGGGCCACGCCCTCGACGCTCATCGCGTGGGGCTCCGTGGCGCAGGCCGATCCCTTCGTCCCTCCGGCGCAGTCCCGCGACCGGGCGCGCGACGCCTTCGAGCGCGCGGGGCGGGGTGATCCGCAGGCGTACTTCCCATCGCTGGCCCTTGCGCGCATGGCCTCCGAGGACGAGCGCGGCGACGAGGCGCTCACCCTCTCTCGCGGCGCCGCAAGTCGCTTCCCGGACAACCCCGAGGTGCTCTCCGACCTGGCGACCCGGCTCATGGATCGCAACTGGGACGGCGAGGCCCGGATCATACTCGAACGGGTAAGGCAGCGGCTGCCGGGCTCGTGCTGGTCGGCGCGGATGCTCTTGTCGCTGGCGCAGCGGCACGGCGACGGCACCGAGGAGTCGGCGCTGGCGGACGAGATCCGGCGGTGCGACGCGCTCTCCGACGCGCCCGCCTCGGTGGCGCTACGAATGCGGCGCTTCGACGCGGCGGGCCAGGAGTACGACCGGCTCCTCGCGGACGACCCGGAGGGCCGCGGGCTGCGTCGCGCGAGGGTCGAGCTGCTGCGAGCCAGCGGGCGCCACGAGGAGGCCCGGGTGGCCGCGAGGGCGCTGCTCGCGGAGATGCCCGAGGACGACGCGCTGCGGGCCGACCTCGCGGACCTCGAGCTGGCCGCTGGGCGCCCCGCGGAGGCGAGGGCGATGCTGACCCACGAGCTCGCGCGCCGCCCGGCGGAGCTTGCCTCGCTCTACCGGATGCGCTCGTACCTTGCGGGCCGCGAGGACCTCCAGCCGTGGCGCCTGGACGGGCGCCAGGTGCTCCGGGACTTCGAGGCCTCCGGGCGCAGCTACGAGAGCGCGGCGGTGCTGGTGCTCGACTACACCGTGCGACGCACCTACCCCGACGGCTCGGCGCTGGAGCTCACGCACAACGTGGTGCGGGTGCAGACGCAGGAGGGGGCCGACGCGTTCGGGGAGTTCCAGCTGCCGCCGGGGGCGACGCTGTGGCGCATCCGCACGCTGAAGGCCGACGGTCGGGTGCTGGAGCCCGAGGAGATCGCGGGCAAGGACTCGCTCTCGCTGCCCAACCTCCGCCCCGGCGACGCGCTGGAGTTCGAGTACGTGCGAACGCTCCCGCCCTCCGACGCGGCGCCCGGGGGCTTCTCCTCCGACCGCTTCTATTTCCGCGGCTTCGAGGTGCCCTACGACCGCTCGGAGTACGTGGTCGTGGTGCCGAGGGAGATGGAGCTCACCGTCGACCCGCGAGGCCCTGCGCCGACCCTCGCGCGCGCCGAGCGCGGCGGCCTGATCGAATACCGCTGGATGGTCCGGCAGAGCGACCGCATGACGCCGGAGCCGCGCTCGGTGATGGCGCGGGAGTTCATCCCGAGCATCGCCGCGGGATTCGGCGCGACGTGGGAGCGGCTCGTCGACGCGCTCCGCTCGCGGCTCATCGAGCAGGACCCGGCGGACCCGGAGGCCCTCGCGCTCGCGCGGCACATCACCCGCGCCGCGCGCACCCCGAGCCAGCGGCTGCAGCAGCTCCACCACTGGGTGCTCGAGAACATCCAGCAGGAGGGCGCCGGGACGCCCTTCGAGGTCGCTCCCCGCATGGTGGCCGCGCGCTCGGGCCACCGCACCCGGGTGCTCTGCTACCTGCTGAAGCAGGTCGATGTGCCGTGCGAGATCGCCCTGGTGCGCCAGGGCAGCGCGGACTCGACGCCGTCGCAGCTCGCCGACGACGAGACCTACCAGTCGCTCCTGCTGCGGGTGCGCACCGAGGCCGGCGAGCAGTGGGTGACCGCCGCGGACGCCAACGCGCCGACGCTCTATGTCCCGCCGGCGACGGCGGGCGGAGAGGCGCTCGTGCTCGCCGCAGGGGCGCCGCGCACCCGGGTGTCTCCGCTGGACATCTCCGCCCACGGCCGGCAGCTCACCGTGAGCCTCGCGCTCTCGGCCGATGGATCGGGCCGCGCCACGGTGCTCGAACGCCTGCGGGGGTACGCCGCGACGGGCGCGCGGGCGGCGATGCGGCGCCTCGACGCGGCCAACCGCGACCGGCAGTTCGAGGCCTACGTCGGGGCGATGGTGAGCGGTGCGACGCTGGAGTCGCTCACCGTCGAGGGCACCGAGGACGTCGAGGCGGACATGGTGTTCCGGTACACCTTCCGCGCGCCCGGCATCGCGAGGAGGGACGGCGAGCGGCTGCGCTTCGACGGGATGTTCCGCGCCGAGGCGGGCCGCGCCTACGCCGAGCTGCCCTCGCGCGAGCACCCCCAGTGGAACGGCGACCCGGTGAACGCCTCCCTCTCGCTGACGGTGCGCCTCCCCGAGGGGGCCACGGTCGGGTCTCTTCCGACCAACGCCGGGAAGGAGTCCGTCGGCGGCGTGCGCTGGTCGCTCCGCTGGCGCTCCGACGCGTCGGGCTTCTCCGTCGAGCGTCGCGTGGCGGTCCCCACCGGGCGCGTCGCTCCGGACGACTACCCCGCCTTCGCCACGGCGCTCCGAGCGCTCGACACCGCGGACACCCGCGAGGTCTCGATCACCCTCCGCCGCTGATCTCTCCGTCCCCTACGGCTCTCCCACGATCTGCACCTCTCCGAAGGGCTCCCGCTCGATGAGCTGGAGCGCCCGGAAGCGGTAGAGGGTCACCTCGGGTCGCAGGTAGCCCGGCGCCGGGAGCGAGCGCTCCGTCGCCAGCGTGCGGAGCGCGGTCGCCGGGTCTTGCGGTGCGCCGCCCGGGAGCGTGGGGAGCACGTACTCCCAGCTCGCCATGCGCTCGAAGCCCACCGACCACGCGGGGGCCGACGCCGCGCGCCGCAGGAACTCCGGCGTCCGAGCGCCCAGGACGCCCTTGTCGTGGAAGAGCGAGATGCTGATGCGGCGGGTGAGGAGCGCGTCGCGCAGCCGGCCGTAGCGGTCCTGGAGGGGCGTGCTCCAGCGGTTGATGATGGCGAAGCTGCCGTCGAGGAGCGCCCGCGCCACCGAGCCGCCGCGGGTCGAGCGCCAGAGCAGCGGCGCGTCGCCGTCGCGGACCACGAGGGCGACCTCCACCGCGCGGGCGCGGCGCAGCGACTCCGGGAAGATCCGCTCGGAGGGGGCGGCCGCGCCGGAGAGCACCAGCCGGGCGACGGAGACCAGCCGTCGGGCGTCCTCGGGGCTGATGGTCACGGGCTCGTCGCGCTCGTAGAGGGCCGTGGTCTCGTCGAGGAAGACCGCGCTCATCCCGGCGACCGGGCGCAGCGCGGCGAGGCGGGCGGCCACGCTCGACGGGGGCCCCGGGGCGCGCAGCGAGCCGTCGACGCGCACCAGCAGGCCATCGAGGTGGGCCCGCTGGAGGGCCGCCCCGACCGCGGCGCCGTCCTCGCCACGGAGCGCGGCGGAGAGCCCGGGGATCCCGTCGGCGTCGCGGAGGGCGGTCTCGACCGAGGGCATCCCGAGGGGCGTCCCCCCGAGGACGGCGACGGCGCCCCGGTCGCGGAGCTGCTCGACCAGGCGGTCGTAGCGGCTGGACCACGGCGCGCGGATGATGCCGCCGCGCCAGGCGGCGCCGAGTGCGACGACGAGCAGCGTTGCGACCGCCGCAATGATCCAGAGGGCCTTTTTCATGAGGGGCGCGGACCCTAACTCCAAGCGACGCGCTTCACCAACGAGGGCGTTGCGCCGCCTCGGCCGGTTGGGAGTATCCTCCGCGCCCTTCTCAGTACCCCCCTAAGCAAGTCCCGCGCTTTCGAAAGGAGCACGCACCGTGATCATTGGAGTTCCTAAGGAGATCAAGACCCGCGAGTACCGCATCGGCATGACGCCCGCGGGGGTTCGTCAGCTCGTCGCCCAGGGCCACACCGTCCTGGTCGAGACCCGGGCGGGCGAGGGATCGGGCTTGCGGGATGAAGCGTTCACCCAGGCCGGGGCCACCATCGCGCAGTCCGCGAGCGAGGTGTGGCACCGCGCCGACATGGTCATGAAGGTGAAGGAGCCGCTGCCCGCGGAGTTCGAGTACTTCCGCCCGGGCCTGGTGATCTACACGTACCTGCACCTCGCGGCGGAGCCCGTGCTCACGCGCAAGCTCATCGAGAAGAAGGTGCGCGCGGTCGCCTACGAGACCATCCAGCTCCCCGACGGGTCGCTCCCGCTGCTGCGTCCGATGAGCGAGGTCGCGGGCCGCATGGCCGTGCAGGCCGGCGCCACGTCGCTGGAGAAGTGGCGCGGCGGCAAGGGCGTGCTCCTCGGCGGCGTCCCCGGGACGCGCCGCGGACGCGTGGCCATCCTCGGCGGCGGCGTCGTCGGGCGCAACGCCGCGAAGATCGCCATCGGCATGGGCGCGCAGGTCACCGTGCTCGACGTGAAGTCCGAGACCATGGACTACCTCGAAGACATCTTCGGCGGCGCCATCGAGACGCTCTACTCCAACCCCGCCAACCTGTAGGAGGCCGTCACCCGCGCCGACCTCGTCATCGGCGCCGTGCTGGTGCCCGGCGCCGTGGCCCCGCGGCTCGTCGACCGGGCGCTCGTCTCCAAGATGGAGAAGGGCTCGGTCATCGTCGACGTCGCCATCGACCAGGGCGGCTGCATCGAGACCGTGCGCCCCACCAGCCACGACAACCCCACCTACGAGGTCGACGGGGTGATCCACTACTGCGTGCCCAACATGCCGGGCGCCGTGGCGCACACCTCGACCTTCGCGCTCACCAACACCACCATCCGCTACGCCATCGCCATCGCGAAGTACGGCGTGGTCGAGGCCGCGAAGCGCGACCCGGTGCTGGCCCTCGGCATCAACTGCTTCGACGGCGCCTGCACCTACGACGCCGTCGCCCAGGCGCACGGGCTCGAGTACACGCCGCTCGCGACCGCCCTCGGCTGACCGAAGAAACCCATCCCCTTCTCTGATAGCGTGCGCGGCCCCTCAATGGCCGTCGACGTCTCCCCCGAACGCGTCCGTTCCACCGCCGAGCTCGCGCGCCTCGCGCTGCGCGACGACGAGCTCGCGCCCCTCGCGGCGAAGCTCCAGGGCATCCTCGCCCACGTCGCCGAGCTCGACGCCTGGGACACCAAGGCCATCCCCCCGACCGCTCACGTGCTCGACCTCGCCATGACCCTCCGCGACGACGTCCCGGCCCGTGGCATCGACCGGGCGACGGCCCTCTCCCAGGCGGCGCGCACCGAGCAGTACGCCTTCGCGGTGCCTCGCTTCGTGGCGGAGTGAGCGATGGCCGACCTCACCACCCTCGACGCCTCGTCGACGCCGCAACGCATCGCGGCGGGGGACTTCAGCGCCACGGAGCTCTGCCGGGCCTTCCTCGACCGCACGGCGGCGCTCGACCCTTCCATCGGCGCATTCCTCCGGGTCGACGCGGAGGGCGCTCTCGCCTCGGCGCGCTCGATCGACGCGAGGGTCGCCCGGGGTGACTCCCTCGACGGGCTCCCGCTCGCGGGGGTGGTCGTCGCTGTGAAGGACAACCTCTCCACCCGCGGCCTCCGCACCACCTGCGCGAGCCGTATGCTGGCGGATTACGTCCCTCCGTATGACGCCCACGCGGTCGAGCGGCTGCGCGCGGCCGGGGCGGTGATCCTCGGCAAGACCAACCTCGACGAGTTCGCGATGGGATCGTCCACGGAGAACTCCGCCTTCTTCCCCACCCGCAACCCATGGGACCGGGCCCGCACCCCCGGCGGATCGTCCGGAGGCAGCGCGGCCGCGGTCGCCGCTCGCTTCAGCCAGGTGGCCCTCGGCAGCGACACCGGCGGCTCCGTGCGTCAGCCCGCGGCGCTCACCGGCGTGGTCGGCCTCAAGCCCACCTACGGGCGGGTCTCCCGCTGGGGCCTCGTGTCCTTCGCCTCCTCGCTCGACGTGGTCTCTCCGATGGGCGCATCCGTCGAGGACACCGCCCTGCTCTACGCCGCCATCGCGGGCGCCGATGCGCGCGACGCCACCTGCCTCCGCCGCCCGGTGGAGCGCGCCGACCTCTCGCTCGGGCCCGACGTGCTGCGGGGCCTCCGCGTGGGCGTGCCGAGGGAGTACTTCGGCGACGGGCTCGACGCCGACGTCGCATCGCGCGTGCGCTCGGCCCTCGACGCCATCGAGCGCGCCGGGGCGGAGCTCATCGAGCTCTCGATGCCCCACACCCGGGCCTCGCTGGCGACCTACTACGTGCTCGCTCCCGCGGAGGCCTCGTCCAACCTCGCGCGCTTCGACGGCGTTCGCTACGGGCTGCGCGTCGAGGCCGACGACCTCCGAGGGATGTACGGCGCCACCCGCGACCAGGGCTTCGGCGCGGAGGTGAAGCTGCGCATCCTGCTCGGGACCTTCTCGCTCTCCGCGGGCTACGCCGAGGCCTTCTACGGGAAGGCCCTGCGGGTGCGCACGCTCATCGCCCGCGACTTCGCCGAGGCCTTCGCGAAGGTCGACGTGCTCGCGACGCCGACCTCGCCGACGGTGGCCTTCCCGCTGGGCGAGCGATCGGGCGACCCGATGTCGATGTACCTCGCGGACGTCTGTACGCTGCCCCCGTCGCTGGCGGGCGTGCCGGCGGTGTCGGTGCCCGCGGGCCTCGGGGCGTCCGGGCTGCCGGTGGGGCTGCAGCTCATCGGACCTTTGTTCTCGGAGGCGCGGCTGCTGGCGGTCGCGCACGGTGTGGAGTCATTGTTGGGTCGAGTGGGAGCGCCATCGTGGTCATGAACTTCATTGAAGAGCTGCGGGTTCGGGGATTGTTCCAGTCGGTGTCGGACGAGGCAGGCCTCGCCGAGGCGCTGGGGGCCGGACCCATCACCGGGTACATCGGCTTCGACCCGACGGCGGCGAGCCTGCATGTCGGGAGCCTCTTCCAGATCCTGCTGCTGCTTCGCTTGCAGCGCGCGGGGCACCGCCCCATCGCCCTCGTCGGCGGCGGCACCGGGCTCATCGGCGACCCGAGCGGCAAGTCCGACGAGCGCTCCATGCTCTCTCCCGAGCGCCTCGCGGAGAACCTCTCGGGCATCCGCGGACAGCTCTCGAAGTACCTCGACTTCAACGACAGCCCGACCGGGGCGGTGCTGGTCGACAACGCCGAGTGGCTCGGCGCCATCGGCCTGCTGGAGTTCTTGCGCGACATCGGCAAGCACTTCTCGGTCAACGCGATGGTGCAGCGCGACTCCGTGCGCAACCGCCTCGAGCAGCGCGAGCACGGCATCTCGTACACGGAGTTCAGCTACATGCTCCTCCAGTCGTACGACTTCCTCGCGCTGCACGACCGCTTCGGGTGCCGGCTCCAGCTCGGGGGCAGCGACCAGTGGGGCAACATCGTGTCGGGCGTCGACCTCGTGCGGCGCCTGCGCAACGAGGAGGTCTTCGGGCTCACCACGCCGCTGCTCACCCGCAGCGACGGCAAGAAGTTCGGCAAGAGCGAGGCGGGCAACGTGTGGCTCGACCCGGCGCTCACGTCGCCGTACGAGTTCTACCAGTTCTGGCTCAACACCTCCGACGACGACGTGGAGCGCTACCTGCTCGCGCTCACGCTGGAGCCCGTCGAGGTCATCGCCGAGGCGGTCACGGCCCATAAGCTCGACCCCGCGAAGCGCGGCGCCCAGCGGATGCTCGCGGCCTCGGTCACCCGCTTCGTGCACGGCGACGAGGCGCTCGCGAGCGCCCAGCGCACCACCGAGCTGCTCTTCCAGGGCGGCGATCTCCGCACGCTCGCGGCCGACGAGCTCGCCGCGGCCTTCAAGAGCGCGCCCAACCACTCCATCGCGCGCTCGGCGCTGGGCACCCCCGAGGCGGGCTTCGTGAAGGTGCTGGCCGACGCGGGGCTCTTCAAGTCGCGCGGTGAGGCGCGCAGCTTCGTCGCGCAGGGCGGGGCCTCGGTGAACGGCGTCGCGGTCTCCGACGTGCAGCGCGTGCTCACCGCCGACGACCTGCTGCACGGCGGCTTCATCGCGCTCCGCAAGGGGCGCAAGAGCTGGCACGTGGTGCGCGTCACCGACGGGTGATGCAACGAAGCCGCGGGCTGGGATAGAGTCCGCCCGTGCTTACCCGGCAGGCCTTGTTGGTGCTCTTCGGAGCGGGGATCGTTGGCGGCTGCTCCTTCCCGACGGAGGAGTTTCGTGCGCGCGAGGCCTTCGTCGACGCGGGCCTCGACGTGCCGAGCGACCTCGCACCCCCGTCCGACGTCGCGATCGACCGCCCCGTCGACGCTGGCGGCGTGGACACCCCGGTGATCCCCGATGCGCCCTCGAGCTGCAGCGCCGACGCGGCCTGCGCGGCGGGCGCCTCGTGCTGCGCCGGCTTCTGCGCGGAGGTGCAGTCCGACGACCGCAACTGCGGGGCCTGCGGCAACGCCTGCGGGGCCGGCCGCTCGTGCTGCAACGGCGCCTGCACCGACGTGACGGCCGACACCGCAACTGCGGGGCCTGCGGCAGCGTGTGCGACTTCGCCAACGGCGCGCCCCGGTGCGCCGCGGGGGCCTGCGCGGGCGGCTCCTGCACCGCCGGCTTCGGCGACTGCGACCGCGACGCCACCAACGGCTGCGAGGCCAACCTCGCGGAGTCTCCGCAGCACTGCGCGATGTGCGGCCAGGCATGCGCCGCCGGGGCCAACGCGACCTCGCGCTGCGAGTCGATGGCCTGCCGCACCACCTGCGAGCCTGGCTACGGCGACTGCGACGGCATGGCCGCCAACGGCTGCGAGGCGCCGCTCTACACCGCGAGCGCCCACTGCGGGGCCTGCGGCCGCGCCTGCGCCGGCGGCCCCAACGCGACCGGGGTCTGCCTCTCCGGCACCTGCGGCATCGAGTGCGCCGCGGGCTTCGCCGACTGCGACGGCAACGCCGCCAACGGCTGCGAGGTCGACACCCGCACCTCCCTCGCCCACTGCGGCGCGTGCGGCGCCTTGTGCTCCCGGCCCAGTGCCTCAACCGCCTGCTCGGCGGGGGTGTGCTCCATCGCTGGATGCAACGCGGGCGCGGGCAACTGCGACGGCAACGCGGTCAACGGCTGCGAGACCAACACCCGCCTCGACACGGCCAACTGCGGCGCCTGCGGCCGAGTGTGCGGCGCGGGCCAGGTCTGCTCCAACGGCGCCTGCGTCTCGACCTGCGTGGGCACCACGCTCTGCGCCGGGGCCTGCGTCGACACCGCCACCAACCCCTCGCACTGCCGGGCGTGCGGGCGGGTGTGCTCCGTCGCCAACGCGGTCGCGGGCTGCGCCGCGGGCGAGTGCACCGTGGCGAGCTGCAACGCGGGCTTCGGCAACTGCGACGGCAGCGCCGCCAACGGGTGCGAGGTCAACACCGCGACCGATCCGCGCAACTGCGGCGCCTGCGGGGAGGTCTGCAACTCCACCAACGGCACCGCGTCGTGCGTGGCGGGCGCGTGCCGCATCGCGTGCGCCGCGGGCTTCGCGGACTGCAACTCCGACCCCGACGACGGCTGCGAGACCAACCTCACCACCAGCCTCGCCAACTGCGGGGCCTGCGGCCGCGCGTGCTCCGTCGCCAACGGCGTGGCGGCGTGCTCGGCCGGCGCCTGCGGCGTCGGGAGCTGCAACCGCGACTACGCCAACTGCGACGGCAGCGCGGCCAACGGCTGCGAGGTGCTCACCAGCCGCGACGTGTCCAACTGCGGCGGGTGCGGGCTCGCGTGCCTGCGAGGGCAGTTCTGCTCGGCCTCGCGGTGCCAGCTGAGCTGCGGCACCGGCCTCACGGCGTGCAGCGGCGCGTGCGTCAACCTCGCCACCGACGAGGCCAACTGCGGCTCCTGCGGGCGCCGCTGCCTGCTCGGGCTCACCTGCATCGCCGGGGCCTGCGCCTACCCCCCGCCGTCCAATGACGTCTGCACCAGCGCCGCGGACATCAACCTCGCGTCGGGGTCGCGCGTCACCGTCGCGGGGACGCTGCGCGGAGCCGCTCGGGACGTGTCGCCGCCCTGCGGCGCGCTCGGCACGGCGGACGTGTTCTATCGGCTGACGCTCACCCGCCGGGAGTTCGTGTACGCCGACACCTTCGGCTCGACGCCGGACACCAAGCTCTACTTCATGAACACCTGCGCGTCGCCGATGAGCACGCGCACCACCGGCGACCTCGTCTGCGACGACGACCGCGGCCTCGCCTGCACCAGCGGAACCACCGGGTCGCAGGTCTACACCGTGCTCCCGGCGGGGACGTACTACCTCGCGGTGGGGCTGCAGTCGGGCACCGCGGGCACCTTCTCGCTGCACATCGAGCACCTCCCGGTGGGCTCCGGGCGGGTGCTCCCGCTCGCGCGCGGGTCGACCAGCCTCTCGGGCAGCACCGTGGGCACCACCAGCGGGTACAGCGGCTCGTGCGGCGGCAGCGGCCCCGAGGCGGCGTATTGGTGGGTGTCGTGTCCGGAGTCCGTGGCGGGGGCCTTCTCGGCCTCGACCTGCCTGGGCACCACCTTCGACCCGGTGCTCAACCTCCTCAACGGATCGGGCGCGGGGCAGGTGTGCAGCACCACGCCGCTGACCGGGTTCTGCTCGACCAACAGCGCCTCCATCTCGCAGACCATCGCCGCGGGCGCCGGTCTCCACGCCCTGGTGGTCGACGGCTACGGCGGAACCTCCGGGAGCTACAACGTCGGCGCCACCCGCCCTTGAGGTCGCGGCTCGGATGGTAGCGTCCCGCGCGCCGGTGCTGGTGGTGGGCGCCGGCGTGGCGGGGCTGAGCGCGGCGGTGTGGCTCGCCCGCCGTGGTCACCGGGTGACCGTTCGGGAGTCATCGTCGGCGCCCGGGGGACTGCTGGAACCCGTGCATTTCGAGGGCGGCGAGTACGACCGCGGGTCGCATCGCATCCACCGCGAGGCGCTGCCCTTCCTGCGCGATCGCCTCCCGGCGGAGGGCTGGGTGGAGCGTCCGCGGCGGGGGATGCTGGTGCTCTCCGGGCGTCAGGCGGGATATCCGTTGAGCCCGCTGAGCTTCGCGCGGGCGCTCGGCCCGGAGACGACGGCCCGCATGGCGCTGGGGTGGCTGCTCCGTCCGCGGCGGTGGACGCGCTTCCGTAGCTGGGAGCGCGACCGGAGGGCCGACGCCTCGGAGCGCGACGAGGGCTACGAGCACTTCGTCCTGTCGAGGGTGGGCAGCGCGGCCTACCGCTCGTTCTATCGGCCCTACGTGGATAAGGTCTGGGGCATCGATCCGAAGGAGCTGTCGGTGTCGGTGGCGCGGCAGCGGTTCTCCTCGTCGGCCCGTGTCGCGGGTGCTGTCTTCCCGGCGCGACGAGTCCTTCGGTACCCGGTAGGGCAGGGGATTGATCGATGGGCTGATGAAGGAGGCCACGCGTGGGGTGACCGTGGAGACCGCGCTGGACGCGACTGAGGGCCCGGGCCACAGGCCCTTGGAGTCGGTGTCGAACACGGCGGGGATGTCGCGTCGCGGGCTGTACCTGCTGCATCTGCGATACGCGGGAGCGCCCACGACGAGGTCGACACCTGGTATGGCCGGCGGGAGTCGTGGTCGGCGTCTCGACCCGGCGTTACCGGGGCGCATCGATCGGTCGTCACGGTGCGGCGCTGAGATCCCGGAGGGTCGGGGGGCAGGGGAGGGCTTCCGGGACTCGACGATCCCGGGCAGCTATGGAGGCGGCACGCGGGGCGAGGCGGAACTGTTGAGCGCGAAGCAGACCTCGTGGGCGGGGTGTACCCCGAGTACCGCCGCGGGGGGGTCGTCGTGGAGCGAGGCGATGGCCTCGGTGGCGTCGCTGGGCAACGTGTACATGGCTGGGCGGCAGGGGTTGTTCCTGCACTGCAACATCGACCACGCGGTGGCGATCGCGCTGGCCGCGGCGGAGCACCTGTCCGACGGGGTGGCGGTGGAGCGCTGGGTGGAGTCGGCGTCGCGCTGGCTCGACGTGAAGGTGCGGGACTGATCGTCGTCTCAAAGCGCCCGCGGCTCGGAGAGTCGCGTTGACGCCGTCTCGCGCTGGGAGATACCGTCGCCCTCGATGGAACACCGTCGACGGTTGGGGATGCGATCGACTGCGCTGACGCTGCTTTTCGCGGCGTCGCTGGTGGGCGCGGGGTGCAGCGGCGGCGACACGCCGTCGGCCGTGGACAGCGGCGTGGCGGACGTCGGCGAGAGCGACGGCTCGACGCCTGAGGACACGGGTTCGCCCGTGGACACCGGCTCGCCCGTGGACACTGGCGGCACCGACGCGGGCACGCCCGTGGACACGGCGGCACCGACGCGGGCACACCCGTGGACACCGGCACCGACGCGGGCGCACCGACGGACGTCGGCGGCGACAGCGGGACGCCCGGCGACGGGGGAATGCCCGGCGACGGCGGGATGACCGGGCGGGCGCACGCGGGCTCGTCGCTGGTGTCGGCGGGCTCGCTGATGCGGTCCGCGAGGTTCCAGATGATTTCCACGCTGGGCGGGCGAAGCGTCCAGCAGACGAACCTGCAATCGCCCAACTACCGGCTGCGCGGCGGCCTGGTGGGCACGATCGGAGCGCGCTGAGAGATGACGACCACGATGAACAGGGGATCCCGGATGAAGACCGTGCGGCGTGCGTTGGGGGCCTTGGTGCTGGCTGCGATGTGCGCGGTGCCGGCGGTGGCGGTGGCGCAGGTGCCGTCGACGATGATCCACCAGGGTCGGCTGCTCGACCGCGCGGGCGCGCCGTCGACCGGCTCGCAGTCGATCGTCTATCGCATCTACGACAGCGCGACCGGCGGCACGCCGATCTGGACCGAGACGCTCAACGTGACGCTCGACGACGGGTACTTCTCGACGCAGCTCGGCGCGACGACGCCGCTGACGCCGATGGTGTTCGCGGGCCGCACGCGCTTCCTCGGCGTGACGGTGGGCACCGACCCGGAGATGACGCCGCGCGAGCCGATCGGGAGCGTCCCGTACGCGCTGGTGGCGACGAACGTGGTGGGCGACATCACGCCGACGAGCATCACGGTGGGCGGGATGCAGATCGTCGACTCGACGGGTCGCTGGGTGGGCGCGTCGAGCGGCCCTGCTGGCCCCGCGGGCCCTGCGGGTCCGATGGGCCCTGCGGGTCCGGCTGGCCCTGCGGGCGCGACGGGTCCTGCGGGCGCTGCGGGCCCTGCGGGTCCGATGGGCCCTGCGGGCCCGGCGTCGTCGAACATCGGCTGTGAGCGCGGCCTGCTGCTGGGCGGCGTGTGCGTGCTCCAGATCGACAACAGCGGCCCGGGCTCGGACTGGAACCTCGCGGCGAGCACCTGCGCCGGCTTCGGTGGCGACCTGTGCAGCCCGACGCAGTACGCGGTGATCCGCGACGATCAGGGCAGCAACTTCGGTCGCTATATGTTCTACACCGATGTGGTGGCCGCCGCGCGGTGTGGTCGTCCAACTTCTCGGACAACGATGGGAATCGTATCGGGACGTTCCTTCATAGTGCCGACGATCCCACGAGCAGCAACGGATACAGCTACGCCTGCTGCGCCAACATCACTCCTCCAGAGTACCGCTCCCGCGCCACGACGGAGCTCGTCCGAGCGATGGGCTCTAGCGACCAGGGTGTCCAGGTCACCTATCTGAACAACCGCGAAGAGAGCTCGGGGCTTCTGGCGGCCAACGTCTGCGCCTCGCTTCGCAGCGACCTCTGCTCCAAGAGCCAGTACGTGACGCTCAATGACGCCGGTAGGTTCTCTGGGGCGACTCGTCGACTCACGCGCGAGTTCTCGGACAACGATAGTACCTGTTCAACCCGGTGGTTGGCTCGAACACTGCCGACAATCCCGCTTGGACCAACCCCTGGGCATTCGCGTGCTGCGCTTCTCAGCGACCGGTGGACAACTCCTGTCCCTCTTCGGGCACCGTGATCAACAACGTCTGTGTGATGGACATTCATACAACCGAGGACAGTAGCTTCCTCGATGCGGCCCGTGCCTGCGCCCGCCTGGGTGCAGACATCTGCTCCAACAGCCAGATGCAGAACATCCGCAACATGGGCCGACTGCCGGGCATCCGCGCCTGGACCAACAGCGGTGCCGACAACGACGCGGTGCGGGTTGGCGGGCTGCTTCCGAGCATGCCGGATGATCCGAACCCCTTGACGGATCGCTTCGGCTACGCCTGCTGCCTCTGATCTCCTTCCGTCTCGCAACCCCTCCCGATACAATCCCGACACGGCCTCTGCGCGCTTCCCGCGCTGAAGGAGATGTCATGTCCAGACCCATCATCGCCCTGTGCTCGCTGATCGCCCTCGTCGGCTGCGTTCCCGAGATCCGCACCTCTCCGGCAGATGTGCCCGATGCGGGTGATCTGGGTCCGGTGCTTGATCTGCCGACCGACCAGCCATTGGCGGAGGTTGCGGGGGATGGAGCTTTGGGAGATCAGGGCGATGCTGGCCAACCCGACGTTCCGCTCGTCGACGTGTCGGCTCTGGATGTCGTGAGTCCAATGGATGTGCTGAACGATGCTGGGGCGGGCACCGATGCTTCAACTGATCGGACCCTTCCCTCCGAGGCAACTGTGCTGGCCGATGTTGGCTCCGACGCGAGCGCCGAGGATCGATCATGTGGCGTCTGCGTCGCGCCACACGCTGTTTCAGTCTGCCGCGCGGGCTCTTGTGCCATCGAACGTTGCGAAACGGGGTTTGCCGATTGCGACATGTCCGCAGCAAATGGTTGCGAGATCGACATTGGTACGTCGACGGATTGCGGCGCCTGCGGTCGCTCATGCGTCGGCGGCACGTGCTTCAATGGAACCTGTTCGGTCCAACGCAGTTGCCCCAGTCCGGGAGAGCGGGGCTGCGGACTTGTCGGAGTTCATGGCGGCCCCTTTGTCATGGGATCCGCGGAGCCAACGTACAGCGCTGTCCTGGGCCGGGTGTCGGTGTCGGATTTTCTCGTGGATTCACACGAGGTCACCTTGTCACGATTCCGCCGCTTCTGGACCGCAGGCCATCCTCGCCCCGTTGCCTCGGTACGCTATCCGGGTGGGGCGCTGCTGGGGTCTGGCAACGTTTCCGAGCCCGAGAATGCTACCGGGTGCTCGGGATCCAACTGGACATCAGCGGCTGGAGTAAGAGAGCTTCATCCTCTGAACTGCGTGACATGGTCGACCGCTCCCGCCTTCTGTTGTCGGACGGTGGACGTCTGCCTACCGAGGCAGAACTTGAGTTTGTCGGCAGAGGCAGAGTCGTTGATGGCATTCCAATGCCCCGCGACTATCCTTGGGGAAATGAGACGGTGGCATTCACGTGGCCTGAACCGACCATGTGCACACGCGCTCACTACCAGAACTGCCCCGGAGAAGACGGGGCAAGGACCCGGCGGGTTGGTAGTTTTCTACCGAGCGGTGGCGTCTATGACCTTGCCGGTAACCTGGCCGAGGTCGCGGCGGACGACTGGTCGCTGTTTGGTTCCGGGCCATGCTGGGCGGCAGGGACTGCAATCCCGGCTAATCCGCTTTGTACTGACGATGTGGAGCGCCGCGCAGCGCGCGGTGGTTACTTCGGTTCGGTCGTCAGACACACATTGCTCGTTGCCACGAGAGATCCCCGTTCGTCTTCACTTGGTAGTGGTGATACGGGCTTCCGCTGCGTCCGCTCTCCCTGATCCCGATAGCGCCATTCGAGCTACCGGCGTAGCAGTTCAGCAGTGGGGCAAGCCTCGTGTTTGACGCTGGGGTTCGCGCGTTGGCGCTCACCCCAGGCTATAACAGGTGACGACCCCGCGTTCGCGGGGTCTTTCGTACCGAAACTCGATGGACCTTCCGGAAGCTCCAATCGATGCTGCGGGCTCCATCGAAGTGGCATTCCTGTTCGAAAGACCCCCACGCACGTGGGGTCGTCACTTGTTATAGCCTGGGGTGAGCGTCAACGCGCGAACCCCAGGCCAACAGGCGGATTGCCCCACCGCGCATACCCCAGCGTCAAACGCGAGGCTTGCACCACCGTTGAACGGTTACCTTCCGCCGGTCGCACGCGCTCTCTCTCCTCTTCCCCATCTCCCTCTTCCCCCTCTCCCTCTTCCCCTCCTTCCCATCTCCCCTATTCCCCTGTTCATGCGGCTTGACACTCCAGTACCCCCCGACTAGCAACCGTTCACGCCCGTGATCGAGACCCATCAGCTCACCCGCCGCTTCGGATCGCGCACCGCCGTCGAGGCGCTGACCTTCTCGATCCCGAAGGGGTCCATCGTCGGCTTCCTCGGGCCCAACGGGGCTGGCAAGAGCACCACGCTCAAGATGCTCGCCGGCTTCCTCCCGCCCACCTCGGGCACCGCCCGCGTCGGAGGCCTCGACGTGGTCACCGACTCCCTCGCCGCCCGGCGCCTCATCGGCTACATGCCCGAGAGCGTCCCGCTGCACCCGGAGATGCGCGTGCGCGAGTACCTGAGCTTCCGCGCGGAGATCAAGGGCATCACCCGCCAGCGCGACGCCGCCGTCGACCGCGCCCTCGAGCTCGCCGACGTCGCCGACGTCGCCGCCCGCCTCATCGGCGAGCTCTCCAAGGGCTACAAACAGCGCGTCGGGCTCGCAGACGCCCTCGTCGCCAGGCCCCCGCTGCTCATCCTCGACGAGCCCACCGAGGGCCTCGACCCCAACCAGATCCTGCGCTTCCGCGACATGCTCAAGCGCCTCGGCGCCGAGCACACCATCTTCCTCTCCACGCACATCATGCAGGAGGTCGAGGCCGTCTGTGAGCGCGTCGTCATCATCCACAAGGGGCACATCGCCGCGAGCGGTCCGCTCGAGGAGGTGCGCGCGAAGATGACCGGGGCGAGCGCGACGTGGTCGTGAAGCTGCACCCGCGAGAGCACCACGCGGCCTGGAAGGACGACCCCGCCGCCGCGGCCAGCGCCCTGGTCGACGGCGTCGAGGGCCTCACGCTCCGCAGCGCGACGGCCGACGGCGAGCTGGTCAACCTGGTGGTGCGCTCGACGGAGAAGGGCGACGCGGTGGAAGACCTCGTCGCGCGCTGCGTCCGCGCCGGGCTCGGCGTGCGCGCCGTGTCCCCGCAGGCCGGGAGCCTTGAACGGGTATTCCATGCGCTCACGGGCGCGGAGGGCGACGCGTGAGAACTGCCTGGGCCATCTACAAGCGCGAGCTCATCGGAACCTTCTGCTCGCCCCTCGCCTACGTGGTGATGGTGGCGTTTCTCGTCTTCAACGGCGTGGTGTTCTGGTTCTTCATGTCGATGACCGCGGACAACCCCGCGCTCACCGGCTCGCGCTCGCCGCTCCAGATGTTCTTCGGCAGCACCATCCTCTCGGTGCTCACGCTGCTGGTGTTCAGCCCCGCGACCACCATGCGCACCTTCGCCGAAGAGCGCCGCTCCCGAACCTTCGAGACCCTCTTCACCGCCCCGGTCACCGACGTCGAGGTCGTGGCCGGGAAGTACTTCGGGTCGATGACCTTCTACGCCGCCCTCTGGGCGCCGACGCTCCTCTACGCCCTCGTGGTGAAGCGCTACGGGCCCGTCGACTGGGGCGCCCTCGCGTCGGGCTACGCCGGCATGCTCCTCATCGGCTCGGCCTTCGTCGCGCTCGGCGTGCTCATGTCGGCCATCGCGCGCTCCCAGGTCGTCGCGTACATGCTCACCTTCATGGCCATCGGGGGCGTGATGTTCGCCCTGGGCCTCGGGTCGTACGTCTTCCAGGAAGAGTCCACCCGGCAGTTCTTCTCCTACGTAAACCTCTGGGAGCACATGGAGCACTTCTCCGTCGGGCTCATCGACTCCCGCGCGCTGGTCTACTACGGCTCCGTCTCCCTCTGCTCGCTGGCCCTCGCCACGCGCACGCTCGCGGTCCGAAGGGAGTCGTGATGAGCGACGCCGAAGCCACCCCCGAGAAGCCCGCTCCCGAGGCGCCCACAACCGACAAGGCGCCCCCGGCCTGGCTCGACCGCCTGATGAACGGCCCCATCTGGGTGCTGCTCGTGGTCGCGCTCTTCGCGCTGGCCAACTACACCGCCGCGCGCCACTACCGCCGCTGGGACTGGACCTCCGCGCAGCGCTTCACCCTCTCCACCCGCTCGGTCGAGATCGCGCGCTCTCTCCGAGAGCCCGTCGAGCTCTACGTCCTGCTGTCGAGCCGCGACCCGCTCTACTCCGAGACCCACGAGCTCGCCGAGCGCTACGCCGCCGCCTCCCCGAAGGTGCGGCTGCACCGCATCGACCCCGACCGCCAGCGCGAGCGCCTCATCGCCCTCGCGCAGGAGCTCGACCCGCACCTCCTCGACCGCACCGCCGAGGGCCGCACCCTCGCCACCGCGGGCATCCTCGTGCGCCGCGGCAACCGCCACTGGGAGGTCGAGCGCGAGCAGCTCCAGGAGCTCGGGCCGCAGCAGCAGGGCGAGGAGGGCAACGACGCCTCGCGCCTGCTCAACGCCAAGATCACCGTCGAGCGGCGCATCTCCGAGGCGCTGCTCCAGGTCGACCGCGAGCGCGCCACCACCCTCTGCTTCTCCGCGGGCCACGCCGAGATGCCCCTCGCGTCCGGCGACCGCGCCGCCGCGGGCCTCGCCGACGACCTGCGCCACCTCAACTTCGTCGTGCGCGAGACAGAGGTGCGAGGGCAGTCGGGCGTCCCCAGCGACTGCGACGCGCTGGTCATCGCCGGGCCGCAGCGAGCATGGCCCCGCGAAGACTCCGACGCCGTCGTGCGCTACCTGCGCGCGGGAGGAAACGTCGCGATGTTCCTCGACCCGGTGGTGCTGGAGGGCAGGGTGGTCCCGACGGGCCTCGAAGACGTCGCCGGCATGGCGGGCATCGGGCTGCCCCCCGCGGTGGTGGTCGAGGCCGACAGCGACCACCTGCTCCCCGACTCTCCCCCGGTGCACTTCCGCGCCGACACCTGGAACGAACACGAGATCACCGGCGACCTCCGCGGCGCCTCGGTGCTCGTCGGCATGGCGCGCCCCATCGTGCGCGCCGAGGGCTCCCAGGGCGCGACCTCGCTGCTGCTCTCCAGCCCGCAGGCGTGGGGCGAGACGGCCATCGCCGAGCTGCTCCGCACCTTCGTCCCCTCCAAGGGCCCCGACGACGTGCAGGGCCCGGTGAGCCTCGCCATGGCGGGCATGATCTCCGACGGCCGATCGCGGGGCGAGGGCGTGTCGTCAGGGCGCGTCGTCGTCGTGGGCAGCTCGGAGATGGTCGGCGCGGACTACTTCAACATCCGGGTGCGCGCCTCGGTGGCCAACGCCAACCTCGCGGAGGCCGTCATCGGCTGGGTCACCACGCGCCGCGAGCTGGTGAACATCCCCGCGCGCCCGGTCGACCGCGCGGCGCTCCTCGTGAGCGCCCGAGACCTCACCAAGATCGGTGTGTACGTGATGCTGTTGATCCCGCTGGCCGCCGCGCTGGTCGGGCTCGCGGTGTCGCGCGCCAGGAAGAACACGGCGTGAAGCGCTACCGCGGACAGCTCGTGCTCGCGATCATCGTCGCGAGCCTCGGGGGCTACACCCTCTGGGACAAGTTCCACGCCACCAGCGCCGACCTCGAGGCGCGGCGCCGCAACGTGTGGAGGGCCTTCCACCGCGAGCGCGTCGACCGCATCGAGGTGACGCACGCCAGCGGGCGCTACGAGCTGGTGCGCCGGGCGCAGAGCTGGAGCGTGCGCTCGGGCTCGGTGGCGCGACCCGCGGACGCCGTGGAGGTCGAGCGGGCGCTCTCGGAGATCGAAGGGGCCGAGGCGAGCCGAACGCTCGGTCCGCTGGACGCCGACTCGAAGCGGCGCTTCGGGCTCGATGCGCCGCACACGACGGTGGTGGTGCACGAGGGCCCGGAGGTCACCGCGCGCTTCTCCCTGGGCGGCGCCGTCGAGCGCGAGGACAAGGTCTACGTCGAGGCCGGCGCGCAGGAGGGCGGCCGCGACGCGGCGCGCACGGGCGTGGTGCTGGGGCGCTCCTTCGCCGAGCTCTTCGACCGGATGTCCACCGCGTACCGCGATCGCGCGGTGGCGGACATCGACCCGTCGCGGCTCGATCAGGTCACGGTCACCCACGAGGCGCGGCGCATCTCCATGGCGCGCACCGGCGGCGTGTGGCGGCTGACGGAACCCTCGTGGGGCCGGGCGTCGCGCGGGGCGGTGGAGGCCATGACCTCGCAGCTCCGTGAGCTGCGCGCCGAGCGGGTGATCGCCGACGAGGCCGACGCGGCGACGCTGCGGCGCTACGGGCTGGAGCCCCCGACGACCAGGGTGGAGATGCGCCGAGGCGCCATCGAGCCGGTGGTGCTGCGGCTGGGAGAGCCGTGCCCCGGGCACGACGCGGAGGTGACCGCGACGCGCGAGGGTACGGGCACCGTGGTGTGCTTCTCCCGTAGCTTCGCGGACGCGCTGAGGGTCCCGCCGGAGGGGCTGCGGGACGACCGGGTGATGGCGGCGCGCACCGACGAGGTATCGCGGGTGCGGGTGTCCGGCGGCGCCCCGGGCGGGGCCGAGCTGGTGCTCTCTCGCACGGGCTCCAACTGGACCGCCACGCCGAGCGGCATCGCCCTCGACCCGGAGGCCCTGGAGTCGTGGCTCACGAGCCTTCACGACATCGCCGCGGCGCAGCGCCTCGACGGCGACGCGAGGGCCGCGCACGGCATCGGGCCGGGCTCGCGCACGCTGACCATCGAGCGCGAAGGGGTCGAGGGGAGCGAGCGCATCGTGATCGGGACCGCCGACGCGACGGGCTTCTACGTGAGCCGCGACGACGAGCCGGTGGTGCTGCGCTTCGCCCCGTCGGCGGCGGAGACGCTGGTGGTCGACGCGCTGCGGTTTCGCCCGAGGGCGCTGCTGCACGACACCTCCGACGACCTGCGCGCGCTGCTGCTCGACGTCGGGGCGATGCACGAGGAGATCATCCGAACGGAGGATGGCTTCCGCCTGTCGAGGCCCCTCGCGTACCGCGCCGACCCGGCGCTGGTGACCGACCTGGGGCGGCAGCTCGCGACGCTGGAGGTCGAGCGCTGGGTCCGCACGACGCCGCTGCCCGAGCACGGCCTGGCGGCGCCGCGGGCGAGGGTGGTCGCGCGCTTCGAGGGCCGCGGCGTGCCGAGCGACGGCGGCGTCGACGCCTCCGTGGCGCCGGTGCGCACCTACGCGCTGACCGTGGGGGCGAGCGCCCCGGGCGGTGGCGCCTACGCGGCGCTCGACGGCGGCCCCGGGGTCTTCGTGCTCCCGAGGAGCCTGGTCGAGCTGATCACCCAGTCCCACCTCGACCGTAGCGCCGCGCTGGTGCCGCGGGAGGAGCTCGCCCGCCTGGCGCTTCGCTTCAGCAGCCCCGCGCGCACGGTGACGCTGGTGCGCGACGGCGAGCGCTGGCGCACCGACAGCGGGGCGCCCGCGGACGACGCCCGGGTCGACGCGCTCCTCGGCACCCTCAGCGCGATGGGCGCCCCGAGGGCCTTCGCGTACGGCCCGCCAGGCCCGGAGATGGGCTTCGCGGCGCCCACGGTCGTGGTGGAGGCCAGCTACGGAGGAGACGCCGGCGCGCGCAGCGTGCGCGTGGCGGTGGGCGCTCGCTACGGCAGCGGCGAGGAGGCGGGCTACTACCTCCGTCGCGATGGGCTCGACGCGACGCTCTCCTGGCCCGAGAGCGTGATCGACGCCCTGCGCGGGTTCAGCCCGTAGCCTCTTCCCCCGTGAACCCTCGCGCCGGATGTCCCCAGCGCGGACAGCATTTCAAATATCTTGCAACGAACTGTCGCGCACACGTTGACGAGGCAGCGTCTGCGGCGCCATGACAAGGAGCCGCACGGGATGTTGGAAAGACTGACCATGGGGGTCCGCGGGGACGGTCAGGGGTTTCGGGATATGGGAGGGTCAGGCAATGGGGGACATTCAGTCACAGCTCCGTCCGGGGGGATCGAGCGCTTCGCGTGCGCCCTCGACGGTGCCCACGCGGGAGGAGATCGCCGAGGCGCGCGAAGCGCTGAGGGTGAGGTTCCTGGTGCTGGCTCCGCGACGCGTGGCCGCGCTGCAAGACGCGCTGCGCGCGGCGGCGGAGGACGAGGCGGCGCGCCGGGAGCTGCAGCGCCAGGGGCATCAGCTCCGGGGCACCGCGGCGACGGTGGGGCTGCTCGACCTCGGGCTCCTCGGCGGCGTCATCGAGCGCGCTGCTGCGTCGTCGCCCTTCTCCTCCGAAGAGCAGGCCCGCGCCTCGGCGGCGGTGGCGCTCGCTGACGAGTACGTCTCTCTCGCCTGCTCCCACCGCGCCGTGGGGCCCCTCGCCGACGACCCGCGCTTCAGGGCGCTCGTGACCGGGAGCCAATGAAGCCGTGCGCCCGATGCGGGATTCCCTCGTCCGACGACGCCACGCACTGCGGGCTCTGCGATAGGGAATTCCCCGAGATGACGGTCTTCGAGGGCCGCTACCAGGTGGAGTCCACCCTCGGCCGCGGCCAGCAGGGGATGGTCTACCTGGCGCGCGACCTCGGCCTCAACCGCCACGTGGCGCTGAAGGTGCTGCACGCCTCGCACGCCGACACGCCCGAGGCCGCGTCGCGGCTGAAGCGCGAGGCCACCGCGCTGGCCGCGGTGCGCAACGACCACGTCGCGCAGGTGTACTCGTTCGGCGCCCACGGGGACACGTTCTTCCTGGCGATGGAGTACGTGCGGGGGCGCAACCTCGACACGCTGGTGGCCGAGCACGCGGCGCACAAGGAGAACGTCCCCACGCACCGGGGCCTGACCATCCTGCGGCAGATCGCCGAGGGCCTGGCGAGCCTCCACGACGCGGGCATCGTGCACCGCGACGTGAAGCCCTCCAACGTGATGATCGAGCAGGGCACCGGGCGCACGGTGCTGCTCGACCTCGGCCTGGCGCGCTGGTTCGAGCAGCGCGGCGACACGCGCGTCTCCTTCGTCGGGACGCCGGCGTACATGGCTCCGGAGGCGATCCTCGGGGATGACCCCGCGCAGATCGCGGGCCACACGGACATCTACGCGCTGGGGTGCACGGCCTTCGAGCTGTTCACCGGCGCGCCGCCCTTCGCCTTCGGCACCATCCCGGAGACGCTGGCGCACCAGATGTGGGACCTGGCGCCGGCGCTCTCCAGCGTGCGGCCCGACCTGGCCTTCCTCGATCCGGTGATCGCGCGCGCGCTCACCAAGGACCCGGGGGCGCGCTATCGAAGCGGCGCCCAGATGATCGCCGCCCTCGACGAGATCTGCGCGAGCGGCCCGTACGCGCGGGTGCCTGCGCTGGCCCCGACGCTCCCGTCGGCGCCGACGCTTCGGCTGATGGTCATCGACGACGACGAGGTGTTCAGCGAGTTCGCGGCCGGGGCGTGCGAGCTCGCGCTGCCGGGCATCCACCTCGATCTGATCTGCGCGTCGTCGGGCCTCGAGGCGCTGCAGGCCGCCGGCCGCACCTGCCCCGACGTGGTGGTGCTCGACTACGACATGCCGCTCCTCGACGGCCTGGAGACCCTCTCGTACCTGCGGGCGATGCCCGGCGGGTACGGCCCGCAGGTGATGCTGGTGAGCTCCAACATGCGGCACCTTCCGAAGTGGCGCTTCGCCGCGATGGGGGTCACCGACTTCCTGGAGAAGCCGGTCGAGCTCGGGGAGTTCGCCGAGGTGCTGAGCGACGTGGCGGGCCGGGCCTTCGCGCACCGCAACCGCTTCGGCGGAGCGAGGCATCCATGACCTCCGACGACTCGACGACGGGCTCGACCTCGGAGCCCTCCCCGGAGGCCCTCCCCGGCGACCGGGCGCGCCACGACCGCGATCGCCTCGCGCTGCTCGGCACGCTCGCGGCGGGCGTCGCGCACGAGATCAACAACCCGCTGGCCTACACGAAGGAGTCCATCGGGCAGGCGATCAGGGAGCTGGGCGAGCTCGCGGAGGCGATGCCGGCGCTGCGGCCCATCATCGCGATGCTCCAGTGCGCGCGCGACGGCACCGAGCAGGCGTGGCTGATCGCGAGGGACGTGCGGATGTTCTCCCGGAAGGGCCCCGGGGCGGTGGGCGCGGTCGACCTGCAGCGGGTGCTCGACGCGACGGTGCGTCTCGCGCACCACGACGTCTCGAAGCACGCCACGCTGGAGAAGGACTACGAGGGCATCGCGCCCGTCGAGGGGAGCGAGGTGGGCCTCGGGCAGGTGTTTCTCAACCTGGTGGTGAACGCGCTGCAGGCGATTCCTGCGGGCGACCCGGGTGCGCACCGCATCAGCATCCGTGGGAGGGAGGAGCTGGGCCGGGTGATCGTGGAGGTGAGCGACACCGGGACGGGCATGCCCGAGGAGGTGCTGAAGCACGTCTTCGATCCGTACTTCACGACGAAGCCCGAGGGCGTGGGCACCGGGCTCGGCCTCTCGATCACCCACGACATCGTGACCTCCTTCGGCGGCACCATCCGCGTCGACAGCGAGGTCGGCCGGGGGACGACCTTCACCGTCTCGCTGCGGGCGATGCCGAGGGAGGCCCTGCCCTCCTCGGGCCCGCCGTCGCGCATGGGCCGGGTGCTGGTGGTCGACGACGACCCGCTGGTGGCCGAGGCCGTGCGGCTGGCGCTCGCCGCGGAGAACGAGGTCTCGGTCGCCTCGTCGGGCGCCGAGGCCCTCGCGGTGCTCTCGAAGGAGGAGGGCTTCGACGCGATCTTCTGCGACCTGATGATGCCCGAGATGGACGGGATGCGGTTCTACGACGAGGTCTCGCACGTCGCGGGTGGCGTCACGGAGGTCATCGCGTTCCTGTCGGGCGGGGTCGACGACGAGGCGACGGAGATCTTCCTGGCGCGCACCGGGCGCCCGGTGCTGGAGAAGCCCTTCGACCCGGAGGGGCTGCGTGAGTACGTCCGAGGGCGGGTTCGCCGCGACGGGCCGCTGGTCGGCCGTTAGGCGCCCCGCTCGGTGCTATCGTCGCGCGCACCATGGACCCTCTCGCCGCGATGCTGCTGCCGCTCTTCTTCGTGCTGTTGATGATGGTGGTGCGCTCGGTGCGCCAGGTGAACCAGTGGCAGGTCGGCCTGCGCTTCACCCTCGGCAAGTACACCGGCCGCATGGAGCCCGGCATCAGCATCGTGCTGCCGGTGCTGCAGCAGATGGTCGTGATCGACACCCGCATCCGCAACCGCGACCTGCCGGCGCAGATGGTGATCACCAAGGACAACGTCACCGCGATGATCGACGCGGTCGTCTACTACAAGGTCGTCGACCCGGAGAAGGCCACGCTCAACGTCGAGAACTACGAGACCGCCGTGCGCGACCGCGCCAAGGTCGTGCTCCGCGACATCGCGGGCGAGACGACCCTCGACGACCTGCTGCAGCACCGCGACGAGGTCGCCGCGAAGGTGCGCCTCGCGGTGGAGCAGTTCGTGGCGCAGTGGGGCCTGCACGTCGAGCTGATCGCGCTGCAGGACATCCAGCTCCCGCAGATGATGCAGGAGGTGATCGCCAAGAAGGCCATCGCCGAGCGCGAGCGGCAGTTCGTGATCATCAAGTCGCAGGCCGACGTGGAGAGCGCGAAGAACTTCGCCGAGGCCGCGCGCATCCTGACGGAGTCGCCGGGCGCGATGGAGCTGCGCCGCCTGGAGGCGCTGCAGACGCTCACCGGCAGCGGCGTGAGCAAGGTGATCTTCGACCTCGCGCGCCCGGCGGAGGTGCACCCCGCGGCGATGGCCGCGGCCATGATGGACGACCGCACCAACGTGCGCGTGGAGCCCACGCTCAACGCCGAGGGGCGGCCGCAGACCAGCCGCGAGGAGATGACCGCCCAGTCGGAGTCGATGCGCCGCGGTGGCCGCTGAGACGCTCGACGGGGAGGCGCTTCGGCGGGCGGTGATCCTCGCGTCGGGGGACGCGAGGGTGAGGGCGATGCTGGAGACCGCGGAGGTCGCGGCGGCCGAGGCGGGGGTACGCTGGGAGGCGAGCCACGGGGAGGTGCGCGGCTACGCGGTGACCGTCGCCCTCTGCGCGGAGGACCTCGCGACGCTCGACGCCTCGCCCGCCACGCGCGACCTGCTGGAGCGCGGCTTCGCGGTGGCCGTGGCGACCGCGCCCGACCGCTCCATGACGGCGCTGGGCACCCGATGGAACCGCCGTGGCAGGGTGACCGTGGCGACCTACCGGGAGGTCGCGCGCCGCTCCGTCGAGGTGACGCTTGATGAAGCGCTGCGGCGGTATCGCGACGCGCTCGACCCTCGCGCCCCGTTGCCCGACGAGCTCCGCGTCGACGAGGACGGCGGCGTGGTGACCGTGAGCGCCCGCGCGCCCCTCGATCGCGCCGCGCGTCAGCCCATCGAGGCGGCGCTGGCCTCGCTGCTGGGTCCCTCGCTGCAGGTGCGTTGGCGTGCTCGCTGACCTGCGATCAGGCCATCGGGTGCCGGGACTGGTAACGGGGAGAAGAACGAAGGGGAGGGGATTGAGAGGGATTCGGGTGAGCGATCAGCCGCGACGGCCGCCACCGCCGCCGCGGGGGCCGCCGCGACCGCCGCCGCCGCCGCCGCCGTAGCCACCACCACCGCCGCCGTAGCCACCGCCACCGCCGTACCCGCCGCCGCCGCCGCCGAACCCGCCGCCGCCGCCGCCGCCGCCGCGGTTCTCGCGCTCGCGGGCCTCGTTGACGGTGAGGGTGCGGCCGCCGAAGTCGAGGCCGTGGACGGCCTTGATCGCGGCCGCGGCCTCGGCGTCGCTGTTCATCTCGACGAACGCGAACCCGCGGGGGCGGCCCGTCTCGCGGTCTTCGACGATGCGAACCTCCCGGACGCCGCCGCTCGGCTCGAAGAGGGCGCGGACCTGAGACTCATCCGCGGTGAAGGGAAGGTTGCCGACGTAGATTCTGGATCCCATGAGACGACCTCGGACAGTTGTGACGGACATCCGATAGGGGGGGAAGGTCTCGTCGAGCGATGCACCGCCACGTTCCCGATGGTCTGCGCCGCGAGATGGGGAATCCACCCTTCAGCGAGGTTGAGGGTGGCGAACCAACCTTCAGACCACACCCCGGATGAGCACCATCCCCACTCCCACGTTGCGATGGTAGCGGTGGTCCCACGCACGTCAGCGAAGCTGTGTCGGCTTCGGGACGGTGTGATTCCACGAGGCGACCCCGACACTATCACTGCTGCGAGGGCCAGGTCTATACGGCCTCGGGTTTTTCCTCGGCGGGGGAGCGAAGGCTACGCGCCGGAGAGCGCCTCGAACCACGCCTCGGCGGGGCCTCGACGCAGCACCCCGCCCAGGTCGAAGAGGTTGATCACGTCGACGCCCGAGGAGAGCGAGACGGCCACGTCCACCGCGAGCTCGGAGGGGTCTCGGTAGCGGGGCTCGTCGCCGAGGGCGCCCACGTCGACCACGCCGACGGAGACGCCCGCGGAGTCGCCGAAGCGACGTCGGGTCGCCGCGGCGCCGCGCGCCAGGAGGTCGAGCGCCCTGGGGCGGCGGATCAAGCCTCCGGACCAGCCCTCGAAGAGGGAGGTGTAGAGCATCACGTTGACGTGGTCCCACGGGAGGGCGTCGACGGGCACCGAGAGGGCCCGCTGGACGGGGCGCAGCGGGCCGGTGGAGGGGTCGAGCAGGACGAAGGGCAGCACCGTCGCGCTGCACTGCAGGCCCCGGTCGCGCACCTCGCCGATGAGCGAGCGGAACTCCCTCCGCGCGGCCGCCCACCCGGAGTCGTTGAGGGAGGAGACCGACGGGAGCACCGCGGTGGGGGAGCGCATCGCGGTGGCCACCACGCCGAAGGGAGGCTCCAGGTCGATCGCGAGGTCGCGCACCAGCGCCTCCGGGGGGAGCGCGTCCAGGAGGCGTCTGGCGAAGGCGGTGAAGCGCGGCGCGTTGAAGGCGTTCGCCCAGCGCCCGTCGGCGTCCTCGATCATGGGCCAGAGCCCGACGCTCACGCCCGCGTCGTTGCAGGCGCCGAGCAGCCCCGGCAGGGCGGGGAGGTCCCAGGGGCGCACCGCGGCGATGAGCTCGACCCCGTAGCGGGCCAGGAGCGCGAGCGTGGCGGGCTCGGTGAGGGCCGTGAAGGGGAGGGTCTCGCTCCAGATGCGTCGGCGCATCGATCAGCCCGGGGGTGGGGTTAGTCTCCGGGGATGAAGATCCTCTACGGAGTGGTGGGCGAGGGCCTCGGTCACGCGATGCGCTCTCGGGTGGTGCTGGAGCACCTGATCGCGGCGGGGCACGAGGTGGAGGTGATGGCCTCCGGGCGCGCGGTGGACTTCCTCACGAAGCGCTTCAGCGGGGTGCACCAGATCCATGGGTACCACATGATCCTCGAGGAGAACCGCGTGCGCCGCGCGAAGACCCTGTGGTCGAACGTCACCGCGGGGCTCACGGGGACGCCGAAGAACATCGCGGCGTACTTCGACCTCATCGACGGCTTTCGCGCCGAGGCGGTCATCTCCGACTTCGAGTCGTGGACCTGGCTCTACGCGAAGAACCACCGCCTCCCGGTGATCTCCATCGACAACATGCAGGTCATCAACCGCTGCACCCTCGACCCCCGGGTGATCGCCGGCCACGAGGCCGACTTCGCGCTCACCAAGGCCTTCGTGAAGGCCAAGCTGCCCTTCTGTCACAAGTACCTCATCACCACCTTCTTCCGGCCGCCGGTGCGCAAGCCCCGCACCTCGCTGCACTCGCCCATCCTGCGGCCGGAGATCCTCTCGGCGACGCCGACGCGCGGCGAGCACCTGCTCGTCTATCAGACCGGCGGCGGCGACCAGGTGCTCATCGAGGCGCTCAAGGCCACCGGCATCGAGTGCCGCGTCTACGGCGTGCGCCGTGACATCGAGGGCGACGTGCGCGAGGGCAACCTGCTCTACCGGCCCATCGGGGAGAAGGGCTTCATCGAAGACCTCGCGAGCTGCCGCGGGGTGATCGCCTCGGCGGGCTTCACCCTCATGGGCGAGGCCGTGTACCTGCGCAAACCCATGCTGGCGGTGCCGCTCGAGAGGCAGTTCGAGCAGGTGCTCAACGCGCGCTACCTCGACCTGCTGGGCTACGGCGCGTGGGCTCCGTCGCTCGACGATCCGAGGGTGATCGCGGATTTCGTGCAGGCGCTGCCGCGCTACGAGGAGGCCCTCGCGGGCTACTCGCAGGACGGCAACCGGGCGCTGCTCGCCGAGCTCGACGAGACGCTCGACAAGGCCGCCGCGGGGGTGATCGAGGAGTCCGAGGAGGACTGAGAGGGCCTACTCGAGGGTCTCGGTGGCCGCGGGGACCAGCGTCGCTTCGACGGGCTCCTCGACCAGCGCGCCGTTGCGCACGACGTAGGCCCGGGCGCGGTGCGAGGCGTCGAGGGAGACGTCGACCTGCGCCGCGCGGGGACCATCGCCGCCGGAGAGGCGGAGGAGCAGCGTGGCGCGCACCGGGCGACCGGCGCGGATGCCGACGCGACCGCGCACGACGAGGTGGGTGCCCTCGACGGCGGTGAGGGGCTGGTGGACGCGCAGCCCCAGCGCCAGCGGCGACTCGCCGACCTCGGCGAAGGAGGGGTCGTCGGGGCGCGGGCGAGGAGGTCGAGGCCCACGTCGGGGTGGCTCCAGCGGAGCACCAGCACGTCGCGGATCTCCGCGCGGGTGCCGCGGGTCCAGGCGCGCAGGCCCGGGTCGTCGCGGCGCTCGGCGGCGATGCGCAGCACCTCGCGCTCGAGGAGCGCTCGCAGGCCCAGCGAGAGGGCCGCGTCGCCGCTGCTCTCGGAGGCCGCCCGGAGGGTTCGCAGGGCCTCGTCCTCGCGTCCGGCGCCGAGCGCGGCCAGGGCCACGCGAATCTCCACGGAGGCTTCTCCGGGGCGGAGCGCGCGAAGGGTCACGTACTGCGCGTAGGCCTCGTCGAACCACTCGTAGGCCAGCAGCAGGTCGCCGAGGCGCTCCCTCGCGGCGGGGTCGTAGGGGGCGCCCTCGACGATCTCGGAGAAGGCCCGGAGCGCCTCGTCGCGCGCACCGAGGCGGAGGAGGAGCTCGCCCACGCGGCTGCGCACGCGGGCGTCGGCGCCGGGGTCGCGGCGTAGCCGGTCGGCGATGGCGCGGGCCTCGGGGGCGCGGTCGACCGCGGCGAGGGCGTCCATGTATCGGAGCAGGAGGTCGATGTCCCGGGGCGCGACGGTGAGCCACGCGCGGAGGATCTCCACGCGCTGCTGGGCGGTGGTCCCCGGCGCCGAGAGCCGGCGCAGGAGGGCGTCCCAGTCGACGAGCTCGGTGCGAGCGTGCGCGGCCCTCCACGCGAAGGCAGGGCCGAAGCGGCGGGCGAGGGCGGTGTCGAACCAGTCGATGACCGACGGGTCGACCATGCCCTCGCGCAGGGTCGAGAGGGCGGCCGGGTCGGAGAGGCCGTCGAGGAAGACCTCGAGCAGCGCCACGCGGTCTTCCCACCAGCGGAGCTCGCAGCGGTTGCGCGCCTCGGTCCAGACGGCGACGGCGCCGGGGGCGCTCTCTCCGCGGGCGCGCCAACGCTCGCGCCAGAGCGCCGCGCGGAGCGAGCGGGGGAGCTGCGAGCTCGTCGGGCAGCGCCTCGCAGCGGGGCCCCGCCCGCCCGCTCCATCGGCCGGGGCGTCGAAGCGAAACGAGCGCTCCACGGTGTCGGGCGTCGCCCCGAGGAGCTCGAGGGAGGGGAGCGTGACGGAGGCGACGGCGCGCTGCACGCAGGCCTCGGTCTCGGCGTCGCGGAGGGTCGAGCGGGAGACCGTGGCGAGGGTGACATGGCCGTCGGCGGCGATGGTGGCGCGCACGGTGACCTCCCCGGCGAGGGAGGGGCGGAGCGCGCGCTTGCGGGTGACGCAGGCCGTGGCGGCGTCGGTGGCGCCGCCGAGCGCGGCGACCAGGGAGGCGCGGCCGCCGAGGCCGAGGCCCTCGCCGACGACATGGGGGGTCCAGCCGGTTCCGTCGTCGATGGCGATGGGGGCGGCGCGGTGCTCGCCGAAGCGGGCGATGCCGCGGGGAGAGACCCCCTCCGCGACGCCCAGCGAGGGGAGCGAGGTGCGCGAGGCGTCCTCGTCCCAGAGGCTCGAACGGGCGAAGAGGCCGGTGCTCCCTTCGGCCACGCCGCCGAGCGCGAGGCCGGAGACGGAGGTCACCAGGCCGAAGCGGGCGCCCAGGTCGGCGACGGCCCCGCGGCTGCCGCCCTGCGCGATGAGGTCACGGACTCGAAGGTGCGCCCAGCGCCGCTGCAGGTCGCCCTCGTCGAACACCGGCGTCGGGCGGATGGGCAGGGTCCAGGCGCGCACCTCGCCGCCGACCCTGGCCCGGACACGAACCTCCTTGGGGAGGGCGCCCTCGACCACGCCGACGAAGCGCAGCGGGTCGCCCGCGAACCATCGATCGACCCTCGCCGGGAGGACGGTGTGCACCGTGCGACCCGCGGTGACGGTGACGTCGCGGAGCATGGGCTGAAGCGCCCTCGCGACGAGGCGGGCGGAGGCGGCGACGGCCTCGGCGCGGTCGCTCGCTCGCTCGGTGGCGTGAGCGCCCGCGGCGAGGGGTGCGAGCACCTCGGGGTGGGCGTCGCTGCCCAGGCCGAGCACGTAGAGCCGAAGGTCGGGCGCCTGCCGACGCAGGTCGTCGCGCAGCCGCGACGGGTCGATGGGGCCCACCGTGGGCGTCGCGTCGCCGAGGTAGATCACCACGCCGTTGCGAGACGGATCGAGCGCCGCGTTGGCGTCCGCGAGCAGCCGCCCCAGGTTGGTCGCGCCGCCCAGCCGCACCCGCGCGACGGCGTCGACGATGGCCTCGCGACGGGCGTCGTCGAGGCGGGCGAGGGTGCCCGCCGGGCCGGCCGCGGGGCGGCCTCGCAGGTCGCCGAACCACAGGGCCACCCGGTCGGAGGCGCCGAGCTGGCGGAGCATCGCGTCGACCGCGGCGCGGGCCATCTCCAGGGCGCTGCGCTCGGTGCCCGCGGAGTCGTCGACCACCACGATGACGTCGCTGCCGTCGAGCGAGGGCGTCGGGAGCGTGAGGTCGACGGCGAGAGAGGTGACGTCGCCGTGGGCGCTGTTCCAGGCGCGGGCGGAGGGGGCCGTGGAGGCGTCGTCGGTGAGCTCGACGGCGGTCTCGCCGCGGGGGCGGTAGTCGCTGCGACGCAGCCGCACGTGGCCGTCGACCAGCCGGGCGCCCGCGGGGATCGCCACGCCGTGAGCGCCCGCGCGGGACACGTCGACGTCGACGCTGTACTCGCCCACCAGCGGAGGCTCGCTCGCAGAGGCCGCCGCGGCGACGTAGCGGCGACGAGCGCCGTCGCGGGGGAGCCACTCGGTCCAGGTGACCGAGACCCGGAGCTCCTGGCCGGGCGCGATCTGTCCGAGGAACGCGCGCACGTTGCCGTCCTCGTCGGCGTAGAGCGCGGAGGTGCCTCCGTCGCGCGACACCTGGGAGAGCACCGCGGGCGACGAGTCGGTCCACGGGCCCGCGCCGCTGCCCACGCGAAACTGAGAGATCAGCGCGCCGTCCGGGAGGGGCAGGCGCCAGTCGACCGGCGACGCGGTGGGCGAGCCGTTGAAGAAGCGCTGCTCCACGGTGGTTACCGCGAGGTCGCCGCGGATCACCGCGCGCACCTCATGAGAGCGCACCGCGAGGGCCACGGGGGCTTCGCCGTCGGTGACGTGCGCGAAGGCCGCGCCGACGCCGCGCCCTCGGGGGCGGGCGATGCCCTGAGGGGAGGCCGCGCCGCCGGTCCAGTCGTCCCACACCGAGGCGGGACGGGGGGTGAGCGAGCTGTTGCCCTCGAGCGACTCGCCCTGCGCGAGAAGGCCCTGCTGACGGCCCTGCCGCCACGCCACCTCGCCGCGCACCACGATGACCCGCGCTCCGGTCACCCCGGGCGCGTCGCGCTCCAGCTCCAGCGCGGCGTCGCCGATCTCCACCCTCGCGTCGCCGATCTGGAACCCGCGGCCCTCCGCGCCGCCACCGATGGCGAACACGCGCCCTCGCTCCAGCGACGGGACCCCGTCGGCGAAGCGCAGTCGCGTGTCGCCCGCGACCCGAAGCTCGAGCCCGTCGTCCGTGCGGAGCACCGCGCGCCCCCCGGCGTCGGTCGAGAGCGATCCCCCGCAGGGCACCCTCGCGCCCCGGGCGATGGCCTCGCTCCCGAGGGTGACGCCGCCGTGCTGCACCTCCAGCGAGCCGCAGGTCGGCGGGTTGGAGCGCAGCGCGGGAGCCTTGCCACTGCACGCCACGGAGAGGGCGGCGACCACCCAGAGGCCGCGATGCATCGGAGCGCCGTTCACCGGGCACCGCCTTCGGCCACGAAGGGTCGCGCGGTGAGCGCGGTCGGCGTCGCGTCGAACACCACCCTCGGGTGCTCGGGGTCGAGGTTTACCGTGGTACGTAAGAGCCGCTCCTCCGCGGTTCCTTCCGCCCAGAGCACGATCAGCTCGGCGGAGCCTCTCGGGCGCGCCCCGCCGCCGCGGCGCACCTCCAGGGTGAGCGCGGTCGGGCGCTCGGCGAGGGTGAGGGCCTCCAGCGGAATCGCCGAGGCCACCAGGTCGGCCCGCTGCGTGGGCGCCCCGGGGAGCGTCACCCAGAGCTCGGCGCCGTCGTCGGGGTGGGTCCATCGCAGCACGGCGCGCACGGCCCCGGCGCCCTGCGCCGCGGGGCTGCGACGCCAGCGGGCGCGGAGCTGCGCCACCGTCGCGGCGGAGACCGACGGCTCGCTGGAGGCGATGGCGAGCTCGCAGGCCACCCACGCCACCACCGACTCGATGATCGGCGCACGGGCGCCCGGAGCGCTCTCGGCGGTCACCCGCTCGGCGAGCCGGATGGCCTCGTCCAGGCGGCCCAGCATCCGCGCCGCCCACGCCACGCGCAGCAGGATCTCCGGCGCGTCGGACTGCGACGTCGCCAGCGTCTGGAACTGCCGGTACGCCTCGTCGGCCCACCCGTGGGAGAGCGCGATGTCGCCCAGGCGCTGCCTCGCGAAGGGGTCATCCGGCGCGAACTCCACGATCTCGCTGAAGGCTCGCCGGGCCTCCGGGGCGTCGCGCACGGCGAGCAGCGCCTCGCCCACGGCGGTGCGCACCCGGGCGTCGGCGCGAGGGTCGGTGCGCAGCCGGTGCGCCGTGCGGTGCACCTCGTCCGAGTCGCCCGCGGCGGAGGCCGCGTCGAGGGTGAGGAGCATCAGGTCGAGGTCGTCGGGGAAGCGCCGCGCCAGCGTCTGGAGCAGCACCGCCGCGCGGCCGGGTCGGTCGCCGTGGTGAGCATCCGGGTGAGCTCCGCGGGGTCGAGCCGGCCGAGGCCGAGCTCGCCCACGCGGCTGAGGTCGCCGGCGCGCGCCATCGCCCGCATCGCCTGCTGCTGAAACCACCGCTTCGCCCCGCCCTGCGCGCCCCGCGCGAGCGCGATGCCGTCGCCCACCGATCCGTGCGCCGACGTGATGAGCCGCAGCAGCGCGACCTCGTCGGACCACGCCGGCAGCTCGCAGCTCCGCCTCGCCTCACGCAGCACCTGCAGCGCTCCGCCCACGCCGCCCGCCGCGCCGAGCCGCTCGCGCCAGAGCGGGATGCGCTCGGCCAGCGTCACCGCCGCCGCGTCGCTGCAGCGCGCCGGTCCCGCGGCCGGGGCTCTGCCCGAGTCGCGCAGCCCGTCGCCGTCGCGCTCGCCGCGCTCTCGCTCCATGCGCCTCGCGTTGCGCGGCTCGGACTGGTCGACGTCCCCGGCCCGGTCGGTGCCGCCCGGAAGCTCCTCCCCGGCGATGTTCTCGGCGGGCCGGTCGAGCTCGGTCTGGTCCTGCGCGAGCTGCCCCGAGAGGTCTTCGCGGTGGCGCATGGCCGCCGGGCGCCACGGCACCCGGCGGACCGCCCATCATGGCGCGGCGCGGCCTCTGGCTCCGGGGCCGCGACCACGCTCGGAGGTGCGGCTGGCGCGGCAAGCCCCGCACTTCCTCCCGCAGCGATCTCGTTGCTCAGCGAATCGGCCGCGGCGCTCTGCGGGGCTCTCGTGGCGGCGCTCCGGCGCCCCATCCTGCCCTGCTGCATGGGCGCGGGCCGGGCCGACGGGGCGTTGCCGACCGTCGCGGTCGTCGCCGGCGTGGCGGCCGCGACCGGCGCGGGGCTCGCCTGGGGCGGCGGCGCTGGCGGCGCTGCGGGAGCGGACTCGCGCGTCGCGCTCGGGGCCCTGTCTCGCGAGCAGCCCACCAGCGGGAGCAGGTCGAAGACCGAGAGGTCGCGCGCGTCGCTGACCGCCGGAGGGGCCGCGTAGGCGTCCTCGCCCGGGACGAAGAGCGACGTGAAGGGGGTGATGAGGCCGTAGCGGGTGCCGAGCTCGACGATCGCCGCCCTCGGCTCGTCCCTCGCGAGCAGGTGCTCCAGGCGAGCGCTAGCCCAGCGGGCCCGAAGGTCGCCGCGGTCGGGGATCACCAGCCCCGACAGGGTCACGGCGCTCGTACGCTCGGCGCCGTGCCAGCGCGCGCGCACGGTCACCCGCTCGGGCGACCGGCCGGTCACGCGACCGAGCACCTCCAGCGCCTCGCCCGCCGGGAGGTCGACCGCCTCGGAGGGGTAGACCCGCTCCATCTCCGGGCCGAGCTCCGCGCGGAAGCCCCGCACCAGCGGCCGCGCCATGTGGGAGAGCAGGGTCATCGCGGTGCGAGCGACCTCCGCCCGGTCGACCACCCTCGCGGCGAGGCCCGACGGCGCGGCGATGCCCGAGAGCAGGTCGAGCCGCGGCCCCTCTCCCATCGCCACCGCGTAGAACCTCGGCCTCGGCTGCATCCTCGCGAGCCTCGCTCGAAGCTCCGAGAGCTCCCGCTCGCCGACCGTCCCCCGGCCGTCGCCCAGGTACACGATCGCCCCGTTGCGCTCGGGGTCGAGCGCGGCGTGCGCGGCCTCGACCATGGCGAGCAGGTCCGTCGCGCCCCCGAGGCGGTCGCGGGAGAGGGCGTCGAGCGCGGCGTTGCGGGCGTCGGGGCTGGCCGCGCCGAGGCGCATGGCGTCCTTGCCCTGGGGGCGCACCCCGACGTCGCCGGCGACCACCAGCACACGGTCGCGCGAGGTGAGCGAGGAGGTGAGCGCGTCGACGAAGGCGAGCTGCAGCGCCGCGGCCTCGGAGCCCGTCGCCGCCGAGTGGTCGGCCACCAGCACCACGTCCACGCCGTCGTCGTGCGCCGAGCGGGCGCCTCGGTCCGGGGCCTGTAGCGCGAGGCGGACGTAGGCTCCGCGGTCGTTGCCCTCGGCGTCGCCCGGGGAGCGCAGCACGCTGCCCTCGGAGGGCGGAGGCCCGAGGAGGTCGAGGACGAAGTCAGCCGTCGGGGTCACGTCGTTGCGGCGGTACGTGAGCGAGGTGCCGTCGACGAGGGTTCCTGCGGAGGCGCGGGCCTCGCGGACGGAGGTGCGGGAGAGGTCGACCTCGGCGCGGAGCTCGCCCACCGAGGTGCCGATGCCCGAGAGGGGCAGGCGGTAGCTGCGACGGCCGTCCTGCGTCGGGTTGAGCCACTGGGTGTACGTCACCAGGATGCGCCGGGCGCTCCCCGCCACGATGGGGAAGAGCCTCGCGTGGTAGCGGCCCGGGGCGTCCCACTCCAGCAGCGCGGGGTCGTAGGGGCTGCCCGCGTAGACCTGGGCCTGGTACTGCGCCGCGGCGCTCGCTCGCTCCTGCACCGTCGCGTCGACCATGGTGCCGCGCCGCTCGACGGCGAAGCGCTGGAGCACCGCGCCGCGCGGAACCGTCAGCGTGTAGAGCCCCTCGACGGTGTCCGCCGAGGGGTTGAAGAAGGTCTGCTCCAGCTCGGTCACCGCGAGGTCGCCCACCACCGCCACGCGCGCCTCGACGCGCTGTAGCACCAGCGGCCACCGCGGCCTCCCCACGTCGTCGGGCCGCCTCGCCGAGACCGCCCCGAGCTCCGTCGCCCCCGCGGTCGAGACGCCCCTCGATGCCGAGTCCGCGAGCCCGCCGGTCCAGTCGTCGAAGAGCCGCCTCGGCGTCACGCTCGCCTGCTCGCCCTGCAGCGCGCCTCGCTCTCCCGTGCGCACCACCCCCTGCCGGTCGCGCCGCGCCCAGGTCACCTCGCCCTCCAGCACGTCGACCTCCGCGCCGTCGCCGTCGCGCCGCACGCTCGCCCGCGCGCCGTCGAGCCGCAGCGTCGTCACGCCCGCCCGGAGCACCGCCCCGGCGCCACGGGTGCTCGCGGCGCCGCGCTCGATCCACACGCGGCCCTGGTCGAGGGTCACCGCGCCGTCGTCGCCGACGCGCACCCGGCTGTCGTGGTCGAGCAGCAGCCGCTCTCCGTGGTCGAGCCCGAGCACCGCGCGGCCCGAGGCGTCGGTGCGCACCACCGCGCCGGTCTCGATGCGCAGCACGTCGTCTACCGGGCGAGAGCGGGACCCCTCCTCGACGGTGATGCCCGCGCGCACCCGCTCGACCTCGCCCACCGTGGGAACGAGCGCCACCGCCCGTCCGGTGCATCCGAGCGCGAGCACGAGCAGCGCGTCGAGGCACGCAGCCATCTGAAGTCGAGACCGTTGGCGCATTGGGTTCCCCTGCGAGTGGCGGACGTCCGCGGGCCGCATGGTACGGCGCGACGTCGGGCGATGACAGCAACGACACCGCGGCGCGCGGGGTCCTTGGCTGGCATCGACAACCGCCGGGGCGGAGATGTTTCCGGGGAAGTGAGGGGGGGAGAGGCGCTCAGGGAGCGGACGGCGCAGCGGGCTCGGTCGCCGCGGGCGTCGGGGCCGTCTCGGCGGGAGCGGGCGGGGCGCGGTCGGCGTGGCGTGAGATCGGAAGGTCCACTGGTAGACCAGGGTCATCGGCTGCGGCGGAGGAGAGCGGAACGTCATGCTCCGCACCACGTTCGCCACGCACTCTCCCACCGCGGGGGACTCGGCGAGGCCGCGCGTCGAGACCTCGCTGGTGCGCCCGTCGAGGCCGACGCTGTAGAAGACCGTCAGCCGCCCGGCGAGCGAGGGGTTGCTCTCGGTGCCGCGCTCGTAGCAGGCCTGCACGTCGACGCCGCGCTCCCTGAGCTGGACCTCGAGGCGATCCTGGAGCGAGGTGAGGTCGGTGGTGGCGGCGGCGGTGGCGCTGCCGGCGTCAACCCGCGCGCTCGGGGCGGCGGTCGCAGCGCGGGCCGGAGGGGCGACGACGGCGACGGGTCGGGCAATGGGGGCGACGGGGGGGCCGCTGTCCTCGAGCAGCTCGGAGGGCGCGAACACCATCGCCGCAGCGCCGGCGTCTACGGGAGCGACCGCCGCGACCACGGGCGGCGCAGCAACCGGGGCGACCGCGGGCACGGGCACGTCCGGCGCGGCTGTGATGGCGTTGCTGGGGAGGCTCGGTGGGAGGTCCTGGTGGTTTTTACGAAGGCCCATCGCGATGGCGAAGACCGCGGCGGCGCTGACCAGCGCGCCCACGATGACGTAGCCCACCTGGCCCATGAGGCGGGAGGAGCCCTGCGGGGGGTTGGAGGCGTTGGCGTAGGGGCCGCCGGAGGTGTCGCCGTCGAGCGTGAAGGGCGTCTCGTCGCGAGGGATGTCGGCGTCGAGGTTGATCGACACCGGCGGCCGGGTCGTCGCGCGCATCGGGCGCAGGCTGTATGAGTCCAGGATGGGGAGCAGCTCGCCGAGGGCCTCGTTGGCGTCATGGAAGCGCTGGGTGGAGTCGCGCACCACGCAGCGCGCGAACCACCCGTCGAAGCGCGGGGGCAGCAGGTGGCCGACGCCGTACTCCGCCGCCCGCGCCGAGGCCGGGTCGAGCGGCTGCATCAGCACCTCGGTGAGCTGCTGCATGATGGTCGTGTTGGGCGAGTTGGCGATGCGCCAGTAGATCTTGCCGGTGAGGAGGTTGAACGCGATGAGCCCGAGGGCCCAGACGTCCGTCTCCGGGGCGATCTGCCCGCTGAGGCCCGCCTGCTCGGGGGCCATCCAGCGGGGCGAGCCGACGGCCTGCGTGGCGGAGCCCTGCGTCGAGGACTCCTGCACCAGCTTGGCCAGGCCGAAGTCGAGGAGCTTCACCGTGAAGGGATGCCCTCGCGCCGCGGGTCGGCGAGGAAGATGTTCTCGGGCTTGAGGTCGCGGTGCACCAGGCCCTCGCGGTGCGCGCCTCCGAGCCCGTGGCAGAGCTGGCGAAACATCTCCGCCACCTCGGCGCGGGTGAAGGTGCCGCGCTCGGCCAGGGCGGCCTTCATGTCGCGACCCTGGAGGAGTTCCATGGCGATCCACGGGGTGTTGCTCTCCTCCTCGACCCCCGCCGCGACCATCTCGACGATGTGGTCGCTCTCGACCGCTCGCGGTGGCCTGGGCCTCCTGGATGAAGCGCAGCCGGGTGCGATCGTCGCCCTCGTACTGGGCGTGCATGATCTTCAGCGCGCGCTTCTTCCCCGTGGAGAGCTGCATCGCCTCGTAGACGGTGCCCATCCCTCCGGCGGCGATGCGCTGCACCACGCGGAAGTCCCTCCCGAAGGTCGCGCCTGGTGCAAGCTGTTCAGCCATAGCGGGACCTGTCCCTCAACAAGTCGTTAGCCCTGTCGGAGAGAGCCTGTCAACCGCGCTCTCGGCTCCACGGTGCTTCGCGCGATCGAAGCTCTTGACTTTACCCCAGGGAGTAACCGAGCACTGATGGACATCCAATGGTGGTCCAACGCTCTGTTGTGAGGCGCGTCGCGTCGGCGTGTGCCTTCTCGCTCGTCGCCCTCGTCGCTCCTGGCTCGGTCGTCGCGCAGGACCGCTTCAACACCCGCATCGGCCGGGTGACCAACGGTCTCTACATGCGCAACAGCACCCTCGCGCGCATCAACCCGCTGGGTCTCTTCAACGACTTCCGCCTCGGCTACCGCCGCCGGATCTTCGACCGCCCGGACCTCCCCATCGTGCTGCGCAACACCTACTGGGCGGCGGCCGGGACCCTCGCGGCCTCGCCCGCCTTCGTGCGCGCGGGCGCCGCGGTGGAGTTCGCCCCGCTGGCGATTCTCAACCTCTCCGCGAGCTTCGAGCGGGTGCAGTGGTTCGGCACCTTCAACTTCGTGCAGTCGTACGCGAGCGCCAACGAGAACTTCTCCGACGCGGCCATCCGTGAGCGTGCGCGGGTCGACCCCGCCTCCGCCGAGGCCGCCGGGGGCTGGATGCTCACCCTCAACGGCGTGCTCCAGGCGAAGGTCGGCGACCTCGCCATCCGCAACACCGCGCGCGGCATCTGGAACTCCCTCTCGCTCCGCGACAACCGCCCGGTCTTCTACGACAGCTTCAACGACGTGATGACCCCGAACGGGGGCTGGGTCTTCACCGACGACTTCGACCTCATCTATCAAAACACCGAGGCGGGCTTCAACGTGGGCGCTCGCCTCACCGCGGTGGTTCCGCTCTACGGGCAGGCCTCCTGGGGCGCGGACAGCCAGGGCCTCCCCGGCCGCGGCGCCGACAACTCCCCGACGCTGCGCGCTGGACCGCTGGTCTCGTACACCTTCCGCGAGGGGCGGCACTCGTTCTTCAACGCGCCGACGGTGTTCGTGCTCGCCCAGTGGTGGCTCAGCCACCGCTACCGCACCGGCGGCTGCGACGAGTGCATCTCCCAGGGCCTGCCGATGATCGTGGTCGGCTTCGCGTTCCGAGGCGACTCGTGAGCCTCCGCGCCGCCCTGCTCTCGCTCGCCCTGCTCTCGGGTTGCCTCACGGTCTCCGAGCGCACGCCGCGCCCCGGCAACGCGGGCCCTCTGGCGATGGACCCCGACCCGGTGAGCTTCCGCGGCACGCTCCCCTCCGCGAGCGGGAGCAGCCGGGCGTCGCTCACCGTCGACGGTCAGCCCCGCGAGGCGCTCGTCTACCTGCCCCGCTCCGTCGAGGCGTCGCCGCCGCTGCTGCTGCTCTTCCACGGCACCAACGACTCCGCCGAGGCGGTCTTCTCCGAGAGCGCCGCGCAGCGCGTGGCCGACGAGCACGGCGTCGTCGTCATCGCCCCCGCGCCGTCGAGCACGATGAGCACGACTGGGATCACCCCGACAGCCAGGGCATCTGGTGGGAGACCTGGCCCAGCGTCGACCCGAACACCAACCGCGACCTGCTGCTGGTGCGCGCCCTCCTCGTGGCGGCGCAGCGCGCCTACTCCGTCGACCCGTCGCGCATCTACCTCCTCGGCCACTCCAACGGCGCCTTCTTCGCGCAGCTCGTGGCCAACACCCTGGGCGAGCGCATCGCCGCGTGGGCGTCGAGCTCCGGCGGGCTCTGCACCTGCGACCTGCGAACCGACTGCGCCTTCACCGGCCGCGGAGACTCCTGCGCCTCGCTCTCCCGCCAGCGCGGATGGTGCGGTTGCAGCGGCGCCGAGAAGCCCGGCCCGATCCGCACCTCGGGCCGCAGGCCGCCCGCCTACCTCACCCACGGATCGAGCGACGACATGGTCTCCGCCTACTTCACCTGCGCCCTCTCCGCGCGCCTCGCCTCCGCGGGCTTCGAGGTGGAGACGGTGATCCGCGACGGCGAGCAGCACGTCATGCCCGATCGCTTCGCGGTCGAGGTCTGGCCCTGGCTCTTCCGCCACCGCCTCGACTGACGCATCCTCCGCCGCACCCCACCATGACCACCGCCTGGATCGTCGGCGCCTCCGGCCTCGTCGGATCGTCGCTCCTCACGCAGCTCCTCGACGACCCGCGCTTCACCGCGGTGGTCTCGCTCGGCCGCCGGCCGCTCCCGGTGACGCACCCCAGGCTCACGCAGCGCACGGTGGACTTCGCGTCCCTCGATGTCTCCGGCCTGGCCCCTCCCGACGTGGCCTTCTGCACCCTGGGCACCACCATCGCCAAGGCGGGCAGCGCGGAGGCCTTCCGGGCGGTCGACCACCACGCGGTGATGGCCTTCGCGAAGGCGGCCTTCGACGCGGGAGCGAGGCGCTTCGAGGTGGTCACCGCGCACGGCGCCGATGCGGGCTCGATGGTGCTCTACAACCGCGTGAAGGCCGAGGTGGAGGCCGACCTCCGCACGGTGGGCTTCACCTCGCTGGCCATCGCTCGACCGTCGCTGCTGCTCGGCGACCGCGCGGAGTCCCGGCCCGGGGAGCGCGTGGCGGTGGTGGCCTCGCGGCTTCTGGGGGGCCTGCTGCGGCCCTTCGAGGCGAGGCCCATCGAGGCCGCGGTGGTGGCGAGGGCGCTGGTGGCCATCGCGCACGATCCTCCCAGCGGGGCGGTGGTGTACCCGTCGGGTCGGCTGCAGACGCTCGGCGGGGGTTGAGGCTTAGTCGACGAGGCGCTCGAGGCGCCCGGTGGCTGCGAGGAGCTGGGCGCGGGAGAGGGCGAGGTTGAGCCTGGCTCGCACGACGGCGATGCGCGCCGAGGCGTCGGCGGCCTGCGCGTCGACGACCTCCAGCAGCGGGGCGGCGCCGCCCTGGTAGCGCCCGGTGGCGAGCTCGAGGTTGGCCGCGGTGCCGGCCGCGAGCCGCTCGGACTGCTCGACCTGGGCGCGCGCGGAGCGGGAGCTGACGGCGGCCTGCACCGCCGCGGTGCGCACGGAGAGCGACTGCGCGAGGAGGTTCTCCCTCGCGGTGGCGACGGAGGTGTCGGCCACCTGCACGGCGGCGGAGAGGGAGGCGTCGAAGAGCTGCCAGCTCAGGCCGAGCCCGCCGGAGATGTTCTCGGAGATGCCGCCGAGGCCACGGCCGGCGAGCACCTCGTTGTAGCCGATGCTCCCGTTGGCGCTGGCGGTGATCGCGGGTCGGCGGTTGGCGCGGGCGAGGTCGAGCTGCGCCTCGGCCTGGGCCACCCGGAGGCGCGCCGCGGCGAACTCGGGCCGGGCGCGCACGGCCTCGGCGGCGGCGGTGGTGGGGTCGTCGTCGAGGGCGAGGATGTCATCGGGGAGCCGGGTGACCTGCACCGGGGCGATGGGGTCGAGGCCCAGGGCGGCGGTGAGGGCGGCGCGGTCGCTGGCCACCCGGGCCTCGGCGATGGCGAGGTCGAGGCGCGCGGAGTCGAGGTCGACCTGCGCTCGCACGGCGTCGTTGGGACCGGTGGCCCCGACCTCCACGCGCCCCTGGGCGATGCGCAGCCGGGCCTCTCGCTGGGTGACCGTCACCCGCGTGGTCTCGATGGCCTCGAGGTCGGCGAGCACCGTGAGGTACTGCGTCGCGGCGCTGGAGAGGGCCTGGAGCGTCGCGGTGCGGGCGTCCTCCCGGAGGGCGTCGCGGGAGCGCTCGGCGGAGCGGACGCTGGCGGCGGTGCGGCCGAAGTCATAGAGGTTCCAGCGGACGCTGGCGCTGGCGTCGATGTTGATGCTCGACCCCTGGACGCGCTGCGAGGGGGTGGTGGCGGTCGCCGGGAGGAAGGGCCGGTCGGAGAAGCTGATCGACGGCGTCGAGCTCACGCCGATGGTGGGCAGCCAGCCCGCGCGCGCCTGCTCGATCTGCGCGCTGGCCGTGGCGACCCGGGCGAGGGCGGCGCGCACCGCCGGCGGCTGGCGTACGGCCAGGCGCAGGGCCTCGACGAAGGAGACGGTGCGCTCCTCGGGGGTGCGCTCCTGGGCGAGCGCGAGGGAGGGGACGAGCAGCGCGAGGGCGAGGGCGGAGGACGCGAGGCGGATGCGACGGTTCACGGGAGTGGGCGGCACCGTAGCGCGTCGCGCCGAAGCGCGCGCGGGGTCCGCGGACCGCAGGAAAGTTGACCGGAGCTCCCGGGATGGTGTTGGACCCTCCGACCAACGTGAAGAAGAAGCTCCTCTGGGCGGTGTCGTTGGCGGCGGTCTGCGCTCCGGTGGTCGCGCTGGGCCTGCGCCTCCGGGAGGACGCCCGCGCCGACCGCTGGATGCAGGAGGGCACCGCGAAGCTGGACGTGTCCATCGACCGGGCGCCCACGCCCGAGTCCCTCGACTGGCACGGCGCGGAGGTGCTCTTCGACCGGGTGGTCCGGGTGAGCGGCGACGGCGACCGGGGGCGCCGGGCGAGGGCGCTCTGGCACAGCTGCCGGGCGCTGGGCGACCTGTCGCGGGCGGAGCTGGTGCTGGCCAGCGCCGAGGTGCAGACCGCGCGCCGGGAAGACCCCGACGAGCTGCGGGTGACCTTCGTCGAGGCGGTGGTGCTGCAGCGCCGGGGAGAGCGTCGGCGGGCGGCGCAGGCGCTGGAGGGCATCACCCGCGGAGCGTCGGTGCCGGAGACGCTGCGGGCGCGCGTGGGCTTGCACCGGCTCGACCTGATGCTGGACGAGGGCGACGGCCACGGGGCGCTCACGCTGGCCGAGTCGCTGGCGCACGGGACGACGGTGCGCGCGGCGCTGGGCAACCGCCTGGGCCTGGCGCGCAGCGCGGTGGGCGACGTGGCGGGCGCGCGGGCGGCCTTCGAGGCGGCGCACCAGAGCGACCCGAGGGACGCCGCGGCGCTGATCAACCTGGCGCGCATCGCGCGGACCTCGGGCGACCGCGAGGGCGCCCGGCGGATGCTGCAGCAGGCGCTGGCGCTGGACGAGACCAGCGGCGAGGCGTGGCTGGCCTACGGGGTGGTGCTGACCGACCTCGGGGCGATGGCCGAGGCGCGGCGGGCGGTGCTCGAGGCGGGCCGTCGGATGCCCGACCAGCCCGGACCATGGACCACCCAGGGGGAGATCGACCTGCGGGAGAACCACCCCGTGGAGGCCGTGGCGAGCTTTCGGGAGGCGCTCCAGCGGGCGCCCGACGACACCGGGGCGCGCACCAACCTGGGCGTGGCGCTCGCGCGCACGGGCGACCGGCAGGGGGCGCTGCAGGCCTTCGAGCAGGTCACCCAGCGAGCGCCCTCGGTGGGCCAGGCGTGGAACGGGCTCGGGGTGATGAGGTTGGGGATGAGCGATCCGGAGGGCGCGATCGGCCCGCTGGAGCACGCGTCGCGGCTGCTGCCGGACGACCCCAACCCCCCGATGAACCTGGGCCTGGCCTACGAGCGGCTTCGTCGATGGAACGAGGCCGCGCGGGCCTTCCGAGAGACCCTGCGGAGGGCTCCGGCGCACGAGCTGGCGACCGCTCACCTCGCGGCGATGCAGCCGGGGGCGGGGAGGGCGCAGAGCGTGCGGACGAGGGTGACGGCGTCTCGCTGAGCGCGGGGGCGCGCTACGGGTCGCGCGGCAGCGGCTTGCTGGAGAGCTCGACGCTCGGGGCGTGCACCTCGATGGCGGGCTCACCCTCCATCGGGTCGTCGGTGGCGAGCGGCGGCTGCGAGGCGGGCGCCGGGGGGAGCATCGACGGCCGCTCGGTGGCGCGGCCGGCGTCGAGCAGGGCGTCGCGCACGGGGATGCGGTACTGCTGGGTGACGCCCACGAGGAGGTCGAGGGCCACCTCGATCTCGCCGCGTTGAATCGACTCGGTGGGCAGCTCGGCGCGCAGCGTGAGGTCGCCGTCGTCGTCGAGCGCGAACTTCACCAGCGTGAGGTTGTAGTTCACCGCGAGGATGCGCCCGAGGAAGCGCGGGGGATACTTCCCCGAGCCCCAGGGCTTGAGCTCGGCCGCTTCGAGGAAGGGGAGCACGGCGAGGTAGATCCACGGCCCGGCGTGGCGAACCACGAGGCGTATCTCTCCGGCGTCGCTCTCCAGGGTGCAGCGCAGGGTGTGCTCATCGAGCTGGCGCGGTGACCACGCGCGCTCATCCAGGATCGCCTTGACGTCTTGCACCCCGAGAGCAGCCATCTCACCCACCATGGAACGGGACCAAGGCCGTCCCCGTCAAGCGAATCGATGGGCGCTCACGCATCGAGCGGGTCAGGGTGCTCCGCGGCGAGCTTCTCGACCTCCGCGCGCAGCTTCGGGTGGGCCATCAGCTTGCGCACCAGCAGCATGAACTTCGGGTCGGCCAGCAGCTGCATCGGCGACGCGCTCTTCGCTGGCTTCGGCGGAGGGTTCGTGCGCAGCCGCTCCATCGCCGCGCAGTGGGCCTTCGTCGCGAAGCCCTCCGAGGCCTCCCAGGCGCGCACCTCGGCCACCTCGATCTTCAGGGCCTCGGCCAGGGCGCGCTGGGTGATGCCGAGCTCCTTCCGGAGCACCTTGATGTCGTCGGCGGTCATGCGTGGGGTAGCATAGGCCCTGATGGAGCTTCGCACGCAACTCGCGATCGTCGCCGCGGTGGCCGTCGCCTGGTCGGCCGGGCGCTTCGTGCGCGTGCGGTCGGTGCTCGACCCGTCGAGGGAGACCGAGCGGCTCTCGCTCGCAGCCCTCGAGGCCCGCGTCGCCCGCACTCCCTCCGACGCCGTCGCCACGCGGGTGCTCCTCCGCCGCTACTTCGACCAGGGGATGCCGCGGCTCGTGGTGGACAGCGCCCGCCGCGCTCCCGCCCCCGTGCAGCGCGACGGCGCGGTCTGCCTCATGGTGGCCCGCGCCAACGAGTCGCTCGGCGACGTGCGCACCGCGCAGGCCATCGTCAACGGCGCCCTCTCCCGCTGCTCGGTGCTGCCCGAGTCGCTCGCCGACGCCGCCGGCTGCGACGTCCGCACGGTCACCGAGCTCTCCATGCAGATCGTCGCCCTCGACCGCATGGTCGAGTGGAACATCACCCCGCAGAGCGATCCCGCCCGCGCCTCGCTGGCGCACGAGCTCTCGACCAGGCCCGTGCGCATCAGCGCCCGCTCGCGGCCGCGCTAGATCCCCCGCGGCACCTTCGCGAGGTCGAGCTGCATCATCGCGGCGCGCAGCACCGACGAGCGGCTCGCCTTGGTGTGCCCCTTGCGCTTCAGGTCGCGCACGGCGGCGTCGAGCCGGTCGAGGTCCTCGGTGTAGAGCGAGATGCAGATGACCTTGTAGTGCTCCGGGCGCACCTTCGCCTCGGGCACCGCGCGCCGCGGCCCCGGCCGGTCGGGCTCCTCCACGAAGGCGGGCGCGAAGAAGCGCTCGCGCAGCACCGTGTCGATGTCATCACCGAGCACGTCCTGGATGCCCTGCGAAGGGTCCTTCAACGTCGTCCGAGCCATCACGCCACCTCCATCGCCATCGCCGCCGTCGCCGCCGCTGCCGCCGCCGCGCGCTTGGGCGCGACGACCTCCCCGCTCACCGGGGCCACCGACTTCTGGTCGCGCTGCACGGCCTGGAGCACGCGCTCGACCACGACCCGGTAGTCATCCGCGCCGTGCGAGTCCGGCGCGTACTCGAAGATGGTCTGCCGCGCCGCGGGCGCCTCGCGCAGCTTCATGTTGGCGCGCACCGGGGGGAAGCAGAGGTCCTCGAACTTCTTCTGCAGGGTGTCGGTGACCTCGCGCCCGAGCTTGTGCCGCGCGTCATAGAAGGTCGGGATCACCCCGAGGATGTACACCGGGTGCTTCAGCTGTTCGTGCACGTGGCCGAGCGTGCGCACGCACTGCTTCACCCCGACCAGCGCGAGGTAGTCGCAGCTCACCGGGATCAGCACCGAGTCCGCGTAGCAGAGCGCGTTCTGGTTGAGCAGCGAGAGCGACGGCGAGCAGTCGAGCACCACCACGTCGTAGGCGTCGCTGCCCAGCATCCGCTCGCGCAGCACCCGGTCGCGCGCGGGCCGCGAGGCCAGGTAAACCTCCGCCGCGGCGAGCGTCTCGTTGGAGGTGATCACGTCGAGGTTGGCGCGCACCGGCACGGCCACGTCCCGCGGGTCGGCCCCGAGCACGAGCACGTGGTAGAGCGTGGTCTCGCCGCGGATGCCCAGCGAGACCCCGACGTTGCCCTGCGGGTCGACGTCCACCAGCAGCACGCGCAGGCCCTTCTCCGCGAGGCCCGCGGCGACGTTGATCGCCGTGGTGGTCTTGCCGGTGCCGCCCTTGTGGTTGAAGACCGCGATGCGCCGCGTGGCGCGGGGAGGCGGAGGCGCGGCGATGATCGCGTCGCGGCACTCCTGGGTGCACATGAAGCGGGTGCCGTGGTCGTCGACCAGCACCTGCCAGGCGAACTCCAGCTTGAAGGGCTTCGCGCACTGGGTGCAGCTCGCCGCGCCGCGGTCGACCCCGAGGTGCTTCTGCTGACACTTCTGCGAGCAGAAGTGCCGCGCCCCCGCGCCGTCCTCCACCACCTGGTAGCGGAACTTCATCTCGAAGTTCTTGCCGCACACCGAACATGTCTTCGCCGTCGCCATCGTCGCCTCCCGATCGCAGCGCGGGAGGGGAGCGCCGGAGACCCCGTCCGGGCCCGAAGCACCTCCGCAACTGGTTATGGAAGCGGCGTTAGCCCGCGCGAGAATCGATCCGCAAATTTCCTGCGCGCTTCACTCGGAGCGCGGAGGGGGAACCGGCTCAGTGGACGACGGGCGCCGCGCCGGTGAAGTCGACCACGCCGTCGTGGTGGTCGGGGACCCCGACGAGGCGGATGCGGCCGCGAGCGATCTCCGTGGCCCCGCGGGCGTCGCTGACCGTGATCGCGACCTCGTAGTTCTCCATCGGCTGAAACTCGTCCGGCGACCGGTGGAGCACCGTCTGGTGGAAGAACACCTGGTCGTTGGGGTTGCTCAGCGCGATGGCCTGGTTGGTGATGTACCGCCGGGTGCGCCCCTCGATCTTGTAGAACACCAGGGTCACCTCGGCGGCGCGCGCGGGCCTGGAGAGGAAGGCCATGAACTGCACCCGCCACACGTGGGACTGAACATCCTCGGCGTAGGTGCGCGCCTGGTTGGCGGTGGCCCAGCCTCGCATGTTGCCGACTAACTCCCGAGGCGGGCGGCGGCTGGTGAAGACGATCGAGCCGGAGGTCTGCGCGGGCAGCGGGGCGGTGGTGGTGAGCGCCGCGGCGCCCAGAAACATTCCCAGGAGGGTTCGTCGGTTCATGGTGGTGTGTAGGGGCAGCAGTCTACCTGCCGAACCATCGAACGCCAGAGCTCAAACCCCGCTGTTCCCATCATCCACCCATGCGACATCTCTGCCCGAAATTTCCCCTTCGCCTCTCTGGTGTGGCAGCGCAGCGGGTTCGATGCAGACCTCGTCGATGCCCTCCGCCCGCGCGCTCGTTGAGCGGGCGATCACCATGGCCCAGGAGACCCGCGTCGCGCCCACGACCCTGCACCTGATGGCCGCCGCCATCGACAGCTCGGCCGAGCTCGCCCGCCTGCTCCGATCGTTCGGGCTGCGCACCGTCGACCTTCGGCAGTCCATCGCGAGGCACCAGGAGCCCGACGGGACCCTCGCCCGCGCGCAGGCCCAGTCGCGCCAGCTCGCCGTCGCCCAGGGGCTCCCCGAGCCCGGCGCCCGTCACCTCCTGGCCGCCGCGGTGGTCGTCCCCGACAGCGTCGCGGGCGTCGTGCTGCGCTCCCTCGGCCAGGACCTCGCCAAGGTCGCCCGCACCCTCGCGGGCCCTGTTCCGCCGGTGCGCGCCGAGGTCCAGCGCTCGGCCGAGCTCGCCGCCGCCTCGGCCTCCATCGCCGCCTCGCAGGGGGCGCCCCGCACCCCCACCTCCGCCAGCGCGATGGTCTCCCGCTCGCGGCTCTCTCCCCTCGACGCGCGCCGCGTGCAGCCCCTTCCGCCGCCGCTGCCGAAGAGCGGCTCGCAGCGCCCGAAGCCCCTGCGATCGAAGCCCGTCGAGGCCCCCGACGAGGTGGCCGCCGCGCGACGAAAGAGCCCCCTCCTCGACCGCTGGCTGGTCCCGACCTCGGGGCTCGACGTGGTCGGTCGCGACGAGGAGCTGGCCCGGCTGCGCGACGCCACCGAGCGGCGCGAATCGCGGGGCTCGATGCTGGTGGGCGCCCCGGGCGTGGGCAAGGGCGCCGTGCTCACGGCCCTCGCGAGAGAGACCGGCGGGGCGGTGCTGCGGCTGCGGCACGCCGACGTGATGGCCGCGATGCGGGGCGACGAGGTCGAGGCCGCGAGGGCGGTGCTCGCCTGGGCCGCGCGCGGTCACGCGGTGGTGGCGCTCGACCCCATCGTCGCGTGGACCTCCCCCCGGGAGACCCCCGACGAGGTGCTCGCCCCGATGCGGTCGTGGATGCAGTCTGGGCGCGTCGCCTGGGTGGGCGTCGCCACCCCGGAGGAGGCCCGACGCCTCGCCGAGAGCGACCCGTGGATCGAGCGCGGCGCGCAGCGCATCGACCTCGAGGAGCTCCCCTCCGCGAGGGTGATGGAGGTGGTGGTGGCGCGCGCCCGGCCGCTGTCGTCGATGCACGGCGTGGCCCTGGGCGACGAGATCGCCCGGCGCGCGGTGACCCTCTGCGACCGCTTCGTGGGCGGCCGCGCGCAGCCCGAGCGCACCCTCACGGTGCTCGACCTCGGGCTCGCGAGGGCCCGCCGCGAGGGCTCCTCGGCGCTCGACGAGGACACCCTCTGCGAGGTGGTCGCCGGGGTGGCCGGGCTCCCCAAGGAGCGCGTCGCGAGCAGCGACCACGCGCGGCTGCTGGCGCTGGAGGAGCACCTCGCGGCGAGGGTGGTGGGGCACCGGTCGGCGCTCGCCCGCGTCTCCGACGTGGTGCGCCGCAACGCCGTGGGCTTCCGCGGCTCGCGCCCGCTGGGAACCTTCCTGCTGCTGGGCCCCACCGGCGTCGGGAAGACCGAGACCGCGAAGGCGCTGGCGGAGGCGCTCTTCCCTGGCGACGGGGGCATGACCCGCTTCGACATGGCGGAGTTCTCCGAGGGCCACTCGGTGGCCCGGCTGGTGGGCGCCCCGCCCGGCTACGTGGGCTACGGCGAGGGAGGCCAGCTCACCGAGGCGGTGAAGCGGCGGCCGTGGCAGCTCATCCTGCTGGACGAGATCGAGAAGGCGCACCGCGACGTGCTGCAGGCGCTGCTGGGGCTGCTGGACGAGGGGCGCATGACGGACGGTCGGGGGCGCACCGCGGACTTCCGCAACACCCTCATCGTGATGACCAGCAACCTCGGGGCGGAGGCCTTCCAGTCGACGATGACCCGCCGAGGGGTCGGCTTCGCGAGCGCCCGATCGCCCAACGACGCCAACGCCGACGCGTCGCAGGCCGTGCTCGACGCCGCCCGCGCCTCGCTCCCCCCCGAGCTCTGGAACCGCATCGACGAGCCCCTGGTCTTCGGCGCCCTCACCCGCGCCGAGGTCGCCGAGGTCGCCCGCCGCCTGCTGGCCGACCGCGCCGGTCGCCTGGAGCGCGAGCAGGGCGTCACGCTCACCGTCGAGCCCTCGGTGATCGAGCTGCTGCTCGACGGCGGCGGCTACGACGCGCTGCTGGGCGCGCGGCCGATGCGCCGGGCGGTGGCGAGGCTGGTGGAGGCGCCGCTGGCCGAGGCCGTGCTGCGAGGTCGCCTCCCGAGAGGGGCGAGCGCGGTGGTGTGGGCCGTCGACGGAGCGCTCCGCATCGAGGTCGCGGGAGACCCTTGATCGCAGGGGGGGTAAGGGGGCATGGTCCCGGCGCCAATGGCTGATACCAACGAGGGGCCGGAGTTCGAGCTCCCGCGTCGCTTCGGACGCTACGTGCTCTTCGATCACATCGGTCGCGGCGGTATGGCGGAGATCTACCTCGCGCGAGGCACCACCCAGATGGGCGCCTCGCGGCTCGCGGTGGTGAAGGTGGTGCTCAACCGCTACTCCGAAGACCCGTCCTTCGCGGGGATGCTCATCAGCGAGGCCAAGCTCGCGGCGAGGCTGTCGCATCGCAACATCGTGCAGACCTTCGACCTCGGCCGCGAGGAGGGTCGGCTCTTCATCGCGATGCAGTACGTCGAGGGCTTCGACGTCACGCAGCTCCTCCGCAAGCTGTCGCAGAAGAAGATCGGGCTGCCCGCGGAGTTCGGCTTCTACATCGTGCTGGAGATGCTGCAGGCGCTGGACTACGCGCACCGCTGCTCGGACGACGAGGGCAACGCGCTCGGCATCGTGCACCGCGACGTGTCGCCCTCCAACGTGCTGGTCTCGCTGGAGGGCGAGGTGAAGCTCTGCGACTTCGGCATCGCGCGCGCGGTCACCGACATCGCCGAGCTCCCCGCCGGGGCGCTCGAGGGCAAGGCCGCGTACATGTCCCCGGAGCAGGCGCGCGGCGAGCGCATCGACGGCCGCGCCGACGTCTTCTCCGCCAGCATCATCCTCTGGGAACTCCTCTGCGGCCGCCGCATGTACAAGGCCCAGCCCGGCCGCGAGGTGATCGACATCGCGCGCGCCGGCGAGGTGCCTCCGCTCGTCGACCGGGGCCTGCCCGAGTACGCGCAGCTCCAGGCCATCGTCTCCAAGGGGCTCGCGCCCAACCGCGACGACCGCTACGCCACCGCCGGAGCGATGGCCCGCGAGCTCGAGGACTACGTCATCCGCAACCGGCTGCGCGCCTCGCCGATGAAGCTCGGCGGCTTCCTCACGGAGCAGTTCGAGACCGAGCTGGTGAGCGTCCGCCGGGACCTCGAGCAGCGCGCCCTCTCGGTGACCGCCGAGGTGCCGGTGGAGGTCATCCCCGACCTCGGCAACTACGACGACGACCGGGCGCCGCTGGTCACCGTGCCGCCCCCCGTGGTGCCCGACGAGATCGAGCCGCTCGCGCTCCCCTCGTCCGCTCCCCCGGCGGCGCCGGAGGTGGTCCCCGCGGCGTTCGTCCCGCGTCGGCCCGCCCCTACGCCGCTGACCGGTCCGCCCGCGGCCCCGAAGCGCCCGGTGGCGGTGCTCGCGCTCGCCGCCGTCCTGGTCGTGGGCGTGCTCGCCTTCGTGGCCTCGCAGCTCGTTCACTGACCATCGCCGTGGCTGCCGTCGCCCGCGAACGGATCGACCGCCTCCTCGTCGACCGCGGCCTCGCCGAGAGCCGCGAGCGCGCCCAGGCGCTGCTGATCGCCGGGAGGGTGTTCGTCGCGGGGCAGCGCGTCGACAAGCCGGGCCACCGCCTCCCGGTCGACACGCCGCTGGAGGTGCGCGGCGACCCGTGTCCCTACGTCTCTCGCGGAGGGCTGAAGCTCGCCGGGGTGCTCGACCCGCTGGGCGTCGACCCGAGCGGGCGCACCTGCCTCGACGTGGGCGCGAGCACCGGAGGCTTCACCGACGTGCTGCTCCAGCGCGGCGCGGTGAAGGTCTGGGCGGTCGACGTGGGGCACGGCCAGATGCACGAGCGCATCCGGCGCGATCCGCGGGTGGTGGTGCGCGAGGGCGTCAACGCCCGCCTCGGGCTGCGCGAGGTGGTGACCGACCCGGTCTCGCTGGTGGTGATGGACGTGTCGTTCATCTCGCTGACCAAGGTGCTGCCCGCGGTGGCCGAGGTGCTCGCCGGGTCGGAGGGCGCGTCCATCGTGGCGATGGTGAAGCCGCAGTTCGAGCTGGAGCCGAAGCTGGTGCCCGGTGGGGTGGTGCGGGACGACGCGCTGCGGGCGAGGGCGGTCGCGCAGGTGGTGGCGGCCGCGGAGGCGCTGGGGTTTACCTGCGTGGGTAAAGAAGACTCGCCGGTGCACGGGCCCGCGGGCAACCGCGAGGTGTTCGTGCACCTGAAGGCGCGCTGACCGTCAGGACGCCCAGCGGAGCGAGCGGAGCGCCTCGGCGTGCCGCGACGGATCGAGGCAGAAGGTGTTCATCTCCAGGTCGCTGGCGCGGTGCACGCGCGTCCCGTCGGGGCGGTAGAGGTCGTAGCCGAGGCCCCGCAGCAGGTCGAAGATGGCCTCGGCGTGGCGCTGCACCTCCACCATCACGATCGGGCGGTGCGTCGCGAGCACCTCCTTCGCGCCGAGCAGCACCTCGTGCTCGAAGCCCTCGACGTCGATCTTCACCAGGGCGGGCCGGACGTTCTCCGCGGCGCAGTAGGAGTCCAGGGTGATGACCTCGACGTCCACCGCGCGCACCTCCGTGGCGACCGCCGCGGCGCGCTGGTTGGCGGTGAGCCCCTCGAAGTGATCGAGGAGGGAGTTGTTCTGTCCGGTGAGGTTCTCGATGTTGAGCTTCATGGTCGCGGCGCGGTCGCCGACGGCCTTCTCGACGAGGCGCACGTTGCCGAGCGGGGCGACGTTGGCGCGCACGTAGGGGAGGTTGTTCTCGCCGGGCTCGAAGGTGATCACCCGCCCGCGCGGGCCCACGAGGTGGCTGAAGAACATGGCGATGTAGCCGATGTGCGCGTTCACCTCGACGACCGTGTTGTTGGGCCGCAGCACCCGGCGGAAGGCCTCCATAGTCTCGGCCTCGCGGCGGGCGCCGTGCCACCAGTAGCCCTTGTGACGGAAAGAATGCAACCGCACCGAAGCGCCGGTGTGGTGGTGCTTGATGGTGATGTCCCCCGGGTTGAGCCGCGCGAAGAGGGGCAGCAGCAGCCGGCGGAGCACGGGGTTGGACGCGAAGCTCATGGCCGATCTAACCGACTGCGCGGCCGCTCGTCCACACCGGCGGCGACCGCGCGTCGGGGCGTGACTCGACGCGGTGCTCGGGTAGAGTCCGCCGCGTGCTTGCCATGATCGATCGGGTGCGCGCCTCGATGGCGCTGCGGGCGGTGCCCTCGCTGGAGTTCGTCGACGCCCGCGCGGCCGGCAGGCTCGACGTGGAGCGGCAGTTCTTCGCCGGGCTGCAGATGCGCAACGGGGTGTTCAAGACCACGCACCACCGCCGCCTCGACGACGCCAACGCGCTGCTGGTCCCTGCGGTGAAGGCCCTGGGTCGGGCCTCGGTGCGGGGGCTCGACGTGGGCTGCTCGTCCGGCGTGTCGACCGTCGAGCTCCACGACGCGCTCACCGCCGCCGGGCTCTCCTGCGACACCGTCGGCACCGACGTGATGACCGCCGCGCGCCACGTCGCCCGCGAGGACGGCTGCGGGGTGCTCTTCGACGACGACGAGGAGGCGATCCAGGTCGAGGTGGGGCGCTGGGCGATGTCCTGGCGCTGGCCTCCCAGGAAGATCGAGCTGGTGGCGCACCCGCTGAAGGTCGCGCGGGCGCAGCTCATCCTGCGGTCGCAGCTCGACGCCTTCCGCGCGGCGCTGCACGCCGAGCGCCCGGGCTACCGGGTCACCCGCGTGCCGCTCACCTCGTCGGCGGTGGCGTCTGCGCCCGGGGTCACCGTCGTCGAGGAAGACCTGCTGCGCCCGACGGTGCCGGGGGCCTTCGACGTCATCCGCGTGGCCAACGTCTTCAACCTCGGATACTTCGGCGAGGCCCGGCTGCGAGAGATGATCGCGGTCACCGTGGGTCGCCTCGCGGAGGGCGGCCTGCTCATGGTCACGCAGACGCGCGCTGGCACCAACCACGCGACGCTCTTCCGCAAGCGCGACGGCGCGATGGAGCAGGTGGGAGCGATCCACGGCGGGAGCGACGTCGCCGCGATGGTCGCCCCTCCGGTGGGGTGAGCTCAGCCGCTGATGCGGCCGCTGCGGAAGACGTGCTCGAGGAGCTGGTCGACCTCGACGAGGGCGCGGCGCGCGGGGTCCGTCGCGAGCGACTGGAGCGCGGCCTTGATCTCCCCGAGGGCGCGGAGGTGGGCGAAGAGCTGCAGGTCGCTGACGGGGGTCGGGGCGGTGAGCGTGGCCTTGATGCGCTGCACCTCCATGAGCAGTGCGTCGAGGCCGACCTCCATGCCGCCGGCGCGGCGCGCCTCGGGGTGCGAGCGGAAGTAGCCGTCGAGCACCGGGGAGACGATGGCGTCGAGGATCTCGCTCTGCTCCAGGGTGTTCCAGACGTGCTTGAGGATGAAGAGGTCGCTCACGTCGGCGGCGGGGCGGCCGTCGAAGTAGGCGCTCGCGGCCATGAGCTTGATGAGCTTCACCACGCGGCGATCGCTGAGCGACACGCCCTCCGCGCGAATCTGGAACACCAGGCTCTTGTAGGTCGCGAGCAGCTCGTCGGAGAGGTGCATGCGCTTCGCGACCTCGCCGCGCACCGCGAGGAGGTCCTTGGTGGTGAGGAAGATCTGCGGCGGCTGCGCGACGCCGAGCTTCTCCAGCTCCAGGTTGACGCCCCGGTTGATGAGCTCCTGGAAGTGGTAGGCGTCGAGGTGCTCGCTCCGGACCCTGAGCAGGAAGCGGTCGAAGATCGCCTGGAGGCTCTCGTCGGCGGGGACCTCGTTGGAGGCGCCGAAGACCGAGAGCAGCGGCACGTCGACGACGGTCGAGCCGTTGTTGAACTTGCGCTCGTTGAGCAGCGTGAGCAGCGCGTTGAGGATGGCGCTGTTGGACTTGAAGATCTCGTCGAGGAAGACGATCTCCGCCTCGGGCATCATGCCTTCGGTGCGTCGGCGGTAGGTGCCCTGACGGAAGGCGGGGATGTCCACCGGGCCGAAGAGCTCGTTGGGCTCGGTGAAGCGGGTGAGCAGGTACTCGAAGTACTTGCTGTCGATGGCCCGCGCGAAGGTGCGCACGAGGGCGCTCTTCGCGGTGCCCGGCGGCCCCACGAGCGCGATGTGCTCTCCCGCGAGCACCGAGAGGACCATCAGGCGGATCGTCTCCTGCCGGCCGAGGAACTGCGTTTCGAGCGAGCGCGCGAGCGCCCGGAGTCGCTGGATGACGGGGGTGTTCACGAGACGGCTGCCTCCATGAGGCCGGCGCCCTGGAGGAGCGGCGCCGACGGGGGATCCTTGATCGCGGAGCGGACGGGTTCGGCCGGCAGGATGCGGCGCAGGGTCTCCACCGGCAGGCCCAGCCACGGGGCGGCGCGCTCGGCGCCCATGCGGAGGTACGCGTCCATGGCGAGGGGCTGCGAGACGGACGTCGAGGACCCCTGGTGTGCGCCGGAGCCGGAGGTCGCGGGCGCGCCCGTTGCCCCGCGGTGCCCGAGGGCGTCGAGGGCGAGCATCTCCAGGTGGAAGCGCAGCAGGCTCTCGGCGACCGCGCGGGGCGCCCCCATGCGCATGGCGGCGAGGGTGGCCTGCTCCAGCGCTCGCACGGTGGAGGTGCCCCGGGCGAGCACGGCGCGGTGGGCGGCGCCTCGGATGCAGCCGTCGGCGATGGCGTTGATGGAGGCGGGCGTCCAGCGGAAGGTCCACGGCGCCGGGCGGTCGGCGAGGATGAGGTCGGTGAGGGGCGAGGCGGCGAGCGCGGCGCGGGTGATGTCCGTGAGGTCGGGGAGCTCGTCGGTGGCCGCGCCCTTCGCTTCGAGCGAGGAGAGCAGGGTGAAGAGGTCGACGCGGCGTCGGGTCTCGCGCACCCGGCGCACCGAAGGCAGCGCCACCAGGGCCTTCGGCGGAGCGACCCCGACGAAGTCCGCGTAGCCCGCCCAGAACTCCACGTGGGTGTCGACGCGCCCGAGCTCGCCGAGGCGTCCGAGCACCGCATGGCGCAGGGCGACCTCGAAGCGCGACACCGGCGCCTTGACCCACTCGAGCAGCACGAGGCACCAGTGGCGCGCGACCTTGCGCAGTCCGCTGCGAGAGTGGGCCTCGGGGTGGGTCATCGCGAGCAGGTCGTACCAGACCGCCGCGAGGGCGATGGCGTCGAGGGGCAGCGTGTCGAGCGGGCCGACCGCGCCGAGGCGGGAGAGGCGGGTGCGGGCGGCGTCGCAGACGCGCACGAGGCGGGTGGCGTCGGGGTTGGGCGAGCGCACCCAGGCGGCGAGCGCCGTCGGGGCGATGAGCCCGTCGACCACCACGCGGCCGCCGAGCACCAGCGGCTCGACGAAGGCGCTGACGAACTCGTCGACGGTGGGATCAGCCACGGCGCTCGGGATCGTCCCCGGCGGAGGGCGCGAGGGAGACGCTCGGGTTCTGCTCGGCCATGGTGGGGGACGGGCCGCGCGGCGCCGGGAGCTCGGTGCGGGCGAGGGGAGAGAGCAGCCCGGTGAGCAGCCCCGGCGGCGTGGGCCAGAGGTCGGGCAGCGGGAGCTCGGCGTCGAGCGGCGCGGCGATCGCCTCCTCCTCGACCACGGGGACATCCGAGAGCAGCACCCTGGTCGCGGGGACGAAGGCGCTGCGGGAGATGGCCGTGATGGGCCGCGGACCGCCGGTGACGAAGAGCCTGAGCTCGCTGGAGGCGCGCGAGAGCTGCCGGAGAACGTCGGGAGGAATGGGCGGCGAGAGGCCCCAGCCGAGGGGGATGTACACGTCCTCGCCCAGCTCTTCGTAGAGGGTGCCGAGGGGGACGGCGTCGGCGGCGTCGGGGCCGTGCACGAAGATCGACGACTCGGTGAACGCGATGGAGAGCTTGCCCAGCGTGGTGGGGGGAAGGATCCCCAGGATGCGCCCGAGGGTGTCCTGCTCGGTGCTCGGGATCACCGCGGCGGCGACCCGCTTGGGGGCGCTGCCGGTGGGGACGAGCCGCAGCGGGAGGTTGAAGGTCGCGGTGGCGCCGAAGGTCTTCACGCCGTCGACGATCGCGGGCGCGTTGGCCACGAGGCTCGTGACGGCCTGCACGTCGACGAAGGGCGGGCGCTGCGCGAGGGGGATGGCGCCGAGGCCCTCGGCGCGGAAGAGCAGCAGCTCGTCGGAGCCGAAGAGGGGCGCGCAGGCCGAGAGCGGCACCGGGTGGCGGTAGCCGAACTGCACCGCGCAGCGGTCGCCGTCGGGCACGAAGAGCAGCACCCCGGGCAGCGACCGGAGTAGCTGCACGAAGCGAGGCGCGGGCGAGGTGAGCTGGAGCAGCAGGCCCTGCTCGACGACGTCGCTCGCGCCGCCGCGCTGCCACTCGACCATGGCGACGCGGGCCGGGGCGTTCCATCGGGCGAGGTAGCCGATGACGGAGTCGCCGAGCCCGGGGCGCAGCAGCGCGTAGAGGGTGCGGGGGGTCTCCCAGCGCGCCCGGTGCAGCGCCACGGGAGCGAGGCGCAGCAGCAGGTCGCGCAGCGCGATGACCTTGTCGTGCCGGTAGGGCTGCGCGAAGCGGTCGTGGTAGAGCGCGACGTCGCCGGGCTCCGGGAGCAGCTCGGAGATGTCGTAGCCGAAGGGCGCCTGGGCGTCGCGGTACTTGACGAAGTGTCGCCCCGAGCCGGTGAACACCATGGCGCCCACGAGGCGAGCGATGGCGGCCAGGCGGTCCATGCGGTGCGAGGTGCCGGACTGCACCTCGACGAGGAGCTCGCGGGTGCGCAGCGGCGAGACCACCTGGATGATGCGCAGGGCGTCGAGCAGCTCGTCGAGCGCGCCGTCCTCGCCGAGCGCGCGGAGCAGCGCGACGAGGCGCTCCATCGAGGGCACCAGGACCACCCCGAGGGGGCCGAGCGCCACGCCGCGCACGTCGGGGCTGAGCCCAGGGGCGCGAAACCGGCTCTGGTGCTGCGCGACCCGTTCGATCACAGGGCGGGACCGTACTTCGTATCCGTCGCGTCTTTCAATCGCGACGAGCGCACGCGGGTGATTGACCTGCAGACGCTCTCCGCGCAACGTCTGCGCCCCATGCGAGGCCTCCCCCGCCGCTTGATCGGCGTCTCCCTCTCGATGCTGGCCTTCTCCGCCGCGCTCGCCGCGCAGACCCCCCCGCGGCCCACGCCGAGAGAGGCCATGGACCGGGCATTGACGCCCCTCCGCGAGGCGACCGAGGCCCTCTCTCTCACCGACGACGAGCGCACCCGCGTGAGGGACGTGAGCGACCGCGGCGAGGCCTGGGCCGCCGAGCTGGTGGAGGCGGAGCACCACCGCGACCTGCGAGGCGCGCAGGCGCGCGGCCGGCGCATCGCGTGGCTCGCGAGGGTGCTGAGGGCCAGGGTCGAGGCGATGCGGGCGCAGGATCAGGCGGCGCAGGCGCTCACCGCGACGGTCGCCCTGCGGGCCACGGTGACCGAGCGGCGGGCGGCGCGCGACCGGGCGAGCGAGGCGCTGGTGGCGGCCGAGCGACAGGACGCGGTCTCGACGAGGGCGCTCCCTGCGCCGGACGCGGACGCGAGCGTGATGGTCACCGCGGACGCAGCGACGGCGGAGGCGGGACGATGAGGTCACGACGGCTCCTCGGAGCGGGGCTGCTGGTCGCGCTCCTCGGCTGCGGCGGCGCGGCGGTGCGCCCGCAAGACGACGCGGTGGCGAGGGCGCTGGGCGGCCCGGTGGCGCGAGGTCTGGTGACGGGCGCCCCGGAGGCGTGGGCCGAGGTGCTGCGCGAGGCCGACCGGGCCCGCGGGCTCTCCGGCGCCGCGAGGGCCGACGCGGAGGTCGAGCTCGCCCTGTCGCTGGAGTGGGCGCAGGCGGTGGCCGAGCGGGGGGCGGCCGACCGCTCGCTCGCGGCGGCGTCGACCCAGCGCGCGGCGCTCGCCGACGAGCAGGCCCGCCTCGACGCGGAGGTCACCCGCCTGGAGGAGGCGACGCGGCGCAGCCTCGCGGCGCAGTCGCAGGCGCGGCAGGCGCAGCAGGCGGCGAGGACGCCGAGCGCGGTCGAGGCCGCGAGGCGGAGCGCCGCCGCGGACGACCTCGACCTTCAGACCGAGCTGCTGCTCGCCGCGGCCGAGCTCTTCGGCGCACGGCCCGAGGCGATCAACCCGCTGCGCGCTCGGATCGTCTCCGGGCGCTCGACAGGCACCGCTCGCCTGGCCGCATCCGCTGCGGTCTATCGCGAGGCCGAGGGCCTTCTCGAGGCGACGCGCGCCTCGGGCGCCGCGGTGTCGACGGCCGACGTCGACGCGCTGCGCCTGCAGGCCTCGCTCTCCGAGAGCGAAGGGGTCGATGCGCACCGCGACGCCCGAGGGGTCGTGGCCGTCCTTCGGGGGCTCTTCGCGGGACCGCGCCTCTCGCCCACCTCACGGTCGAGGGTCGAGCTCCTCGGTCGGGTGATCCGCTCGCACGGAACGCTCCCGGTGCGCGTCGAGTGCTTCGTCGGCGGCCCGGCTGCGGCGACCGCGACGGCCACGGCGCGCGCCCAGGCGGCGGCCCTCCGCACGGCGCTCGTCGCCGCGGGCGTCCCGGCCGAACGCCTCCAGGCCGCGGGCTTCCATCGCCCCCCCGGCGGCGCCCGCACCGAGGACCGCGTCGAGGTCGTGCTGCTCAGCCCTCGCGCCGAGTGATCAGGGCGTCGCTCGCTCGAGCAGCCCCTCGACGCGCCAGCCGTCGCGCTCCCAGACCAGCAGCAGCACCCGGCCGTCGGGCAGCCGCACCCTCGTCGCCCCGGGAATCTCCGGAAACTGCAGCGCGTCGGGGTCTTCCAGCGCCGCCGCGAGGTCGCGCAGGTCGCTCTCCATCGCGCCTCGGGCCCTCGCGGACAGCATCGACATGAGGCCCTGCAGGTCGCCGCGAGCGAGGGTGCGACGCAGGTGTTCGAGCGCCGCCCTCGCGCCGTCTCGCCCCGGGGTCGTGACCACCGTGGCATCGCCGAGGCTGGGGCCTCTCACGCGCCAGCCGTCGCGCTCCTCGACGGCGAGCACCCGCCGCGCGCCCTGGTGCAGCTCGGCGGTCACCGGCGTCGCCCCGGAGAGCGCCGCGGCGACGGAGTCCCGTAGCTCGACGAGGGAGCGTGGGTCGCTCCCCACCCTGGCTCGAAAGGCGTCGAGCGACTCGGCCCTGCGGGCGGACTCGGGCATCAGGTCGTAGAGGGCGCGCGCCGGGTCGGGAGCGCGGGTCGCGGACACCAGCGCCTGGAGCGTCGCCCTCGCGGAGGAGCCCGACGTCCCGCACCCGACCATCGAGAGCGCCGAGACAACCAGCAGGGACTTCGCCGCAACGCGCTTCACCGGAGGGACCGGCACCCTAAGCCCGCGCCATCACCCGGCACAATCCCAGGAACGTTCACGCGGCCTTTGTGAAGCATCGTTCACGCGACGCCCCCGCAGGGTTGCAGCCCGAAAGTGATGGGTGCATGGCATGGTTCTGCCATAGGCTGCGTTCATCACAAGGTCCTGATCGGGAGGCAATACCCCCATGAGCCGACTTCACTTCGCCCCTTCCAAGCTCGTCCTGGCGCTGATCGCGAGCGGCCTCTTCGGTGCCTCCGCCGGCTGCTCCGACGACTCGTACTACTGCGACGCCAGCGGCTGCTATTTCTGCGACGGCGTCGGCTGTCGCGCCGTGACGCCCCCCACCCGCGCCACCTGCCTCGGCGACTACCAGTGCTCCGCGGGCCAGGTCTGCACCAGCCTCGGCTGCGCGACCTCCTGCCTCAACGACGCCGACTGCTCCCAGGGCTGGGTCTGCCGCGGCGCATCCGGCACCACCCGCGGCGTCTGCGTCGCCCCGACGGAGTCGCTCCCCACGCGCAACCCGGGCACCTGCCGCGACAACACCCAGTGCTCGGGCGGCGCGGTCTGCCTCGACGGCACCTGCGCGCGGCGCACCTGCGACGGCGCCACCTCGAGCTGCGCTTGCACCTCCGACGCGAGCTGCAGCAACGGCCAGGTCTGCCTCTCGGGCCAGTGCACCGTCCCCACCAACGCGTGCCGCTTCAACTCCCAGTGCGGCGTCGGCCGCGTCTGCGTGAACCAGGAGTGCCGCGCCTCCTGCAGCGCCTCCAACCCCTGTCCCTCGGGGCAGACCTGCGACGCCGCGAGCGGCCTGTGCGCCGCCAGCCCGGCCGGCCAGTGCACCCGTGACAGCGAGTGCGGCACCGGCCGCCGCTGCCTCAACGCCACCTGCCTCACGCGCTGCGCCACGGCCACCGACTGCGCCACGGGGACCTACTGCTCCGACCAGGGCGTGTGCGAGGCCGACACCCGGCGCCGGCCCTTCTGCAGCGGCAACTCCGACTGCGCGGCGGGCAGCCAGTGCCTCGACGGCGTGTGCCGCCGCCCCTGCGCGACCGCCGACGAGTGCATCCGCACCGACGTGCAGTACCGCAACTGCGAGCCCATCGCGTACCTCGGCACCTCGCAGCGCTTCTGCCAGACCAACAACGAGGTGCAGTCCAACTGCGGGTCGCAGCGCGACTGCGCCGCGGGCCAGTCCTGCGTCGACGGCACCTGCCGCAGCAACTGATTGCGCCACCGTCTAACCCCCTCGAAGGGGTTGACGCCTCCCCAGCACACCCGTTAGCTTCCGCGCCCCGTTACCCACCGCATCAACTTCTTGAGAGGAGCCGACTCCCCATGGTTTCGCTGACCCAACAGACCAGCCGTATCCGCCGCCGCAAGCAGACCACCAACGGCAAGGTCAACAAGCGTGTCCGCCGCGCCAACGGCACCCCGGTGTTCCCGGTGCACATCGAGGCCGCGGCCCCGGTCGCCGAGGCGAAGTAGCTCTCTCCCCCGCCACGGTCCCCTCGACGCACTCCGCGCAGGGGACCGGGCAACCCCATTACCCAGACTTGTAAGATGCCCTCGGGAGGTCCCACCCTCCCGCGACGGTGATCTCCGCGCCGGTGACGTGCGCGGCCTCCTCCGACAACAGCCAAGCCACCAGGGCGGCCACGTCCTCCGGGCGACCGGCGACCCCGCCCGGCACCTGCGCGGCCATGCGCTGAAACACCGCCGCGTCCATTCCCCCGGTCTCGATGACCCCGGGAGAGACGCAGTTCACGGTCACCCCGTGGCCCGCGTTCTCTGCCGCGAGCGCCCTCGCGAAGGCCAGCAGCGCGGCCTTCGCGGCGTACCAGCCGGCGATGGTCGGGGGAGGGCGCAGCGTCGAGACGCCCGCGTGCCCGAAGACCACCACGCGGCCCCAGGAGCGGGCGCGCATCGCCGGGGCGACCATCCCCGCGAGGCCCACCACGGCGAAGAGGTTGTCGGCGAAGACGCGCCTCCACGCGGGCAGGTCGGCGGTGCTCTCCGCCGCGCGGAAGAAGGGTCCCGCCGCGTGCACGAGCGCGTCCGGCGCGCCGAGCCTCGCGGTGACCGAGTCGAGCCAGCGCCTCGCGGCCTCGTCGTCGGCCACGTCGCAGAGCGCGACGTCATGCTGGTCGCCGAGGGCCTCGCGCAGCGAGCGCAGCTCGTCGGAGTCCCGCCGCGCCGCGACCGCCACGCGCCATCCCGCGCCCGCGAGGGACTCGGCGACCGCGCGGCCGATGCCCCGCGCGTCGCCCGGGATGAGCGCGACCCGCGTCAGGGGATCACCCCGTGGATCATCGCTTCGGCGTCCTCCGGAGCGAAGCCGAAGGCCGAGGCGAGCCACTCGAGGAAGTCCGTCTCGTCCGCGGAGAACTCGCCGTCGCTCGACGCGCAGTACACCGCGAGCTGGAAGGCCGCGCGGCGGAGCCCGAGCTCGGTGATCCCGGCGGCGAGCGCGTGGAGGCGCGCGGTGACCGCCTCGTCGCTGTCGAACTCGGCCATCTCCTCCAGCAGCGACTGCGCGTCGTCCTCGTCGAAGTCGCCCAGGCCAGGCACCTGCCGGATCGTCGAGACGATCCCTTCGAGCTCGTGGCGCTCGACGAGGCCGTCGGAGGTCGCGGACCACAGGGCCAGCTCGGCCACGCGCAGTCCCTGCTCGGTGAGGAGGTCCTCCGCGCGGATCTCGTTGAAGGAACGTCGGACGTTGTAGGCCATCGCGTCGTCGACCCTCGCACAGCCGGGGGCGCTCGCTCAACCGCCCGATCGTCGCGCAGGGCGTGCTAGCGTCCGCCCCGGCGATGGCAGCCCCGCGGCGACAGCGCTGGCGATGGATGCTCCCGATGGTGGCGGCCCTCGACCTGCTCGGCGCCACCGCGTCGGCCCAGCCGATCGAGGCGCGACGACGACGGGCGGTCGCCCAGGCGGCCTTCGACGACGCCGTGCGCGCGTGGCGGAGCGGCGACTACGCCCGAGCGCTCGAGGGCTTCCGCCGCGCCCAGGAGCTCTCGCCGCATCCCGCGACGCTCTACAACGTCGCCCGCGCCGAGGAGCGGCTGGGCCACACCGTCGCCGCCATCGAGGCCTACGAGGCCTACCTCCGCGAGTCCCCGGACGCCCCCGACGCCGCCGAGGTGCGGCGCACCATCGCCTCGCTGCGCGCCTCCCAGGAGCCCGTGGTGGCGACTCCTCCAGTGGTCACTCCTCCAGTGGTCACTCCTCCGGTGGTCTCTCCTCCGGTGGTCTCTCCTCCGGTGGTCTCTCCTCCGGTGGTCTCTCCTCCGGTGCTGGCTCCACCGACCACCTACGAGCGCATCGTCGACCGGCGGCGCAGCCGTCTGCTGTCCTTTCGCGTCGGGCTCATCGGGGGCTTCGCCTCGCCTCGCGATCGGCAGAACCTCGCGGTGGGCTTCGAGGCCACGGTGTTCTTCGGGCGCTCGCTCACGCTCCTCGCGCACGGCCTCGCCATCGACACCGAAGGGGGTCCGCAGGTCGGGACGGTGGAGCTCGGCTGGACCTTCGTCGGCGACGACTTCGACCTCGCGGTGCTCGCCCACGCCGGGGTGCTGCGGCACTGCGACTCCATCTGCCGCGGGCGCGAGGGAACCGTCGGCTCGGCGGTCTCCCTCGGCGGAGTGACGCTCAAGGTCGACGTGTTCTTCCACCCGCGGGTCTCCGCCGGGCTCTACGGGCGCTTTTCGTGGCAGGAGCTCAACCTGCTCGACGGCGACGCGCTCTTGTCATCGATCGGTCTGTCCGTCAGCCTTCACCTGTGAGCGCCTCCTCCACGGCGACGCCGGTGAGCGAGCCCGCGAACGGCCGCGTCGGCACCCTGCGCATCGAGCGCGGGACCCCCACCGACCCCGCTCCGACGGACGCCCCTCCCGACGGCGTGGACGCCACCATCGGCCGCGTCCTCGGCGGCCGCTACGCCATCGAGTCCGTGGTCGCCCGCGGGGGCATGGGCATCGTCTACCGCGCCCGTCACCTGGCCGTCGGACGCCCCGTGGCGGTGAAGATCCTGCGCGCCGACCTCGCCCGCAACACCGAGGCGCTCGCCCGCTTCCACCGCGAGGCGCAGGCCGCCGCCGCCATCGGGCACCCGCACATCATCGAGGTCATCGACTTCGGGCACAGCCCCGAGGGGGACGCCTACCTCGTGATGGAGCTCATCGATGGCATCGACCTCGCGGGGCTCCTGCGCCGCGAGGGGGCGCTCCCGGTGGCCCGCGCGCTCGGCATCGCTCGCCAGGTCGCCGACGCGCTCGGCGCCGCGCACGCCAAGGGCATCGTGCACCGCGACCTCAAGAGCGAGAACGTCATGGTGCTCTCCCGCGACGAGGGGGACTACGCCAAGGTGCTCGACTTCGGCATCTCCAAGGTGCTCGAAGACGACCAGGGGAGGGCGCCCATCACCCGCGACGGAGTCGTACTCGGAACGCCCGCGTACATGGCCCCGGAGCAGGGCTCCGACGGCGCGCTCGTCGACCACCGGGCGGACCTCTACGCCCTCGGCTGCATCCTGTTCGAGCTCCTCACCGGAGCACTGCCCTACGACGGCAAGACCCCGATGGAGGTGATGTACAAGCACAACCACGCGGCGATCCCGAAGCCCTCGTCGCGGGTTACCGAGGCGCGTATTCCCTCGGCGGTCGACGCCCTCGTGCTACGGCTGCTGGCCAAGGCCAGGGACGACCGCTACCCCGACGCCCGCTCCGTGGTCGACGCGCTCGACGCCGCGCTCTCCCCCGATCAGGGCGTCGCCCGCTGGCGTCGACGCGTCGCGGTCGCCGCCCTCATCGCCTTCGGCAGCCTCGTCACCGAGGCCGCGTGGCGCTCGCCCAACCACCCCGATCCCCCGCCGGTGGTCGCTCGCCAGCTCGGGCGCCTCCCCGCCGCCCGGACGCCCGCTACCCCGTCGCCCGTCCCCCCGCCGCCCGTCCCCCCGTCGCCGTCGACGGTCGCGCAGACGGCGGCCGTCCCGGTGGCCTCGGGTCAGCCTCCAGCGCTTGCGCGTCTGCTCGCCCCGGTGCCGCGACGTCGGCCTCGCCCCGCCCGGGAGTCGCTCCCCGAGGGCCTCAAGGCGAGCCCCTACCGCTGAGCGCCAGCGTCATCGCGAGCCTGCGGGTGCGGCCCCTGATGGCCACCATCGACTCGTAGAACGCGACCGTCTCCGCGGCCACCCAGGGCACCGTCGCCTCGTCGAAGCCTCGCGCGTGGAGGTCGGCGAAGACCGCGGTCGCCAGCGCCACGCCAACCCCTCGACCGCGCGCCGAAGGGAGCACGCCGATGGGACCGAAGGTTCCGCGGTGGCAGAGGTTGCCCGAGTGGGCCGCGAAGCCGAGCCAGTCGCCCTCGGTCGAGCGCGCCGTGAAGAGGCCGTGGTGCGAGCGCGCCCGCTCGGCCTCCCACGCCCACGCGCTTCCGAAGACCGGGCCGATCAGGGCGCCCAGGTCGTCTGCCGAGCGAGCGATCGTCGCCTCGGGGCACGACCTCGGAGCGACCGCGGTGCCCACCCTCAGGTCGAGGTGCTCTCCCCGAATCGTGAAGCCCGCTGCGAGGAGCGCGGCGACCCGATCGGCGTCGCTCGCGTCCACGCCGCTCTCGACGTAGTTGCCCGGCGGCCCGCCCGCGGTCAGCCGAGTCGCCCCCGCCGAGCGGGCCCTCGCGACCGCCTCCGCCAGCTCTTCGCGTGCGCCGGACCACCACGCCAGCCACGCCGTCGTCGACCCCTCCGCGGGCTCCGCGAAGAGCGATCCGCCGAGCTCCGTCAGCGCCCTCGGCGGCCGGAGCTTCTCCGCCAGCGTCGGCGCGTCGATCAGCCCCACGCGTCGAGGAGCACCCGGGTCACCCGCTCGGCGGCGTGGCCGTCCCAGCCTTCGACCGTTGCGCCCTTCTTGTAGCGGCCTTCGAGCACCTCCAGCACCCGCGCCCAGGCCGCGTCGAGGTCGTCGCCCACGAGGGTGTTGGTGCCGTCGGTCACCGTCGCCGGGCGCTCGGTGTTACTCCGCAAGGTAAGACACGGAACGCCCAGCGCCGTGGTCTCCTCCTGGATGCCGCCGGAGTCCGTCAGCACCAGCGCCGCGTCGGCCATCAGCCCGAGGTTCTCCCGATATCCGAGGGCGTCTCGCAGGTGGATCGCTCCGTTCGACCGCAACCGCTCCAGCAGCCCGAAGCGCTCAAGCCGCTCCCTCGTGCGCGGGTGCGTCGGGAACACCACCGCCCGACGCGCCGCCACCTTCTCCAGCAGCCCCACCAGCGCCGCGAGGCGCACGGGCTCGTCGACGTTGGACGGGCGGTGCAGCGTCACCAGCGCGTAGCCCTGCGGAGCGAGGCCCATGGAGGCCGCCACGCCCAGCGCCTTCGCCGCGGGGAGCTGGTGCATCAGCGTGTCGATCATCACGTTGCCCACGAAGCGCACCCGCTCGGCGGGAATGCCCTCGCGGGCCAGGTTGGCGTCGCCCGCGCGCTCGCTGGTCAGCAGCAGGTCGCAGATGGCGTCGGTGACCAGCCGGTTGATCTCCTCGGGCATCGTCCGGTCGAAGGAGCGCAGGCCCGCCTCGACGTGCGCCACCGGGATCGACAGCTTCACCGCCGCGAGGGCGCAGGCCATCGTGCTGTTGACGTCGCCCACCACCACCACGCCGCGGGGCCGCGCCGCGCAGCCCAGCAGGTACTCCTCGAAGGACGCCAGCACCTTCGCGGTCTGCGCGCCGTGCGAGCCCGACCCCGCGTTGAGGTGCACGTCCGGCGAGGGCATCCCCAGCTCGCGGAAGAACACGTCGCTCATCGCGGCGTCGTAGTGCTGGCCGGTGTGCACCAGCACCCGCTCGAAGGGCGGCGCCGCCGCGGTCATCGCGCGCAGCATCGGCGCGACCTTCATGAAGTTGGGCCGCGCCCCCGCCACGAACACCACCGGACTCGACACGTCGCTCATCTCTCTCCCTGCGATTCGCGCAGCACCTCGGCCAGGAACGCGAAGGTCTGCTCCGCGCAGCGGTCCCACCGGTAGTCGGCCGCCCGCTCGAAGGCCCGTTGCGCCAGCGAGGCCCGCAGTTCATGCGACTCCACCAGCTCGCGCAGCCGCAGCGCCAGCCCCGCCGGGTCTTCGGGGTCGAAGTACAGGCCCGCGTCGCCGAGCACCTCGGGCATCGGCCCCCGCGACGAGCTCGCGATCGGGAGCCCCGCGGCCATCGCCTCGATCAGGATGTTCGGGAGGTTTTCGCAGCTCGAGGCGTACACGAACACCTCCGCGCGGCGGTAGCGCTCCGCCACGTCCGCGTGCGAGAGGCCGCCCCGCCAGGTCATGTACGCCCCGGCGGGGTCGTACCTCTCGATGCGCTCGGCGAGCGCCCTCGCGGACTCTCGGTCGTCCGAGGGGCCGACGAAGTCGATGGCGATCGGGAGCCCTGAGGCGCGGAGCGAGTGCGCCGCGTCGGCCACCGCCGCGAAGTGCTTGTACGGCGACACCGTCGACACGTAGAGCAGCCGCAGCGGGTCGGCGAGGGTGAGCGCGGCGCGGGGGCGCGGCTCGCGGGGCGCGAGGCGCATCGAGTCGTCGACGCCGTGGGGGATGATCGTGTGCCGCCTCGGGGGCGAAGAGAGCTGCGGGAGGATGGCGTCGCGCGCGTACTGCGTGAGGAAGATCACCCCGTCGGCGCCGGTGAACTGCCGCGACTGCGCGACGCGCAGGAGCTCGAGGCGCGCCCGGGTGGTCGTGAGCCCGAAGCGGGCCCGCTCGACGGCCTCGAAGGGGAGCATGTTGCGGCACATCACCACGCGCGGCCGCACCGGGCTCGCGGTGGCCCCGCCGGGGGCGAAGAGCAGCCCACGGTCGACCCGGCGAGGCAGCTCGACGCGCTGCCAGAGCAGCCGCTCGGGGAGCGAGCGGTCGAGCGCGGGGTGGTGCCGCGCGGTGAGCCACGGGCGCGAGGGCAGACGGTCGAGGGTGCGGCGGCCGGACCAGACGTCCACCGAGGTGATGCCGTGGCGCTCGGGCTCGGCCGCGCCGAGCAGCGAGAGCAGGTGGGTCAAGCCCCCGCCCGCGCGGAGGTTGGACGCGTCGATGACGACCTTCATGCGTCGCGCAGGACCCTCTACCCCGCGCCGTTGTTGTTGCGGGGCGCGTTGGTGATGCGCGTCGGCGGCTTGCGCAGCCCCGTCGCCCGAAACCACCGGAGCATCCGCTCTCGGGCCTTCCACGGGACCAGCCCGAAGGCCTCGTTGGTGACCCGGGACACGTTGCGGCGCATCGCCTCTTCCGGGGACATCATCGGGCGCGCGTCGAGGTCGACGGCCACGCCGTTCTCGCGGCAGAGGGCGACGCCGTAGGGGATCCACTTCCCCATGGTGACGGCCGCGTAGTAGTCGAGCACGTCGTCGTGGGCGCTGTAGAACCCGCGCTCGAAGGCGTCGGAGCGGCGCGCCCCGTAGACCTCGAACTCCCACGGGTTCTCACCGTCGCGGAGCAGCGCGAGGAGGTCTTCCTTGCGCCAGAGGGCGGCCTGCATGGAGGCCCGGTACGGCGCGCCGGGCTCGCACTCGCCCACCGCGGGGAAGCGCGCGAGGCGCACGTCCGGCGGCGGAAAGGGGCGCATGCGAAGGTACGCCGCGTCGAGGCGGAAGAAGTCGTCGACCCTCGCCAGCACCTCGGCGGTGTCGACCCGCCGTCGCAGCAGGAAGTCTTCGAGCACCACCAGCACGGCGGGGGTCTCGACGCGCTCGACCATCGCTCGCACGCCGCGGCTCCAGTCGACGTCGTCGCCGATGCAGAGCGCCTCGACGCCGGCCTCGGCGCAGGGCACGTGGTTGCTGCCCACCACCACCCGGAAGGGGCAGTCGGGCCAGTGCCGGCGCAGCAGGGCGAAGAAGGGGGCCCAGAGGTCGGCGTAGCGGTCGCAGCTGGGGACGAGCAGGGTGACGCGCTCATCAGCCACGGGTCACCACCTCGCGATAGATCGCGTCGTATGCATCCACCATCGCGTCGATAGAGAACCTGCGGATGGACGTCAACGCCCGCGTGGCGCGCTCTCGGCCCGCCTCCGCGTCGTCGAGGGCGCGGGCGAGGCCCTCGCGCAGCGAGGCGGCGTCGTCGGTGCGGCACCACACGGCCTCCCCCTCGGCGACGAATTCGCGGTGAGGAGCGATGTCCGAGAGCACCATCGGGCAGCGGCAGGCCATGGCCTCCATCACCACGTTGGGACGTCCCTCGGAGCGAGACGGCGAGACGAAGACCGTCGCGGCCTTCATCCAGCGGAAGAGGTCGTCGCGGTAGCCGGGGAGCACGATGCGCCGGCCGAGGCCCTGGGCGCGCACCCACTCCCGGAAGCCCGCGAGCTCGGGGCCCTCGCCCAGCATCAGCGCGTGCACCTCGGGGCGCTCCCGCAGCACGCTCGCCAGCGCGTCGCCCAGCAGGGGGACGTTCTTGCCCGGGGTGAAGCGCCCCGCGTAGAGGATGAGCGGCGCGTCTTCGGGCAGCCCCAGCTCTCGCCGGTCGGCCGGGGCCACGCTCTCGATGTGGTCGACCGGGATCGCGTTGGGCACCACGCGCACCGGAACCCTGCCCCCGCGACGCCAGATGTCCGCCGCGGTCTCGGAGTTGGCCACCACCGCCCGGGCGAGGGGCAGCAGCGCGCGGAGGGCGTGCGCGCTCGGGGTGCGCTCGTCGAGGGTCACCGACTGGCTGCGCTCGCTGAAGAGCCACGGGACGCCCGCGAGGCCGGAGGCCACGCCGCCCCAGATGTCCATGCGCCGAAGCCACGTCTGAAGCACCTGGATGCGCTCCCGCTTGAGCACCTCGGCGATGGAGAGCGCCGCCCTCGGGTCGAACGACCGCCGCGCCGGGATGCGGTGGAGCCGCGCGCCGCTCTCCTGGAGCAGCGGGAAGTTGGGTCCGTCGTGCTGGTAGGCGACGTGCACGTCGTGCCCGCGACGGACGAGCCCCGCGGCGAGGTAGCAGAGCTGGCGCTCGGCGCCGCCGCCGAGGAGCGATGGGATGCAGTGGAGTATGCGGAAGAACAACGAAGCCTCAGATCTCCCTGGAAAGCACCTGTCTCCATCTCCGTTCGGGGCTGTGAATGCAATCCCGAACACCTGCGCTGTGTGGCGCCATGCACCACGCGAAACCCTTGCGGGGAAGGCTCCGCAGGAGAGGGCGTGGTCTCGCGCAGGTCCGCCGTGGGGAGGTTGCGGGGACGGCGCATGGCGTTCAGTGATCGAGGTACTGCTCGGCCCACAGCTCGAAGACGAGGAGGGGAAAGACGTGGGTGTTGGCGTCGGCGCGGCCTGCGTCGAAGCGGGCGAGGACGTCGCGCACGGCGGCCGGGTCGAAGACCCCGCGGCGGGCGACGCGCTCGGGGCTGAGGTGCTCCAGCAGGTACGAGCGCGCCTTGCCGCGGAACCACGGGTCGAGCGGCACGTTGAAGCCCCACTTGGGGGCGTCTCGGCCCTCGGGTGGGAGCAGGTCGCCGACCGCGGCCCGCAGCACCTGCTTGAGCGAGGAGCGCCCGAGGCCCGGCACCTTGCGGGCGAAGGCGACGCCCGCGAGGCGCTGCACCAGCGCGAGGTCGAGCAGCGGGGAGCGGGCCTCCAGCGAGGCCGCCATGGTCATGCGGTCGACCTTGGCGAGCATCTCGTCGGGCAGGTAGAGCAGCACGTCGAAGGCGTTGGTGATGGCCTCCGGGGCGAGCCGACGGAGGCCCGCGTCGATCTCGTCGTCGAGGCGCGCGGCGGTCGAGCGGTGGCCCTCGCGGAGCTCGGGGGAGAGCATGGCGCGCACCTCGCCGTCGTCCGGGGCGTTGGCCCACGCGAGCCGCCGCCCGCCCGCGGTGGGGCGCCTCGCCGCCTGGAGGAAGCGGGCGATGCGACGGAAGCCCACGCCGCGCGCGCCGAGCTGCCCGTAGAGGGCGGAGGCCGCGCGGATGGCGGCGGGGTCGAGGCCCGAGGGGCTCATGCGGAGCACGCTGGCCCAGCGCTCGAAGAGGTACTGCGCGTAGCCGCCGAAGACCTCGTCGCCGCCGTCGCCGGTGAGCACCACGGTGACCTCCTTGCGGGCGGCGCGCGCGAGCAGCAGCGTCGGCAGCGCCGAGGAGATGGCGAAGGGCTCGTCGGCGTAGCGCACGAACTCCGGCAGGAGCTCGACGAGGTCGGGCTGCGCGAAGAGCTCGTGGTGGTCCGTGCCGAGGTGCTCGGCCATGCGCCGCGCCTTGGGGAGCTCGTTGTGCGAGGCCGGCCCCTCGAAGCCGATGGAGAAGGTCTTCACCCGGCCGGGCATGAGCCGGGACATCACCGCGACCACCGCCGACGAGTCGAGGCCGCCGCTGAGGAAGGCCCCGAGGGGGACGTCCGCCACGAGGCGTCGCTCGACCGCGGAGAAGATCATCCGCCGCACATCGGCGACGAGCTCGTCGAAGGGCGGCATCTCGTCGTCGGCGTAGGAGCGCCAGTCCCAGTAGCGGCGCAGCATGACGCCCGCGCGGCTCACGCTCATGGTGTGCGCGGGGGGCAGCTTCTTCACCTCGCGAAACACGCTCAGCGGCGCCGGGATCATCCGCAGCGCGAGGTAGTGGCCGAGCGCCTCGGGGTCGAGGGTGCGCCGCACCTTGGGGTGCAGCAGCAGGGGCTTGATCTCCGGAGCCGAAGACCAGCGTGCCGTCGACGTCGGCGTAGTAGAGCGGCTTCTTCCCGAGGTGGTCGCGCGCGATGAGCAGCCGGTCACCGTGCGCCGAGCGCCGCCGGTCGAGGAGGGCGAAGGCGAACATCCCCTCGAAGCGGGCCACGCAGGCGTCGCCCCACTCCTCGTAGGCGTGGACGATCACCTCCGTGTCGCTGTGCGTGCGGAAGACGTGGCCGCCCTCCTCGAGCTCGCGCCGCAGCGAGGCGAAGTTGTAGATCTCGCCGTTGAAGACCACCTGCACGTCGCCGGCCTCGTTGCCGATGGGCTGGTGGCCTCCCGCGAGGTCGATGACCGAGAGGCGGCGCATGCCGAGCCCGACCGCGCCGTGGAAGAGGTAGCCGGCGTCGTCGGGCCCGCGGTGGGTGATGGAGTCGTTCATCCGCCGCACGAGGCCGTGCTCGACGGCCGCGCCGCGGCGATATTCGAAGATGCCGACGATCCCGCACATGGCCGATGCTGGGAGTACCCGGTTGAGTTCCCGAGAGGGAACTCAGCCGTTCGCGCGCTTCTCGCGGGCGGCGAGCGCCACGTCGGCGTCGACCATCATGGTGACCAGCTCGCGGAAGCCCACGGTGGGCGTCCAGCCGAGCTTCTCCTTCGCCCTGGCGGGGTCGGCCAGGAGGAGGTCGACCTCCGCGGGGCGCAGGTAGCGCGGGTCGAGCTTCACGTGCTCCTGCCAGTCGAGCCCGGCGTGGGCGAAGGCCAGCTCGAGGAACTCCCGCACCGAGTGGGTCTCCCCGGTGCCGACCACGAAGTCGTCGGGCTCGTCGGCCTGGAGCATGCGCCACATGGCGTCGACGTAGTCGGGCGCGTAGCCCCAGTCGCGCTTGGAGTCGAGGTTGCCGAGGAAGAGTTCCTTCTGGAGCCCGAGCTTGATGCGCCCCGCCGCGCGGGTGATCTTGCGCGTGACGAAGGTCTCCCCGCGGCGCGGCGACTCGTGGTTGAAGAGGATGCCGTTGACCGCGAACATCCCGTAGGCCTCGCGGTAGTTCTGCACCATGTAGAACGCGTAGGCCTTGGCGACGGCGTAGGGGCTGCGCGGGTGGAAGGGCGTGGTCTCCCGCTGCGGCGTCTCGACGACCTTGCCGTAGAGCTCGCTCGAGCTGGCCTGGTAGAACTTGCACTGCACGCCGACCTTGCGGATGGCCTCGAGCATGCGGATGGCGCCGAGCGCGGTGACCTCGCCGGTGTACTCCGGGATGTCGAAGGAGACCCGCACGTGGCTCTGCGCGCCGAGGTTGTAGACCTCGTCGGGCTGCACCTCGCTCACGATGGACTGCAGCGACGAGGCGTCGTTGAGGTCGCCGTAGTGGAGGTACAGGTTGACCCCGCGCTCGTGCGGATCGCGGTAGAGGTGGTCGAGGCGCTCGGTGTTGAAGGAGCTGGAGCGGCGCACGACGCCGTGGACCTCGTAGCCCTTCTCGAGCAGCAGCTCGGTGAGGTACGAGCCGTCCTGGCCGGTGATTCCTGTGATGAGTGCGCGCTTCATGGGGATGTCCGTGCGGTCTCTCGGGCGGCGATGTCGTCGCGGTGTTCTCGGTACCAGGCGATGGTGCGGCGCAGGCCCTCCGCGAAGGGGGTGCGCGCGGTGAATCCGAAGCGCTCGCGGGCCCGCTCGACGTCGAGCATGCGCCGCGGCTGGCCGTTGGGGCGGCTGCCGTCCCAGCGCACCTCGCCGGTGAAGCCGGAGGCGCGCGCGATGGTGTCGGCGAGCTCGCGCATGGAGATCTCGAAGCCGGCGCCCAGGTTGACCGGGTCGGGGTCGTTGTAGCGATCCGCGGCGAGCACCAGGCCCTCGGCGCAGTCCTCCACGAAGAGGAACTCCCGCGTCGGCGAGCCGTCGCCCCAGAGCGTGACGTACGACTCTCCGCGGGCCTGGGCGTCGATGAACTTGCGGATCATCGCCGGGATGACGTGCGAGTCTTCGAGGTCGAAGTTGTCGCGCGGGCCGAAGAGGTTGACCGGGAAGACCATCACGAAGTTGGAGCCGTACTCCTGGCGGTAGGCCTGGGCCATCACCAGCAGGGCCTTCTTGGCGATGCCGTAGGGGGCGTTGGTCTCTTCGGGGTAGCCGTTCCAGAGGTCGTCTTCGCGGAAGGGGACGGGGGTGAACTTGGGGTACGCGCAGATGGTGCCCGCCACCACGACCTTGGCGGTGCCATGGACGCGCGCGCTCTCCAGCACGTTCAGCCCCATGGCCATGTTGTCGTAGAAGAAGCGGCCCGGGTGACGGCGGTTGGCGCCGATGCCGCCGACGCTCGCGGCCAGGTGCATCACCAGGTCGGGCCGGTGCTCGCGAAACACCGCGTCGGCGTGCGCCGCGTCGCGCAGGTCGTGCTCCTTCGAGCGCGGCACCACCACCTCGCCGGCGCCCCGGGCGCGCAGCGCCTCGACGACGTGCGAGCCGAGAAACCCGCTCCCGCCGGTGACCAAGACCTTCTTGCCTTCGAGCGTTCCCATGGTGCGCGATCCTTCCGATACCGCAGGGCCGGGCGTGACTACCACTGGTCCATCGGGACCGCCAACGCGCCGAGCCGACGATTCACTTCATCCCTCAACGTCGGTCGGGCGAGCCCGCCTTGACGGCCTCGATCATCAGCCCGGTGCCCAGCCGGTCGCCCAGCCTCCGCACCAGCCAGCGGGGGTAGAGCCGCCACGCGAGCTGGTGCTTCCACCCGCGGTACTTCGCCGCCGGGGGCATGAGCAGCAGGTCGCCGTGCGAGAGCTGCGGCCGCACGTCGACGCGGGCGAAGTCCGAGAAGAGCGCTCGGCCCTCGTCGACCGTATAGACCTTGGTGCCGGGGCTCTCCAGGTGCTCGAACACCGCCTGCCGGGGCGACACCCACGGCCGCATGTGCGCCGCGTAGTGCACGCCCCAGAGCATGAATCCCACCCACGACGGGTGGTGGTAGACCATCACGATCGCGGTGCCGCCGGGCTTGAGCACCCGGTGCACCTCCTTCACCGCGGCGCGGGTGTCGGGCGAGTGGTGCAGCACCCCGTACGAGTAGACGATGTCGAAGGTGGCGTCGGGGAAGGGCAGGTGCTCGGCGTCGGCGACCATCACCTCGGCGCTGAGGCCCTCCAGGGCGAGGCGCTCTCGGGTGAGGGCGACGCCCTGCTCGGTGAGGTCGACCCCGGTGGCGACGGCGCCGTTGCGCACCCAGTTGATGAAGTCCGTGCCGGCCCCGACGCCGACCTCCAGGAGCTTCAGCCCGCGGCCCCGCTCGAAGCGAGCGAAGGGCTTGATGTAGGGCTCCCAGGCGTAGCGGTCGCGCTCGATCTCGTCGAAGAAGGCGCGGCGCTCGGCGGGCGAGGGGCCTCGGGTGCCGCACGGCTCGGCCTGCCAGTGACGGCGCACGGCGTCCTTCAAGGCGTCGGCGTCCGGGGCGTTGCGATCATCCATGGCCATTCCAAAAGCTCCGCGGAGAAGGGGCGGCATCCTGAGGCAGCGCCTCGCGCCGAGTCAACCGAGACGACCACCGTCGGTCGCCATCGGTCCTGACGGGGGACGTTGGACGGGACGCGGTGATGCGTCCGTGCGCTCCCCCTGTTGCTCCAGGCGCCCGCTCCGTTCTACCTAACGGTGCTTCGGAGGGGGTGAAGCCTGAACTCAGACTCCCGCTGCGGCAACGCACGCCCTCAGTCAGTCGCTGCCTCCCGCTAGACCCTCCTGTCGCTGACGAAGAGACCCGCCAAACCCCCTATGCCCGCGATCGACGTCCTGCACCCGCCCGGCCAACGCACCCCGATGAAGCCGCGCGCAGCCTGGGCCCGACCCGCGCTGGCGGCGCTGGTCTTCGGCGCCCCGATGGCCCTCGGGGGAGCGCCATGGTGGAGCGTTCCGCTCTTCTCCCTCATCGCCCTTTCCGGCTTCGTGGTGGCGGGGTGGGACCGGGCGGTCGCCCAGCGCGACCGGCTGCTCGTGTGCTGGCTCCTCCTGCTGGGGGTGCTGGGCTTCCAGCTCCTCCCGCTCCCTCCGTCGCTGCTTCAGCTCATCGACCCCACCTCCGCGGCAGCCTCCGCCGGGGCCCTCGATCCACTGCGGGTGTCCCGCGCGGTCGCGTGGCGGGCGCTCCATCACGACCCCGGCAGCGGCTTCGCCGACCTGCTCTATCTCCTCGGGCTGGGCGCGGCCTACATCACAGCCACGCGCGTGTCGTCGCGCGAGGAGGGGGACCACACGGTACGCCTCGTGGCCTGGGGAGCGCTGCTCATCGCGGGCACCGCGCTCGCCCACCAGGTCACCGGGCAGGATCGTCTCTTCGGCTTCTATCGCCCGCACTCCGCGTCGCCGCCGATCCTCTCTCCGCTGCTCAACCCCAACCACCTCGCGGCGCTGACCGGCGCGGGCGCCATCCTCTGGCTCGGGCTCGCGGTGGCCGCCGATCGGGTGGCGCCTCGCACCGTGGCCGCCATCGCGGCGGTGCTCTGCGGGGTGGTTTGCATGCAGTCCCTCTCGCGCGGCGGCGTGGCGGCGACGGTGGGGTGCATCCTGCTGTTCGTGGGGCTCAACGCGCGTCGGGGCTCGTCCGACCGAGCGCCGCCCCAGTCGGGTCCGCAGGTCTGGGTGGGGCTCGCGCTCGGAGTCTTGATCCTCCTCGCGGGCGTGTACATGGCCTCGACGTCGCTCAGCGACGAGTACGCCCGCGGGGGCGCGAGCAAGCTGGAGAACTTCCGCCGCGCACTCGGTCTGCTGCGCGACCACTGGCTCCTCGGGGTCGGCTCCGGCGCGGTGCCCGTGGCCGTCGCCTCCTCCGGCCGCCTCGACCCGGAGTGGACCTTCCTCCGCGTGGAGTGCCTGCCGGTCGACATGGCGGTGTCCTTCGGGCTGCCCGCGGCGCTCATCGCCCTCTGGTTCGCCGCGAACGCGCTCCGCGACTGGCGCCCCCCGACCCACGCTTCGCCGGTGATCCTCGGCGCCTGGTGCGCGATGCTCTCCCTGGTCCTCCACGACCTCGTGGACTTCTCGCTCTTCCTCGGCGGGGTCGGGTACCCCGCCGCGGTTCTCGCGGGCTACCTCATGGCGCAGCGCCTGCGTCGCTGGCGTAGCGCGCTCCCCCGGGGCGCGGCGGTGCTCCGCTCGCCCGCCTTCGCGCTGCTGGTGCTCGGCCTCGGCCTCACTCCATTCGCGTGGCGCTCGACACTCGAGCCAGAGCGCGACCACATCGAGGAGCTCCTGCGCTCCGACCCTGCGGCCATCCGCGGCGAGGCGCTGCGCCGCGCGCTCGTCCGACACCCCTTCGACGCCTACCTCCCGCTGCTCGCCGGCGCCCACGCGGCCGCGCAGAACGACGAGTCCGCGCTGCGCTTCGTCTCCCGCGCGCTGCTGCTCTCCCCCAACTGGGCGCAGCCGCACCTGCTGCTCGCCCGCACCTTCGCCGCCCGGGGCCTCCGCTCGCAGAGCCTCGTCGAGCTCCGCGAGGCGCTGGCCCGCTCGGAGCGCGTGATGCGCCCGGCGGCCGAGCTGGTGGTGCGCCTGCGACCGCTGCCCGACGCCGACGAGCTGGCGCGCATCACCCCGCGCGCCCCCTACGGCACCTACTTCCTCGACGTCGTGGCCACCCGCCCCGGCGCCACCCCGGCGCTGGTGACCGCCCTCGACGCGCTCATCCTCGAGCGCGACCGCAGCTTCCTCATGGCCCTGCGGCGTCGCTCGCAGTACGCCCTCGCAGAGGGTCGCCCCCAGGACGCGATCGCCTTCTGCGACCGGATGATCGAGGCGCACCCCAAGATCGCCGAGGGCTACGTCTGCCGCGGGGCGATCCTGGTGGCGGGGGGTGACCTCGCCGGGGCGATGCGCACCTACGCCGCGGGCATCGCGCGCGCCACGGACCGCTATCCCCTCCACCATGCCCGGGCCCGGGTGTACGCCGCGCGCCGCGAGGCCGCGTCGATGCGCGAGGCCATCACGTCGGCCATCGAGGCCGCGGGCGCCGACCTCGAGCGGCTGGTGGCCACGCACGGCCTCCACGGCGCGCTCGAGACCTCCCTGGGCAACGACCGTGGGGCCATCGAGGCGTACATGATGGCGCACGCGCTGACGGCCCCGGAGGCGCCCTTCCTCATCGAGCTGCTGGAGGCCTCGGCGCGCACCGGCGACCGGGCGACGGTGGAGCAGGGGTGCGCGACGCTTGGAGAGCGCGGGCCCCTCGACGCGAGGGCGCGGGCGATCTGCAACCGCGGCACGTCGCCCTCGCAGCTCGGCGACGCCGGTCGATGAACGTCGCCGCGGTGCGGGCGCAACGCATGACCCGGTCGGGTTGTCGTGCCCGGATGATCTGGTACTAAGGCCAACGAAACGAATGGAGACGCGCGCGTGAGCGAGATTGGTTCGAGGGCGACGACGTCTCCCGATGCCCAGAGCCAGCCGGTGGAGCAGCTCCGGCAGCTCTGGAAGCACCGGTGGATCGTCATTTCCAGCGTGGCCCTGGCGCTGTGCCTCGACGCACTGTGGGTGCTCCGCCAGCCGAAGGTCTACGCCGCGACGGCGGTGCTGCAGTTCGAGCCCAACCCCCCGCGGCCGCTGGGCCGCCAGGTCGAGGACCTCGACTCCTCGGGCGTGGGTTCGTACTGGAACATCCGTGAGTATTACGAGACCCAGTATCGCGTGGTGAAGAGCCGCAGCGTGGCGGAGGGCGTGGTGCGCCGCCTCGGTCTGCAGCACGACCCGGATTTCATGGGCGTCCCCGCGTCGCGCCGGTCGAGCTTCCGCTCGGTGCCCGTGGCGACGGCGGCGATGATGCTGGTGGGCCGCATCCGAGTCGAGCCGGTGAAGGAGAGCCGGCTCATGAACATCGTGGTGGAGGATCACTCCCCCCGCCGCGCGCAGCTCCTGGCCAACACCCTCGTCGACGTCTACGTGCAGCGAAACCTCGACCACCGCCTCGGCAGCACCCGCGACGCCGTGCGCTGGCTGAGCAACCAGCTCGACGAGCTCCGGGAGAACCTCTCCCGCGCCGAGGACTCGCTCCAGACCTTCCGTCGCGAGCACAACATCGTCTCCGAGAACTTCATCGACCAGCGCAACATCCTGGGCAACCGCATCGCCCAGCTCTCCGAGGCCTTCACCCAGGCGCAGACCCGGCGCTTCGCCCTCGCGGCCCGCACCGCCGAGGTGCTGCGCGCCGAGCGCGACGTGCTGCGCTCGCTCCAGGCCGTCTCCGGTGGCAATGCCATCGACGCCCCGCTGGCCGAGCGCGTCCGCTGGCGCGACCAGGTCGGCGTCGCGATGTCGCAGCTCACGGCGCCGGAGTTCCTGACCTCGACGGTGCTCACCTCGATGCGCACGCAGTTCGAGATCGCTCTGCGCGAGGAGTCCACCTCGGAGATCCGCTACCTCCAGCAGTCGCTCGAGCTCCGGGGCGCCCGGGCCCGCACCAACTCCGTGGTGAGCCTCTTCCGCGCCGAGGTGGCCAACATCCGCGGCGCCACCGAGGCCGAGCTGCGCGGCGTGCAGCGCTCGGAGAACAGCATCCGCGCCGAGCTGCTGATCGCCCAGCGCCAGGCCGTCGAGCTCAACCAGCAGGAGATGATGTACTCGCGCCTCGCCCGGGAGCGCGAGAACCACTCCAAGATCTACGGCATCGTGCTGGAGCGCACCACCGAGGGCAACCTCATGCGCGACCTCCAGGTCAACAACATGAGCGTGCTGGAGTACGCCCTGCTCCCGGCGGTGCCGATCAAGCCCCGGGTGCCGCTCTCCCTCGCCGTGGGCGGCATCGCGGGCGTGATGCTCGGCCTCCTGGGCGCCGTGCTCGCCGTGCTGGCCGACCGCACCGTGCGCTCTCGCGCCGACGTCGAGGAGGGGCTGCGCACGCCGGTGCTCGGCTTCCTCCCGATGGTCAGCGGTAGGGGGATGCGCAACCAGTACAAGTACCGCTACGGCGACGTGCAGCCGCAGGAGGGCCCGGTCGAGAACCTCGACCTCGTGGTGCACTCGCACCCGACCTCGATGATCGCCGAGCTCGCGCGCGGCATCCGCACCAACCTGCTCTTCATGTCCCCCGACACGCCCTTCCAGACGCTGATGGTGACCAGCGCGTCGCCGCGCGAGGGCAAGACCTTCACCGCGGTGAGCCTCGCCATCTCGCTGGCCCAGAGCGGCAAGCGGGTGCTGCTGGTCGACGCCGACCTGCGCCGCCCCCGCATCCACAAGGTCTTCAAGCTACGCCCCCCGGTGGGCCTCACCAGCGTCCTCATCGGCGAGGCTACGGCCGACGAGGCGCTCATCGAGACCGAGGTGCCCAACCTCTCGCTGCTCCCCTGCGGCCCCATCCCCCCGAACCCCGCGGAGCTGCTGCACAGTCAGAAGGCGAGCGAGCTCATGGTCTACCTGCGCACGCAGTTCGACCGCATCGTGTTCGACTCTCCGCCCATCACCGCGGTCACCGACGCCCTCGCGCTCGGCCCGCAGCTCGACGGCGTGGTGCTCGTGGTGCGCGTGCGCCAGACCCGGCGCGACCAGGCCGCCGGGGTGCTCCGTCAGCTCCGCGCGCTCGGCAGCAAGGTCGTGGGCGTGGTCGTCAACGGCATCCAGCCCAACGACGACTCGCCCTCGTACTACTACGCCGGGCAGTACGACTACTCGCCCCACCCCACCGAAGCCCCGGCCACCCGACCCGACGCCTGATACGGCCGCCGCGCTCAGCGGAAGTCGAAGGAGGCGACCAGGTCGTCGAAGGCCGGCGCCGCGCCAGCGAGCGTCGATCGAGGCCCGGTGAGCTTGAAGAACCACGGCCCGTTGGGGGTCTCGACGATCGCCGCGAGCAGCGCGTAGTTGTGCCTGGCGGGCTCCGGGGCCGAGCCGGGCGTCCCCATGCCGCCTCCGGCGAAGCGCCCCTGGACGCGGGTGATGGTCACGTTGAGCCCGCGGACGGTGCGGGTCTCGCGCGTGGCGACCGAGGCGCTCGGTCGGCCGTCGGGCTGCGCGAACTGCCCGTACCAGCGCGACAGGTTGTTCTCGATCGAGCCTCCCATGCCCGCGCCGAACCAGAACACCGTCAGCTCGCCTTCGCCGTCGGGGCCAGGGACGACGTACTGCGCCTTGCGCATCGCCGACGAGGGTGAGCCGCGACGCCAGGAGGCCGGGTCGGTCCAGCGAAGGGTGCCCGTGTGCGGGGCGGCGTGGGGGGTCACACCCGGAACGGCGGCGGCTCTGGTCGCTGGGGCGCTGGCCTGCGCGGGAGGCGCCGGGGGTTCGGGTGCCACGTTGCGGCAGGCGGCGAGGCTGAGCAGGGCGAGGAGGGGGAGGGCGGGGTGCTGGGTCATCGTGAGGTGCGCGTCAGATAGCGCGAGGGCGTCGGCGACGCCGAAGGAAACCGACCGCGGCCACCGCGCCGAGGGCGAGGCAGCGGCCGAGGGGCGAGCGCCCGGGGCTCGGGGGCACCGCGCAGCCGCAGCCGCCGATGGGGCCCGCGCGACCGTCGAGGCGGTTCTCCCGGCCGCAGCGCCAGCCTTCGCAGACCTCCTCGGCGGGCACGTCGGAGACGCCCGCGTCGAGGGCGACGATCACGTCGGGCGGAGGCACGGGCACGTCCACCGGGGGCTTCGTCGGGACGTCCACGCCGGTGTCCTCGGGCCCGAGGTCGCGGATCCATCCCATGTCGGGGGCGGTGTCCCGGGGCACGTCGACGCCGGTGTCGAAGCCGCCTCCGTCGAGGCCCGCGTCCACGCCGCCGTCGATCTCCCGGCGGCAGGTGTTGCTGCACCCGTCGCCGGAGCGGGTGTTGCCGTCGTCGCACTCCTCGCCGCGCTCGATCATGCGGTTGCCGCACATCGCCACGGTTCCGCCTCGGATCTGGAACTGCCACAGCCCGGGCACGCCGACGTTGGAGGTGGTGCAGACGTTGAGGATGTCGCGGGAGAACGACCCCGGGAGCGCGAAGAAGTCCCGGAGGTTGCCTGCGTCGAAGCCTGCCTGGGCGGGGGTTCCGCCGAAGCCGCCGGTGCCGCCGGAGGCGTCGCCGGTGGTCCACTGGCAGCGCTCGTAGCGAAACTCCACGTCGAAGTCGCCCGGGTTGCGGGCGCGCTGGTCGGTGAGCACCAGCTGGAAGGAGTTGAGCAGGTTGTCGTGGGAGGCGTAGTAGCCGACCAGGTGCCAGGTCGCGATGAAGCGCCCGGGCTCGAGAAACCAGTGGACGTTGTTGCGCGCGGGCATGCCCTGGCCGCGGGTGTCCACGTCGGCCCAGAAGGGCGCGATCATCGGCTGCGAGGCGACCGGGAAGCGCACCGGGGTATAGACCCCGAGCGCGCGGTTGAAGGTGATGTTGCCGTTGTTGTTCAGGTAGAGCGCCCGGTAGACGCTCCCGAAGAACCACAGGCCCTCCGGGAACTGCCGGTCGACCGTGATGATCCCGGTGGAGCCGTCGTCGTTGGGGTCGAGCGCGTTGGTGCCGAAGCCCGCCGGTCCGCCGAGGCCTCGAATCAGCGGGATCGCGCCCGCCGGGGTCGAGGCGAGCGAGAGCGCGAGGCCCACGAGAGGTAAGCGAAGGAGGTTCATGGCGGCGATCCTGCTACGGTCGGGCTCCGCCTGTCGAACGCGGGTCCGGCGCCACGCCGCGCCGCGCCGCGATGGCCCGTATTGCACCGACTCGCCCCGTGCGCGTAGACAGGGGGCCCTATGCCGTACCGCCCTTCCGAGATCGAGCCGCTCTGGCAGGACCACTGGGAGAAGCACGACAGCTACGTCGCGCGCATCGTCCCGGGGCAGCCGAAGTTCTATGCGCTGGACATGTTCCCGTACCCGAGCGGGAAGGGCCTCCACGTGGGGCACCCCGCGGGCTACACGGCCAGCGACGTGGTGTGCCGCTTCAAGCGCGCCCGCGGCTTCAACGTGCTGCACCCCATCGGCTACGACTCCTTCGGGCTCCCCGCCGAGCAGCGCGCCATCGACGAGGGCATCGCCCCGCAGGTGTCCACCGCGGAGGCCATCGAGACCTTCCGACGCCAGCTCAAGCGCCTCGGCTACTCCTATGACTGGTCGCGGGAGATCTCCACCGCCGACCCGGCCTACTACAAGTGGACCCAGTGGATCTTCACCCGCCTCTACGCGAAGCGCATCGCGTACGTGGGCGAAGGGTTCGTCAACTGGTGCTCCGCGCTGGGGACGGTGCTCGCCAACGACGAGGTCATCGACGGCAAGAGCGAGCGCGGTGGCCACCCCGTCGAGCGCAGGCGCATGTCGCAGTGGATGCTGCGCATCTCGGCCTACGCCGACCGGCTGCTCTCGGGCCTCGACACCATCGACTGGCCCGAGGCCACCAAGACCGCGCAGCGCGAGTGGATCGGCCGCTCCGAGGGGGCCTTCGTCGACTTCGCGGTGGAGGGCTCCAGCGAGAAGGTCACGGTCTTCACCACGCGCCCCGACACGCTCTTCGGAGCGACCTACCTGGTGCTCGCCCCGGAGCACTCGCTGGTCGACGGCTTCACCACCGCCGCGCAGCGCGAGGCCGTCGCGGCCTACCAGAAGCGCACCGCGGGGCGAAGCGAGCGCGACCGTCAGGCGAGCAAGGAGAAGACCGGCGTCGACACCGGAGCGAGGGCCATCAACCCGGCGACGGGCGAGGCCATCCCGGTGTGGATCGCGGACTACGTCATCGCTGGCTACGGCACCGGCGCGATCATGGCGGTGCCGGGTCACGACGAGCGCGACTGGGAGTTCGCGAAGGCGATGGGGTTGCCCGTCGTCGAGGTGATCTCCGGCGGCGACGTGGCGAAGGCCGCGTACGCGGGCGACGGGGCGATGGTGAACAGCGGGCCCTTCGACGGGACGGCCACCGCGGGCGGCGAGGCGATCCGGAAGGTGACCGCGTGGCTCGCGGAGAAGGGCTGCGCCAAGGCGACGGTGAACTTCAAGATCCGCGACTGGACCTTCGCGCGGCAGCGCTACTGGGGAGAGCCCATCCCGGTGCTGAAGGACGGCGAGCAGGTGGTGCGGGCGCTCACGCTCGACGAGCTCCCGCTGGAGCTGCCCCCGGTGGCCGACTACGCCCCCACCGGCACCGGCGAGTCGCCGCTGGCTCGTGCGGTGAACTGGCTCGACGTCGACGATCCGGTCACGGGCCGACACCTGCGCCGCGAGGTCGACACCATGCCCGGCTCGGCGGGCTCGAGCTGGTACTTCCTGCGGTACTGCGACCCGCACAACGACCAGGAGTTCTGCTCTCGCGAGGCCAGCGACTACTGGATGCCCGTCGACCTCTACGTGGGCGGCGCGGAGCACCGGGTGGGGCACCTGCTGTACTCGCGCATGTGGCAGAAGGCCCTCTTCGACGAGGGCTTCGTGCGCGACGAGGAGCCCTTCGCCAAGCTGCGCCACCAGGGGATGGTGCTCGCGAGGACCTTCTACACCGCCGGGGAGAGCGGGAAGTTCAACCACCTGACGATCCCCGAGAGCGTGGTGAAGGACGACGACCGGACGGCCCTCATCCGGGCGGCCGGGCACGACGAGCCGGTGGCCGCGGAGGTGCGCTGGGAGAAGATGTCCAAGCGCAAGGGCAACGTGGTGAACCCCGACGACATCATCGACCTGTACGGGGTCGACGCGCTGCGGGTGTACCTCTGCTTCCTCACGCCGCTGGAGAGCGACAAGCCCTGGCAGACGAGCCAGCTCGAGGCGCAGCACGACTGGCTGAAGCGCGTCTGGAGGCTCTTCTTCGAGGGCGACGACGACGTCCCCCGGGCGCAGGACGTCGCCCCGACGCCCGACGAGCTCAAGCTGCTGCACCGCGCGGTGGACAAGGTCACCCGCGACATCGAGGCGCTCAGCCTCAACACGGCCATCTCCGCGCTGCACGTCGCCACGCGCGACCTCGCCCGCATGGGGACGCGCTCTCGGGAGGTGCTCGCCCCGTTGGCACAGCTCGTGGCGCCCTTCGCTCCGCACCTCGCGGAGACCCTCTGGACCCGCGGCGCGGCGCAAGCCCGTGACGCCGGGTGGGGTGGCCTATGAGCCCTGGCCGGTGGCCGACGCGAAGTGGCTGGTCGACGACACGGTCACCATCGGCGTGCAGGTCAACGGCAAGACTGCGGGAACGATCGAGCTGGCGCTCGACGCCGACGAGGAGACGGCCGTCGCGGCGGCGAAGGCGCTGGATTCAGTGGGTCGTCAGCTCGCAGGGAAGAGCGTCGCCAAGGTGATCTACAAGGCAGGGAAGATCCTCAACCTCATCGCGAAGTGAAGTGCACGGGGGGCACAGACCCCCCTCGCGCGGCATCAGGCGATGGGCGGCCAGATCGAGCTGACGCCCGGGTCCTCCGGCAGGAACACCACCCACAGCGGCTCGCCCGGCTGGCGCAGCGCGTTCACGATGTCCCAGCCCTTGGTCGAGCCGCCCAGGGCCTGACCGTTCACGTAGAACACGTACTCGACGCGGTAGGGGTTGAGGCCGTTGATGTTCTCGCTGAAGTCCTGCCGGACGCCGACGAGCTGGCCCTCGGCGACGAGGCCTCGGGTGAGCGCGTCGATCTGCCGCAGGGCCGACTTGCGCGAGCCCGAGCGGAGCGCCCAGCCGATGCCGCCGAAGAGCGCGCCGAAGGCGAAGAACGAGAGGCCCAGCGGCAGGAGCACGAAGCACAGCCCGAGGCCGATCGTCGCGAACACCGCCCCGAGGGCCGCGAAGATGGTGCCGACCATGGCGCCGACGTTCTTCCACAGCAGCAGCTCTCGCGTGTAGCGCTCGGGCAGCCGACGAGGCGCAGGCGGGGGCGCCGCCGCGCGCGTCGGGCCAGGCGGGGCGGGCAGCGCGCCGCCGCAGTTGCCGCACTCGACAGCGACCATCCCGGCGGGCCAGTGGTGCCTGCACCACGGACAGGTCACCCCCGCAGCGCCAGGCGCCGCAAACATCCCATGCTGCATCATCGTGACCTCCAATGTTCCGGGTACACCATCGGGCGGCCCCAGGCCAACGGGGCGACGCGTCAGACGCTCCGTCGCCCGCACGGAAGCTCGATGGCGACGGTGGTCCCGCTCGCCGAGGGGAGCAGCCTCGCCTCGCCGCCGTGCTTGCGCGCGACGTCCGCCACGAAGGCCAGCCCGAGGCCCGTCTGCGACCCCGGCGTCGAGCCCCGGTAGAAGGGCTCGAACACCTTCGCCCGCTCCTCCTCCGGGATGCCCGGGCCCTCGTCGTGGACCACCAGCCGACACGCGCCGTCACCGCCGCGGGCGCTGATCTCCACGCGGCTCCCCGACGGGGCGAAGCGGATCGAGTTGTCCACCAGGTTCTCCAGCGCCTGCGAGACCAGCAGCGGATCGCACCGGCACGGCACCGTCGCGTCGCCCTCCACGACGAGGCTGATCCCCGCGGCGTCGGCGGCCGTCGACAGCCGCTCGACGACGTCGCGGAGCACCGAGCGCAGGTCGACGTCCTGCAGATCGATGGGCTGCGAGCGAAGGCTCTCGAAGTCCAGCAGCTTGCGGGCGAGCAGCGTCAGACGCTCGGTCTCCTTGCGCGCCATCTCCAGGGCCTCGCGGAGCTGACCCACGTCGCGAGGGCGCCGCAGCGCCAGGTCGATCTCGGTGCGGAGCACGGCGAGCGGAGTGCGGAGCTGGTGCGCCGCGTTGGCCAGGAAGCGCTCGTGGGCGAGCCGCTGCTCGTGAAGAAAGCGCGCGGCGTCGGTGAGCGCGCGGCCCAGCGTGGCGAGCTCGTCGGCGCCCTCCGCGCGGCGCTCGGGCGGAGGCGCGGCGCCGCCGATCGAGGGCACGAAGCCGATGAGGTCGGTCACCCGCCGGGCGAGGCTGCGCGCCTGCGCATACAGCACGAAGGCCAGCAGGAGCGTGATGACCGCGACCGTCCCTCCGATGGCCTGGTAGAACGATCGCATCGTCGCCTCGACCGGGTCGAGCGAGGCCACGAGGTGCAGGGTGTAGAGCCCGTCCCCGGGGCGGGACACGCCAAGCGTCAGCGTGCGACGGCGGGAGTCGGGCGACTCCAGCCGAGGGTGACCGGGGCCCGCTGCGCGAGGCACCGGCGTCGGAGAGCGACCCTCCGGCACGGTCATGACCACCCGGCCCAGCGGGTCGATGAGGGAGGTCTCCGGCGCGAAGGCCATCACCTCCGCCGCCAGCGCCGAGCGCGGCATGTGGACGTGCGGTCGGCCATCGGGTCCGTCGAAGAGGCTGACCGACTCCACCGCCGCCTGCGCCAGGAGCCGGCGGTCGACGTCCTGCACCAGTGAGCGACGGAAGAGCCCGCCCGCGATGGTCACCGAGCAGAGCAGGCCCGCGAGCGGCAGCACCACGCCGAGCGCGAGGATGCGCGGTACGAGCTTCATCGCTCAGGGGACGGAGCGACCAGGAGGCGGTATCCGCTGCCCCGCACCGTGGCGATGGACACCCGGCGGGCGCCCGCGGACTCGAGCTTCAATCGAAGGTAGCCGACGTACACGTCGACCACGTTGGCGTCGCCCTCGTAGTGTGCGCCCCACACCTTGGAGAGCAGCTCGCTGCGGGTGCGGATGTCCCCGGGGCGCTCGGTGAACGCGCTCAGCAGCTGAAACTCCCGGCTGGTGAGCTCGACCGCGCCGGACGGCCCGATGAGCTGCCGGCGCGCTCGCTGAAACTGCAGGTCGCCCAGCGCCGTGGCGCCGGTCGCCCCGCGGAGGCCCGACGGTGCAGCGCCTCGAGCCGGGCGATGAGCTCCTCGAAGTCGAAGGGCTTCACCAGGAAGTCATCGGCGCCGGTGCGGAGCGCGAGAACCTTCTCGCCGGACGATCCTCGCGCGGTGAGCATCAGCACAGGGGTCGCGAGCCCTTCGGCGCGCCAGGTGCGCAGCAGCGTGATGCCGTCGGCGTCGGGCAGTCCCCAGTCCAGGATGATCACGTCGTAGTCGGCGTACCGCACGCTCTCCGTCGCCCTCGCGGCGGAGTCGCAGGTGTCCACCGTGTGGCCCTCCTCGGTGAGCCCGCGCCGTAGGAGCTGGCTCATGCGCGGCTCGTCCTCGATGACCAGCACCTTCATGGGGTCTTCCTCCTTCGCGCCTGGAGCTTCGTGAAGGCCACCCGCAGCGTCGGGAGCACCAGCAGCGTCAGCGTCGTCGAGGTGATGAGCCCGCCGATGACCACCGTCGCCAGCGGGCGCTGCACCTCCGAGCCCGCCCCCTGGGCCAGCGCCATCGGGAGGAAGCCCAGCGCCGCCACCAGCGCGGTCATCGAGACCGGCCGGGTGCGCGACCTCGTCGCGGCCAGCGTGGCCTCGGAGGGGTCGGTGCCTCCGCGCTCCAGCGCGTCGATCTCGGTCACCAGCACGGTGCCGTTCATCACCGCGATGCCCCAGAGGGCGATGAAGCCGATGCCCGCGGAGATGGAGAGCGCCATCCCCCGCGCCGCCAGCGCGAACACCCCGCCCACCGCGGCGAAGGGCACGTGCGCGAGCACCCACAGCACCGGGCCCGGTCGTCCGAAGTGGATGAACAGCACGAAGCCGATCAGTAGCAGCACCGCGGGGATCACGAAACCCAGCCGCCTCCGGGCGTCCTGCAGGGTCTCGTACTGCCCGCCCCAGGAGAGCCGCGAGCCCTCGGAGAGCCTCACCTCCCGGGCCACCCTCGCGGTCGCCTCCTGCACCACGTCGCCCAGCTCCCTGCCGCGCACGTTGAAGCCGAGGAGCATGCGGCGCTCGCCGTTCCAGCGGTACATCGCCGCGGGCGCGGTCTGCCGACGCACCGTGGCCACCTCCGAGAGCGGCACCAGCAGCGCCCCCGGCGCCGGGATCAGCGCGCCCGCGAGCGCGTGGGGGTGCGGCGGATCGGCGCCCAGCCGCAGCGTGACGGGGATCTCCCTCGGGCCGTCGTAGGTGACGCCCACCTGGAGGCCGAGGCGCATCGCCCCCACCACGTCGAGCACGTCCACCGCGGACATCCCTCGCTGCCCCGCGGCGAGCGAGTTGGGGCGCACCTCCAGCAGGGGGATCTCGTCCTCGGCCAGCACCCGGGGATCAGCCACCCCGGGGATGTGGGCCACGGTGTCCCGCACGTGCTGCACGGTGGTGCGCAGCGCCGCGAGGTCCTGCCCGAGGACGCTCACCACCACGTCGTAGGGCGCCCCGCCCAGCAGCTCGTTGAAGCGCATCTGGATGGGCTGGGTGAAGGCCGGCTCGGAGTGCGGCGTGGCCGCCTCGATGCGCCGCATGAGCTGCTGCAGGAGCTTCTCCCGGGTCATGCCGGGTCGCCACCGCTCCGGCGGGCTCAGCGCCACGAACACGTCCGACTGCTCGAGCCCCATGGTGTCGGTGGCGATCGCCGGGCTGCCGATGCGGGACACCACGTCGGCGACCTCGGGGGTGCCGGCGAGCACGGCGAGCTCCATCCGTCGGGCCTGCTCGATCGCCCCGGTGATGCCCAGGTCGGCGGTGCGGGTCGTCTGGATCACCAGGGCGCCCTCGTCGAGGGTCGGGGCGAGCTCGGCGCCGAGGCGGGAGAGCGTCGCGATGGAGGCGCCCAGCGCGGCGAGGGAGAGCCCCAGCACGAGCACCGGGCGGACCACCGTGCGCTGGATGGCGAAGCCGTGGGCGCGCTCGATCCAGCGGACGAGGCGCGGGGACGTCGCGGGGATGTCGCGGGCCCGGATGAACTGCGCCGCCGCGGCCGGGATGAAGGTCAGCGTGAAGAGCAGCGTGACGAGCAGCGCCAGCACCACGGTGATCGCCATCGGGCGGAAGAGCTTGCCGTCGACGCCGGTCAGGGAGAGCACCGGCACGTACACCAGCAGGATCACGAAGACCCCGAAGAAGGACGGCCGCGCGACCGCGGAGCACGCCTGCGCGACCCGATCGGCCCACGGGGTCTCCGTCTCGTCGTCCTCGCTCGCCCGGTGGAACACGTGCTCGACGAGCACCACCGCGCCGTCGACCAGCAGCCCGAAGTCCACCGCCCCGAGGCTCATCAGGTTGCCCGAGACGCCGAGGAGGGTCATCGCCGCGGTGGCCCCGAGCATCGCGACGGGGATGGTGAGCGCCACCACCACGCCGGCGCGGGCGCTGCCCAGCGTGAGGAAGAGCACGAGGCACACGAGGAGCCCGCCCTCGGCGAGGCTCCGGGCGACGGTGCGGAGCGTGGCGTCGACCAGCGCGCTGCGGTCATAGACCACGTCGATCTGCACGTCCGGAGGCAGCACATGACGGACGTCGTGCATCTTCAGCCGCACGGCGCGGGTGACGTCGCGGGCGTTGGCGCCGATGAGCATCTGGGTCATCACGTAGACGGTCTCGCCGCGGCCGTCGCGCGAGGCGGCCCCGAGGCGGGGAGCGGCCCCCTCGGCGATGGTGGCGACGTCGCCGACGCGGACGGCGGCCCCCTGGGAGAACCTCACCACGGCGTCGCCGAGGTCGCGGGGGTGCGGGGGAGGAAGGTTCCGCGAAGGAGGATGTGGTGGTCGCCGGTCTCGAGGGAGGCTCCGGGCTGGCTGCCCACGGTGCGCGTGAGGGCCACGCGGAGCTCGTCGAGGGTGACCCCTCGGGCGACGAGCTGGTTGGGGTCTGCGCGCACCTCCATCGTGCGCTGGGCGCCTCCCCAGGTGTTGACCTCCACGATGCCCGGAACGGTCTTCAGGACGGGAGCGACGCGGAGCTCGACGAGCTCGAGCAGCTCGGACGGGGTGCGCGTCGGCGCGGAGACGGTGAAGTGAAACACCTCGCCGAGGCCGCCCGAGATGGGGCCGAGCTCGGGGGGCTCCACGCCGCTGGCGCGCGCCCCGGCGGAGGTGGCCATGCGCTCGGCCACGAGCTGTCGGGCGCGGAGCAGGTCGACGTCCTCGTCGAAGACCAGGGTGATGGCCGAGAGGCCGTAGCGCGACAGGCTGCGGACGTTGTCGAGCCCGGGCAGGCCGCCGAAGCTGGCCTCGAGGGGGCGCGTCACCCGCTGCTCGACCTCCTCGGGGGTGAGGCCCGGGGCGCGGGTGAGCACCTGCACCTGGTTGCTGGTGATGTCGGGCAGCGCGTCGAGCTTGAGATGCACCGCGATGGCCAGCAGGCCCGCCGCGAGCAGCGCCCAGAGCACCAGCACCCACCCCCGCTTCGCGACGGAGTACGCGACGAGCGACTCGATCATCGCCGCGCGCCTCCGTCGACGAGCCGTTCGCCACGCGCGGGATCCGATGCGACGAGGGCGCCCTCGGGGAGGGCGGCGCGCACGATGGCGTCGGCGTTGGCGACGCGCACCAGCTCGACGGCCACGAGCGCGGCGCCTGCCCCGGAGCGGGTGCGGGCGACGACGAAGCGCCCGGTGCCCCGGGCGCCCACGGCGGTCGCAGGGACCAGCCAGGAGCCCTCGCCCGCGGGGCTGTGCACGAGCACTCTGCCTTCTGCCGCGGCGGGCATCTCGGCTCCGGCGGGCGCCTCGAACCACGCCAGGTACCCGAGGCCCGTCGGGGCCGGAACCTGGTTGACCAGCGCGATCGGGACCGCCCCCGCCGCCGAGCGAAACGAGTACGTCGCCCCCTCCGTCGGACGCGCCGGGAAGGTCGCCTCGATGCGCTGCCCCACGCGGCTGCGCACCCGGGCGATGGGTCCATCCTCCGGTCGGCGCAGCTCACCGAGCGTCGCAGGTACCTCCGTGACCACGCCTGCGATGGGGCTTCGCAGCACGATGGTTCCTCCGCGGGAGATGCCCGCCCCGGTGATCACCGCGCTGGCGCGCAGCCGATCGGCGCTGTGCCGGGCGATCTCCAGGTCGACGGCTGCGACCTCGGAGGCCTGCACCAGCCGCTCTCGCTCCAGCGGGCCGAGCTGCGTCCGGCGCCGACGCAGGATCGCGAGCGCGCTCTCCGCCCCGGTCAGGGTCGCGAGGGCGACGTCGATCTCGGGCATCACGACGCGCGCGATGGGGTCTCCCTGGGAGACCGTGTCGCCTGGTCGCACGGCGAGGCTCACGAGGCGCGCGGGCAACGGCGGTACCACCACCGCCTCGGAGGTGCTCGTGCGCAGCAGCCGCGCGGGATACTCCTCGGGCGACGCCTCGGAGGCGGGGCGCACGGGGATCCAGGCGAAGGACGCGCTCGGCGGGGCGCACTCCGAGGCGGGCGGAGCGGGCGACGGCGCGCTCGCGGGCTCGCGGCACCCGGCGAGCATCGGGAGGGCGATCACCAGGGCGATCGGCACCCAGCAGGGACGGCACGCGATGCATGACGGCTGCTATAGGGCCGATGCGCGGAAAGAACCTGTGGGCAAGATGAGAGGGTTCTCAGACTCGACCGGCCGGGGTGTCGGGGACGGGCACGCGGCTCAGAGCACGATGAAGCTTCCCGACCACTCCCCATAGTTCATGCTGGAGATGCCGTTTCGCAGCGAGCCCGAGTAGCTCGTGCGCCCCGCCCGGATCTCGATCACCACCGAGCCGCCCGCTGCCACGCTGATGCGCCCGAAGTGCACCGCGGCGTTACAGACCGACGAGTCGTCGGTGTAGATGTCCGAGCCCCACACCGAGCCGCCGCCCCCGTTGGCGGGGCAGTCGTACTTCACGCGCAGCCCGTTGCGTCCGCGGTACGAGGTCGGGGCGGTGCCCCAGTCGACGCCGGCGGCGGTCTCGCTGCTCGCGGGCAGCGTCGTGTACGGCCGCACGCCGACGTAGCCCGTGGGAACCCCCGTGACGCCGGTGTCGACCTCCGTCGAGCACCCGCCCAGCGCCCACGCCATCGTCGCCGCCACCGCCACCGCCATCGTGCCTCGCATCGTCATCGTTCTCGTCCTCGCCTTCGCTCGTGGATCGTTGCGGCAGCAACCTACGCCGACTCGCGGCCCGGCCTGCACATCTTCGCGCATCCCTGCGGCGTTCGCGCGGGGCCCTCGCGGCGGAGGCTCGGCGTCGGCGGGGGCGATCACCCCGTCGGAGCGAGGTAGTACTGGTCGCGGCCGCGGTCCTTGGCGGTGTAGAGCGCGGCGTCGGCCTGGCGCAGCAGGCTGGAGAGGCGCGCGGGGCCGTCGTCGAGCGCCACGACCCCGAGGCTCAGCGTCACCTTGAGCGGCCCGACGGAGGTCTCGAAGGGCCGCTGCGCGATCGCCCGCCGCACCCGCTCGGCGGCGAGGCGGGCGCCCTCGCCGTCGGTGTCCACCAGCAGCACGCAGAACTCCTCGCCGCCCCATCGCGCGACGAGGTCGCCCCCCCGGACGTTGGCCTGCAGGCGCGCGGCCATCTCGACCAGCACTTCGTCGCCTACCGCGTGGCCGTACCGGTCGTTGATGCGCTTGAAATGGTCGACGTCGGCGAGCATCACCGCCAGCGGCGCGCGGGAGCGCCTGCTGCGCTCGATCTCGCGGTCGCCGAGCGCGTCCATGTGCCGACGGTTGAACAGCCCGGTGAGGGGGTCGGTGCGGGCGAGGCGCTCGAGCTCGGCCTGCAGCGCCTGCTGTTGCCGCATCGCCTCGGTGAGCGCCGCGTTGACCGCCGCGAGCTCGTCGTTGCGCGACTCCTGCTGCTGGGCCTCGCGCTTCGCGATCGACAGCCGGTGCTCGAGCTTGAGCTTGCGGACGACCTCCTCGGTGCGGCGGTTGCCCGCGATGGCGCCCTCCTCGACGTGGCGGCGCAGCGCGCGCAGCGCCGAGGGCGCGTCGTCGAGGGCCTCGTGCGCCCGGGAGAGCAGCTCCAGCGCGACGGAGAGCTCGATCTCGAAGCGCCTCGCCTCGGCGTGGCGGACGGCCAGCTCCAGGCAGGGGAGCGCCTCCGCGGGGCGTCCCCCTTCGAGCAGGGCGCGCCCGAGGAGGTTGAGGTGCCGGGTGAGCTGGAAGACGTCGCCCAGCTCTTCGAGGATGGCGTTGCTGGCGAGGTACCTCCGCTTGCCCTCGTCGATGTGGCCCTGGTGGAAGAGCACGCCGCCGTGGCCCGCGAGGATGAGCGCCTGCCCGCGCCGCCAGCCGAGCCCCAGCGCGATGGGCAGCGCCTCCTCGTAGCAGGCCAGCGCCTCGGCGTAGCGCTTGCGGCGGGAGATCGAGCCGCCGAGGTTGTTGAGGCACAGGGCGACGCGCTGCGGGTCGCCGAGCTCGCGGAAGCGCGCCAGCGCGAGCCGGGTGTACTCCTCGTACGGAACCGACTCCTCCAGCTGCCCGTGGAAGAACCCGAGGCCCAGCAGCAGCAGCCCCTCGGTGTGCCGATCGCCGAGGGCGCGGCTGAGGTCCATCCCCTCTCCGAAGCACTCCAGCGCCCCCTGGAGGTCGCCCGTGATCGTCAGCGCCTTGCTCCTCGACACCATCACCTGGAGCCTCAGGGCGTCGTCCCCGGTGGCCCGCGCGTCGGCGTCGGCCTCGGACAGCGCCTCGAGCGAGGCGACCCCGTCGCCCGCCTGGAGCAGGGCCGAGCCGTAGAGCAGGGCCGCGAGGCCGACGCCTCCCAGCCCGCTGCGAGCGCGGGTGCAGTCGGCCTGGAGCGCGGCCAGCGTGGCGTCGGGGGTGAGCAGTACCTGCGCGCAGACCGCGGCGATCTGCTCGGCGATGGGGGGCGCGACGGTAGACGTCATGGGCTCATAGAGCTCATCGTCGCTCCGAGCGGCTCTCGTAGGGCACCCTGCGATTTTCCCGATTGTCGCCCCGAACCCCGTCGGACCGGGAGGATCGAGCCCGGGATTCAGGCTGGCGTAGGGGGGGCGCTCTATCTGCCGCAGACCGAGGCGCGGTAGCTCGCTTCGGGCGTGAGGTAGCTGCCCGAGGCCCAGCCGCGGATGCCGTTGTAGTCCACGTTGTACCAGCCCGAGACGGGGCCGCCGACCACGGTCACCGGGGCGCCGCAGGGCATCGCGGTGATGATCGTCCCGGAGGTCCCCGCCGAGCGACGGAGGTTGAGCCCGCCCGCGACCACCCGCATCCGAGGCAGCGTGACCGGAGCCACAGCGGGCGCCGGTGCGGGGGCGGGAGCGGGAGCCGGAGCGGGCGCAGGCGCGGGGGTCGACGCTACGCTGCGGTCGCGAAACCAGGCGGTACGCCGCGCGGCGCCGTCGGTGTTGAGCTCGATGTGGAGGTGGTCGTTGTGCGGGTGCGGTCCGCCGTAGGCGCGCAGCTTCGCCCCGGCGGGGCGGCTGGCGCTCCAGCTGCTGCGGTCCCAGATCACGAGCTGCACGCCGAGGCTGCTGGCGTTGGCGATGAGCCAGTTGGCCACCGCGTCGCCGACGGTGTTGTCGGCCTGTCCACGAATCAGCGGGATGAACACATCGACCGCGCGGCCGGTGCCGTGCACCGACATCTGGCTGGTGTTCGCGGTGTTGGCCCGGCACGCGTGCCCGTCGTAGGAGCGCACCCCGCGGAAGCTCCGCACGAGGTGGTCGCCGAGCTCGCGCGTCCCGGCCAGCAGGCCTCCGCCGCAGTAGCGCCCGCCGCTCCAGGAGGGGGCGTCGTCGTAGCGCACCCACTGCCGATCGCCCGCGGCGCTCGCGCTGGCGGGTGGCACCCAGCGGCCCGCCACGGCGATCTCGCCAACATCGCTGGCCTCGTCCCAGTCGTCCGAGTCGCCCTCGTCGGCCGCGCAGCCGACCGCCGCCGTCGCCATGAACCCGATCCCCGCGAGACCCAGCAACAGACGGTGCGTGCTCATCAGGGTAGAGGGCCACTGCAAGCCCGCAACCATCCCCTGGGGCCCTCCGCGTGGTGGGGTTTCCGTGATCGATCGGGTGGTCACCCGACTACCCACCGGACGGCGTTGTGTCGTGTAGGTCTCCCAGCGCAGAGGTGGGCCGGGAGGTCGTCCGCGGGGGTAGAAGTTTCGTGGCGTCGACGCGGTGTGTTGTAGTCACCGCTGGCGATGTCAGGCAGCGGTCGATCGCGCCCCGGTCGCTTGTAGGTGAAACGATGATGCTCCCGACGCTCGAGACCCGCACCCTCTTCCAGCGCGCGGGCGTGTTCGATGCGCTCACCGACGAGGAGGTGGACTCGTTCACGCGCTTCCTCGTCGAGCGGCGCCTCGCGCCCGGCGAGGCCCTGTTTCGCGAGGGCGACCCGGGCTCGTCCCTCTTCGTGCTGCTCTACGGCGACGTGGCGGTGGAGGTGCAGGGTGCGGGCGACGAGCGGGTCGTCGTCGGGCGCCTCGTCGCCGGCGACGTCATCGGCGAGCAGGCCTGCCTCGACCCCGCGCCCCGCTCGGCCACCGTCACCGCGACCACCCACGCCGTCGCCGTCGAGCTGACCCGCGCCGAGCTCGATCGCATGTCCCGCGAGCTCCCTCGGGTCGCCTCGCTGCTGCTCGGGCTGATCATCCAGGACATCACCGACCGCCTCCGCTCGGTGGACCGCCGCATCGAGGCCGAGCTCAGCACCCTCGGCCGCGCGGACGGAGCGCCCCGTCGGCCGTCGGTACCGCCGCTGCCTCCGCCGCCGGCCAGCTCGATCTGGCAGCGTCTGGCCCACCGCTTCCGAGGTGCCCCGTGATCACCGTCGAACAGCTCCGCAGCACCGGTCGCCTCACGACCTTCTCCGACGACGAGCTCGAGATGCTGCTCGGCGTCTGCTCCGACCGCACCTTCGCGCCCGGCGAGGTGCTCTGCCGACAGAGCCGCCCGGCGGCGTCGTGCTTCATCATCGTCTCCGGCGTGGTGGACGTCGTGAAGGAGTCCCAGGGGCACGAGCGCCTTCTCACGCGCCTGACCGCGGGCGCAGTCGCCGGGCAGCTCGGGCTCGTCGACCGCTCCCCGCGGTCTGCGTCGCTCGTCGCGCACACCGCGGTCACCGCGCTCGAGCTCACCCGCGACGTGTTCGAGCGCCTGCTCCACGCGTCGAGCCCGCTCGGGTACCGCTTCCAGATGGAGATCGCGATCGCCAGCGGGCGGCAGCTGCGCGACGCCACCCGACGCCTCTCGGCGCTCCTCGGGGCCACCGACGGGCCCCCCGCGCCGACCCCCGCGCGCGACGCCGAGCTCGCCCAGCTCCGCGACTCGGTGAGCGACCTCGACGTGCCGGTGGTGTCCTTCGAGATCGTCGAGATCAACCCCGTCGAGCGCGTGGTCGACCCGCTCGACCCGACGGAGCGCTGAGCGCGCGTCGTTCGCCGCTTGCGCGATCGTAGGTCCGGGGTACACCGCTTCCCCTCCGAGTGACATCTCACCCTCCGACCATGACCGACCACGCGCTGCGGCTACGAGTCATCGACGCCATCGGGGTGATCCCCGAGGCCGCGTGGGACGCTCTCCTCGACGAGTCCTGCACCCCCTTCCAGAAGCACCGCTGGCTCGACGCCATGGAGCGCGAGGGATGCGCCGTCGAGGCCACCGGGTGGCACCCCCGGCACCTCACCCTCTGGCGCGGTGAGGCCCTCGTGGCCGCGGCGCCCGCGTACCGTCGCGACGACAGCCAGGGGGAGTTCGTCTTCGACCACGCTTGGGCCAACGCCGCCCACCGCGCGGGCATCCGGTACTACCCCAAGCTGGTGCTTGCGGTCCCCTTCACGCCCGCCACCGGGAGGCGGGTGCTCGTGGCGCCTGGGGAAGACCGCGCGGCCCTCTCCAGGGCGATCTTCGAGGGCGCGGTCGCGCTCGCGAGGGCCGAGCGGCTCTCCTCGGTGCACGTGCTCTTCCCCACCGCCGACGAGGCCGAGGTCGCCGCGTCCGCCGGGGCGATGATCCGCCTCGGGGTGCAGTACCACTGGGACAACCCGGGCTACCGCGACTACGAGGAGTTTCTCTCCCGCTTCGACAGCAAGCGGCGCAACCAGCTGCGCCGCGAGGCGAAGGCGGCCGGGGAGCAGGGCATCACCCTCAGCACCCGGCGGGGCGACGAGCTCTCCGAGGCCGACGCGGCGCTGGCCTACCGGCTCTACCTCTCCACGGTGGAGAAGTTCGCGTGGGGTCGGCGCTACCTCACCGAGGGCTTCTTCCGGCGGGTGCTGCGAGACCTCCCCGAGCACCTGGAGCTGGTCGAAGCGAAGCGGGGTGGGGAGGTCATCGCCGGGGCGATCAACGTCGCCTCGAAGACGCACCTCTACGGGCGCTACTGGGGCTGCTTCGAGGAGCAGCCCTTCCTGCACTTCAACGTCTGCTACTACCACTCGATCAGGGAGTGCATCGCCCGCGGGGTGAGGCGCTTCGAGGGGGGCGCCGGGGGCGAGCACAAGGTGACCCGGGGCTTCGAGCCCTCGGTGACGCGCTCTTGTCACTGGGTATTCCACCCGGGGCTCGACCAGGCGGTGAGGGAGTTTGTGGGACGGGAGAGCGCGGCGATCGAAGCGGCATTACCCTCCATGGGCGCGGCGACGGGACTGCGGGCTTTTACCGTGACAGATAAACGGTAGCGAACCGAAGGATAGGACAAGGCATCGATGGCGCGGCGACCGAAGGAACAAGACGACACCGGGGTGATCACCGAGGAGCGCTCGAAGGAGAAGCTCCAGCGGCCGAGGCTCTACAAGGTGTTGCTGCACAACGACCACTACACGACCCGGGAGTTCGTGGTGGCGGTGCTCATCGGGATCTTCAACAAGACCGAGTCGGACGCGGTGGCGATCATGATGCACGTGCATCAGAAGGGCCTTGGAGTGGCCGGGGTCTACCCCTTCGATGTGGCGCAGACCAAGGTCGACAAGGTGCAGCGGCTGGCGAGAGAGCACGAATATCCATTGCTCCTGACCATGGAGCCGGAGGACGACTGAAGCATCATGGCGAACCCCCCTACGGTGACGAAGGAACTCCAGTCGGCGCTGCGCTCGGCGGTGGAGATGGCCGAGGAGGCCAGGCACGAGTACGTGACGCTGGAGCACGTCCTGCTGGCCTTCCTCCAGGATGACTGGGCGAAGCGCGCGCTGAAGGCGTGCGGAGCCAACCTGAAGCGCCTGGAGAAGAAGCTCCGGGCGTATCTGAGCGAGAGCGTCGAGAAGCTGCCGGTGGGCCAGGCGCTGGAGGTGCAGCAGACGCTCGGGGTCAACCGGGTGCTGCAGCGGGCGGCCATCCATGTGATGTCGTCGGAGCAGCAGACCATCGACGTGGCCAGCGTGCTCGTAGCGATGTTCCGCGAGCAGGAGTCGCAGGCGGTCTTCCTGATGAGCGAGGAGGGCGTCACCCGGATGGACCTCCTCAACTACGTCTCGCACGGCGTCGGAAAAGACGGCGCTACCGAGCTACCGGAGAAGGCCTCCCCCGCGAGGGCGCAGCGGCCCGGCAAGGGCGCGGCGCCCCCCGGCGGCGAAGACGAGGAGGACAGCGGAGCCCCGGGGCCCGACCCGTTGGGGCAGTTCTGCAGCAACCTCAACGAGCTCGCCGCGGAGGGCAAGATCGACCCGCTCATCGGCCGAGAGCTTGAGCTGGAGCGCACCGTCCGGGTGCTCTGCCGCCGCCGCAAGAACAACCCCCTCTTCGTGGGCGAGCCGGGCGTCGGCAAGACCGCCATCGCCGAGGGGCTCGCCAAGGCCATCCAGGAGGGCAACGTCCCTGCGGTGCTCGACGGGTCCGTCGTGTACTCGCTCGACATGGGCGCCCTGCTCGCGGGGACGAAGTTTCGAGGGCAGTTCGAGGAGCGCCTCAAGGCCGTGCTTACCGCCCTCAAGGAGCAGCCCAAGGCCATTCTCTTCATCGACGAGATCCACACCATCGTCGGCGCCGGGGCCACCTCTGGGGGATCGATGGACGCGTCCAACCTGCTGAAGCCCGCGCTCGCCAACGGCACGCTGCGCTGCATCGGGTCGACCACCTACCAGGAGTACAAGGGCGCCTTCGACCGCGACCGCGCGCTCGCCCGGCGCTTCCAGAAGATCGACGTGGGAGAGCCCTCCATCGCCGACTCGATCAAGATCCTGGAGGGCTTGAAGCCCGCCTACGAGAAGCACCACGACGTGGTGTACTCGGACGAGTCGTTGAAGGCCGCGGTCGAGCTGTCGGCCAAGTACGTCAACGACCGGCTGCTGCCCGACAAGGCCATCGACGTCATCGACGAGGCCGGCGCGCAGGACCGGATGCGCCCGGAGGCCGAGCGCACCCGGGTGGTGTCGCTGAAGGACGTGGAGACCATCGTCGCCAAGATGGCGCGCATCCCCGAGAAGACCGTGTCGGGCTCGGAGAAGCAGCGCCTGGGCAAGCTCGACGAGGAGCTGAAGGCGGTGATCTTCGGCCAGGACCCGGCCATCGACGCGCTCTCGTCGTCGATCAAGCTGTCGCGCTCGGGGCTGCGCTCGGGCGACAAGCCCATCGGCAACTTCCTCTTCGCGGGCCCGACGGGCGTCGGCAAGACCGAGCTCGCCAAGCAGCTCGCGAAGATCCTCGGGGTGGAGTTCTTCCGCTTCGACATGAGCGAGTACAGCGAGCGCCACACGGTGTCGCGGCTCATCGGCGCGCCGCCCGGGTACGTGGGCTTCGACCAGGGTGGCCTGCTCACCGACGCGGTCAACAAGCACCCCTACGCGGTGGTGCTGATGGACGAGATCGAGAAGGCCCACCCCGAGCTCTTCAACATCCTGCTCCAGGTGATGGACCACGCCACGCTCACGGACAACAACGGCCGCAAGGCCGACTTCCGCAACGTCGTGCTCATCATGACCACCAACGCGGGCGCCCGGGAGATGACCGAGAAGATGGTGGGCTTCGGCGCCGGCGCGAAGGGCATCGACCCCTCCAAGGCCAAGGCCGCGCTCGAGCGGATGTTCACCCCGGAGTTTCGCAACCGCCTCGACGCGGTGGTGCAGTTCGCGGCGCTCACCGCGGAGGTCATCCTCCAGGTGGTCGACAAGGAGATCGCCGCGCTGCGCAAGGCCCTCGAAGACAAGAAGGTCACCCTCGAGGTCACCAAGGAGGCCCGAGGCTGGCTCGGCGAGCACGGCTACGACCCGGCCTTCGGAGCGCGCCCGATGGCCCGCCTGGTCGAGACCAGCGTGAAGAAGCCGCTGGCCGAGGCGCTGCTCTTCGGGGCGCTCTCCGACGGCGGCGGCGTCGCCCACGTCGAGGTGAAGGACGACGCCATCGTCCTGCGCTACGAGCCCGCCAGCTAGAATCTCCCCCCCTCTCCCCGTCACCCGCTACACGCAGCACCGCCGCGCTGGTTGCCTTTCAGGCATCCCGTGCACACCATCCTCCTTGCCAGACGGCGATCGCACTCCCGCGGTTGTTCCGCTCAGGCAGACGGAGTCCCTCCCGATGATGAAGAACGTCGCACGCCCCACCAAGGTTCCCGCCGTGCAGAGTCTCGCGCAGGTCGTGAAGTTCGTCGCCCGCAACCCCTCCGAGCAGCCCTCCTGCCAGTACTGCCAGGGCGACTGCGGCGGCGGCTGCTTCTGATCTCCGCGCTACCTCCGGCGGTAGCTCCTCGTCACATCCACCCCATCCGACCGTAGGCGCGCCTCGTTGGCGCTCGCTGCGACCGTCCCCTCGGGCGCCTGGTACCAGGCCGCCGGATCGGCGGTCGACGGGTCATCACGCACCTTCAGCACGGTGAACATCCCGCCCATGTCGATGTAGGAGTACGGCCCGTCGCCGCCCCGCATCGGCAGCGTGTTGGGGGGAATCTCCATGCGCATCTCCCCCATGCCGCCCATGCCCGTGTGGCCCATGGTCATGTACTCGGGCACCACCCGGCTCATCCGCCGCTCGACGGTGCGAGGGTCCATTCCGACCATGTTCGGCAGGCCGTGGGCCATCTGCATCATGACGTGGTGGGTCATGTGGCAGTGCATCGCCCAGTCGCCGGCCTCCTCCGGAACGAACTCGATCACCCTCGTCGCTCCCACCGGCACCAGCACCGTCGTCTCGGGTCGCTGGGCGCTCGCCGGGACGTAGCCCCCGTCCGTCGCCGTCACGTGAAACCACAGCCCGTGGATGTGGATCGGGTGATGGTCCATGGGACCGAGGTTGCCCAGCCGGATGCGCACCCGCTCGCCCTTGCCCACCAGCAGCGGCGCCGTCCCGGGGAAGGCCTTGCCGTTGAAGGCGAGGACGTTGAAGTCGCTCATGGCGTTGGGGTCGGGGCGGCGCGTGTCGCCGTTGACCTTCCACTCGTGCGTCATCAGCACGAAGTCGCGATCGACCCGAGGGCCTCGGGCGCGCCTCGGATGCACGACGATCATGCCCACCGCGCCGAGCGCGATCTGGGTCATCTCGTCGTAGTGCGAGTGGTACATGAACGTCCCCGGGTGACGGAGCGTGAACTCGTAGGTCCACGTCTCGCCCGGCGGAATGGGGCGCTGGGAGAGGCCGCTCACGCCGTCCATCCCGCTCGGGAGCACGATGCCGTGCCAGTGCACCGTGGTGGGCTCCGGCAGCCGGTTGGTCACGTGGATGCGCACCCGGTCGCCCTCCACAAGCTCCAGCACCGGGCCCGGAGTGAGGCCGTTGTAGCCCCACACCTCGACGGTCATGCCGGGCGCGATCTCGTGGGGGAAGGACTCCACCACCAGGTGCCCGACCTTCACCCCGTCGACCACGCGCCACGGAAGCGTCTCCCCGTTGGGAACCGTCACCCCCGGCTGCCCCGCGGGATAGGGCCTCGCGATGGACCCCCTCGCCGCCGGAGCGGGCGCGGCCTCGTGCCCTTCGTGCGTCTGCGCCTCGGCGCGCTGGGCGCTGGCGAGCAACCCCACCGCCGTCGCGGTGCTCCCCACCTGAAGGAACGATCGTCGGTTCATCTCGGTGACCTCCTGCGGCCGGGCCGCTCGCGCTCATGGAGCCTGTGCCGTTGCTGCTCGTCATCGCGCCTCGTGCGCCCATCGGGCGGCCCGCGAGCAGGGCGTCGAGCGCGGCCGCCGCGGTCCAGTACTGTCGCCGCGTCTCGGTGCGCGCCAGCATCGCGTCCAGCAGCTCGCGCCTCGCCTGCAGCAGCTGAAACACCCCGATCTGCATCGCGTTGTACTGGAGCAGCGACTCCCTCATCACCCGCTCCCTCGCCGGCGCGATGACGGCGTCGTACTGCCTCGCCCTGGCGTGCGCCGATCGCAGCCGGTTGCGTGCGTCGCGCAGCGCCGATCGCAGGTCCACCGCGCTCGCGTGGTAGCGCTCCATCGCCGCGTCGAACTGCGCCCCGTAGGCCGCCGTCGCCCCGCGCCGCTGGTCGAAGACCGGCAGCGTCACCCGGGCGCCGCCGCCGATCTCGTAGGTGTTGCCGTCCTGCTCGGCGTGCACGTCGACGGTCACGTCCGGCGTCCAGCCCTCCGCGCGGCTGAGCCCCACCCGCCTCGCGAGGGCCTCCAGGTTCGCTCGCTGCGCCAGAAGCTCAAGGCTCGCGGAGAGCGCCCTCGCCTCGGTGACGCCTTCGAGCGCGAGGGTCTCCGGCGCCGCGGGGAGCTCGCCCGCCAGCGTCCAGGTCGTGGCGTCGCCGTGCAGCCCCAGCAGCCGGTGCAGCGCCTCGCGGCGCTCGAGTCGCTCGAGCTCCATCTCCGCGACGGTGACCCTCGCGGTCTCGTAGGCCGCCTCCTGCACCGAGCGGTCGAGCGTAGAGATGTTGCCCGCCCCGTGCAGCGACCTCGCCGTGTCCCTCGCCGCCGCGAAGGCGTCGAGCGAGCGCTGCGCGATGAGCAGCCGCTCCTCGGAGGCCTGCGCGGCGAAGTGGGCCTCGCGCACGGCGTAGCCCAGGTCGAGGGTGGTCCCCGCGACCCGGGCCTGCGCGGTCGCCAGCTCGGCCCTCGCCACGCCCGCGCGCTGCGTCGCCATGATCGCCCGGGTGAGCCCGAACTCCAGCTGAAGGTCGCCCTGGATCGGCTGCGCCCGATCGGTCTGGTAGCGGATGTCGAACTCCACCGCCGGGTTGGGGAGCGTGCCCGCCTGGGCGAGCCAGCCTCGCGCGACCCCGAGCTCTCGCAGCGAGGCGCGGAGGTGACGGTTGCGCTGGAAGGCGAGCGCGACCGAGGCTTCGACCGTGAGCGGCGCGGCGAGCGCGGCGGAGGGATCGGCCTCCTCGACCTCCTCGTCGGAGAGGCGGGTCGGCACCGGAGCGCGAGAGAGCTCGTGCACCCGGCGGAGGTCGGAGGAGTACGAGGTGGTGCCGCAGCCCAGGAGGGGAAGCAGCAGCAGGGCCCAGGCGAGGCGGAGCTCAGTGCGCATGGACGTGCCCTCCCGTCGTCGCGGCGGCTCCGGCGTCGGGCGCGAGGCCCTGCCACGGGCCCGTGGGCTCGCCGGGCAGCGGCGGGTCGCTGGTGAGGGCTACGGTCGGGTCGTCGACCGGGGCCTCGCAGGCCTCCGGCGAAGGAGCCGAGTGCGCTGGAAAGCGGGTGGGTACGCTCCGACCGCCGCAGCCGGAGGAGAGGGCGGTGAAGAGCGCGAGGACGATCGCAGGGAGTGGGCTCATCGGGTTCACGGGGGGAGACGGTCGGGGGGGGTGAAGCATTACAGCGTCGATCGGGCGGCGCGGCGATGGGGCTGTAATCTCGCCGCCTCACCAGACGTCTACCTGGGCGAGGAAGGGCTCCGGCCCCTATGGTGAAGCAATGATGAAGCGGCAATGGCTGGGAGTGGTGCTCGGCGCGGCGATGATGGTCGCGCCCTCCGCGGCGCGAGCGCAGCAGGCGGATGGCGGGGTGCGAGAGGTCGAGGTGGTGGTCGATCAGGACTATCAACCCTCGCGCATCGAGGTCACCCAGGGCGAGCGGCTGAGGCTGAGGTTCCTCCGTCGGGGCTATGGAGGGTGCACCCGAGAGGTGGTGTTTCCGACGCTCAACCTGCGTCGCGAGCTGCCCACCAACCAGCCGGTGGTCATCGAGCTGCCCGCGCTCCCCCTGGGAGACACGCCGTTCCAGTGCGGCATGAACATGGTGCGAGGCGTGGTGGTCGTGAGAGCGCCCGTCGCCGCGCCACCGCCCCCGCCCCCTCCTGCTCCGACCCCGCCTCCGAGTCCGACGCCCCGCCCGGCGCCCCGTCGCCCACGCTGATCCCTCGGCTTCGGCCCCTCCCGGTGTAAGCACAGCCGCTGCGTCGCGTCGGCGTGAAACGAATGGAGCCGATGAACCTCATGAACACCACCGAGATCCCGAGTTCCCCGAACGGCGTCGACCCTGGCGCGCGGGTGCAGCTTCCGGTGCGCGGCATGACCTGCGCAGCCTGCGTCGGCCGCATCGAGAAGGTGCTCTCCAGGACTCCGGGCGTCCTCGACGCGCGGGTCAATCTCGTCACCCAGTCCGCCACCGTCGACTACGACGAGCACGCGACCGACCCCGAGGCGCTCTCCGAGGCCATCCGCGACGCCGGCTACGAGGTCCCGCCGCGCTCCTCCGAGGGCGACGCGCCCGACGACGCCATGACCCGCCTCGCGGCCTCCGACGCCGCCGACGAGCGCGAGGCCCGCTCCTTCCGCCGCGACCTCGCGATCGCCGCCGCGCTCACCATCCCCCTGCTGGTCGTCGGGATGTCCCACGGCGCCATCCCCGGCACCGACGGCGCCGCCGGGCGCTATCTCCAGCTCGCGCTCGCGACCCCGGTGGTGTTCGGCCCGGGGCGGCGCTTCCTCTCTCTCGCCGCGTCGGCGATCCGTCACCGCAGCGCGGACATGAACGTCCTCATCGCCCTCGGGACCCTGGCCTCCTGGGGCTGGTCGACGGTGGTCACCCTCGCTCCGTCGGTGCTCCCTCACGGGATCCACGGCCACGTCCCGGTGTACTTCGAGGCCGCCGGGGCGATCATCTCCTTCCTGCTGCTGGGCAAGCTGCTGGAGCACCGCGCCCGGCGCCGGCTCACCGACGCGGTGCGGGGCCTCGTGGCGCTGCTGCCTCCCACCGCGACCCGACTCCGCGCCGGGGCGGAGGTGGAGGTTCCGCTCTCGTCGCTCCTCCCCGGCGACCGCGTCCGGGTGCGCCCGGGCCAGCGCATCGCGACCGACGGCGTGGTGAGGGAGGGCAACGCCGCGGTCGATGAGTCGACGCTCACCGGGGAGAGCATCCCCGTCGAGCGCGCTCCCGGTGACGCCGTCCAGGGCGGCACGCTGGTCTCCGGCGGAACGCTCCTCTACGAGGTGACCCGCCGCGGCGCGGACTCGGCCATCGCCCGCATCGTCGACGCGGTCGCCGAGGCGCAGGGCACGCGCGCCCCCATCTCCCGGCTCGCCGATCGGGTGAGCGCGGTCTTCGTCCCGACGGTACTCGTCCTCGCGGCGCTGACCTTCGCGGTCTGGATGCTCCTGCCTCACGGCGCCGACGGCCTCGCGGTGGCGGTGCGTCACTTCGTGGCGGTGCTGGTCATCGCGTGCCCCTGCGCGCTGGGCCTCGCGACCCCGGCCGCGGTCGCGGTGGGGACGAGCCGCGCGGCGTCGCTGGGCTTCCTGGTGAAGGGCGGCGACGCCCTGGAGCGGGCCTCCACCATCGACCGGGTGCTCTTCGACAAGACCGGGACGCTCACCGAGGCGAGGGCCCGGCTGGTCACGGTGGTCGCCCGTGAGGGCCGCTCCGAGGCGGAGCTCCTGGCGATGGTGGCCGCGGCGGAGTCGGGCAGCGAGCACCCGCTGGCGCGCGCCCTGGTGGCCGGAGCGATGGATCGAGGAGCAAGGGTTGCCGCGGCGACGGAGTTCAAGGCGACGCCCGGGGGAGGGGTTCGCGCGAAGGTGGGCGGGGCGCTGGTGCAGGTCGGCACGGGCCGCTGGCTGGAGGGGGAAGGGGTCGACGTGGCGGCGCTGGAGCCCGAGGCGGCGGCGGCTGCGGCGCGAGGGGAGACGGCGTCCTTCGTGGCGATCGATGGCTCCGTCGCGGGCCTGGTCGCGCTCGCGGACACCGCCCGCCCGGAGGCGGCGTCGGCGGTGGCGGCGCTCCGTGCGATGGGCGTCGGGGTGGCGATGGTAACCGGCGACCGGCGGGCGACGGCGCTCGCGGTGGCCGCGTCGGTGGGCGTGACCGAGGTGTTCGCGGAGACGCGCCCCGAGGAGAAGGCCGCGGTGGTGACCCGGGCGAAGGCCGAGGGAGCCCACGTCGCGATGGTGGGCGACGGGGTCAACGACGCCCCGGCGCTGGCGGTCGCCGACCTGGGCATCGCCATGATGGGCGGCGCCGACGTGGCCGCGTCGACGGCGGACGTGACGATCCTCCGGGGCGGCGTCGGGGCGGTGCCGACGGCGCTGGGGCTCGCGCGCGCCACGCTGCACACCATCCGGCAGAACCTCTTCTGGGCCTTCGTCTACAACGTGGTGGGCATCCCCCTGGCGGCGGGGGTCTTCGAGCCCCTCACCGGCTGGACCCTCTCGCCGGTCTTCGCGAGCGCGGCGATGTCCATGTCGAGCGTGTCGGTGCTGCTCAACTCGCTGCGGCTGCGGGGCTGGAGCCCGCCGCGGCTCTGAACCCCGCCGCCCGTTCGGTCTGGAACCTCCCCCCCGCCTATGCCTATCCTCCCGCGGCGAAATGGCTACAACCCGCTGGATCATCGTGGCCGCGCTCGCTTCGACGCCCTGCCTCGTCGGATGCGGCGCGGTGTTTCCCCGCTACACCACCGCGACGCGCGCCGTCCCCGCGGACATGATCCAGCAGCGCTCCTGACGCCCCCGCCCGATGACGTCCGCACGGTGTCGGTGCTCTCCGCGGAGCTTCCCCCGAGCCGCACCGACGGTCAGCCCTGGGACAGCGACGGCGAGCCCGACCTCTACGCGGTCATCCTCCGCGACGGCTCGGAGGTGTACCGCACGCCGGTGGTGCAGAACTCCACCCACCCCGAGTGGCGCGCCGCGGAGATCACCCTGCGGGTGCGCCCTGACAGCGTGCTGCGCTTCGAGCTCTGGGACGAGGACGGCATGGTCGACCAGCCGGTGGGCGCCGAGGAGGTCACCGGCGTGCCCTCGTCCGCGCTCGACGGCGGCAACTGGGTCGTCCGCTTCCAACGCAACGCCTTCCTGCGGCTGGCGGCCCGCCCCCCGGAGGCCCGCTACGGGATGGGCGTCACCTTCGAGGTGCACGAGGACTACCTCCGCGTCCTGGCCGCCGAGCCCGGTGCGCCCGGCGCCGCCGCAGGGCTGCGGGAGGGCGATCGCATCGTGGCCCTCGACGGCCGCCGCGTGCAGGACCTCGGCGAGATCCAGTCGCACCAGGCGATGGACCGGGCGAGCGTCCGCCCGGTGGTGCTCACCGTCGAGCGCGATGGATCGTCGCCCTCGACGATTACCGTATCGCCCGGCGCGGTCTACTCCGCCCGCTAGAAGCATCGTAGTGGCGGTGGTGTTCCCGTGACGCGATCGAAGTTACCGATGACGAGGTGTTCAGTGGACCGTTCGATGTGGACGCGATCGGCGCTCGGCGCGTTCGCCCTTTGCTTCACCCTCGCGCCCTCCGTGGCGCGGGCGCAGACCGTGGGGACCGACACCTCCGTCGACGCCCAGACCTGGTGGCCCGCCGCGGGGCCCACGGACCACCTCGCGCTGCGCAGCGCGATGGTCTCCCCCTCCGGCGCCGTAGGCTTCGGGCTGCTGGCCCACGCGATGCGCCAGCCCCTCACGCTTACACCCGTCAGTAATCCATCGGACCGCCGGGCCGCGGTCGACTACGCCATCACCACGGACTTCCTCTGGTCCGTCGGCATCCTCCGGCGCTTCCAGATCTCCGCGGCGATCCCTGTGGTGCTGGCGCAGTCCGGCGACGGCTCTCGCGCGGTCAACCCCTCAGGCGGGGCGGCGCTCGGCGACACGGCCCTGCGCGACCTGCGCTTCGAGGTCTCCTGGGCCATCGTGCAGCGCGAGCGCATCGCCGACGCCCGGGGCTTCGGGCTCCGGCTCGATCTCGGCGCGGCCATCCCCTTCGGCGACGACAAGGGCTTCAACGGCAGCGGCGGCCCGACCTTCGCTCCGATGGCCGTCATCGACTATCGCACCCGGCTGCTGTCCGTGACCGCCAACGCCGGCGCCCGGCTGCGCTCCACCTCCGCCATCGCCGACCTCGCGGTGGGCAGCGTCGGGGTGGTCGGCGTCGGCTTCGCGGTGCGCCCCGTGGCGCGCCTAGGGATCAGCGCGGAGTACCTCACCACGGTGCCGCTGGTGACCCGCGACGGGTACAGCACCACCGTCACCCAGGAGCTCTTCGCCGGGCTGCGCTACGCCACCGACGAGGCCGGGGACATCGAGCTCATCGCGGGCGGCGCCGCGCCGTTGACCAGCGCGCCGCTAGTCCCAGCCTGGCGCGCCGTGGTGGGGGTCTCGTACGCGCCGCGGGGCAACGACACCGACCGCGACGGCATCGTCGACGCGGACGACCGCTGCCGCACGCAGCCGGAGGACCGCGACGACTTCGAGGACGACGACGGCTGCCCCGACCCGGACAACGACCAGGACGGGGTGCTCGACGGGAGCGACCGCTGCCGGGACGAGCCCGAGGACGTGGACAACCACGAGGACGCCGACGGCTGCCCCGACCCGGACAACGACAACGACGAGGTGCTCGACGTCGACGACCAGTGCGTCGACGTGGCGGCGGGCGACCACCCCGACGCCGAGCGCGCGGGATGCCCCGTCCCCGACACGGACAACGACGGCGTGCTCGACCCGGACGACCGCTGCGTGGACGTGGCCCGCGGCGAGCGGCCCGACCCCGACCGCGCTGGCTGCCCGCTGCCCGACGCCGACCGCGACGGCGTGGCCGACGCTGCCGACCTGTGCGCCGACGTCCCCGCTGGAGCGGTGGCCGATCGCTTCCGCGCAGGGTGCCCCGACACGGACCCCGACCGTGACGGAGTGCTGGGCGCGGCGGACCGATGTGCCGACCAGCCGGAGACCATCAACGGCGTCGAGGACGCCGACGGCTGCCCCGACGCCGGCCCCGAGCGCGTGACCTGGGACCCCACCGGCGAGACCCTCCGCTTCGCCGTTCGGGTGGCCGTGGCGCCTCGCGCGCAGACCGTCTCCCCCGCCGCCCGCGCGCTGCTCCAGCAGGCCGCCCAGCGCATTCGCGCCCGTGGTGGCGAAGTCTCCCGGGTGCTCGTCGACGTGACGCCGGGCGTCGGTCCGGCCGCGCAGATCGAGGCCGTGCGCCAGGCGCAGGTCATCGCCGACGTGCTCATCGGCGAGCGCGTCCCCCAGCGGTTCGTGCTGCCCCGCGTGGCGCCTCGCCAGGCTCCCCGCCCCGGGGCGCCGCGGGTCGTCGTCCCGGCGCTCCTCCCGGGGAGCGTCACGATCCACATCGAGACCCGCGCCCCCGTCGCGCGCTGATCCAACGCCCGCGCGCGGTGGCCAAGGGCTCCGCGCTGTGCGTATCCTCGCGACCGCTCACCAGCACCCCCCATGCAGAACCTCTCCCGCTCGTTGAAGGTCGGCGCGCTGCTGGTGGCCGCCGTCATCGCCTCCTTCGTCCTCTGGCGCACCCTCTTCAAGGGGCAGGGCACCGGCGACGGCTACCGGCTCTACGCGATGTTCGACGACGCGGCGGGCCTCGTGCCCCGATCGCGGGTGGTCACCGCCGGCATCGCCATCGGGGAGATCGAGCGCATCCAGCTGGAGAACGGCCGCGCCCGGGTGACCATCCGGGTGCAGGGCGACATCCCGGTGTACCGCAACGCCACCATCGCGCGGCGGGCGGTGTCGATCCTCGGGGAGTTCGTGCTGGTGGTGGCGCCGGGCAACGCGACCACTCCCCGGCTGCGCTCCGGCGACCGGATCAACACGGTCTTCGAGGGCACCAACACCGACGATATTCTGAACAACGTCGCGGCCATCACCCGCGACGTCGGCCGGGTGACCGAGCGGCTCGCCGCGTCCATTGGCACCGAGACCGGCCAGCGGGAGATCGCGGAGACCATCCGCAACGTGAGCGAGCTCACCGCGGCGATCAACCGCACGGTGCAGCAGAACGCCGACGTGGTGACGCACACCCTGGCCTCGGTCGACCGCATCACCACGCAGGGCGGCCCCGAGATCCAGGCGATGCTGTCCAACCTCCGGGTGTCGACCGATCGCCTCGCGCAGATTCTCGGCCGCGACCAGCCGCAGGACCAGAACACCGTCACCGAGACCCAGGAGGCCATTCGCAACATCGCCTCGGCCTCGCGCGAGCTGCGGCAGACCCTGGAGCACCTCAACTCCACCACCGGCGCCGTCGATCGGGGCGAGGGGAGCCTCGGCCGCCTCGTGCGCGACGAGACCCTCATCGACGAGGTGCAGGGCACCGTGCAGTCGATCAACGACTTCGTGGGCCCCATCGCGCGGCTTCAGACCATCGTCGGGCTGCGCAGCGAGTACAGCTTCATCTCCAACACCCTGCGCAGCACCGTCGAGGTGCGGCTCCAGCCGCGCGAGGACAAGTACTACCTGCTGGAGTTCATCGACGACCCGCGCGGCTTCACCCGCAACATCAGCACGGTCACCGACACCACCGACCCGACGATGACCGCGCACGTCCGCAGCAGCCAGCGGGTCACCACCGACGCCTTCCGCTTCAGCCTGATGTTCGCCCGGCGTCTCGGGCCCGCGACCTTCCGCTTCGGCATCAAGGAGTCGAGCGGAGGGCTCGGGCTCGACCTGCACCTCCTCGACAACGCCCTCGAGGTGCGCACCGACGTCTTCGCCTTCGGGGAGAACACCTACCCCAGGCTCCGCATCGCCGCGGCGATCAACGTGCTCCAGCGCGCCTGGATCATCGGCGGCGTGGACGACGTCTTCAACGGTGACCGCTTCGACTACTTCCTCGGCGCCCAGCTCCGCTTCAACGACGAGGACCTCAAGTCGATCCTGCCCTTCGCGGGCGGGCTCGCCGGCGGCGGAGCAGCGCGAGCGCCCCGAGGCCCAGCGCCCACCAGCGACTGCCCGCAGGGGTCGATCCGGCCGCGCGGCAGCCGCAGCCCTCCGCGGGCTGCTCGTAGAGCACCTCTCCGCCGTCGCCCTCGACCGCGCCCGCGTCGTCGGCTGCGCCGCCGGAGTCCCGCGCCGTCCCGCTGTCGACCCTCGCGGTGCCCGAGTCCCGGGTCGAGAGCGGGTCGTAGGCCTCGCCGACCAGCCGGAGCATCACAGTCGGAACCGACGGCGACGAGGTGGCGATGAGGAAGTCGGACTCGTAGGCGCCCTCGCGCGTGGGCGTGAAGCGCACCGAGAGCGGACGGTTGGCGCCGCCGTTGACGCAGAGCGGGTCGGTGGCGACCTCGAAGGCGGGCTCCGTCGGAGCGGTGGGGGTGAAGAGCACCGTGGCCCGCCCGGGGTTGCTCAGGGTGATGACCTCGCGGCCCTGGCGACCGAGCTGGATGCGCCCGAGGTCGACCCGGTACTCGGGCATGGTCGCGGCGCCGGGGAGCGTCAGCCGGATGCTCCGATCGACGGACATCTGCTGCTCCATCGAGCTCGCGAAGGGCACGGAGCCGTTGAACAGCGTGGTTCGGGTCGCCGGGCAGATGGAGCAGAGGCGGGCCTCGACCTCGACACGCAGGCGGAAGGAGCCGACGTAGCGGAGCGTGCCGTTCCAGCGGGCGGGGAGGTTCATGTCCCCGTTGGCGGTGGTGGCGACCTGGGCCTCGGGCATGGTGGCGGTCATGGCGCTCATCGCCTGCGGGAAGGAGATCTCGCGGGTGCGCACCGTGGTGGTCAGGTCATAACTTCCGCGCAGCCAGTAATGGACGTTGCCCACCACCGGGGCCATGACGTCGCCCTCGCGCAGCAGGCGTTCGCTGGCGGTCACCCGCACCGCCGTCTCGTCGCCGGTCCACGCCCACGGGGTGTACATCGAGGTGCCGCGCTCGCTGCGGTCGGCCATGCCCACCCAGGCGTCGATCGGCACCGGGATCGCGAGGCCGAACAGGCGGAGCGTCGCCTGGAGGCGCAGCCCGTACTGCACCGTGAGGCGCCCGCCGTTGGGAGTACCCACGGCGGTCACGCGCATGATCGGCGGCCAGCGGGTGCGCAGCTCGCCCGGCATCGACCAGTTGTAGTCACCCTGGAGCAGCAGGTTGTAGTTCAGGCCAAAGTTCGTCGCCCCGAGCGTGCCTCGGAAGCCCGGGCCGAAGTCCACCTCGCCGTTGTTCTGGAAGAGCACCGGCGTCGCCGCGGCCCGCACCGCGCACACCGGGTCGTCGGCCAGGGCCGTGACAGGATATGACCAGAGTCCGGCGCCGAAGGAGGCCAGACACACCACGGCCCGAGTCGATGGGAAGCGCGCGCTCATCGTGGGAGACTCTATCACGACGGCCCCACCTGACGGCCCTCGCGCACCGACCCGTGACTGACGCCGATCTGTCCGCCTCCCCGCCGCCCGAAGCCCCCTGGACGCTGCCCTTCGCGCAGTGCCCCTTCGCGCTGCTCGACTGCGAGATGACCGGCCTCGATCCCGAGCGGGACGCCCTGCTGGAGGTCGCCGTCGCTCGCGTCGTCGGCGGCGCGGTGGTCGAGCTCTTCTCCTCCCTGGTGCACACCGAGGCTCCCATCGCCTCGGCCGCGGCTGCCCTCCACGGCATCGACGCCGCCGCGCTCTCCGGGGCTCCTTCTTTCGCCGAGGTCGCGCCCCGGCTCGCGGCGATGCTCGACGGGGCGGTTCCGGTGATGCACGGGGTCGAGCTCGACGTGTGCTTCCTCGACCGGGCCTTCGCCGCCGCCGGATCGCCCCGCCGCGTGGGCCCGGCGCTCGACACCCTCCGCCTCGCCCGCCGCGCGCTTCACTCCCGGCAGTACAACCTCACCTCGCTCTGCACCTCGCTGGGCTTCGCTCCGGTGCGGTGGCACCGCGCGGCCGAGGATGTGAAGGCGCTTCACCCTCTCTTCAACCGCCTCTGCGCGGCGCTCGATCCGGTCGACGCCATGGACCTCTGGCAGGTGCGCGCCGCCGACGGGAGCCGGTGCAGGTGCGCGCCGGCATCGAGCGGGCGCTGGCCGCGGCGGCGGGCTCCCCGAGGCCCATCCGGCTGATCGTGCGCACCCCGGGGCACGCGGAGCGGGAGATGCGGGTGAGGGTGCTCTGGTTTCGATCGCCGCACGTGGGGCTCGCGGCGGCGGGGCAGGGGGTGGTCCCGGCGATACTCCGGGCCGACCGGGTGCTCCGCGTGCCCGGCTGAGCCGCTCGGCGACCGTCCCCGACCGCTCGCCCGCGTTCGGGTGCCCGGGAGGGCCCCGGCGGGTATGGTCGGTCCCGTACCTTCGATGAGAGAGCCGACCCTCGACCTCGTGGCGCTGATTCGCGACACCCTCCGCGAGGCGATGCGCTCGTGGCGGCTGCCCGCGACGCTGGTGCTGGGCATCGGCTTCGGGGTGCTGGAGGCCGAGGCCACGCAGCGCGACGTCGCCCTCCTCTTCGGCCCCTTCGCCGCGCTCTACACCCTCCTCCTCGGTCCGCTCCCCTGGCGCGCGCTGCTGCCGCTGGAGGAGGACGGCCGCCGCGGGGAGAAGCTCGTCCGCGCCCTCTTCGCCCTCGCGGTAGCGACCGCGCTCTTCTCTGGGCTGGTCACCCTCTACCGGGGCTTCGCGGGGGCGGTGCACATCTACCGGGTCTACGCGATGGGGCAGCCGAGGGAGGTGCTCGTGGCCTGGCTGCTCTTCCTCATCGGGGGCTGGGGCCTCGCGAGGGACATCCAGCTCGAGCAGCGCCTCGACCGCACCCTCGGGTCGCACCAGCGCCTCGCCGCGCAGCTCGCCGCCGCGCAGCTCGACGCCCTTCGCGCAGACCTCGACCCGCACTTCCTCTTCAACGCGCTCAACGCCATCGCGAGCCAGTGCGCGAGCGACCCGGTCGCCGCGGAGGACAACATCGTGCGCCTCTCGACGCTGCTGCGGGCGGTGCTCGACACCCGGCAGCTCGCCCTGCACCCGCTCGACGACGAGCTCGCGCTGGCGCGGGACTACACCGGGCTGCTTCAGGCGCGGTACCCCTCGATGCGGGTGTCCATCGAGCGCGACGACGACCTCGCGGCGGTGGACGTCCCGCCGCTGGTGCTGCAGCCGCTGCTGGAGAACGCCGTGCGCCACGGGCGGGTGAGCGACGGGACCATCACGGTGACGGCGCGCTCTCAGGACGACGACCTGGTGCTCACGGTGCGCAGCCCCGGGGCCTTCGACGGCCCGCGGGCGGGCGGCCTGGGCCTCGACCTGGTGACCCGGCGCGTGGCGCTGGCGTGGGGCGAGCGGGGGAATTTCTCCATCGTCGCAGAGGCGGCGATGACGGTGGCGACGGTGACCGCGCGCGGGGTGCTGCGCGTCGGTGGGAGGTAACGGACCAATGACGGCACGCGCGGTGATCATCGACGACGAGCTGCCCGCGAGGCAGCGCCTGGGACGCCTCATCCGGGAGGGCCTCGGCGAGAGGGTGACGGTGGTGGGCGAGGCGAGCGACGGCGAGGCGGGGCTCGCGCTCATCGAGCAGGAGGGCCCCGACCTGGCCTTCGTCGACGTGCAGATGCCCGGCATGGACGGCATCGCGATGGTGACGCACATCCTCGCCCCGGCGCCCTACGTGATCTTCACGACCGCGCATGACCGGTACGCCCTCAACGCCTTCGACGCGGGCGCCATCGACTACCTGCTCAAGCCCTTCGACGCCGCCCGGCTGGCCCGCGCCGTGGCCCGCGCCGAGTCGCTCGGGATGCGAGCCCGCGCCGAGGAGGTGCTGGCTCCGCTCCGCTCGCCGGTGAGCGCGCCGCGCCCGCTCGCCGACCGGCTGCCGGTGAGCGTGTCGGGACGCACGCTGCTGGTGCCGGTGGCGGAGATCTCGCACTGCGTCGTCGAGCACGAGCTGGTGACGGTGCACACGCTCAAGGGCAGCCACACCACGGACTACACCCTCGCGGCGCTGGAGGCGCGGCTCGACACGACGCGCTTCTTCCGCGCGCACAGGGCGCTGCTGGTGAACCTCGACCACGTCGCGGTCATCGACGACATGGCCGGGGGAAGGGCGGTGCTGGTCACGCACGCAGGAGAGCGACTGGTGGTGTCGCGGCAGTCCTCGCGGAGGCTGAGGCAGCTACTGCAGGTCTGACGCGGGGGGGAGGAGAGAGGGAAGGGGAGGAGCTCAGGCGCGCGTCGAGTCGTTGGCGGAGGGCGCCAGGGTGATGCCCTCGGCGGCGAGGCGGGCGAGCACCGCGGCCTCGGCGCGAAGCCAGTCGGCGAAGGGGCTACCGTTGCGGAGCTCGCGGGCCAGCGCGAGCGCGTGGGCCTCGGCGCGCACGATCGACTCGAACTCCGCGCGGTCGATGGTGCGCACCGGAGCGGCGACCGGAGCGGCGACCGGAGCGGCGACCGGAGCGGCGACCGGAGCGGCAACGGACTGCGGGGCCGCGGTGGATGCCTTCTTCGTGGGCTTCTCTGCGGCCGCGGGAGCTGCCTTCTTCGTAGGCTTCTCGGCGGTCGCGGGGCTCGCCTTCTTCGCTGGCTTGGTGGCGGTCGCGGGGGTGGTCTTCTTGCTCATGGGGTGGACTCTGATTTCTCTCTTGCGCGCGGGGCGCCGCACCCTTCGCTGGAGGGGTGAAGTCGTCGCCCGCGCCCGGAGGAGGGAGGTAAAACCACGAGGGCGCGATCCCGTCAAAGGTCGGAGCGCCGCGAACGATCGCCCCGTTGCGACATCCACCGACTCGCTGCGACCATCGGGAACCACCGATGCCCTCCCTCGTCGCCTCTCCGCCTCGCGCCCTCTTCGCCCTGCTGGCCCTCTCGGCCTGCCACTCGCAAACCCAGCCCACCGACGCCGCCGCCCTCACCGTCGACGTGCCGTCGGCCCCGCTCGATGCCTCCCACGATGTCCCGGTCGATGTCCCGGTCGACGTGCCCGTCGCGACCTGCGGAGCGTCGAGCCCCGCGGCGGTCGCGGCCTGCGTCCGTGAGGCCGACCTCATGCGCGACCTCACGCAGATCGCCACGCCGAGGCCTCCCGCGAGCGCCCACCACGACGCGGTGCGCGACCTGTGCGCCGAGCGCTTCGCCGCGCTGGGCTACACCGTGGAGCGCTTCGACTACGGGACGGGGGTGAACGTCCTCGGGGTGAAGCCCGGCGTCGACGCGTCGGCCCCGCGCGTGATCGTCTCGGCCCACTACGACCACGTCTCCGCGTGCCCCGGGGCGGACGACAACGGCAGCGGCGTGGCGGGGGTGCTCGAGGCCGCGCGACTGCTCTCGACGGGCCGCTACCAGCGCACGCTGGTCGTCGCGTGCTGGGACGAGGAGGAGCGAGGGCTCATCGGCTCGCAAGCCTACGCGCGCAGGGCGCAGGCCGCGGGCGAGGCCGTCGCGGTGGCCTACGTGTTCGAGATGATCGGGTACCGCTCGACGGAGCCGCAGAGCCAGCGGCTTCCGACGGGCCTCAACCTGGTCTTTCCCCGGCAGTCGGCGCAGATCCGAGAGAACGACAACCGGGGGGACTTCATCACCCTCATCGCCGACGAGGGCGCCCGCGCTCCGGTCGCGGCCATGGAGCGCGCCGCCGCAGCCCTGTCGCTGCCCTCGATCTCGCTCTCGCTCTCGGCGGCGCAGACCCGATCGCCCCTCTACGGCGACCTCCAGCGCTCGGACCACGCGCCCTTCTGGGCCGCCGGGTACCCCGCGATCCAGATCACGGACACCGCGGAGTTTCGCAACCCCCGCTACCACTGCCGCAGCGGTCAGGACACCGTCGACTCGATCGTTCCGGGCTTCATGCGGGCGGTGGTGCAGGCCACGGTCGCCTCCGCCGCGGAGACGCTCGGGCTACTGCCGTGACGGGCTGAGCGCCGCCCTCGCCGCGCCCCGCAGCCCGAGGGCCTCGTCGGTCACCACCCACACGGGCACCGCCTCCGCGACCGGGCGCATCCGCCCCTTGTCGAGGAAGGCCTCCATGAAGCCTCCCCCCGCCAGCCTCGGCAGCACCTTCGCGGCGATGCCGCCCGCCAGAAATACCCCGCCGTACGCCAGCACCTGGATCGCCACGTCGCCCGCCTCCGCGCCGTAGGCCGCCAGGAAGAGGTCGAGCGTCGCGCCGCAGAGCGGGTCGCTCCCGTCCACCGCGTGCTGTCCGATGACGGCCCCCGGGTCCTCGCGCTCCATCCTCGAGCGCACCTCCGGCGACTCCGGCAGCCCCTCCTCGTCGCGCAGGAAGCGATAGATGTCCCTCAGCCCGAGGCCCGACACCACGCGCTCGACGGAGACCCTCCCTCCGAGCGTCCGGCGCATCCACCCGAGGAGGCGGTCTTCGCGCTCGTCGCGAGGCGAGAAGCCCTTGTGCCCCCCTTCGCCGGGCAGCACCTGCGGACCGTCGGCGGTCATCACCACCAACGCCTCTCCGAGGCCCGTCCCGGCGCCGATCACCACGCGCGGCGCCGCCTCGTCGAAGCGCCCCTGTTGGAGCGGAATCCTCGTGGCGTCGGTGAGCGCCAGGGTGCCCCAGGCGGCCGCGGCGAAGTCGTTGAGCAGCCGGGCCGAGCGCAGGCCCGTGGCCGCCGCCAGGGCGTCGCCGTCGAGGCTCCATGGGAGGTTGGTGGTCTGGCACCGGTTGCCCACGACCGGACCGGCGACCGCCAGCGAGGCCCCGGTCACCGGCGCGGCGGCGCGGGAGAGCCAGTCGCGGACGAGGGCGTCGAGGTCGGGCGCCGAGGCGCTGGCGTAGCGGCGCTCGTCCGAGAGGGAGATCGCGCCGTCAGGGGCGATCGAGGCGAGCGCGAGGCGGGTGGAGGTCCCTCCGATGTCGCCGACGAGGAGGCGCATGGTCGGTCAGAAGGGTGCCATGCCCGAAGGCGCCGCGGGGATGGACCCCAGGTCGATGGCCTTCGCGGAGCGGGCGAGGGGGTGGCCCTCGCGCACCAGCACCAGCCAGATGCCCAGCACCGAGAGCACCTCCGGCGAGAGCGAGCGGTAGGGCTCCGCGAGGGAGTCCCGCAGCTTCGCCACGCGCTCGGCCGAGATGCGCCGCGTCGCCGAGACGTGCACCGGGGTGAACCCGTACTGCTGCGCCACGTCGAGGTACCCCTGGGCGCGCACCCGGTTGGGCTCGCCGATGTGCGTGGTGAGCGAGCGGTAGAGCCGCTCCGGGAAGAGCAGGAAGTCCAGCTCGTGGTCCCACTCGAAGCCGTGGCTCCGCAGGTCGATCTTGTGGATGAGCACCGCGTCGTCGGTGGTGACCTCGCGCAGCTCGCGGTGCAGCGACTTGAGGTCGCGCACGTGCTCGAGCACCGCCCGGGAGACCACCACGTCGAAGCGCCTCCCGGAGGCCTTCAGCGCCGCCGCGTCGCGGTGCGCCCGCACGCCGTCGAGCAGCGCGTCGACCCTCGACGGGTCTTCGCCCGCGCGCTTGAGGAGGTCTTCGTAGAGCGCCCGCAGCCGCGAAGGATCGCGGGTCTGCAGGTCGATGGAGTCATAGACGTCGACGCTGAATGCGCCGCGCAGCCGGGCCAGCATCGCCACCGCGCGGGTGTTTCCGTGATCGAGCTCCAGCACCCGGCGGCCGCCGAAGAGCGCGGCCTCGTGGCCGTCGCCCTCGCACACGCCCGCGTGCGCGGCGATGCGCTCGTAGTCCTCGACGACGCCCTCGAAGTAGTCGAGCGCCGCCTCGCCCTCCGCGTCGCTGCCTCGCCCGGTCACGTTGCCGAGGCGCATGAGCCCGTTGGCCAGCCCGGGCGCGTGTCGAAAGGCGAGGTTTCGTCCGAGCAGATAGCCCGTCACCGCGCCCATCCACAGCAGCTTCGTCGGTCGGATTCCGGTCACGTGGGCCGTATAACCCAAACCCCCTCCACTCGCGATAGAACCAGCGCCCACCCCACGATGCCCTCCTCCGACTGGTTTTCCCCTCTTCTCCGCCCCGAGCTCGCCGGGCTCACGGCCTACGCCCCTGCGTCGATTCCCGCGGGCTCCGTGCGCCTCGACGCCAACGAGTCCCCCTGGGCGCTGCCCCCGGAGGCCCGTGCCTCCCTCTCCGCCGCGCTCTCCCGCGTCGAGCTGCACCGCTACCCCGACGTGCGCGCCACGGCGCTGCGCGGCCATCGCGTCCGCGGAGGGCGTCCACCCCGACTCGCTGGTGCTCGGCTGCGGCTCCGACGAGGTCATCGGCCTGCTGCTCAACGCCCTCGCGGCCCCGCGCCCCGGCGCCGATCACGCCGCGGTGCTCTTTCCTACGCCGACCTTCGTCATGTACCGCCAGACGGCCCTCTCGCTCGGGATGCGCCCTCACGGGGTCGCGCTCGACGAGGGCTTCGACCTCGCGCTCGACCCGCTGCGAGAGCAGCTACGCCTGCACCGCCCCAACGTCGTCTTCCTCGCCTCGCCCAACAACCCCACCGGGACGCTCTTCTCCCGCGATCGTCTGGAGTCCGTCCTCTCGGAGACCAGCGACACCCTCGTGGTGCTCGACGAGGCCTACGCGGCCTTCTCGGGCGTGCGCTACGGCGACCTCTGCGCGCTTCCCCCACGCCGCGCGCCTGCAGACCCTCTCCAAGGTCGGCCTCGCGGCGCTGCGCGTGGGATGGGCCATCCTCCCGCCCGGCCTCGCCGCGGCGGTGGAGAAGGTGCGCCAGCCGTACAACCTCAACGCCCTCTCCCAGGCCGCCGCGGTGCACTGCCTTACGGAGCTGCGCCCCGAGGTCGACGCCGCGGTGCAGCGCGTGGTGGCCGAGCGCGCCAGGGTCGAGGCGATGCTGCTCGCCATGGACGGGCTGGAGGTGACGCCCTCCGCCGCCAACTTCTGGTGGATCGCCGTGCTCGACTCCGCGGCGAGGGTGTCCGCCGCGATGCGCGACCGGGGGGTGGTGGTGCGCTCGTTTCACGCTCACGGAGGGGCGCTCACCCGTCGACTCCGCATCACCGTCGGAACGCCTTCGGAGAACGATCGGATGCTGGAGGCCCTTCGGGCGTCGCTCTGAGCGGGGGGTAGCGCTGCCTTGACGTGGCGCGCCGGATGGCTTGTGCTCCCGGCCTGATGGTGCACCCGAACGACGCGTCGAAGACCGATGACCTGATCGGTCCGACAGCCTTCGGGAAGTACACCATCTTCGCGCGCCTGGGCTCCGGCGGCATGGCCGACGCGCTGCTGGCGATGCTCCACGGCGACCTCGGCTTCCAGAAGCTGGTGGTGCTCAAGCGCATGCACTCGTCGCTGGGGCGCGACTCGCATTTCGTGCGGATGTTCCTCGACGAGGCGAGGCTCGCGGCGCGGCTGAGCCACCCCAACGTGGTGGCCACGAGCGAGGTCGGCGAGACCGACGGCCAGTACTTCATCGCGATGGAGTACCTGGAGGGCCTCGCCCTCGACCGCATCGTGCGGAAGTACATCAAGCTCGGCGGGGGCATCCCCCTGGGCTTCCTCTTCCGGGTGCTCTGCGACTCGCTGGAGGGCCTCCACTACGCCCACGAGCTGCGGGATTTCGGCGGTCAGCCGCTCGGGGTGGTGCACCGCGACGTGACCCCGTCGAACCTCTTCGTGACCTCCGACGGCATGGCCAAGGTGCTGGACTTCGGCATCGCCAAGGCCGCCACGCAGGACGAGGCGACGCGCACCGGCATGCTCAAGGGCAAGCTGGCATACATGTCCCCGGAGCAGTTCTACAGCGACCCGGTCGACCGCCGCGCGGACCTCTGGTCGATGGGCGTGCTGCTCTGGGAGATGGTCACCGGCCGCAGGCTCTTCAAGGGCTCCAACGACGCGGTCACCTACCAGAACATCGTCAGCATGACGATCCCGTCGGTCGGGGAGTACCGGCCCGACGCGCCGGCGACCATCGACGAGGTCATCCACTACGCGCTTCAGCGCGACCGCGACCAGCGCTACCAGGACGCCGAGACGATGCGCCGCGACATGGAGCGCATCCTCCACGAGTCCTTCGGGGGCTTCTCCCGCGCCGACGTCGCCAGCCTGCTGCGGGTGACCTTCGGCGAGGTGCTGGAGGAGAACCGCGAGACCATCCGGGCCTTCGCGAGCCCCGCGCCGCCTCGCTCCAACGCGGTCTACGGGATGTCGTCCTCGGGGGAGATCCGCGCCGGGGCGGGGATGACCTTCCCCCCGACCGCGTCGCAGGTCGACCCTCGCGCCCTCGGCATCGCGCCCTCTCCGGGCGCCGCGACGCCACAGCCCCAGAGGGCCCGTCCGCCCGCCAGGACCCTGCTCGAGCCGCCGCACCACGGCTCCGACGCGGTCACCCTGCTGGAGCCCCCTCCGGCGCGACCGCCCGCCGACAACCACGACACGCAGACCGACCTCGGCCGGATGAGCGACCCCTTCGCGTCGATTCCTCCAGAGCCGGTGCCCGCCGCCGCGCCGCAGCCCCGGCAGCACCCGACGCCGCTCCTCGGGACGCCGCGGATGCCCGACCTCAACGCGCCCCTTCCCCCGCCGACGGTGAACATCCCTCCCACCATGGCCGTGCCCCCTTCGGCGCTCCCCTCGCAGCCGCCGATGATGGCCCCGCCGATGCCTCGCGTGTCGGGCCTCGCTCCCGCCGACGAGCGCTACTCCGCCGCGCAGCGACCCACGGTGATGCTCCCGCCGAAGCAGGGCAGGGTCGAGACGGTGCTCGGGTGGCTGCTGCTGCTGGTGGTGGTGGCCATCCTCAGCGCCGCGATCTACAGCCGATGGGACTGGATCCGCTCGGCGGGGGGTGCCCTCCTTCGCAACGAGCCCGCCCCGGCGACCTACGTCGGCACCTTCCGGCTGCGCATCACCAGCGACCCCAACCACGCGCGGGTCTTCGAGAACGACCAGGAGATCGGCGCCACGCCCTTCGAGCTGGTGATCCACCGGGCCCAGGTGGTGCGGCAGTCGAGGCAGTTCGTGCTGCGCGCCCCGGGGCGCCAGTCCGTCGCGGTGGTGCAGGCCAACACGCTCCAGGCGGCGACCGCGGTGCACGTCCCGATGCCCGCCCTCGCTCCCGCCCCGGTGCCGGCCCCCCGGCGGCGCTGAGCGCCTGGGACTCGGAGCTGCGGGCACTTCGCCGGAGGCGCGGGTGCGGGTGACGGAGAAGAGCGTCGCGTGGGCCGACGTGGTGTTCGTGATGGAGAAGCGCCACCGCGAGATGCTGCGGGAGCGCTTTGGCGAGACGGCGCGGGAGGCGGAGATCGTGGTGCTGGACGTGCCCGACGAGTGGGAGGCCGACGACCCGGAGCTGGTGGCGATGCTCGACCGGCGCATCCGCGAGGAGCTCGCGCGCAGGGACGTCGAGGTGGGCTGACGGCTCGGGTGGTCAGCGGGCCCAGAGCCCGGCGAGGCTGAGCTCGATCGCGTCGAAGGGCTCCGCGCGCACGACGTCGTCTCCCTCGAAGGTCGCCACCAGCAGCCACCCGAGCTCGTGGCGGCGGTAGACCTCCAGGGTCTGCGCCGCCGGGTCGACGAGCCACGCGTGGCCGACGCCCTCGCGATGGTAGATGGGGAGCTTCTTCGGTCACACATAGAAACTACACCCAGGCGCCAGGGGGGTCGTCGCCCGTCACGCGGGCCCGGCCACCCCGCTCCAATCAATGTCGGGGCGCGGCCCGAGGTGCAGCTCGGGCTCGGTGAGGATGATCCACCCGCCGGGGTCACCCTCTCCCGGGTCGCTGAAGCCGCTCAGCCGCCCCACGAGGCGGGTCGCGCCATGGAGCGCAAACAGGCGACCCCACCGGGCTTGCGGTAGCCCTCCACCACTGTGGGGTCGAGGTTGGGAAACTCCGGGTCGAGGGGGCGTGCGGCGTCGCCTGACATGCGCTAGAGCCTACGCCCGCCGGGGGTCGGGCGTCAGCTCACGGGTGTGCGCTCCATCGTCGGTGACGTTCAGCGAGGCGGGGTTGCTGGCCAGCGAGCTTCTCTAGCGGCCACGTTCGGCTCTCTCGACGCCGCACCGCGAGTCACGAACTGCACCCGCGCCCTCGACGAGGGTCGGACGGGCGGTCGCGAGGGTGTCGGGCACGCCGGTCGAGGGCCGGCGGGCGTTCCAGCCCGATCGCGGTTTGGCACCATCGAGCAGCCAGTCCCTCGGTGCGGCCGGGGGCCACGGTCTCTCTGGTCACCGAGCCTGCACCCCACCGAGCCATGGCGCGGCGCGCCTGGTCGCGCGCGCGGTCGAGATGCTGAACTGCGACTACCTCACACGCTACGTACGTTGGAACGTCGTGCAGTCCTCCGACCTCTTCGGTCTGCGGGTCGATCAGGTTCGGCGGTGAGCCGCGCTCGTGCACCGTCGGCGAGTATCGGGCGGTGGCGGCCGATGCTGGCGTGGACTGTCCTCCTCGTGGCGTGCGCCGTCCCGTCCGGTCCGCGTCCCGTGGATGTGACCACCGTAGATGCGGGCGAGCATCGCGATCTCGGAGGGGAGGCCATCGACGAGTCGTGGGTCGACGTCTCCGCGGGGCACCTTGATGCCGAGGATGTCGCGACGGATCGGGCGCATGATGAGGGCGCCGACGGAGGTCCAGACGCACGGCCGGACGTGCCCGGGGTGATGATGGCCGGGTACTTCATCCCGGTGGACCCTGACGCAGTGCCACCGCCGGGGAGCGAGTGCACCGGCGATGGTGGCGTACGTGCGGGAGACCCGACGATCGCGCCACCACGACCCATTCGCCCGCTGTCGGTACGCGCGCCCGAGGTTGATGTTCCAGTCCTTCTCCTATGCGGGAACCATCCTGGGCGGCGCCGTGTTGACCAACGTCCGGCACAGCCCGTCGTCTGCCGCGCGTTGGAACTCCGTCGTGCTCGGGCCAGGGATGCCCCCTCGTGCGTTGATCCTCCAGGGATGCCGCTTCGGTGACTCCGAGCTCCTCGACGCGACCGGTCCGACCGACGTGGTGGTCGACCTCGGTACACGGATCGACGCCAGACCGGCGTACACCCTGGGCACGGCGATCGGACCGGCGGGGTTCATCTCGCTCGCAAGCCCCCCGCGTTGCGCGACGCGCCCTCCGCTTCCGTTCCCTCCCGCAGCGCTTCCCCCTCCGCGCCGACTCGACCTGCTGACCGGTCTGCGCGCCAGGGGCATCCTCGACGAGGCCCCGCGCCGCCCGCCTGACGCCATCCCCTCCGCTGAGCGAACCCCCCACTTGCGCGGGCCGCGGGCGTCGTGCGATTCGCCCGCTCACCCCTATGAGCACCCCCAGGACCATCGTCAGCACCGAGGCCGCCCCGAAGGCCATCGGTCCGTACTCCCAGGCCGTCGTGGCCAACGGCTTCGTCTTCTGCTCGGGGCAGATCCCGCTCGACCCGGCCACCGGCCAGCTCGTGGGCGACACCATCGAGGCGCAGACCGAGCGCGTGCTCCAGAACCTCGACGCCGTTCTGCGCGCCGCGGGCACCGACCTCGCCCACGCCGTGCGCACCACCATCTTCCTCCAGGACCTCTCGGACTTCGCCGCCGTCAACGCGGTCTACGCGCTGCATTTCCCGAGCGATCCTCCCGCCCGCGCCACGGTGCAGGTCTCCCGCCTGCCGCGCGACGTGAAGGTCGAGATCGACCTCATCGCGGTGCTGCCTTGAGCTCGCTGACCCAGCAGCTCGCCTTCGCGGGAGAGCCCTCGTACGTGTCGTCGCCGACCGCGACGTCGGTGCAGTTCCTGGTGCACACGCGGCTGCTGCCCTCCGGGTCGCTGGCGTGCACCCGGGTGCTGCTCGACCCGTGGGCCATCCACGACGTGGAGTTCGACGAGAGCTCTCGCACCAAGATCCGCGCGGAGTTTGAGCGCGTGCTGCGGGAGCTCAAGGTGCGGATGGTCCCGGTGTCGCAGGACTACGTCGCCGCGCGCATCCACGAGGCGATGGCCGCCCACGCGCTCGCGGGCAAGACGCTCACGCCCACGGCGCAGCGGGCGCTGGGGATGATCCCGAAGCCCGCCGGGACGGTGGTGCACCCGGCGAAGGTGCTCTCCCCGGTGGCCGACGCCGCCGAGCGGGTCGAGCGCTCGCTCGCGCTGCACACCGAGCCGGAGGTGAACCCGCTGCTCCCGAGCAAGGAGGAGATCGACGCCGTCGGCGACTACGTGGCGAAGCGCACCAGCCCGGGTGCCGAGCCCGAGGTGACCATCGGCTTCGTCGACCCGACCATCAGGGCGCTGAGAGAGGGCATCGACGTGGCGTGCACCCGGGCGACGCTCGACCGGCTCGCGACGCAGCTCCGAGACGTGGCACTGGTCTTCGCCGCGACGCGCCGCCCGGAGCAGGCGCTCGACGCCGTGGCCGTGGCCGACGCCCTCGACGCGGCGGGCGAGGGGGCGACGCCGCCCGACCAGATCCCCTTCGTGTTCGGGCTCTTCTACAAGTTCGCGCTGGTGCAGCGCGAGTACGCCAAGGCCCAGGGCCCCACGAAGTAGGCCCGGGGCCTCGCTCGCTCCGACGCGCCGTGAAAACCGGGGAACTCGCCGCTGACGGCCTCGCGGTCGTACTCCGAACGCCCGTGAAATCCCGTGGTCTTGACTTCGATACATACGGCATATATGTATCTTGTCGTTAAGCCTGAGAGGAGGCGATTCGCATGGCGGAGATCACCGGGTTCGGTCCCTTTCGTCACCTTCGCGCGGAGAGCGCGAGCCACGTGCTGCACTACCAGGGCAGCCAGGCTCCGACGGAGCGGGCGGGCGCTCTCGTTCTGGTTCTCGTCCTGGTCGGCGAGCCTCGCGGAGGTTCCGCTCGACGACCGCGAGGCGGCGATGGCCTTCCACGGCCGCACCGCCGACTTCCAGGACGTGCTGGTGCAGGGCAGCCTCACCTGGCGCATCGTCGACCCGGTGCAGGCTGCGCAGCGGGTGGACTTCTCCATCGACCCGAGGAAGGGCGTGCACCTGAAGCAGCCGCTGGAGAAGCTGGCCGCGGCGCTCTCCCAGATCGCCCAGCAGCACGCCGTGGCGAGGGTGCAGTCGGCCCCCTTGCGAGAGCTGCTGGCGATGGGCCCCGAGCCGCTGCGGCTCGCCATCGAGCAGGGCATCGGGGGCGCCGGGTTGCTCGCCGACGTCGGGGTCGAGCTGGTGGCGGTGCGGGTCGAGCCGGTGCGCCCCGAGGCGGAGGTCGAGCGGGCGCTCGAGGCCCCCTCGCGAGAGCGGGTGCAGGAGGAGGCCGACGAGGCGGCGTTTCGCCGACGAGCGCAGGCCGTCGACAAGGAGCGCGCCATCCAGGAGAACGAGCTCGCCAACCAGATCGAGCTGGCGAAGCGAGAGACGCAGCTCATCGAGCAGCGGGGCACCAACGCGCGACGCGAGGCGACGGAGAAGGCCGAGGCCGACCGCATCGCCGTCGAGTCCAAGGCCGCGCAGTCTCGGATGGAGTCCGCGGCGAGGGCCGAGGCGCTCACCGCCGTCGAGGGCGCACGGCTGGCGCTCGATCGGGAGCGCATGGAGTTCCAGCGCACGATGCCGCCGACGGTGCTCATCGCGCTGGCCGCCCAGGAGCTCGCGACGAAGCTCCAGCGCATCGAGCACCTCACCATCACCCCCGACATGCTCTCGCCCCTGCTGTCGGCGCTCACCGATCGGACGGCGGCCGCGCCGGGCCCGCGGTGAGCACCGTCGCTCCCAGGGTCGTGGTGGTCACCCGACCCACCGAGTACGAGGCCCTGCTCGTGCGCCACGGCACCCGGGAGCAGGCGCGCTTCTTCCTCGCTCGACGGGGCCGTTCGCTCGACGAGCTCGACGAGCGCCACCGACGTCGGGAGGCCTCGCTGGGGGTGGTGTCGGCGGCGATCCCCGGGCGCTGGCGTCGGGCGCGCATCGACCGGGCCGACCTGAGCCGCTTCGTCTTCGGCCCCGAAGACGTGGTGGTGGTGGTGGGCCAGGACGGCCTGGTCGCCAACGTGGCCAAGTACCTCCGAGGGCAGCGGGTGCTGGGGGTCAACCCCGACCCGAGGAGCTACGACGGCGTGCTGGCCTCGCACCCCGCGGAGGCCGTCGGCGATCTGCTTCCGGGCGCCTCGACAGGAGCGGGGAAGGTCGAGGTGCGGACGATGGTGTCGGCGCGGCTCGACGACGGCCAGCGGCTGCTGGCGCTCAACGAGGTCTTCATCGGGCACCGCACCCACCAGTCGGCGCGCTACCGGGTGGAGGGCCCGACGGGCGACGAGGCGCAGTCGTCGTCGGGGGTCATCGTCACCACCGGGACGGGCGCCACGGGGTGGGCGCGATCGATCGCGAGGCAGCGGGCGGACAAGGTGCCGCTGCCGGCGCCCACCGAGCGGCGTCTCGCGTTCTTCGTGCGCGAGCCCTTCCCCAGCGTCTCGACGGGGACCTCCCTGGAGTCGGGCTCCGTCGTCGAGGGCGCGACGCTCGCGCTGCGCTCGGAGATGGACGAGCGAGGGACCATCTTCGGCGACGGCATCGAGGACGACCGCCTGGAGTTCGGCTGGGGACTGCGCGTGGAAGTCGGCGTCGCCGCAGAGCGCTTGCACCTCGTGCGCGGGTGACGCTACCCCTCTCGGCCGCGATGACGAAGAAGCCCCGAGAGAGCGCCGCCGAGGGAGAGTCGGAGTTCCTCGCGAGCTACGACCCGTCGAAGTACGAGCGCTTCTCGGTGGCGGTCGACGTGGTGCTTGTCGCGGCCTTCGAGGGCGACCTCTCGACGCTGCTCGTCCCTCGCGACGAGCACCCCTTCAAGGGCCAGCACGCGCTGCCCGGTGGCTTCCTGCGCAAGGACGAGACCCTGGAGGAGGCCGCGACCCGCGTGCTCCATAGCAAGGCCAGCCTGTCGGGCGTCTTCCTGGAGCAGCTCTACACGTTTGGTGAGCCCAGGCGCGATCCTCGCACCCGGGTGATCTCGGTCGCGTACTACGCGCTGGTCGACGAGGCGCGCTTCCGGGCGGCGGGTGAGCGGGCAGCGCGCACCGGGCGCATCAGGGTCCCCTGGGAGGGCGAGACCGGCGGCCCGGTGAAGGTCGTCGACGAGAAGGGCCGCGCGCTGCCGCTGGCCTTCGACCACGCGGAGATCGTCGGCATGGCCGTGAAGCGGCTGCGCGGCAAGCTCGACTACGCCCCGGTGGGCTTCCAGCTGCTGGGAGAGACCTTCACGCTGCTGGAGCTGCAGCGCGTGCACGAGACGGTGCTGGGGAGGCCGGTGAACAAGGACTCGTTCAGGCGGCGGATGCTGGCCTCGGGTCAGCTCGAGGCGACCGGGCGCGCCCAGAGCGGCGTCGACCACCGGCCCGCGGAGCTGTACCGCTTCGCGCGGCGCTCGGCGGTGTAGGAGCGCGCTCAGGTCACCAGCCAGATGCGCGCGGCGACCAGCGGCTCCTCGTCGGGGTGACGCTCGGCATACCGGGCGGCGTATTCCTCCGCCGCGCCTCGGCCCGGGAAGAGCCCGTTGGCGTTGAGCGCCGCGCGGTCGATGTCGTCGGCCCCCTTGCCCAGCGGCGACCACCAGGGCTCCATCAGCTCGAAGGCGTCCCAGCCGAGCAGCACCAGGCCCTCCGCAGGGGGCGTCGTGGCCACCGGCAGGGAGCCCGGCACCCACGGCCCGTTGGGCACCTCGAAGACGATCACGTCCACCCCGGGGTGACCCAGCTTGTGGGCCTCGTCGCGCAGCGCCAGGGCCTCGTCGAGGTCCTCGATCACCCCGTCGCCCTCGAGCACGTTGTCGCGGTAGCGCTCGTTGAGCGCCCGGCCCTTGCCCCGGTGGTTCCACTTCCAGTTGTCGAGCGCCGGGCGGCACACGCCGCGGTAGGCGCCCTCCTGGAGCGCGGCCTCCAGCACCAGCGCGCCCCGGTCGATCACACCAGCACCTCGCGCCGCACGATGGTCGCGTCCCGCTCGGCGCCGATGGAGACGATGGCCACCTCCACCCCGGTGCGCTCCTCGATCTCCTTCAGGTAGCGCCGCACGGTCTCCGGCAGCGCCTCCATGGTGCGCGCCTCGCTCACCGACGCGTCCCACCCGGGCATGTTCAGGAACACCGGCTCCGCCCGATCGAGGTCGTCGATGGGAAACTCGTGGGTCTCCACGCCGTCGACCCGGTAGGCCACGCAGAGCGGCACCTCCGCGAGGCCCGCCAGCACGTCCACCTTGGTGACCGCCAGCGCCGTGAGTCCGTTCACCCTCGCCGCGTAGCGCAGCGCGGGCAGGTCGAGCCAACCGCAGCGCCTCGGCCTCCCGGTGGTCGCCCCGTACTCCTCGCCGACCTCGCGCAGCCGGTCTCCCGCCTCGCCGAGAAGCTCCGTCGGGAAGAGCCCGTGGCCCACCCGGGTGCAGTAGGCCTTGGTGATCCCCACCACGCCGGTGATGCGCGTGGGGCCGACCCCAACGCCCGTGCACGCCCCGCCAGACACCGTGTTGGAGCTGGTCACGAAGGGGTAGGTGCCGTGGTCGAGGTCGAGCAGCGTCCCCTGGGCGCCCTCGAAGACCACCCGCTTCCCCGCCTTGATGGCCTCGTCCACCGCGATGGACGCGTCGCCCAGCAGCGGCCCGATGACGGCCATGTACGGCGCCACCCAGGCCAGCGCCCCGGCCACCGTCGGCGCCTCGACGCCCGCCGCGCGAGCGCGCTCGGTCCACACCTCCACCAGCGCCCCGACCCGGTCGTTCGCCCTCGCCGGGTCGACCAGGTCGCCCAGCCGGACGCCGATGCGCGCGGCCTTGTCGCTGTACGTCGGGCCGATGCCCCGGCCGGTGGTCCCGATGGAGCGAGGGCCCGCGTTGGCCGCCCGGTCGATGGCCGACTGGAAGGGGAAGGTCACGTGCGCCCGCCGAGAGATCAGCAGCCGCTCGGTCACCCCGAGGCCCTTCGCCTCGCAGGTGGCGATCTCGTCCGCCAGGATCTCCGGCGCCACCACCACCCCAGCCCCCAGCACGCAGCGAGCGCCCGGGTGCATCACCCCGCTCGGCAGCAGGTGCGTCACCAGCTTCTGCCCGCCGACCTTCAACGTGTGACCCGCGTTCGCGCCGCCCGCGAAGCGCACCACCATCTCCGCTCTCGCGGAGATCAGGTCGACGATCTTCCCTTTGCCCTCGTCGCCCCACTGGGCGCCGACCACCACGATCGCAGCCATATGCGGTCCTCCACGGACGCCGTCGGTTCTCGAAGCGGCGGCATCCTACGGGTTCACCGCCCGGTTGGCGATGCGCGTTTGCAGGACGCGCCGTCCATGGGCTAGACGGAGCCCCCTGTGTCGACTCGACGGCTCCTCGTGTGGCCCCGACCCGACGCCGCGAACCCCTACCTCTCGCGGCTGGTGGCCTCCCTGCGCGCTCGCGGTGTCGAGGTGCTCACGGCGCCCCGCCTCGCCGCCCTCTGCGCCTTCCCCCGCGGCGCCCGCTGGCTGCACCTCCACTGGCCCGAGTGGATGATCCACCACCCCGACCGGCGGCTCTACCGCGCCCGCACGGCGTGGCTCCTCGGGCTCCTCGACCTGGCCCGCGCCCGCGGCCTCTCCATCGCCTGGACCGCGCACAACCGCATCGGCCACGACGACCCGCACCCCGACCTCGGCCTCGCCGCGCGCCGCGCCCTGCTGCGCCGCTGCTCCGTCGTCTTCGGCCACTTCCCCGCCGCCCTCGACGCGCTCTCCTCCATGGGCTTCTCGGGCCGCTTCGTCCATCAGCCGCACCCCCACTTCGACGACGACTACCCCGATCCCTTCGCCCTCGACGCCTCCGCCCGCTCGGCCTTCCGCCGCTCGCTGGGCCTCTCCGACGACGCCCTGCTGCTGGTCTCCCCGGGCTCGATGGAGCCCTACAAGCAGCTCCCCCTGCTCGCCCGCGCGCTTCGCTCGCTCGACGGCCACCGCTTCGTCTGGATTCCCGTGGGCCGATGCCTCCCCGACGAGCTCACCGCGCTCAGCGCCGCCATCGGCGACGACGCCCGCCTCCAGCCCCGCCCCGGCTTCGCGTCTCGGGAGTCTCTCTCCTCCCTGGTCTCCGCCGCCGACGCCACGCTGCTCGCCCACCACGACCTCTTCACCTCCGGCAGCGCCGTGCTCTCCTTCACCCTCGGCACCCCGGTGATCGGCCCTCCGGTGCAGCACCTGGCCTCCTTCGAGCCCCGACCCTTCTTCCTCCCGTGGACCCCGCCAGACCCCGCGGCCCTCGGTCATCAGCTCTCCCGCCTGCACGGCCTCGCCCCCTCGGTGCGCGCCGAGGCCCGCGCCGCCGCGCTCTCCACACCTGGTCCGACGCCGCCGCCACCGTCGACGACGCCCTCTTCGGAGCCGCCGCGTGATCGGCGTCGTCTCTCTCGAAGGCGCTCCCGCCAAGGACCTCGCGGGCCTGCCCCTCCCGCTGCGCACGCTGCTTCTCCTCCAGTCCGAAGGGGTCGAGTGGCTGGGCCTCGTGGGCGACTCCGCCGCCGAGACCGCCGCCCGCTGGAGCGCCGACGACCGGCTGCGCATCCCCCTCCGAGCGCTCACCGGCGCACCCCCGGAGGAGCACCTCGCGGTGCGAGGCGACACGCTGCTCGACCGCTCCACGGTGAGGGCGCTCGCGGCCGCCCCCGCGGTGCTCTTCGACCAGACCGAGGTGCTCGCGGTGCACCGCCGCCCCGGTCACGACGGGGGACTGCTCGACGACGGCGGCGAAGGATCGCTCCGTGACCTCACCGGCTGGCGCCGGGTGCGCGACGCCCGCGAGGCCTCCGCGGCGCTCGAGGGATTGCTTCAGTCGCTGCGAAAGCCCCAGGACGGGATGGTCTCCCGCGCCATCAACCGCACGCTCTCCCTCGCCGTCACTCGCGCCCTCTGCGGCACCGGGCTGCGCCCCAACACGGTCTCCATCGGCATCCTCGCCATCGGCGCGGCGGGGGCCCTGCTCGCCACGCTGGGGACGCCCGGCGCGCTGGCGATGGGGGGTCTTCTCTTCCAGGCGCAGTCGGTGCTCGACGGCTGCGACGGAGAGCTCGCCCGCCTCACCTTCCGCGGCTCCAAGGCCGGAGAGTGGATCGACACGGTCGGCGACGACCTCACCAACTACGCCTTCTTCGCGGGCCTCTCGGTGGGCCTCACCCGCGCTGGGCTCGGCCCCTGGTCGATGCTCTTCGGCGCGGTGGGAGTGCTCGCCGGCTTCGTGGCCTCGGGCATCGAGTACCGCTACCTCCTCGCCCTCGGAACGGGCGACCTCGCGAAGTACCCGCTGGGCTTCGGCGACGACCCCACCGGCGCCGTCGAGGAGCGTGGGATGCAGCGACTGCTGGCGCTCGCCCGCCCGCTCTTCAAGCGGGACTTCTTCGTGTTCGCGACGATGCTTGCGACCGCCCTCGGACAGCTCGCCTCGCTGGTGATGCTCGGGGCTTTCGCCATCGGGGCGCTGGTCACCCTCTCCGCGGTGCTTCGCTCGGAGTGGTCGCGCCGCGGCGCGCTGCCGGAGAGACGGTAGAGGGATGCCCGGTCGGGTGCTGATGGCCTCGTGGCTCTTTCCGCCGCACAGTTCCATCGGGGCCAAGCGGGCGTGGCGCTTCGCCAGGCACCTGCCCACCATGGGATGGCTGCCGACGGTGCTGTCCCGGCGCGTTCCTCCGCCAGGGTCGTTCGATGCGTCCGACTGGACGCTGCCCCCCGAGGTGACGCTCAGCCCCACCTACGACGCCGCGTGGATGAGCCTGCTGGCCGACCGCGGAGCGCGCGCCGTCGCTCGTCCGTCGTCCCACCAGGCTCCCGCCGACGCCCTCCAGCGCTCTCTCTCCGCTCGCCTCCAGGAGCGTTGGGACCGCTTCCTCGACGCGGTGGTGCCGATGGAGACGGCCATCATCCACGCGCCCCACGCCTCGCGCGAGCTCGACCGTCTGCTGCCCTCGCACGACCTGCTCTGGACGACCAGCTACCCCTATCACACGCACGCCATCGGCCTCTCCGCGGCGCGCCGTCACCGACGACCCTGGGTGGCCGACCTCCGCGACCCGTGGACCCCCAACTGGGTGCACCGTAGGAAGTTCGCTCCCGTGCGATCGATCGAGGCCCGCTACGAGCGCGCGGTCTTCGAGGCCGCCGACGCGATCGTGGTCACCACCGAGACCCTCGCCTCGCTGGAGCGGGAGCGCTTCCCCCAGTGGGCCGGGAAGATCCACTGCGTGCACAACGCCTTCGACGGAGAGCCCTCTCCGCCGAGGCTCGCGTCCCCGGGAGCGGGGCCGCAGCGCTGGGTGCACTTCGGCAACGTGTACGGGCCATGGTCGCTGGAGACGGTGTTTCGCGCGATGGCGCAGCGTCCTGGGAGGGTGGTGCTCGACAACCACGGCAAGCTCTCCGACCGCGACCGCGACCTCGCGGCCTCGCTGGGCCTGCGCGACGCCGTGAGGGTGATGCCGACGCTCCCCTTCGAGGAGGGCATGGAGCGCCTGCGCGCCGCCGACGCCCTGGTGCTCGCCGCCTGGAACCACCCGGACGCGGGCCTCTACCTCCAGGGCAAGCTCTACGACTACCTGCGCGCGGGGAGGCCCATCGTGGCCGAGTCGGCGCAGCGAGAGGTCGGGGACATCGTGCGTCGCACCGGAGCGGGCCATGTGATCGCCCCCGGGGACGTCACTGCGGTGACCGCGGTGATCGATGGAACGGCGGGCGAACCCGCTCGAAACGAGTCGGCGGTGAGGTACTTCTCCGCGGCCGAGGCGAGCGCCCGGCTCGCGGCGATCTTCGACAGTGTGACGGGGAGGACAGCGGGCTGATGGACCTGTTCGTGACGGTGGTGCTGCGCTCGTACAACCGCCTCGGTGAGCTGCGCGCCCTGGTGCAGAACGTCCTCGGCCAGGACCATCCGCACTTCGAGGTGCTGATCGTCGACTCGACGCCTGGGGTGACCGAGGAGGACATCCGGCGCGCCATCGGGGTGACCGACGATCGGCTGAGGGTGGTGCAGACCCCCGCGCGAGGCTGCGCGGCGGCGGCCAACGTGGGGATGCGCCACGCGCTCGGCGACGTGGTGGCCTCGGTCGACGACGACGACGTCCCGGTCGGCAGCGGGTGGTTGTCGGCGCTGACGGCTCCATTGGCCGACCCGCTGTGCCTCGGGGTCAACGGTCGGATGGACTACGTGGGGGAGGGGGAGGCGCGCGTTCCGAGGGTGCGCTCGGGGTGGCTGCGCGACCGCTGGATGCTCTCCTATGGTCCCTTCAAGAAGCCCAGGGTCTTCCCTGGATCACCCAACCCGAAGCGCGGCATCGCCTGGCTGACCGGCGGCAACGCGGCGCTGCGTCGCGAGGCGTGGGCTCGCGGCGGGGGTTGGGACGAGTTCATCGGCTACCACAACGAGCACTCGCTCTTCCTCCGGCTGGCCCATCGGATGAAGCCTGGCGAGTACCTCGCCTATGCCCCGGAGGCGCGGATGCTCATCCGTCGCGACGTGGCCGGGGGCCTGGAGCACCGCACGGTGATCGACCCCCAGGAGCGCGTCGACACGGTGGCGAAGTACTACCTCTGGCTGGTGGCCAGGGAGTACCCGCTGCGGGTGTGGGGGCTGCTCCCGGTGTTCTTCCCCTACTACCTGCTGGACGCGGGCATCCACGCGGCGGAGCAGGCCGAGCACTCCCGCGCCGACCTGGTGCGGCAGTTCGTGAAGGGCGTGAAGCTCGCGCCGGGCGCCTTCCTCCGACACGCGCTCCGCTCTCCAGAGTGAGAGCGCGTCAGCGCGCGGGCGAGCCGTTGCGCTGGACGTTGGCGCGCCCGGTGGGCCACGGCAGGCAGTTGGTCGCCGAGCCCGGGACGTTGAACACCATCACCTCGGTGCCATCGGGCCCTGGGTCCTTCAGGCTGACGATGATCTCCAGGGTTCCGTCTCGGTCGAGGTCGGCGACGGTGGGGACGGCCATGGCGCCTCGACCCGGGAGCGCGACGCGGTGGAGCAGCGCTCCGGAGGCGTCGAGCACATGGAGGGCGCTGGCGTTGCTGAGGGTGGAGTAGCTCGCGAAGACGATCTCCGGCCGTCCGTCGCCGGAGAGGTCGGCGATGGCGACGCCTCCGGTGAGCACGTTGGCGGTGGTCGCATACGCATAGGACCACCGCTCGGTGCGCTCGCTGCCGACGCAGTGGATGCGGCCGTCGAAGCCCGCGAAGACCATCTCCAGCCCGGGCCAGGTGGTGTTGAGGTCGGCGATGCTCACCTGGTTGGTCGCGGCGACGATGTTGCTGCCGAGGTCGACCAGCCCGGAGAGGTAGGGCCGCGCATGGAAGGGAGCGACCCACGCCGGGGGTCGGCTGCCGTCGGAGCGCAGCACCCAGAGGGCGACGCCTCGCTGACGATCGGACTGCGAGGCGTTCTGCACCGAGGCCAGCACCACGAGCTCCCGGACTCCGTCGCCGTCGATGTCGGCGATGGCGGGGGCGCTGTTGGTGAAGTGCGCCTGGTTGGAGGTCGACTCGGTGTTGGAGTAGCCCTGCTGGGCCTCGGCGTAGTCGTGGAGGAAGCGGATGCCCGGGACGCGGGTGGTGGTGCGGAAGATCGCCGCCGAGCGGAAGGCCTCGCCCGTCCCGAGGTGCCAGGACATATAGGCGTTGTCCATGGGGGCGAGCACGTCCATGACGGCGTCGTTGTCGATGCGGCCGATAGCGAGACCCTGGTCGTAGGCCCCGGTGACGTCGCAGTTGGAGTCGCAGCCCGAGCTACGCGTGGTGTTTGGGGGAAAGCCACGGAGCGCCGCGCCGGTGCCTCGCCAGGCCATCAGCAGGTCGCGCGCGGGCGATCCCGAGAGGGGGACCGAGGAGGCGGTGACGACCTCCGCGCGGCCGTCGCCGTCGAGGTCGCCCGCGGCGAGCGAACGAAGCTCGTCGCGCCAGGTGACCGGGAAGGGAGCGACGACGGTTCCGGCGGCGGAGAGGAGGGTCACCCGACTGCCTGCGGCGGCGGCCACTTCGAGGTTGGCGTCACCCTGGAAGTCGGCCACCACGGGAGCGGCCCACACCCGGTTGGTGCCATTGACCGTGGCGCTCCAGCGGATGACTCCAGCCGCGGAGAAGGCGATCACCCGGGCGCCTCGGGCGACGATGAGCTCGTTGGCGTTGTCGCGATCGAGGTCGACCACCGCGGGCGAGCCGAGCCATCCGTCATCGCCCATACCGCGCATCGAGCGCAGTAGCGTCGGGGCGCGCACCGTCGCCGATCCCCCTCCTGCGACGCGCTGGCAGGGCGGCGGGAGCACCACGCCGCTGTCCGGAACGCCCACGTCGGGGATGCCCACGTCGCGAACGCCCACGTCGGGAATCGCGAACGCCCACGTCGCGAACGCCCACGTCGGGAATGCCCACGTCGCGCATCCCGGTATCGGGCATGCCGATATCGACCATGCCCACATCGGGCGTTCCGATATCGGGTGTCCCGACATCGCGGTGTCCCGACATCGGTACTTCCGACATCGGGTGTCCCGACATCGGGCGTGACGAGGTCGTTGGAGGGCGCGTCGATCGGACCGTTGTCTGGGAAGCCTGCGTCGGAGGGGAGGTCGGTGGAGACGACGAGGTCGGCCACGGAGCCATCGGGGAGCGCTGGCTCGATGCCACCCAGGGTGCCGGTGCAGCCGGACAACGCGCAGGCGAGGAGGGCGAAGGAGCCTGGCAGGCGAGACATCACCCGGAGTGTACGCCGAACGGGCGCCGAGGCAGCGCAACGGGCCCGCGAGTGAATACGGGGCCTTCCCTGGTCGTGCTCCGTCGTGGTTCATCGATGGCGGTCCGACGATCCGACGGGCCCCGCGTCAGGAAGGCATTCTCCCCAATGACCGAAGCCCTTGTCGTCTGCGTCGGCTGCTACCGCCACGTCCGCTCCTCGGAGCGCGCCTGCCCCTTCTGCGCCGCGACCCTCGGCGCGCCGGCCCCTGCGTCTCGGCCGGGCGCGCTGCACACCGCCGTCATCGCCGCGGCGCTGGCCCTCGGCCTGAGCGACCGCGCCCACGCGCAGCAGCACCCTTCCGTCCCCGGCAACCCCCGCATCGGGATGGAGCACGGACCCGCGCAGGGATACGGCGCTCCGCCGATGATGAGGGACCCGACGCTCCTGGGGCCTGGGCAACCCCAGCCGGTGGTTCCTTCGCCCGTGGAGCAGTCGCCCGTGGAGCGCTTGCGCGTGGTGCCGCTCTTCGAGCTCTCGCGCCAGCCCTTGCCCGGCCCTGGAAGGACGCCTCCTCCCGGCACCGCCTGGTCGAGCGAGCTGGTCATCCATGCCGATGGAAGCTGGTTCGCGTCGGGGCGCTCGGGGCGTCTCACGCCCCCGCAGATGACGCTCCTTCGGAGGACCATCGCCCAGACCCGGATGCGCCTCGCTCGGCGTCGGGCCGTCACCTGCGTCACCAGCCCCGACTCGATGCAGCGGGTGAGGGCCGGGCGCTACGACCTCCGCTGGGCTCCGGGCTGCGAGCCGAACCCCGACCCGAGCGTGGCGCGGCTCATCGCGATCGCCCGCCGCCTCACGGCGACGCGCGGCGCCCCGAGCGCGTCGCAGCGGGAGGCGTCGCTCAGGGACGGTGGCCGGGGCACGCCGACGCGCAGGCGCCGCTGCTGATCTCCGCGCAGGTGCGGTCGACGAGGCACTGGGCGCAGCCGTTGTCGCCCGCGAGGCAGGCGCCGGCAGAGCTCGAGCAGCTCAGCCCGCTCGCGCTGAGCGAGCAGCTCCGGACCTTGTCGCAGGCTTCGTTGCAGGTGGGGTCTCCGCCACAGCCGGATGCGGCGAGGGAGAGGGCGAGGAGGAGCGAGGACAACAGGTGTGGCGGGGTGACGCATCGTTGGGGGCTTTGCTTTCTAGGGTTCGAACAGGAGCCGGGTGCCGACGGGCGCGAGACCCGGGAGCGACACCCGACCGCCATGCTCACGCAGCCTGGAGCCGGACTCCCATTCCGGCGACCGCCATTCGTACAATTGCGACGAGCTCGTCGCGGACCCGGATCGAGGATCGCGCCCCCGTACGCCGAGCGCGTAGGCCCCGCGTGTTGTGAGAGAAGAACCGCAAGGGCGCAACGGTCGCAAGGGCTCGAAGGCATGGGCAGTGGGACGCTCGCGTTCTTCGCCGCGTCGCCCCTTCAGGGCCCGACGATCTCCTCCTCTTCCTCTTCCTTCTCGTCCTCCCTTGCGACCCTAAGCGCCCTTGCGGTTCTTCTCTCTCCGCGCACGGAGTCCGCGACCTCGCCCTTTCTTCATCCCAGGGGAAGGGGTGTCCGTCGAAGGGACGGTCTGCGTGACCGGGGGCAGCACCACGGCGACCGGAGGGGGCTCGGCGACGACCGGGGGCGGCGCCGCGACGACCGGAGCCGCGGGAGGAGGCAGGGTCGATCCGTCGAAGCCGAGGTGCTGCGCGCCGCGCCACGCTCCGGAGATGCCGTCGATGATGGCGCCGACGCCGAAGCCGAGGGTGAGGTCGAGCCACACCCAGCCCGCGCCTACGCTCCCCCGGTCGATGTGCAGCAGGCGCGAGAGCCCGTTGGCCGCGATCACCACGTCGTGGGCGATGCGGAGATCGAGCACGACGGTCGGACCGTGCGAGCAGGTGCTGCGATACCAGCGGTCGACCATGCTGACGCCGGCCTGGGTCTGGTAGTTCAGGTCGACCTCCGCGGCCACGCCGTTGTCGGTCACGGTGTAGTCCGGGGGCATGTTGATGAGCGCGATGGTGGTCGGCGTCTTGTTGAACATCCCGGCGCAGCCGAGCGACATTGTGAGTGCGAGTAGCACGATCACGCGATGCCTGGTGATCGTCTTCATGGGTGAACCTCTCTGCTGAACTGGACGGAAGGGGAGCGGGAACGAGGCGCCAGCGGGCGCTATCGGCAGATCGGGAAGACCGTCACCGTGGCGCAGGTCGTCCCACCGAAGTCCGCGCAGCGAAGGCGGGTCGTGTGGCCCAGCACGCAGGCGACGATCTCCGCGCCGTCGCACCGCCCGCTGCTCGGCATCGTCGGCGTCGTGGTGGGCGCGACGCAGTCCGCTCCCGCGGGGATGCACTGCGGGTCACGCGAGCCACCCGCGAGCACTCCGCACGTCATCCCGACGCTGCCGCAGTCCTGACGCAGCTCGCGCATCATGCCCTGCAGCGACACGCAGTTGACCACCGTCGATCCATCGCAGCGCACGCCCGGCGTCGCGCACGGGACCACCGCCGTGGGGAGGCATCCGATGGAGCGCCCCTCGGCGACGCACGTGGTGCCCGCCGGGCAGGGCTCGCGGATCTCGGTGCCGGTGCCGTCCCCGCGCGGGCCACAGCGCACCTGCGCGTCGCCGTCGCAGCGGAGGGTCAGCGCGTTGACGACGGGAGTGCACGGAGTCGCTGGGGCGGGCGCGACGCAGTACCCGGCGCTGCAGGTGAGCCCGAGCGCGGCGCAGTCGGTCACCTCGGGGACGTTGTCGCTCCGGTTGGAGCACAGCACGGCGACCTGACCCTCGCAGCGGCCGCCCTCCACGGTGCACGCGGCGGTGTCGAGGCGGGCGCAGCGGGTGAAGGCGTCGCAGGTGGAGGAGGCCATCGCGCACCGCACCAGGCGATCGATCTGCTGACGCCGGACGGCGCTGCGGTTGGTCTGGGTGCGATCGCGGGCGAGGCTCTCCGCGCAGCGATCGATGGGGGCGCCCACGACGGGGCCGAAGCTGCAGGCGTTGGTGAACGAGCAGGTGCGGAGGATGTCCGCGGGGATCGCGCCCGGCGCTGCCGGGGAGTCGCTCGCGACCGGAGCGTCATTGGCGACATCGACGATCGCCGCGGCCACGCCGGAGTCCGTGGTCGCCGGTGTCGGCGCGTCGGAGCAGCCCGAAAATGAGGCCATCAGGGCCACGGGCCCGATCCATCTCGAAATGGTCATGTTGCATGTCCCGGCGGAGAATCTCCGCGGGAACCCCTTGGATGGAGCTCGTCAGGTGATCAAGACACCTGCGCCCCCTCCATCTCGTTATCATCTGCGTTTCGCAGTTGATACAGCATGAATATGCGGTATCGCCGCCGGTCGCCGATGTGCTCTGCGGGCCGAAGTGCCTATTGCGACTTCGATGAGTGTCGGGAGAGCTTACCGAGGCGATCGTCGGTGTCGGCGAAGAGGGTCTGGCGCGAGGGGCCTTTGTTGTTGCGCGGGGACGTGCTGCGACGCTCCTCGTCCCGCCCCCGGTCGATCAGACCGAGATCGAGCCCTTGCGAAACTCGCTGGAGGCGATCTTCACGTTCACCACCGCGGGCTTGTGGAGCACGTCCGTGGCGTGGAAGGCACGCTCCAGCGCCGGGCCCAGCTCCGCGGTGGTCTCCACCCACTCGCCGTGGCACCCGAGGGCGCGGGCCACCTCCTCGTAGCGGGTGTACGCGAGCCCCGTCGCCACGGCCCGCTCCTCCCCGAAGAACTCCACCTGGCCGCGGCGGATCTGCGTCCACCCGGCGTCGTTGCCGATGAGGCACATCACCGCGATGCCCTGCCGCGCCATCGCCTCGAGCTCCATCGTGTGCAGCCCGAACGCTCCGTCGCCGTACACCACGATCACCCGCGCATTCGGCCGCGCCAGCTTCGCCGCCATCGCGTAGCCCGCCCGACGCCAAGCGTCCCGAGCGGACCAGGGTCCATCCAGAGACCCGGTAGCGCACCTTGAGCACGTGAGGCCGCGGTGGCCACGAGTCGCCGCCGTCGCCGATCACGATGGTGTCGTCGTCGACGTACTTGTCCAGCTCGGCGCACACCCGCAGCGGGTTCGGCGGATCGCTGTCGATCACCATCTCCCTGGCCATCTTGGCGCGGCTCGCGTCCTCGCTCAGCCGCACCGTGGCGGTCCACTCCGCGTGGTGGTTGGCGGAGTGCGGGAGCGCCTCGACGAGGGCGCGCAGCACCAGGCCCGTTTCGGCCACGAGGCCCACGTCGACGCCGCGGTTGTGGCCGATGGTGGTGGCGTCGCGGTCGACCTTGATGACCTTCGTGTCGGGCAGCCAGGTCGGGGCGCGGCCGTAGTCGACGCGGAAGTCGAAGGGCGTGCCGCACATGAGCACCACGTCCGCAGCGCCCAGCGCCGCGCGGCGAGCGCGGGTGAAGAGGCAGGGGTGGTCGGGGGCAGCGAGCCGCGGGCCATGCCGTTGACGAAGGTCGGCATCGGAAACCAGTCGAGCAGGTCGAGCAGGGCCTTCTGGTCGCGGCTCCAGTGGAGCTGACCGCCGATGATCGCCACCGGGCGCTCGGCCTTGGAGAGGATCTCCACCGCGCGAGCGAACTCCGTCGGATCGGGCGCGGGCTGCGCGGCGGTGCGGGAGGTCTTCGGGTCGGCGAAGTCCTCCACGTCGGCGAAGCCCATCAGCACGTCGATGGGCATCTCCAGGTAGACGGGACCGGGCACGCCGGAGAGGGCCACGCGGAAGGCCGTGGAGATGTACTCCGCGACGCGCTCGGTCTGGAGCACCCTGAACGAGGCCTTGGTGATGCTCTTGATGAGGTCCAGGTGGTTCATGTCCTGGAGCGAGCCGCGGTCGGTGAGCTGCGTCGGGCCCGCGCCGCCGATGCACACCAGCGGAACGCCCGCGCGCTGCGCGTTGGCCAGGGCGGTCACCACGTCGGTCACCCGGGGGCCCGCGGTGACGGCCACCACGCCGGGCTGGCCCGTGACCTCGCCCACCCGTCGGCGGCGTGGCTAAGCGGTCTGCTCGTGGCGCACGTCGACCACCCGGATGCCCACGTCCAGGCAGCCATCATAGATGTTCTGGATGTGCCCTCCGCAGAGGGTGAAGAGGTGCGTCACCCCCTCCCGGGAAAGGGCCTCTGCCACCAGCCGTCCGCCGTGCGCCATCATCGTGGGGTGTGATCCTCTGGTCTCTGAAGGGGGGGTGTAGTGACGTTCGCCTGCGCCGCCGCTGCGGCCGCGCGGACGGTACATCGTCTCCGCGCCGAGCTGACACCCTCCGAGGCCACGGGCGCAGCGAGCGAGTGACGGGCGTGAAGCGCTTGACGCGCTGCGGTGCGGAGACTAACGACTGAATCGCGATTCAGCGGCCTCGCGACGCTCATCGATGGCGGCGCGCGACAAAGGCCCTCTCCATCCATCCAAGTCGGAGGTACCCCAGTGTCCCAGGCGATCAACCGTTACAAAGCCGACCTTCGTGAGCTGAACTTCGTCCTCTTCGAGCAGTTTCGCGTGCAGGAACTCTCGGGCCGCGCGCCGTTCAGCGAGATGGGCGAGGCGGAGACGAGGGAGGTCCTGAAGAGCACGTACAAGTTCTCCACGGAGGTGCTGGGGCCCCTCAACGCGGTGGGCGACCGGGTGGGTTGCCGCCTCGAGAACGGCCGCGTCATCACGGCGCCGGGCTTCAAGGAGGCGTGGACCCAGCTGCACGAGCAGGGCATCAAGCTCCTCGGCCTGCCGACGGAGTACGGCGGGCTCAACGCGCCGCAGTCGGTGGTGGTCGCCGTCGAGGAGCTTCTCTCCGGCGCCAACACGGCCTTCAACATGTACCCGGGCCTCGCCTACGGGGCGGCCGAGCTCATCGGGATGTGCGGCACCGACGCGCAGAAGGCGCGCTACCTCCAGAACATCTTCAGCGGCACCTGGGGCGGCACCATGTGCCTCACCGAGTCCCAGGCGGGCAGCGACGTCGGCATGGCCGCCACGCGCGCGTCCCGCAACGCCGACGGCAGCTTCAACATCACCGGCACCAAGATCTACATCTCGTCGGGCGACCAGGACTTCACCGACAACGTGGTGCACCTGGTGCTCGCGCGCATCGACGGCGCGCCGGCGGGCACCAAGGGGCTGTCGCTCTTCATCGTCCCGAAGATGCGGGTGAACGAGGACGGGTCGCTCGGCGACGACAACGACGTCGCCGTGGCCTCCATCGAGCACAAGATGGGCATCAACGGCTCGTCGACCTGCACCCTCAGCTTCGGCGAGAACGGCAAGTGCCAGGGCGAGCTGGTCGGCGGCGTCGAGAACCTCGGCATGCCGCAGATGTTCAAGATGATGAACGGCGCGCGCATCGGCGTCGGGCTGCAGGGCGTGGCGCTCTCGTCGACCGCGTACCTCAACGCGCTCGAGTACGCCAAGGACCGCAAGCAGGGCGCGAGCATCACACGGTGGAAGGACCCGACGGCGCCGCGCGCGTCGATCATCGAGCACGCCGACGTGCGCCGGATGCTGCTGGAGATGAAGGCCAAGGTGGAGGGATCGCGCGCGCTGCTGGTGAAGCTGGCGCAGCACGACGACTGGTCGAAGGTGCTCCACGGCGTCGACGAGGAGAAGGCCGCGTACCACCACGGGCAGGTCGAGCTGCTCACGCCGCTCGTGAAGGCCTACAGCTCCGACCAGGCCTTCCGGGTGTGCGAGATGGCCATCCAGACCTTCGGCGGCGCGGGCTACACCAAGGACTACCCCGTCGAGCAGTACTGCCGCGACTCCAAGATCTTCTCGATCTACGAGGGCACCAACCACATCCAGGCGATGGACCTCGTGGGAAGGAAGCTCGGCCAGAACGGGGGAATGCACACCCAGCAGCTCCAGCAGGACATCTCGGAGTTCGTGGCGGCCAACCTGGCGCACCCGACGCTCGGCGACTCGGTGAAGGTGCTCGGCGAGGCGCTCGAGGCCCTCGGCGGCGCGGTGATGCGGCTGCTCGGGTGGTTCCAGGGCGGCCAGATCCAGATGGTGCCGCTCGTGGCCAACCGCTTCCTCGAGCTGATGAGCGAGGTGGTCGTCGGGTGGCTGCTGCTCGACGCCGCGCGCATCGCCGAGGAGAAGCTCGCGGGCGTCGCCGAGGGGCACCCCGACCGGGCCTTCTACACGGGCAAGCGCTACGCGGCGGTCTTCTACGCCAAGAACATCCTGCCGGGCGCCATCCACAAGGCCCAGCTCCTCTCGGACAGCGACGCGAGCGCCCTCGAGATCCCCGACGAGGCCTTCGCCTCGGTCTGATCCTCCGAGAGTTCCCCCTCCGCGACCGCAGAGGGGGATCCGTCTCCATCAACAGTTCTGGTGAGCCGAGCGGCGAGAGGGGGAAAAGCTCCCCTGCACGCTCCCCCGAAGGCCGTTGCCTTGAGGGAGGCGCAGGAGCCGCGTTGGGTCAGTTGGTGTCGAAGGCCGGCGAGGTGGTGCCGGTGACGGCGCTCGCTCGGACGCCGATGCGCCCGGTGCTGCCGCTGCCGCCCGCGGCCGAGCCGCAGGTCGCGGTGCCGCCGCCGCCGCCCGCCACGGAGACGCGGTTGGAGTTGATCACCGCCGCGCCGGAGGTCTGCAGCCGGACCGCTCCGCCCGCGCCGCCGCCGCCGCCGCCCATGCCGCAGCCGACGCCGCCGCACGCGCTGCTGGCGCCGTTGGCGCCGAGCGCCCCCCGGGCGCTGATGAGCCCGGTGGGGGCCACCGTGAGCGTGTTGGCGCGGATCAGGATGAGCCCGCCGCCGCTGCCGCCCGCGCCGGGGTTGCCGCCGTCCTCGTCCGCCCCGCCTTCGCCGCCGGCGCCGCCGAAGTGCGCCGCCGTGCGGAGGTTGGACGTGCCCGACACGGAGCCTTCGGTGCCGCCGGGGATGGGGCACGCCTCTCGGCAGATGCCGCAGGTGCCGTTGCCGCCGTGCTGGCCCGCCGCGGCGTGGCCGCCGCCGCCGCCGGAGGCGTCGTCCTGGCCCGCGCCGCCGCCGCCGCCGCCGCTGCTGTTGGCCGCGATGTTCGCGCCGCCGAGGCCCGCGAAGCCTTCGCCCTGGAAGCCGCGAGAGCAGCGGTAGAGGCAGCCGTGGCCGCGGCCGCGGAAGCCGCGGGAGTCCATGGTGACCGAGCCCGCCACGCTGACGTCCCCAGTGGCGTCGAGCGCGAGGATGCCGCCGCTGTTGCCGTCCCACGCCGGCGCCGTGAGCGTCGTCGAGCCCGGCACGGAGACCGTGGAGCGCTCCTCGACCACCACCACCTGCGCGCGGCAGGCCGCGTCGGTGCGGAAGGTGCTGCCCAGCGCCGCCGCGAGCACCACCGTCGTCCCGGAGACCACGGAGACGCGGCCGTACTCGTAGGTTCCGGCGCCCGTGTTGCACTGGGTCTGGTGGAGGATGACCTCCTGGCCCGCGACGAAGGTGCCGGTGACGTTGCTCAGGGTGATCACCGGCGAGCCCGCCGAGCCCGCCACGCTGGCGCGGATCACGTTGATGGTGACCGTTCCCGCGACGTTGAGGGGGCTGTCGCCCCCGCCGAAGCCGCAGCGGCCGGCCGCGCAGGTGGAGCCCGCGGGGCAGACGGTTCCGCAGGCGCCGCAGTTGCTGGAGTCGGTCTGCGTGTTGATCTCGCAGCCGTCCGTCGCCGAGCCGTTGCAGTTGGCGAAGCCCGTGGCGCACGCCGCGATGCTGCAGGTGCTCGCGGCGCAGGAGCCCGTCGCGTTGGCGGGGGCGCAGCGCCGGCCGCAGCCGCCGCAGTTGTTGATGTCCGTCGCCAGCGTGGACTCGCAGCCGTCCGTCGCCGCGAGGTTGCAGTCGGCGAAGCCGGCGCCGCAGACGAAGCTGCACGCCGAGGCCGCGCACACCGGGGTGGCGTTGGCGCGGGGCGGGCACGTCACCGAGCACGCGCCGCAGTTGGCCGGGTCGCTCGAGGTGGACACGCACACCGAGGCGCAGGTGGCCTGACCCGCGCCGCACGAGGTCACGCAGGCGCCCGTCGCGCAGATCTGCCCCGAGGCGCAGGCGCGGGCGCAGGCCCCGCAGTTGGTGCGGTCGGTGAGCAGGTCGCGGCAGGTGCCCGAGCAGTTGGTCTGCCCGCCGCGCAGGTCGTGACGCACGCGCCGGCGGAGCACACCTGGCCCGCGGCGCAGGCCCGGCCGCACATCCCGCAGTTGGCGTTGTCGTTGCCGAGGGTGACGCACGACCCGCCGCAGTTGGTCTGCCCCGCGGGGCACGAGACCACGCAGCCGCCCGCGAGGCAGGCCTCGCCGGTGGCGCACGCGCCCGCAGGTGCCGCAGTTGGCGCGGTCGTTGAGCAGGTCGCGGCACGATCCGGTGCAGTTGCTGAGCCCCGCCCCGCAAGAGGTGACGCAGGCGCGCGCGGAGCACACCTGACCCGCGGCGCAGGCCACGCCGCAGGCGCCGCAGTTGGCGCGGTCGCTGTCGATGTCCCGGCACGAGCCGGAGCAGTTGGTGAGCCCGACCACGCACGACACCACGCAGGCGCCGCCGGAGCACACCTGGCCCGCGGCGCAGGCGCGCCCGCACGCGCCGCAGTTGGCCCGGTCGCTCTGGAGGTCACGGCACGAGCCCGTGCAGTCGGTGAGCCCGGAGGTGCACGAGGTCACGCACGCCGCGCCGGAGCACACCTGGCCCGCGGCGCAGGCGCGCCCGCACATGCCGCAGTTGGCCCGGTCGCTGGCGAGGTCGCGGCACGAGCCCGTGCAGTTGGTGAGCCCCGCGAGGCAGCTCACCACGCAGGAGCCGGCGGAGCACACCTGCCCCGCGGCGCACGACACCCCGCACGCGCCGCAGTTGGCGCGGTCGGTCTGGAGGTCGCGGCAGGTGCCCGCGCACACGGCCTGGCCTGAGGGGCAGGAGACCACGCAGGCCCCCGCCACGCAGACCTGTCCCGCGGCGCACGCGCGGTCGCAGGCGCCGCAGTTCGCGCGGTCGGTCTGCAGGTCGCGGCAGGTGCCGCTGCACACCGTCTGGCTCGCGGGGCAGGACACCACGCCGCCCCGGCCACGCAGACCTGGCCTGATACGCAGGAGGTGCCGCAGGCGCCGCAGTTGCCGCGGTCGGTCTGCAGGTCGCGGCAGGAGCCCGAGCACGCCGAGAGGCCCGGCGCCGCAGGAGGTCACGCACATCGCGCCGGAGCACACCTGCCCCGCCGCGCAGGCCATCCCGCAGGCGCCGCAGTGGTCGCGGTCGCCCTGGAGGTCGCGGCAGGTGCCGCCGCAGTTGCTCTGGCCGCTGGGGCACGAGACCACGCACGACCCGGCCACGCAGACCTGGCCGCTGCCGCAGACGTTGCCGCAGAGGCCGCAGTGGGCGCGGTCGGTCTGGAGGTCGCGGCACGAGCCGCCGCACTCGACCTGCGCGGTCGGGCACGACACCACGCACGCGCCCGCGGAGCACACCTGGCCCGCGCCGCACACGGCGCCGCACGCGCCGCAGTTGATGCGGTCGTTCTGGAGGTCGCGCCACGAGCCCGAGCAGTCGGTGGTGCCCGTGGCGCAGGAGGTCACGCAGGCGCCCGCGGAGCACACCTGGCCGCTCGCGCAGACACGGCCGCACTCGCCGCAGTGGGCGCGGTCGGTCTGGATGTCGCGGCACGAGCCGCCGCAGTTGGAGAGGCCCGCTGCCGCAGGAGAGCTGGCAGGCGCCGGAGGTGCAGACCTGGCCCGAGGGGCACGCCGTGCCGCAGGCGCCGCAGTTGGCGCGGTCGTTCTGCAGGTCGCGGCACGAGCCGCCGCAGTTGGACTGCCCCGAGGCGCAGGTGAGCACGCACATCCCCGACGAGCACACCTGGCCCTCGGCGCAGGCGCGGCCGCACTCGCCGCAGTTGGCGCGGTCGGTCTGCAGGTCGCGGCACGAGCCGCCGCAGCTCGTGGTGCCGGAGCTGCACGACAGCACGCAGCGCGCGCCGTCGCAGACCTGCCCGGAGGGGCAGACGTTGCCGCAGGCGCCGCAGTTGTTGCGGTCGGTCTGGAGCTCGGCGCAGTAGCCGGGGCCGCTCCCGCCGTCGCCGCCGTCGGTGACGCCGCCGTCGGTGACGCCCGCGTCGGGGTTGGAGGTGCAGGCGGTGAAGCCCGTCGCGCAGGTGGTGACGCAGCGCGAGGCCTCGCAGGTCTGCCCCGGGGCGCAGCCGACGCCGCAGGCGCCGCAGTTCATCGGGTCGCGCCGGATGTCCGCGCAGTACGCGCGCCCGCCGCTGCTGCAGGTGGTGAGGAGCTCGGCGCACGAGGTGGTGCACATCCCGTTGGAGCAGACCTCGCCCGCGGCGCACTGACGCCCGCAGCCGCCGCAGTGGTTGCGGTCGGTGCCGGGGAGCACGCACACGTTGCGGCCGCCCGCGTCGCCCGCGTCGCCCGCGGCCTCGGGGCACGCGATCTGCTCGCCGGGGCAGAGGGTGCGGCACACGCTGTCGACGCAGCGCTCGGTGTTGGCGCACACCACCCCGCAGGCGCCGCAGTTGCCGGGGTCGACCGCCGAGGAGACGCACATCCCGTTGCACGCGCCAGCTGGCCGGGGCCGCAGCGCGGCCCGTCGGTGCCCGCGTCGGCGCCGGAGTCGATGCCGGAGTCGATGCCGGCGTCGAAGCCGCTGTCGATGCCGCCCAGGTCGTTGACGGCGGAGTCGCCGGGCCGCCGACGACAGAAGCGCCGTCGGTACAGCCGCAGACGAGCACCGCGCTCAGTAGGATGGTCCCCCATGGTGTTGCGGGGGGTCGGGCTCTCATGCCTGGTCTCTGCGACATCGCGTCTTCTCCTTACGGGTGGTTGTAAACAGCCGGTTCCCACCGGGCGGAGGGCTTGGGCTCCGTCCGCGGCCGAGTGTCGGGCATGGCCGTCCGGGCGTCACCCCTCTCGTGCGCCGCAGCGCGCGGCTTGCCGTTGCGGTGCGAGGCGCGATACCTAAGCGAGAAGCCCAATGGAATCCTCCCGACAGCGCCTGCTCGAGCGGCTGCGCACCGATGCCTGGCGACGGGGGACCTTCCGCCTCGCCTCCGGCCGCGACAGCGATTTCTTCATCGACTGCAAGCAGGTGATCCTGACCGCCGAGGGGCACCGGCTCTGCGGCGAGGTGCTGTGCGAGGTGATCCGCGCGTCGGGCCTCGGCGAGGAGGCCGACGCGGTGGCGGGCGTCGCGCTGGGCGGGTGCCCCCTCGCGAGCGCGGTCTCGCTGACCTCGGCCCTGGGTGGCGGTCGCAGCTGGGACGCCCTCTACGTGCGCAAGGAGCCCAAGGACCACGGGACGGCGCAGCGCATCGAGGGGAGGGTGTCGCTCGCGGCCTCGCTGCGCGTGGTGCTGCTCGAAGACGTGCTGACCACCGGCGGCTCGTCGCGCACGGCGGTCGAGGCGCTGCGGGCCGACGGGCACACGGTGCTCGCGGTGGTGGCGCTGGTCGACCGGCGCGAAGGGGGCCGCGAGGCGCTCGAGGCGATGGGGCTGCGGGTGATCCCGGTGTTCAGCCGCGCGGACTTCCTGGGTGAGTGAGGTGCGCCGCGGGGCCCTGGCGCTGGGGCTGGCGATGGCGGTCGGGGCGTGCGCGTCGCCGACGGTGAGCCTGCGCCAGGGGCCGCGGGCGTACACCGCCGAGAGCTACGACGTCGTGCTGCGGCGGTGGACCCGCGAGGGCCACCAGTACGCCCTCCAGGGCCTCGACGACCGCATCGCCGTGACGGCGACCTACGAGAGCTGGGACTTCCGCTGGGCTTACGTGGTGAGGTATGCGCAGGACTTCCGGCTCACCACCCCGGAGCGGCAGGAACTCCTGCAGCACACCCTCGAGGCCGCCCAGCAGGAGCACGAGTTCTACGTGGCGCTCTACACGCAGAGCCGCCGCTGGGGCGAGCTCACCCGCCCGACCAGCGCGTGGCGGGTGCTGCTGCTCAACGACCGTCGCGAGGAGGTCGCCCCGGTGGCCATCGAGCCCATCAACCGACCCGGGGCGGTGGAGCTGACCTACTTCCCGTACACCACGGTCTGGCGGCAGGCCTTCCGTATCCGCTTCCCGAAGTACCTGCGCAGCGCGAGCGGGGCCGAGGTCGAGGTCATCGACGAGCGGGTGCGCTCGTTTCGGCTGCGCTTCAGCGGCCCCCTCGGCACCACCGACCTCGTCTGGAACGTCACCCACTGACCGGCGTCGCGCTTTGAGGGAAGATCCAAGGCGTGGGAGCATCGGCGGGTCTCTCCCACTCGCCGGAGGCCTCATGCATGTGACCCTGGTCCTGACCCACGAGTGCAACCTCGCGTGCTCGTACTGCTACACGGGCGAGAAATTCCGCCGAGAGATGGACTGGGAGACCGCCTCCCGCTCGCTCGACCTGCTCTTCGACGCCCCGCGAGAGCAGACCCCCTGGAGGGTCGAGGCCCCGATCGACCTGGGCTTCTTCGGCGGCGAGCCCCTCATCTGCTTCGACATGATGGAGCGCGTCGCCGTGGAGGCCCGCGCCCGCGCCGAGCGCGAGGGCCGTCGGCTGCGCCTCGCGGTGACCACCAACGGCACCCTGGTCACCGCCGAGCGCGCCCGTCGCATGAAGGAGCTCGACGTGCAGGTCACCCTCTCGCTCGACGGCTGCCGCGCGGCGCACGAGGCCACCCGGCCGCAGCGGGGCGGGCGTTCGAGCTTCGACGACGTGGTGGCCGGCGCGCAGCAGATGCTCGCCGCGGGCCTCGGCCTGCAGGTCATCGCCGTGGTCGCGCCGGAGAACGTGCGCTGGCTCGGGGAGAGCGTGCGCTTCCTGGCGGGCCTCGGCGCCAAGGAGATCATCCTCAACCCGGCCTTCGAGTGCGCCTGGAGCGACGCCGACCTCGGCCTCTGGGAGCGAGGGCTGGAGGAGGCGGTGGAGGTCTACGCAGAGGCGATCCGCGCGGGGCGGCCCATCGCCATGCCGACCTTCGACAACAAGCTGCTGGCGGCCGCCAAGGGGGGGCTCGCGAGCTGCGACACGTGCGGCTCGGGCGACCGCGAGATCGCCGTGTCGCCGAGGGGCAACCTCTTCCCGTGCGCGCGGATGGTGGGCGAAGACCGCGACGACAAGCTGGTCATCGGGCACCTCGACACGGGCATCGACCGGGGGAGGGTGTCGGGGCTCAAGCGCGGCCCCGCCGACCCGGCGTGCGGCGAGTGCGCCGAGCAGTGGCGCTGCGGGGCGTCGTGCGCGTGCGCCAACCTCGCGGAGACCGGGACGACGCACCTGCCGGGAGGCACCCAGTGCTGGTACGAGCAGGCGACGGCGCGCATCGCCGACGGCGCGGGGCACCGGCTCCTGGAGGAGCGCGACCCGACCTTCCTGTCATGGACCTACGGGCGGGTCGCGGCGGCGGCGAGGTCGGCCGGGCAGAACCCGTCGCGGGTCGAGCGCAAGGTCAGGCTGCCGCTGGCGACGTGAGCGGCGTTGGGCGCTAGACAACGCGGGCCGCGCGGGGATAGCACCGCGGCCGTGGCACGGCGTAGGGTGTAGTGGCGATGCAGGTCGATGACATCCATCAGCGAACGGGATCGCTCGTCGCGGGGCGCTATCGTCTGCTGCGGGTGATCGGCGAGGGCGGCATGGGGGCCGTCTTCGAGGCGGAAGACCTCGCGGGCGGCGGATTACACGTCGCGGTAAAGCTCATCAAGCCGGAGTTCATCACCTCGACGGAGGTGGTGGGGCGCTTCCAGCAGGAGGCGCAGACGGCGGCGTCCATCGGGCACCCCAACATCGTGCGGGTGCTCGACGCCGGCAGCGACGACGACGGGCCCTTCCTGGTGCTCGAGCTGCTGCACGGAGAGACCCTCTGCGACGTGATGGAGCGGCGCGCGCTGAGCTTCCGCGAGGCGCTGACCATCGCCGCGGGCACCGTCGACGCGCTCCGCGCGGCCCACGAGCTCGGGGTCGTGCACCGGGACATCAAGCCCGAGAACATCTTCCTCCTGGGCAGCGGCGACCGCCCCACGGCGGTGAAGCTGCTGGATTTCGGCATCTCGAAGATCCTGTCCGAGCGCGCCGCCGGGGGCCTGACGCGGGTGGGCACGGCGGTCGGGACGCCCGATTACATGTCCCCCGAGCAGGCGGGCGGAGGGCGCGTCGACGGCCGCGCGGACCTCTGGTCGATGGGGGCGGTGCTCTACCAGGCCATCACCCTGCAGACGCCCTTCGACGGGGAGACCTACCAGCAGCTCCTCTCGCGGATCATGCTCTACCCCCACACGCCGCTGCAGCACTACGCTCCGTCGGCGCCTCCCCCGCTATGCGCGCTGATCGACCGGGCCCTCGCCAAGGAGCCCTCGCAGCGATACGCCAACGCCGGGGAGATGCTCCAGGCGGTGAACGAGGTGCTCGCGATGCTCCCCGCCGACGACGCGGTGACGAGTCGCAGCGACGAGGCCACCAGCATCTACTCGGTGAACGACGGCGCGACGCTGATCGTGCCCGACGCCTTCTCGGCCCCGCCCCCGGCGTACCGCCCGAGCCCTCTCCCGCCGCCTCCGCCGAGGGCGCGCACGTCGGTTCCGCCCCCGGCCCCTCCGCTGGGGCCGCCTCCGCCGTCCGTGCGCACCTCGCTGCCGCCGCCCCCGGCGCTGCGGCCGATGATGAACCCGATCGAGTTCGTCAGCGCCACCGTCGTCGACCCTGCCGGCCCGGGGGGCTTCGAGTCCGCCAGGGGGTGGTCGCCGCCCTCCTATCCGCCCGCGGGCACACCCGCTCGGCGACGCTCGTCACGGCGGGGCGTGGTCCTGGTGATGGGCGCCGCCATCGTGCTCGGCCTCGTGGTCGTCGCGGCGCTGCTGCGGTCGCGACCGGAGCCCCCCGGGCCCGCGTCGGCGCCAGAGAGCCCTGTGGCCGCCGCGCCCGTCGCCGATCCGCCGCCCCTGGCTCCGCCGCAGGCGGCGCCGATCGTCAACCAGCTCCTCGCTCCGACGCCCCCCGCGCCCCCGCCGCCGCGGCCCGCGCCGACGGCTCCCTCGGTGCCCTTCTTCCGACCTGCGCCGACCGCCGAGCCCTCGCACACCGCGTCGTCCGAGCGTCACCGCAGCTCGTCCTCGAGGACGCGCACGGCGGTCCCGGACGGGCCGCCGCTCGACTCGCCCGCGATCATGCAGGGCGTCCGGCCGCAGATCCCGGCGATCCGCTCGTGCCTCGACGGCGCGCGCGCCAACGTCAGCTTCTCGCTCGACATCGACGCGCGGGGGAGGGTGCGCACGGTGAACCTGATGTCCCCGCCCTCGTCGAGCCCGGCGGGGCGCTGCGTGACCCGCGTGCTGTCCCGGCTGAGCTACCCCTCCGGGCACCCGACGAGCAACGCGCGGCTGTTTCTCACGCCCTGAACCGCGGACGATCAGCGCGCGGCGGGGGCCTCGCCGAGGCGTCGCAGCGTGTCCCAGGCCATCGCGTACTCGTGATAGTGCAGCGTCTCGGTGGCGAGCACCTCGCGGAGGTCCCTGGTGGCGCCGGCGGCGTCGCCGGTCGCGAGGGCGTCCATCGCGTCGTAGAAGAGCGCCTCGGCGCGCTGGCCGCGGGTGTGCGCCGCCGCGAGGAGCTGTTCGCGGGTGATCTGGCCGACGGCGCGCTGAGCGAGCCGGGTGGTCCACGGGACGTGGGGGTCGTCGGTGGTGGCGATGGCGGTGAGCGCGTTGGTGGCGCCCGCGTCGTCGGTCAGGTGGCCGAGCCGGGCGGCGGCCTTCGACCAGAGGGCGAAGTAGACCTGCCACGCGGGCTCGAGGGTGAGCTGGGCGCGGGCGCGGCGAGAGAGGTCGAGCGCGTCGGACCACCGCGCGTGACCCAGGCAGAAGGCGACCGAGAGGCCGGCGATGCTGCGGTTGTCGGCGGAGGCGTCGAAGGCGGCGTCGAGGGCGGCGCGCACCTCCCCCTCGCGGCCGAGGGCCTGCAGCACGATGGCCCGCTCGTACTGGGCCTCGGCGAGCTCGCGCCCCTCGGCGAAGCGGGCGAGCGCGTCGAGGGACTCGAGGGCCTCGACGAAGCGGGCGCGGGCCTCGTCGGGGCGGCCCGTGGAGGCGAGCACCTGCGCCCGGCGCACGGCGAAGCGAGGGCGAAACGACGAGTCGCTCTCGCTCGGTCGCAGCGGGAGCGCGAGGCCCGCGTCCAGGTGCCGAAGCGCCGTAGGGCCGTCGTCGTGGCGCCACGCGACCTCCGAGAGCGTCAGGAAGGCCTCGCGCGAGGAGGGCGTCGCGCGGGTCGCGCGCTCGAGGTGGGCGCTCGCCTCTGGGAGGCTGCTTACGGCCAGCTCGAGCTGCGCGGCGAGCTCCTCCACGTCGGACTCTGCGACCGCCGGGGCGCGGTCGGGCGAGGCGGCGCGCCAGCGGTCGAGCAGCGAGCGGGCGCGCTCGACGGCGCGGCGGCCGGGCGCGACGTCGTCGGCGCCGACCTCGGTCTGGAGCCAGCGGTGGGTCTCGATGAGGGCGTCGCGCAGCGACTCGAGGTCGCTGGGGCGCAGCGCCGAGGCGGCGTCGAGGTGGGCGCTCGCGAGCCCGAGGTCGTGGTCGCGGTCGGCCGCCGCGGCGAGGCAGCGCGCGAAGCGGGGGTCGGAGGCGTAGCGCTGGCGGCCGATGCGGCACACGCCCGCGGCGGCGAGGTGGTCGAGGGGAGCGACCTGGCGGGCGAGGTCGTTGAGGGCGTCGGCGCCGCCCTCGGTGGCTGCGATGCCGCGGATGGCGGTGGCGAGCCCGGAGCCCTCGGCCCCGGCGCCAAGCGCGCTCAGGCGCTCGCCCGCCTCGGTCAGCTCCCCCACCCGGAGGAAGACCATCGCCAGCTCGGCCGCCGAGCGCTGGAGCCCCGCGCGCAGCTGGCGGACCTCGTCGAAGGACAGACGGGCGAGCTCGCTGCGGCCGCCTCGCGCCTCGACGGCGGCCTGACGCCGGGCGATGAGGTGGGTCGCGGCCGAGTCGAGCACGTCGCGGGCCGGGATGATCGCCGCCACCTCGCGCTGGATCTCCGCGAGCTCGCCCTCGCGCACCCACGGGCGCTGGAAGTCCTGGCGGTTGCGCGCGCCCCACTCGGTGATGCGATCCCAGGTCGGTCGGGCGTCCGCGGGGGGAGACTCCAGGGCAAGCAGGATGCGCGTCGCGCCGAGCGCGCTGCCCTCCTCGCCGCGCGTCGACGAGGTCTCGAGCAGCGCCCGCGCGGGCGCCTCGAACTCCCTGGGGAGGCCGCCGCGAGCGAGCTCGTCCGGGGAGTACCGCACCAGCGCGGACTGCAGCCGCTGGATGGCCCTCGGCGTGTCGCCGGACTGCAGCGCCTCGGAGGCGCGCGCGGCGAGGAGCCGGGCGACCTGGGCGCGCAGGTCGCGGTGGGCGGCGTCGCCCGCGGGGTGCTCGTCGAGGAGGCGTCGCGCGTCGTCGAGCGTGGCCGCCGTGACGGCGGGGACGCCGGTGGGCGGAAGCGTTCCGCGATGGGGGGCGCTGGCGCAGGCGCCGGAGAGCGACGCGGCGAGGCAGAGGCCGAGGGTGGTGCGGAGCGTTTCGCGCATGGATGTCCGTCACAGTAGCGTCGCGGGTCGCACCGTCGCAACCGTCACTTCCGAGCGGTCGCGCTCAAGCTTTGCGCGAGGCGTCGGGCTGCCTCAGCGGATGCCCAGCAGGTCGAGGATCCCGTGGACGAAGGTGAGCGGATGCGGCGGGCAGCCCGGCACCAGCAGCGACGGGGAGAAGCGGGAGAGGAAGGCCCGGTCGAGCTCGGCGGAGTCGGCGTAGAGGCCGCCGGAGAGGGCGCAGGCGCCGAAGGAGATGAGGAAGCGGGGCTCGGGCATCGCGTCCCAGGTGAGCTGCAGCGCCTCGGCCATGTGGCTCGAGATCGGGCCGGTGAGCACGAGGCCGTCGGCGTGGCGAGGCGAGGCGACCCACTCGATGCCGTAGCGCTGGAGGTCGAAGTTGACGTTGGCGAGGGCGTTGAGCTCCAGCTCGCAGCCGTTGCAGCCGCCCGCGGAGACCTGGCGCAGCCTGAGCGAGCGGCCGAACACCCTGCGCAGCGCCTCGGAGGTCGCCACCGGGGTGGGGGAGGGGCGGTCGGCCGTCACGACGAGGCCCTCCGGGCGATCGGCGCTCATCCGGGGCTCCGGAGTGAAGACGATCTTCTCCTCGGGGCAGGCCAGCGCGCACTCGTTGCAGAAGACGCAGCAGGCCAGGTCGATGCGCAGCGGGTCGGCGGTGATGGCGGCCGTGGGGCAGACCTGCGCGCACGCCTCGCAGCCGACCGGGCAGGGGGCCGCGCCGAGCACCGGTCGGCCGCGGTGGCCCGTCGGCACGGCGCTGCGGAGGTCGCCTATGAACTGATCGCCCTGCGAGCGGAGGACGCGGAGTGCCTTGAGCATGGTCCCGGGGTCTCTAGAGGTCGTGACCGCAGTACGACAGGTCGAAGCTCTTGTTGCAGATGGGGAAGTCCGAGATGTCGTTCTCCCTCACGGCCAGCGCCAGCCCGAACCAGTTGCGCAGCGACGGGTCCTGCACTTTGTAGTGGACCAGACGGCCGTCGACGCCGGTCTCCAGGCAGTGCACGACCTCGCCCCGCCAGCCCTCGCAGAGCGAGGCCACGAGCTGCCCTGGCGCCAGCCCGCCCACCGGGTGCTTCACCGCGTCGAGGGTCGACAGCCCCTCCAGGATGCGAGTCAGCCACGCGAGCGAGCGATCGATCTCCCGGATGCGCACCGCTCGGATGGTCTTCATGGTGCGCGGGACTCTACCGCTCGCCCACTGCGGCCGCGCTCGAGCGCCGCGTCGGCGTCGAGGCCCGAGAGCGCCTCGATGGCCGAGGCGTAGGCCAGCCCGTGGGCGATGCTGCTGTCGCCCGCGATGGTCTCGACGAGCTGCGCCTTCGAGCGCGCGTCGCCCTTCAGCAGCAGCCCCTCGACGCCCCGGTGCTGGTACCCGAGCTGTAGCTCCAGGTGGTGCACCCGCTCCCCAAGGCACATGAAGCGGAAGGCTCCGGACTCGATGACGCCCGCGTGCACGGGGCCGACCTGCACCTCATGCACCTCCTTGCCCTGGATCTTGTAGAAGGGGTGGGCTCCCATCGCGGAGGAGGCCGCGACGCCCTCGTAGCGCAGGGGCTTCAGCCACGGATGGGCCCCGATGCGCAGGCCGGTCTGCTCGTGCATCTCCCGCTCGAAGCAGTGCATCGCGGGGTGCTCCGGGGTGAGCGAGTGGTACCCGTGGGCGCGGTCGAGGCGTCCTCTCACCAGCTCCAGCTCGCCGCTCTCGGACTGCAGCAGCGCGGTCGCGATCACGTCCGAGCCTTCGTTCCGGGCGAAGGCGCTGACGACCCTCAGGCCCTCGTCGAGTCGGGCGCGCACCCGCTCGGCCCAGCGCTCTCCTCGCCGCTCGTCCAGCTCCGAGACGGCCCAGCGCCGGAGAGGAAACGAGCGCTTCATCGGACGCCTCCGAGGGAGGCCGCGACGTCGACGAAGAGGGAGCTCACCGGGCGCGGCAGGTAGACCCCCATGGTGACGAGGGCGGCGACGAAGACCAGCTTGATCGGGGACGTGAGCAGCCCCAGGCGAGGGGCGGGCTTCCTCGACTCGCCCCAGATCATCGGGAAGATCGATCGGCCGGTGGCCACGAAGGTCACCGTGAGCAGCCCGCAGAAGGCCACGAAGACGATCACGTAGCCGGCCCGCATCAGCTCCGAGAGGATGAGCAGCTCGCCGAGGAAGCTGCCGAAGGGGGGAAAGCCCAGCAGCGCGAAGGTGCCCACGGTGAGGAAGAGCCCGCTCGCCGGGAGGTCCTTGATGAGCCCGGAGACCTCGCGCATGTCGCGGGTGCCGTAGTGGTCGTCGATCTTGCCCGCCGAGAGGAAGAGGATCGCCTTGATGAAGGCGTTGCTGACCACGTAGAGCACCAGCCCGTAGGCGGCCGGCCCTCCGAGGCCGAGGCCGATGGCGATGACCCCGCCGTGGTTGATCGAGGCGTAGGCCAGCAGGCGCTTGTAGTTGTGGGTCGCGATGACGCTGAAGGTCGACACGGCCATGGACGCGAGCCCGATGCCCAGCAGCGCGAGGCTCACCATCCTCGGCTCGCCGTCCCGGTAGACCTGCAGGACGCGCAGCAGCCCCACCAGCGCGCAGTTGAACTGCACCCCCGCGAGCATGGCCGTCACCGAGGGAGGCGCCTCCTCGTAGGCGTCCGGGAGCCAGCTGTACATCGGGGCGAGCCCGAGCTTGGTGCCGTAGCCGACGATCACCAGCGCGAGGCCCGCCTCCCTCCACGCGTCGGGCGGCGTCGAGGCCAGCGTACGGAGCTGGTCGAAGAAGAACACCGGCTCGGCCCCGGAGTGTTCGAGGCTGCGGGCGAGGCAGGCGAAGCCGAGCGAGGTGATGCCGAGGCCCACCGAGGAGAAGAGGAAGTAGCCCCAGGCCGCGCGGACGGCGGAGGCGGTGGCGCGCCGTGCGACCAGCGGCGCGGCGGCGAGGCTCGTGGCCTCCAGGGCGAGCCAGCCGAGCAGCAGGTGGTTGGAGAGCACCGAGAGGTTGGCCGCGGCGAGGAAGGTGAGCGCGAGGGCGATGAAGCGCTCGATGCCGTCGAGCAGCTCGGGGGCCTGCTGCATACGGCCGCGGACGTGGCCGACGACGCCCAGGAAGATGAGGTTGATGACGAGGAGGAAGAGCCGCGAGGTCGGGTCGACGGTGAAGTATCCGCCCCAGAGGTGCCCGGAGGGGGCGCCCTGGGAGAAGGCCAGCCAGGCGCCGAGGGCGGTACTCGTGGCGGCGACCAGCACCGCGGCAAGGACCGATCGGTGGCCCAGCGCCAGCGCCGCGAGCGCCCCGAGGAGAGGCAGGGCGACGAGCAGCAGCGCGGCGATCACTGGAGCCTCGCGGAGGGAGCGGCGAGCTCGGTGGAGCGCAGTCGCCCGACGTAGTGGGCGTAGGTGAGCACGGTGCCCAGGAAGATCGTGACCTGCGCGAGGCGCAGCGCGAGGGGCAGGTGCGTCGGGCTGCCGAGCTCGAAGAGGGCGATGGCGTACTCCAGGCGCAGCGCCCCGACGGCCTGGCTGAAGGTGCCGTTCTGGCTGGCCAGCACGAAGAGTCCGAGGAGCACCCCGGTGGCGGCCACCGCGACCTGGGCGTGCTGTGCCCCGGGCGCAGGGTGCAGCCACGCGGCGCACTGGAAGCCGAGCATCACCAGGCCCACCACGATGGACCACGAGAGGAGGTTGGGGGGGATCACGTCCTCGCGGGAGGGGCGTCGCTGCGATCGCAGCACGCGGCGCAGCGCGAGCGGGGCGACGAGGCCGCGCACCAGCGCGAGGTCGACGATGGTCACGACGAGGTCGACGGAGAGCGCCGGGCGGCGCACGAGGAGCATCCAGGCCATGAGCAGACCCTGGAGGCTCAGGCCCGTGAGGCTGACGCGCCAGCTCGCCACGAAGAGCGGCAGCAGCAGCACCAGCATGTAGCCGGTGAGGAGGGAGGTCACAGCGCGCCTCCGGTGCGCCAGATGCTGGCGAGGAGGGCCAGCACGGCCCCGAAGAAGGCGGCCAGCAGGTAGCGGGGGACGGCGCTCAGCCGGAGGCGGGCGATGGTCGACTCGGTGGTCCCGACGAGGACCGCGATCAGGAGCATCAGGGCGAGGTTGGCGGCGGCGACGAGGAGCCGCGGGGACCCGGCTCCGAAGGGGTTGATGAGCGAGGCGAGCAGCGCGCAGCCGATGGAGAGCTTGAGCCCTGCGCCGTACTCCATCGCGGCCAGGTCGGGGCCGCTGTGGTCGAGGATCATGACCTCGTGGACCATGGTGAGTTCGAGGTGGGTCGTGGGGTCGTCCACGGGCATTCGTGCCGACTCGACCTGCAGCAGCACGGTCATGGCGATGGTGCAGCCGACGCGCACCACGATCACCGCGGGGTCGGCCCCGTGGAAGGTCAGCATCTGGGAGAAGCTCGAGGCACCGGCCATCGATCCGAGGGTTCCGAGAGAGAGGAACATCGCGGGCTCGACCAGGGCCGAGAAGGTCGCCTCCCGGCTTGCGCCCATGGCCTCGAAGGCGCTGCCGGTGTCGAGCGCTCCGAGCATCAGCGCCATGCGCCCGGCGGCCCAGAGGTACGCGAAGAAGACGAAGTCGAAGGGAAACGACAGGGGCGAACCCACCCCGAGCATCGGCACGATGAGCCCCGAGACCGCCGAGGTGGCGAGCGTCACGTAGGGCGCGACCCAGAAGACCGCCGTGGTGGTCTCGCTGTAGACGGGGCGCTTTCGCAGCAGGCGCACGAGGTCGTGGAAGGTCTGCGCCAGGGGAGGGCCCTTGCGGCCTGCCCAGCGCGCCCTGGTGCGGTTGATGACCCCGACCACGAGGATGGGCGAGGCCAGGAGGGTGACGAGGTGGGCGAGCGTCCAGGGGAGCGTCACGGCGCGCCTCCGGCGTGGCTGGCGAGCAGCGCGAGGATGACCACCAGCGAGATCAGCCCCGCGGCGAAGGCGAAGCGGGGCTCTTCGGGGATGCGGTGGGCGACGCCGCGCACCAGGTCTTCGCCGTTGCCGAGCGACTCGAACATCCGCCGCTCCACGGCGTCGGCGTGGTGGGTGTGGACGTGGGACTCCGCCTCGGGGAAGTTCCCCTCGGGGAGCTTCTCGCGCCGCAGTTCCAGCACGAAGGCCTCGAAGACCTGGACGAACTGCGCCGAGAACGAGGTGCCGGTGTACTGCATCCTCGGGGTGGGGGCGGTGTATCCGCAGCCCCAGGTGACGTGCCGCCGCGCCGCTCGCCGAGCGCCGAGGGTGGTGAGCAGCAGCAGCGCCACGGCCCCGAGCAGCAGCGCGTTGCCCGTGCGGAGCGGGGCGAGCAGCGCCGCAGGACCTCTCGCGGAGGGGGCGTCGACGAGGAGTCGGGCCACCGGGGAGACGAGCCAGAGGCCCGCGGCGGGGAAGAGTCCGAGGACGACGGTTCCGGCGAGGTGCAGGCCCATGGGCCAGGCCATGGAGGGCGGGGCGTCGCCGCTGGGGTGCACCTCGGGCGCCCTCGGGGTGCCGAGGAAGGCCAGCCCGAAGGCGCGCACCATCGAGAGCGCGCTGGTGGCCCCGACGAAGGAGAGGAGCGCGGCGGTGGCGACGAGGAGGATGCGCTCGTCCCCGGAGGGGGCCTCTCCCGAGAGCAGCCCCGAGTAGATGAGAAACTCGCTGACGAAGCCGTTGAGGGGAGGCAGCGCGGAGATGGCGACGGCGCCGACGAGGAAGGCCACGGCGGTGCGGGGCATCTTGCGGGCGAGGCCGCCGAGGCGCTCGAGGTCGACGGTGTGCGTCGCGCGGTAGACGGCGCCCGCGGCGTAGAAGAGCAGGCACTTGAAGAAGGCGTGGTTGAGCACGTGAAGCGCGCCGCCGGTGAAGCCGAGGAGCGCGAGGCCCGGGCGGTGCCAGGCGAGGCCGAGGTAGCCGACGCCGAAGCCGAGGCCGGCGATGCCGACGTTCTCCGTGGAGGAGTAGCCGAGGAGCCGCTTCAGGTCGCGCTGGGTGGCGGTGTAGAGCACGCCCAGCAGGGCCGAGAGGCCGGAGAAGGCGAGGAGAAACCAGCCCATCCAGGGCTCCGGCGTGCCCAGCATCAGGGTGAAGCGCAGCAGCGCGAAGAGCCCTGCCTTGTGGATCACCCCCGACATCAGCGCCGAGACGTGCGCGGGCGCCGCGGCGTGCGCGCGGGGCAGCCAGGTGTGGAAGGGGAAGAAGGCGGACTTGAATCCGAAGGCGGTCACCAGCAGGACGAACACCACGTTGCGCAGCGTGCCCGGCCGGGAGAGGAAGGGCGCGAAGGCGGAGAAGTCCATCGACGCGGTCTGGCTGTGGAGAATCATGAAGGCCGCGACCAGGACGAACATGCCGACGTGGGTCGAGACCAGGTAGTTGAAGCCCGCGAAGCGCACCTTCTGGTTGCGGTAGTCCCAGATGACGAGCAGCCACGCGGCGACCGCGGCGATCTCCCAGCCGAAGAGGAAGATCAGCGCGTTCTCGGCCGTGTAGACGATGATGAAGGAGAGCGAGACCATGTTGAGCAGCGCGAAGTGCGCGCCCGCGTTGCGCCCCTTCTGGAGGTAGGGCGCGAGGTAGCCCACGGCGTAGACGGCGCCGAGCAGGGTCATCGGCAGCGACCACGCGAGGAAGAAGGCCCCCAGCGGGTCGAGCCGGGTGCGCAGCGCGTCGATGGGGTAGGACCATCGGTAGGTGGCCTCGATGGCGGTGCCCCAGGCGATCACCGGGAGCGCCGCGGAGAGCACCAGCGCGGTGGCGGCGACCTGCGAGGCGAGGGCGAAGCCCATGCGGGTGGAGTTGCGAGGCGCCACCAGCGAGGCGACGGCGCCGAGCAGCAGCAGCAGACCGGCGATGGCGAGGAGGTTCATGCCCGGGCCCCGGGCCCGGATGGCTCGATCAAGGAGGTCATCTCTGGGCTCCCCCTGGGCCCGCGCGGGTGTGGTGGCGGATCGCGTCGAGGATGGTCCACCCGAACGCAGGCTTTGGATACAGCTGCGGCTGCACCGAGCGACCGAGGGGGAGGGTGAGCTCCTGGTAGCGAGGCGCGTCCCCGGTGACGAGCACCAGCAGCAGGTCAGCGCGCTTCGTGCGGATCGTTCGGGCGAGGGCGACCACCGAGGCGTGCTCGAAGGCGTCGGGGAAGAGCACCACGGCGGCCCGGGTCGCCTCGATGATGGCGACGGCGTCGAGGGAGCGCAGGCCCCGGGCGACCAGGCCCGCCTGCCCGAGGTAGCCGAGGAGGCCGTCGAGGGTCTCCGGGCTCTCGGCGATCACCGTCACGTCGTGCTTGCGGGCATCGGGCTTGCGGCGCATCGCGTGAGCCATCGAGCAACGCCGATGCCAGTCGAGAGCGAGCGCCGTGCCCGCCGCGGAGGGAGGTGCCCCGGAGCGCACCCGATGGGGTGGCGACAGATTGTCGGGGTATTGGAGGGGGAGATGGCGGGATCTGCCATCTCCGTGGGCTGTGGGCTTCAGTCCTGGTTGAAGACCCCGCGCCGGACCTGGTCTCGCTCGATGGAGCGGAAGAGGGCGCCGAAGTTTCCTTCGCCGAAGGACAGGTGGTTCTCGCGCTGGATGAGCTCGATGAAGATCGGACCCACGAGGTTGCGGGTGAAGATCTGGAGCAGGTAGCCCTGCTCGTCGCCGTCGACGAGCACGTTGTGCGCGCGGATGCGTGCGTGGTCCTCCTTCACGCCGGGCACCCGCTCGAAGACCTGGGCGTAGTAGTCGTCGTCGATGTCGAGAAACTCCACCGGCGATCCTCGCAGCGCGTCGAGCGAGGCGAGCAGGTCGGTGGTGAGGAAGGCCAGGTGCTGGATGCCGGGGCCGTTGTACTCGTCGAGGTACTCGTTGATCTGCGACTTCTTCTCGCTGGCCTCGTTGATGGGGATGCAGAAGCGCCCGCAGGGCGAGCGCAGCGCGTAGGAGGTCAGGCCCGTCTTCGCGCCGCGGATGTCGAAGTAGCGCACCTCGGTGAAGCCGAAGATGGAGCGATAGAAGTTCGCCCAGCGCTCCATGGTGCCCTTGTGCACGTTGTTGGTGAGGTGGTCGATGACCGTGAAGCCCTTCCCCGGGACGAGCACCGTGGACTCGATGGGCTCGAAGCCCAGGGCGGCGTAGCGCGCGTCGAAGGGCTGCTCGTAGCCGTCGACGAGGTAGATCAGGCTGTCGCCGATGCCCATCACCGCGGGCAGCGGATGGCCGTCGCGGTCGAGGTCGACCTTGGGGGCCGCGGTGGCGCCCCGGGCGAGCACGGCGCCCATCGCGTCGGCGGCGTTGTGCACGCGCCAGCCCATCGAGCAGATGGCCGGGCCGTGGAGGGCGCCGAAGCTCGCCGCGAAGGAGTCGGGGTCGCGGTTGAGCAGGAAGGTGATGTCGTTCTGTCGGTAGAGGTCGATGGCGCGCGTGGCGTGGCGCATCACCCGGGAGAAGCCGAAGGTGGTGAAGAGCTGGTGAAGCCGCTCGGGGTCGGCGGAGACGAACTCGATGAACTCGATGCCGTCGAGGCCCGCGGGGTTGGTCGTGGTGCTCATGGGGGTTGACGGGTCCTTCGTGGGGTTCACCGGGGAGACCAGCTCTTCCAGTAGTCGGGGGTCTCCACGCGCTCGGCGGCGGTGCAGACGCGCAGGGGGTTGCGGGTGTCGAGCATCACCGCGATCTCGTCGGTGTGGGTGACCTCCGCGGCGCGCCCCACGGCCCTCGGCTGAGGACCATGGTGGATGCCCTGCGGGTGCAGCGTGAGCATCCCCGCGGTGATGCCCTCCCGGGAGAAGAACTGCCCGCGGTGGTAGAAGATCACCTCGTCGAAATCGATGTTGGAGTGGAAGAACGGAACCTTCATGGCGCGGGGGTCGCCGTTCTCCAGCGGGCGGGGGAGGAAGGTGCAGATCACCGCGTCGCGCATGACGAAGGTCGAGTGCGCCGACGGGGGCAGGTGGTACCGGTCGGAGAGCACCGGGCGGATGTCGCGCACGTTGAGCTGCATCACCGTGAGGGTGCCCTTCCACCCGACGGTGTTGATCGGGCAGGTCGGGTAGAAGACGCGGGTCACCTCGCCGAGGCGCAGGATGCGCAGCTCGTACTCGCCGCGGGCGTCGGGCGTCGCGGTGGAGTCCTCGCCGGGCGTCGGGACGCGCACCACCGCGGGGTCGAAGAGCGCGTGCTGGCCGAGCATCCCCTTCTCGGGGAAGCGCACCTCGCTGTAGGCCTCGATGGTGATCAGCCGGGTGGGGGAGCTCGGGGCGAGGCGGTAGACCGTTCCGCGGGGCACCAGGAGGTAGTCGCCGGGCTCGTAGGAGAGCGGTCCGAAGTCGGTCTCGATGCGACCGCCGCCCTCGTGGATGAAGAGCACCTCGTCGCCGTCGGCGTTGCGATAGAAGTACGGCATCGCCTCCGTGAGCGTCGCCGTGTAGAGCGCCACGTCGGCGTTGGCGAGCACGCGCTGACGGGCCGAGAGCAGGTCACCCCCGGAGGGAGCCTCGATGCGGTTGAGGTCGTAGGCGCGGGGGCGGAGGGGGCCCTCGATGCGGGTCCAGCCCACCGGGGCCTCGCGGCGGTAGAGGTGGGCGTAGTGACCGGAGAAGCCGTTGCGGGCGTACTCCTCCTCGACGGTCCCCTCGGGGACGCCCACATGCGCCTGGAGAGCCACGCGACCACGAACGTAGGGGATGTCCATGGAGGCTACGATGGCGCCCGCAGACGGTCGGATGAAAGCACGAAGATTGTACCGAGATGGTGCGCTGGGACTACCATCGGGGGACCATGGAGGTGACCCTCGACCAGGCCCGCGCCCTCGACGCCCTCGCGCGCCACGGCACCTTCGCGAAGGCCGCGGCGGCGCTGCACAAGCAGCACACGGCGGTGCTCTACGCGCTCAAGGGCCTGGAGGCGCAGACGGGGCTCGCGCTGCTCGACCGCACGGGCTACCGCACGAAGCTGACGGCGGTGGGGGAGCTGGTGCTGGCGCAGTGCCGGCGGATGCTCGACGCCGAGCGCGAGCTCGGGGCGCTGTGCGAGGTGATCCGCACCGGGTGGGAGCCGCGGCTGGGGATCGTCTTCGACGGCATCGTGCAGGCCGACCCGGTGCTGCGCGTGGTGGGGGAGCTGGCGAGGGAGCGGGTTCCGACGAGGCTGACGGTGACGGCGGAGTTTCTGGGCGGGGTGGAGGAGGCCTTCGTGAGGGCCGAGGCCGACGTGATGGTCTCGGTGCTGCCGCCGAAGACGGTGTCGCTGAGGTCGCAGGCGATGGCGCCGCTGCGGGCGCTGCTGGTGGCGCGCAAGGGGCACCCGCTGGTGGCGAAGGGCGCGGCTGTGAGCGACGACGACCTGCGAGGGCAGGTGCTGCTGGTGGTGCGAGGGAGCGATCCGAGGCTGCGGCTGAGCACCGACGCGCTGGATGTTCCGACGGTGGTGAGCCTCAATGACTTCCACGCCAAGAAGACCAGCCTGCTCGACGGGCTCGGCTATGGGTGGATGCCGGAGCACCTCATAGAGAAGGAGCTGCGCAGAGGGGCGCTGGAGCGGGTGCGATGGAAGGCCGGGAGCACGCACACGTATCAGCCGCACGTGTACACGCGAGCGGGTCAGGCGCCGGGGCGGGCCGCGCAGCGGGTGATCGATGCGCTGGTGGCGCCGAGGGGGCGTGGGTAACAGTTCAGCGCTGGCGCACGTCGCTCGTTTGACGCTGGGGTTCGCGCGTTGGCGCTCACCCCAGGCTATAACAGGTCACCACCGTCGCGTTCGCGGGGCCTTTCGTACCGAAACTCAATGGACCTTACGGAAGCTCAATCGATGTGTCGTGGGCCCCATCGGTGGCATTCCTGGTTCGAACAGACCCCACGAGGTCGCGTGGGCGGTCGTTACCTGTTATAGCCTGGAGGTGAGCGCCAACGCGCGAACCCAGCGTCAAACGGGCGCTCCCCTGACCACGCAACACCGGCAGCCTGGCCCCTGAACTGCTACGGGCGCGGGGGGCGGGGTGGGTGAGGCGGCGGGGGGATCGGGTTGGGCAGGAAGGTCAGGAACTCGTCAGCGGAGTCATGAGTATTTGCCGCGACAGATGAGGAGTGTTCGCAGGCGAACGCGGTCCTCTTCGTTCATCGCCAAGACCAGAACGGTGGCACGGCCCTCCGCAGTCAGTCCGTTGATGATGCCGTCCGTGGTGACCGAGAAATGCTCCTGCCATGCATTGTATCGCGGGTGATACAGCGCAACGAGCAAGTCGGTCTCGGGGTCAATCGATGCGATGTTGGGTCCCTTATTCAAGTTGCATCGAATGCAGCAGAGGCAGAGGTTGGCCGCATCGTCCGACCCGGTGCTGTCTCCCGATGATGTGGTCGACCTGATGGGGTAGAGGCGATACGAGCGCGGGCAGGCGGCAGTACTCACACGCGTCCTGCGCGCGCAGGACGACCAATTCCCGCAGGTCGCGTGGCACTTTCACGACGCCGCACGTACCGCCCAGAACTCTTCGGTCTGGAGCTTGAGCAGGCTGAGCGTGTTGTTCAACCGAACGATCTCCGCGTACTCCTCGCGCTCTTCAGGAGTCAGCAATCCCTCGGTGCTCTTCTGCGCGAGCTCCTCCACGCGAGGGGACAGGTCCTGGCTGACGGCGTTGAGCGCGGCCTCAAGCTGTTCGAGAGTTCGCTTGTCCATGGGCTCATTGCCTTACGATGATCGCAGTCCGATGTCCATCGGACGAGCGCTGCTGCTTCATAGGGCGCTACGTGTCGCCTCTTTAGGACGCGCGGGAAAACAACACGTTCGATTCTATCCGCCCTTCTTCCGCGGCGTGAATGAGTAGTTCCACTCTCCATGGAAGTCGCTTCGAGTGATCGCCAGCGCCTCCACCTCCTCATCGCTGATCTTTCTCCCGGTCGGATACTGCTTCTGATCTGCCGCCGCCCGGACCTTGAGGCCGGTCGTGGTGGTGGTGCCGGCGATCAAGCCCACGACGGTCTCCAGGGATCGCAGCGGCTTCCCCCGCCAGTTGATGGTGATCTGGCCGAAGAGCCGGTGCTCGATCTTGTTCCACTTGCTGGTGCCGGGCGGCAGGTGGCTCACGTGGATCGTCAGCCCCGTGTCGTCCGCCAGCCGCTGCAACTCCCGCTTCCACAGGCGGTTGCGCGATCCGTTGCTGCCACCCCCGTCCGCCGTGATGAGCAACGACGTCGCCTGGGCGTAGCGCTTCTTGCCCATCTGCTGCCACCACTGCCGGATCGTCGCGACCGCGAACTCCGCGGTGTCGTGGTCGATGCCCACGCTGACCCAGCCTTCGTTGTGGGTCACGTCGTAGACGCCGTACGGGATCGCCTTGCCGTCGGCCATGTCCGGGAAGTCGTAGACGTTCACGCCCTCCGGCTGGCCCACCAGCTGCCACTCGCGGCCGGCGTTCTTGAACTCGCCGATGAGCTCCTTCTTGGTACCCGTTCCGCAAACCCCGTAGTCCGCGCATTCCACGCCCCGCGGTACGCGCATGCGCATGGCAGACACCGTCGGCATCGTGGTTCGCCGCACCCATCGCGAGTGGGCGCGGCTCGTTCGGAAGTGGCAGCGCAGTGGCCAGTCGGCGCGCGCGTTCGGTGAGGCGCACGGGGTCAACCCGCACACGCTCACCTGGTGGAAGTGGCGGCTCGCTTCGGGCTCCGACGGAGTCGGTCCACTCGCGGGTCCTCCGCGCCTCGTGCCCGTCGACGTCGTGGACGAGGGCGTCGAGCGCGCTCGCGTCACGGTTGATGACGGCGGCTGGGAGCTGACCACCGCGTCCGGCGAGCGGCTCTCGGTGCGGGGCACCCTCACCGGCGCCGATCTCGCGACGGTCCTCGCCACGCTCACGACGAAGCGGGGCCAGCGATGATCGGCGCGGCGCGCGAGGTCTACGTGGCCAGCGTCCCGATCGACCTCCGGCTGTCCTTCGACCGGCTCGCGGCGATCGTGCGCGAGCAGCTCGGCGACGAGCCGCGCGGCGACGCGCTCTTCATCTTCCACAACCGCCAGCGCACGCACGTGAAGATCCTGGCGCGCGACGCCTCGGGCCTGTGGATTCACTACAAGCGACTCTCGCGCGGGACCTTCCGCGTCCCGCTCGCCGTCCCGCCCGGCGCCGCGCGCGTGCGCATCGAGCGCCGCGAGCTCGACGTGCTGCTCGATGGCATCGACACCGCCGCGCTGCGAGACGCGCGTCGCGCGCTCGGCCTCCCTCGCTGAAGAAAAGACATCACCCTCGATGCGCGCCTCTTGCGCGGCGCGAATACACGACCATGTATTCGCGCGCGATGGCGGCGAGCGCGTGCGAGCGGTGCAACGAGGGGAGCGAAGAGCTTCGTCGTGCCCGCGTGCGCATCGGTGAGCTCACCCTCGAGGTGACGCGTCTTCGCGAGCAGCTCCGCGAAGCGTTGAAGCTCAACGTGCTCCAGCAGGGCGACCTGACCCGGTACATGGAGCTCGTCGCGAGCCTCCAGGGGCATCGCCCCGAGCGGGTCGCGCGCGACGAGCTGCAGCTGGCCTTCGAGCACGTGCTGGAGTCGTTCACCGACACCCCGGCCGCAAACGCCACCTCCGAGGACACGAGCGAGACGAGCGAGACGACCGCGCGCGAGGCGGCCACCGGGGGCGAAGCGGCACCACCGCGCGACGAGGACGAGTCCGACGCCGCGAGCGCGGCCGCCACGGCGCTCCAGGGCGACCGGTCGGGGTCCCCGAGCGGCGGGGACGGCAAGCCCCGCAAGGGCCACGGACGTCGCAAGCTCTCGCTGACCAACCTGCCGGTGCGCGAGATCATCCTCGATCCGCCCGAGGTGCTCGCCGACGGCGGCGTGGGCTGGGATCTGATGGACGCCGAGTACAGCGAGCGCCTCGCGCTGCCGCGCGGGGGCTTCGAGCGGCTGCGCATCGTGCGTCGCACCTGGGTCCGTCGGAGCGACGCGCCGGCGCCCACCGTGGCCCAGCAGCTCGCGGGCGAGGTCCCGTCCGTGCAGATCGTCACCGCGCCGCTGCCCGAGGGCGTCTGGCCGTCGATCATGGGCGACGCGAGCGCGATCGCGCACGGCATCGTCTCCAAGTACGACGACTCGCTGCCGCTGCACCGCCAGGAGCACATCAGCGACCGCCGCGGCTTCCGCATCCCGCGCGCCACACAGTGCAACTGGCTGGAGGCCGCCTACGACTGCACACGGCGCATCGTCGACGTGATGATGATCGACGGGGTGACCTACTCCAACGTCATCGCGACGGACGCCACCGGCGCGCCCGTGCGCGCCAAGGGCAGCTGCCGCCACGCGCACATCTTCGTCTTCCTCGCCGACCACGGCCACATCGTGTTCCGCCACAGCGCGAAGCACACCGGCCTCGCCGTGCGCGCGATGCTCGACGGCTTCCACGGCACGCTCCTCTCCGACGCCCACGGCATCTACGAGGTGCTCTATCGCGAGGAGGGCATGACCGACGCGGGCTGCTGGTCCCACGCGCGTCGCTACTTCTACAAGGCCATCGCCACCGACCGCGAGCGCGCCATGCAGGCGATCGCGATGATCGGGAAGCTCTTCGAGATCGAGGCGCTCGCCCAGGGCCTCTCGCCCGACGAGCGTCAACGGATACGGCGCGAGAAGTCCGCGCCGGTCGTCGACCTGTTCGAGGCGTGGGTCGATCGCGAGAGGCCGCGCGTGGAGCCGCGCTCGCCGATCGACAAGGCCCTGGGCTACTGCATCAACCAGCGCCTGTCGCTGCGCCACTTCCTCGCCGACGGCCGGGTGCCCATTCACAACAACGGCTCGGAGGCCGAGCTCCGCAAGGTCGCGCTCGGACGCGACAACTGGATGTTCTTCGAGAACGAGACGGGCCTCGACTGGTACTGCGTGTTCCGCTCGCTGATCTCGTCGTGCGCGATGCACGGCCTCAACGCGGAGATCTACCTGGAGCAGGTGCTTCGCCTCGCGCCGCACTGGCCCGTGACGCGCGTGCTCGAGCTCGCGCCCAAGTACTGGAAGCAGACGCTCGAGGCCCTCGACGAGCACCAGCGCAGGATCATCACGGCGCCGTGGGAGCTCGACTGGCCGCTCGTGGACGGCGCGGTGCTCCGGCCGGTCACTCGCGCCGCGTGAGCGGGCGCCGCGCTCACGCGGTACGCGGACCGGGCGGGACGTCGAGCTCGAACGCGACGCGCATCGCATGGTTGGCGACCTCGGTGAGGTGCGTCTCGACGGCGTCGGAGATGGCCGTGTAGAGAGGCCCCAGGACGGTCTGCTCGAAGCTCTCCGGAACGCGGACCATCACGCGCGCGTCGCGGCGCTTGGAGCGGCGGTAGACGTCGATGCCGTAGCGTCGGCACAGCAGGAAGAAGACGCGCGCGAGGGGCTCGCTCGTGAAGGCCAGGATGACCTCGACGTCGGGCTCACGCGCGCGCGTCTCCGCGAGTCGGGCGCGTACCCAGCTCGCCACGTCGGGCCCCGCCGACACCACATCCGCCACGGAGGCCGCCTCCACGAGACGAAGGCGCTGCACGAAGAGATCGAGGTCGGGCGTCACCGCCACGCTCGATATCACGCCGCCCGAGCCGGCGCGATCGTGCGCGCACGCGCAAACCACAGCGCCGCGAGGGCGTCAGCAACGGGGTCGGCGGAACGGGTACCTCTTAACATCTCAATCACACGATAGGGCACCGACGAGCCAGATCCGGGATACACCAGCACGCGCCGAGTCATCTTACTGTCTTCAAACAGTTCCTTTACCGCAAGGAACAAACCATCCTCGGAAATCAGAAGAGCCGCGGCTGAGAGAGGCCCGACGGGAGGCGCATATGACTTGATGATCTCTCCCACGGAGCCCAGTCGTCCTTTCGACTCCAAATGCTTGAGAATAACCTCGGTATTCATGACCCTGAACTGAGGGTCATTCAACTCAAGCTCTTGCTGCTGTTCCCGAGCTGAAGACGTTAGGCCAGGAATTGCGATGAAGAACCCCACCAAATCGGGGTTCTTGAAGCGCTGCACGCCCAGCTTTCCGTAGAAGGATAAGAGCACCTTGGCCGAGATGGGCGACGACCACGCCTTGCATTCGGCTATCATTCTTTGCCCGGTGAGCTCAAGAGATCCCGTGACGTCAATCTCGATGCCATCTGCCGTGTTGTTTAAGTCGCCAAACGTCGGCTTCTGATATCCGAAGTCATTGAGAAGATTGGCAACGAAGTGTTCAAACAAGCGACCACGAGCCTCGTTCTGCTCTCCCTCTCCGTCACTCCCGGCGCAAGACCAGGATCAATCGTCTGGTTACGTTGATCTGCATTGGGCTTTTGCAGGCATTGTGTTAGCTCATATTCGGGTTGTCCGTTACTTCTGTGGTGGGGCAAAAATTTGCCGGCGGGGGGCGCGAACGGGGTTATACAATCACTTTTGTTTGGACGCATTGGGGGGTTCATCGCCGGACCAAGTGGCCCGGGGAAGGGGCCGAGGGCGGCAGGCGAACCTAACGGACGGGCATACCGAGACCCTCGTCGTTTCACGTCCCCTCTCTTCCTCTGTTCCCCGTTTTCCCCCTGGCGATGCTCCCGCCCGACCGCCTGCCGCCCCGGGGGGGGCCGCCCCGAGGCGGCCCGGGGCGCCGCCGTCCGCACCCACCTCGTGGACGCCCTCCAGGCCGACCTCGTGGGCCCCTTCGACGGCGACCCCAACTCCGCCGAGGTGCTCTCCCGCCCGCCCTCGCGCTTCTACCTCACGGGCTTCCTCGCCCCCTCCGGCGACCGCGACCCGGGCAACCCCACCGACGACGACGAGTTCGGCGCCGGCAACGACGCCGACGACGAGGAGCAGTCCGAGTCCGCCCCCGAGCCCAAGCTCCGCAAGCTCTTCCCCGCCTCCATCGGCCTCTCGGTGCTCCTTCCCCCCGGCGACGCCACCGACGCCGTCGAGCTCTTCCTCCACTACGCCGACTACGAGAACACCCCCGCCGAGGAGCCCGTCGAGGGCCGCAAGCGCCCGCCCGAGCAGTGGCGCCGCGTGGCCATCCTCCCCCCTCGCCTGGTCGTCGCGCTCGACCCGGCGGCCCTCGCCCGCCCCACCGAAATCGCCGGGACCGACGGCCTCTGGATGGAGGGCAGGCTCACCGTCGCCGACGCCCCCGGCCTCGCCCCCGGCACCCGCGCCCTCTCCTTCTTCGTCGTCAATCACCGCACGCCCGTCGCTCCCCCCGGCGCGGCCGACACCGCCTTCGTCTTCCAGGTGGCCCTCGAGCTGCGCTTCGCCCGTGGCCTCGTCGCCCGCCCCAACCGCCGCGACGAGCCCTCCGACGACCTCGACGACCGCACCGCCGACCTGCAGTACCGCGACGCTGTCGAGTGGGCCGTCGGCCACGGCATCTCCGCCGAGCCCGTGCGCGACGACGCCGGCCGCGTGGTGGGCGCCCGCACCTGCTGGCTCCCCCGCGCCGAGGTGCGCCCCATCGAGAGCCACGAGATCGACGGCGTCCCCACCGCGATGGCCGAGCTCGCCGCGATGCCCGACGGCGCCGCCCTGCGCGCCGCCCTCGCCCCGCTCGGCGAGGCCTACGCCGCCTGGATCGCCGCCGAGCGCACGGCGCCGCTCGACTCCCCGCGCCGCAAGGACACCCGCGACCGGCTGATGGACGACGCCACCAGCGCCCGCCAGCGCATCGCCGAGGGCCTCGACCTGCTCGCCACGCGCCCCGAACTCTTCCGCGCCTTCGTGCTCGCCAACCGCGCGATGGACCTCCAGGCCCGCAAGCGCGACCCGGCCCGCTACACCACCGCCGCCCCCCGCTGGCGCCTCTTCCAGCTCGCCTTCGTGCTGCTCAACGTCGCGGGCCTCGACGACCCGCGCCACGCCGACCGCGAGCGCGTCGAGCTCATCTTCTTCCCCACGGGCGGCGGCAAGACCGAGGCGTACCTCGGCGTCATCGCCTTCGCCCTGGTGCTGCGGCGCCTGCGCGGCGCGTCGCGTCCCGACGGCGGCTACGGCGTGGCGGTGCTGCTGCGGTACACGCTGCGCCTGCTCACGCTCGACCAGCTCCAGCGCGCGGCGACGATGATCTGCGCCCTGGAGACGATGCGCCGCGACGACCCGGCGACGCTGGGCGAGGTGCGCTTCTCGGTGGGCCTCTGGGTGGGCCGCACGGCCACGGCCAACACGCTCGCCGAGGTCGCCACCAAGATCACCACCTGGAAGCAGCACCGCGACAACGACAAGGCCCCGTCGCCGCTGCCGCTGACCCAGTGCCCCTGGTGCGGGACGAAGCTCGACGCCGACACCGTCACGCTGGTGCCCAACGCGAGCGCGCCGACGCACGTGCGCATCCTCTGCAAGAACTTCCGCGGCTGCGACTTCGGCCAGGGCAACAAGCGCCACGCCGAGGAGGGCATTCCGCTCGTCTTCGTCGACGAGCAGGTCTACCGCGAGCTGCCGTCGTTCCTGGTGGCGACGGTGGACAAGTTCGCGATGCTCCCGTGGCGCGCCGAGGCGGGGATGCTCTTCGGGCGCGTGCACTCGCGCGTGGGCGGGCGCTTCTTCGGGACGCCCGACACCGCCATCGCCGAGCGCGCGGCGGCGCTGCCCGAGGGCCTCCCTCCCCGAGCTCATCGTGCAGGACGAGCTGCACCTCATCTCGGGCCCCCTCGGCACGATGGTGGGCCTCTACGAGACCGCCATCGAGGCGCTCTGCGAGACGAAGCTCGCCGACGGGACCAGGGTGCGCCCGAAGATCCTCGCCTCGACGGCCACGGTGCGCCGCGCCCGCCGCCAGGTGCTCTCGCTCTTCGGCCGCGACGCGGTGAGCCTCTTCCCCCCGCCCGGCCGCGACGAGGGCGAGACCTTCTTCGCGCGCGTCGCTCGCGACACCGACGGACGCCTCTACCTGGGCGTCGCGGCGGGCGGTCGCCCCATGAAGGCCGTGCTCCTGCGGGTGTACGTGGCGCTGCTCTCCGCCGCCCAGAAGCGGGCCGCGCTCCCCTCGCGCGACGACGACCCGGCGGACCCCTACTCCACGGTGGTGGGCTACTTCAACGCCCTGCGCGAGCTCGGCGGGATGCGCCGCCTGGTCGAGGACGAGGTGCGCTCGCGCTGCGCCCGCATCGACGAGCACCGGCCCTTCGGGGAGAAGGGCGCGCACCGCTGGTTTCGCACGCGCGAGCTGGGCGAGCCGGTGGAGCTCACGTCGCGCGAGAGCACCCACGCCATCGCCCGCACCCGCGGTCGCTTGAAGCTCTTCGCGAGCGAGAAGGAGCACGTGGACGTGCTGCTCGCCTCCAACATGATCTCGGTGGGCGTGGACATCGACCGCCTCGGGCTGATGGTGGTCGCGGGCCAGCCCAAGACCGCGAGCGAGTACATCCAGGCGACCTCGCGGGTGGGCCGCGACCCGAAGCGCCCCGGCCTCGTGGTGACGGTGCTCAACCTGCACAAGGCGCGCGATCGCTCGCACTACGAACGATTCACTGCGTGGCACGACTGCTACTACCGCCACGTCGAGGCGATGAGCCTGACGCCCTTCTCGGCGCCGGCCCTGGAGCGCGGCTTCGCGGGCGCGCTGCTGGCGATGGCGCGACACCTGGAGGCGGCGCTGCAATCGTCCGACGGGGTGATGGACGTGGAGGCCGAGCGGGCCGTGGTCGAGACCGCCATCGAGGCCCTGGCCCAGCGGGCGGGCCGGGAGCGCATGGGGCTCGATGCGCGCGCCCACGAGGCGATGGTCGAGACGCTGCGACACCGCGGTCGGAGCCTGCTCGACGCGTGGATCTCCCTGGTGCGCGCGAGCCGCGAGGGGGCGGGCGCGCGGTGCTGGTCGCCCTTCGACCGGGGCCACCAGGGGAAGCCCTTGCTCTTCAGCGCGCTGGAGAAGGAGCCGCCGCCGAAGGGCAGCGACGACGCCCGCTTCGCCGCGCCGACCTCGATGCGCGACGTGGAGGCGACGACGCACATCTGGGTCGAGCGGCGGCCGCTCTCGCGCAAGGCGGTGGAGTCGTGAAGAAGCCGGGGCGCTCCTCGTGGGTGGCCA
>JADJAE010000005.1 GCA_016704445.1 Deltaproteobacteria bacterium
CAGCGGTTTCCACGCGCGGCTTCTACGGGATTCATAGCCTCCGCACAAGCGTCCGCCCCCCCCTTCGCACCCCGCGCAGACGACGATTGAATCAGGGCGCGGGAACCAACGTTTCACCGCCGCGGTCAGACGCGCTTGACCGGCACCGCGCGATCCCAGAGGATCGTCGTCGGGACCCCTACCGATCAACTCGCGCCCTTCGCTCCACTCCACGGACGCCGGAGACTCCATGAACCGACCGACCTCATCGCCCTTCTCCGTCTGCCGCGCAGGCGCCTCCACCGCTCGCCGCCGCCCAGGTCGTGCAGCTCAACGCGGGCTTCACTGCCCGACCCCCGTCGCGCCAGCGGCTGTAGCGGGCGGCATGGTGCAGGCGCGGTCGGTCCCCGGGGCGCCGGGCAACTGTCGGGCTTCTCCCGGGGCGCCGCGGCAGATCATCTCCAGACCCCCACCGGGTTCAACTTCCTCCGCGTCATCACCCAGCCGCTCGCGGGCACCGACCTCGCTGATGGTCCGCGGCACCAACCAGACACGGTGCGCCGATGACACCTACGGCAACGTCCCCGGCAGCGACCTCAGGCGCTCCCCCCCGGCCCGCTGCGACCTACGTGAGCACCTACTCGCAGTCCGGCCCCGCTCCCTTCGCTCCTGATGGGCGAGCTGCGAAACTCCGGTGCCCGACAACAACACCGCCGTCCGGCCGCAGCCGCGGTCCCGTGCGCCCGCAGCCGGAGTCGAGACAACGCCCTCGAGGCCTCGACTTCACCGACCGCCCTCTTCCGGCCGCATGAGGTCGTAAACACTTCATCACCCGCTCGGTGCAGGCCCCAACGGCGGGGCGCTCCGGGCACAGGGCATCCACGGCCAGGGCATCTGTCGCGGCTTCTTCCAGGACGCCGGACCGCGTGGTCGCCCTCACGCAGCCGCAGGAACTTCCTCCGGATGTCGTGGCCTCCGCGGCCGACTCGACCCGGGTGCATCCGCCCGCCCGGACCGCGGTGCTCTACAACGACGACACCTATCAGCTCAGCACCCCGGCGCGTCGGGGGCAGCTTCCCCCGCGGGGGCTCTACCGGTCAGGTCGGCACCTACCGCGAACGGAGTCGCGCCCCTACCAGCTCACCGTCACCGTCGACCCCTCCGCAGCACCCGTAGCCCGGGGCGCCCGCCCTGTGCCATCGTCCGGGACCGTGTGATGTCCCGATCCGCCGCGCCTCCGCCCTCGCCCTCTTCGCCCTCACCTCGCGCTCGCCCCGGCCGTCGTCGCGGCCCAGCCGGTCGTGCGCCCGGTGCACCGAGGCTCTTCATGGTGGCCGACGCCCGGTCGTCGGGGCATCTCGCCTGCGACCATGGTCGCCCGCTGCGGGCAAGCAGCTCCCTACGCCCGCGCCTGCCGCGCCGCCGCGCCGCCGCTGCCGCTGCACGGCACCATCCCCTACCGCAACGTCCGAGCACCCGCTCATCGCGCTCGCCACCCGCTTCACGTGCTCTATCAAGGAGCCCGCGACTCTCCGCCGTGCTGCGAGCAGATCGCCCAGGTGGGAGGCGCCTTCGTCGACCGGGGCGATCCGTCGGGCCAGCACCTCGCCAACGTCCGCGCGCGGTGCGCCAGCTCGCGGTGTCCTACGGCTGGCTCTACGCCGCCCCTCCCCCGGAGGACCGCAACGCCCTCGGCCGCACCTCCCCAGCCTACGCCGAGTGGTCGGTCACCCAGCCCAGCCCGCGGACGTCTTCTCCGCCGGGCCTACGCGCGCGTCGCCACCGTCGCCATCGCGGCCCTCGCCCTGAGCGGGACCAGCACCGTCTCCGACGCGGACGTGCGGCGCTACCTCGCCACGCCGACACCGCTGGAGACCCAGCTCCTCCCGGCGCTCCGCCTACACCCGCGGCTGGTGGCACGAAGGCCCCGGCTGGTACGCGGGCACCGTGCTCCCGCAACGCCGCGCTCATAGCCGCCGCGTGGACCACCGCCCACCGACGGACCTCTTCGCCCACGCCCGCACCCGCGGCGACGTCTTCGGGCTCTCCATCCGCTACCTCGCCTACGCGCTGAGCCCGACTTCCGCTTCCGCGACCTTCGGCGACTCCACCGACGCGCAGCTCTCGCCCGCCAGCCAGCTCCGCCCGGTGCTCGACCTGCTGGCCTGGGGCACCGGCTCGCCCGTCGCGCAGGCCCTCGCCGCCGAGACCACGCGACGCCTGCCCGCCGCCTCCGACTACAACGGCCCCGAGATCTGGCAGCAGCTCGTCTTCTACTCCCCGGAGCGTCCCGCGATGCCCGCGCGCGACGCCCTCCCCCTCGCCGTCCACCTCGGCGCCACCTCGGAAGACGTCGTGGTGATGCGATCGAGCTGGGACGACGCCGACGCCACCTGGGTCAGCCTGTCGTGCGGCGACTGGTTCTCCACCCGGCAACACCTGGGCAGGGCTTCCAGATCTTCCGGCGCAACCCCTCGCCATCAGCACCGGCACCTTCGACGGCTTGAGACCGCCCACTGGATCAACTGGTCGGCGCAGCGCTCGATCCACAGCAACGTCGTCACCGTCACCCGCCCCGGGGAGCTCTTCCCCAACAGCCGGATGATCCCGATGGTGAACGACGGCGGGCAGCGCTCCATCGCCTACGCCTCGGGCGGACGGCGCACGCTCGACGAGTACCGCAACAACCTCACCAGCGGCGCGCAGTTCGAGACCGGCGGCATCACGGCCTTCGAGGCGTCGCGCTTCCATGACTACGCGGCGTGCGACAGCACCCGTGCCTACAACAGCGTGGCCTACGCGAGCGCGGGCAACGCGCCGAAGGTTCGCGAGGTCACCCGACAGCTCGTCTTCCTGCGACCCGAGCTGGTGGTGGTCTTCGATCGCGTGGAGTCGACGGACCCGAGCTACGTGAAGCGCTTCGTGCTGCACGGCCCGGCGAGGCCGCTGTTTCCCTCGCTGGACACCTTCACCATCGACGGTCGCGAGGGGCGGCTCCTGGGGCGGCGTCTGCTCCCGACCTCGGGGACACAGGGGCTGGTCGAGGGTTTTCGCGTCGACGGGATGGACTTCGCCCCGCTGGTGATGGGCAACGAGGCGAGGGGCGCGAGAGTAGAGGATCAGTCGTCGGCCCCGGAGGCGAGGGAGTACTTCCTCCACCTGCTGGAGGTCGGGCAGGCGGGACGCTCGACGCTGCCGATGTCGTCGCTCGTCGAGGAGGGCGGTCGGGTGGGAGTGCGCGTGGTGGATCCCGATGGGAGCCGCTCGTACACGGTGCTCTTCGCGCGAACTGGGATGACGACCGGGGAGATCCGGGTGACGGATCGCAACGGGGGCGCCGCTCTACCAGGGCACCCTCGGGGCAGGTGGGACCTTCTATGCGCCGGTCACCGACGCAGGCGTCGGTCCGCTGCCGACGGATGCGGGCGTGGACGCGGGCGCGGCGATGGACGGCAGCGTCGCCATGGACGGCGGGATGGGCGGAGAGCCCGTGGGGTGCAACTGCCGGGTGGGGACGACGGAGGGCGGCGGAGCGGGCGCGGCGCAGTGGGCCGGATGGCTGCTGGGCGCGGCGGCGCTCGCGGCGGGGAGGCGGAGACGGCGGGGGTGAGCGGTCGAGCTGCCCTCAACCAGGCGGGAGCCCACCGCCGCGCGCGGGCACCACGATGAACACCGGGCGGCGATCGACCTCGCTGCCCGCCCTGCCCCGCACCACCACGCTCGCCTGGAACACCCGCGCCGTGTCGGTGCCCTCCAGGAAGTCGTTATAGAAGCTCACCCGGAAGACCACCCGGGTCGTGGGCAGCACCCCGAAGAAGGTGCGGTCGTTGTGGCGCTCGTAGCCCGTCGGCATCGCGGGCTCGCCCCGCACCGGCGTCACCGACTGCACGAAGTTCGCGGTGGTCCTCCCCATGGGGAGGCGCGTCTCCATCGCGTCGGCGAGCACCGTCGTGGTGATGTCCTGCCGGGTCTCGTTGGCCAGCGTGCGCACGGCCTCGACGATGCCCGCCGCGGTGCGGTCGAGGCCGCCGCTCGACGCCGGAGCGAAGACCACCTCGCGGCGCATCGCGTTGAGCGACCCGGTCGCGCGAGCCAGGTAGACGGAGTTGGCGTAGGTGAAGCCCATGGTCCCGGCGGCGGAGACGTCGACGCCCAGGAAGAGTGCGCCGCGGGAGAGCATCGCCGCGGCCAGCTCGGGGTAGCGGTGGCCGTGGATGCTGCGCGGCGACGCGGGCTGCGGACCGTCGTACCAGGCCGCATCGGAGAACATCACCAGGATGGGCACCCGCCCGGTGCGGAAGCACGCCCAGCCATAGGCCTCGGCGGTCTCCGGGCAGTCCCTCGACGGGTCGGACGTCCCCACCCAGCCGTTGCCCATCGGGTCGAGCGCGTTCTGCACACTGCGCAGCGACGCCGAAAGCGAGCGGATCGGCACCGAATCGACGCCCGAGGTGTTGCCCGAGGTCCCCTCGCCCACCAGCGCCTCGAACAGCGCCTCGATCTGGCACTCCGGCGCGTCCCCGCCGAGGAAGCGCCCGCCGCTGTCCTGCACGATGGTGCGCATGCCGTCGAAGGCCCGCTGCACGTCCATGGTGTTGGTGGTCATGCGCTGCCGAACCCAGAAGGTGTAGTCGCCAGGACGCCCCGCCACGCCGTCGTCGAGGCCGTCGACGGGGGTGGTCCCCTCCGGGGCGTCGGGCATCGAGTCGAAGGAGCCCACCCCGAGGCGCGCGTCGGGGATGGCCCCGCGGATGCCCGGGATGATCACCGTCTGAAGGTTGGTGCGCAGGTTGGCGATGGTCGGGTCCATGCTCGCCGAGTTGTCGACGAGGAAGAACACGTCGGCCTCGCGGATGCGCGTCGCGAAGGTGAACTCCCGGGTCTCTCGCATCCCGGTGGTGCCCGGCGCGTAGTAGGGGAGCGTCACGTAGAGGGAGTTCTCCGGCGGCCGCGAGGTCATGTCCCGGGGGTTGCTCCGGGCTGCCACCTCCGCGAGGTCGGCGAAGCCGTCGCGGTCGGTGTCCTCGGCGCAGGGGTTGGTCATCGCCGCGCGCTCTTCAGCGTCGGTGAGGCCGTCGTTGTCCGAGTCGAGGTCGCGCTGGTTGGCGAGGTTGTCCGGGGGCGCGTCGCAGTTGTTGGGCTGGTTGCCGCAGAACACCGGGACCATCGCGGACTCGTAGCCGGGGTACCTCCGCGCGGCCTCGTCGGCGTCGCTGAAGCCGTCGCCGTCCGAGTCGGTGTCCATGTAGTCCGGCGTCATGTCGCCGTCGGTGTCGAGCGCCGGCGCCCCTTCGTCGCGGTTGGAGATGCCGTCGCCGTCGGTGTCGTCGCAGGTCATCACCGGGCGGTCGATGGGCACCGGCACGTCGGGCGTGGACGGCGTGTCCGAGGGCGATGGTCCGAGGTCGGCGATGCCCGAGTCGGGCTTGGTCACCCCGTCGGTGGGGGGAGAGCTGGTGCACGCCAGCGAAGCCAAGACCAGGGCCAGTGACCCTCGGAGCGCAGCCGTTCTCATCACCCCGAGGAGTACATCACACCCGCGCAGCCCCAGTCACTCGTTGCTATCCTCCGCCCCGATGACGGACACATCGAGACCCCTCGTGGGGATCATCATGGGCAGCGCCTCGGACCTCGACACCCTCACACCCGCGAGGGAGATCCTGACCGAGCTCGGCATCGCCCACGAGGTGATGGTGGTGTCCGCGCACCGCACGCCAGACTGGATGTTCGAGTACGCCTCGACGGCGGAGTCGCGGGGCCTGGAGGTGATCATCGCGGGCGCCGGCGGGGCGGCCCACCTCCCCGGGATGGTCGCCGCGAAGACCGTGCTGCCGGTGCTGGGCGTGCCCATCCCGGCGACGCTGCTCAACGGCGTCGACTCGCTGCTCAGCATCGTGCAGATGCCCAAAGGGGTTCCCGTCGCCACGCTCGCCATCGGCAAGCCGGGAGCGGCCAACGCGGCGCTGCTGGCGGCGAGCATCCTCGGGGTGCGCGACCGGGCGGTGCGAGAGCGGCTGCGGCAGTGGCGCGAGCAGCGCACCGGCGAAGTGATGGCTAAGCGGGTGCTGGGATGAGCGTCATCCTCCCCGGAGCGACCATCGGCATCCTCGGCGGGGGACAGCTCGGCCGCATGACGGCCATGGCCGCGCGGCCGCTCGGCTACAAGGTGCACGTGCTCGACCCCGACCCGTCGTGCGCGGCGCGCTTCGTGGTGGAGCGCTGCCTCACCGCGGCCTTCGACGACGACTTCGCCGCGGCCGACCTCGCGCGACACTGCGCGGTGGTCACGCTGGAGATCGAGAAGATCGCCCCGGAGAGCATGGCCGCGGTGCGCCGCTACGCGCCGGTGCGCCCGGGGAGCGACGTGCTCTCGGTGGTGCAGGACCGGGGGCGTCAGCGCAAATGGCTGAGCGACCACGGCTTTCCTACGGTGGACTGGCGCCGCGTGGCGAGCGTCGAGGAGCTGGTCGCCGCCGTCGCGGAGCTCGGGCCCAAGAGCTTCGTGAAGTCGTGCACCGGGGGCTACGACGGCCGGGGGCAGGCGCGGATGAGCGACGCGGCCGAGGCCGCGAAGGTGTGGGCCTCGCTGGGGTCGACGCCCTGCGTGGTGGAGCGCGCGGCGGCGCTCGAGGCCGAGCTCTCGGTGCTGGTCGCGCGCACCCCGTCGGGCAGGGTGGCGGTGCACCCGGTGGCGCAGAACCACCATGACCACGGGGTGCTGACGTGGTCGGTGATCCCCGCGGGATTACCCGAGAAGGTATTGAAGGAGGCGGCGGAGATCGCGCGCGGCATCGCCGACGCGATGGCCATCGAGGGGCTGCTGGTGGTGGAGCTGTTCCTGACGGCGGGGGGCGTGCTTCGGGTGAACGAGCTTGCGCCGAGGCCGCACAACAGCTTCCACGCGACGGAGGTCGGCTGCGTGACCAGCCAGTTCGAGCAGGCGGTGCGCGCGGTGTGCGACCTGCCGCTCGGGTCGACGGAGGTGGTGAGGCCCGCGGCGATCCACAACCTCCTCGGCGACCTCTGGGTGGGCGACCAGCCGCCGCGCTTCGAGCGGGCGCTGGAGATCCCCGGCGTGCGGCTGCACCTCTACGGCAAGCGCGTCGCCCGGCCGGGCCGGAAGATGGGGCACCTCTCCGCGCTGGGGCAGACCTCGGCGGAGGCCACCGCGCGGGTGATCGAGGCCTGGAGCCGGGTGCAGGGCTGACTACTGCGGGAGGAAGCGCGCCCGGGTGTTGGAGAACACGATGGGCTGCGGGATGGTGAAGGGCACCGAGGAGCGGGAGCCGTCCCAGTTCTCGAGCGCCACGGTCGCGGGCTCGGAGAGCGTCATCGAGCCGTAGTTGAGGTCGATGGCGTCGCTCGACTCGTTGAGCACCACCTCGAAGTTGAGGTGGCCGAAGATGCTGGTGAAGTAGCGCGCGTCGCTCCACTGGATGATCCACTGGCGGGCGCCGGGGTTGCCCAGCACCGCGAGGCACACGCCCGCCGAGCGGGTGCGCAGGTCGCGCCACTGCGCCGCGATCACGGCGTCGACGCCGTCGAGGCGGTTGGGGATGATCCCGTTGGCGGGCGTCGGAGCGGAGGGCTGGAAGGTGAGGTAGCCGTTGGGGCTCACCAGCACCGCGGACCCTTCGGCCACGGGCTGTCCCCAGTACCGGAAGCGGAAGGGCAGCGCCGTGCGGAAGCTGCCGTCGTCCACGTCGGTCAGCACCGTCTGGTGGCCCGGCTGCGCGCACGCGTCGACCCAGCGGCCCGAGGGGTCGTTTCGCACCACGCGATAGCCGGTGGGGCCCCAGCCGGTGTCGGTCGGGACGACAGGCGCATCGACGCCCACGTCCACCGCGGCGGGCACGTCGGAGCCCGCGTCCTCCGGAGCGCGAACGTCGACGCCCGAGTCCATCGCCCGGGGAACGTCGTCGGTCAGCTCGGTGGGCACATCGATCGAGGGCACATCGATCGAGGGCGGGACATCGATCGAGGGCGGGACATCGATCGAGGGCGCATCGAGGACCGCGGCCTCGACAGGAGCGTCGGCCGCGACGTCGAGCGGGACGTCCGAGGGCACGTCATCGAGCGTGCCCTGGGCGCACGCCGATGCGAGGCCGAGCAGCACTGGGAGGAGTCGCTTTCCCACGGGCGGGTTAGTGCCAGATGCCCAACGCGAGGTAAAGCAGGACCCCTCCGACGCTCCCTGCGCTCCGGAGGGAGAACAATCCTGCTTCATCAATGGTTACCCCCCGGCGTGCGCTCTCCCTGGCTCGCCGTCGCTGCCTCGATCGTCCTGCACGCCGGGATGGTGCTGCTCGCCAGCAAGGTGCGCGTCCCGCCAGATCGCGCGCTCACCCGACCTCGCTCGGCCACCGTCGACCTCGACCTCACCGCGCCTCCACCGCCTCCGCCGCCGACCGTGGCTCCTCCGACTCCACCGCCTCCGGTGCCGCCGCCGCCGACCGTCGTCCGGGCGCCTGCGCCCCCGTCGCCCGCGGCGCGCGTGGTCCCTTCGGTGGCGGTGGCGACCAGCACCTCGACGATCCTCACCTCGGAGGGCGGCACGGACACCTTCCCGGTGCCTTCGCCGATCGAGCCTCCGAGCGCCGACGCGGGCTTGACCCCGGTGCCGACGAACCTCCGCGCCACGGCGCTGCTCTCCGGAGCGCGCGACCTCTCGCTCCGGATGGCCGGGACGCAGCCCACCGCCGAGCAGCGCACCCAGGAGATCCGCGCCATCGCGCTCGCTCCCATCGTCGAGGGGCTCCACGCCAACGACCACATGGACGCGCCGGGCACCGCGCGCGCGGGCCGGGTGCTCACCACCCGCGTGGCCGAGGAGATCGCCAGCCGCATCTCGGTCCCCGCGCTGGAGCCCGAGGTCGGGCGCGCGCCCTCCATCGACCTGCCGCGCTTCAACCCCAGCGAGTCGCCGGGCGCCCGCTCCGCATCGAGCGAGCTCGACGCCGTGCACGCCAACTCCTTCACCTCCGCGAGCTTCGGCCCGGGCACGCCCGCGTGCTCGTCCTACCGCGCGCTCCTGGTCGACCTCGCCATCACCGACAGCGACGCGGGCCAACCCTCCATCTCGCTGCTGCGCAGCTCCGGCGTGGCCTCGCTCGACCGCTCGGTGATGGCCGTCGCGAGGGAGATCGCCGTCGAGGCCTCTCCCCCGGGCAGCACCCGCTGGCGCTTCGAGCTCGCCAACGACGCCGGCCGCTGCGCCCGCTACGGCGGCTGGCGCCCGCTGGCCGGGGGCGACCTGCGGGTGCGCTTCCGACGACTACACGGACGGTAAACCGCGCGAGGCGTTCTGATACCCTGCGCGACCGTGCGAGCGAGGCGAGCCAGCTTGATGATCGCGGCGGCGCTGTCCGCGATGCCGTGGATGGCGCACGCGCAGCCCATGGAGATCCCCGCGGCGCTGTCCGAGGGCAGCGTCCCCGCAGCGCCCGGAACCGGCGTGCAGGCGATGTTCGTCCTCGGGTTCTTCCGGGGCTCGCCCTACACCCTGTCGCACGCGCGGGACATCCTCGCGGGCACCTCCCTCACCCCCGCCTTCGAGTCGTGGTGCGGCCTGCTCCCTCAGGTCGACTTCACCAACGGCACCACCGTCGACTCGCTCGGTCGCAGCGCGCCCACCACCATGTGCCTCCCCTTCCAGGATCCGCTCTCCGAGCAGAGCCAGCCGTGCCGTCCGCTCCCGGGCCTCCCCTCGGGGCGCTACTCCACCAACGGCGGCGCGGTGCTCCGTCTGCGAGGGTGGTTCGCGGTGCGCTCCGCCGGGACGTACACCTTCGCCTGGGGCCACGACGACGGCATGGCCTTCGACGTCGGCCCGGTGCCGGTCTTCGCCTACCACGACGGCACGGCGCCCCGCGTCGACCGTCGCGTGCTGCGCTTCGAGGCCCCGGGGCTCTACCCCTTCCAGCTCGACTGGTTTGACAGCATCGGCGGCGCGCTCATCGACTGGTACGTCGCCGAGGGAGAGCACCCCGAAGGGGAGCTCGCGGCCGACGGGTTCCGGCTCTTCCCCACCGCGGACCTCTACCCCTCCGGGGCGCTGCCCTGCACCCGCGACTGTCAGCGCTGCGCCCTCCCGACGCCCCGCTGCGACTTCGCGGCCTCGCGCTGCGTCGCCTGCCTCGACGACCGCGACTGCGCCGCGGACGCGCTGCGAGCGAGGGCGTGCGCCGTGCCGACGTCCCCGATGCGGGATCTCCGAGCGACGCGGGCCTACGCGTCGGAGGCGCCTGACGCCTCGCTCGACGCGGGCCTCCGCCCCTGAGCCCGGAGGGGGGCTGCGGCTGCGCGGTCGGCAACCCGGACCTGCCCGGGGCGCCCCGCTTGCGGCTATGCTCGCGCTGGCGCTGCGCCGTGGCCTTCGCCGCGAAGAGAGGACCATTGCCGCGATGAACGCCGTTGACGCGAGCGCGATGTCGATTCCGAGGGAGCTGGACAAGGAGTTCCTCGCGGAGGTCATCGACCACATCGCCCACCCGATCTTCGTGAAGGACCGGGAGTTTCGCTTCGTGCTGCTCAACCGCGCGATGGAGGGGATGCTGGGCATCTCGCGGGCGGAGATGCTGGGCCACACCGACTACGACTTCTTCCCGAAGGAGCAGGCGGACTGGTTTCGCGAGAAGGACGTCGAGATGTTCACCCTCGGGCAGCGGGTGGAGATCACCGAGGAGCCCATCACCGACAAGGGTGGCCACCAGCACACGCTGGCGACCTCGAAGGTTCCGCTTCGAGACGCGAGCGGCGTCATCACCCACCTCGTCGGGATCATCCACGACATCACCCCCCTCAAGCGCGCCGAGGAGGCGCTGCGGGAGGTCACCAGCGCGCTCGAGCTTCGGATGCAGGAGCGCACCAACGACCTGCTCGAGGCGCAGACCGAGCTCGTGCGCCGGGAGCGCCTCGCGGTCATCGGCCTCTTCGCAGGCACCCTCGCGCACCAGATCCGCAACCCGCTCGGGTCGATCAAGAACGCCGCCTACCTCGTCCAGCTCGCCGTCCCCACGATGGACGACGACCTGCGCCGCGCGCTCGCCATCATCCAGGACGAGGTCGCCCGCGCCAACCAGATCATCACCGACCTCGTCGACTACGCCCGCGTCTCCTCGGCGCAGCGCCGCGTGGTGCCGGTCGACCTGCTCATGGAGATCGCCCTCAGCGGGATGGACCTCCCGGCCAACGTCACCGTCGTGACCGAGTGCCCGGCGCTCCCGAAGGTGTTCGTCGACCCGGCGCAGCTCCAGCGCGCCTTACAGAAGCTGGTAAAGAACGCCCTCCAGTCGATGAGCAACGGCGGCACGCTCACCCTGAGCGCTCGCACCGAGGGAGACGCGGTGTTCTTCGCGGTGACCGACACCGGCAAGGGCATCCCCGACGACGTGCGTAGCCGCCTCTTCGAGCCGCTCGTCAGCGGCAACCCCGGCAGCCTCGGCCTCGGGCTCATCACCGCCCGCGCCCTCGTCGAGAACCAGGGCGGCGCCCTCGCGCTCGAGAAGAGCGACCGCGAGGGCACCCGCGTGGTGCTGCGCCTCCCGGTCGCCCACCCGACGGAGCACTAGAAGAGCCGGGCCACGATGTCGTCCGCGAGCAGCCAGCGCGCTCGCGGGATCGACCACCGCGCGCCCTCGTCGACGAGGTTTCCTCGGGCGACCTCCCTCGCCACCGCCGCCTCCCGCCCCGCCATCGGGTCGACGCCGGTGCGCGCCGAGAGCGTCGCGAGGTCGACCCCCGCGGCGGTGCGCAGCCCCAGCATCAGCCCCTCCTGCACCCGCACCTCCGGCGCGATCGCCTCGGTCTCCCCCGGCGGCAGCTCCCCTCGCTCCAGGGCGTCGCAGTACGCCGCCGCGTCGGCCTGGTTGCGCCACCGCTCGCCCGCGCGACCGTCCGTCGGCGCAGCCGTGCAGCCCACCGCCCCGGCCCCGAGGCCCAGGTACCACTCGCCGCTCCAGTAGGCCTCGTTGTGCCGACTGGTCGCCCCGGGGCGCGCGTAGTTGGACACCTCGTAGTGCCCGAGCCCGGCGCCCTCGCAGGCCCGCTCGACGGCCTCGTACATCGTCGCCACGCGGTCGTCCTCGAGCCGGGGGAGGCGACCCTTGCGGGCGAGCTCACCGAAGCGGGTGCCCGACTCGATGGTGAGCGCGTAGCAGGAGAGGTGCTCGACGCCGTCGCCCAGCAGCGCCGAGAGGTCCTCCGTGAGCGCGTCGATGGACTGCTCGGCCATGCCGAACATCACGTCCGCCGAGACCCGCAGACCCCCGGCGCGCACCGCCGTCCGCACCGCGCGCGCGGCACCGTCGGCGTCGTGGAGTCGACCGAGGTAGCGCAGGTGCTCGTCTCGCAGCGACTGCACCCCGATGGAGACCCGATCGACGCCGACGTCCTTCCAGCGGGCGCAGCGGTCGTCGTCGAGGGAGGTGGGATTACACTCCACGGTAACCTCCTCGAGCTCGCCGCGGCGGGCGACGGCGGCGACGACGCGGCCGAGGTCCGCGGGGTCCCACAGGCTCGGGGTGCCTCCGCCGAAGAAGAGGGTGCGGGCGCGGGCCCCGGGAGGGAGCGCGTCGAGCCGCAGGGAGAGCTCGCGCACCACGGCGTCGGCGTAGCGGGCGTGCGGGATGCGCGCGGGGTTGATCGCCTCCGTCGCGAAGTCACAGTACGGGCAGCGCTGGAGGCACCAGGGGAAGTGAACGTAGACGGCGAGGTCCATCGGTGGGCTGCGCGGGCCTTAGCACGAAGGGCGAAGTGCGGGCCCGCGGCGCGAGGCCTTTGCTAGAGTGCGCGCCGAGGTCGTGACGCGTGCTGCGGTTGTTCATCCGAGAGGCGTCCATCACCCTGGCCTCGCTGCTGCTGGTGTCCGCGGTGGGCTTCGCCCTGCTCGACGCCGTCGGCGACCGCGACTGGCAGGCCACCGCCATCTACGCCCACCTCTTCGGCTTCACCCGGGACCACGCCATCGGCGCCGACCTCCCGCTCTTCTGGAACCCGACGGTGCTCGACGCCGACCGCCGCACCGCCGCCGACCTCGCGCAGCTCGACGGGCCCTCCACCCGCGCCGCCGCCCGGGCGCGCCTCGACCGTCGCGGGTCCGCCGCGCTGCCGACCATCCTCGCCCGCCTCGATCAGCTCACCCCCGCCGCGCGCCGCGAGGCCCTCTCGCTCATCGCCTCGTGGTCGCAGTCGCTCACCGGCTCGGAGCGCGCCCCGGACCCGCTCGCCGGCGACCCGGAGGCCCGCGCCAGGGTCTGGTGGTCTCGCTTCCAGGCCTCCCAGGGACTCGATTTCCGCCTGAGCTACGCGACCCGCCAGGCGCAGCGCGTGGGAGCCCACGACCGCACCAACGCCTACGGCCGCCTGCTCCAGCTCGGAACCTTCGCGCTCCCAGGCATCCAGAACGTCCTCGCCACCAGCTCGGTCCGCGACGAGCAGGCCCGCCTCACCGGGCTGCTCTCCGCCCTCACCAGGATCCCGGTGCGCGCCGACCCGGGCTCCGCCCACGGCGAGGTGCAGCGCGTCACCGCGGCGTGGCAGGCGTTCTGGTTCGCCGAGCGGCTGGAGTTCGAGACGCTCACCGAGGAGCGCCGCGCCACGGCCCGCTTCTTCGAGACGCGCTACGGCCGCTGGGTCGAGCGGGCGATGCGCGGCCGCTGGGGCTTCAGCCGCCTCACGCACCGCCCGGTGGCCATCGAGCTTCGCTGGCGGCTGCCGGTGAGCACGCTCTCCTCGGGCCTCGGGGGCCTGATCGGCACCGCCATCGCGATCGCCTTCGGGGGCGGACCCATGCTGCGCCGTCGACGCCTCCGGCCCAAGCTGCTCGACCTCTCGGGGGCGCTGGCTCCGGGCCTGGTGGCCTTCGTCCTGCTGTGGCTGCTGCTGCTCCGGGCGTGCTCGCCGACCCCGACGCTGCGGGGCGACCTCGCGCTGGTGCTCGGGCAGGGACAGTGGGCGCGGGCGCTCGCGTGCGCCGCGGTGATCGCTGCGGGCGTGGGATGGTTTCTCCAGCGCCCGAAGGCGGCGAGCGCGACGCAGCTGGTGAGGCTCGAGGCCGAGAGCTGGGTGGCCGAGCGGATGCGTCCTGGGGTGCGTGAGGTGCTCCGCCACGGGGCGCGCATCGGGCTCGCGTCGCTGCTGGCGCCGCTGGGCTTCGCCGGGCCCTTCGTGCTGCTGGCCTCGCTGGTGGTGGAGCTCCCGCTGGGGCTCGACGGCATGGGGGAGCTCACCGCGCGCGCCCTCCTCGCCAAGGACGCTCCGTGGCTGATGGCCGCGGTGCTGACCACGGTCCCGCTGCTGCTGGGGCGACGCTGGGCGCGGGGCCTGCTGGTCGATGTGCTCGACCTCCCGGCGTCGCCGCCGGTGCGCGTCACCGCACCTCCATTGGACTCCCCTCCCTGATCTGGCGTATCCGGGCCGGTATCCTCCCCGCATCCGTCGAAAGGACCATTTCTTCCAATGATCAAGAACGCCCGCCTCCTCGTGATCGGTTTGCTCCTTGTCGGCTGCAACGACGGCCCGACCGCCGTCGGCTCGGTCTTCGACGCCGCCACCCCGACGGACCTCGGCTCTCCCGCCGATCGGCCCGACGCGAGCGACGTCCCCGTCGCCACCGACAACCCCATCGCCACTGACAACCCCGTCGCCACCGACGTCCCCGTCGCCACCGACGTCCCCGTCGCCACCGACGTCCCCGTCGCCACCGACGTCCCCGTCGCCACCGACGTCCCCGTCGCCACCGACGTCCCCGTCGCCACCGATGTCCCCGTCGCCACCGACAGCGGCCCTGTCGACTCTGGCGTGGTCGACGCAGGCCCCGCCGACGCGGGCCCCATGGACGCAGGCCCCACCGACGCGGGCGCGGTCGATGCCTCGTCGTGCACCCCGGTCACCGAGACCTGCAACGGCATGGACGATGATTGCGACGGCGTCATCGACGAGTCGGGCTGCGGCACGCACCTGCTCATCACCGAGGTGGTCGTCGGCCCCGACGAGGGGGAGTACGTGGAGATCCACAACCCGACCGCGGCGGCCATCGACCTCTCGAACGTGTACCTCAGCGACTTCCACGACTACGCCTGCTACCTCGGCCGGGCTTGCACCTTCACGGGCGGCCGAACGCTCGCGACGCCCGCGAGCTCGGACTTCGTGGCGCGCTTTCCCGCGGGCGCCACGCTCGCCCCGGGCGCCTACGCGGTCGTCTCGCTGAAGGGCAACCTCCCGCTCTTTCGCGGCATCGCGGGCGTCTGCCCGACGTACCACCTCGGGGGCGCGACCGGCGACGCCGGGGTTACCCTCGGGACCTGCATCGCGGCGCTCCCGATGCGCCCGACGGGCCACGCGACCAACACCATCGGCACCAGCTCGGGCCTGACCAACTCCACCGAGCCGGTGGTGCTCTTCCAGTGGGACGGCAGCGCCGCGCTCCCGGTCGACCTCGACTACGTGTTCTGGGGCACGCCCGGCTCGACCAACGCCCAGGTCGACAAGACCACCACGTCGATCACCCTCGCCGCCGGCGGCTCGGCGACCTTCCTGCCCGACACGGCCGCCGCGTCGCAGCAGCGCGTCGCCGCCCCCGCCAACGGCGCCGCCGCGGTGCGCTGCAACTACGCCGAGGGGACCGAGCGCCGCACCGGCGGCAACGGCCTCGGCGGCCACGACGAGACCAGCGAATCCCTCATGACCACCTGGCGCGTCACCTCCGCGCCCGCCCTGGTCGACGGGAGCATCGCCGCCCTCAACGCCACCCCCGGCGCCATCAACAACTGCCGCTGAGCGGCGCCGCCGTCATGACCCCCTCGCGCTGGATCCTCCTCGCGCTCTGCGCCGTGCTCCCCGCCCTCGCGTGGCGCCTCGGCGGAGCGTCGCTCTGGTACTCCCTGGTCCTCGGCTACGGCGCCGCCGCGTCGCTGGCTGCCTGGGAGCTCGCGCAGGACGGTCAGCTCAAGGCCGCGCTGGCGCCCCGCAGCGGCGACGCCACCCTCGGGCTGCTCCCGGCCATGCTGCTGTTTGGCCTGGTGTGGCTCCTCGTCACCCGGGTGCTCGCGCCCATCCCCGAGCTCCGCTACTTCACCCCCGACGGCGCGTGGGTCGGGCGCGCCGACGCCCACGGCTTCCAGGCGGCCACCGAGTGGCTGCGAGAGAGGGCCTGCGCCGCCATGGGGCGCGCGTCGGCCATCCAGGGCAGCGCCCGCGTCGCCTTCGTCCTCGCCATCGCCGCGCTGGAGGAGCTCGCCTGGCGCGGCGGCGTGCAGCAGGGCCTCTCCGAGCGCTTCGGCTCCACCCGGGGCTGGCTCCTCGCGTCGGGTCTCTACGCCCTCGCGCAGCTCGGCACCCTCAACGCCGCGCCCGCCCTGCTCGCCCTCCCCTGCGGCCTGCTCTGGGGCGCCATGTACCGCTTCCGCGGCCGCCTCGCGCCCTCGATCCTCTCGCACGTCCTCTTCAGCTGGGCGCTCTTCGCCCACAACAGCAGCCCCTTCATCGCCCGCTGACGCCGCGGCCGCTATCATCGCCCGATGGTGCGCCCCTGGACGCCTCGCGCTGACGCCCTCGCCCTGCTGGCGGCGATCACCCTCGGCTGCTCCGGCGGGTCTCGGCCCCCGGCGCTGGGCGGCTTCGACCTCGACGCCGGCGCCGACGAGTCGCTGGTGAGCGTGGTGCGCGACGCCATCCCCTTGCGCGAGATGCCCTCCTGCGGAGGCACCGCGATGTCGCTCACCCGCCGCCGGGCCAGCGCCATCCTGGTCATCGACCGCTCCGGGAGCATGGTGGAGAACACCCTCGACGGCGTCCGCAAGTGGACCGCCCTGCTCGCCGCCCTCGACCGCGCCCTGCCCCGCATCGAGCGCAACGTCTCCCTCGGGCTCGTGACCTTCCCGCAGGAGCTCGCGCCCGGCGCGCCCCGCACGGCGGCGTCGGTGTGCGCGCTCCGCAGCACCCTCGACCTCGAGCCACGCTTCGGCGCCGCGAGCGCCATCATGGCCCGGCTGCGCGCCTCCCTCCCCAACGGACCGACTCCGACCGCGGGCGCCGAGGAGGTGGCGGGGCGGTGGTTCGTCAACGAGCCCGACCGGGACGGCGGGCGCTACCTGATCCTGGCGACGGACGGCGCGCCCAACTGCAACACCGCGCTCGAGCCGACGAGCTGCCGCTGCTCCGGGGGAGCGGCGATGTGCGACCCGATGATGAACTCCTTCGCGCCCATCAACTGCCTCGATGACGAGCGCGCCACCTCGACGATCCGGCTGTTTCGCCAGCAGGAGATCTTCACCTACGTGCTCGGCCTCAACGGCGCCGAGGCCTACGCGTCGGTGCTCGACGCGATGGCCGTCGAGGGCGGCCGGGCGCGCTCGGGCTCCCCTCGCTTCTACCCCGCCAACACCGCCGACGAGCTGGTGCGGGAGCTCACCGCGATCACCTCGGGCATCGCCGACTGCCGCTTCGCCCTCGACGCCGCGCCGCCAGACCCGACCCTGGTCGACCTCCGCCTCGACGGCGAGAGCCTCATCCACGACGAGGGCCAGCGCGACGGCTGGGACTGGTCGGACGCTTCGCGTCGGGAGATCAGGTTCTACGGAGCGACCTGCGACCGGGTGAGCGCGGCCACCGGCGGGTCGCGCCTCGTCGCGGCCTTCGGCTGCCCCGCCCCGGCGCCGCCGTAGCGCCTCAGGGCTTCCGGGTGGGGAGCGTCACCTCGAAGCGGGCGCCCCGGCCGAGCTCGCTCTGCACCGTGACCCTGCCGCCGTGCGCCTCGGCGATGCCCTTGACGATCGCGAGCCCGAGCCCCGCGTCGGCGCGCTTCGCCTGAGAGCCCTGCCAGAAGCGATCGAAGAGGCGCGGCAGGTCATCGGCGCGGATGCCCCTGCCGGTGTCGGTGACCGAGAGCACCACCTCGCCCTCCCGGGCGACGCGCGCGTCGAGGGAGACCGAGCCGCCCGCCGGGGTGAACTTGAGCGCGTTGGAGACGAGGTTGCCCAGCAGCCTCACGACGCGGTGACGATCGACGTAGAGCTCGGGCACCGCCTCGCCGACGGCGGCGACGAGGCGCACCGAGGCCGCCTCCGCCTGGGCCGAGTGCAGCACGAGCACCTCCTCGAAGAGCGGGCCCACGCGCTCGCAACGGCGATCGAGCGTGAGGTGCCCCTCCTCCACGCGCGACGCGATAAGCAGGTCTTCGATGAGCTGGTTGGCGTGACGGATGACCCGGGTGATGCGCTCGATCGAGGGCCGCTCATCCCTGCAACGGCGGCCGATCATCGCGGCGGTGAGCGCGATCGTGTTGAGGGGGCTTCGCAGATCGTGAGAGACGATGCCCAGCATGTCGTCGCGCAGCTGCCTCGCCTCGACCGCGGCGCGGAAGTGCCGCGCGTTCTCGATCGCGAGCGCGGCGTTCTCGGCCAGCCGTCGCGCGACCGACAGGTCGAAGGGGTCGTACGGTCGGCTCGCCCCGACCATCACCATCGAGAGCACCCCGAGGCTGCGTCCACCCACGCTCATCGGGACCAGGATCACCGTTCGGGGCTGCAGCGCCCGGGCGATCTCCCCGAAGGCGCCCACGCGATCGGTCTCGCTCAGAAAGGAGGCGATCGCGGACACCAGCATGGGCTCGCCCGTTCGGAGCACCTCCAGCACGCTCGGCGGCATCTCCTGATCGAACTCCGCCGACATCAGCCTGGCGAGCAGAGGCGCGGCCTCGGGTGCGCGGTGACTCACCGCCACCGCCGCATCTGTGTGCCCTCGAGCAGGTCGACCGCGCAGAAGTCGGCGAGCGCCGGTACGACGAGCCCCGTCAGCGCCTGGAGCGTCGCCTCGAAGTCGAGCGAGGTACTGAGCGCCCTCCCCGCTTCAGCGAGGAACGCGAGCGCCCGCTCGCCGCGCTCTCGCTCGCTGAGGTCGACGAAGGAGAGGCTGGTGAGGCGAGGCCCCGCCGACCCCGCGAAGACCGCAGAGGAGACCTCCGCGGGGAAGGTCGAGCCGTCCTTGCGGCGCAGCCTCAGCTCGCCGCGCGCCCTACCGCTCCGCGCTCTCTCGGCGAGGTAGTCCGCGACCCTCGGGTCGCTCGGGTCGACCAGGCCCCCGCGCCCCTCGGCGCAGATCTCCTCCTCGGCACGGCCGAGCATCTGGCAGGCGGCCGGGTTCGCCGCCAGGATCTCCCCGGACTCCCTGGTGAGGAGCATGCCCGCGAGGGAGTTCTCGAAGATCGACCGGTACTTCTCCTCGCTCGCGCGCAGCGCCGCCACGGCCTCGCGCTCGTCGGTGACGTCCCGGTAGTAGCAGACGAGGCCGGCCTCCGAGGGGTACGCCCGGACCACGAGGGTGCGTCCCGTGACGGGCCCGAGGATCTCGAACTCCGAGGGGCCGTCGCTGGCCGCCGCGCGCCGGAGATGCGTCTCGGCGACGCTGCCCAGGGTCGCCGGAAAGGCCTCCCACATCACCTTTCCCAGCAGCGCCTCTCGCGGCAGGCCGATGTACTTCTCCGCGCTACGGTTGAGGTACAGGTACCGCCAGTCGCGGTCGTAGGCGATGACCGCGTCGTGGAGCCGGTCGAGCACCACCGGCAGCGGCTCGTCGCCGCCGCGCCCCGCCGGGGTCAGCGCGGTGACGTAGAGCAGCGCCTCGGGCTCGCCCTCTCCCGCGATCCTGGAGCCCGTGAGGCGCACCGGCACGTCGAGCCCGCCGGGGAGCGCGATGTGGCACTCGATGGGCTCGCGATCGTCGCCCGCGAGCAGCGCGTCGCACCACGCCGCAAGGCTCTCCCGCTCTTTGCGCATGAAGCCCGTGAAGGCCTCGCCGATCAGGTCATGGACGCTCGATCGAGCGAGCAGCCGGATGAGCTCCGGGCTGGCGTCACGCACCCTGCCGCGCTGGTCGATCAGCGCGACCGCGCAGGGATCGCGCACCAGGGAACCTGTGTCGTGTTCTCCCCGCACGCGGCGAAGAGAACCACTTCCCCTCGTGCGGTCAACGAGGCGCCGAGAGAAAGGCCCCCCGCGCCGCCGACGTTCAGTTGATGGCCACGGCGAAGTTGCGGGTCTCGGGCACGCAGTTCTCCGCCGAGCACACCGCGAAGCGCATGCGGCCGAGCACCACCGTACGGGCGCCCGCCCGCTGCACCGGGACCGCGAAGCGAGCGACGGCCTGCGTGTACTCCGCGGCGTCGGCGCGGCGCAGCGAGGGCTTCTCGGTGGAGCCGTCGCGCACGTCGAGCTCCAGGTTGACCGGGTACAGCTCGTTGACGTGGAAGTGCCCGGCTCCTCGAAGCTCGACCGTGAGAGCGGCGGGAGCCGCCGGGGTCGCGCCCGGAGCGAGCGCTGCGGTGAGTACGAAGCTGGGCTCGGAGATCTCCGCGCGAGGGCCGCTGGCCTCGGCCGAGGGCGCGGAGGGCGGAGCGGGAGGAGGCGTCGCGGGGGTCGCAGGGGCGAGCGCGGGAGGCTCCGGGGCGACCGGCGCAGGCGCGCTGCGGTTGCACCCAAGCAACATCACCAGGCCGACAGAAGCAGCGACACGATCGATCCGCATGATGGGCTACAACCTCCGATGAGTGGCTCGATGAGCGCTGGCGGTCCTAGCACGCGGCGGAGGCGGCCTCCAACGGAGCACCGCTCCCGAGAGCGGCTCCGCGAACGTTCTCCCTTCCACCCGATGGAGGCCCCGCGGTAACGGTCTCCCCCTTCGATGATGGCCCACCGGTCGACCGTGCTCACCGCCCTGCTGCTGCTCGCCGCGACCTCGTCGGCCTGCGCGGCGGCGCCCCGGTGCTCCATCGCCCCCGCAGGCGCCGTCGTGCGCTGGGCCGACGTCGGCCTCGACCCCACGGCGCGCATCACCGTCGTCCCGGTGATCGCCTGGTCCCCCCGGCACTTCGACGCCTCGGAGGGACCGGTGTACGTCCGCTTCGACGCGGCGGGCCTCGGCGACGCCCCGGTGATCGACCGCGCCGCCCTGGTGCTGGTCCCGTCGCCCTCCGCGCGCCGCGACCGCTGCGCCCTCCTCCGGGTGCGCGCCGTCGACGAGCCCTGGACCGTCGCTGCCGTCGAGCGCGGCCAGCGCCCCGCCCTCACCGTCGACGCCGCGGCGGAGGTCACCCTCCCCCCGCAGCGGGTCCCGGTGCGGGTCGACGTGACCGCGCTGGCGCGAGCGCTCGGCCCCGACGGGCTGCGGCGGCGCGGCCTCGCCGTGACCGCGACGGAGGGAGGGGGCATCTTCCAGGGATCGGGTACCCTCTCGCCCGAAGAGCGTCCACGCCTCGAGGTGCTGCTGCGATGAAGCGTTCGATCCCCATCGGCCGCTACCACCTGCTCGACCGAGTCTCGAGCGGTGGGATGGCGGACGTCTTCCGCGCCAAGGTCGTCGACGCCGACGGCACCGAGCGCCTCGTGGCCATGAAGCGCATCCTCGAGCAGTACGCCGAGGACCCTGCCTTCGTGCGGATGCTGGTCGCCGAGTACCGGCTCTCGCTGCTGCTGGTGCACCCCAACATCGCCCGCATCTACGAGCTGCTGCAGACCGACGAGGGCTACTTCATCTCCATGGAGTACGTGGACGGCAAGGACCTCCGCGCGACCATGTACCGCGCCTCGGACCGGCGACGCCCCGTCGACCCCACCGACGCGGCCTACCTCATGGCCCGCGCGGTCGACGGCCTGGAGCACGCTCACGTCGCGACCACGCACGACGGTCAGCCGCTGCGCCTCGTGCACCGGGACTTCTCCCCCTCGAACATCCTGGTCAGCTACGACGGCTCGGTGAAGATCATCGACTTCGGCATCGCCAAGGCCGACGTCGACCGCGAGCGCACCGCCCAGGGGATCATCAAGGGCAAGGTGCGCTACATGTCCCCCGAGCAGGCCCAGGGCGACCCCCGGCTCACCGGCCAGTCGGACGTCTTCTCCGCCGGGAGCGTGCTCTACGAGCTTCTCACCGGCACCCCGGCCTTCACGGCTCCCTCCGAGGTCGAGCTCATCTACGCCGTGCGCCGCGCCGAGCCGGTGCCCCTGCGCGAGCTCGCCCCGCACGTCCCCGAAGGGCTCGCCGAGGTCGTCGAGAAGGCCATGGCGCGCAGCCGCCGCGACCGCTACCAGACCGCGGGCGAGTTTCGCGACGGCCTCGTCACCTTCCTCCGCGGCTACGCCCCCAACTACCGGCGCACCCGCCTCGCCAACTACATGCGCTCGCTCTGGGCGCGAGAGATCGACATCGAGATCCGCACGCTGCTCGAGTACGCCCTCTCCGAGGAGCCCGCCGCCGCCTCCGTCGACCTGCTCGCCAGCGCCTCGCTGGAGGAGTCCGTGCTGGAGGTCTCGCGCGCCCTCGACGTCGGCTCCATCCCTGGCATCGCCGACGCCCCGGCGGTGCCTTCGCTCCCCTCGGGCACCCCCATCGCGGTGCGCCCCGACGACCTCTTCGCCGCCGAGCTCAACGCCCCATCGCTCCCCCCCGACGACCACCGCTCGTGAGACCCATCGCCCTCGCACTCCTCGGCCTCCTGGGCTGCGCCTCCCGCACCCCGCAGCCGCAGGTCGCCCGCCCCACCCCCGACGCCTCGACCGCGACCGCCGCCGCGACCTCCGACGAGTGCGGCGCGATCCGCCCCGACCGGCGGTGCCTCCCGGCGGGCCTCTCGCTCCTCGGCGCCGCCGCCACCGAGGCCCACTTCGAGCAGCGCCCCCCTCGCGCCGCGCGGCTCCGCACCTTCGCCATCGACCGCGACGAGGCCTCCGCCGCCCGCTACCGGGAGTGCGTCGCCGCGGGCCGCTGCGCCCCCATGCGCTGCGACGCCGAGGTGCCCGACGCGGCGCCCGCCCGATGCCTCTCCTGGACCGACGCGAGGGCCTACTGCGCCCACCGCGGAGGACGCCTGCCCACCGAGGCCGAGTGGCAGCGCGCGGCGGGCGGCACGCTGGAGCTGAGCCGGCCGTACCCCTATGGGGCCGTCGCCGCGGCGGCCGACGCGGGCGTCGATGATCTTACCCCCGAGGGTATTCGCGACCTCGCCGGGTCGCTCGCCGAGTGGGTCGAAGACCCCGGGGATTTCTACCCCGAGCTGCCGGAGATCCCCTCCCTCGACGCCTCCGTCGACGCCTCCGTCGACGCCTCCGTCGACGCCTCGCTGGCCGAGCTCCCGCCGCGGACCGACGGCGGCCTCTTCGTCTACGACGACCCCCGCGGTGTCTCCCGCGGCCCCTGGCGCGTGGTGCGCGGCGGCGACGCCCGCCTCCCCTGGGCGCAGTGCTCCAGCGCGCTGCGACGCTTCCGGCTGCCCGCCGACGCGCTGCCCTGGGTGGGCGTCCGCTGCGTCTACGCCCCGGTCTCGCCTTCGCCCGCGCGCCCGTACTCGTGAAGCTTGTACTGGATCTTCCGGGCCGACACCCCGAGCAGCTTCGCCGCCTTCGAGGTGCTGCCGCCCACCGCGCGCAGCGTCTCCAGGATGGCGTAGCGCTCCAGCTCCGCGATGCTCGACCCGGGGATCACCGGCCGCCCTTCGCCCTCCTTCGAGCGCGCCGAGCCGACGATCATCGGCCCGGGTAGCTGCTCGACCTCGATGCGCTCCCCGCGGCAGAGCACCACCGCGCGCTCCACGGCGTGCTCCAGCTCGCGCACGTTGCCCGGCCACGACCACGCCATGAGCCGCTGCATCGCCTCCTCGCTGAACCCGAGGATGCGCTTGCCGTTCTCCTGGGCGTAGCGGCGCAGGAAGAAGCCAGCGAGCAGCGGCACGTCCGTGCGGCGATCGCGCAGCGGCGGCAGGTCGACGCGGATCACGTTGAGCCGATAGAAGAGGTCCTCGCGAAACTGTCCCCGGCGCACCCGGTCTTCGAGGTCGACGTTGGTGGCGGCCACCACGCGCACGTCGACCTTGAGGGTCTCGTTGCCGCCCACGCGCTCGAACTCCCGCTCCTGGAGGAAGCGCAGCAGCTTCACCTGCGTCGCGAGCGGGGATCTCGCCCACCTCGTCGAGGAAGAGGGTCCCGCCGTCGGCCTGCTTGAAGCGCCCCTCGCGACGCCCTACCGCGCCGGTGAAGGCCCCGCGCTCATGGCCGAAGAGCTCGCTCTCCAACAGGGACTCGGAGAGCGCCGCGCAGTTGAGCCTCACCAGGGGCTGCTGGGCGCGGGTCGAGGCGCGGTGCAGTGCGGCCGCGACGAGCTCCTTGCCGGTGCCGCTCTCCCCGACGATGAGCACGCTGGAGCGCGACGGCGCGACCTGCGCGACGGTCTCCAGCAGCGCCTTCATGCTGGGGTGCTCGCCCACGATGTGGCCGAAGGCGTTGCGCTCCCGCAGGCGCTCTCGCAGCACGGCGGCCTCGGCCATGAGCCTCGCCTTCTCCATGGCGCGCTCGACCACAGCGATGAGGCTGCCCGGCTCGAGGGGCTTGGTGAGGTAGTTCTCCGCGCCCAGCTTGATGGCCTCGACCGCGGAGTCGATGGTGCCGAAGGCGGTCATCACCACCAGCACCGTCGAGGGCGACGCCGCGCGCGCCTCCTTCAGTAGCCCGAGGCCGTCGAGCCCCGGCATCTTCAGGTCCGTGAGGATCAGGTCGGGAGAGAACGCCCCGAGCTTTCCCAGCGCCTTGAAGCCGTCCGCCGCGGTCTCGGTCTCGTAGCCTTCCTCCCGCAGGATCTCCGAGAGCGCCGCGCGCGCGTTGGCCTCGTCGTCCACGATCAGGATGCGTCCTCTGCTCTCTTCCATCACCCGGCGCACTCTACTCCCCGCGCTCGGAGCGCGTCCCGCTCGTCTTCCCGCCCTCCCCCCTCGCCGGTGGTCAGCGGGGCCCCAGTTGCGTTCGCGAGCGATGCGCGTTCTCTGGTCGCATGCTCCTCCGATCGCTGCCGTGGCTCGTGGTGGGTCTGCTCGGGTCGGTCGTCGCCTGCTCGGCCGGAGAGGCCTCGGAGGTGCTCGAGCCCTCGGAAGATCTCGGCGCTCCGCTCGACCGTGGCCTCGTCGACGCCGGGCTCCGAGACGTGGCCCGCCTCGACCTCGGCGGCGCCGACCGTACGACGCCCGACGCCCCATCGATCGACCGCGCGATGGACGCTGCGCCGTCGAGCGACGCGCCGCGAGGGTGCGGCCCCCGGGAGTTCTGCGGCAACCGCCTCGACGACGACTGCAACGGCCTCGTCGACGACGGCTGCGTCTGCACTCCGGGCGCCACGCAGCGCTGCTACTCCGGCGAGCCCGCCCAGCCCGGCCACGGCGCGTGCGCATGGGGGACGCAGACCTGCACGGGCACCGGGGAGTTCGGCACCTGGAGCGCCTGCGCGGGCGAGACGCTCCCCGCGCCGGAGGCCTGCGACGGGGTCGACAACAACTGCGACGGCGTGGTCGACGAGGGGTGCCGCGCCTGCATCGAGGGCACGGCCACCGGGGCGCCCTGGCAGATCAACCGCACGATGGGTCCCGTGTGCTTCGGGCGCAGCTTCACCACGCACGGCGACCCGGCGGAGTTCGAGCTCGCCGCCATCCCCGCCGAGGCCGCCGCGGGGTGGTCCGCCGTCGCCGCGACCACCATCGATTTCTCCCAGGACTCCGCCCTCTGCGGCCGCTCGTGCGAGTGCCTCAACGGCGGTGAGTTCACCTACTTCCAGACCTTCTTCGAGGTGTCGGCCAGCTACGTGGTGCGCTCCCTCACGGTGTCCATGGGCGCCGTGGACGACGGCGCGCGGGTGACGGTGTTCAACGACCGCCACCCGGCCGGCGTCTCCGACCCCGGGGCCTACGTGCAGATCGGCGGCACCGGCACCACCACCGACCTCGCGCGCTACATCGCCCCGGGGCGCAACCGCATCGTCATCACCCACCTCGACGACTGCTGCAGCCATCGGGAGCTCGCCGGCGTGCGCGTGGTGCTCAATGGCGGCCCGCTCGAGCGCTGCCCCTGAGTGGTCGCGAGCGCTTGACCGCGCGCGCCGATGCCCTATTCCCCTACCGCCATGGCCGACCCCTCGGAGCCCAGCGACACCCCGCCCGTCGTCTCCACCGGTACCGTCGACGAGTCCGCCCTGCTCCCCGTCGAGCGCGACCGTCGCTTCCTCGTCCGCCTGGTGCTGCTCCTGCTGGTGGGCCTCATCGGCGGGTCCTTCGTCGCGATGCAGCTACGAGGCGCCGCCAGCTCGTGCGGCGCGAAGCTGATGCGACCGGGCAGCACCGTCATCCCTCCGGGGCCGCGATGAGCCCCGCTGCCGCCGAGCGCCGCCGCGTCCGCGAGCACCTCACCCGCGCCCTTCGCTCGGTGCGCTCCGCCCCGACCGACGCGCTCACCGCCCCGCAGCGAGCCCGCCGCCGCGCCGCCCTGCGGGCCCTCGCCCGCTACATCGCCGGGGGCCGCTATCCCCTCAACCGCGTCTCTCTCTCCGCCACCCCGGTCTTCGTCGACGAGGGCGGGGCGCGCTGCGCCATGGCGGCGCTCATCGAGTCCACCGGCGACGGCGAGCTCGTCCAGCGCGTGGCCCGCGACCACAACCTCGCGTACGTCGAGCAGCTCCGCGGCGACCCTGCGCTCAACGCCTGGCTCGACCGCAACGGCATCACCCTCGCCGAGGCCGCGCGCATCCAGCCCGCCTACCACGCGCACACGGACGTCACCTGGCAGCCCACGGTGAGCATCCTCGCCGGCGTGACGGCCGGCGCATCGACGGACACCGGGGCGCAGCTCGCGCTCGCTCCGACGCTTCGCGTGGGGGTGCGACGGGTGATCCGGGGGGGCACCAACTCCGGCGCCTCGGTCTACGGCAGCCTCGCGCTCAACCTGGAGTACGCGCGCAGCTTCGTGGTGGGCGTAGGCGCAGCGCACCACGCCGGGCTGGTGCTCCACTGGGAGCCCGACGGCAACCACGACGACGTGCAGTGGTACCTGGTGGGCGGTCCCATCGCGGCGCTCGACGACGACGGCGCGCCGGGCACGGCGTGGGGCGTCCAGCTCGGGGCGGGCTTCAGCTTCCGCAAGCGATTGGTGCCGTGGCTCTTCGAGGCGATCGCGCAGGGGCTCGGACAGTCCTCGGGCGCCACGCTTCGAGCGGGCGTAAACGTAGGCGTGATCTGGTGAGGGAGCGCTAACCGCCCCAGCGCACGCCGTACTGCGAGGCGGGCGCGTCGGTCACCGCGGGGGTCGCCGTCACGGCGGCGGCTCCGGCCGCCTCGGGTGAGGGCGAGGGGCGCGGGTACCGCGGCTGCGCGGGCCACGCGGTGTAGCGCGCCGCGTCGGGCGAGGCCGCGCCGAGGTCGTAGCGCTGCATCAGCGGCGACGGGGCGTCGGGGCCGTTGCGAGAGCGGATCCTCGCGCACTCCTCGGTGGAGATGCGCTTGGGGCCAGCGACGGTGCCGAGGCTCGCGTCGGCGTCCATCAGCAGCCACGGGCGATCGGGGCCCATGTTGTCCGGGTGCCAGGGCTGGTCGAGCAGGATGTGCCCGGCCTCGTGCGACTGCGTCCAGGCTTCGCGCTCGGCCGCGATGCCCGCCCGGTCGATGAGGAAGCCGTTGCCGATGGACCCGCCGTCCCCGCGCACGAAGGCCTCGCCGATGCGCGTCCCTCGGGAGAAGCGGTTGATCACGATCATCTCCATCGTGGTCACGTCGTCATCGATGAGCGGCTTGATGAGCGCGCGCTCCTCCAGGGTGCCGGAGGTGCTGTTCTGGTTGTTGAACTCGTCGACGCCGTCGCTGAAGTCCACCACCGCCAGCTCCGCGCCCTGGCGCAGGTCGGTGCTGAGGGCGGAGCCCGGAACCGTCGACAGGTTGGTCCATCGGCCAGCGCGGTCGAGCACCAGCACGTCGGCGCTCGGTCGTGCGCCGTAGGTCGTGCGGGGGTTGGTCGTCACCCTCGCCCGGTAGCCCCGCGCCTGGAGCATCGCCCCCATGGCCATCGCCGTGTCGATGGGGCGCCAGCCCGCGCGCGTCACCAGCGGTGGCATCGCGACGCCGTTCACCCGCAGCCGCACCTCTCCCCCGGAGGCGAGCGCCCCGTGGTCATCTCCGAAGGCGATCATCGTCGTCGGGGGAGGGTCGACCACCCTGGCCACGTCGCCCGAGGGATCACCCCAGGTCACCCCGCACTGCCCGTACACCTCGTTGGCGATCGCCACCTGGCGTCGGCCGATGTCCAGCGCCGCGGCCTCGCTCCCTCCCACCAGCGGAACGCCTCCGCTCGACTGAGCCCGGTCGCGCAGCACCAGCACCCTCGCCCGCACCATCCTCGCCGCCATCGGACCGTCTTCCCGGCCCGGCCTCCCCACGCGCACGTCCGTCGTCGCCTCGCCCGCCACGCCTGCGCGCCGGTAGCGCACCCTCACCCGGTCTCTCAGCGCCACCCGCAGCGTCTGCGCCTCGACCCCCGGCGCCCGCTGGTCGACCTCGTCGCCCACGAGGCGCACGTAGCCCGAGCGCCACGGCGTCGCCGCGTCGGGCCTCGCCATCGCCACCTCCGCCAGCCGCGCCCGTAGCGCGGTCGGGTCGCTCACGAAGGACGCGGGCGTGCCGCTGCTCTCCCAGCGCACCGAGGCCTCTGCGCCGGGCGTCGGGTCCCACACCTCCGCGCGGACGTTCTCCAGGTCGGGCGAGCGCTCTCCCCACGCGGCGCGGCGCGGCAGGGTCTCGTCGTTGGTCACCTGCCGGGAGATCATCACCGCGTCGCGGTGCGCGTACACGGGAGCGTTGTCCCCGTGGAGCACCGTCACCGCCGCCACGGTGACCGCCACGCGCCAGCGCTGGGCCCCTGCGACGAGCTCCACCGAGGCGTCGTCGGGTCGAGCGCTCGCGGCCACCCCGACGAGCTCCACCGTCGCGGCGCCTCGGCGCACTGGCAGGTTGGCGCGCTCGACCAGACCACCGGAGGGGTCGCGCACGCGCAGGCCGCCGGTCACGGTGACGGCCACGGCGCCGGTGGGGATGCCCTCCAGGGAGAGGGCGACGCGGTCGTCGTCGGCCGGGGGCGCGGGGCTCTGCTGCGAGTCGGGGACGCCGTCGTCGTCGTCGTCGTCGTCGTCGAGGCCGACGAGGGCGCGGGTGGGGTTGAGCTCGCCGGTGCTCCAGCGAAGCGTCGGGGCCGAGGGTGAAGGCTGGGCAGCCGCGGGAGCGAGGCGGGTGAGACCGGCGAGCAGCACCGCGAGGCAGGGGGCGAGACGCATCGGGCGCGAGGATAGCGCGGTCGGGCGGCGCGGGAGACGGCTACGGACGTCCGGAGGTGCGGCACCGGATGGATGGGGGGCCCCAGCCTGTCAGGCGCTACCCACGACATGGATGATGGTGGCCTGCATGAGTGCGATGCACTCGCGCAGTGAGCCCTTCTCACCGATGATGCACCTCGCCATGGGCGACGTAGAAGAGCTCGGCGCCGAGCTGCTGTTATCTGATCCCGATGATCCGCGACACCGCGCCGGTCTTGGGGTTGTACCGAGCGACGCAGCACCGCCCGCACGGGTCGCCCCTCCCGGACCAACCGGTGGGGTGGCCGTCGTGCCGGACGCGGACCTCCAACTGCCCCCCGGCGGCCAGGGACACTTCCGCCGTATAGTCGTTTGGTTCGCGGCCGGAGGAGGCCATCGCCGCGGCGACCGAACGCACGGCCTCGCGCTGCTCCTCCGGGAACGCCTTGACCTGCACGAGTCGCGGGAATTGATCCTCCTCGCCCATACGCCCTCTAGCTGCCCAACGGCTGACCGATGTGCCGCCACATCGGATCAGCGGTTTGACGGCGGGTGGATGGGGAGCGGTCAGCACCATCGGCTTGTTGGGCTCCCCGCTGCTCACGAAATCCGTCGGAACCCCGCCGCTGCATCGAGTCCCTGGTCAAAGCTCACCACTTCGTCAATGTCGCCTGCCCGCTGCAACGCAACCAGAAGTGCGTCGTTGAAGTTCACAACTCCACCAGTCGCGTCGACGATGCTGAGAATCTCCGGCAGAAGCCGCTCAGATTCTTTCGCGACGAAGCGGATCTCCCCACGCTCCGCCGCGGCACGGATCCTTGCAACTGCGGCGCTGATGTCGGGTGGGTTCGTCTTCCGCTGCTGCGAGCGACGACAGATCACGGAGACCGCCTCCCCGACACAGATATCGAGAAGAACGGGACGCGAACCACTCGCTTGAAGCCGCGCGAGGAGCTCACTCGCACGAGTTGCCAGAACATCGCTGCCATCCAGCAGGCCAACGAGGATGTTTGCGTCGAGAACGACATCAGCCATCGTATAGCTGATCGCAGTCATCGACCGCGTTCCCCCCAAGATGTACTGCGCCTCGAAGCGATTCGATCGTCTCCCAGGAGGCCGCTCTTTGTCCCTCAGATTGCGTGGCCTGCTTGCTAACGTCAGCACCGACGCTCGCAAGCACTCGCAAGGCGAACTCGCGGCGTTCCGAGGGGGAGAGCTTGATTGCTTCGTAGTACAATTTTTCGGCCGCGTCGCCCATAAGCTCAAGAATACCCGCGTCCAGGCTCCTGTTCAACCCATCGTTCCTTTCGATCGCAACAGGTCGAGCGCGCCTCTCGTGCGGTCGTCAGTTACCAGATCGAGTTGGGCCCGAGCCCGGGCCTTGCCCGTCCCGGCTCACCTCCCGCCGCCTGCCGAAGCTGCCCAACGGCTGGCCGATGTGCCGCCCCAGCGGACGCGACGGGTTGACGGCGAGTGAAGCGGGAGCGGTCGGCACCATCGGCTTGTTAGGGGCGCCGGGCGTAGGGACGAGGCACGACGCCGACGAACGCAGGGCGCCGGGCAGCCGACGCCTGTCGCTGCACGTCGTCTCGTAGGTCGCCTGGTCCATTGTCACGCCGCTGTCCTCGCTGTCCGCTGCCCGAGTTCGCTGCCCGTTGTCCGGTGTCCGCCGCCCGATGTCCGTTGAGCGTGACCCGCCACTTGCTCTTTCGTAGGGCGCTGTCCGCCGCCCTGTGCGCCGCCTAACGACTGGTCGGTCTGCCGCAGCAGCAGGCCGGAGGGGGTTTCATCGAGCCAGGTGGTCGCGATCGGCAGCACCGGCTTGTTAGGACGCACCGAAGAACGACTTGCGCGTTTGCGCCCGATCCGTCGAGTCGATCCCGCGAGCGCCCCCGCAGCGAGCGACCAAGGCGTAGCCCTGCTACGCCGCGGGAGTCGAGCGAGGAGGCAAGCCGCGGGTCGGCCGACGGGCGGGATGCAAACGCGCAAGTCGTTCTTCGGTGCGTCCTTAGCCACGCCAAACCCGTCAACAAGCGCGGCGCCCTCAATATCAGACATACCCTCCGTGAACGGAGTGTTGCTGCTCGTCGCCTCCTTCATGAGCCAGCATCCTCTCAAAACTATACCTCCACCGCTCAACACTCTTCGCCAGCAGTTCTTTTCGTTGTCGACCGATGCCCTCGTCCGCTGTTCGCCTCATCGCCGTGCCCCTGACTGTTCATCACCCAGGGCTTGCTGCCCGCGTTCCGCGACCCAAGTTTTGCTCTAGCCGTCGCTCGGTGAAGGTTGCGAGAGAAGCGCGCTCTCCTCGCACCACACCTCCGTACCGATCGGGACGTCCGCCTTCGCGAGCGACCTGAACATGCAGCCCCAACGGCGAATCGCGGGCGCGGGGAAGAGGAACTCGAAGAGAAGCGTCAATGTGGCCTTGCGCCGTTGGCCGTCGGGGAAGTGAAGTTCAACATCGAGGTCGCCGGGACCCCGTACCTCCTGAATGCGCGGCGCTGGTACGACGACCAGGCCTCTCGCGTTGATCACGAACGTGTCTTCGATGGTCAGGAGAAGTTTCATCGCGTTCGGCTTCCTAACGGCCTGCCCATGTGCCGCCGCATTGGGTGCACTGGGGTGTCATTGGGCACATCGGGAGCGGTCGGCACCACCGGCTTGTTGGGTGGCATCGCCGTTATCGGCGACCTTGCCAGTAAAAGGGGCGCCGCTTTTGGTGAGCAATCGCAAGAACACGAATCTGGTCGTCGTGCAGGCGATACAGAACACTGTAAGGGAACCGCTTGACGAGCCACCACCGAACACCGCTCTCAACCTCCGCCCCTGCGTGCGGCGCCGCAGCCAACGCAGCGACTGCCTGCTCGACTTCGACGATAAACGCCTCGCCCAAACCGGGCCGAGCCTGCGCGTAGTAGGCAGCGGCTTCGTTCAACTCATTTTGAGTAAACTCATGAAAGATGACCGGCAGCATTACCGGAGCCGAGCCCGCGCATCGCGAAATACCTCCGACGCGGCGCGACCACGGGACGGGTCCGAATCGAGTTCAGCGTCTCGGCGAGCGGCTTCCTCGGTCCAGAGATGACGGTGCTCTTCCTCGGACAGAGCATCCAGGCTCTCCAGCAAGGTCTCGGCGAGACGCGCTCTCTCGGTCACGGACAGTTTGAGCGCCTCGGTGACCAGATCGGGAAGGTTCATGGCAGCGAGATCATACTCCGCGTTGAAGGTGCTTTCCAAGAGTCCCCGCGGCCGCTCGCAATGAGCCACCGTCCGCTGCGCTTACAGCGCCGTCGCAGGCCCCCCACACGCGGCCGCCCGAACTGTTGCCGGGGTCACCGGGATTGCGGCCGTCGCTCCTCCGGCCACCCAACGGCCTGCCGATGTGCCGCCGCAGCGGGTGAAGCGAGTTGCCATCGGGTCCATCGTGAGCGGTCGGCACCATCGGCTTGTTGGACACGCCGCTACCTTCCTTCCCAGTAGCCCGGTCGGCGCTTGGCGTGAGCAATCGCCACGACGAGGATGCGCTGTGGTTCGTCACGGTAGAGAATGAAGTAGGGAAACCTCCGAAAAAGAGCCCTGCGCATGCCGAGATAGATCGGCCAGCGATCCGGCGCTTCGACAATCAGCCCAAGCGTCGCTTCCAGTTCTTCCCCAAAGCGCGCCGCTACGCGCGGATCTCGTTCCGCGTACCACGCCGCAGCCTCCTCGCCCTCGACAACGGCGAGCGGGTGCATCTCAAGGGGTTTCACGACGCCCGTTCGCCGCAGCAAGGATGCGGCGTCGGGCCTCTGCCCAGGGGATCGGCGTCACGGTCCCCGCGTCGACCTCGGCCAAGCGCCGCCGGGCTTCCTCGGCCCACGCCTGTTCGACCCCTTCGTCGGCCGGCCCGAGATCATCGAGGCTTTCGAGCAGTTCGGCGACCACCGCCGCGCGCTCAGTGGCCGGCAGTTGCAGCGCAGCAGCCAGTACATGGTCGACGTTGTTCATGGCTCGGTTTTACTCCTCCTACCGCCGGAGCGCGAGTCCGCCCACCGCCGTGCCCGTCAGCTTCCCCGTGCGCTCATCGCCCGGCGTCACAGGCCCCCTTGGGGACCGTCGACCGCCACCCACCGAGGCTGTCCAACGACTGGCCGATGTGCCGCCGCATCGGGTCAATCGGGTCGGCAACGAGCCCATTGGGAGCGGTCGGGGTCTGGCTGAACGGCTGACAGCTCGTGCGTAGGAGCGGCGTTGGTGGCGGGTTGAAGACGGGGCAGAGCCGTGCGAGCGCGGGGTTGCTTACTCCAACCGAACCCGAGGGTGCCCCGTGGAGCCAATCGTCCTCCAGATCCCCGACTCGCTCAAGTCCATCGTGGCTCCTTTGGAGTCGCTGATCCGCCTGCTGTCCGAGCAGATCGTCGCGTCCTCGGCGGCGTCGCCGACTGGCCTCGCGCCCTTCGAGCGTGCGCTCAGCGAGCACACAGCCGAGCTCGAACGGTCGGCCTACGTCCCGGTGCTGGCGGCGCTCGACGTCGACACCCACGAGGTCCGCATCGGTGGGGTCCTTCACCGGCGGGTGGGTCGGTTCGCGGCGCCGTTTCGCACCCTCGCCGGGGAGGTGTCGATCACTCGCTCGCTCTTCCGCCCGAGCGGCGCGGGCTCGTCGCCGACGGTGGATGTGGTGGCACTGCGGGCGGGGACCCTCGGCGAGCGATGGCTGCCTCACGCGGCCTCGGCGATGGCGTTCCTGGGTCAACAGGGGACCAGTCGCGAGGCGGTGCAGACCGCCGCTCAGCTCGGACGGCTGCCGTACCCGCGCGCGAGCTTCGAGACGGTCCTGCACGTCGTCGGGGCGCAGTGGGCGCGCGACCACGCCGACGTCGAACAGGCGCTGATCGAGGCCTACGAGGTCCCCGCCGCCGCGCGGAGCGTGAGCGTCTCGCTCGACCGCGTGAGCGTGCGCATGGAGGAGCCGCGCAAGCGGGGTCCGGGTCGGCCGCCGAAGGGCGGTCCCAAGCGACTCATCGTGTGCGCGTGGCGCATGGCGTACTGCGCGACCGTGACGCTGCACGACGAGAAGGGCGAGGCGCTGCACACGATCCGCTACGGGCGAATGCCCCAGGGCGACGCGACGAAGCTGGTAGAGAGCCTCTGCGATGACGTGATGGCGATGCTCCGCGCGCGCCCCGAGCTGCGGGTCGCATTGCTGTGCGACGGCGCCTCGGAGATGTGGAATCTGCTGAGCGCGCAGATCAACGACACGACGTTGAAGACGAAGGTGTGGGAGCTGGTGGACTACTGGCACACGGCGGAGAAGCTCGGCCGCGCCGCCCAGGCCCGCCACCCGGAGAGCGCGGCCGAGGGGTCGAAGTTGCTCGCTCGATGGAAGACCCTGCTGCTCGAACGTCCCGACGGTGCCGAGCGGATCGCGGCGGAGATCGCGTCGTGGGATGTCCCGACGCCTCCGAAGGACACGTCCTGCCCGCTGCACGACGCACGGACGTACCTGGCTCATCACGCCTCGCGGATGCTCTACGCGCAGGCTCGCGCCGCGGGTCTGCCCATCGGAAGTGGCAACGTCGAGGCGACCTGCAAGTGCCTCGTCGAAGTGAGGATGAAGCGCCCCGGCGCGCGATGGCACGAGGACACCGGCGAGCATGTCCTCCAGTTGCGGGCCCTCGCGCTCAGTGACCGCTGGAGCCCGGCGCTCTCCCGACTACTGGCCGTGAATGACGTCGTCATCGAGCCGGTCACGCTGGCGGCGTGATGACCCCCCACGGCCGAGGTGTCAGACGATGAGCCAGACCCAGCGGTCGGCACCATCGGCTTGTTAGGCGCACCCATGCTCACTCACCGATCCAGGTCACCCAATTGAACTTGTAGTTCAGCGGAGGCAACTCACCAAAGATGTCAAAGTATACACGGAGCATTTGGCCTTCAATACGATAGGCATCTTCCTTAGGGTGTGGCTCCCATCGTGCTCGGGGGTCCTGGAGCTCCTGGCGGCGACGTGATGGGGCGGGGTTGAAGGCGGGGCAGAGCCATGCGACCGAGGGGTTGCTGAACACTACCCGCAGGATGCCCTGGAGCCGATCGTTCCTTCATCTTCCCGCCGCCCTCAAGCCCCTCGCTGACGTCCTGAGCCACGCCGTGACGTTCACCGTCGGCCGTCGAGCACGCCCGCCGGACTGAGCCCTTCGACTACGCCGCGGTCGAGCGCGCGGTGGCGACGCGCTCGGCGCCGAGGTGCAACGATCGCTGCACCAGACGATCCTCGCCGCGTGTGATCGCCAGGTGCCCCGCCTGCTCATCGGCGGCCGACTCCACCGTCCCAGCTGCGCGCCGCGAGGCGACCTACTACACGCCTCGCCGGGCCGGTGGTCGTGACGCGCACGCGCTATCGCCCTGGCGGGGGATCCCTACGCTACGACGGTCGATCCGATCGGCGCACGCGTGGGCGTCGTCGGCGCAGAACCCGGCCGCCCCAGACCTGCACCGCGATGGCCTTTCTCGTGCAACTGACCCCAGTCGCGAAGCCACTCAAGCGGCCCATCTAGCTCGGCGTCCTGCCCTACAGCCGCGCGAGTTCGAGCGGGTCGCTCACCGGGTCGGCGAGCCGCGTCATGCAGGAGCGCGAGCGGGTCGAGTCGGCGCTTAACGGAGCCGCCATTGCCGCCTGCGCTGCCGGTCGAGGCCACGGGTGTTGTGATCTCGCTCTACCGCGTGGCGGTGCTGATGGAAGAGCCCCGGCGACGACCCCGTGGGCGGCCCGCCAGGCGCGGCGAAGCGGCCTGTCGTGCGGCTCTGGCACATGGCGTACTGCGCGACCGTGACGATCCACGACGCCTCCGGCAAGGGGCTGACACGATCCGCTATGGGCGGATGCGGGCGGGATGTGGACGGCCTGGTGCTTGGTGCAGGATGACGGGATGACCTTGCTGGGCACTGCGCCCGACGCCTCGCACGCTGCTGTGCGACGGCGCGGTGGAGAGGTGGAACCTGCTCGGCGAGGCGTTGACCGAGGCAGCGCTCGGACGGGCGATCCCCCGGCTGGTGGACCCGTGGCATCTCCTGGAGAAGATGGGCAAAGCAGCGCGGCGGCGCTTCGAGGCGCCCCCAGGCCACGGCGTGGCTCACCCGCTGGAGGCTGCGGTTGCTGAACAAGTCGGGGGCATGGAGGGGAGTTGGCAGGCGGAGGTCACCGCCGGGGGCCTGAAGAGTTGCGCGAGCAGAAGGATCGGCCCGTGCACGACGCGCTGACCTTCCTGGCGAATCAAGGCGGCGCCGGGCGGCTGGAGTGACGCGATCGCGCGGGCTGCTTACCGACCCGTGGGCAGCGGCCCCGTCGAGGCGACCTGCAAGAGTCTCTTCAATGTGCGTTTCGGCGCTCGGAGCACGCGGAAGCGACGCCAGTGGTGAAGAGCGGCGGCTACGCGCACTGCATCTCAGCCATCGGTGGGTGGCTGCACTCGAACTCACGCTGGAGGCGAAGCGGCGGGATGTCCGCCGTGTCGCATGAGCACGATGGGAGCCACACCCCTTCCTTACTCGTCGCCTTCCTGTAGCTGAACTGGAGGTTGTCCACCTTCCCGCCTAGACGTTCGAGAAGGCCGAAACTTCCCAGTCTCCACCCGGCCATATGCCCGCGTTGACCCTTGCAGCCCGCGCACCGCACGAAGTCACGAAGACGCTCCCTCTCAACTGCATGCTCTCACCAATATCAATGACCGAATGGGGATCATCTTCGAGGAGTCTACCAATCTTCGCGCGGTCCTTGATGCCCACCACATACGCCCCCTCCCCTTCCGGCACTCTGGCGAACTCTGTCTCGCTGAGCGGCAGCCAGTCCGTCCATTGCTCGCCGCCTGCGAACATCCACTCTGCCCACTCAGCAAGAGTTACCGCCATGCTGTCCTCCTCTTCGGTCGCTTCCGCCTAACGGCCTGCCGATGTGCCGCCGCGGAAAAGAGCCCTGCGTGTGTCGAGATAGGTCGGCCAACGATCCGGCGCTTCGACAATCAGCCCAAGCGTCGCTTCGAGTTCCTCCCCAAAGCGCGCCGCGACGCGCGGATCTCGTTCCGCGTACCACGCCGCAGCTTCCTCGCCTTCGGCAACCGCGCGCGGGTGCATCTCAAGGGGTTTCGACGCCTTCGCCGCAGCAAGGATGCGGCGTCGGGCCTCTGCCCAGGGGATCGGGCGTCACGGTCCTGCGTCGACCTCGGCCAAGCGCCGCCGGGCTTCCTCGGCTCCACGCCTGTTCGACCCCTTCGTCGGCCGGCCCGAGATCATCGAGGCTGTCGAGCAGTTCGGCGACCACCACCGCGCGCTCAGTGGCCGGCATTTGCTGCGCAGCAGCCAGTACATGGTCGACGTTGTTCATGGCTCGGTTTTTTATTTCTCCTACCGCCGGAGCGCGAGTCCGCCCACCGCCGTGCCCGTGGGCTTCCCCGTGCGCTCATCGCCCGGCGTCACAGGCCCCCTGGGACCGTCGACCGCCGCCCACCGAGGCTGTCCAACGACTGGCCGATGTGCCGCCGCATCGGGCGCGGCGGGTTGGTAGCGGGTGAAGTGTAAGCGGTCGGCACCATCGGCTTGTTGGGCATGCGTCCATCACCCTTTCCACAATCGCCAATGATCCCCGCCGCTGCCGACCTGGCCTCTCGCCGCCCACCCGCCTGTCACCGCGGGCGTCCAGCGGAATGGTTTGTCCTTTGTCCTGATTTCGTGGGCAGACAAGAGTCAGGTCTCTTCCCGCGGTACACTGGGCACGGCTGCCTTGCCGCTCAAACTTCTTCGCCAGCCCAGAACGCCGATACTCACCAGCGCAACCATCATGAGAAGGTCCGATGCCCACAGGCTGTAGAAATAGGGCCATCCCTGCTCCTGCAAAAGCGCCGTGCCAAGATCGCGATCCGTTGAAAGAAGACTTGCGTCGGTCCAGACGACTGCGACAAGCGGAAATGCAAGCGGCACCACCGTCCACCATCGCCATCTCGCCGCAAGCAGAACGACAGCACTTGCTGTCAGTGACGACCCAGTGCTCCGCGGTCGTTGGGAACTTGTCGGAGACCTCGGCAAACGCAGTCCGCGGGGCGAACGCGACTCCAAGCAGTCCGAAAAGAGCGGTAGGAGTGATCTTCATCGTCTCATCTGCCCAACGGCTGGCCGATGTGCCGCCGCAGCGGGCGCGATGGGTTGGTAGCGGGTGAAGCGTGGGCGGTCGGCACCATCGGCTTGTTAGACCGCATTGGGACCAGCCTTGCCGCAAGCCGTGCAAGCCAGCCATTTCACGGTGCAGTGACATCGATTCTCGCTGGGGCCACCATTCGTGCCGACTCGAGTGTTCAATCTCGTGACTTCCGGAGCTCGCGCTTCGTCGAGCAAGCGTTTGGTCGATACGTGGGGTTTCGCCCCTTGAGGCGAGGCGCGGGAGCAGGCGTCTTCTTCACCTGGTTCGCCTTGGGGGAGCCGCCGAAGATCGACGTGCCGGGCCAGCGTCAGCATGACGATGGACATCTCCTCGGCGGACAGCCCGCCGTATCGCGCGGTCCACTCTTCGGCCCTCGACCATGACGTCCAGTCCCGGCGCATTCATTCTGAACATCGTTCGCGATCAGGTATCCCGAGACTCCTCATCGACCTTCTTCTCGCCGTGCACGGCCGGCAGCGACGCCACCACGGTGGCCAGAAGGTTGTACGAGAGCAGTCCCACGCAGAATCCAAAGAGAGCGGCCTTGGGATATCCCAGCGGCGCGAGTTCCGCGTTGAGCCAGAGTGCGAGTTGTTGAAACGCCGTCTCGATGCTCCAGCGCTTCCGATAGAGATCCGCGATCTCAATGGCACTGGCCATCTCTTTCGGGAGGTTCGTGAGGAGGTGAAGTTCCATGTCGCCGTCGCGCGTCGCCTGGTCGAGCCGGATCGTGATCCGACGGAGGGCGAGGGTGCGGCCGTCCTCCATCTCCATCCTCACGTCCTGTTCGAAGACCTCGCCGATCTCGATCCGGCCGCACGAGATCAGTGCGCCGAACGGACGAGTGATCAGGTTCGCGTGCTGACGAATCACGAACGCGCCGTGTCGCTGCTGGATGCCCCAGAGGAACGCCTGCGTGCAGGAAGTTCCGATCGCAGATCCAGCAGTCGCCGGGCGATACCATCGGCAGGACTTGCGGCAGGATCAGCCGCTCTGAGCGTGGCCGTCCTCGCAAGGGAACCACCGCCCGCACCAGTCCCAGGGCGGGCTCGAAGACCGCCAGCAAGTGGCCCGCGCAGCGGACCGGCCACGCTTCCCGAAGCACGGCCAGGCGACGATCGGTCGCCGCGAGATGGTTGCCATCGAGCACCATTACCCGAAACCCCGACAGCCACGGCGCTCGCTCCCTTTCATCGACCGGATCAGCATGGCGGCGCGGTCCGCTGTGCCCGGACCATCGCGGCGCTGACAGCCGGTCTGACGTTCTGGAGCTTCGTAGACCGCCTTCAGGGTGACTCCCACCTCGCCGTGCGGGTACGCGGCGCGCACCGACGGCTGGCCACCCGTCACGACCAGACCGAGCAGGTCGATCGTGGCCGAGAACGCCAACTCGTTGGTGTACGTTTTCGTGCGGCGCTCCTCGAAAACCTCGTCGAGCGCCGCGCTCGAAAAGCAGTGCTCCAGGCCGATGCGGACCATCAGCGAGAGCGGGGAACCCGCCGTACCGGCTGAGGACGTGCGGCATGATCGACGGGGCTTGTCGGGCGTCATGGGTCCTGTATCCTCCCCGGAGCCTCGCAGGGCAATCCCAGATCTTGCGCACTCGATCGACTGCACTCTCCCCGAGATGCGGGACGGTCGACTGTTGTCTTCACCGCCGACTACCGTCACGTCACCGTGAAATGGATGGCCGTGCAAGCTTGAGATGACATGCTCCAGTGCGTCGGATCACCTGAGGGCTTAGACGCCATCAACCAGAACCACCGTGCACCGCAGTCCGGACATCGCACAGCAATGCACAGATAGACTACACCAGCGAGTGCGACGAACAGGCCGCCGAAGCCGAGTGCCATGCTGTGTCCCGACGCGAGACCGTCAAACTCGCTCGCCCCGATGCGTACTGCGGTACCAAGGAGCGCGCCTGCCATACCAAGTCGCAGCTTCCAGAGCTGACTTGTTCGTTCAATGAGTGCGATGCCGGGCATCATCTCTCGCTCCTCCCGTTGCATGCGCCCAACCGTTGACCGTCGCTCGCCGCCCGGTGCTGGCACTTCACTGCCGGTCGCTCGTTGATCGTTGACCGTAGCCCGCGTCTTGCAACTTCGAGCCTCGTTGGCGGTCGCTCGTAGCCCGTTGCCCCGTCACTCGGGCGTCTAACGGCCTGCCCATGTGCCGCCGCATTGGGTCAATCGGGTGTTCATTGAACCAGGCGTGGGCGGTCGGCACCATGGGCTTGTTAGGTACGCTCAACGTTAATGCGGGCGTAATGGCGGCAGTGCCGACCGCCGCGATTGGCGTGGGGCGCTCGTTCGTTGCCGCTGCCGTTGCCGCGGTCGTCGCCCTCGCTCCGCTGGTCGTCACGTCGCCCTCCGCCCGTCGTTCGCAGCTCGTTGGTCGGAGCCCGTTGTCCGCTGTACGCCGCTGGCTCTCTCGATGCCCGCGGCCCGATTCGTGCTCTTCGTAGGGCGCCGCCCGCCGCTTCCCAAGCTACCTAACGGCCTGCCCATGTGCCGCCGCATTGGGTCAATCGGGTGTTCATTGAACCAGGCGTGGGCGGTCGGCACCATGGGCTTGTTAGGTACGCTCAACGTTGATGCGGGCGTAATGGCGGCAGTGCCGACCGCTGCGATTGGCGTGGGGCGCTCGTTCGTTGCCGCTGCCGTTGCCGCGGTCGTCGCCCTCGCTCCGCTGGTCGTCACGTCGCCCTCCGCCCGTCGTTCGCAGCTCGTTGGTCGGAGCCCGTTGTCCGCTGTACGCCGCTGGCTCTCCTGATGCCCGCGGCCCGATTCGTGCTCTTCGTAGGGCGCCGCCCGCCGCTTCCCAAGCTACCTAACGGCCTGCCCATGTGCCGCCGCACTGGGTCCATCGAGTTGCCATCGGGCCAGGTGTGGGCGGTCGGCACCATGGGCTTGTTAGATACGCTCAACGCTGCCGGAATCGCAAACGTGGCAGTGCCGGACGTGGGGCGCTCGCTCGTCGAAGCCGATGCCGCCGTCGCCCAGCTCGTCGTCACGTCGCCCACCACCCGTCTCTCGCCGCTCGTTGAGCGATGCTCGTTGTCCGTTGTCCACAGCCCGTTGTCCGCTGAACGCGGCCCGAGTTTTGCTCCGACGCAGGGCGCCGCCCGCCGCTCTCGAAGCTATCTAACATCTCATTCCCCCGCCCCCACTGCCGAACCCCGCTTGGGGGCCCATTCCTAAGGGATCCCCTCATATTTCGCTTCAATTCTCGGTGTAGTAGGAGCGGGGCATGGCGTCGCCCTTCACTGCCTCCAAGCCCCATCGCTCTCGTCCAGAGGGCCTCGACCCCGCCTCGGTCCACCAGTTCGTCGAGGACCTGCTGGGCGAGGACCTCCACGCCAAGCGCGTGCTGTCGCTGGCCAATGGCGTGGTGGGCGTGCTGCACGGAGCCACCCTCGCGATCCACGCGATCGGCCAGGGACTCGCGACGGCCACGGGGGCCACCGCCAAGCACGCGGTCAAGCAGATCGATCGCATGCTGAGCAACCTGGGGATCGACATCGAGTCGCTGGCGCCGCGGTGGGTGCGTTCGTGATCGCCGAACGCGACGAGATCGTCGTGGCGCTCGACTGGACGGACTTCGACGACGACGACCAGACCACGCTCGTCCTCAACGTCATCACGAATCACGGCCGGGCGACGCCACTCCTGGGGAAGACCGTCCCCAGAAGGGCCTCAAGACCAGGCGCAACGGCTACGAAGACGAGTTGCTCTCCGGCTCCGGGAGGCGGTGCCCGTCGAGGTCCGCGTGACCATCCTGGCCGACCGCGGCTTCGGCGACCAGAAGCTCTACACGCTGCTGCGCAACCTGACTTCCACTTCGTGATCCGGTTCCGCGGGAACATCCGAGTGACCTCCGCGTCGGGCGAGGCGCGCACCGCCGCGGAGTGGCTGCGCGCGGATGGTCGGCTGGTAGAACCGAGGGGCGCCGGAGTGACCGCGGAGGGCACGACCGTGGATCGGATCGTGATCGTCCGCGCGAAGGGGATGAAGGAGGCCTGGTACCTGGCCAGCAGTCGCGCCGATCTGAGCGGCGCCGAGACCAAGAAGCTCTACGGTCGCAGGTTCACGATTGAAGAGAATCTGCGGGACACCAAGGATCTCCACTTCGGCCTGGCCTGTCGGCCACCCACATCGGGGACCCGCGCGGCGCGATCGGTTGCTGCTCTCGTGGCCTTCGCCGAGGCGCTGTTGACGCTGCTGGGCGCGGCCTCCGAGTCGTTGGGCTTCGATCGCATGCTCAAGGTGAACACCACCAAGAAGCGGACGCACTCGCTCTTTCGGCAGGGCTCGTTCTGGTACCAAGCCATCCCGACGATGCGCGAGGATCGCCTGCGAGACCTGATGACCGCATTCGAAAACACCGTCGCTCAACACGCGGTCTTCCGCGGGATCTTCGGTGCAATATGAGGGGATCCCTCAGGGCCCATTCGCCAGCCGCTGCCCAATTCCATAACCCCATCTCGGCGCCATTCGCCAGCGTCTTTCCCCTCGCCGCCCCGTTTCGGCCTCCCACCGCCTCCAGCGCGCAACCTCTCCGCCTCCCACCCGACAACCCGGCTCGTCGCGCTTTCCGCGCGCCCCTGGAGTCCCACCATGACCCTCTTCGAGGCCGTCACCGTCACCCTCCGCCGCCTGCACTACTCCCCCCGCACCGAGGAGTCCTACGTCCGCTGGGTACGCGACTTCGTGCGCTTCCACCAACGACGTCACCCGCGGGAGATGGGCGCCGCCGAGGTCACCGCCTTCCTCAACGACCTCGCCGTGCGTCGCCGCGTCTCGGCCTCCACCCAGAACCAGGCTCTCTGCGCCCTCGTCTTCCTCTACCGCAAGGTGCTCGAACTCGACCTGCCCGCGCTCGACGGCCTCCAGCGCGCGCAGTGTCCTTCAATCCTCCCCACCGTCCTCTCTCGCCGCGACGTCATGGCCCTGCTCGAGCAGCTCGAAGCACCCTTCCGCCTCCTCGGCGAGCTCCTCTACGGCGCCGGTCTCCGCCTCCAGGAGGCCCTCTCCCTCCGCGTAAAAGACGTCGACCTCGACCGCCGTCAGATCACCGTCCGTCGTGGCAAGGGTGCCCACGACCGCGCCGCCCTCCTGCCCGCCAGGGCCCGCGAGGGTCTCACCGCCCAGCTCGATGCCGTCCGCCGAATCCATCTGGCAGAGCTCGCCGTGGGACGCGGCGAGGTCGACCTCCCCCACGCGCTCCGCACGAAGATGCCCGGCGCCGCGACGAGCCTCGCGTGGCAGTACCTCTTCCCGGCGTCGCGCCCCTGCACCGACCCTGCGACCGGGCGACTCGTGCTCCATCACCTCCACGAGTCCGCCCTGCAGAAGGCCATCCGCGACGCCGCCGCGGCCGCCGCCCTCGAGAAGCGCGCGACCTGTCACACGCTCCGCCACAGCTTCGCCACGCACCTGCTCGAAGCCGGCACGGACATCCGCACCATCCAGACGCTGCTCGGCCACAAGGACGTGCGCACCACGATGATCTACACGCACATCGTCGACCGCGGCCCGCTGGGCGTCGTGAGCCCCCTCGACCGCTGACGCCCGCTCCTCGTCCCCTCCGCCCATGTACGGAACTCATTGCGGCAGCCAGAGTTCTCGCCGCGTCAACCGAATGGGAGTCCCCGGTACGACCGTGAGGGAGCGGGAGCGACCGACCAGTGCCCTCCCAGCGCGGCCTCGCCCGGAGGGAGGCGACCGACCAGTGCCCTCCCAGCGCGACGCGCATCTCCCTTGCGCCCGACCAGCGCGCGGTGTAGCGACCCGCTGCAGATGGAGAGGAGCGGGCGCTCGCCGGAGGTTCCCTGGTGAACCTCGGGAGGAAAGTCCGAGCTCCGCAGGGCAGGATGCTGGCTAACGGCCAGTGGGAGCGATCCCGAGGACAGTGCAACAGAGAAAGACCGCCGCACGCCGCGAGGCCCTGCGGTAAGGGTGAAACGGTGAGGTAAGAGCTCACCGCGGCGCTGGCGACAGCGACGGCACGGCAAACCCCATCCGGAGCAAGACCCAATATGGAAGCGATGCGGGTCACACCGCGGGAGACCTGGAGCCCGGTCGATGCTTTCGGGTTGGTCGCTAACGACGTCGCGAGCAATCGTCGACGCTAGAAGAATGAGCGCCCCCGGGCGGTGAGCGATCGCCGCGCGGGACAGAACTCGGCTTACAGCCCTCTCCATCTCCGAAGACGCCTCGGGCCCCGGCAACGGGTCACCCGGGGCGTCGGCGGTTCTGGCGTGTCACTCCCGGGTCAGCCGCGACACCAGCGCCGACAGCGCGTCGAGGTCGACGGGCTTCACCAGGTGCGCGTCGAAGCCCGCCTCCTCGGAGCGCCGACGGTCGCTGGCCTGGCCGTATCCGGTCACCGCGACCAGCTTGATGCCCCCGAGGCCCTCGATCGCCCGCAGCCGACGCCCCAGCTCGTAGCCGTCCATCACCGGCAGCCCGATGTCGAGCAGCGCGAGCTGCGGCCGCCGCTCCGCCGCCACGTCCAGCGCCTCTGGACCGTCGTGGGCCTTGCTCACCTCATGGCCCATCGTGCTGAGCACCTCCGCCAGCAGGTCGGCCGCGTCGTCGTTGTCGTCCACCACCATCACCCGCACCGGGCTCGACGTGCGGCCGCCGAGTCCCCCGCCGGGCAGCGAGGTGGGGCCGGTGACCTCCCCTTCGAGCGCCGGGAGCCGCACGCAGAACTCGCTGCCCTCGCCCACCCCCTCGCTCTGCACCGAGACCTCGCCGCCGTGCAGCGCGACCAGGCTCTTCACGATCGCCAGCCCGAGCCCGAGGCCCCCCTGCGCCCGGTCGATGGCCTGCGACTCCTGGGTGAACATCTCGAACACCCTCGGGAGCATCTCCGGCGCGATGCCGATGCCCTGGTCGCGCACCCGCACCTCGATCGCCCCCCCGGAGCGCGCCGCGCGCACCCCGATGCGGCCGCCCTTCTCCATGTACTTGGCGGCGTTGTTCAGGAGGTTGGCGACCACCTGCGCGAGGCGCACCGCGTCGCCCCGCACCATCAGCCCGGCGGGGACGTCGACGTCCAGGTGGTGCGCGCGCTGCTCGATGAGCGGCATCGCCATCTCCACCGCCCGGGTCGTGACCTCGGCGAGGTCGAGCCGCTCCAGCTTCAGCTCGACCTTGCCGCGGGTGATGCGAGAGACGTCCAGCAGGTCGTCGACGAGGCGGACCACGTGCTTCACCTGCCGCTCGACCACCGCGATCTCCTGCGACGGCCCGCCGCGCATCCTCATCAGCGCGACCGCCGTCAGGATCGGCGCCAGGGGATTGCGCAGCTCGTGCCCCAGCATCGCCAGGAACTCGTCCTTCGAGCGGTTGGCGCGCTCGGCCTCCGCTCGGGCCCGCTCGTTCTCGCGGTAGAGCCGGGCGTGTTCGATGGCCACCACCGCTCGCTCGGCGAGCGCCGTCGCGAGCGCGAGGTCATCGGGCCCGTAGCGGCGCTGCGACTCCGCGGTGGCGAAGCTCAGCGCCCCGATGGTCGCGCCGCGCACCGAGAGCGGCACCGAGAGGTAGGAGCGCAGCCCCAGCGCGAGCATGAGCCTACGGTGCTCCGGGTCGCTCGCCGCCGCCTCGACGGAGGCCATGGGGATCTCCGACACCATCTCCGCCTGGCCCGTGCGGATGACGTTTCTCGCGCCGGCGGGCGCGCCGAGGCGGCTCGGGTAGCGGCGGTCGAGCTCCTCCACCAGGGCGACCTTCGCCGGGTCGACGTGCGCGATGGCGAGCCTCACAAGCCGGCCGTCCTCGACCAGGTCGACCGCCGCCCAGTCGGCGATATCCGGCACCGCGAGCCTCGCCACCCTCGCGAGCGTCTCAGCGTAGTCGATCGACGAGCCCAGCTCCTGCGCGGCGCGGGCGATGAACCCCCGCCGGAGCTCGTCGCGTCGGCGCTGCGTGACGTCCCGGAGAAGCGTGATCACCGAGTCGGGCTTCCCCTTCGCGTCGTAGAGCGGCTTGGAGCGCACGACGGTCCAGTGCTCCTCGCCGGTCGCTGGGACCCGGAAGAGGAGCTCCCGCTCGATCGCCACCCCGGCGCGGAGGGCGTTGCGCCCGGGCATCTCCTCCGGGGGGAGCGGCTGGCGGCCCTCGTCGAAGACCTCGAAGCGCTGCGCCCCTTCGGCCCCCTGCGCACGGAGGAGCGCGTCGACGGAGGGGTAGCCGAGGATCTGTGCGGCGCCCTCGTTGGCGTAGAGCGCCCGGCCCGCGATGTCCTGCACCACGATGCCGTCGTCGACGCCGTCGAGGACGGCGTGGAGCTTGTCGAGCGCCGCTCTCCCCTCCCGAAGACGGGCGACGGTGCGCTGACGGCTCGTCGCCACCCTCGCCGTCACGACGGTGATGGTGACCGCCTCGACGAGGAAGACCACGAGCTGCGATCGGTCGCCGCCCCAGTCGAAGCGGGGCGTCACGAGGAAGTACTGCCCCAGCATCGCCGCGAGCGCCGTCGTCACCAGCCCGGCGCGCAGCCCGCCGTACCAGGCCGCCAGGAGGACCGCCGCGGGGTAGAGCAGGAAGAGCGTCGGCTTCCCCCCGCGGATGTCGAAGAAGAACGAGACGAGGGTCAGCAGCACCAGGGCCACCGCCGCGACCACGAGGCCTCGCGCTCCGGAGAGGAGCAGCTCGCCTTCGGGGCCGTCAACGGATTGGGGACGCGGCTCTTGGTGCATCCGGTGGCTTCGAGGGGGAGACGTTGCGGCAGCGAACAGGCGGTCTCGGCTCACATAGAGCCGTCATGCGCCCTCGTCGCGGCCGATTCGTCTCCGGGGCCACGGTAGCGCCCGGATCACTCCACGACGCGCCGCACGGTCCCCTCGTCTGCGAGGTCGACCTGCGAGGGGAAGAGGGGCTCGGTGCCGTCGGCCAGCCGCACGACCTCGGTGAAGGGCTGATCGAACAGCTCCGGCGCCCGCACTCCCGAGAGCACGAGCACCCAGCGGTCGTCGTCGAGCTCCAGCACGCTCCCCGGCGGATAGCGCCCCACCCGGTTGACGAAGAGCTGCAGCAGCTGGGGGTCGTACTCGGTGCCTCGCGCGGCGTACATCCGGGCGAGCGCCGTGGGCGGCGACATGATGGGCCCGCCGGAGCGGTACCGGGTGAGCGTCTCGAAGTCGTCCGCGATGTGGATGATGCGGGCGAAGAGCGACGCCCCGCCGGGCGCGTTGAAGGGCCTGTGGTGCTCCAGGCAGGCCAGCATCCGGTGGATGCGGGCCTCGTGGAAACCCCGCTGCGCCAGCAGGCTGCGCACCGCGGCGCTGCCGTGTCGACTGAAGGGCGGTGGGTACCCGTCCTCGTCGGTCGCATAGCCGAGGTCGTGGTAGCAGGCCGTCACGCCCAGGTCGGCGAGCGTCGTGTCGGGCAGGCCGAGCTCCCGACCGATGAGCACCGAGAGCATCGCGACCTGCGAGCTGTGCCGCGAGAGGGCGTGGGTGCTCTTGTCGAAGCGCGCCCGGGCGATGCCCTCCTCCTCGCTCTGCGCCGGGAGGTCGACCATCTCGTTGATCATCTTGCGCACGGGCAGCGGGTTGGCCGCCCGGCCCGAGGCGAGGCCCTCCCAGAGCCCGTCGACGACGCCCGCCGCGCGGTGCATCACCGCCCCGACGTTCTGTTCGACGCGTCGGCGCTCGTCCTTCATGCGGAAGCGAAACACCGGCAGCAGCTCGAGCGCGCTCAGCCCCGCGGCCTCGAAGGCCGCCTGGAGCGCCGCGCGAGGCTGCGTCCCGACCGGGTCGGCCATCGCCCCGACGACGATCTTGCGCCACTGGTCCATGGTGAGCGTGGAGTGCAGGTTGAGCCCGCCCACCTCGTGGCGCAGCCAGAGCGCCGCGAAGTTGTCCCCGGGGTCGACCCTCTCGTCCAGCCGGAGGCGCTGGTCGTTCACGTAGACCTGATCCTCCACCATGATGACCTGCACCATCCCGAGCAGGTCGCGCAGCGCCGCGAGCGAGCGCTCCAGGTCCCTCAGCGGCGCCTCGAAGGCCATGTTGCGCGTGTCGTGGAAGCGGGTCATCCGCATCGCGCCGGTGAGCATCCGCACGAACTGCTCCCCCAGCTCCCGCACCTTCGCCGCGAGCTCGCGGTCGTCCCCCGCGCGCGCCCGGTCGAGCGCCTTGCCGACCTCCCGCTGCGCCTCGCCCACCTCGTCGACCGCGCTCACGAGGCCTCTCCCGCCATTGAGCGCTCGGCGAGCGCGCTCTCCACCACCTTGCGCATCACCTCCGTCGCCGCCCCGGCGGCCATCTCCCGCAGGATCGCGTCGGCCTCCTCGGACGGGTGCCTCGCCAGCCCCGCGGCCGCCGCCCTCGCCTTCGCCCCGTGCTCGTCGTTCTTCATCAGCCGCTGGATCAGCCCCGCCGGCCTCGCCCACTCGCGGAACGCCTCCATGGCCCGCGCGGCGTCGACCAGGGTCATGGCCCGCCCCACCGCGGCCATCTCCTCGGGCGACGAGCGCAGCTCCGCGCGGTGCTCGGCGTGGCGCTGGAGCAGCGTGAAGGCCCCGGGCTCGCGGTGCTCGCCGATCGCCTCGACGGTGCGCACCCGCAAGAGCTCGCTCGTCGATCGCAGCAGGTGCACCAGCACCCCTCGCGTCGAGGCGTCGGTGCGCGCCGAGGCCGTCAGCCGAAGAAACTCCATCTGCAGCTCGTCGTCGTCGCCGGAGATGAGCGTCGAGGCCACGAGCGCCGGGGCGTCGGGCAGCCGCTCGGAGAGGGCGCGCAGAAGGTCTGCCGCGAGGCTCCCGCGCACCTCCCGCAGCCGGGCGATGACCACGTCCGCGCGCGCCGGGAGGTAGCCCTCGAGCAGCTCGCGCAGGATGCGCCGGTCGTTCTCCGCGCGCTCGGTGCCGAGCAGGTCGAGGAGCACCGGCAGCGGATCGTAGGGCAGCGCGGCGAGCAGCTGCTTCAGCTCCGCGGGGGCCGATGGAGCATCGTGGGGCACCGAGCGCACCAGCTTCTGGAGCGCGCGCGCGTCGAAGAAGCCCGACACCAGCGGGCCGAGCTGCTCGGCGAGCTCGGGGTGCCCGTCGGCGAAGTCCGCCAGCACGTCGTAGAGGGCGCGGAGCTGCTGAAGCCGGCTGTCCGAGAGGAGGAAGTCACGCGCCTCGCGCACCAGCGGCGCGACCTCGTCGAAGCCCAGCGGGTTGGTCGGGTCGCCCGCCACCACCAGGAGCTGGCGGGTGAGGTCGATGGTGACCTGCGGCAGCCGGGGAGAGGCGCACTCCGCCACCAGCGTGGCGCGGGCCTCCTCGGAGACCTCCGCGGGCTCCACGCGCTGCGGGGACGGCAGCTCCGGCGCCGGGAGGTCGAAGTCCGTCGGGACCTTCACCGTCGCGGCGATCGCGAAGCCGCCGCTCGGGCGCTCGCCGCCGGGTACCTCGTCGTCGTCGTCGGGGACGAAGCCCTCGATGGACTCGATGCTGATGTGATGAAACCCGGCCTTCCAGAGCAGGGTGACCAGGTCGTCCTCGTCGTGCCGCACCCCCACGAAGCGGATCGACAGGATCTCCAGCAGCTTGGTGAGCTCCTGCCAGGTGGTGTCGGCGTCGAGGGTGATCTTCCGCACGCCGTCGCGGAAGAGCTTGAGCGCCAGCGAGCGCTCCCGCTCGCGCTCGATGTAGACGACCTCCTGGTCGAGCACGAGCTCGAAGGGGCGCACCGTGAGCGGCAGCTCGCCATACCGGGACAGGTACTCGACGAAGGCGCCGCGGAGCGCGTCGAGGAAGCCCCGCACCGCCTGGTTGCTGGGGTCGTAGATCAGGTAGCTCCGCGAGGCTCGCGCGAGGGCCAGCATGCACGCGTGGGCGGCGACGGCGCGCTCGCTCCCCTGCAGCGCGGTCTCCCCCTCGCCCTCCTGTGGCGGCGACGACGGCCGCGCTGAGCCAGCGCTTCCCGCCGGGCGCTCGGAGAGCCGCAGCGGGGGCAGCGACGCGTAGGCGGAGTCGCCCGTCGAGGGTGCCGCCCTGGCCAGGCTCTTGGGCGGCGCCGTGGGCCTGCGCGGCGCGACCGTGGGCGCGCGGGCGGGCGCCCCGGTGAAGAGGTCGTCGAGCTCGAAGCGCTCGGGCACCGACGAGGACGACGGCGGCGGAGGCAGCGTGAAGATCTCGTCGGACAGGGACGGGGCCTTCGGGATCGGACGCGACGGACGGGCCGACTGCGCGAAGGGAGACTCAGCCATCGGCGGCGCGACGGCGCGGGAGGGCGGAGGCGGCGGCGACGTGCGGGCCTCGGGGCGAGGCGGCGCGGCGGTCGGCGGCCGGGACGCCTGCGGCTCGGCGCGGGGCAACGACGACGACGACGGGGAGCGAGGCGGCGAGAGCGAGAGCGGCGAGCGCGACGCCGGGGCTACCGGCAGCAGCGGGTCGCTCGGTCGGCGAGGCGGCGCGAGCGTGAGGGACTTCGCGGGAGGGGCCGAGCCCAGCGGGGGGTGATAGGGCGGCAGCACCGGGAGCGACTCGACGGACTTCCGACGAGGCGGCGCCCCGATGGGCAGCGGCGGGTGTTGCGCCGAGGGAGCGGCCGCGCGCTCGTCACCCGAAGGGGGCTCGGAGCCATCTCGTTTCTCCATCGTCAGCGCTGACCTCCAGGGCTCCCCTGAGGTAGCGCGTCCTCAGGGCCGGGAGCAAGTGCCGCCGTCCGGTGATCAGTAGTCGACCACCGCGTCGAAGGCCGCGTCGCTCCGCAGCGGCAGGGCCACCGTCCGCTCGCCGCGGCCGTAGAGGTAGCGGTAGCGGGCGAGGTTCTGCACCACGCGGCGCACATAGGTGCGGGTCTCGTCGAAGGGGATGTGCTCGACGAAGGCGTCGACGTCCTCGTTGCCGTGCTCTCGCATCCAGCGGTTCATGGCGCCGGGGCCTGCGTTGAAGCTCCCGATGGAGCGGGGAAGCACCGCCCGGTACTGGCGATACAGCCTCCCGATGTAGTGCCCCGCCACCCGGATGTTGTATGCGGGCTCGAAGAGCCGCTCCTCGGTGAAGGGGATGCCGAGCTCCTGGGCGACGCGCCTCGTGGTGGGCGGCACCATCTGGAGCAGCCCGATGGCGCGCGCCGTGGAGACGTCCCTGGCGTTGAAGCCGCTCTCCTGCCGCATGATCGCGAAGAGGTAGTCGCGCGGCAGCCCGTTGGCGTCCTCCGCGGCCTCGACCAGCGGGGCGAAGGGGCGGGGGAAGCCGGCGTCCCAGATCCAGCGCGTGGTGGCGGAGGGCAGGTCGTCGAGGGCGTCGGCGTGCCGGGAGGAGAGCAGGAAGGCCCTGCGCGCGTCGCCGAGCGAGAGGTACGCCCCGGCCATCACCTCGTCGGCGCGCTCCCGGGGGAGCGTCGCGCGCAGCGAGTCCTCCTCGGCGACGAGGACGTCCGCGGCCTCGCGGTCGAAGCCGAGCGCGGCGAGCCAGCGGGCTCTCGGAGGGAGGGTGAGCGCGGGACGGGGACGCGCCTCGGGCGGAGCGGGGCATCGGGTCGGGCGCCGCCCCTGGGCCCTCAGCCGGGACTCCGCGAGGATCGCGTACCAGGTGAGCGGGCGGTGCTGGATGAGCCCTCGCCACGCCGTCACCGCCGCGGAGGGGTCGCCCCCGCGCAGCTTCGCCACGGCGGACCAGTACCTCCCCCGACCGCGCTCCAGGTGGTGGGTCGCCAGCTCGCTGGATCGTGCGAGCGGCTCGACGGCCTCGGCGAAGCGCCCGGCGGAGTAGAGCGTCCACCCGAGGTGCCAGGCCGCGTCCACCCTCAGCCGCGACGGCGCTTCGGGTCGATCGTGAAGAAACGCCCTCCACCGCGAGACCGCCTGCTCTCCCCGCGCGTGACGGGACTCCAGCCACGCCGCGCGGAAGGCCGCCTCGTCGCTCCAGCGCCCTCGCAGCGAGCGGGCGACGGCGTCGTAGGCGCGCACGGCGTCGTCGTCCTGGTCGGCGCGGGAGAGCGCCCGGGCGGCCATGAAGGCGTCCTCGTCGCGGTCGGCGTTGAGCGGGTTGCGCGCCGCCGCGGAGAGCCAGCGGTGCGCCTCGGGGTACCTCCCCCTCGCCCCGAAGAACGCCCTCCCCAGCAGGTGCGTGCGCCTCGCCTCGTCGCGCCCCACGAGCACCGGGATCGACTGCAGCGACTCGATGGCCTCGGCGTGGCGCGCCCTCGAGAGGAGCACCCCGGCCCGCTCCATGGACTGCGCGGCCGTGAGCGGTCGCCCCGCCCTGGAGAGCGCCGCGAGCGCCTCGACCCCGGCGGCGGTGTCGGGCTCGGCGATCGCCAGTCGCCGGCGGGCCTCCAGGGCCGCGGCTTGATCCGCGACGGCGTCGAGAGCCTCGGCGGCGAGGCGCCACGCTCGCGCCCTGTCGATGCCCGAGGGCGGGTGCGCGACCCACGGGCGCATCGCCGCGGCGGCCCACGACCGGTCACCCGCGGACCACGCCTCGAGAACGGCCATGGTGCGATCGCGGGCGCCTCCCCCCCGTGCCGCGAGGGACTCATAGGCCGCGCGGGCGTCGGCGTGGCGTCCCCCCGCGGCGAGGGCGGAGGCCTCCATCCGCCGGACCTCGAGCGAGAGCGCGGGCAGCTCGCCGGCGAGGCCCGGGAGGCGGGCGAGCGCCCTCGCCGGGTCGCCGAGGTCGAGCGCGACGCGGGCCGCGATGAAGCGGGCCTCGGGGCTCGACTGCACCGACGCGGGGAGGCGATCGAGGGCCGGGAGCACGGCGGCGCGGTCGCCCGATCGGACCAGCGCGACCACCGCGGCGAGCGAGGGGGGCGCGGTCGGCTCGACCCCGGCGTCGTCCGAGAGCGCGGCGTCCGGAGCCGCGGGTGGGCGCGCGATCGACGGGGCGGGTCGGCGGGTCGGCGGGGCAGGCGGGTCGCGCACGCACCCGAGGAGCGAGAGCCCGAGGAGCAGAGGCAGGCTTCGGACGCGCTTCGCCACGGTGCCTGATCGGGTATCACACCACCGCCCCGGCGGGGAGCGCCGTGCCGAGACGACGAGGAGCGGCGACGCGCCGGTCGCGTGGTAGCGTGCGGCGTGCGGTGCACGGAATGACGGCGACGGCAGCGGGCGCAGAGCAGGTCTCGAACGATCCCTTCCGGCTGGTGGGCACCCGCCTCGACGGGAAGTACGCGGTGGAGTCGGTGGTCGCCGAGGGGGGCTTCGCGGTGGTCTACCGCTGCGCGCACTCCGAGCTCCAGAAGACCGTCGCGCTGAAGGTGCTGAAGATCCCGGCGCACCACGCGCAGTCCGAGCGCGGGGAGTTCTTCCGGAAGTTCGCCAACGAGGCGCGCACCATCGCGCGCATCGACCACGAGGCGATCGTGAGGGTGCTCGACTTCGGCAGCTCCATCATGCCGACGGGCGACCTCGCGCCGTGGATGGCCCTGGAGTGGCTGGAGGGTCAGACCCTCGAGCACGACCTCGACGCGCGCGCCGAGACCGGCATCGCGGCCCGTTCTCCTACGGAGTGCCTTGCGCTGCTGCGTCCGGTCATCGAGGCCGTGGCGCTGGCCCACGAGGAGGGCATCGCCCACCGCGACATCAAGCCCGGCAACCTGATGATGGTGACCAGCCGTCGGGGCGACGTGAAGGTGAAGCTCCTCGACTTCGGCATCGCGAAGGTGATGACCGACGACGACCGGGCGCCGTCGCCGGGGCAGACGTCCACGCAGCCGCACCTTCAGATGTTCTCGCTGGAGCACGCAGCGCCCGAGCAGCTCAGCGGCACCCGCACCGGGCCGTGGACGGACGTGCACGCGCTCTCGCTGGTGCTCACGGAGATGCTCACCGGAGAGCAGCCCTACGAGGGCGACGACTCGGTGGAGATCTTCTCCGAGGCGCTCAGCCGACGACGCCCCACGCCCGCCCGCTGGGGCCTCGACGTGGGCCCGTGGGAGCTTGTGCTCCAGCGCGCGCTCGCGCTGCGACCGGCCGACCGCTACCCCGACGCGGGATCATTGCTGAAGGCCCTGCTCGCCGAGGTGCCGCAGCAGGCCGTGTGGAGGGAGGACCTCTCGGTTCCGCGCCCGCGCCCTCGTCCGATCGGCCCGCCCCGACACCAGCGCCAGCCCCGACGCCAGCGCCCGCCCCGACGCCAGCGCCCGAGGTCGAGCCCCCGACGCGAGACTCCGACCGGATCACCGAGCTGCTCCCTCAGCCGCCGCGTCAGGCTCCCGCGCGCGCCGTCCCGACCGACGACGACCCCGAGCCGGTGCGTCTGCCGATCAACCGCATGGGCTGGCTCGGCTGGGCCGCTGGCCTGCTGGTCATCGTGGGCATCGTGGTCGCGGTGATCGCGACGCGACAACCCGCGCCGTCCCGACCGCCGACGACGACGCCAGTCGCCGCCCGCCCCGTAGCTCCGCCCGCGCCCGAACCTGCGCCCGCGGTGGTACCCGTGGCCGCGCCTGCTCCCGCACCGGAGGTCCCGGTCGCGGTGGTCCCCGATGTGCCAGCGGTCGCAGCGCCTCCGACGGCTCCGACGGTCGCCCCCGTGGTGGTCGCGACGCCTCCGCCCGCCGCCCCGACTGCCCCTCGGGTCGCACCGACGCGCGCCCCGGTGCGCCGCGCGCGACCGGCCGGGGAGTCGGGCGGACGCATCCCCATCGAGTGATCTCCTCCGAGGGCGTCGGCGATTCGCGATTGCGCGCCTCGGTCTGGCGATCGGATCGCGATGCCCCTATGGTTGCTCGCCCCGTCAGGGCGGTCCCCCTCCAACGACCGCGCGGGTGTTAAGCGCAACATGAACCAGGACTTCGGCGTCAATCAGGCATTCGTGGAGGAGCTCTTCCTCCGCTACCAGGAGAACCCCTCGACCGTTGGCGAGCGCTGGCGCACCTACTTCGACGGGCTCCAGACCCAGGCAGGCCACGGCGTCGCCCCCTCCGGCAACGGCCACCCGGTCGCCAACGGCAACGGCCACGTCGTCGCGGAGATTCCGCTTCACCAGAAGCTCAGCATGGCGCCCATCGGGGTCGACGCCGAGCTCGCGCAGCGGGTCAACCAGCTCATCCACGCCTACCGCCTCCGCGGTCACCTCTGGGCCCAGCTCGACCCGCTCGGGCTCGTCCAGCTCCCGCCGCGAGAGCTCACGCCCGACCGCTACGGCATCAGCGACGCCGAGCTCGACGCGCGCGTCCCCACCGGCGACCTCGGCGGCCTCGGCCACGACGCGACCGTGCGGACCATCGTCGAGCGCCTCGAGGAGACCTACTGCCGCAGCATCGGCGTGGAGTTCATGCACGTCGAAGAACTCGAGATGCGCGCGTGGCTGCGCGAGCGCATGGAGTCGAGCGCCAACCGCCTCGACCTCGACGCCGACGAGCAGCTCCACATCCTCGGGCGGCTCATCGACGCGGAGATCTTCGAGCAGTTTCTTCACACCAACTTCACCGGGGCGAAGCGCTTCTCTCTGGAGGGCGGCGAGTCGCTCATCCCCCTGCTCGACCTGATGCTCCAGCGCTCTGGCGAGCTCGGCGTCGAGGAGGCCGTCATCGGCATGGCCCACCGCGGCCGCCTCAACGTGCTCTGCAACATCATGCAGAAGTCGCCGAAGGACATCTTCGCGCACTTCTTCGACAAGCACCCCGAGCACAGCATGGGGCGCGGGGACGTGAAGTACCACCTCGGGTACTCCTGCGACCGGCCCACGGCGCAGGGCTCGATGCACCTCTCGCTGGCCTTCAACCCGTCGCACCTCGAGTTCGTCAACCCGGTGGTGACGGGGCGGGTGCGCGCCAAGCAAGACCGGCGCGGCGACACCCAGCGCCGCCAGGTGGTGCCGCTCCTCATCCACGGCGACGCGGCCTTCATCGGCCAGGGGGTGGTCGCCGAGACGCTCAACCTGATGAGCCTGCGCGGCTACGCCACCGGCGGGACGCTCCACGTCGTGGTCAACAACCAGGTGGGCTTCACCACCAACACCGAGGACGCGCGCTCGACCCGCTACGCCACCGACCTCGCGAAGATGCTCGGCATCCCGATCTTCCACGTGAACGGCGAGGACCCCGAGGCGGTCGCCCACGTCGCCCACCTCGCGGTCGAGTACCGCCAGCAGTTCGGCCGCGACGTCGTGATCGACATGTACTGCTACCGGAAGTGGGGCCACAACGAGACCGACGAGCCCCGGTTCACGCAGCCGGTGATGTACGCCGCCATCGACCGCAAGCCCTCCGTCCGCGCGGCCTACGTCGACCGGCTGCTGCAGCTCGGCAAGGTCACCCGGGAGCAGGTCGACGCCCTCGCCGCCAACCGAAAGCAGTCGCTCGAGGAGGAGCTCACCGAGACGAGGGACTCGCTGCACCACCCGCTGCCGAACACCCTCGCGGGCATCTGGGAGCGCTACCACGGCGGCGTCGACGCGCAGGTGCCTGACGTGGAGACGAAGGTCAGCCTTCCGCGGCTGACCGAGCTGATCAAGGCGATCACCACGGTGCCCGCGGACTTCCACATCCAGCACAAGGTCGAGAACCTCCTCAAGGGCCGTCGCGACCAGGTCAACAGCACCGGCACCAGCGCCCTCGACTGGGGCACCGCCGAGGCCCTCGCCTTCGCCTCGCTGCTCGAAGAGGGCTTCCCCATCCGGCTCTCCGGGCAGGACGCCGGGCGCGGCACCTTCAGCCACCGCCACGCGGTCTGGACCGACGCCGTCAACGGCCGACGCTACGCCCCGCTGACCTCGCTCGCGACCGGCAAGGCGCGCTTCGAGGTGTACGACTCACCCCTCTCGGAGACCGGGGTGCTGGGCTTCGACTACGGGTACTCCCTCGACTACCCCGACGGGCTCACCATCTGGGAGGCGCAGTTCGGCGACTTCGCCAACGGGGGACAGGTCATCATCGATCAGTTCCTGTCGTCGGGTGAGGACAAGTGGAACCGCCTCTCGGGCCTCACGCTGCTGCTCCCGCACGGCTTCGAGGGCCAGGGGCCGGAGCACTCCAGCGGCCGCGTGGAGCGCTTCCTCCAGCTCTGCGCCGAGGACAACCTCTTCGTCTGCAACCTCACGACCCCCGCGCAGATCTTCCACGCCCTGCGCCGTCAGGTGCTGCGACCGCTGCGCAAGCCGCTGGTCATCATGACCCCCAAGAGCTTCCTCCGCGCGAAGGAGTCGGTGGTCAACGACCTCGTCCACGGGACCTTCCAGCGGGTGATCCCCGACGTCGCGGTCGACCCGAAGGCCGTCCGCAAGGTGCTGCTCTGCTCGGGCAAGGTGTACTGGGACCTCCACGCCGCCCGCGCCGAGCGCAAGGCCATGGACGTCGCGATCATCCGCCTGGAGCAGCTCTACCCCCTGTCCAGGAGCGAGCTCGACGCGGCCCTCGCCCCCTACGCCAACGGCACCCCCCTCTTCTGGGTACAGGAAGACCCATGGAACATGGGAGCGTGGTATTTCCTCTCCGCCCGCCTGCCCGGGATGTTGGGGGGGCGGTTCCCGCTGGGCTGCGTGGCCCGCGAGGAGAGCGCGTCGCCTGCGACGGGCTCGCACGCAAGCCACAAGCTCGAGCAGTCCAGGCTGCTCGATGAGGCCCTGCGCTAAAGCCCCTCACAGGAGTTCTTCGATGACCAGCAGCGATCCTTCCTCCCTCTCGAAGCCCGGCGCCGCCCGCCGGGGCAGGCTGCTGGTCATCGACGACGACGCACTCGTCCGGGTATCCCTCGGGCACATCCTGAGCCTCGACCACGAGGTCACGCTCTGCGACTCCGGCCAGAGCGCCCTCAAGCTCTTCGCGGAGGGCGCGCGCTTCGACGCCATCCTCTGCGACATCAACATGCCCGGCATGGACGGCCCCCAGCTCTACGAGGCGATGGAGACGGCCGCGCCCGATCAGCTCGAGCGCACGATCTTCCTCACCGGCGGGGCGTATACGGCCAGGGCGCAGGCCTTCCTCGCCCGCGTTCCCAACGAGCAGATGGAGAAGCCCTTCGAGTTCGAGGCCCTCCGCGCGGTGCTCGCGCGGGTGATGGGCTGATCTCTCAGCCTGCCCGCAGGACGTACTGCGCGCCGGCGACGTAGAGCCCGGCGACGGCGCCCCAGCCCACGCCCAGCAGCACCACGAAGAGCGCCACCGAGACCACCTGCATCCGACGCTGCGCCCTGGGCGACGCGGCGAGCCCGTGGATGAACGACGCGGTGTACACCCCGTTGGCCAGGTGGAAGGTCGTGCCCAGCACGCCCAGCAGGTAGACCACCAGCGTGGGCAGGTGATGGCGCATGTGCGCCGCGAGGTCTTCGAAGCTCTCGTGCCCGGTGGGGCTGTGGAGCCCGGGGCTGATGCGCGCCAGGTAGACGTGCGCCGCGATGAACCCGAGCAGCCCCAGCGCGGACAGCCGCTGCAGGACGTACTTCGCGTTGCCGAAGAAGCGGTACCCGTTGGGCTTCGCCATGGAGAGCCGACGCAGGCCCCACGCGACGTGGATGAGCAGCGGGGCGAACACCACCGCGCTGACGAGCGCCGCGCTCAGCGGGTTGCCGACGTAGGCGCGCCCCTCGGCGGTGACCACCGTGTCGACCGCGCGCTCTGACCACGCGGCGTCACCGCGCCAGGCGTAGAGGTTCTCCCAGAGGTGCCAGGCGACCCAGACGCCCAGCGGAGCGATGGCGAGCATCGAGCCCAGCCTGGGGAGAAGGCCGCCGCGCGTCGGACCGGTCTGAGCAAGCGCTTCGGACATCGTCGTGCTCTCCCTCGCTCGCGCGTTCGGCCCTTTGGAGGATGGACCCTGTCGCGCGGCGCGGAAGAAACCACGAACCCTGCGGCCCGCGCAACCCGCGAGCCGACGGGGGGAGCGGCTTACATGAAGCGGGGAGCGGGGTGACGGAGGGAGGTGTGGAAGGCCACCGAGCGGGGCGCCGTGACGCGCTGCTCGCGACGCTCGACGGCTCCGTCGCGGGAGATGGAGAAGGCCACGGAGTAGGCCCGGCCGTCCCAGCGCAGGGAGTCGATGCAGTCGACGGGCTCGCCCTCGGCGAAGAGCTGCCCGGCGTCGAGGCGACGACCCTGGGTGTCGACCCGGGTGAAGTACACGCCCTCGCGGAGCTGCGCGGCGAGGCCGAACTCGCGACCGTTGAACACCAGCCGGGCGGCCCGAGGATCGGTGAGGCCGTCGTGGATGATCGCGGACGACCCGCGAGGGGCGCCGTCGACGCCGACGAGCTGGAAGCGCACCCGACCGTTCTCCGCGTCGACCCAGGCGACCCCGAAGGCGTCGCCCGCGGCCACCACCGCCGGCGCCGAGAGGCCCTCCTCCTCGCTCACCAGCGCGCGGATCTGCACCGGCGCGCCGTGGCCTTGGCCCTGGAGGTCGGTGCTGGAGAACCACATCCCCTCGCCGCTGTCGTGCCACGCCACGCCCAGGCGGTCGCCGCTGCGGGCGGTCGCGATGTCGATGTGGTTGCGGTCGGGATCGAAGGCGACCGAGTCGCCGTCGGGGTGATGCTGCGGCAGGGCGCTCACGGGCAGGTCGGCGGCGCGATGAGCGATGGCCGGGACCGCTCCGGTCAGCCCCGGGGCGTTCTGCACCAGGTTGGCGCTCTCCTCGATGGCGTTGGGCAGAGGCTGGCGAGCCCCGGGTCGGTGGGACATCGCCCCCTGGGCCCCCTCGCCGACCGCGCGCTGCACCTGGGCGACAGAGCGCTGCACCTCCGGGCGATCGGAGCACCCTGCGAAGCCGAGGGAGGCCCCGGCGAGACCGAGGGCACCGAGCGTCAAAACCGTGCGCTTAGAGCGATCGTGCATGAATCACCTCGTAGACCAGCGATGTAGAACAGCGACGCTACCAAGCAGATTTGTTGACCGTAACCTCGCCGGAGTGAGCTGGCAAAGGGTGCCGTGGACGATTGGTGGTTGGTGGTAGGGTCGCGCCCCCCTATGTCTACGGTCTCCCGCGGCCTCACCCTCGCGGTGCTCGCCCTCGTGTCCGCGACCACCGTCGCCGCCGAGGTGCTGCTCACCCGCGCGCTCTCGGTCACCACCTGGTACGGCCTCGCGTTCGTCGTCCTTTCGCTGGCGATGCTCGGCCTCACGCGCGGCTCGCTCGACGCCGACGCCGCGTCCCGCGCCGGAGAGCCCCTCGCGCCGTGGATCGCCCGGCGCCTCCTCGCGCTCTCCGTCGGCCTCGCCATCACCGTCGCGGTCGTGGTCTCCGTACCGCTCACCTTCTCGCTCAACCTCTCCTCCCTCGCGGCGCTGATGGTCGTGAGCGCGGCCGCCGCGATTCCTCTGGTCGCAGGCGGCGCCATCGTCGCCCGACTGCTCGCGGACGCCGCCGTCCCCACGCCGGTGCTCTACGCCGTCGACCTGGGCGCCGCGGCCCTGGGAGCTCTCGCCCCACTCGTGCTGCTGGGCCCCTTCAGCGCCCCGGACGCGCTCATCCTCCTCGCGGCCCTCAGCGCCGCCGCGGCCTGGGTCGTCGCCCCGCCCGGCGACCGCACCCGCGCCCGCGCCGTCGCCATGGCCGTCGCCTCGCTCGTCGTCGCCCTCGGCGCCCGCGGCTCCGACGCGGGCCTGGTGATCCGTTATCCCAAGGGAGCTCCCCGCCCGGAGCGCGAGACCCCCACCTTCGAGGCCTGGACCCCGCTCGCCTATGTGCGCCTCGGGCCCTTCCGGCAGGTTCCGCACTGGCACCTCTGGTCGCCCTCCCCGAATACCCCGCCGGGTATGGTCGAGGCCGCCGACGCCACCCTCGACGGCGAGGCCGCCACCCCCGTCTACGCCTGGCGCACGCCCTCGCAGCTCAACATCCTCCGCTTCGACGCCACCACCTCGGCCCACGTGCTGCGCCCCACCGGCAACGCCTGCGTCATCGGCGTCGGCGGCGGCCGCGACCTCATCGCCGCCCTCGCCGTCGGCCACGACCACGTCTACGGCGCGGAGATCAACCCCGGCATCGTCGCGATGCTCCACGCCGTCCGCGGCCGCTCGCCCACCATCGACGACCCGCGCGTCACCGTGCGCCTCGGCGACGGGCGCGCCCTCTTCGCCCGTTCCCGCATGCACTGCTCGGTGCTCCAGGCCTCCCTCGTCGACACCTGGGCCGCCACCTCCGCTGGGGCCTTCGCCCACACCGAGGCCACGCTCTACACCCGCGAGGCCTGGTCGATCTTCCTCCGCCGCGTGGCGCCCACCGGCGTGCTCACCTTCTCCCGCTGGTACGACCCGCGCCGGGTGAGCGAGACCGCCCGCCTCGTCGCCCTCGCCGTCGCCTCGCTCCACGACCGCGGCGTCGAGCGCCCCCGCGAGCACCTCGCCCTCCTCGCCGCCGGCAACGTCGCCACCATCCTGGTGAGCCCGGCTCCCTTCTCCGCCGCCGACATCGCCGCGCTCCACGACCTCGAGACCCGACTGCGCTTCACCCTCCTCGTCACCCCCGACCGGCCGGTGACCGAGCCCCTGCTCGACGCCATCCTCGAGGCCCGCGACGACGCCGCCCTCGCCGCCGTCGGCCGCCCCCTCGGGCTCGACACCTCCGCCCCCACCGACGAGCGCCCGTTCTTCTTCCAGCTCCTCGCGCCCAGCGCGTGGCTTCACCCCATCGTCGCCCTCGAGCTCGCCCGCGGCAGCGGCGGCGTCATCGCAGGCAACGCCACCGCCATGTTCGAGCTGCTCGCCACCTTCGCCGTGGTGCTCCTCGTGGCCGCCTGGCTGCTCGGCCCGGCGCTCCTCCGCTCGGCCCGCGACCCCGAGCGCCCGCAGGGTCGCGCCCTCGTCTACTTCGGCGCACTCGGCGCCGGCTACATGACCGCCGAGCTCGCCCTGGTGCAGCGCCTCCACGTCGTGCTCGGGCACCCCACCTACGCGCTCATCGTCGCCCTCGCCGGGATGCTCGTCGCCACCGGCGTCGGGGCCCTGCTCTCTCCGCGCGTGCTGCGCACCAACCGCCACGTCACCGTCGCCGCCGTCGCCGCCGCCGCCCTGCTCGCGGCGCTCCCCTACGTGGTGCTGCGACCGCTCGCCAGGGCCACCCTGGAGGGCGCCCCGGTCCTGCGCTTCGGCGGCGCGGCGGCCTGCGCGGCGGTCGTGGGCCTCGTCCTCGGGCTCTTCTTCCCGGCGGGCCTGCGGGCGCTCCCCAGGCGGGAGGGCGCGGCGCTGGCGCTCGGAGTCAACGGCGCCACCAGCGTGCTCGGGTCGGTCTTCGCCACCACCCTCTCGGTGTGGTTCGGCATCCCCGCGACCTTCGCCGCCGCGGGCGTGCTCTACCTCGTCGCCGCCTGGGCCTCCCCTGCGCGCTGGCGCGCCGTGTAGGGTCGCGTTCGTGCGAGACCAACTCGAGAGCCTCACCCTGGTGCTCGCGATCGGCGCCGCCGTCGCCACCGGCTCGAAGCGCCTGGGGGCCCCCTACAACGTCGCGCTCGTGGCCGTCGGGCTGCTGCTCGTCTTCGCCGACGTGCTGCCGCACGCCGAGCTGAGCTCCGACCTTGTGCTGGTAGCCTTCCTCCCGCTGCTGGTCTTCGAGGGGGCGCTCTTCGCAGACGCCGACAGCCTGCGCGAGGCCTCCCGCCCCATCCTCGCCCTCGCGCTGCCGGGCGTCGCGATCTCCCTGGTCGCCACCGCCACCGTCGCCACCTTCGTGCTGGGCCTGCCCTTCTCCGCGGCGCTGCTGCTGGGCGCGCTGCTCGCCATCACCGACACGGTGAGCGTGCTCCTCGCGTTTCGCAGCACCCGGGTGCCCAAGCGCCTCGCCGCGGTGATGGAGGGAGAGAGCCTCTTCAACGACGGCACCGCGCTGGTGCTGGTGAGCATCACGAGCGCGGCGCTGGCGACGGGGCACTTCGGCGTCGCCGCCACGGCCCGCTCGCTCCTGCTCGCCATCGTCGGCGGCGTCTCCGTGGGCGCGGCCTTCGGCGTGGTGGGAGGCGCCGTGCTCCGCCGCACGCCCGACCACCTCACCGGCGTGCTCGGCTCGGTGGTGCTCGTCTTCGCCACCTCGCTGACCGCCGAGCGCATCCACGCCTCGCCGGTCATCGCCGTCGTGGTCGCGGGCCTCGCCGTGGGGCGCGCCGCACGCCGCGGCCTCGAGCCCTCCCGGGTGCTCGCCCTCCACGGCTTCTGGGAGGTCGCCGGCTTCGGGATCAACGTCCTGCTCTTCCTCCTCGTGGGGATGCAGATCGACGCCCGGATGCTGGTCTCCGAGTCGCGCTCGATCCTGCTGGCGGTGCTCGCGCTGCACGCGGGCCGAGCCATCGCGGTGTACGGCTGCTTCGCGCTGCTGCGGCTCATCCGACGCGACGTGGTGCCCCTGCGCTGGCAGCACGCGATGGTCTTCGGCAACATCAAGGGCGCCCTCTCCATGGCCGCCGTGCTGGCCCTTCCGGCGGACCTCCCGCTGCGCCCCCGGCTCATCACCATCGTCTTCGGCGTCACCTTCGTGACCCTCATCACCCAGGCCCTCCCCTTCCGCAGGGTGCTGTACGCCCTGGGCATCGCGTCCCGCGGCACCGACCGCTTCGACGTCGCCAGGGCGCGCCTCATCGCCGCGCGACGGGGGCAGGCCGAGCTCGACGAGCTGCTGGAGACGGGCATCCTGTCGCGGCGCGACCACGCCGAGCGCCGGGCGAGCTTCCAGCGCGAGGTCATCGTGGCGGAGACCTCGCTGCGCACCCCGGCGGCCGACGCGACGGACGACGCGACCATCGACGGGGTCGTGCTGCTGGCGCAGAAGGTGGCCCTCGAGGACGCCGCCCGGCGAGGGCTCATCGAGGGCGAGACCGCGGTGCGAGAGATCGCCGCGATCGACCGGCGGCTCATCAAGATCGGCGCCCACGAGGCTGCGCCGTCGGCGGAGGAGAACTGATGCGGATCCTGATCGCGGGCGCGGGGCGTGGCGGGCTGAGCCTGGCGGTGTACCTCCAGGGGCAGGGCCACTCCGTGACCATCCTCGAGCGCGACCCGCTCATCACGCGCCGGGCCTTCGAGCAGCACGGCATCGTGGCGCTGGAGGGCGACGCGACGGACGTAGGCATCCTGCGGCAGGCGGACCCGAGCCGGGCCGACGTGGTCCTGGCGATGCTCCACCGGGACGCGGACAACCTCGCGGTGGCCTCCCTCGCCCGGCTGCTCGGGGCCACCCGGGTGATGGTGCGCATGCGCGACCCGGAGTACCGGGCGGTCTACCTGGCCGCAGGGGTCCAGCAGATCCTGTCGGAGACGGAGGTGCTGGTCGGAGCGCTGGCGACGGCCATCGAGTTCGAGGCCGTGCGGCACTCGATGGTGCTGGGCGCGGGCGAGTCCATCGCCATCGAGATCGTGGTGCCGGAGGACGCCGCGGTGGTGGGGCGCGCGGTGAGCGAGATCGCCGTCGACGCGGGCTTCCCGGGCTCGTGCGTCATCGCCGGCATGACCCTGGACGGGGCCGTGAAGGCGCCGCGCGGCGCCACCATCATCGAGCGAGGCACCCAGCTCCTCATCGTCTCCGCCCGCGCCGACCTGTCGAGGACCATCGGGTTCTTCCTCGCTCCCGCCGCGAAGAAGTGACCCCCCGCGCTACCGGCTCGCCCGGGTCGCCGCCCCGCGCCGGGCGTTCGGTCGGCGGAGGTTGAGCGGCGCGCCGCGCAGCGCTTCGTTTCCCCGCGGCGTCACGAACTGGTCGAGGTTGAGGATCGCGAAGGGCGCCTCGCCCCGCGCCACGAGCTCGGCGTTGCGGCGCGCGACCACCTGCATGATCAGGGGGAAGGCCCGCACGCTCCACGGCCGGGTGTCGTGCATCAGCACCACGCCCCCGTAGGGGTGCTCCAGGAGCTCCCGGCGAAAGCGGTCCTGCACGGCCTCCGCGGAGGTGACCTCCCAGTCGTGGGTGTCGATCATCCAGTAGGCCGGGGTGAGGTTGCGCGCGGCGACGGCGCCGAGGCTGCGCGGCGCGGTGAGCAGCCCGAAGGGGGCGCGCATGATCTCCGGGCGGCGGCCGGTGGTGCGCTCGACGATGTCTCCGGTGCGGTCGATCTCGTAGGCGATCTGCGAGGGCCGGAGGTTGCCCAGCACGACGTGGTGGTAGGTGTGGTTGCCCAGCAGGTGGCCGCGGCGGACGATCTCCCGCAGCAGCCCTCGCTGCGCCCGGTGGTGGGGCTGCTCGCCGTCGATGCGGTGGCCCACGACGAAGAAGGTCGCGCGGACGTGGTGCGCGTCGAGCATGTCGAGCAGGCGCGGCGTCGTGCGGATCTCCGGCCCGTCGTCGAAGGTGAACGCGAGGCAGCGGCGGAAGCGCGGCGGGCAGCGGCCGTCGATGTGCTGGCCGCCCAGCAGCGAGCGGCGAGCGCGCGCGACGGGCGTCGCCTGCGAGGGGGCGGCGGCGGAGAGGAGGGAGAGGAGGAGGGTTGCGGCGAGGCGGGGGACGCTCACGGGGTCGAACGCTATGCGCTCACCCCGTGGGACCGGGAGTTTCTGGCGGGATCGCTCAGGGAGCCGTGACGCCGATGGTCAGGTAGTAGGCCGGGATCGGGGTGCCCTCGGCGCCCATCTCGGCGTACGGCGACACGCAGAAGGTGTAGGTGCCCGCGGCGACGCGGAGGAGCGCCGGGGTGCTGGCGCTGTTGAGGCGCGAGCAGAGGGTGCCCATGGCCACGTCGTCGTTCTCGGCGATCGGCATCGCGCTGCCCTGGCGGTAGGCGCGGAGGACGGTGTCCTCACCCTCGCCGAGGTTGCAGGTGCCGTTGGCGTCGGTGGTCTCGGCGAAGAGCGAGGCGCCCGCCGGGACGGTGACGGAGTAGCAGTCCACATCGGTGCCGGGCGTGATCGCGCCGCGGAAGATGGTGGTCCGGGTGACCGGCGCCTGCGGGGCGGCGGGGGTGTTGTTGGGCTCGGACTCCATGCTCGGGAGCGTGCAGTAGCGAGCGTTCATCGGGGCGCCGGCGTCCGCCGCCACGCCCGCGTCGGAGCCCGAGGGGGCCGACGTCAGGAAGTTGGGGCAGAAGCCCATGCTGGCGCAGGTGGCGGTGGCGCCGCAGGACTCGCCGATGGCGGCGGTGCGGCGGCAGATGCCGCGCGAGGCCATGCTCGGAGCGGCCACGGAGCAGGAGAAGGCGCCGTCGCAGAAGGGAGCGGCGGTGCGGCAGGCGGCGCCGGGGGCGGTGCCGTCGGCGGTGCAGACGCCGGAGTTCATCCCGGAGGCGCCGACGCAGACGGAGCCGGTGGCGCAGACCGAGCCCACGGGGCAGGGCATGCCGATGGCGATCGGGGGCGCCTCGCTCACGGTCATCTCGAAGGCGCCGGTGGAGGCCTCCTTCGGGGAGGCGCCGTAGCCGCCCACGACGATGAAGACGCTCTGGCCCATGGTGAGGGCGCGCGAGGTGACGCGCGAGTGGTAGCGGTGCGTCGCGCCCGCGGAGGTGCCGATGTCGTCGTTGCAGGCGATGGGGGTCGCGGCCGCGGTGCAGGTCGGGAGGATCGCCACGACGGTGTCGAACATCGCGTCGTCGGTGCCCGGGTTGGCGGTGCTGACGGTGAGCGTGCCGGCCGTGCGCATCGTGTAGCGGTAGACGAGGACCATGCCCTTGCCGCCCATGGCGGCGTTGATGCAGCCGCCCTCGGCGATGCTGCCCAGGTTGCCGATCTCCACGGCGGCGCCGTCGGTGTTGTCGCCCATCACGCGGATCGCGCCGTCGGCGCCCGGGGTGCGGGTGGACAGGTCGGTCGCCGCGCCGCAGGCGGCGGCCACCTGGTTGCCGGCGTCGACGCGCGGGGCGTCGGTGCGCGGAGCGTCCGTGCGCGGCGCGTCGGTAGCGCCGCCGTCGGTGCCGCCCATGTCCGTCGTCACGCCCATGTCGGTGGGGACGCCGGCGTCGGTGCCGGGGTTGTTGCCGCCCTCGCTGCTGCAAGCGGCCAGGAGCCCGGTCGCGAGCATCGTCGCGAGCATTCCACGCAAGTTGGTCTTCATCGAGAACCTCCGAAGGGTTATCCGGTCGGTGTTCGCTTCGAATCCCGACCAAAGGAGCGGAGTCCCTTCGCACACGGCGCCCCCGACCGTCAACGGGAGCGCCCACCTCGCGCAGGTCACTCCACGGTGAGGTCGAGCCGACAGCCGCTGGTGCCCCCGTGGCCGTCGCGGATGAAGAACCAGAGCGACTGCGCCCCAGGGTGGTCGGAGGGCAGCCACACGTTGTCCCGCGTCGGCGAGCGGGTGAGCCCGCGCGCGAGCTCGCCGTCGGTCGCGTACCACGAGTAGAACGCCTGCTCGGTGCGCTCCTCGAAGGTGCCTACCGCCGTGAGCACGGTGTAGCGCTCCAGCCACGCCTCGGCGGGGTCCGGGGTGAGGGTGACGTTGCGGGCGCGCGGCACCCGGATCCCCTCCCCCTCCTCCGGGACGCAGACGTCCCCGCCGGTCGAGGGCACCGACACCCAGCGCGTGTTGACCCGCACCCTCGGCGGCGGCGGGTTGGCGTTGGGCCGCGGGTTGAGCGACACCACCACGCGCTTGTACCCGTTGAGGGTGCGGCCGTCGGCCTCGACGGTGAGCCCGATCCCGACGATCACCCCCACGTCGCGGATGAAGCGCTCCACCAGCTCTCGCGGCGCCCGCTCGCCGAGGCGCGACACGATCGCCTCGAGGTCGACGCTCTCCCTCGGGATGGTCAGCGTCGCCTCGGGACCGCTCCCCAGCGGGATGCGCAGGCCCGCGTCGCCGGTGCAGCCCTGCTCGCCGGTGCCGGTGCCGAAGCCCCCGATGCCGCTGAAGGGGTCCGAGGCCGTGCACGCCACCCAGCGGTAGGTCACCGGGCCGCGGCTGCCTCCGATCACGGCGCGCAGCCGCACCGTCCCGCCGGGAGCGAGCTCCGGGGGGTCGGCCACGATGTCGAGGATGCGCGGCGAGACCACCAGCTCCTTGGGGTCGAGGTCGCCGATGCACCCCAGCGCGAGCGCCGCGCACAGCCCGCCCCAGCGCGTAGCTCTTACGGGCATCAGTATTCCCCCGTGAGCCCGAGGGCCGGCAGGATGGGCAGCCCGGGGAAGGCGGTGCGCGCCGCGTAGTCGTACTGGTAGAGCCAGTTCTCGACGTTCTGCGCGAAGTAGACGTTGATCACGTCGAGGTAGGCCGACATGCGCCACGGGCCCCAGCGGAAGCGGTAGTCCACCCGCACGTCGAGCTGGTGGTAGACGGGCAGCCGCTCGGTGTCCGAGCCGTCGTTGACGCGCGTCGGGTTGAGCGCGCGGTGGCGGTCGACGTCGGCGTCGTAGAAGGACCCGGTGACGCGGCGCCGCGGGGCGCCGGAGGCGAGCTGGAAGCGCCCGCCGACGCGCCAGCGGGAGTTGATGTCCCAGGAGAGCGCGACGTTGAGCACGTGCGTCTGGTCGAAGTTGAAGGGCACCACGGTGCCGTCGCCGACGTAGCGCTCGCTGCGGGAGAGCGTGTACGAGACCCAGCCGTAGACGCCGCGGTCGAGGCGGCGGCGGACGAGCACCTCGAGGCCGTAGGCGCGGCCCTCGCCGTCGTCGACGATGGGCACGCGCTGCGGCCCGTCGGGGGTGGAGATCACGTCGCTGGAGTTGCGGATCAGCCGGTACATCCGGGAGAAGTAGCCGGTGAAGCGGGTCTCGATGCTGCCCGGGAGGTTGAGCTCGACGCCCGCGGAGGTCTGCCACGAGCGCTGCGGCCGGAGCCTCGGGTTCTGCACGCCGGGGACGAGGTTGAAGAAGGGCGGCTGCTGGTGGAAGAAGCCCGAGGCGACGTTGGCCACCACGCGCTCGTGGAGGCGCACGCGCAGCACGGCGCGGGGGTCGACCACGGTGGTGTCGACGAAGGCGTACTTCAGCCGGTCGATGCGCAGCCCGGCGGTGAACTCCACGGGCCCGGCGCGCAGCACCTCCTCGACCCAGCCGGCGATGCTGAGCTGGGTGATGCGCGGGCTGAACGCGAACACCACCGGGTCGAAGGCGGGCGGCGGCACGCTGCCGATGTTGTTGAACAGCGGCACCTGCAGGTCGGCGTTGAAGAGGATGGTGAGGGCGTCGAAGCCGACGCTGGTGGTGAGGTGCTGTCCGGTGGGGACGCGCAGCGTGGCGCGCTCTCCGAGGATGAAGCCCGTGGAGGCGAAGGACTGGTCCTGCTGGCCAGGGAGCTGGTTGGTGAAGGCCGTGTCGTCGACGCCGATGGTCCCGGCGAGGGTGAGCTGCGCCCGGCCGGGGAGGCCGTAGTCCCAGCGGCCGATGAGCCGGTGGAAGGTGTACGCGAGGTCGGACTGCTGCTCCGAGGCGGTCTGCCCGACGCCCGCGGCGGCCGCGCGGGAGAAGGTGTCGTTGGAGCCGAAGGCGAAGAGGGAGAGCTTGCTGCGGGCGCTGAAGCGGTAGTCCGCGCGCACCTGGTAGTCGGTGTACTGGAGCGAGACGCCGTCGACGATGAGCGGGACGATGAGCTCGAGGTAGCTGCGGCGCACCGCGAAGGCGATGGAGCCGCGGCCCTGGTCGAAGGGCACCACCGCGAGGGCGCTCGCGCGCAGCACGTCGACGCTGAACTCCAGGAAGGGCCGCGTGCTGGGCGGCGGCCTGGTCTCCAGGGAGATCACGCCGGCGGAGAAGCGCCCGTACTGGAGCGGATAGCCGCCGGGGAAGAAGTCGAGCTGGCCGACGAGGCGGGAGGAGATCACCGCGGGCCCGCGCCGAAGTGATAGAGCAGCGGGACGGGGAAGCCGTCGATGAAGAAGCCGGTGTTCTCGAAGGAGGCGCCGCGCACCACGAAGAACCCGAGGCCGAAGGGCGTGCGAGCGACGCCGGGCATCGAGGCGACCACGCGGGTGGGCTCGCCGAAGGTTCCGGGGACGGTGGTGAGCTCCTCGCCGCGGAGGCTGAAGGTCGTGGCCGCGCCGGACTGACGGCGGGTGCGGATCGTGGCCTCGCCGGACTCGGGGTCGCCCGACGGAGCGGCGACGGGCGCGGTCGCTGGAGCCGTGGCGGTGGGGGCGGTGACCGGGGGCGCGGCGCCCTGGGTTACGACGAGGTCGGCGGTGTCGCCCTCGTAGGGGTTGCGGGGGATCACCGAGCGCGCAGGCGCTCGCAGCCGGAAGCGGAAGCGCATCCGCGCGGGCATCGCCCGGCCGCCCTGCTCGGCGGGCTCGAAGACCATGCGCGAGGCGGCCTCGAGCACGGCGGCGTCGAGGTCGGGGCGCAGGCCCTCGAGGACCACGACGTCCTGCACGCGGCCCTCCGCGCTGACGGTGAACTCGAGGCGCACCGAGGCCCCGGAGGGGAGCGAGTCGTCGTCGGGGAGCGAGACCTCCGGGGCGGACACCAGCCGCGGCGCGTGGTCGACCGCGAGGGCGACGGACGGGGCCGCCACCGCCGAGAGGGCGACCAGCAGGGCGCGGCGTGCGGTCAGGTCCATCCCGACACCTTCACGGGGCTGAGGCGGGCGACGGTCGCACGCTCGACCAGGTTGCCCGGCCCGGACGGCACCAGCGCGCCGTCACGCGCGGCGAACACCAGCACCACCGGAGCGGCCTCGGGCGTGTAGGCGAGCTGCACCAGCAGGTCGCGCTCGAAGAGGCGACACTGCTTCTCGCAGCAGTAGAAGGGCTCTCTCACGCGGTAGACGCCTTCGGGCGCGAGGGGGTCGAGGGTGCGCGACCAGCGCGCCGAGGGGATGGCCGCGCCGACCTCGCCGAACTGCGCGCGGTGCTGGATCCAGCCCGTGGGGAGGAAGACCCCGGGGCCGCGGTCGCCGTGGTTGTGGAAGGAGACGAGGCGCCCCGGGGGAATGTCACCCAGCGCGGCGGTGGTGCGGTAGAGCCCGCACGGCGGGAGCGGACCCGCGTCGGGCTCCGCCGGGGTCATTCGCTCGAAGCACCCTCTTCCGAGAAGAGCATCTCGACGTCGGCGCGGGTGAGGCCCTTCATGCTGACGTTCTCCTCGGCGCCCAGCACGCTGGAGACGAGCTCCCGCTTCTTGGCGCCGAGCTGCATGATCTTCTCCTCGATGGTCTGCCGCGCGATGAGCCGGTACGCGGTGACCACGCGGGTCTGCCCGATGCGGTGCGCGCGGTCGGTGGCCTGGTCTTCGACGGCGGGGTTCCACCACGGATCGAAGTGGACCACCGTGTCGGCGCCGGTGAGGTTGAGCCCCGAGCCGCCCGCCTTGAGCGAGATCAGGAACACCGGCACCGACTCGTTGCGGTTGAAGTGGTCGACCTTGTCCTGGCGGTCCTTGGTGGAGCCGTCGAGGTACTCGTAGGCGACGCCGTCGCGCTCGAGCGCCTTGCGGATGAGCGTGAGCATCTCGACGAACTGCGAGAACACCAGCGTGCGGTGCCCCGACTGGATCGCCTCCTGGATGATCTCCCGGAGCGCGTCGAGCTTGCCGGCGTCCTCGTCCTTGAAGTCGCCGGGCAGCTTGAGGAGCCGCGGGTCGCACGCCGCCTGCCGCAGCCGCGTGAGCCCCGCGAGGATCATGATCTGGCTCTTGCCGATGCCCACGCGGTCGATCTCGCCGAACACGTTGGCCCGCACCTGCCCCAGCACCTGCTGGTAGAGGGCGCGCTGCGGCACCGGGAGGTCGACCTCGCGCTCGACGACGATGCGCGCCGGGAGGTCCTTGGCGACCTCGCTCTTGGTGCGGCGCAGCACCAGCGGGCGGATCACCCCGCGCAGCCGGCGGATGGCCTCCGCGTCGCCGCGGTCGATGGGCCGGGCGTAGCGCTCCTCGAAGGTCGCGAGGTCGCCCAGCATCCCCGGCGAGAGGAAGTCGAAGATCGACCAGATCTCCGAGAGGCGGTTCTCGATGGGCGTGCCGGTGAGGGCCAGCCGGCGCTGCGAGCGCAGCCGCTTGGCCGCGCGCGCGGTCGCCGAGAGCGGGTTCTTGATGTTCTGCGCCTCGTCGAGGATCGCGTACGCGAACTCGTAGCGCTGGAGGAACTCCTCGTCCCGGCGCAGCAGCGCGTAGCTGGTGATGACCACGTCCGCGCTGTCGAGCTCGTGCAGCCGCTTCTCGCGGTCGGGCCCGGTCCAGGCCACGGCGCGCAGCGACGGCGCGAAGCGGGCGACCTCGCGGAGCCAGTTGGTGACCACCGAGGTCGGCGCCACCACCAGGGTGAGCGGCGCGCGCTTCGGCGGATCCTTCACCACGGTCACGACCGGCGTCGGGGCGGCGGCCTCCGGGGCGGCCTCCTCGACGACCTTCTTCGTGGCCTTCTTGGGCTTCACGGCCTTGGCGGGCTCGGGCTCCGGCTCCGCGGCCTTCTTCTTGACGACCTTCTTGACCTTCGGCGGCTTCGCGGGCTCCAGCTCGGCGGCCACGGGCGCCAGCGCCGCAGCGGCGGCGTCGAGGGCGCGCTGGTGCTCTTCCTTCAGCCAGGTCAGCAGCGCGAGGGTCTGGAGCGTCTTGCCGAGGCCCATGTCGTCGGCCAGCACCCCGCCGGTCTTCGCCCGGTGCAGGAACACCAGCCACGAGAAGCCCTCGATCTGGTAGGGCCGCATCGTGGCGTGGAGCGACTTCGGCTGCGCCACCTGCTCGACCATGCCGTGGTCCGCGAGCCTCGCCAGGAGGTCCTTCGCCGCGGGCTCGACGCGCGCGCCGGGGAGCAGCCGCAGGAGGTCCTGCACCCGCCCCGCCTGGGAGAGCGGGATGTGCTGCCGGCCCTGGGCGAAGATCTCCGCCATGCGCAGCAGCACCTCGTCCACCTGCTCGCGCGACACGGGCGCGAAGGTGCCGTCTTCGAGGCGCACCAGCCGCCGGCCCTCGAGCAGCGCGCGGCGCAGGTCTTCCTCGTTGACCTTGCTGCCCTCGCTCACGAACTCCACGTCGAGCGAGAGCCAGTCGACGCCGGAGCCCACGCGGGCCCGCGGCGTGATGGGCGTGTCGCGCACCTGCACGTGCATCAGGTCGTCGGGGATGAAGCGGTCCCAGTCGTCGGGCAGCGAGCCGACGCCCTCCATCCAGAACGACACGGCCTTGTCGCCGCTCGCCTCGAACCACCCGGAGTGCTCCTCCGGCAGCCCGAGGCCCAGCTCGAAGAGCCGGTCGGCGGCCATGCGCTCGGCGCCGATGTCCCGGCGGATCACCCGCGGCTTCGCCCAGCCCTCGTCCTCGGTGACCGTCTTCGGGGGCGGAATGATCGCGAGCGGCGGCGGAAGGTCGGCCGGCGGCACGTCGAGCTCCACGTCGCCGTAGCAGGCGCGGAGCGTCGCGCGCACCTTGCTGAGGTCACCCTCCGCGCGGAGCATGAAGGTCGGGGTGATGTCCACCAGCGTGGCCACCGTCGACAGGTCGGGCAGCTCGGTGCCCAGCGCCAGCGCCACCTTGGGGACGATCTCGCCCAGCAGCCGACCGAGGTCCTCCACCGGGTGCAGGATCATCGGGGCGCGGGAGAGCCGCTCGAGCCACGCGGGCGTGACGCTGTCGGCCACCGTGCGGGCGATGCCCTGCACCGTGTCCACCTGCCAGGTCGGGGTGCCCTCGAACCACAGCCCCTGACCCCCGCCGTACTTCCGTCCGTCGCTCTTGCGCTCGAAGACCACCTTCGCGCGAACGCTCGACGCCCCGGCGGACTCCAGCTCCATCTTCGGGATGAGCGGGTCGTCGACGAAGCGAAGCTCCATCAGCGTCGGCTCGATGAGCACGCGCCGCCCTCGCAGCAGCGTCAGGAGCTCCGCGGCGTCCTCGCCACGAAGCTCCACCGCCGCCTGGCGGGCGCCACGGGCGTTGCGGGAGAGCACCCGGAGGATCGACCGGTGCGGGCTCATCGACGGGCCCAGCGCCTCGAGCGCCGCGTCGGGCGTCATGGCCGTGCGCGCCTCGGCGTTGAAGGCCGTCACCGCGATCGCCATCGGGCGGAGCTGCAGCCGGTACTCGAACTCCGGCGCGCGCCGCGGGTCCGTCGGCGGGAGCCACACCTGCCAGTTCATCCGGCTCTCGCCGGAGACCACCGTGCCCGGCGCCGTGGGCAGCGTCGAGACCACCGGCGCCGCGCTCCCCACGAGCCGCGACCCGCTGCGGTCGAGCACCACCACCTCGCGCGGGTGCTCGCTCTCGCCGCGGTGCGGGCGTCGGCCCTTCACCTTGCGGCGGTCGGCCTCCTCGCGGGTGTGCTGCGCCTGCGCGACCTGCGCGGCCTGCTGCATCGCCGCCTCGCGCAGCGGCTTCATCCGGTCGCGCAGGGCGACCAGCAGCGCCGCGACGTGCTTGCAGTGACGCTCGGGACCGCGCCACGCGGGGCAGGTGCAGGCGGAGGTGAAGGTGCCCAGCTCGGACACGTCGACGCGCACCTCGTAGGGCTCCGCGGCGCGGCCGTGCACCCGACCCGAGGCGGCCCAGCCGTCGATGGACGACTCCAGCACGTGGCCCCGACGCGCGTAGCCGCGACCCTTCTGGTAGGCGTTCATCCCGACGGTGCGGGAGAGCAGCCGCTCGCTCATGCGGGCGATGGCCAGCGTCGCCGGGGTCTGCGGCAGCACGCCGCCGTCCTGGGGCTCGTCTCCGCGCGGGATCTCCGGCAGCGCGTCCCCGTCGTCCCCGTCGTCGTCGGGTGACTCCGGGGGCTCGTCCAGCCCGAAATCGTCGTCCCGCGTCAGCTCGTCGCCCTCTTCCTGCTTCGGGTCTTTCGGACCGAGATTCGTCACCGACTTCGCTCCCGTTCAGCGGTCTCCGCATGGGCGGCGCCCCGCGGCGTCACTGCGCCCGGTGCCCCTCGTTGCTCCCATGCGCCCGTGGACGCAATGGCACTCTCCGTGGATTCGACCCTTGCGCGCGACCGATCGCCTTCTTCAAGGCATCGCCGGTCACCCGCGCGACCTCACCACGTCTTCCCCACCCGTCTAGCACAGCCCCGCGCCACACAAAACCCATCTGCCGCCCGGCCCCCTGCTCAGACGCCCTCCGGCCTCGGCGCAGCCCCGATCACGAAGACTCCCACCGGCGAGGCCACCACCAGCGAGACGCTCCCGGAGTAGAGGAAATCCCTCGCGAACTGCACCCTCACCTGGCTCGCCTCGACCACCGCCCCGACTGCGCCGTGCAGGGGGAAGGTCCCCAGCCGGTGGCCGTCGTTGGCCGAGTAGACCTCCAGCGTGGCGTCGGGCGTCGTGGCCCGGGTGAGCGCGATGTCGGGGTAGCCGTCGCGCGCCAGGTCGGGCGAGTAGAGGGCCGCCGCGCCGAAGCCCGTGGTGGGCTCAGGGCCCTGCGCGGTCACCGCGGTGATCTCCCTGCCCGTTCGGCCGGACACGAGTCGCAGCCGACCGTCCGCCGCCGAGGAGACCAGCAGGTCGGGGGCCTCGTCGCCGTCCAGGTCGGGGCCCGCGCTGAGCGACTGCGTGGCGCTGCCGGGCAGGCAGAAGGCCGTGTCCCAGCGGGGCGTCCCGGTGGCGCCGGAGAGCACCGTCACGCAGCGCTGGCCGTCGCGCAGCATGCCCATGGCGACCTCCTCGACGCCGTCGCCGTCGAGGTCGCCGGTGACCACGAGGCCGAAGTCCCTGGGCTCCGCGGGGCGCAGCGAGGCCGGCAGCCGCCACGCCACCCGGCCGCTCTGGAGCCCGACGGCCATCAGCGTCGGGGCCCCGGACTCGCTCGACACGAAGACCACCACGCCGGGCTCGGGGCGGCCCCGCAGCGGCAGGGAGATCGGGCCCGCGAGGCCCCAGGCGCCCGGCAGGGCGAGGCGACGCAGCAGCGCCCCGCGACGCGAGCCCACCACCAGGAGCCCGCTGCGGGTGCGGTCGGCGGCCACCACGTCGGCGGCGCCGTCGCCGTCGAGGTCGGGCACCAGAGCGATGTCCTGGCTCTCGCAGCGCGCGGGCACGCTCACCTCGACCAGCGGCGCCGTCACCCCGCCGCGGTGCATGAACACCCTCCCCTCGACGCAGCTCGCGAAGCCCCGCGGGTGCGCCGCCCCGAGCGTCGAGGCGGTGGTCAGGTGGGAGACGAAGGCCTGCGTCGAGCGCCCGTCGAGGCCCGACGGAAGCGCCAGGTGAAACTGCTCCCCGAACTCCGTCGGCGTCTGCGTCTCGCTCTGCGGGCTCCACGCGGTCGCCCCGTCGCCCGCCGCCCCGGCGGCGTCGGCGGCCACGGGCTGCGGGTGCAGGGGCTCGGGCTCCAGCGCGCGCACCCGCTCGATGCGGGGCGGCGTCGAGGGCCCCTGCATCGAGCGCCAGCCAAGGTACGCGAAGCCCGCGGTGACCGGCAGCACCAGCGCCAGCGCCGCGGCCACGCTCATGCCCCGAGGGCGCTTCTCGCGCTTCACGTGGGTGCGGTCGATGGACTTCGCCTCGAGCGCGGTGTGCACCTGCGAGTCGCGCCAGGGGATCGGCGGCTCGACGACCGCCGGGGCGGGGCCTGGAACGATGCCTGCGCCGCGGGCGACCGGAGGCGCGGCGACCTTCCCTGCGGGCGGGGGACCGAGGCTGTCGAGGTCGAAGCCGCTGATCGGGCGCTCGGAAGGGGCCTTCGAGGCGGCGGCAGGCATGGACGGCGGCGCCAGCGAAGCGGAGAGCGGAGGGCGGTGCGTGGGCCCTACGCCGGAGACCTGCTCGATCGCCGCAGGCGGCCGGCTCGTGGCGGGCGCCGGACCCTTGGACGAGCGGCGGGAGAGGTCGGCCACGAGGTCGTCGAGGTCGAAGTCGTCGGCGTGCGCCGGGCCGGGAGGGCGCGCCGTGGGGAGGGGGGCGACGGAGCGGCTCACGGGCGATCCCAGCGGGGCGGAGTCGGCGACCGCGGACTCCAGCGCCACGCGCATCGCCTCGGCGTCGGTGTAGCGTCCGCTCGGCCGGCGGTCGAGGGCGCGGCGCAGCACCTCCAGCACCGCCGGGGGGAGGCTTTCGGAGAGGCGCACGACGCCAGCTCGTACGGCCGAGAGGCGCGAGGCGTCGTCTCCCGAGAAGGGAAGCACCCCGGCGGCCAGCCGGTGGAACATCACCCCCGCCGCCCACACGTCGCTCTCCGCGGTGGCGTCTCCGCCGTCCCACTGTTCGGGCGCGGCGTACTCGCCCCCGATCGGGGCGCTGGCGGGGCCGGAGCGCTCCCTCAGCTCTCCCTCGCGAGCGAACTCGGCGAGCTGCCCGCCGGGGATCAGCCGCGCTCGCAGCCGGCCGTCGTCTGCGACGAAGAGGGTGACGTCCCTGGGCGAGACCGCGCGGTGCACGAGCCGACGGGAGTGCAGCACGCCGAGGGCGCTGAGCACGTCGGAGATGAGGGCCCCGGCGACGTGGAGGTTGAAGACCCCCTGGCGCTCGATGCGGCGCGCGAGGGTGTCGTCGCCGTACCACGGGGTCACGCCGTACACGCCGCCGCGGGCTTCGACCGCGAGGTCGAGCAGGGCGCCGACGCGGGGGTGGCGCAGCTCGCGCAGCTCGGCCCCCTCGGTGACGATGCGCTGCATCGCTCGCGGGGAATGGCTCCCTGCGGGGAAGTACAGCACCATCACGGGCTGCTCGTTGCCTGCCATGGAGGCGCACCACGCCTCGGGGGCGTTGGACACCGGCGCCAGGGAGGCGAGGACGTACCGATCCGCGAGGATCGTCCCGACGGAGAGCGTCGATGCGGACATGCAGCCCGCATTGGTACAACCAAACGCCTTCGCGTCACCACCCGTCGATGTGCTTGACCGCGGCTGCCTACACCCGTTCACTCCGTGGGTAGCACCGCCCTCATGCCTACGACCGTACTGCGCGATCAAGTGTTGGCACCGAGTCGCGTCGGCGAGGTGATCGACGGCAAGTGGAGGCTGCTGGCTCGCCTCGGCGGCGGCGGGATGGGCGAGGTCTACCGCGCGGAGCACGTGGTCGAGGGGCGCGTGGTGGCGGTCAAGCTGCTGCGCCCGGAGCTGGCGTCGAGCGCGATGCACGCGCGCCAGGTGCTGCGCGAGGGGCAGACCGCGGCGCTGGTGAGCCACCCCAACATCGTGCGCATCGAGGACCTCGGCATCGACGAGCAGGGCGTCCCCTACCTGGTGCAGGAGTTTCTGGACGGCATCGACCTCGCGACCTACGCGCAGTACCGCCGGGGCCCGGTGCCCGCGAGGGACCTCATCCCGCTGATGCTCCCCATCTTCGACGCGCTGGGCGCGCTTCACGATGCGGGCGTGGTGCACCGCGACCTCAAGCCCGAGAACATCTTCCTGGTGCGCGACGGCTCCGGCTGGTCTCCGCGGCTGCTGGATTTCGGCCTCGCGGTGATCGTCGATCACCTCGACGACGCCCCCCTCCCACCGACCTCCAGCGTGGCGCTCGGGTCGCCCGCGTACATGTCCCCGGAGCAGTTTCGGGACACCCACCACCTCACCGCCCGCTCGGACCTCTGGTCCCTCGGGGTGATGCTCTATGAGCTGCTGAGCGGCGTGATGCCCTTCGCGGGCGACAGCGTCGCCGAGCTGGCCCGCGCCGTGGCCGACGAAGACCCGATCCCGCTCGATCGCCGCGTGCCGGGCATCCCCTCCGCCCTCGCCCGCGCCGTGATGCGCTGCCTCGAGAAGAACCCCGACGACCGCCCCGCCTCGGTGCGCGAGCTCATGGCGGTGCTGAGCGCGGTGCACCCCACCCTGCCCCCGCCCGTCGCCGAGGGGGACCTCGCCCCCACGGAGCGCCACTCGGTCTTCCCCCCGAAACCCGCGGCGCCGATCACGCCTGCCCCGGAGCCTCCGGCTCCCGTCATCGACGAGAAGCCACCGGCGACGGAGGTCGCGACCGCGGGTGCACCGCGCCTCGCGGCGATGGTGCTCGGGGCGGTGGTGATGGTGATGGTGATCGTGAGCTGGTGGGTTCGCTCAGGTCGCTGAGGCGGAGCCCGTCAGAAGAGGGCGATCTGTCCGAGGCCCACGCGCTGACCGAAGTCGGCCTCGCTCAGGATCTCCAGCGCGCTCGCGGAGCCCTGCAGCTTGCGCGCGGCGGTGAGCTTGTCGCCCGCCTTCCCCTTCGCTCCGACGACCACCAGGGTGGTCTGCGCGTCGACCGAGTCGACGACCTCGCCGCCCAGCTCGTTGAGCTTTCGCGTCGCGTCGGCCAGCGAGTAGCTCCCGAGGGTCCCTGCGAAGGCCACGCGAGCCCCCGCCATCGTGCGCAGCGCCGGAGCAGCCTGCACAGGGGCAGAAATGGTCTGCATCGGGGTCGAAACGGTCTGCATCGGCTCCAACACAGTCTGCATCGGGGTCGGAGCGGTCTGCATCGGGGCAGAAACGGTCTGCATCGGGGTCGAAACGGTCTGCACCGCCCCTGCGACGGCCGCGAGCGCCTGCGCGTCGTCGACCATCGACAGGAACTCCGTCTCGCTGATGATCTTCAGCGTCGACCCGGCGGCGACGAGCTTGTCGGCGGCCTTCTCCTTGGTGGACTTCTCGCCGGGCTTCTTCAGGTCGCCGACGACCAGGTAGGTGAGGGCCTTGTTCACCGCGTCGAGGGCGGTGCCGCCCATGCTGGCGACCTGCGCCTCGGCCCCCTTGCGATCCAGCGTCTGCATCTTGCCGGTGAACACGAAGGTCATGCCCGCGAAGGCGTTGCCCGCCGCGCCCGCAGCGCCCGCCGCGGCGCCTGCGGAGGGGGACAGCGGCGCGCTGATGGTCACGTGCTGCCGCAGGTCCTTGATGAGGTCGGCGTTGTCCTTGAGCCCCTGGATGACGTTGTGCGCGATCACCGCGCCGATGCCGTGCACCTGCGAGAACTCCGCCTCGGTCACCGCCAGCACCGCGTCGAGGGTCTGGTACTTCTCCGAGAGGATCTTGGAGACGTTCTTCCCGAGGTCGGGGATGCCGAGGGCGCGGAGGAAGGTCGCCAGGTCGAGCGTGCGCTTCTTGTCGACCTCCTTCACCAGCTTCTGCGCCACCTTGTCGCCGCAGCGATCGAGGCTCGCGAGGTCCGTGGCCTTGAGCGTGTAGAAGTCCTTCACGCTGCGCAGGAAGCCCGCGTCGAAGGCCTGCTGAAGGATCGTGTCGCCGAAGCCCAGCATGTCGGCGCTGGCGGAGAAGTGACCGAGCATCCCGATCTGCACCCCGCGGCAGGTCTTCGGCGCGGTGCAGAAGAGGAAGTCGTCGCGCATCTCGGTCTTCGCGCCGCACGCCGGGCAGGCTGGGGGGAGCACCACCGGCGTGTCGCCCGCCTTGGAGACGAACTCCACGTTGGGGATCACTCCCCCGCGACGCATCATCACCACCTCGGCCCCGAGGCTGAGCCCGAGCTTGGTGATGAAGCCCGGGTGGTGGAGCGACGCGCGGGTCACCGTCACGCCCGAGAGGGACACCGGGTCGACCACCGCCACCGGGGTGATCGCGCCGGTGCGAGCGACGCTCCACTCCACCGCGCGCAGCACGGAGGTGCCGGAGTCGCCCTGGAACTTGTACGCCAGCGCGTAGCGGGGGTGGTGCGCGGTGGCGCCGAGGCGGTCCTGCTCGTCGTTGCGGTTGGTCTTGAAGACCACGCCGTCGATCTCGTAGTCGAGCGACGGGCGAAGGGCGGCCATGCGCTGGTAGGCCGCGCGCAGGTCGGCCTTGGTCACCACCTCGTAGTCGATCGGGCTGAACCCCGCGGCGACGAGCCACTTCAGCTCCTCGTCGTGGGTCTTCGCCGCGGTGCCGACGACGTCGTAGGCCGCGAAGTTGAGCCCGTAGGCCGCGCTCTTCTTCGGGTCCTTCTGCTTGATGGCGCCCGCCGCGAGGTTGCGCGGGTTGGCCATCCCCTCGGCCTTGTACTTCGCGAACACCGAGAGGCGCATGAACACCTCGCCGCGCACCTCGACGGACTGCGGGGTCTTCAGCGTGCGGGGGATGTCCGCGATCTCCCGGGCGTTGGTGGTGATGTCCTCGCCGGTGATCCCGTCGCCGCGGGTCACGGCGCGCACCAGGACACCCTTGGAGTCGTAGTGGAGCGAGCACGCGATGCCGTCGAACTTGGGCATCATCACCGCGTCGCCGACGAAGCTGGTGGCCCACTTGTCGAGGTCCTCGTCGGAGTAGCACTTGTCCAGCGAGAGCATCGGGACCTTGTGCTTGACCCCCTTGCCCGAGAGCGACGGGCCCATGGAGCCGAGCACCGGGTGGTCCGGCGCGACGGCCTTGAGGGCCTCGACCAGCTTGTCGAAGTCGTAGTCGCTGATCTCCGGCGCGTGGAGATCCCAGTAGCGGTGGTTGTGATGCGCGAGGAGCTCCGCGAGCTCGGTCACATCCATCCCATCAAGCAGGGGCAGCGGCTTCATTCGGGTGACACCTTCTTCGGGAGGTTGAGTTCTGTGCGGGCGCTCAGCCGAGCGGCGCGGCCTTCACCGCGGCGCGGCCGTCTTTTACCACCACCGTAAAGCGGGCGCTCCGGCTGCGGGCCCGGGACACCACCTCCGCGCGGCTCTTCTGGAGCGTCGACGCGAAGCGGTCCCAGGTCACGCCGTCGACGGACTCGCCGCACTCCCGGCGTCGCGCCACGAACTGCTCGAAGACCTCCCGCCACTGCCGCTGCTCGTCCGCCTCGTTGAGCGGCAGCCGCTGGTTGGTCGGCGTCCCCGGCGCGTCGCCCGGGTTCGAGAGCAGCGACTCCAGGTCGTTGACGCTCCGCAGCTTGCCGCCGGAGCGCTCGATCTCGCGCTTCACCACCTCGTCGATGCCGTCGTTGGCGGCCACGGCGACGTCGCGCGCGAAGCCGTCGAGGAGCAGCGGGTCGACCCGGTTGCTCGGGCCCTGCTGGAGCCCGCGCAGCGCCGCGATGAGCCGCTTCTTCTTGCTGTCGTACTCCCAGTAGAAGAGCGCGAAGCCCACCGCGATGAGCGCCGCCACCGCCGAGAACAGCGCCGCGAAGGGCACCCGCGCGATGTCCTCCCGGGAGGCGTGCATCAGGAAGTCCGACGGCATCTTGGGGAGCCCGCGGCCGACGGCGATGCCCGCCCCGATGCTCCCCGGAAGCGAGGCGTAGGCTACGCGGCCGCCCAGCTCCGGGAGGTCGAAGGACACCGCGCCGCGGGCGGTCCACTCGGGGCGCTCGGAGAGCGTGCGGAGGGGGTCGGAGAGCGCGCCGACCGGGGGGGCCGCCACGCTGCCGCGCTCGGGCACCGGGGTGAACCCGCCGTAGGTCTGCGCGGCGCCGAAGACGATCACCGACGCGCCGGGGACGAGCTGCGCCACCGTCTCGACGAAGCGCGGCTGGATGGCCATCCCATGGACCACCGCGCCGACGTAGTAGCGGCCCTCGGAGATCACCGGCCGGGCGGCCATGCGGTACGCGGTGCCCGCGAGCTCCCAGATGTCGTCGCGCACGTTGCCGGCGATGGCGCGCTCGACCAGCGGGAGCCCACCGACGTACTGGCCCACCTCGTTCTCCTGGAGCCCTACGCGCCCCACGATGATGCCCCGCGGGTCGACCGCGAAGAGCACGTCGCCGCGCAGCGGGCCGAGGCCCTGGTTGAGCTCCCGGAGCCGCGTGGTGAGCGCGGTGCCGATGGCCGCGGGCGTGTCGGCGGTGCGCCGGGTGGCGGTCACCATCAGCGCCACGAGGCTGGCGTCGGAGGACACCGGGCCGATGTCGTCGAGCCGGGTGCGCGCGTCGCGCCGGAGGAACTCCTCCACGATGCGCCGGTCGCTGTCGACCATGGTCGCCACGTCGCTCGCGCGGTCGTGGTCGTAGGTCTTGCGGGCGAGCGTCATCGCCGCCACCGAGGCGCCGGCGACCAGCGCCAGCAACACCATCCAGAACCTTGAGAACAACATCGCCGACCGCTCCGCTTCTCAGTGACCCCGACGCCGACGATGGTTGTCTTCGGGCGCCGCCGGGGCCGCCGCAGGCGCTGCGCCCGGGGCCGCCGGGGCCGCCGGGGCCGCTCCGATGGCCAGCGTCACCGCCGCCTCGCGCCCCGCGACCGTGACCTCCGCCGAGGCCCGCTCGACCCCTTCGAAATAAGCCTTCACGGTGTACGGCCCGTCTTCCAGCCCGGTGGCCGTGAAGGCCCCGGCGGCGTTGGGCTGGAGCACCCTCCCCTGCCCGGGACCCGCCACCAGCCAGCAGCGGAAGGTCGGCTGACGCAGGTCGCGGAGCTCGTAGGTTCCGGCCGCGGGGAGGCTCACCTGGCGGCGGGTGCGCGAGGAGGTGACCTCCGCGGCGACCACGCGGTCGTCCCCGCCGGCGCGCACCACATAGAACTCGTGGGCGAGCAGGTCTTGATTGTCGAGCGTGAGGGTCGTGCCGGGGGAGAGCAGCACCGTCCCGGGTCGGCACCGGCCGCCCTCGACGGGCACCGTCACCGGCTGCCTCGACTCGGCTATTGTGGCGCCGGTAAGCACCACCGCCACGTCACGCTCGACGTTGGACCGCGGCGCCGTGATCGCCAGCGCCCCGTTGGGGACCTCCCAGAACGCCCCGCGCCACCGCGCCGGCGTCGCCCTGGCTGCGGGGCTCAGCGCATCGGCGCCGGTGAGCGTCCCTCGCAGGTCGTGCGCGAACGCCGACGCCGCCGAGACGATTACCAGCGCGGTAAGAACCACCCACCGACGAGACCCCGGAGACCACCGCCTTGCCATCACCGGCGCATGGGACACCGTTCACCGCGACGGCGTCAATCGACGAGTTGGGGGATGGAGAGAGAGTCTCTGGTCAGACGCTGCCGAGGCCGCGGGCGAGCATCTCGATGTCGGCGCGGCGCACCTGCTCGACGGTCAGCGCCGGGAGCATCACCTTGCTGCCGGGGAGCTTCGCGAGGCGCTCGATCATGGTGCGCTGCAGGGCCTCGCGGCGGGCGCGGGAGAGGCCCACCCGGGCGACGCCCTCGAGCGCGGAGGCGCGGGCGAGCACCTCGGCGGCGGCGCGCGCGGGCTCGACGCCGGTCTTGAAGAGGGGGGTGAGCACCTGGTTGATGACCAGCTTGGCCAGCGGGAGCTGCAGCTCCTGGGTGAGCTTGGGGATGAGCTCCTCGGTCTCCGTGGTGGGCATCTCCTCGGCGAGGGTGACCACCACCATGCCCGACTGCCTCGGGTCTCGCATGATCGCCAGACCCTCCTCGGCCTCGCGGCGCAGCAGGCCGATGGGGGCGACCTTGGTGATCACCTGGGGGACCCGCAGCATCTGGAGGCCGTGCCCCGTGGCGGGCGCGTCGAGGAGCACCAGGTCGTAGACGGGACGGCCGTTCTCCTGCTGCTTCACGTGGTAGAGCGTCTTGCCCAGCATCGACCACGCGTCCATCCCGGGGACCGCGCGCAGGAAGCCCTTCACGGCGCGGTTGTCCATCACCGCCTTGTAGAGCGCGCGCACCTTCAGGATCATCATCCCGTACTCGTCGAGGCAGGCCTCGGGGTCGAGGTTGACCGCGTCGATGTTGGGGAGGATCTGCGCCACCTCGCTGGTGATGAACTGCGACTCCAGCATCGAGCTCATGCGCTCTCGGGCCTGGGACATCGCGACCAGCACCCGCTTGCCGCGGGAGGCCGCGAGGATCGCGAGGGCGGCGGTGACGGTGGTCTTGCCAGTGCCGCCCTTGCCGATGACGGCGAGGAAGCGTCGGTCGAGGAGGTCAGACGCCATGCGTGGTGTCCGGTGCTAGCGCGAGCGTCGGCCGAGACGCAAGCGGTGACTCAGCGGCGGCGGCGGACGACGACCGCCGCGAGGCCGAGGGCGAGCAGGCCCGCGAGCCCACGGGGAGCCGCGGCGCCCGGGGAGGTGCTGCACGAGAGGCCGCGGAAGCTGGCGTCGGTTCCGCTGTAGAAGCCGTCGTCGGTGGCGCAGGGCGGGCGGTTGAGGAGCACGCCCGCCTGGAAGGAGGGCGCGAGCTCGGTGCTGTTGGAGGAGGCCTGGAGCTGGAGGTCGCGGTCGAGCGTGGCGGCCGGGAGGTCGGCGCGGAGGCGGGTCACCCAGGGCTGCGAGAGGCCCGCCACGGCGAGGCCCCAGTCGCCGTAGGCCTCGGGGTTGTAGCGGAAGTTGTTGCTGTAGCTGTCCGCGCGCTGCGCCGACTCGGTGACCCAGGCGCGCCCGCCGGAGGGCGCGATGGCCGCGCGGAACATCGCCGCGTAGTTGCTGGCGCTGGTGCTGTAGTCCCAGGAGACGCGGGCGCGGTCGACGAGGGCGTTGGGGAAGTTCATCGCCTCGGTGCGCCCTTCGCTGAAGACGAAGAGGGAGATGCCGACCTTGTCCGCGATGCCCGCGCTCACCATGCGAAGCGGCAGCACGGGAGAGGGGGTGGAGAAGCGCACCCGCACCGGCTGCATCGCCTGGATGCCCTCGCCGGGGCGCAGGCGCAGCGCGATGAAGTCCATGCGCAGGTCGGTGTAGTGCCGGATGACGGGCTCGATGCTCGCGGGGATGGCGTAGCTGTTGGCGCGCAGCCAGGTGGAGAGCGCGTCGGCGTCGGAGCTGCGGAGGGTGACCGTCTGGTAGGGCCCGACGATGGCCGTGCTCAGGATCTGCACGCCGCCCGCCTCGTTGGTAGGAGTGGCGGAGGAGTCGGAGGCACCGAAGAGGCCGCCGCGGCCGGCGGTGGGACAGACCTGCGCCGGGGCGGTGACCGTCGGGGCGGTGACCTGAGAGAGGGTGTCGAAGAAGGTTCCGTTGGCGAGCTCGAGGCGGGCGTCGCCCTGCACCGGCAGCACCCAGGAGAAGTCCTGAGGGCGACCCGAGTAGCGGATCTGGTCCCACAGGATCGACTCGCTCGCGTGCAGCGCCATCACCATCAGGTGATCGGTCACCACCTGGTTGCTCTCCGACGGGGCGAAGCAGCCGCCGCACGCGTCGGCGACGCCACTGGAGAGGGTCGGCACCGAGACGGCGGCCACCAGGAAGAGCGCACGGGTCCAGCTTGATCGGGTCATGGGAGGTCCTCTGTGCAATGGATGCTCCAAGGGCGGAAAAAAGACAAACGCCTGGGAATACAGGGCGTCGCGCGATCATGAGGGTGCGACGGGTTGTGCCATCGCCGCACAGGCCGCGTGCCGCGACGGCCCGGCCAGGAGGCGAGGTGCACGTCACTCGCGCCCGCCGCCCGACGTGGTCTATAGCTCCCGGCGCCGCGATGAACGACCTCCTCCGACCCGTGAGCACCGCCCCGAAGCCGCTGTCCATCAGCGAGTTCAACCGCACCGCGAGGGAGACCCTGGAGCAGCGCTTCGCCGCCTCGGTGTGGATCGAGGGCGAGATCTCCTCGGCCAAGCTGGTCACCTCGGGGCACCTCTACTTCGAGCTCAAGGACGAGCGCGAAGACGCCCGCCTCGCGTGCGTCATGTGGAAGGGCAGCCTCGCCAAGGCGAAGGCGAAGATGACCGTCGGGGAGAAGATCCAGCTCCGCGGCAAGCCCACCATCTACAACAGCCGGGGGAGCTTCCAGTTCGTGGGCGACGCCGCCACCGCCGCGGGCGCCGGAGCGGCGGCGGCGGCCTTCGAGGCGCTGAAGGAGAAGCTCCGCGCCGAGGGGCTCTTCGAGGAGGAGCGCAAGCGCCCGCTCCCGAGGTTTCCGAAGGTCATCGGCGTGGTGACCAGCCCCACGGGCGCCGCCCTGCAGGACATCATCAAGGAGCTCTTCCGCCGCTGGCCCGTGCGCGTGGTCGTCTCCCCGACGCTGGTGCAGGGCGCCGAGGCCCCGGCGCAGATCGCCCGCGCCATCGCGCAGGTGCAGCGCATCCGCGCCCTCGACGTGCTCATCGTCGGCCGGGGCGGAGGCGCCAGCGAGGACCTCGCCGCCTTCAACGACGAGCGCGTCGCCCGCGCCATCGCGGGCTGCCGGGTGCCGGTCGTGTCCGCGGTCGGCCACCAGGTCGACTACACCCTGTCCGACCTCGTCGCCGACCTGCGCGCCGCCACGCCGACGGCCGCCGCCACCATCTGCACCCCGGAGATCACCGAGGAGCGCGACCGCCTGGAGAGCTTCCACCGCAGGCTCCGCAGCGCCCTCTCCGGCAAGCTCAGCGCGCTCAACCTGAAGCTCCATCGGCTCCAGCCCAGGGACCCTCGACGCGCCATCGCGGTGGAGCGCCAGCGCCTCGACGGGCTCCTCGAGCGCGCCGAGGAGGCCCTGCGCAAGCGCTTCGTGGCCCAGCGACGCGCGCTCGCCCAGGCGGACGTCAACCTCCAGGGCAACCACCCCAGGGTGCGCCTCGCCAACCACCGCGCCGCCCTCGAGCGCCTCGGCGCCCGGATGCTCCCCGCGATGCAACGACGCGCCGAGCGCCGCGCCCTCACGCTGCGCGACCTGCGCGACCGGCTCGACCGCAGCACCCGCAAGCTGCTCGAACGGCGAGGCAACGCGCTGGGCCTCGCGGCGGGGAAGCTCGATGCCATGTCGCCGGTGAAGATCCTGGCGAGGGGCTATGGCGTGGCGATGCACGAAGGTCGGGCCCTCGTCGACGCCAGCACCGTGTCGCCGGGAGACAGCATCCACCTGCGCCTCGACCGCGGTACCCTCGACGCCACCGTCACCCGCGTCGGGACGTGACCGCCCGCCTCGCGCTCCTCGGCCACCCCGTCGCGCACTCGCGCTCGCCCGCCATGATGACCGCGGCCTTCCGGGCGCTCGGGCTCGACGCCTCCTACGAGGCCCTCGACACGCCGCCCGGTACCCTCGACGCCACCCTCGCCTCGCTCTGGAGCGACGGCTACCTCGGCGCCAACGTCACGCTGCCGTGGAAGTCCGCGGTGCGCGCGGCCCTCGGCTCGGTGGACGAGCTCGCCCTCCGCTGCGGGGCGGTCAACACCCTGGTGCGCACCGACACCGGCTTCGTCGGGACCAACACCGACGCGCCGGGCTTCGCTCGCGCGGTGATCGAAGCGGGCGCCTCGCTCTCCGAGCAGCGCGTGGTGGTGCTGGGCGCGGGAGGCGCGGCGAGGGCCGTGGTGGTCGCCGCGGAGAGCGAGGGCGCGGCGTCGATCACGGTGCTCGCTCGCGACGTGGCGAAGGCGGGCGCGCTGGGCCTGGCCGCGGGCTTCGGCACCCCCGCTGCGCTCTCGGCGATCGCGGAGGCCACGATGCTGGTGCAGGCCACCCCCTGCGGCATGACCGGAGGACCGCCCGGCGAGGCCATCGTCGCCGCGGTCGAGCTCTCCCGCTGCGCTCCGGGCGCCCTCGCCGTCGACCTCGTCTACACCCCTCAGCCCACGCCGTGGATGCTCGCCGCTCGCTCCTCGGGGCTGAGGGTGCTCGACGGGGTCGGCGTCGGGATGCTGGTGCACCAGGGAGCCGTCGCCTTCGAGCGCTGGTTTGGTCGAGAGGCCCCGGTCGAGGTGATGCGCCGCGCGGTCACCGGGGCGCAGTGAAAGGGGTCGTCGCGTCCCTCATTCTCGACCGTCGGTGCTGCGGGGCATAGACTGCCGCGGCCCGAATGCCCGAGCTCGCCACGCACCCCGTCCTCATGGAGCCCGCCGTCGGTGCGATGGAGTCCGCCGCCACGGCGAAGCGCATCGGGCGCTACCGGGTGATCCGCCAGCTCGGCGAGGGGGCCATGGGCACCGTGATGCTCGCCCACGACCCGGAGCTGCAGCGCGAGGTCGCCGTGAAGGTGCTTCGCGACGGCGGCAAGAGGGAGTCCTTCGTGGCCCGCTTCCGCAACGAGATGCGGGCGGCGGCGAGGTTTCACCACCCCAACATCGTGACCGTCCACGACGCGGGGGAGTGCCCGGCGCTCGGCCCCTTCGTGGTCTACGAGTACGTCCCCGGGCGCAGCCTCCGAGCGCTCATCGAGGAGGGGCCCGTCACCCCGAAGGAGGCCATCCGCATCGCCCGCGGCGTCGGCGCGGCCCTCGACGCGCTTCACTCCATCGGGATCGTCCACCGGGACATCAAGCCCGACAACATCCTGCTGGGTCCTGATGGCGCGGTGAAGCTCACCGACCTCGGCATCGCCCGCGTCCCCGACGCGACGCTCACCCGCGACGGGCAGTTTCTGGGGACGCCCGCCTACGCGCCCCCGGAGGCCATCACCAAGGGCGAGTACAGCACCCGCGGGGACGTGTACTCCCTCGCCTCGGTGATGTTCGAGGCCCTCACCGGCACCCGGCCCTTCCCCGGCGACGACGCGGTGCAGGTCTCCTACGCCGTGGTGCACGACCTGACCCCGTCGCCCTCCTCCGTGCTCCCGACCGTCTCCGCCCGCGTCGACGAGGTCTTCGCCATGGCCCTCTCTCGGCGGCAGTCCGAGCGCCCCGCCTCCGCCGGAGCCTTCGTCGCCCTGCTGGTCACGGCCCTGCGCGATGGCTCCACCGGCGCCGTGAGTCGGCGTCACTCGCCGCCCAAGGCCAGCACCCTGGTGCTCGCGGCCCTGGCGCTGCTGGCGCTGATCATGGGCGTCTACCGGCTCACCCGCTCGCAGCCCGCGGCCCCGGTGGTCGCCCCTGCCCCCGGCGTCCGGCCCGCCCCTGCGCCCGCACGCCCGAGGGGGCGTCCGGCGCGCGCCGTCCACCGCGCCCCGTCCCGCTGACCGTCAACGCTCGACGCGAACCGTCCCTGCGATGCGCCCGCGGTCGAGGGTGATGCGCACGTCGGCCACGCGCTCGGCGAAGGGCGCGTCGTGGGTCACCAGCACCACGATGCGATGGCGAGACCGGGCCCTGGCGATGTCCTCCTCCAGCCGGGCGACCGCCCTCGCGTCGAGCCCGGTGGTGGGCTCGTCGAAGAGCACCAGCGTGGGGTCGTGAAGCTCCGCGCGGGCCACCGCGAGGCGCTGGAGCTGGCCGCGGGAGAAGGTGCGCGCGGGACGGTCGGCGAGGGCCGTGAGGCCGACGCCCGAGAGCACCGCGTCGATGCGGGCGCGAGGCTCGTCGAGGCCGTGCAGCGTGGCCATCAGCGAGAGCGACTCCCGGGGCGTGAGGTCGGGATAGACCATCGCCTCGTGCGCCACGAAGCCCACCGCCGAGCGGATCGCCTCGCGGTCCTCCGGCATGCGGTACTCGCCCCAGCTCACCTCGCCCGCGGTGGGTCGGGAGAGCGTGGCGAGGATGCTCAGCAGGGTGCTCTTGCCCGCGCCGTTGCCGCCCTCCAGCGAGGCCACCTCGCCGGCGCGGAAGGTGGCGCTCACGCCCGCGAGCGCGCGGGTCACGCCGAAGACCCGGGTGACGCGGTCGACGGTGACGGTATCGAAGCTGGCTCGAGGGGTGCTCATCGGCGGGGGCGCATCCTACGGTGGATCAGTGAGCGCCGTGGCGCTTGCAGGGGGCGGAGCGGTGTCGCATAAGTCGGCGCGCCATGACCACCGACGTGAAGTGCATCAAGTGCGGCGAAGAGAAGCCCGGCCTCGCGGCGCCGCCGTTTCGCCCCGGCACCAGGCTCGCGCCCCTGGGCGCGGAGATCCAGCAGAAGATCTGCTCGGGCTGCTACAAGGACTGGATCGCGATGAGCGTGAAGCTGGTCAACGAGCTGCGGCTCGACACCACCGACCCGCGCGGCCAGGAGCTGTGGCTCAAGCAGATGAAGATCTTCTTGAACCTCGACGAGTCGAGCGACCCGTGGTCGCGGCACCTCGACAAGCGCGTCGTGGTCGAGACCGCCGACGGCCGTAGCATCACCGCCACGCTCATCGGCGCCGACGACCACCGGCTCACCTTCTCGGACTTCGACGGGCCCGTCCCGGCGGGCTTCGAGGTCGGCGCCAACAAGGGCTCCGGCGCCCTCGCCCGCGACGCCATCAAGACGGTCGAACCCGCCGCGTGACGCCGGCCCACCTCGTCTTCGCCACCCCCCGCAAGCTGCCCCGCCCGGCCACCCTCGTCGGGCGCGTCGTGGTCCTCGACATCGCCTTCGCCGCCGCGGGCACCGGGGCGAGCTTCGAGAAGGTCACCGGCCCCTTCCTCGCGGGCCTCGGAGAGCGCCTCGCGGCCTGGGTCGACCACCACGACCACAACCTCCACGACCGCTACCGCGCCGACCCGAGGTTCACCCTCTGCACCAAGGCGGTGCACGGCGCCTGCCCCGAGATGGTCACCCCCGAGCTGGTGGCGCAGGTCGGCGCGGTCGACACCCTCGTCGCCCACAACGACTTCGACGGGCTCTACGCCGCGGCCAAGTGGATCCTCGGGGGCGTCGAGCCCTACCCCGGCGCCGACGACGACGCGCGGGCCATCGACACCCGCACCGGCGCCCCTTCGCCCCGGGGCGAGCGCATCGACCGGGCGCTGCGCATCGACGGCCGCGACGACGCCTTCCTGGCCAGGGTGGTCGACTGGCTGGTCGGCCGCTGCGCCGACCCGCAGGTGAACGGCGAGATCGAGGCCGCCGCCTCCCGCTACGACGCCATCGAGCAGCGCACCCGCGACGTCGCCGGCGACCGCTACACCGTCTCCGGCTCCGTGGCCTGGTGCGACATCACCGACCTCAAGCCCCGGGAGGTCGACAAGACCGAGCTGCTGCTCCTCGGGCAGAAGCGCGCCAGGGTCTCGGTGCTCACCGACGATCAGAACGTCACCCTCGCGGCGGCCTTCGACTCGGGCCTCGATTTCCTCGCCATGCTCGGCGTGGCGGGGGGGATGCCCACCCGGGTGTCGGTGCCCCGGTCGCGCGAGGCCGAGGTGCGCGCCGCCCTCGCCCGCCGCGGCCTGCTGCCGACGTAGCGCCCCGCGCGGATCTATACTCTCCACCGCTCCAATGGCTCAGCGCTTCATCCGGTGCCAGCTCTGCGGGATGCCGCACCCCGCCGAGGCGCCGCTCTGCCCTGTGCACCAGAAGCCCGTCGTCCCGGCGATGCGGCCGCCGTCCCCCGATCGGGCGTCGCTCCCCCCGCCCCCGCTCGCGCCCCGGGGCATCGACGCGACGCAGCCCGGCGGCGGCACCTTCACGGAGGCCCCGCTGGCCCTGCCGACCCCGGAGGCCCCCCTCCTGGGGCGGCTGCTGCAGGGGCGCTACCGGGTGACCGGGCTCATCGCGCGGGGCGGCATGGGCGTGGTGTACGACGCGGTGCAGGTGAACCTCGGGCGCCGCGTGGCCATCAAGTGCCTGCACCCGAAGTACGCCCGCGACGCGGTGGCCATCGCGCGCTTCCAGAAGGAGGCCGTGGTGTCAGGGAGCTTCGGGCACCCGCACATCGTGGAGGTCTTCGACATGGGCGTCCTCGAGGACGGGGCGCCCTTCCTGGTGATGGAGCGCCTGGAGGGCGAGACCCTCACCGCGAGGATGCGTCGCGAGCGCCGCCTCGGGTTCAAGCTCTCGGTGAGCGTCGCGCGGCAGACCGTGTCGGCGCTGGTCGCGACGCACGCCCGGGGCATCCTCCACCGCGACCTGAAGCCGGACAACCTCTTCCTGGTGGCGAGGGGGGACGACACGCCGAGGGTGAAGGTGCTCGATTACGGGGTGAGTAAAGCGATGACCGCCCTGGGCGACCCGAGGCTCACCCGCGCGGGCTTCGTCATGGGGACGCCCTCGTACATGGCCCCGGAGCAGGCCCGCGGCGAGTCCGACCTCGACGGTCGGGTGGACCTCTACGCCGTCGGGGTGATCCTCTACGAGATGCTCACCGGGCGGCTGGCCTTCGTGGCGCGCACGCCCGCCGCGCTGCTGATGGAGATGCAGCGGGCGACGCCGCCGAGGCCGTCGATGCTCCGTCCGGGGGTCTCTCCGACGATCGACGCGCTGGTGATGCGCTGCATCTCGCTCTCCCGCGGTGACCGCCCCCGGGACGCCGCCGCGCTGCAGCGGGAGCTGCATCAGCTCGGGCCCATCGAGGACGAGGCGCCGATCGAGGACGACGACCCGACGGAGGTCAACGAGCTGCCGGAGACCTTCGAGCGGGCGGACACGGCGGATGAGTCGGTGAGGGTCATCGCGCGCAAGCGCTGAGGGGTAGGAGGAGGGCTCAGGCCCCGCCCGCGGCGAAGCGGTCTTTCACCAGCGCCCGGAACTTCGGCAGCCCCAGCCGGTCGAGCAGCGGCAGGAAGGCCGGCTCCACCCGGTCGTCGCGAGCGATGGCGCAGAAGGGGCGCACGCCGACGTCGTGGGCGCCCAGCACGAAGGGCATGATCTCCGTGCGTCCGGCGTCGAAGGCGTCGAAGAGCACCGAGGCCTTGAGGTACGCCGCGGAGACCTCCAGGAAGGCCGGGCGCACGCCGCGCAGGTAGCGGCTGAAGGGCTCCGCGATGACCCGCTTTCTGGGGCTGTCGACGAGGCCCACCTGCTCGAGCTGGCGAAGCAGCAGCGCGCTCGCCGAGAGGCCCGGCTCGGTGCGACGGCGCTCGGACTCGTAGCCCTCGGCCACCACCACCACGGCGTAGTCGATCTGCGCCAGCTTCTCGGCGATCTCCCGGAGCACCTCCTCGGTCAAGCGGAAGAGGGGCAGCACGACCAGGTGCGCCCTCGCGGAGACCGCGCAGTGCAGCGCGTGGCGGCCGCTGCGGTTGCCCATGGTCTCGACCAGGTAGATGCGCTTGTGGGTGTAGGCGTCCTCGAGCAGGCCCCGCACCACCGTCGCCCCGGCCTCGACGCCGGTGAGGAAGCCGATCGCCCGGTCGCCGCCGAGGTCGTCGTCGATGGAGACGTTGATGAACCCGGCGGGGATCCTCGGGGTCATGTCCTCGAGCAGGGCCTTCTCGCCCTCGAGGGTGCCGTTGCCTCCGACGCACACGAGGTGCGTGAAGCCCTGCGCCGCGATGGTCGCCGCGGCCTCCCGACGGCGGTCGTGGTCGAGGAAGCCCCGGTAGCGCTCGCTGCGGAAATCGCTGCCCGCGTCGAGCACCCGGCGCCCCATCGAGCGCGCAGGAATGCCCTGCGCGAGCAGGGCGTAGCGCTCCTGACGACCGAGGATCAGCCGCTCGAACTTGGGCTCGGCGGTGGCGTCGCGGGTGAGCGAGCGGAAGCCCTCGCTCGCGGCCCACACCTCGTAGTTGCGGCGCACCGCCTCCTCGGTGAGCGCGACCGCGACGGAGGAGTACCCGGGCGCGTTGCCCCCGTCGAAGACGATGAGCAGCCGGCGGGAGGAGGCGGCCTGGTTGTTGGGTTGTCCAAAGGAGAGCATCGGGGCCATGACCGAAGGCTTTACCACGCGGTGGAGTCAGCCCGAGGTGCGAGCGCGCGGGCTCGCCAGTGGCCGCGGGTCCAGCGCCACCAGAGCAGCGCCGCGCCGACGCCGGTCTCGCCGATGAAGCCGAGCCATGCGCCGACCACGCCCCAGCCGAGCTCGCGGCCGAAGAGCCAGGCCGCGCCGGGGACGCAGGTCCAGATGGCCGCGATGCCCAGGAAGGCCGCCCAGCGCACGTCCCTCGCGCCGCGGAGTGCGCCGCGCAGCACGATGCTCGCGCCGTCCAGCACCTGGAAGACCGCGGCCACCACGAGCAGCTGCCGCACGGTCTCGATGAGCGTCGGGTCGTCGGTGAAGACCCTGGCGATCACTCCCCCGCCGAACGCGAACACCAGCCCGCAGCCGGCCATGAAGGTGATCGCGACCCGCAGCGCGGCCCGCGCCATCCGGTCGGCCTCGTCGGGCTCTCCCCGGCCGAGCGCCCGGCCGACCAGCACCGAGGCCGACTCGGAGACCGCCACGCCCGGGAGGAAGGACGTGCGGATCACCGCCAGCGCGATCTGGTGCGCCGCGACCCCGGTGGCCCCGACGGTGCCGAGGATGGCCGTGAAGGCCGTGAAGGCCAGCGTCTCCAGGCCGAACTGCAGCCCCGTCGGGACCCCGACGGCGGCGCACACCCTCCGCAGCGCCGCCGACGCCGACGGGGCGTCAGGGTCCGGCGCCCTCCGCCTCCAGGCGTCGATCCAGAGAGCGGCGAGGCGCAGCGCGTTGATGCCCTCGGCGATGGCGGTCGCGTATCCGGCCCCTGCGACGCCCAGCCGGGGCATCCCGAAGTGGCCGTGGATGAGCGTCCAGGCGAGCGCGGCGTTGAGCACGTTGCCCGAGAGGGTGATGCGCATCGGGGTCTGGCTGTCGCCGACGCCCTGGCGCCACTGCACCAGCGCGGAGAGCAGGCAGGTGAGCGGCGCGAGGGTGGTGCGCGCGGCCATGAACGAGCGCGCGTAGGGGATCATCGCCGGGTCGACGTGCAGCGCGTGCAGGGCCCAGGAGACGTCCCTCGCGAGCGCGAAGATCGCGGCGCCCGCGAGGAGGGCGAGCGTGGCCCCGGCGCGGGCGTAGTGGAGCCCGTGCTCGCCCTTGGACTCGCCGAGGGCGTGCGCGGAGCAGACCTTCACCCCGCGCATCACGCCGAAGACGATGGCGTAGTTGAGCCAGGTGAGCACCGTCGCCACGCCGACGCCGCCGAGGGCGTTGGCGCCGAGGCCGCCGACGAGGGCGGTGTCGACGAGGCCCATGGCCGTGTCGCCGAGGAGGGCCACGGCGATGGGCCACGCGAGGGTGATGACCTCGCGGCGAGCGTGCGACGAGGGGGAGGTCTGGGGTTGGAGGAAGGAGTGGAGACGCAAGCGAAGCAAGAGACCCATGGAGGCACCGTCACTTTACTGGAACCACCTGCGATCCTCTCTGGGAGAGGGGTCGCGGGTTCCAGTACGACGTCCCTCTCCTGCTAGCCGGCTCCCTTCACGGCGACGCATACGACCGGGAGCGAGCGCCCCTGGCGGTACATCGACGTGGCGGAGTTGCTGCGGATGAACATGGCCGTCCAGCTAGCGCGCGCCGCGGCGGGAGGTCAAGGGCTCGGAGGTGCGGGGACTGCGGTACGCTCGACGGTGATGAGAAGCGATCGATGGATGGGCGCGCTGGTGCTGTGCTTCGCAGGCGGAGCGTGCTCGGCGGAGGAGGGCACCATCGAGCCGACGATGGACGCGGGGCCGCAGGACACGGGCTTCCGCGACGCGCGCTCGGACTCCAGGATGGACGTCCGGGATGCGGGCACCGACCGGGGAGCGTCGATGATGGACGCGCCGACCGACCGCGGGAGCGGCGAGCGCGACGCCGGGGCGGCGGAGGTGTTCACCCCGGAGTGCCGCGCGACCAGCGACTGCACCGGCGGTCGGCTCTGCCGCATGGACCGCTGCGTGGAGCCGGCCACGGGCTGCTCGGCGACCGTGGGCTGCGCCAACGACGCGCGCTGCGAGGGCGGGCGCTGCGTGCCGTGGACCGGGGCGCAGACCGACCCGGCGTGCACGGTCGACCCGAGGCCCGGGGTGTTCGCTCCGGCGGTGCAGTGCCAGTTCGACGAGGCGCCCGCGGGCGACGCGTACCCCGAGCACCTCCACGTGCTGTCGACCCCGATGGTGGCTGACCTGCGGGTCTATCGCGCGGGCTCCACGGCGGTGCGGCCCTCCATCGTGGTGGTCTTCGACGACGGGGTGGACGGCGGCGCCGAGCTGCCGACGGGGCTGATCCGCATCCTCGACGGCCGCACCTGCGCGCTCCAGGACAACCTCTCCGAGCAGCTGGTGTCGCACTCCTCGCCCCCCGCCATCGGCGACCTGGACGGCGACGGGACGCCCGAGATCGTGGCCTTCAAGGCCGGCGGAGGCCTGGTGGCGTTCAGGTACGTGGCGGCCTCGGCGGGGGACGCGGGGGCGCGCGGGCGCTGGGGCGTCTGGTGGCGCTCGACCAACGCCGACGGGACGCCCTTCGATCCCACGGGCGGCGGCTGGGCGGGGCCCACGATCGCGGACATCGACGGCGACGGGCGGGCGGAGGTGCTGCGCCACGGGATGGTGTTCAACGGCCGCACCGGAGCGCTCATCGGGGAACCGGGGCGCGCACCAGCTCGCGGGCTACTCGGCCGGGGCGTTCAGCGTGGTGCTCGACGTGGACGAGGACGGCGCGGTCGAGCTGGTCACCGGCAACGGGGTCTTCGCCTGGAGCGCGGCGACGCGGGACTGGGTGCGCGAGGCGTACTTCACCCGCAGCAACTGCGCGGGCGCCGGGTGCGGCGACGGCCAGGTGGCGGTGGGGGACTTCGGCGACTTCGCGTCCGCGAGGTTTACCGACGCGCGTATTCCCGAGATCGCGGTGGTGTCGAGCGGGTATGTGCGCATCGACACCATCGAGGGGCGCACGGTGTTCGGCCCCATCGCGCTGCCGGGTGGCGGGACGGGCGGTCCTCCGACGGTGGCGGACTTCGACGGCGACGGGCTGGCGGAGGTCGCCGCGGCGGGCGCGACGGCCTACTCGGTGATGGACCCTGACTGCGGCCCACGCTCGGTGTCCCGCTCGGGCGGCCGCTGCGAGACCTCGACCACGACGGGGGTGCTCTGGTCGCGGCCCTCGCAGGACGCGAGCTCCAACGTCACCGGGAGCACCTCCTTCGACTTCGAGGGCGATGGGCGCGTCGAGGCGGTGTACGCCGACGAGTGCTTCGCCCGCGTGTACGACGGCGCCACGGGGACGGTGCTCTTCTCGCAGCAGCACTCCTCCTGCACCTGGTACGAGAACCCCGTGGTGGCGGACGTCGACGGGGACTTCCGCGCCGAGCTGGTGGTGGGCAGCAACTTCAACTGCGGCTCGCCGACGACCGGCGTCGCGTGCCCGGGGGTCGGTCCTCGCGGGGTGGACGTGCAGTTCGCGGGGCTGCGCTGCTCGACGGACGCGGAGTGCCCTTCGAGCCGCTGCGTGACGGGCTTCTGCCGCTGCACGGCCGACAGCGAGTGCTGCCCCGGGAGCGCCCCCGCGGGCGACGGGGGCGTCGCGGACGCGAGCGTGGATGCGGGCGGCGACGCGGGGCGCACCACCGGGTCGGGGAGCGAGTGCACCTACGTCTGCGCGGCGCCCCCGGACGGGACGCCCGGCGCGGGCAACACCTGCCGCGCGGCGCGGCCGCGAGGGGTGCGAGGGATACGGGTGTACGCGGACATCGCCGACCGCTGGGTGCGCTCCCGCACCATCTGGAACCAGCACGCCTACAACGTGACCAACGTCGAGGACGACGGCCGCATCCCGGCGAGCGGGGCGGTGCGTCGCAACTGGCGCGAGCGCACGCTCAACAACTTCCGCACGAACGTGCAGGGCACCGCGGAGATCACAAGCTCGCCCGACGGGACGGTGTCGGGGACGGGCTACATGTGCCTCGCCTCGGGCGCGGCGAGGCTGCGGGTGCGGGCGTGCAACCGTGGCACGGCCCCGATGGCCGACGGGTTGCCGGTGGGCTTCTACAGCGGGGCGGGCGTGACGCTGGGGCCGAGGGTGTGCCAGGCGCCGACGCCGCGCGCGCTGATGCCCGGCGAGTGCGTGGACGTGACCTGCGACTGGGTCGCCTCGCCGCAGGAGCGGGCCACGCCGGTGACGGCGGTGATCGACGACACCCGGATGCGCACCGAGTGCCACGAGGAGAACAACCTCGGCGTCATCGAGGACGTGGTGTGCCGGCCGCCGGGATGATCGTCGCGAGTCGCCGACGATTGTCTTGACAGGTCGGGAGGGCGGCGCGTACAACGCGTCTCCCTTCAACGGGGCGTAGCGCAGCCTGGTAGCGCACCTGGTTCGGGACCAGGGAGTCGGAGGTTCAAATCCTCTCGCCCCGACGAAAGAAAGACCCTGGAAACCCAAGCGGTTTCCGGGGTCTTTCGCTTTCTGGTCTCCGATGCCGAGCGCGCCCTCTCCTTCGCGGCCCGACGTCCTCGCCTGACGACTATTCCGAGGGCGGCGGGTCGGGCTCGCGCGTGGGGAGATGCACCGACGCTCCGCCGATCTGCACTCGGGTCGTCCCGGCGTCGGGTTCGCGACGGATGTCCACCACCGGGACGCCGATGGCGTGCTCGACGTGGAGCTGCACGTTGGGATCGGCGTCCGGCGGTGGCGTCGGAGCGACTCGCCGCGGGCACCCGAGGGCGCCGGTGAGGAGAAGCGCCAGCGCGAGTACTCTACCGATCGTTCGTTGTGCCAATGGACCTGCGATTGGAACGCCTTTCCCCTGCGTACCGCAAGCGCTCAGCTCGCGGGGCGGCGACGCCAGAACTCCATCGTCGCGGTGGTGGGAAAGCCGTTGAGCAGGTCGTCGAGCGACGCCACCCGCCACGGCATGAGCGAGCCCATGCCGTCCTTGGTGTAGAGGTAGCCCGCGAGGAGCCAGGTGGCCGCGTGGGTGCGCCGCCCGCTCGCGTCTCGCAGCACCAGGATGTCTCCGAAGCGGTAGTCCTCCCGCACCCGGACGAACTCCCGCTCGACCATCGCCCCCCACGCCTCGGCGTCGGGCACCGGGGGCGACGGCGTCGGATCGATGAAGCGCAGCGCCGTCCAGAAGCAGTTGGTCCACGCCTCGGAGGCGGCGGGGAAGGTGCCGACGTGCATCCGGGCCCACTCGGGCATCAGGGCCGCGAGCGCGATGGTCGAGTTGCCCTCAGCCCTCGCCGCGACGAGCTGAGCGCGAATGGCCGACTGCGCCCCGTCGGGGAAGCCCGCGACGATGCGATCGATGGCGCCGGGCGAGTCGATGCGGAGCGACACCTCCGTCGTGCGACGGGTGAGCATCGCCCTCACGAAGGCCCGTCGTGAGGCCTCCGTCGGGAGCCGGGCGCAGACCACCGAGACGTCCGAGAAGGTCGGGACGCCGCCCTGCTGCCAGGTGAGGCGGTCCATGAGCGGCCTCGCCTCCGGGGGCAGACCCACGATGGAGCTGAAGGGGCCGGCCGCCACCGGACGACGGAAGGCGTCCTCCGCCTGGGGATTGGTGTCGACGCGGTTGAGCACTCCGTAGAGCCGCGAGCGCGCCGGGGCCGAGAGCGACTCGATGAGCTCGACGGGCGGACGGATGGTGCAGCCGGGCCCGGAGCCGCAGGAGACATAAGGGGCCATCGAGGCGACCACCGCGGGGTCGCGCAGCGTGAGGGTGAGCAACGAGATCGTCGAGGCCCGGTCGCGATCGGGCACCACCCAGGGCCGGGGCGCTGCGCAGTCTCTCGGGGGAATGAGCTCCTCCGGCGTCGGGAGCAGCCGCACCCGGGTGATGAGCTCCTCGGAGCGCACCCCGCCGTCGACCCGGTTGGCCGAGGCCGCCGGCGCCGGGAGCTCCCTGGGCCGGTCGTTGTGGTAGGCGATCCAGCCGATGGCGACCACGGCCGCCGCGCCCAGGAGCGTCCACGGGAAGCGAGGCTCCCGCCGGGGCGAAGCGTCCGGCGAGCGCGCCTCCACCGGAGCGGAAGGGTGCGTCGTAGGCTGCCTTGCCTTGGAGCGTCTCGGGCGTCTGGTCATGTGGGTGGGACCGCTACGCGCGCCGTCGCGGAGTGCCGTAGCACGCCAGCGCGAGCGCGGTCACTGCGGCCAAGGACCCGCGTGTCCTAGGCGATCGCGACGATCGCGACGATCCGCTCGCGGCCCGCGAGGGTGAGCTCGCACTCGTCGCCCTCGCTGCGTCCGAGCAGCGCGCGACCGAGCGGCGACTGCGGCGTCACCACGTGCACGCGTCCCTCCGCGAGCACGCTCCCTCCCCCGTGCGGAGCGACGAAGACCAGGCGCTCCTCGTCGTCCTCGGAGGTGGTCACCAGCGCGCCCACCGCCACGCGCGGAGCGCCAGCCGCCGGGTCGACGGACATCACCGCCACGTCCGCCACGGCGCGGCGCGCGTCGGCCACGCGCATCGCCTGTCCTCGCGCGAGGTACGACTGCTCGAGGGCGCGGGTGTCCTTGCTGTTCTCGGGCTTGGCCTCCTCGTGGGTGGCGCCTTCGAGCGCCGACTGATGCGCGCGCTCGAGCTGATCGAGCTCGGCCCGCAGGCGACCGAGCAGCTCTTCGCGGAGAGAGGGTTTGGCGGGGATCACGGCGCGGCAACATACACGACCGCTGCCCCGCTGCTCCCGATTGGCGACGGCGACCGTTCTCCGTTAGGCAGTGGCGTCCCACCGATGACCGCCGAGCCCACGCCCGCCGCTGCGCCTCCACCCCGCGTGCGCGGCAGCCTCGCGGTGGCGGCGGGCATCCTCGCGAGCCGCGCCGCGGGCCTCGTGCGCCAGTCGGTGTTCGCGTACTACCTCGGCGGAGGCGCCGGGGCCGACGTGTTCACCGCGGCCTTCCGCATCCCCAACGTGCTCCAGAACCTCCTCGGCGAGGGGGCCGTGAGCGCGTCGTTCATCCCCGTGTACGCGAGGCTACGCGCCTCCGGTCGATCCCACGAGGCCGTGGCCGTGGCCGCCGCGGTGGGCACCCTGCTCGCGCTCGTCACCGCCGCGCTCGTCGCGCTCGGGGTGCTGCTGGCGCCGCAGTTCGTCGACCTCATCGCCCCTGGATTCCACGGAGCGCCGCGTCGAGACCCTCTCGCTGGTGCGCATCTTCTTCCCGGGCATCGGGCTGCTGGTGCTCTCCGCCTGGTGCCTGGGCATCCTCAACAGCCACCGTCGCTTCTTCCTCCCCTACGCCGTCCCGATGGTGTCGAGCGCCGCGGTGGTGGTCGCGCTGGTCGTCACCGGCCGCGACGCCGGCGGCTTCGCCCTCGCCCGCGCCGCCGCCTGGGGGACCGTCGCGGGCGCCCTCCTTCAGCTCCTCGTGCAGCTCCCCTCGGCGCTTCGCCTGGTCCCCGGCGCGAGGCCCTCGCTGGGCTTCGGCTCCCCGGACGTGCGCGCGGTGCTCTCCCGCTTCACCTCCGCGCTCCTCTCCCGGGGCGTCGCTCAGCTCAGCGGGTACATCGACCAGATCCTGGCGAGCCTGCTGCCCATCGGTGCGGTCGCCACGCTGGGCTACGCGCAGACCCTCAACCTCCTCCCGGTGAGCCTCTTCGGCACCGCCATCTCGGCCTCCGAGCTCCCGGAGATGGCCTCCGCCACCGGAACCATCGACCAGGTGCACCGCGCCGTGGTCACCCGCCTCGACGCGGGGCTGCGCCGCATCGCCTTCTTCGTGGTCCCCTCGGCGATGGCCTTCGTGGCGCTGGGCGGCGACATCGCAGGGCTGCTCTACCAGCGCGGGGCCTTCACCCACGCCCAGACCATCGCCGTGTGGGCCACCCTCGCGGGCTCCGCCATCGGGCTCCTCGGCCAGACCATGGCGCGGCTCTACACCTCCGCCTTCTACGCCCTCGGCGACACGCGCACCCCCATGCACGTCGCCGCGCTCCGCCTCCTGCTCACCGGCGCGCTCGGCTACGTCTTCGCCTTCCCCCTGCTGCGGGCGCTCGGCCTCGACGCCTCCTGGGGCACCGTGGGCCTCAGCGCCTCCGCCGGCGTCGCGGGCTGGATCGAGTACCTCATCCTCCGCGCCTCCCTCCGCCGCCTCGTCGGCCCTCACGGCGTCCCTGGCTTCGTCGTGGCCCGGCTCTGGTCGATCGCGCTCTCCGCCGCGGGCGCCGCGTGGACGGTACGCCTCCCGCTGCGCGCCCTCCTCGGCGACCGGCCGATGCTGGTCGCCCCCCCGACGCTGCTGGTCTTCGGCCTCGCCTACCTCGCCTTCGGCGTCTTCGTCGGCGACCCCGAGGCCCTCCGCCTGCGCGAGGGCTGCTCCGAAGGCTCCGACGCTAGAGGGTGAAGACCTCCCCCTCGCGGCCCGCGCTCACCGGCATCGACGGGCGGCTGCGCGCGACGAGCTCGTCCATCAGCCGCGCGAGGGTGACGTCGTCGTGGTCGGGATCATGGTGGAAGACCACCAGCTTACGTGCACGGGTAAGCCTGGCGAACTCGACGGCGCGGTCGAAGGTGCTGTGGCCCCAGCCCACGCGCTCGTCGTACTGGGCGTCGGTGTACTGGCCGTCGTGGATGAGAAGGTCCGTGTCCTCGGCGAGCGATCCCCCGGAGGTCCAGCCGTCGCGCAGGAGCGGGCCGCGGACGCCGAGGGCGGGCTCGTGGTCGGGCAGGTAGGTGAGCGCCCGGCCCCCCGCGGTGATGCGGTAGCCCACCGTGGGACCGGGGTGGCACACCAGCGAGGCGTCGACGGTGAAGGGCCCGATGCGCACGTCCCCGACCGGAACCTCGTGCACCGTGAGCCGACACGGCAGGTCTCGCAGCCGCACCGGAAAGAGCGGCGGGGACATGTAGCGACCGAGCCGCGAGCGCAGCGACTCCGCCGGCGAGGGCGGGCCCCAGATGTGGACCTCCATGTCCGGCACATAGAGCGGCGCGAAGAAGCCGAGGCCCTGGATGTGGTCCATGTGCAGGTGCGACAGCAGCACGTCGACCCGCCGGGTGGTGCCCGGGATGGTGCGGCCGAGGTTGCGGATGCCGGTGCCCGCGTCGAGCACCAGCACGCTGTTGTCGTCGGCCCGCACCTCGACGGCCACGGTGTTGCCCCCGTAGCGCGCGGTCTCCGGGCCCGGCGTAGGGAGCGATCCTCGGGTGCCCCAGAGAGCAACCTTCACTGAGCCTCCTCCCCCTCCCAGAAGAGCGCCATCGCGCCGAGGACGCGCCCCGCCTGCCCCACCAGCGGCAGCGCGGTCACCATCAGGTGGCGCCGCGCGCCGTCGAGCCCGGTGATCCAGAACTCCCGGTGCGACGGGTGGCGGGTGCGCAGCGCGATGAGGAGCGGGAGCTCGTCCGGAGGCAGCGACGCGCCGTGGGCGTCGGTGGGGGAGAAGAGCGTCGACCACTCGCGGGCCAGCATCTCTCCGGTCTCGTCGAAGCGGTGCCCCAGCAGCGCCTCCGCCGGGTCGTTGTAGAAGAGCAGGTTGCCCTCCGGATCGACGATGAACGCGGGCGTCGCCAGGTAGCTGGCGAGCTGACGCGTCAGGATGATCTCCAGTTCCCGCTGCATATCGTGGGGGCCCTCCGTGGTCGGCGATCGTAGTCACCAACGCTCGGTCGTGTCGACGATCACGACCTCTTCTCACCGCAGCGCGCAAGGCCCACCGGTGCGCCGCTCCTTCCCATCCGCGACCACGGGGGTACTGTGTCCGCGGCCAACATGAGACGAGAGAGCGCCCGATGAAGCGCGACGCACGCCTTTGGAGGCTGTCTGGCGAGCACCACCACGCGCTGGTGCTGGCCCGTGAGCTCTCCCGCCACGTGGCCTCCCACGCGGCCGACGCCCCGGTGGTGCGCGACCTCCGAGGGCGCTTCGACCGCGAGCTGGAGCCCCACTTCCGGGTGGAGGAGACCATCCTGCTGCCCGCCCTCCGGGCGCTCGGAGACCACGCGCTCGCGGCCCGGATCGAGGCCGACCACTCGGCGCTGAGGGCGCACCTCGCCGCCGCCGAGCGAGGCGACGCGGGCCACCTGGGCCTCTTCGCAGAGCGCCTCGTGGAGCACGTGCGCTTCGAGGAGCGCGAGCTCTTCCCCCGCTGCGAGGCCCTCCTCCCCGACGCCGTGCTCGACGCGGTCGACGGCGCCTCCGCCCCGCGCGCCCTGCTCGCGGGGATCTTCGTCGGCGGCGCCTCGACCCGCTTCGGCGGCCGGCCGAAGGGGCTGCTCGACGCCCCAGCAGGAGGGACGATCCTCGACGGGCTGCGAGGCCACCTCGAGTCCCTCTCGATCCCGTGGGTGCTGGTGGGGCGGCGGGCCGAGTACGCCGGGCTCGCCGCGGAGACGCTCGACGACTCGCCCCCTGGAATCGGTCCGCTCGGAGGGCTGCTGCCCCTGCTCCGTCGGGCGGGCGATGGCCACGCGCTCGCCATCGCCTGCGACATGCCATTCGTGTCCCGCGAGCTCATCGCTCGCCTCGCCGGAGCGGTCACCGAGGCCCCCGCGATCGCCCCCCGGCGCAACGGCCGCTGGGAGCCGATGTTCGCCCGCTACGACGCGCGGCGCGCGCTCCCCCTCGCCGAGGGTCGCGCCGAGGCAGGACGGCGCTCGGTCCAGGGGTTGCTCGACGAGCTGGGAGCGTCGGAGCTGATGCTCTCGACGGACGAGCAGCAGATGCTCGATGACTGGGACACACCAGAAGACATGGAGCGACGATGAAGCTGAGGGTTCGCGGAAATTCCCTGCGGTTGCGACTCTCCCGAAGCGAGGTGGAGACCTTCGACCACGTCGGGCGGGTGGAGGAGGCCGTGCGCTTCGGCCCGGGCGCGCAGTTCGTCTACGCGATGGAGCGGACGCCCGATGGAGCGCTCTCCGCGAGGCTGGAAGGAGCGCTGGTGACGGTGTCGATCCCCGCCGCGCTCGCCGACTCGTGGTGCCGCACCGAGCAGGTGGGGCTCGAGGCCGATCAGCCGACGGGCGACGGACAGACCCTGCGCATCCTCATCGAGAAGGACTTCACCTGCCTGAAGACCCGGAGCGGCGAGGACGAGAGCGACGCCTTCCCCAACCCGCACGACCATTGCTGATGGCCCCGTGAAGTTGCTGCACGGCGAGCGCAGCTTCTGCGTCGCCGCGCGGCAGCGACTGGCTACGCGCCCACGCGGTCGATCAGCCGATCGAGCTCCCTGGTGAGCTCTGCGTAGACCAGCGGCTTGGAGAGGATGACCGTGGGGACATCGGCGCGCGACCCGATGCGAGCGATGACCTCGGGGTAGCTGGTGACCATCACGATGCTGAGGTTGGGATATAGCTTCCGGCCGTAGGTCGCGACCTCCAGCCCGTCGGCCCGGGGCAGGCGGTAGTCGGTGATGAGCACGTCCGGCGTCGGAGCGCGCGCCAGCCGGTTCATCGCCGCCTCGCCGTCCAGCACCACCTCGACCTCGTAGCCGTCCTCGCGCAGCAGCTGCGCCAGCGTGCGACCGGCCGACACGTCATCCTCGACCACAAGCACGCTGCACTTCGAGGTCGGGACCGTGGACATGAGCGCCGTTGGTTCAAGCGACGTGCCGCCACGCGAGCTCAGCCCGGCTTGCGCTCCCTCGGGGTCGCGCGCCCGAACTCATGGAGGCGGTACTGGATCGTGCGGATGCTCAGGTCGAGCATCTCCGCCGCGCGCGCCGTGGAGCCGCCGACGGCGTCGAGCGTGGCCTCGATCGCGTGCCGCTCGATCTCCGCCATCGTCGACCCGGGGATCTGGATCCCCTGGCGCCCGGCCGAAGACACCTCGATGGGCAGGTCGTCCTCGTCGATGAGGGTGCCCTCCGCGAGCACGGTGGCGCGCTCGACGGCGTTCTCCAGCTCCCGCACGTTGCCCGGCCAGCGGTGCGCCAGCATCTTCGCCAGCGCCCGGTCGGAGAAGCCCTCCAGCAGCTTGTCGTTCTCCTTGGAGAAGCGATCGAGGAAGTGCCGCGCCAGCGTCAGCACGTCGTTCTCCCGCACCCTCAGGGGCGGCATGTCGACGTGCACCACGTTCAGTCGGTAGAAGAGGTCCTCGCGGAAGCGACCGGACTCGACCTCGGCGGAGAGGTCCTTGTTGGTGGCCGCGATCAGCCGCACGTCGACCTTCACCGGCTCGTTGCCGCCCACCCGCTCGAAGGTGCGCTCCTGCAGCACCCGCAGCAGCTTCACCTGGATCGACAGCGGGATCTCCCCGATCTCATCGAGGAAGAGCGTTCCCCCGTTGGCCTGCTCGAAGCGCCCCACGCGGCGGCGGTCGGCCCCGGTGAAGCTCCCCTTCTCGTGCCCGAAGAGCTCGCTCTCCAGCAGCGTCTCGGCGAGCGCCGCGCAGTGCAGCGTCACGAAGGCCTTGCCCACGCGAGGCCCCTTGGCGTGGATCGCCCGGGCCAGCTCCCCCTTGCCCGTCCCGCTCTCCCCGGTGATGAGCACCGTGGCCCTCGCGGGCGCGATCTGCGCGGCGACCTTGTAGACCTTCTGCATCGCGGGCGAAGCGCCCACCATGCCCTCCAGGCCGCGCGCGTCGCGCTCCCGGAGCTGACGCCGTAGCTGGTCGGCCTCGGCCCGCACGTCGCGGTTCTCGATCGCCCGGTCGATCGCGACCTGCAGCTCGTCGAAGTCCACCGGCTTGACCAGGTAGTGCTCGGCCCCCTGGCGCATCGCCGCCACCGCGGAGCCCACGTCGCCGAAGGCCGTCACCACGATCACCGGCAGCCCGGGCCACTGGGTGCGCAGCCGCTCCATCAGGGCCATGCCGTCCATCCGCGGCATCTTCAGGTCGGTCACCACCACGTCGGGCGGCTGCTCGGCCGCGCGCTCCAGCGCCGCGAGGCCGTCCGCCGCGGCGTCGACCGCGTAGCCCTCCAACCGGAGCAGCTTCTCGAGCCCCGAGCGAGCCCCCTCCTCGTCATCGACCACCAGCACTCGAACCTTGGGCGTGGGACTCACGGAACCTCCGAAGCGCCGCTCCCGACGGGGAGCACGACGCGAAAGACAGTGCGACCAGGGTGGCTGTCAACCTCGACCGATCCGCCATGGTCGGTCACCACCCGGTGGACGATGGCGAGCCCGAGGCCGGTGCCCTGGGACTTTGTCGAGTAGAAGGCGTCGAAGATCGGAGCCTCTGGAGAGGGCAGCCCCGGTCCGTCGTCCTCGACCTCCAGCAGCACGCTCCTCGGCTGGCGCCTGAGGCGCAGCACCACCCGCCCCCCGCCCACGCTCTCGACCGCGTCGATGGCGTTGCGTAGGAGGTTCAGCAGCAGCTGCTCGATCTTGTCGGCGTCGATCTCGGCCACGAGGTCGGTGCTGGTGAGGTCGGTCACGAGCGTCGCCTTGACGCGGCTCGCGTCGTCGGCCACCACCGCGGCGGCCCGGCTGCAGAGCGCCTGGAGCGAGGCGGGCTTGCGGTTGGGCGGCGCGGGCCGGGCGAACACGAGGAAGTCCCGCACCAGCAAGGACAGCCGCTGGATCTCTCCTCCGATGAAGCGCGTGGTCTCCAGCGCGTCGTCGCTGCCCGACGAGCGCTTCAGCGCCCGCTCCAGGTAGGTGACGTGGAGCAGCGCGCCGTTCAGGGGGTTGCGAATCTCGTGGGCGAGCCCCGCCGCCAGCGTGCCCACGGCGGCCAGGCGCTCGCTCTGGCGCGTGCGCTCCTGCAGCGCCCGCTCCTCGGTGACGTCCTGCCCGATCGCGTAGAGGGCCACGGGCTCGTCCGCGGTCGGCGCCGCGTACGCGAGCTGCCAGCGCACCACGCGCTCCCTCCCTGTCCGCGCCCGCACCGGAACCTCCCAGACCTCCTTTACCGGGGTCAGGCCCGAGGCCGCCTCCAGCAGCCGCGCGCCCTCCTCCGCGCGAAGCGACTCCGGGAGCATCAGCTCCGCGAAGGGCTGCCCCAGCGCCTCGTCCCGGGCGTACCCGCTCACCCGCTCGGCCTCGTTGTTGAAGAGCGCGATGCACCCGGTGGCGTCGATGCCCACGACCAGCACCCGGGCGAGCTCCACGGCGCTGGCGTAGCGGTGCTCGCTGCGGGCGAGCTCACGCCGCAGGCGCTCGTTCTCCACGCGCTCGACGCGCTGGATGCGAGTGACGAGGTCGTCCCGATAGGTCTCCAGCATGATCGCCAGCTCCAGGTCGAGGATGCGAGCGAGCGCGCCACGCACCGCGCTCGAATCCTCCACGGGAAGCTCGTCCACGATGCCATGAAACGCCGTTCGTATGAGCGACATCGCGGTGAACATATACCGCTGAGGCAGCCCGATCTTCACGTGAACGCGGCCGATCTTGGCCCGCTCGGCGTAGTACGACTCGTCGTGTGGGCCCTGGCAGAGGCGCTCCATCCAGCGCACCATCGACTGCCGCAGCCGCTCGATCTGCGCCTCGCCCGTGAAGACCGCGTGGGCCTTCTCGTGCTCGCGGGTGCGGTCGTAGAACTCCAGGGCGATCCTCGGGAAGTGCTCCCGGGCCCTCTCGCCGAAGCGAGCGAGCGCGAGCGCATCCTCCTCCGTGAAGCGCACGTAACGCTTCATCTCCGCGAAGAGCGTCTCTTGCGTTGGTTCGTTCATCGGGACCCTGGAAGGCGGCGGCACGCTAGCACGGGGCGGTCCTCAGCAAGGCGGGAGCCGACGCCCCCTCGGGCTTCGTCAGCAGGCCTGACCGACGACGCTCGCGCGCAGTCTCTGCGCCCGGCATGCAGCCACTGCGTCAGCTCGACGCCCTGGCCGCCGTCGTTCCATGGCAGTGGCACTGCTTCTCTGGCATCACCCACGGCCGCGCCGCGACCCAGCACGCCGCGACCAGCAGCACAGCAGCCCCGACCCTCCTTCGCGTGGGGGTGGCGGCGCGGTTCAGCACCGTGCGTAGCCCCGTTGCTGGCAGCACCACCGCGAGCAGCCCCGGAGCGCTCGCCCCGGCAAACACCGCCATCGCCATCGCCCCGCCCCACCACGACCCGGCGCTCGCCGCGATCAGCAGCCCCGACGCCAGCGCTCCGCAGGGGAGCAGTCCCGTGACGAGGCCCATCACCGCAGCCGGTACGCGCACCTTCGGCTGCGAGCGTCGCAGCGTCACCAGCGCGGCTGGACGCCCCGCCCGCAACACCCTCCAGGCCGCGAGCGCGAGCCCCGCCGCCAGCGCCAGCGAGACGAAGCGCTGCACCCCCTCGCCGCGCAGCACCCGCACCAGACCGGAGCCGAGCGCGCCCGCGATGGCCCCGGTGACCATGTAGGAAACGAGCCTCCCCAGGCCGTAGCGAGCGCCTGCGCGCAGGCTTTCGTCCCGGCTGGGCGCGTCGCAGGCGGCCAGCGCGAGCGGACCGCACATCGCCGCGCAGTGAGGGGCCGAGACCAGCCCGGCGGCGGCGGCAGCGAGGAGGGCGGCAGCGACGGTCATGACCCGGGCCTCCGCGCAACCGGCGTGCCGCCATGCGGTCGGCGGATCCGGCGCAGACACTGCACCGGCCACGCAGCCGCTGCGCGGCCAGCGTCCTTTTGGAGCGGAAGCATCGCGTGGCACCCGGGTTGCTCAGGGTGCGCGCAAACAGCCTCGCAATCACCGACGAGACGCCGACCCCTACGATGGCGGCCTGATCGGGTTCGCGACTGGCACCACGTCGAACGCATGAGCCTGCTTACCACCCCAAGGCGAGGCGCATAGGAACCCATGAGCCACGAACCAGAGACCCCATCGACCGCCGAGTCCTCGCTCATCCGCATCCGCTACAACGATCAGCTGACGCGGCAGTTCGTCGCGGCCTCCATCTTGTGGGGGATCGTGGGGATGCTCGTGGGCGTGTGGGCTGCGCTGCAGCTGGCCTTCCACGGGGCCAACGTCGCCCCCTACCTCACCTTCGGCCGGCTTCGCCCGCTGCACACCAACGCGGTGATCTTCGCGTTCGTGGGCAACATGCTCTTCGCGGGCATCTACTACTCCACGCAGCGACTGCTCAAGACCCGCGTGGCCTCCGACCTGCTGGGCAAGATCCACTTCTGGGGCTGGCAGGCCATCATCGTCTCGGCGGCCGTCTCGCTCCCGCTCGGCTACACGCAGGCCAAGGAGTACGCCGAGCTCGAGTGGCCCATCGACATCGCCGTCACCCTCATCTGGGTGGTCTTCGCGGTGAACTTCTTCTGGACCCTCGCGAAGCGCAGAGAGAAGCATCTCTACGTCGCGATCTGGTTCTACATCGCCACCATCGTGACCGTGGCGATGCTCTACATCGTCAACAACCTCGCGATGCCGTGGTCGCCCATGAAGAGCTACTCGCTCTTCGGCGGCGTGCAGGACGCGCTCACCCAGTGGTGGTACGGCCACAACGCGGTCGCCTTCTTCCTCACGACCCCCATCCTGGGGATCATGTACTACTTCCTCCCCAAGGCCGCGGGGAGGCCCGTCTACTCGTACCGGCTCTCGGTCATCCACTTCTGGGCCCTGGTGTTCATGTACATCTGGGCCGGTCCGCACCACCTGCTCTACACGGCCCTGCCGGAGTGGGCGCAGACGCTCGGGATGATCTTCTCGGTGATGCTCTGGGCGCCCTCCTGGGGCGGCATGCTCAACGGCCTGCTCACCCTGCGCGGCGCCTGGGACAAGGTGCGCACCGACCCGGTGCTCAAGTTCTTCGTGGCGGGCGTGACCTTCTACGGCATGGCCACCTTCGAGGGCCCGCTGCTCTCCATCAAGAGCGTCAACGGCCTCGCTCACTACACCGACTGGATCGTCGGCCACGTCCACGAGGGCGCCCTCGGATGGAACGGCTTCATGGCCGCGGGCATGTTCTATTGGCTGGTGCCGCGGCTCTACAAGACCAAGCTGCACTCCAAGGCCGCCGCCGACGTGCACTTCTGGATCGGCACCGTGGGCATCCTCCTCTACGTCATCTCGATGTGGGTCGGGGGCATCACCCAGGGCCTGATGTGGCGCGCGGTCAATGACCAGGGCGCGCTGGTCTATCCCAACTTCGTCGAGACCCTGATGGCGCTTCGCCCGATGTACTGGACCCGCCTGGTGGGCGGCACGATGTACCTCACGGGCTTCTGCCTCATGGCCTGGAACCTCTGGGTCACCGCCCGCTCGGGCGAGGCCACCGACGGCGAGGCGATGGTGCTCGATACCCCCATCGCCAAGGACGAGGTGCCCTGGACGCGCGTGGCCTTCGGCACCCCGGTGGTGCTCACCGCGCTCGTCGTCGGGATCTTCATGTCCATCGCCGTGATGAGCGAGGTCGCCAGCGTGACCTTCGCCAGCATCGGCGTCTTCGCGGCCATCTCCGGCGTGATCGCGCTGCAGCTCTCTCGCGAGGACGGCCGCCCCACCTGGCACCGGCTGGTCGAGGGGCGCGCGGTGATCTTCACCGTGCTCACCGCGCTCGCCGTCTTCGTCGGCGGCGTCGCCGAGCTCATCCCCTCGCTGGTGATCAACCGCGCGGAGATCGCCACGGTGCGCACCAGGCCGTACACCCCGCTCGAGCTCGAGGGGCGCGACCTCTACATCCGCGAGGGTTGCTACAACTGCCACTCGCAGATGATCCGCGCGATGCGCGCCGAGACCATCCGCTACGGCGAGCCCTCGCGCCTGGAGGAGTCGATCTTCGACCATCCGTTCCAGTGGGGCTCCAAGCGCACCGGGCGGACCTCGCCCGCGAGGGCGGCCGCTACCCAACCTCTGGCACCTTCGCCACCTGGCCGACCCTCGCTCGACCTCGCCGGGCTCCAACATGCCCGCCTATCCGCACCTCACCACGGCGCGGGTGGACCTCTCCCGCACCGCCGGCAAGCTCGAGGCGATGCGCGCCGTGGGCGTGCCCTACCGCCCCGCGGAGCTCAGCGCCGCGCGCGAGATCGCCCAGGCCCAGGCGCAGGCCATCGCCGCCGACCTGAGCGCCAACGGCGCACCGGTCGCGCCCGACTCCGAGGCGGTCGCCCTCATCGCGTACCTGCAGCGGCTCGGCCGCCCGCAGGGCAACCCCGACCACGCCGCGGTCGTCACCGCCGCCACCCCGGCGCACTAGGAGCCCGTTCGATGTACCGAGAATTCTTCGCCAACCACCCCATGCTGGCGCTGCCCGTGATGTCGCTCGTGCTCTTCGTCGCGGTCTTCGCGATGATCGTGGTGCGCACCATGCGACGTCAGCCCGCGCAGTTCGACGCCCTCGCGGCGCTCCCCCTGGACACCGAGGAGGTGACCCGTGGCTGCTAAGACCCCCGCCGGCCCGGCCTACGAAGACCGGGTGGTGCACACCTATGACGACATCGAGGAGTACGACAACCACCTGCCCAACTGGTGGCTCGCCACGCTCTTCGGGGCGATCGTCTTCGCGCTGATCTACTGGTTCCACTACGAGGTGCTGCGCACCGGGCCGAGCATCGCGCAGAGCTACGAGCAGTCCGTGGCCGCCGACCGCCGCGCCGCGGCCGCCCGCGCTCGCCTCGCCGGGAGCATGACGGACGAGTCGCTGCTGGCCCTCTCCCGCGACCCGGCCACGGTGCAGACCGGCCGCCGGGTGTTCGCCCAGAGCTGCCTGGCCTGCCACGCGGCCAACGGCGGCGGCGGCATCGGCCCCAACCTGACCGACAGCGCGTGGCTGCACGGCAGCCGCCCCACCCGCATCTTCGCCGTGGTCAACGAGGGCGTGCTCACCCGGGGCATGCCCGCCTGGGGCCCGCAGCTCGGCATGGAGCGGGTGCAGGCCGTGGTGGCCTACGTGCTCACGCTCAAGGACACCAACGTCGCCGGAGGCAAGCCCCCGCAGGGCACCGCGGCGCTAGAGTAGAGGGTCATGTCCGTCCACCTCCCGATCGTCGAGAGCCGAAGCTCCATCCGGGGCGACGGCAGCCGCCCCGCCATCCACCCGGCCGATGTCCACGGGCGCTTCAACGCCGCCCGCTGGGTGGTCTTCGCGGTGCTGCTCGCCGTCTATGTGCTGGTGCCGTGGCTGAAGATCGGGGGCAACCCGGCGGTGCTGCTGGACGTGGCGCACCGCCGCTTCTTCCTCTTCGGCGCGGTGTTCAACGCCCAGGACATCTGGCTGACCTTCTTCCTGCTCTCGGGCATCGGCTTTCGGGCTGGTGGCGCTCACGGCCGTCGCGGGGCGCGTCTGGTGCGGCTGGGGCTGCCCCCAGACGGTCTTCCTCGAAGGGGTCTTCCGCCCCATCCAGCGGCTCATCGAGGGCTCCGCCGCGCAGCGCATCCGCCGCGAGGCAGGGCCCTGGACGGTGGAGCGCATCGCGCGCCGCACGCTGCTGTGGTCGATCTACCTGGTACTGGCCCTGGGGGTGGCGCACGTCTTCCTGGGGTACTTCACGCCCATCCGCGGGCTGTGGTCGATGATCCAGGCGGGTCCCTCGGAGAGCCCCGAGGCCTTCGCGTGGATGGTCGCCATCACCGGGGTGACCTTCTTCAACTTCGCGTGGTTTCGTGAGCAGACCTGCGTGGCCATCTGCCCCTACGGTTACCGCTGCAGTCGGTGCTCACAGACCCGGACTCGCTGGTCATCGGCTACGACGAGAAGCGCGGCGAGCCTCGCGCCCGGGGCAAGGTGAAGGGCGAGGGCGCGGGCGACTGCATCGACTGCAACCGCTGCGTGGTGGTGTGCCCCACGGGCATCGACATCCGCAACGGGCTGCAGCTGGACTGCATCGCCTGCACGCGCTGCATCGACGCCTGCGACGACGTGATGGCGCGGCTCGACCGCCCGAAGGGGCTGATCCGCTACGACTCGCAGCAGGGGCTGCACCACGAGCCCAAGCGCTTCCTGCGCCCGCGGCTGGCGCTGTACGCGGTGCTGGGGCTGATGGGCCTCGGGGCCACGACGCTGGCCTTCCGCACGCACACCCCCTACGAGGCCAACCTGCTGAGGCTCGCCGGGCTCCCGTACACCCTGGAGAATGGCAACGTGCGCAACGCGTACGACATCCACCTGGTCAACAAGGAGAGCCACCGCGTCACCTTCACCATCGATCCCCTCACCGGCGCGCCCTTCGCCTTCGTCATCCCCATGGCAAGGGTGACCCTGGAGCCCCTCGTCGGAGCGCACGTCCCCGTCTTCGTCACCATCCCCCAGGGCTCCCTCCAGGGCGACGCCCGCATCCGCATCAGGGTGCGGCCCGAGGGCGAAGGACAGCCGCGGACCATCGAGGCCCCCTTCCTCGGACCGAGCCGATAGCCGCTCGCAACGTCTGCTCTCCCACGGCGGGGCGCTCGTCGCTATCCTCCGCGCCGATGTCCACCTCCCTCCTCGATCGTTCTCTATCGGCTGCCGACGCCGTTCGGCTCATTCCATCGGGCGCCCGCATCTTCGTTCACGGCGCGGCCGCGACGCCCATTCCCCTTCTGGAGGCGCTCGCGGCGCGCGACGACCTCCACGGCGTGCGGCTCTATCACCTGCACACCGCGGGGCCGTTTCCGTTCACAGCGCCTGGCTTGAAGGACCGCTTCCGCTCGGTGTCGCTCTTCGTCGGCGAGCCGCTGCGTCGGGCCGTGGCTGACGGCGACGCGGACTTCATCCCGGTGTTCCTGGCCGACATCCCAGACCTTTTCAGGTCCGGGGCGATCCCCCTCGACGTCGCGCTGGTGCAGGTCTCGGCCCCCGACATCCACGGCCTCTGCTCCCTCGGTACCTCCGTCGACACCGCCCTCGCCGCGGTGCGCTCGGCCCGCCTGGTCATCGCCGAGATCAACGATCGCATGCCTCGCACCCACGGCCCGGCGTTCGTCCCGCTCTCGCGCTTCGACGCCTTCATCACCTCCTCGCGCCCGCTCCCGGAGCACGTGCCCGCGGTGGAGTCCGACGTCGAGCGTCGCATCGGCGAGATCATCGCCGACCTCATCGAGGACGGCTCCACGCTGCAGATGGGCATCGGCGCGATCCCCGACGCTGTGCTGTCGCGCCTCGGAGGCAAGCACGACCTGGGGGTGCACACGGAGATGTTCTCCGACCGCCTGGTTCCGCTGATCGAGGGCGGCGTGGTGACCAACCGCCACAAGGCCGTGCACCCCGGTCGCACGGTCACCAGCTTCATCACTGGGACGAAGACGCTCTACGATTTCGTCCACGACAACCCGCTGGTGGAATTCCACCCCTGCGATCGCACCAACGACACGTCGCTCATCCGCAAGAACGACCGCGTCGTCGCGATCAACTCCGCGCTCGAGGTCGACCTCACGGGGCAGGTGTGCGCCGACTCCATCGGCCACCGCATCTACTCGGGCATCGGTGGCCAGATGGACTTCATCCGCGGCGCCGCGCGCTCCCGCGGCGGCAAGCCCATCCTGGCGCTCCCCTCCACCGCCGCGCGCGGAACGCTCTCCCGCATCGTCCCCACGCTCAAGCCCGGCGCCGGCGTCGTGACCACCCGCGGCCACGTCCACTGGATCGTCACCGAGTACGGCGCCGTGAACCTCCACGGCCTGACCCTGCGCGAGCGCGCCGAGGCGCTGATCGGCATCGCCCATCCAGACTTCCGCGCCGAGCTGACGCGGGAGATTCTCGCCACGCGCCACTACGTGCTCGGCCCCGCCTCCGGCGGCTGAGCGCCCTCGTCGAGTAGCGCTGCGACTCCATCAGGCTGTGCCCTCGGGACCTCCCGATCGGGCACCGCCCTGATGTCTGGGCGCCGATTCCCCAAATGCAGAAACGCGCACCCGGCGATCAAGCCAGGTGCGCGTTTCTTGGTGGTTGCGGGGGCAGGATTTGAACCTACGACCTTCGGGTTATGAGAACGCATCCGCCTTACTGCCAGTCACTGCTGTCCTTGTAGACCCGCAGTGTGTGTCGCCGGATTGTGCTGTCAACCATGGGGATTGGGGCGAAGCTTGTCGCCCTTGTGGCCACGGTCTGGCCACGATGGATCGCCGCCTCGCCCTCGGGCACCAGTGGTGGGTTTTCAAGGGCCAGCACTCACCCGTTCGTACCTGACACCTCTCCCCCCTCCAAGAATATCCGACGCCCCCTGAGCAAGGTAGCCGGGGCGCCGCGTCCTTTACCTTTGGGAAGCGGAGTGGGTTCAACAGTACGGACGGGCCACGTGGGACGACTGGCTGCGTTGAACTCTATTCGACCCCCAGACCGCGCGGTCCGTCGAGTCAACGCCCTTACGCTTCCCGGACCGGCAGCACGGCTGGTAACCGACCGAATCCCGGCACCCACCGGCCGACCCTTGCGAGCGGCTACGAGACCTTGCCGAGGGTCTCCTGCGCATCCTCGATCGCACCGACGACGGCCGCGAGCGACGCCACGCGAGGATCGTCGCTCGCCGCGAGCATCTCCGCGGTGAAGGCCACCACCGCTCCGCTGGGCTGTGCGTCACTCCACGTCGCCCATGGGCCTGCGCAGGCGATCGAAACGGCCGCGCTAAATGCTCGCCGATGCAGCTCTTCAAGTTGCTCACGAGCGACAGCTACTGCCGCCTGATAGGCGATCTTCTGCTTTTTCGCCGCCCCCAGATTGATCACCGCGGCCTTCTTCGGGCGGCCCCCCGCCTTTGTCTTCGCGATCGCTTTCAGCTCGTGCGCCTTGAACTTCGACACGAAGGCTCTCTGGCGGTCGTTCTCGATCGCCCCCGGTCGGGCGGCGCGGACCGTACGAACCGCCTCCTCGGCTTCTTGGCCGAGGGCGACCAGCACGCAAGCTGCGATGGTGCCGGAGCGGCCGAGGCCCGCCGCGCAGTGGATGCACACGGATCGGCCCGTGCGGAGGGCGTCCACGATCCTCGTCACCAGCCGTCGAGCATCGCCGACCGATGGGATGCCAGCGTCAGGAATCGCGAGACGCAGTACATCCATGCGCTGCCTCTCGGCCCATGCTCGCAGGTTCGACGCGCCGAGCCGTTCGAGTTCGTCGTCCTCGACCAGCGTGACCAGCACGTTGACGCCCTCGACCTCCGCGAGCCGGTCGAGATCGGCGGCGAGGTCTCGCTTCCACCGGATTCCAGAGATCGCGTGCTGTCGACGGCCGGGGCACATGGTAAGCCCGAGCTTTCCCGGCAGCCCGGTCGCCTCCGGTGGCAGAAACGAGCACCGTAACGGGTCCGTTACGGAGGTTCGCAGGGTTCGGGTCACGCTGCTCTGCGAGCCTTCGCGCCTCGACGATTCAACCATGTCACTTGTCCTTCCAAGGATGCGCGCCGCGCACCTTGCGCGGCATCGTCGCTCCTCGTTCCTCCTGTGATCGTCCCTCACCCACCGGGTCGACGATCTTCAGGGGTGGTGACAGGGTGTGTCGCGATGCGGCGGACGTCGAGAGGCAACTACCCGAAATGCATGTATTTTTTGGTGTTTTCCGCACCCGTGGATCGGATCGGCAGCGTCACCCTGGAGGCGCGACCACGGCATGGATAGCGGTCGTCGGGACGGGTTCAACCCCGCGTCTCGTGATGCCGTCGCGGGGAGGCATCGAGCCCCTGGCTCCTGGCTTCGGATCGACGACTGCCTGTACCCTTCGTCAGCCTTGCCGACCGCGAGGTACGGTCCCGTTCGATGGAACGTCCACACACGATCGTCGGCCTCTCCATGGAACTCCTCCGCCGCCGCGGTGTTCCGCCAGTTGCTCTATCGCTGCCCATCGCGTTCGTGACGGTGCTCGGCGTGGCCGTGATCGCCCGCTCACGCCAGCACCCCTTACTTCGGCCGTCCGACGCCCGCCTCGCCACATGGAACGCGGCGCCCTGCGAAGGCTTCCTCGCCTTCGTCGACCCCGCGGTGGTCGCGACCGAAGGTGGTTGGATCGTCGCGTGGACACGATGGGAGCGCTCGCGCACGCCGCAGGTGCAGGTTGCCGCGTTGGCCCGCGACGGCTCGCTCCGGGGAGCCCCGCGCACGCTCTCGCCCGACAACACCTGGGCTCGCCGTCCCTTCCTCGCCCGCCAGGGAGACCGTGTCGCGGTGAGCTGGACGGCGCGACGCGACAACAGTGAACGCTTCGACCCGAAGCCGTGGTTCGCGGTGATTGACGCCGACGCGCGCATCACGGTGGCGCCATGTTCGCTGGGCGACGCCGACGAAGAGGGCCTGGAGACCCTCGTCGCCAGCGATGGCCAGGGGTGGGGCGTTGGATGGACGAGGATCAACGAGCATCACCGCGGTTTCGCCCTCGCTCGCCTCACCACCGAGGGCGTCGCACGCGGCCCCATCACGCGCGTCGAGGACGACAACACCTGGGCCGCGTCGGCGCTCGTCTGGACCGACGATACCTGGCTGGTCGTGAATGGTGACCACGACCGCGACCGGGTGCGCAGCGTTCTGCGCCTGCGCTGGTTCGACCGTGGCGGGCACCCCATCGACACACAGCGCATCGCACCGTCGCCCGGTCAGGTCAGTCCCGTCCATGCGGTCGCTCGCGACGGAGCGGCGTGGCTGTCGTGGGGCGACGACGCGGGCTTCGGGTCGCGGCACGATCCTAGGGTCGCCCGCGTCGAGGGGCGACGCGTCGTGATAGGTCCGCGCGCGACCGGACCGCGGCGCAGTGGAGGCGTCGCGAGCCTCGCGTGCTCCGCCTTCTCGTGCCTGACCGCATGGACGGGAGTCGTGCGACGACCGTGAGGACCCCGCCGCCTTGCAGCTCCAGGCACTCGACGCCGACGGGGTGCCACGCGGTCCCGTGCGGCGCATCGGCCCGCCCGCGCTGATCTCGCCCTGGGGCACCGTAGGCCTCGCCCACGCCGCCGACGAGCGCGACACCCTGGTGATCTGGAGCATCGGCGAGGGCGACACATGGCGGCTGATGCAGACCTCCGTCGACGCCGAAGGGACCCCCCGACGAACGCCTGCTCTCTTGCCACTGCCGTGAGTGCCCTGGTCGATGATCCTGGTGGCTGCCGCCCGAACGATCACCAACTGGCTGAATGCGCACCCGACGCACGGCGCTCTGGTCGCCGAGCGCGACCCCCTCGATCTCCTGCCGCCGTTACCTGACGGTTCATGTGCAACCCCACGCGGGAGGTCCGTGACTGTGTCGGTACCTCGGTAATCGTCAGGGATTCTCTGGGGCAGCGACGCGCGATCCCGCGCATGACACCGGCACTTCGTCACGACCCCGGGGCGCGGATCAGCCCGTCGAGGCCCGCTACGGTTATGGCTCCCTTGCGGAGCTTGCGGCGCGAGGTCCACTTGCACGACGAAGGAGTTCGCCATGGCACGCCGTCGACCAGATTTTCCGTCAGCCCCACCCGGCGCCGATCTGTCTCATGCCGCGGTTTTCACTGTGATCGCACGATACCTCTGCGCTCACGACGCCACGGCAAGACCAATGTGGGGCGGTGCCGTGCACGATGGGCGAGGCACCTCGTATTGCGCACAGCGCCCAGAGGAGGCAGCGGCCGAGCGCAAAATCTACGAGAAACTGAGGGCGGTAGCAGCGGAGATTCTTGCCCGCGACGCCGCGGAGCAAAACCGTAGCCTGACGTATGTCGGCATCGAAGCGCTGGCTGATGTCTACGCTCGCGTCGGCCGTGGTGACATCGGCGCCGACGACGAGAGGGCCGCACTCGAACAGGCGGTCACGGTGATCCCCGGAGGCCGTCAGTTCCTCGTAGACCACGGGGTTGAGCCCTTCCGCCTTACGGCGGCCGAGATTCACATGACGGAGCGGAGGGAAGGCCCACGGGTCAGCAAGGGCGGTCCGATGGAGTCGGCGGTCGAACGGGCAGGCGAACTCCTGAACACCGTGAGCCGACGGACGTTGTACCTCTGGCGAAGTGGTCGTCCGACGTCAGCGTCTCCCGTGAGCGCTCTTCCTCCCGTCGCAGGCAGGCGACGCCCAGGGGTTATGGGGATCATCAGGTACGCGCTGCGGGCGCTGCTGTGTGGCCCGGATGGGGTGCCTGACGCCCAGAGGCTGAGGCTGTTCCTCCGAAGCGAGCAGGAGCACCTCCTGGCGCTGCTAGGCGTACCTCCGCAGCCTCCCCCGGCCACTTGATCGCCGCCCACTGCGCACCCGGCGCTGAGTTCGGCGGGCCGTGGTCAGCGAAGGGTTCAATCCAGCGCTCGCAGCGTTGGAGCTGAGCAGTCCGGGGCGGACCGCACGGTCCGCCAGCGCCAGCTACCGGGGAGGTGCTGACACCGGCACTTCGGATCGGGTACCCGATGCTCAGGCCCGGTCACGGCTCGGTCCCAGTGATGCGGCTCGGTCCCAGCGACCGTCCGAGCCGCGACATGGCGACGTCCGCCGCGTCCCAATCCTTCCGTCGGATCGCATCGAGAAGGTCCCCGCGCGGATCGTTCGCGTCGAGCACCATCAACTCCAGGAGGTCGCGGTGTAGCGCGCTCGCAAGCGCGACCAGCGCGCCAAGCGACGGTTGGCGCGTACCGGACTCCACGAGCGCGACGAACCCCGGCGACAAGTTGGCGGCGAGCGCGAGCTGCTCCTGCGTAAGCTTTACACCACGTCGTAGCTCGCGAATCCGCGCGCCGAGCCTTCGCGCGAGTACCGCTGATCCGACCGCGCGAGCCATGCACCGCGGGCTACGAGGACCCTTCCCCGCTGTCCCTTACACGGTGTAAGGATCTGCCCGCGCTAGGAGGCGCGCGTCATGTACCCACCCCAACAACCCCCCGGCTACCATCCCCCTGCGGCTCCGCCACCGCCGCCCAAGAGATCCACCAGCAGGACCCTACTGATTGCGGTCGGAGTCATCGGCAGTCTCTCTGCGTTGTCGGCATGATGGGAGCGAACAAGGAGGCGGACCCGCCACCTCCGGCACTTCACCAGCGACGGTCCCCCGCTCGCTGCGACGCCGCCTTCGGTCGAGGCAGTGGTGCCATCGGAAGCACCACCATCAGCGCCGACTCCGCCCCCGCGATTGCCGCACCGTCTCCTCCACCGGCACCGGCACCAGCCCCGGCGCCTTCGGCTACAGGCGAGAGCGCTGAAGACGCGGTGCCGGTGGGGATGCCAGTGTCCGTCGCGGGCCTCGAAGCGACCGTCCTCAGGGGGCGTCTGACACGCCGGGTGTCGCACCAGTTCTTCCGGCACGTCGCGCCCGAGGGATCGACGCTGCTGATCCTCTCGTACCGCGTGCGCAACACCACCCACGAGCCCATCCAGGCGCTTAGCTTCGCTGACGCGGTGCTCGCCGGGGGAAGCAGCTACGAGCCCTCGCAGCAGTGCGCGATGGCGGTCAACACGCTGGGGATCGCAGACACCCTGAATCCCAACCTGCCCCGTACCTTCGAGGCATGTTTCGAGGTGCCGCCGGACATGCACGGCGTCGTCGTGAAGTTCAACCGCTCGCTCACGGACCGGTTCGCCCAGACGGGGCTGTGACGTCTCGGTTTCCGCCGCGAACGGCAGGAGCAAGTTGAAGTTGTTCCGCCGTCTCCACTCGGACTCCTGCGCGCTCTCAATCTGACGGGCCCTCTCGGCTTGCTCGACCGGCGGCTGCTGCGCGTTGCGCGGGGAAGGCGTTGCGACCTCCTTCGTGCGGCGGCGGCGGTGTCCCCAGCCGTGGACCAGTTGGAGGCGGTGCATGCCCTCCACAATGGCTCTGAGCTCGGCCAGCGGACGGGTGCCCGGCCGCGGACACCAGTCGTCGGCCTTCGACGTGTACGAGAGCCGCAGCCGCGATCCTTCCCGTGGAAGTTCGTTGCCGTCGGGTGGGCTTTGACCGTGCCTCGCCCATCGGTGAGGTGCGTCCAGTCCGCGCGGACGTCGTTGAGCGCCAGGGCTGCGGCGTCGATGAAGAGGTGGACGTGGACCGACCAGCCGATGCGGTTGTCCATCCGCTTCGGCTCGATGCAGCCCACGGCTACCGGAATCCCCCGCATGGATGGCATCCGGCGCATCCCTCGGAGGGCCTTCCCGATGCCGATGATCGCCTCACGCAACTCCGACGAAGAGGCGCCGTACACCGGCCACGTCACCACGAGGCGCTGGATGACAGGCATGCGGAAGAGGATCGTTCGGAGCTTCACAGCGTTCCTCGCCGCGATCCGCCCCGCGCACTTCGGGCACAAGCGGATCTTGCAGGTCCATCCGGCCGGTGCCGCGCCGCAGGTGAGCACGCGAGCCGCGTAGCGATGGAACCCGGTCTCCCGAAGTTCAGCCGCACGCGCTTCCTGCTGGTCAGCCAAGACGTCCTCGCCAAGAACTCGGAGGTCAAACTCGCGGTCGGCCGCCATGCTCCCCCGCAGCGATCGTGGGCGATCTCCTGCTGGTGCCATGGAGAGCGGGCGGAGGCGGACCGCGCGGTCCGTCGAGGACAAGTCTTCGTTGCCCCTTTCGGCTGCGGCCAGCAAGCGCGTCGCCTGATCCTCAAGGTGCGCGCGTAGGGAGCGACTGCCTGTACCTCCCTGCGCACCGTTGCCTCCTCGCTGGCCTTGAGAGCTCTGCCGGGCCTTGCCAGAACGTTCTAACTCCCCGGCTTCAATGGGAGCCGTGCTCACGGGGCCGCGACCTCGACAGCACGCTCGCTCATCCAGCGCGTCAGCGCCTCCCGCTGGAAGAGCACCATCCTGCCGGACACGCGGACGTGCGGGATGCGGTGGTGGTGAACGAGCGAGTAGAGGGTGTTGAGCTTGATGCCCGTGATGCTCTGGGCGAAGGCGTAGCCGCCCGCCTCGGGCGCGTTCGTGGTGATGCTCGACGTACTGACTGACATGGTGATGGCTCCTTCTCCCCACGGCCGGTGGGGCTCTGCACGCCCTCGAAGCTGAGGCAGAGCAACGAAGGTTTCTCCTCCACCCCGGAGCCGTTTTCGTTGCACCTGGAGGGTCGTGATGGAGGGTCGTGACGCCCACGCGCTCTCGGACCCGCGGCTCCGCGCTCTCCTCTGGCGTGGACGCGCGCGATGAGACTCCAGGCCATCACACGCAGCCGCAAGTGCCCGGCACGGCCCGCGGCGATCGGCGCGCGCAAACCGGACAGCCTCGCGGACGGGAAGACCACGGCGCGCGACGTGGCGTGCGCGGGCATGTGGGCGTGCGACGGGTGATGCGACGGGTGACGATCATGGCGGCGCTGCGCGTGCGGCGCGCGCGTGACGTCGCTGGACTGCGAGACGGCGGTGCAACGGCCGGACGGTTGTTGGCACGCGTGGCTGCTGTCGCAGTGGGCAGCGGGGTTCTCTTGAGCTCCGGTACCTGCTCCCGGGACGACGGTAGCCGTCGCGTTGAGCGTCGATGATCTGCCGCGACCGCGCTGGACCTGCTCGCTCAGGCTACGGCAGATGCCGCGCCGAAGAGAGCGAGGTCGTCGGGGTGTTGGTAGCCACCGAGGTTCGCGTAGTGCTCGGTCATTACGCGAGACGTGTGCCCCATCACCCGGACGAGCCGCTCGATCTTCCCGCCCTTCAACATCCAGTGGCAGGCGAAGGTGTGCCGGAGGCTGTGGAAGTGGATGCAGTGCCGCGCCCGACCGTGCACGGGCCGCTCGAACCCAGCTCGGTCGAGCACGCGATGCAGCACCTCCTGGAAGATGCGCGCCGACTCGCGATGCATCCCGCCCTTCCGGTTGGGGAACACCAGCCCTTCGGTCGAGCTGGGACACATCTCCTTCCATGCTTCGAGCGTCGGCAGAAGCCGGTCCACGATGGGAACGTGACGACGTGAGGCCCTGGTCTTCGTCTTCCCGTCGTACGACCGACGGACGTCGATGTGCCGCTTCGGCAGGGACACATCTTCCCAGCGTAGGCCCGCCAGCTCCCCGCTCGCATCCCTGTGAGCAGGCCGACTGGTACAGGACGTGGGCCACCTCGGATGCGGGTCGTCGGGCTCGATCTCCGCTCGGGCAGCGGCGAGGAGGCGCTCGATCTCCTCGTCCGACTTCAGCCACGGCCGACGCACGTCGTCGTCCGGGTCGGGCGTCGGCTTCGGAATCCTCGGCGGCGTCACGATCCAGCCGAGGTCGCACGCGAGACTCAACATCGACGTCAGCAGCGTGAGATGGTTCCGCACCGTCTTCGGCGAGAGGTGGCTCCGGGCTTCACGGTAGCCGTCGACGTGCACGACGGAGAGCTCCCGCAGCAGGACCGAGCCGAACCCGGGCAGGAGGTGGTGGCGGATCATGCTCTCGTCGTCAGCCCGACTCCGCTTCGTCGGAGCCTTGTGCTTCAGCCAGTAGTCGCACAGCTCCCGGACCGCGCGGTCCGCGACGGGCGCCTTCTTCAACCCGCGCACGATCTCGTCGACGTCGGTCTGCTTCGTACGGAGCGCTCGCTCTGCATCGGCGAACGTCTCGAACGCCTCCGACTGCCGCTGGCCCTAGTGGTCGATCCACCGGATGCGCCATCGTCCGCTGGGGAGCTGCTGGGGTCTTGCTGTCTTCGCCATGGTCGCCCTTCTGCGACCGGCCGTGCAGCGATGCTCCTCCACCCAACCCGCCCCCCCGTTGCAGGGGGCCCCTCGCCCTCGATTGGCCACGGTGGTGGCCACACGCAAAAACGCGCACCTAGCCTTTTGAGCTAAGTGCGCGTTTTTACTTGGTTGCAGGGGCAGGATTTGAACCTACGACCTTCGGGTTATGAGCCCGACGAGCTACCAGGCTGCTCCACCCCGCGTCAGGGATGGCCGCTTCTATCGCCCTCCCCTTCGACCGTCAACGAAAATGTTCACTTCGTTCCGCGACGACCTCCACGGCCGCCGCTTTTGGGGCCACCGCCGCCGCGATCTGCGTGCGTAGAAGCGCCCTGCTTCGGCGCGCCGCGCCCCGCCGGAGCCTTGTTCTCCCGACGCGTCGTGACCGCCGGGGCCTTGGTCTCCCGACGCGTGCTGGCCGCCGGAGCCTTCGCGCTGCGCGTGGTGCCGGACGCCGCCTCTCGGGCGCGGCTCACGCTCTCGCCGACCACGCGTCCCGCCTGACCGCCCGGCCGCTTGACCACCCGCTTGCGCACCGGCGCAGGCGCGGCCTCGGTCTCCTCCTCGACCTCCTCGGGGTAGTCGCCGTCGTGGCCCTTGGCGAAGGCCGCTGCCTCCGAAGCGCGCAGGTACTCGCGGCGGAGGAGCGTGACCTCGTCGTCGGTCAGCGCGCGCTTCTCCCCGGGACGCAGCCCCTCCGCGGTGATGCCCGCGAAGGAGATGCGAGCGAGGCGCATCACGAAGAGCCCGACGGCCTCCGCCATGCGGTGGATCTGTCGGGTGCGCCCCTCCCGGAGCGTCACCTCCATCCACGTGGCGCCGTCGTTGATCGGCTCGCCGCGCTCGTCGGACACCATCGACGGCGTGTGCCTCAGCAGCTTCACATCGGCCGGCAGCGTCTTGCGAGGCGCCTCGCCCGGGTCGCTCTCCGACGGCGCCAGCATCACGCCCTCGCGGAGCTTGTCGAGCTGGAGGTCGGTGACCACCCCGCGCACCTTGCAGACGTAGACCTTCGCGACCGCCTTGCGGGGGTGCAGCAGCGCCTGCGCCAGGGCGCCGTCGTTGGTGGCCAGCATCACCCCGGAGGTGTGGAAGTCGAGGCGACCCACCGGGTACACGCGGGCAGGAAGGTTCTTGAGAATGTCGGCCACCGTGGGTCGCCCCTCCGGGTCGCTCAGGGTCGTCATCACCCCGCGAGGCTTGTGCATCACGACGTGCACCAGCGGCTCGGAGACCAGCCGCTTGCCGTCGAGCTCGACCTTGTCGCGGCGGGGATCGACCCGCACTCCCATCTCGGTCACCACGCGGCCGTTGACGCGAACGCGCCCGGCGGTGATCAGCTCTTCAGCGTGGCGGCGCGAGGCCACTCCGGCGCGCGCCAGCACCTTCTGAAGGCGCTCTCCTTTGGTTGTCGTCACGGGGTCACGCTCGATGCTGCCGCCGGCGTAGCCGGGGCTGGTGCTGGGGCTGGGGCGGGTGCGGTCGCCGTCGCGGTTCCGGGCGGCGGGGCGGGCTGCGAGGAGGGCTGCTGCGCGCTGGCCTGGGGGCGCTGCGGAGCGAGCCGGTCGATGCGGTCCCAGCGGTCGGCGCGGCCGTCGTGGTCGTAGTCCCAGCCGATGCGGACGATGTTGCCGCGGGTGTCGAAGAACTCCCAGTAGTCCGCGTGGAAGTCGGGGCTGCTGTCGGCCTGAAGCTCCCGCTCGGCGCGGAACGGCCGGTGGTCGCGGAAGTAGAGGCGCATGTCGACCATGCCGTCGGAGTTGGTGTCGAACTCCCTCCGCACGACGTCGCCGCCCTCGAAGTAGGTGATCACGTCGATGCGACCGTCGAAGTCGCGGTCTTCCTCTTCACGCAGGGTGCGCCCCTCGTCGTTGTAGAAGCGGAACACGTCCTTGCTGCCGTCGTGGTTCAGGTCGACCTCGCGGCACACGAGCACGGAGTGCACCTCCGAGGCCTCGCCCACGGTCTGGAAGACCTTCCTCACGTCCGGCACGCCGTCGCTGTTGGTATCGTACTCGCTCGACGACCGGCCGGGCCGCGTGGCGTCGCACCGGCTCCGATCTTCGTGCGCGGTCGAGGTCTGCATCCCCGTCGCCCGGCGCACGACCAGCCGACGCGCGCTCGTCCCCGTCGACGAACATCCCAGCGCCACGAGCGCCCCGATGGCTGCCCACTTCTTCATCGCCTGCCGCCCTTCTGAGCGCCGCCCGCGACCCCGCCGTCGACCACCGGAGCCGGCTGCGGCGTCGGAGTCGGAGCCGTCGGGATCGCACTCACCACCGTCGACCCGCCATCCGCCGACGGCGCTGGAGTTCCGGCGTCGTCCTCGTCGGGGGTGCCGTCGCGGTTGGCATCCGTGGCCGAGTAGGTCACCCGACCCGTGTCGTCGAAGCGCTCCCAGGTGTCGACGCGGCCGTCGCCGTCGGCGTCCCGGCGAAGCTCCACCACCCGCCCTCCCCGGTAGTTGCGCCAAGTGTCGGTGAGCCCGTCGAAGTTGGTGTCCATGACGTCGCTCGACAGCAAGCCCGCCGCGAAGGTCGCCACCACGTCGACCCGGCCGTCGAAGTCGTAGTCCTCCTCGACCCTCGTCACCTGGCCGCTCCCCGCTTCGAACCACCGGTAGATGTCCACCCGGCCGTCGAAGTTCGCGTCGGTCTCTCGGCACCGGGGCTGGCCGCCGGACATCTCCGTGCGGATATCCACCTGGCCGTCACCGTTCACGTCCAGGGACGAGATGTTGGTGCCCGTCACGCAGTCCTCGTGGGGCATCGGCGCGCTGCGAGGCTCCCGCTGCGCCGCCGCGCTCTCGTTAGAACGGCGCCCCGCCCCGGACGTCGCGTCGCCCGAACAACCAAGGAAAACCACCGCGACTGCCGCCGCCGCCACCCGTACCCGCTCCGTCATGCACTCGCTCCGTCCACGTCGCAGACCCCATCGGCCGCGCTCATCGCGGACGCCTTACTGTAAAGACCCCCGTGCACCCAGGGCAAGCGCGCCTGCCATTCCCCTCGAAGTCTTGCAAGACTCTCCTGCCAGAGCCCTCTTTCAGAGGGAAAGCCTGGAAATACTTCCCATGACTTGCGTCGATGGAAGATCGCGTTGACGGTGCACCTACCCGCATCGTAGGGTACAGCCATTGGTAACCCGTTCCCTGGGTGGTGGAGATGTTCATCGTGGACGAAAAGCTCGGAAGCGCCGCGATCGCAAACCTCACCCTCAACAAGGATGACGGTTCACCACAGCAACCGATCGCTGCGGGACGAAGGGCCATGCCGCGCAAGAAGGTCTCGACGACGATCTACATCGAGCCCGAGCAGCTCGAGCTGCTGAAGCTCCTCAACGAGCGCACCAAGGTGCCCATGGCGGAGTTCATCCGCGAGGGCATCGACATGGTGTTGCAGAAGCATCGCGAGAAGCTCCCCGGCCAGCTCCCGCTCGTCGACAACGGGCCCACTCGTCGCCCGACCTGATTCAGTCGGGCACTCACCCTCCGCGGAAATCTGCTAGGACGCCGGTCGGCTGAATATGTCGACTGAACCGCAGCACATCCGCAATTTCTCCATCATCGCGCACATCGACCACGGCAAGAGCACGCTGGCCGATCGCATCCTCGACTTCACCGGGGCCCTCTCGGCGCGCGAGCGCGTCGAGCAGTTTCTCGACAAGATGGACATCGAGCGAGAGCGCGGGATCACCATCAAGGCGCAGCACGTCCGCCTTCACTACACGGCCGACGACGGGCAGCTCTACCAGCTCAACCTCATCGACACCCCCGGACACGTCGACTTCACCTACGAGGTCTCGCGCTCGCTCTCTGCGTGCGAGGGCGCCCTGCTGGTGGTCGACTGCACCCAAGGGGTCGAGGCCCAGACCCTCGCCAACGTCTACCTGGCCGTCGAGGCCAACCTCAACGTCATCCCCGTGCTCAACAAGGTCGACCTGCCCAGCGCCGACCCCGACCGCACCCGGCAGGAGATCGAGGACGTCGTGGGCATCGACGCCACCGAGGCCGTGCTCGCCTCGGGCAAGACCGGCATCGGCATCAAGGACATCCTCGAGTCGATCGTGAAGAAGGTGCGCCCGCCGGTGGGCGACCCGAAGGCCCCCCTGCGCGCCCTCCTCTTCGACAGCTGGTACGACAGCTACCGCGGCGCCGTCGTGGTCGTGCGGGTGATGGAGGGCACCCTCCGCAAGGGCGACAAGGTCTACCTGATGGCCACCCAGCGGGAGTACGAGGTCACCGAGATCGGCGTCTTCACCCCGCACCCGGTCGCCCTCAGCGAGCTCGGTCCGGGCGAGGTGGGCTTCCTCGCGGCCAACATCCGCTCGGTGCACGACACCAAGGTCGGCGACACCATCACCCACGCCAAGAAGCGCGCGACCGAGGCCCTCCCCGGGTACAAGGAGGTCAAGCCCATGGTGTTCGCGGGCATCTTCCCGACGGACAGCGTGGACTACACCGCCCTGCGCGACGCGCTCGAGAAGCTCCGGCTCAACGACGCCTCGTTCCGCTTCGACCCCGACACCTCCGACGCGCTCGGCTTCGGGTTCCGCTGCGGCTTCCTGGGGCTGCTCCACATGGAGATCATCCAGGAGCGCCTGGAGCGCGAGTACAACCTCGACCTCATCACCACCGCCCCCAGCGTGGTGTACCGGGTGCGGCTCCGTAACGGCGAGACCATCGACGTCGAGAACCCGTCGCGGCTCCCCGACCCGGGGCGCATCCTCGCCATCGACGAGCCCTTCCTCAAGGTCACGCTCCACACCCCGGCCACCAGCGTCGGGGTCATCATGCAGCTCTGCCAGGACCGTCGAGGCACCCAGATCGGGATGCAGTACAACGGGCCCGAGCGCGTGATCCTCACCTACGAGATGCCCCTCAACGAGGTGCTCTTCGACTTCTTCGACAAGCTCAAGAGCGCCTCCAAGGGCTACGCCTCGATGGACTACGAGCTCATCGGCTACCGCGAGGGCGACCTCGTGCGCGTCGACATGCTGGTCAACGGCGAGCCCGTCGACGCGCTGAGCGTGATCCTCAACAAGGAGAAGTCGCACAAGCGCGGCCGCGACCTCGCCGCCAAGCTCAAGGAGGTGATCCAGCGGCAGCAGTACGAGGTCGCCATCCAGGCGGCCATCGGCGGCAAGATCATCGCCCGCGAGACCATCGGCGCCATGCGGAAGAACGTCACCGCCAAGTGCTACGGCGGCGACATCTCGCGCAAGCGCAAGCTCCTCGAGAAGCAGAAGGAGGGCAAGAAGCGCATGAAGTCCGTCGGTTCGGTGGACATCCCGCAGGAGGCCTTTCTGGCCATCCTCAAGATCGAGTGATAGGCCGCCCGGTCATTCCCCGCGCGAGGTGTCGATGAGCTCCCCCACAGTGCAGGATCGGGTCTGGTACGCGGCCTGGTATTTCGTGATCCCCGCCGCGCTGGCCGTCGCGCTGGTGCAGTCCCTCGCGCTCCTCCACGTGATCGACGACGCGGCGCCATGGCAGTACCTCCTGGCCTTCGCGGTGCTCGAGGTCGTGGTGCTCGGCATCCGCGACCGGGTCATGGGCGCCCGGGGCCTCGGGGTGATGGACCTCCGAACCATCACCTCCGAGGCCCGTGAACTCCAGAAGGAGCTCGAGCGGCTCTCGAAGAAGGCCAACGTCCAGGGGCCCGCCAAGGTCGCGCTTACGGACGCCAGCGCCGCGATCGACGACGCCCTCGCGGCCAAGGACGCTCCGGCCGCCGCCAAGGCCGTGCGCGCCCTCGACGTCGCCATGGAGCAGCACCTCTCCAGCGTGCGCAAGGGGACCACCCGGGAGTACGTCGAGGCCATCGGCGTGGCCGTGCTCGTCGCCCTCGGGGTGCGCGCCTTCGTGGTGGAGGCGTTCAAGATCCCGTCGCCGTCGATGTATCCGACGCTCAACGTCGGGGACAACATCTTCGTCAACAAGTTCATCTACGGACCGCTCGTCCCGTACTCGCAGCGGAGGCTCTTCCAGGGGGCCACCGTGGCGCGCGGCGAGGTGGTGGTCTTCGTCTACCCGCAAGACCCGGCCAAGGACTTCATCAAGCGGGTGATGGGCCTCCCCGGCGACCGCATCTGGGTGCGCGAAGACGGCTCCGTCGAGGTCAATGGTCAGCCGCTCTCCCGCTGCGAGGTGGGGCCGTGGCGCGGCGACGACGGCGAAGGGGTGACGCACGGGGAGGTTCCGCCGCGAAGGCTCTTCCGCGAGACCCACGGGCAGTACAGCTACCTCACGCTGCTCTCGCGCGACCCGGCCGAGCGCGAGTCCAACATGGCGGAGTTCTGCGTTCGAGCGCCCTGCACCGTGCCCCCAGGGCAGGTCTTCGTGATGGGCGACAACCGCGACAACAGCTACGACTCCCGCTACTGGGGCTTCGTCCCGATGCGCAACATCAAGGGCCGGGCGATGCACATCTGGTGGTCCAACCTCCCGGGCGCGGGCTTCGGCTTGCGGTGGGAGCGCTTCGGTCAGAGCATCCTCGGCGAGCCCTCGGTGCCCCCGGAGCTCACCAGCGGAATGCGCGCCTGCCAGCGTCGCGGCAACTGATCCATCGTCCCTGATCCATCGGGAGGAGGCCTTCCCATGCGCCCATCGTTCGCCCAGTGGCTCCTGTGGCTGGGGCTCGCCGCCTCGTGCAAGCCCGCCGACCCGTGGGCGCCCTGTCGCGAGTCGCCGGTGGAGTTCTCCAGCGCGCTCCCGCGATGCGCCACCCCGGGCTGCCTCGCCTGCGCCTCGCAGCTCGACGAGACCTGGCGCGCCCGGCGCGAGCCCAGGCCCCGCGCGGAGTTTCGAGTGAACTTCATGCGCGCCTCGGCCGATGCGCGCGACCGCTTCGTCGAGAAGTCCCGCCCGGAGGGCACCTTCGCCTACGAGCACTGCACCGCCGGGACCGTCCGCGGCGCCACCTGCTCCATGTACTCGCCGACCTGCGTGGAGGTCTTCGCGAGGGCGCTCCGCTCGGGCCAGACCCCGGTCGCGCAGCGCACCCAGATGAACCTCGCGGTCGACCGCTCGTGCGAGGGCCCGAGGAGCGCGCTGCTCGAGCGCCTCAAGACCTGCGCGCCAGACCTCGGCCCGGCGGGCTGCTCCACCGACGCCTGCCGCGACTGCACCGTCGGGCACATCGCCGCGCTCTCGCTCCTCGCGCCCACCGCCGATCAACCCGATCGCGCGGAGGCCTTCCAGCGCTTCATCCGCGAGACGCCCGAGGCGGTCGCCCGCGCCGCCGCGGAGGCCTTCGGCTCGCCAGACGCGCCGGTCGACCTCGACCCCGTAGTCGTGCGGCGAGGGCTGCGCGCCTACTGCGTCGACCTGCTCGGACACAGCGCGGCGCCGCTGCCCTTCGCCTGTCACGCGCAGGTCGCGATGCTGCTCACCCACCCGGAGTACACGCGCGAGTTCGCCCAGACCTGGGAGGCCATGCGCCGAGCGCCCTACCCCAGCTTCGGGCCCGTCTTCGATCGGGTGCTGGGGGCGGTCGCCCGAGAGGATCACCCCGCGATCATGGTGCTCCAGCAGATCGATCAGCTGCCGCCCGCCGCGGTGGTCGACGGCTACCGACGCGCGGTGAGCCTGCCAGGCATCACGCCCGCCGCCGCGGCCGCGCTGCGAGAGCGCCTCGATCGCATCGGCAACGTGCCCGCAGCTCCCAGCACCGGGACGGCGCCGACACCACCGCCGAGCGAGCCGTCCGGAGGCGGCGGAGCGGCGGTCTGAGCGACGAGGGCGACTGGCACGGTGGCTGCTCAAGGCCATCGCGAGGTCCCCTCCATGAACACTCCTTCTCTCGCTGCTTCCCTCGCCCTCATCGTCTCCCTCACCGGCTGCGGAACCCTCTTCTCCGCCCGCGCTTCGGTGACCCCTCAGGGCGCCTCGGCGAGGGTCGGCGTCGACGGTCGCGTGGTCGCCGCGGCGGGCGCAGTCGCTGGAATCGCCTCGGCCCTCGCCTCCAGTGGATCCATCGATTCACAGGCGGGGGTGACCGCCGGGGTTCACGCACCGTCGCCCTCGGCGACCGTGAGCACCTCGGGGGGCGGCGAGCTCGCCAGCAGCACCAGCACCAGCACCAGCACCAGCACCACCTCAGCACAAGCACCACTCCAGCGGTACCAGCGGCGGCACCGAGATCGGCACCACCACGGCCGGCGCCTCGGGTAGCGCCAGCGTGAGCATCCAGATGGGGCGCGTGGGATCGGTGACCATCGAGCGCATGACCACCGTCGGCGAGGACGACAACGTCATCGCGGGAGGGTCCATCACCCTCGACGGAGCGCCGATGGTGGAGGGCGGGCTCGTCATCGTCGATGGGGCCATCGAGCTCGTCGGAGTGCCGGGCGCCACCACCACCACCACCACCACCACCACCACCACGACCAGTCGCACCGGCGTCGCGGCGCGTGGGCGGACGGGCGTTCGGGTGCGCGCTCAAGGCGAAGGGTCAGCCCGCTGGAGCGTCGGCGGCGGCGTGGTCGTCGTGGCCGATCGGGCGGGGCACCGCTGGCGGCTGCGCATCCAGGGCGGCGACCTCGCAGTGCGAACCGAGGGGGCCAACCCCGAGGGGCGGGCGGTGTGGGTTCCGACCGACGGGGCGCTGCGGGTCGAGGTGACCGCCATGGGCGACGCGCGCCTCGCGCTGGAGGGCGACGCCCCCTCGGTGGCGGTCTCCACCGGCGGCAACGTGGTGCTCTCCACCCAGACCATGGGCGCGCTCGATGAGCTGCTCCGCGTGGCGCCCGCCGGGAGCGACGACGCCCTCCGCATGGCCGCCGCGGTGCAGGTCGCCCTGCGCGAGGCCGAGCGGTCCGAGCCGGCGTTCTACAATGTTCCGATTCGCGGGCGCTCGATCGTGCTGGTGGTGGACGTCTCGTACTCCATGCGCGAGCCCGACCCCCGCGCGGTGGACCTCTCCATCGCCCCGGGGCTCACCCCCACCAAGCTCGACGTGGCCCGCGCCGAGCTGGTGAAGGTGCTCGGCTCGCTCCCCGCCGACGTCGCGGTCAACATCGTGGCCTTCAGCTCCAACGTCACCACCCTCTGGCAGAACCCCCGGATCATGGACCGCGACGGGCTCTCCGAGGCCATCCGCTGGATCGGCGGGCTCCAGCCCCGCGACGAGACCGAGCCCGTCGCCGCCCTGGAGGCCGCCGCCGCCATGCAGCCCGAGCAGATCGTGCTGCTCTCCGACGGCCGCCCCACGGACCGCGAGAGCATCGCCCGCGCCCTCCTCGGCCTCGCCGATGGGGTCTCGTCCCGCATGCGCCTCGACGTCGTCGGCATCGGCCCCGACCAGGACCGCACCTTCCTCGCCGCCCTCGCCGCCCGCGGACGCGGCGAGCTACGGATGCGCTGATCCGTCGCGCCAGGCCGGGCGCACCCTCCCACCGATCGTCGCCAGGAAGCCCCCCTCCACCGCCGCCAGAGACTCCACCACCGGGTCGACCACCGAGGCCCAGTGCCCACGCAGCTCCGGCAGCGCGGCCTCCAGCTCGGCCCCCCTCGCCCGCAGCGTCACCGGCGCGTCGGTCATCACCCCGGCGCGCACCAGCATCGCCCTCCTCGCGGGCTCGATGAAGTTGCGGTCGACCTGCGCAAGCGACTCCTCCAGGCCCGCCAGCACCTGGCCCGCGTGGCTCTCGAAGGCCGCCTGACGCCGCACCGCCATCGAGCGGAGGGCCTCCTCGTGCGCCGCCCCGGACTGCCGCAGCGCCACCGCCAGGCCCGACTCGGTGCGCGCTCGCTCGGCCGCCAGCTGCTTCAGCTGCACCGCGGCGCGGTCGGCGTCCTCCTTCACCCGGCGCGACTCCGTGGTCAGGCGCTCGACCCGGGCGCGCAGCTCGTTGCGGGCGGCCACCGCGGCCGCCAGGAGCTCCTCGGCCTGCATCGTGGGCAGGCGACGCGCCGGAACCGACGCGCCGAGCTCCTTCTCGACGTCGAGGAGTTCCTTGAGGCTCTGGGCCTCGCGCCGCCGCCCCTCTTCGAGTTGCTGGGTGAGCGTGGTGATGGTCGCCTGCTCGGCGCTCGCGCGGGCCCGCAGCCGGGCCACCTCGGCGTTCATCTCCACGATGCGCTGCTGCCGCTGCTGAAGCTCCCCGCGCAGGTCGTTGACCTCGTCTTCGAGCTCCAGGTGCTTCTTGCGCCAGTCGTCCTTGCCGAAGAGCGCCGGCTCGTCGCCGCGGTGCTTCGTCAGCGCCGCGTCCTTCACCTGTACCGCCTGCGCCCACTCCGTCGCGTCCGCCTGGACGGCCGCGATCTGCGAGAGCGCCCGCTCGCCCTCGGCCTGCACCGCGGCCATCGCCTGCGTGTGCGCCTGCCCCTCGGCCTGGATCGCCGCCAGCGCCGAGCGCGCCAGGTCGACCGAATCGTGGCGGGTGCACCAGCGCAGCACCAGCTTGGCGGTCTCCACCTCGGTGAGCAGCTCGACCTCGCGCTGCACCATCGCCGCGACCTCGCCGTCGACCCGACGGAGCTGCACCCCGAGCTCGTCCTGGGCGCGCAGGAGCGCGGCCTCCTGCTGGGCCTGGGACTCCAGCGCCTGCCGTAGCTGCTGCACCGCGAGGCTCTCCGGAACCGGCGAGGTGATGAGGTCGTCGGGCAGGTGCGCGGCGAAGGGCAGCGCGTCGGGCCACGACGGCGGGACCTCGCAGCGCGCCACCCGGGAGAGCGCCGCGATGGCCTCGCGCAGCACCGGCAGGGCCTTGCCGTAGAGCCCTCCCACGCGGGCGACGTACTCCTGGTAGAGGGCGTCGGCGGTGTCGAGGCGCGAGAGGTCGGGGCGGCGCGTGGCGCGGACGGCCTCGAGCAGGCGTTTGCAGAGGTCGCGTAGCTGCGCGGCCTCGGGCTCGAACTGGCGCAGCAGCTCGGCCTCCTGGGCGCGGCTGTTCTCGAGCTCGGTGCGCTCCATCGACTCGGCGGCGGCGCTGACGCGGGCGGGCGCTGCGGCGAGCTGTTCGAGGCGGGTGAGCTGGCGGGTGAGCTCGGCGCGGGCGGCGGTCACCCGGCCGGCGAGCGCGCGGAGGTTGGCGTCGTCGTCACCCTGGAAGGCGAAGCGGCCGGGGACCTCGTAGACGTCCGTGATGCCCTGGAGGGTGGCCGGGTCGCGAGGACGCCAGAGGCCGTCGGCGCTGGGGATCGACGGCGCGGCCGAGGCCTCGGTGGCGAGGTGCGCGGCGAGATCGGCGAAGGGCGCGAGGCCGTCGGAGAGGACGCGCTCGCCGAGGCCTAGCACCGTGAGCGCGGACTCGAACTCCGCGAGGGCCGAGAGGTAGGCGCGGACGGCGGCTTCCCGAGCAGGGCTGGTGGACATCGACGGGGGTTATACCAGCGGGGCGAGCGGGCGACCTCAGCCCGTCGGGGCGACGGGCTTCTCGGCGGGCTTCTTCGCACGCTTCTTCGCCACGTAGCGCGCCTGGAGCCGCGGGACGTGCGCCCCGAGGTCGCGGCCCCAGCGCGCCCCGGCGATGCGCTCGAAGTACTCGTTGGTCTGCACCAGCAGCGTCCACAGGCGGTCGCGCAGGGCTACCGCGAACAGCTGCCCGCTCGTGCGCGAGCTGGCGCGACCGGCGCCCGCGGGGCGGATCTTCTTCAGGAGCTCGGCCCCCAGGGCCTTGGCGCGCTTGACCTGCGCCGCGGTGACGGCGCTGCCGGTGCCGAAGAGGTCGCGGTCGGTGTGGAGCACGGCGAGGTCGACGAGGTCGGTGGCGGCGTCGACGAAGCCGCGGCCCCGCCCGATGCGGGCGACCTCCGCGGGCGAGCACCGGCCGATGAGCGAGAGCGTGTGGGCGTTGGAGAGGAGCAGCTCGCGCAGCGGCCTCGCCTCGCGCAGCATCGCGCGCACCTCGCCGGTGATGCGCGGATCAGCCGGGACGCGGCTGGCGGCGTAGACCAGCGCCTGCGCGAGCGACTCGACGCCCTGGACGCGGGCCCAGTCGACGCGAAAGCCGGTGGCGTCGATCTCGGCGCGAGCTTCGAGGAGCGCCGAGCGACCGAGCACGGCGTTGTGATAGGCGAGGTGCGGATCGGCGTGGCAGCGCAGCACGTCGGTGGGGCGCAGCGCGTCCGCCCGGGTGCGGAAGAGCTCGACGGCGTCCGCCGAGCCCTCGACCTCGGGGGCGTCGGGCTCGACGTCGATGACCGACGAGACGCGACGCTTGGGGGCAACGGGTGACTTCTTCCTGGTGGTTGTGACCGGTCTTGCCATGAATGGACCCTCCTGAGCGTCGATCGTAGATCCGGGCGCGCGAGCGTCGGGAGGACGAAATGCACGAGGATGCAAGCATCGCGGGTGCTCCCCGGAGGGTGGATGTACGTCCGGGGAGCATCCCAGTTGCTCCCCGGCGGGCGCGAGGTGTGCCGGGGAGCAACTGGGATGCTCACAGACGGGCGCGAGAGGCGCCGGGGAGCAACCGGGATGCTCCGCAACGGGCGGGAGAGGCGCCGGGGAGCAACCGGGATGCTCGCAGGAGGGTCGAGTATCCGTCGGCGAGCAACCGGGATGCTCGCAGGAGGGTGCGAGAGGCGCCGGGGAGCATCTGGCGAGCTCGCGGGCGGGTGAGAGATGGGCTGCGGAGTACTCGGAGAGCTCGCAGGCGGGCGAAAGGTGCGCTGCGGAGCACTCGGAGAGCTCGCGGGCGGGTCGATCGTCCGTTGGCGAGCGCCTGATGGTGCTGCGATATCCTCCGCACCGATACCGCCACCCTGCCGAGCGCTGGGTGCTGCGGGCGTGAGCGACGGGGCGTGATAGGAGCGAAGCGTGACGATCACGAAGGTTGTGCTGGAGAACTTCAAGAGCCACTCGCGGACGGAGATTCCGCTGCGCCCGCTGACGGTGCTGGTGGGACCCAACAGCGTGGGGAAGACGAGCGTGCTGGAGGCGATCGAGTGGATCGTCGGGCCCGCTACGTCCAACGAGATCGCGTTCCTTGCGAGCGACCCCAGCGAGCGACGCAAACTCCGCTTTGGCGCCAGCGAGATGGTTCTGCAGGTGGACGGGCCGATCGCGAGCGAGTCCCAATTGTGGCTGGGGATCGCGCGAGACGACGCGGGCGAGTACTCCCAGACCCGATCGTGGAAGAACAAGGGCGCCAAAGGAAGTCGCACCGCGCTGTCGTCCGGGGTGCAGGAACTCGACGCGGAGTTCAACGATATCCGGCGCTCGGTGCTGGGCGCGGTCACCCTGCTTCGACTGGAACGGGAGCAGCTCGTGTCTCCGAGCACGGTGGAGTTCGGTCGACTGGTGAGTTCGCTCGACGAGTGGGGCGGGGGTCTAGCCGGGGTCCTCGCCGTCACGAAGCTATTTCGACCGGAGGTCTTTGGAGCGATCGTCGCGGCGCTTCGACAGGTGGTTCCATCGGTGGAGGACATCCACGTGGCGTCGTCGACCTTCACTCGAAAGTCTTGGACCTACCACGGGCCGAACGAGCCGCGAACTGAGGAGAACGAGGAGCTGAACGGTGCTGAGCTGCGGTTCGACTTTGTCGGCGCCAGGGACATCACAGCGAAGGAGGTAAGCGAGGGGACGCTGATCGCGCTCGGCATCCTGACGGCGGCGCTTACCGGACCTGACGGCCCGCGGGTGATCCTCCTCGACGACATCGAGCGCGCGCTGCATCCGCGAGCCCAGCGCGAGCTCATCCGGATGCTGCGGCAGATCATCGCCGACAACCCGCAGCTCCAGATCATCGCCACGAGTCACTCCCCCTACCTCGTCGACGAGTTCGAGCCCGAGGAGGTGATCGTCTTCGCGCTCCGGAGGGACGGCACCAGCGCGGCCCGCCCGCTGAGCGAACACCCGCGCATCAAGCAGGCGCTCGAGGTGCTCACGACGGGGGAGTTCCTCGCGGCGGAGGAGGAGGCGTGGGTGACGGGGGAGAGCGATGGCTGAGCTCCCGCAGCGCTGGGTGGTCGTCTGCGAGCACAGGAGCGACGCTGACATCGCCTGCGGCCTCGCCGACCGGGTGGCGGTCGAGCCGGATTCGAAGCAAGCGCAGCGTGTGTCGGCGCCCCTCGACGCCGTTCGTCGCTGGAGTGGAGAAGACCCCGACCCGGCGGGGAATGCTCGGCCGTTGCTCTGGAGCCGGGTGAAGCAGCGTGCCCGCGCGCTGGGCATCTCGCCGCACGGCTATGGCCGGGGCGGTGTCGAGGGAATCGAGAGCGCGGAGATACGGAAGGTCATCGCGGTGGTGACCCACAAGGGAGTCGATCGGCCCGCAGGCGTCCTGCTGGTGCGCGACACCGACGGCGATCAGGACCGCCGTCGCAGCTATCGCACCTCGGTCGACGCGCTGAACGCAGCGTACAGCGGAGCGGCGACACCGATGCGCGCCCTGCTCGCGTTGCCGCACCCGGAGATGGAGGCGTGGCTCCTGGCCGGCTTCGACCCTTCCGACGACGACGAGCGTGACCGGCTCAAGGCCGCGCGGACCCGCCTTGGCGTGGACCCGCGCGAGAGGTCACACGAGCTCAACCCCGGACGCACGGCGACCGATGCCGGGCGCGTGAAGAACAGCACCAAGAACGCCCTCGATGACCTGTGCGCGGACGACCACGACCGCAAGCGCCAGTGTTGGGAGGGTGCGTCCATCGCCGTCCTCCGCAAGCGAGGCGAGCATAACGGTCTGGCGGAGTTCCTCAACGGCGTGGTCACGCAGTACGTCGCGTCGCTGAAGGGCGCGCGGTAGAGCGGTGGCCTGACGAGTGAGGGACGCCGCCGTCGGCCCCTCACCAGCTGGGCCCCTGGCGGGGGGGCCCGGGGGTCGACTGAGAGGGACGATGAGGCCCGTGGATCCGCCAGTTCGCACACGGGGGCCCGGGGGGGGGGAGGGGGGGAGGGGAGGGGGCCGACGGCGGCGTCCCTCACTCGTCAGGCCACCGCTCTAGCGGCGCTTCAGCTCCGTCCTCCCCCTCAATACCGGACGTTGTCGATGGTCACGTCGTAGCCCGAGGTGGCGCCCGGCGGGTGCACCTCGTTGAGCTCGCAGCGCGTCTCGCCCGCGGCGTTGACGCGCGTCGTGACGTCCACCGCGCGCCACATCGCGCCGCGAGCGAAGCCGCCCGTCGCCGCGAAGCCGGTCACCAGGTCGGGCGCGGCGCCGTATGTTCCGTAGAGCCGACCGTCGCAGTAGATGTTCACCACCGGGTGGGTGAGCGTCCCGGTGAAGTTGTGCGCCATCACCCGGAAGGTCTCGCCGTCGCGGGGGCGGTCGATGTTGATGTTCTCGGGCGTTCCGCGGGCCTTGGAGAGGTTGTTGTCGATGTCGAGCCGGGGGTTGGCGCAGAAGCCCAGCGCCCGCCACTCGGGGCCGTGAGGGCCGTCCTGGCACTCGCTGAGCGGCGACGGGAGATAGCCCCAGTTGGCGCGCGGCGTGGGGGAGCCGCCGGTCTCGCCCCGGATCACCGCCTCGCAATTGGCCCAGCTACAGGCGTCCTGCGTGGGCTGCGCGGCGCCCACGGCGGGCCACCACGGGGCGCGGCTGCCGGGGCGGTGGAGGTAGAGGTCCACGTCGACGTCGTTGCTGCGATCCCAGCAGAGCTCGACGCGAAGACCAGGGCCCGCGATGTGGACCACGAAGGTGCATGACAGCGTGCTGCCATCGGGGACCGTCACCGTCAGGGTGACCGTGTAGTCGCCGGAGAGCGAAGGGCGGAAGACCGCGTCGCGCTGGTTGGGGGTGGTGAGCGTGAAGCTGCTCATCGCCACGAGCTGATCGCAGGGACCTCCCTGGATGGTCCATCGCCACGAGGTGGCGCGGCCGCCGAAGAAGAGGGCGCCGCGCAAGGGGTACTCCCCGAAGGGGTGGCCATCGGGGACGCGAGGGTCGCCCGGTCCGGGGCACAGGATGGGGCAGCCGAGGTCGGTGAGGCAGCCGGTGCAGGTGTTGTCCTGGCCGTTGCAGATGTCGGGCTGCGGGGAGATGCCGCCTTCGCACTCGGTCCATCGGCCGATGGCGAGGCAGCGCTGGGTGCCGTCGCGGCAGGCGCCTACGTCACGGCGGCCGGGAGGTCCGTCGAAGCAGGGCTGCACCGCGCCCGGGACGCACCTGCACCCGTCGTCCGAGCGGCCGTTGCAGTCGTCGTCGAGCCCGTTGGCGCAGAACTCGAAGCGACCGCAGAAGTCCCGCACCGGCCTGCACGCATCGGGAGCGTCGGGAGCGTCGGGAGCGTCGGGAGCGTCGGGGACATCGGGGACATCGGGAGCGTCGAAGACGTCGGGAGCGTCGAAGGCGTCGAAGACGTCGAAGACGTCGAAGACGTCGGGGGCGTCGAAGGCGTCGGAGGCGTCGGAGGCGTCCACGATGTCGCTCGCGTCGACGACGTCGGAAGCTGCGTCGATGCGCTCATCGCGGAGGCCCGTACGCGCCCCGCAACCCGCCAGAAACAGGGCCACGATCGCTGCTCGCCTGGACATCGCGGCGACGCTATCACCCCATCAGGTGAACGAAGAGCCCGCTGCGCAGCTTGGGCTCGAACCACGTGCTCTTCGGCGGCATCAGCAGCCCCGCGTCGCTCACCGCGAGCAGCTCGCCGATGCGCGTCGGGTACATCGCGATCGCAAGCGACCAGCCCTCCTCGCGCACGCGGCGCTCCAGCTCGTTGGTCCCTCGGATGCCGCCCACGAAGTCGACGTGGTCGTCGCGACGCGGGTCGGTGATGCCGAAGATGCGGTCGAGGACGAGGTCCTGGCAGAGCGAGGCGTCGAGCGATGCCACCGGGTCGGAGGTGTTCCAGAGGCCCTCGCGGACGGTGCCGAGGTACCAGCGGCCGCCCACGTAGAAGCCCATCGACTTCGGTGACGGAGGCGACGCCGTCGTGGCGGGCTCGAGGGCGCAGACGGCTCCCAGCGCGGCGAGAAGCGCCTCGGGAGAGCGCCCCTGCCGGTCGCGTACCAGCCGGTGGTACGCCAGGATCTGAAGCTGCTCATCGGGGAAGAGCACCGCGAGGAAGCGGTCGTGCTCGCCGGGGGTTCCGAGGCGCTTCGCGTGGACGCGCGACGAGGCGGCGCTTCGATGGTGGCCGTCGGCGACGTAGAGCGCGGGCACCTCGACGAAGTGCGCCGAGAGCGCGTCGGACTGCTCCTCCGTAGGGACCCACACCGTATGCCGGATGCCGTCGTCGGTGGTCAGGTCGGTGTCGGGGGCGAGCGCGGTGATGGCCGAGACCAGCGCGTCGATGGCCGGATGCGCCCGGTACGCCAGGAACACCGGCTCGTCATGCGCATCGAGCACATCGATGTGGCGGGTGCGGTCGTCCTCTTTGTCCGCGCGGGTCTTCTCGTGCTTGCGAATGATGTCCTGGTCGTACTCGTCGACCGAGACGCAGCCGACGAGGCCCACCTGGCGGTGCGTTCCCATGGTCTGGGCGTAGACGTAGAGGCGCGGGGAGGCGTCCTGCAGCAGCACCCCGCGGTCGCGCAGCTCGGCGAGGTTGCGCGCACCCTGGGCGTAGACCTCGTCGGCGTGCTCATCGACGCCAGGGGCGAGGTCGACCTCGGGGCGGGCCACCCGGAGGAAGGAGTCGACGTTGCCCGAGGCGAGCGCGCGGGCCTCGCGGGTGTTGATCACGTCGTAGGGCGGAGAGGCCACCCGGGCAGCGAGGCCAGGGGGCGGACGAAGCGCGCGAAACGGTCGTACCAGGGCCATGCCGGGGGGTCTCGCATGGGGCGATGGCGGGTGTCCATCGGTGCGGTCGGATCACTCCCCGGGAGCGCCCGCGCAGCGGGAGAGCGCCTGCGCCACCTGCGTGCGCAGCCCCGCCTCGGCGTGCTCGGGCATCCCCAGCGCCGCGCTCGCCGCCGCATCGCAGGCGCCCCTCGCGGCCAGCCGCCGGGTCAGCCGCACGGTCACCTCCGCGCGCCGTAGCCCGTTGGGAAACTCGCCCAGGTACTCCCTCGCCGCGCGTTCGGCGCCCGGGTCGTGCGTCGCGTCGAGCGCCAGCACCAGCACGTACCGCGCGTCCTCGCGACGCGGGTCCCTCGCCGTCGCCGCCGCCAGGAACCTCCGCAGCGCCCTCGCCGCCTCCCCCGGCTGGCCCCGCACATAGGCCAGCGCGCCCGCGCGGAAATCCCTCGACGCCGCCGTCGCCCCAGCGTCCGTCGGGGCCCGTGACGCCTCGACGCGCGGCGCCGCCGTCACGGTCGTCGCCGCTCCGGCCGCGGGCGTCGACGCCGGAGGCTCCACCGGGTCGAGCGTCGCCGCCGCCGGAGCGACCGCCACCGGCTCGGTCACCTCCAGGGTCGATCCTGCCCCGACGAGGCGCTCGGGCTGCCCGGCGCGGCGCACCGCCACCAGGCCCTCGGTCACCCTCACCCTCCGCAGGTGTCCCTGGTGGGCGTCGACGGCGAAGCGCGTCCCTCGCACCTCGACCTCCGCGTCGGTGAGCGCCACCACGAAGCGCTCCGAGCGCCGGCGGTGCTCCACCGCGAGATGGATGGTCCCCTCGGTGAGCGCGATGCGCGTGTCGGACCCCGCGCGCTCGACGCGATACACCGCCGCGCGCTCGGGCCGCAGCGTGCCGGCGCCCGCGAGGTCGATGCCCTCCGCCGCCGGTCGTGGCGAGGCGGACCGCGCTCGGAGCATCGCCGCGCCCAGCAGCACCAGCGTCACCGCCGCGGCCACCGCCAGCGCCCGCCGCACCGCCGTCGAGCGACCGTGGCCGCCGAGCGATGCGCCCGCGATCACCTCCGCGCGCACCCGCTGCATCGCCTCCGCGTCGATCGCCGGCTCCGGGAGCGAGCGCGCCGTCTCCCGCAGCGACCGCAGCGAGCGCTCCATCGCCCCGCACGCCGCGCAGCCCCGAGCGTGGGCCAGCGCCTCCGCCGCCTGCGCCGCGTCGAGCCGCTCGTCGATCGCGGCCTCGACCTCCTCGATGCGGGCGCACCCGCTGGTCACCACGGAGCTCATCGCCCACCCCGCGCATCGAGCGCCGCACGGAGGGCGTTGCGGGCGTGGTGCAGCCGGGTCCAGACCGTGTTCACCGGGACCCCCAGCGCCTGGGCGATCTCCTCGCCCTTCATCCCTTGCACCTCGTGGAGGATGATCACCTCGCGCTGGGCGTGCGACAAGCCGCCGAGGGCCGACTCCAGGGCGGAGAAGTCCTCGCGGTCGCCCGCCCGCCGCTCGGGGTCGACGTCGCCCTCTGGAGCATCGAGCTCGTGGGAGCGCGCCTGCCAGAGCTTCCAACGACGCACCAGGTTGCGGCGCTCCCGACGGGCGATCTGGAGCGCGACGCCGATGACGAACGAGCGCGCCGAGGCCAGCGGGTCGTAGTTGTGGGCCGCGCGGGGGAGCGCGAGGAAGGTGGTCTGCACGAGGTCGTCGAGGTCGACGCGCGTGCCTCGGAGGCGGGCGAGCACCCCATAGACGTCGCGGTGGAAGCGGTCGAAGGCCACGCCGAGCGCGTTGACGTCACCGGTCGCCACGCGCTGGAGCAGCACGCTGTCGTCCTCCGGAACGAGCGTCAGCAGGGGTCGCAGCACGCGGGTGCTCATCGCCGCGGCTCCCAGGCGAGGCCGAGGGAGAGGGCCGCGCCCGGACCGATCCCGCTGCCGAGGTCGAGGTAGCCTTCGGTGCGGACGAAGGTGGAGAGCGATCGCGTGAGCTGCCATCCGAAGGAGGCCTCGAGGCCCACGCGAGGGAACCACCCGACGTCCGTGCCCGCGGCGGCGTGGGAGACGCCGCCGAAGCCGCCGAACTCGCCGCGCAGCCGGCCGGACCCGAGCCGGGCGCGAGCCGAGAGCACCGCGCTGGACTCGATGCGGTCGCGCTCCGGGCGGGGCTGGATCGCGTTGGGGAGAGCAGGATGGTGGTCGTCGTCGAGGCTCACGGCCACCGAGGCGCGAGCGCTGATCGCGAGGCGAGGCGTCGCGACGCCGGCCTCCACGCTGGCTCGGAGGAGGGCCTCGTCTTCGTACTGAAACCCCAGTCCCCCCGTTGCGGAAAGCAGCAGCGACCAGCCCGACGGGGCTCGCTGTGGCGCAAGAGCGACGGGGGGAGCGATCGATGGCGGAGCGACGGCGACGAGGGGAGGAGCGGGCGCGACGGTCGCGGGGACGACCGCCGGAGGCGCCTCGGGATCGGGCGCAGGGACGGCGAGCACCGAGAGCAGCGTCGGCAGGACGTCTTCGAGCGACTCCAGGGTGCGCACCGCGATGCGACCGTCGTCGAGGGAGATGTGCACCGTGAGCTCGTGGTCGCTCCAGTCGAGGCGAGCGCGGGAGGGAGCGCAGGGCGAGGCGGGGGGAAGGCTCGCTGCGGCGAGGTCGAGCGCACGGCGCAGGCGCTGCGCCATGCGGGGGGGAATGCCCTCGCCGAGCTCGACGGTCGGAGCGCAGACGGCGGTCGGCGCGGTCTGGGCCCACGCGGCGCGAGCCCCCAGCAGGAGCGGCAGCGCAGCGACGAGTGAAAGCATGGGCGACCGGCGCATCGGGTGGCTTCTCCTGCCATGCGTCGCCGCCGGGGACGAGAACCTTCATCGAGCCTCGCCGATTGATTCGAGGGTGAGATTCGTCATCACCGGATGAAGGCCCTCCCTCCGCCAGGGCCAATGGGGGATGCGCGAGGCTGCCCCCGGCACCCTCAAACCGCAGAAGAGAGCCGAGGAAACCGATGATGCGATCAATCGTCTTGCTGAGCGCGCTCGCCGTGACGGGCTGCCACCACCATGAGCGCGAGGGCTGCCAGGACCGCTCGTCCCACAGCGACCACCGCGATTCGAGGCCCCACGGAGATCGCGAGGACCGCGAGGACTGCGAGGATCGCGACGGCCGCCGCGATGGCTCTCGTGAGGAGGGCGACGCGAGCGCCGATGGCGGCGAGGCAGTGGTGCCGGGCTCGGACGCCACGGTTGCGGCGATCGACGCGGGCGTGAGCGCCGGGTGTCGGCTCGATCGGGACTGCGCCCTCGCTGGGGCGGGGCTCGTCTGCGACCTGCGCTCGGGCTCCTGCGTGACGCCGTCGCAGTGCAGCGCGGACTCGGGCTGCGCCAGCGGAGAGCGCTGCCTCGCGGGCCGCTGCCTGGGCGGCGCAGCGGTGTGCCAGTTCGCCAGCGACTGCGGCGCGGGGCGGGACTGCGTCGACGGCCGATGCCTCTCAGCCTGCGGCGCCCTGACGGCGTGCCCCTCGACGCAGGCCTGCGTGGGCGGGTACTGCGATCAGCCTTCGCAGCCAGGGAGCCAGTGCTCCCGCGCCGCCGACTGCGCGGCGGGATCGGCCTGCGCCGAAGGCCGCTGCGTGGCGGGCTGCGACGCCACGCGCGCTTGCGGGACAGCGGAGGTCTGCGTGCTGGGCTTCTGCCGGGTGGACACCGCGCCTCGCACCTTCTGCGTGCGCGACTCGGACTGCGCCACCGGGAGCGTCTGCCACCGCGGATCATGCCGCGCCGCCTGCCCGGGAGGCACCGCCGCGGAGTGCCTTCGGGTCGACGTGGCCTTCGACACCTGCGGCAGCGACCGGCTCTGCACCAACCCCCTGGAGCTTCGCCCCGAGTGCGCTCGCAGCGCCGACTGCGCCTCGCCGGCCCTCTGCATCAACGCGCGCTGCCGATAGAGGGTTGCGTGGACGACGCCGGAGCGGTGAAGTGCCCCGTCGTGCCGCCCTACGACCACGCCGAGATCGTCGCCGCCGCGGAGGAGGCCTGCCGTGAGCTCAAGCTCGACCTGGTGCACTCGGGCTCGGTGCAGGCCTGGCTGTCCGAGCCCGAGAGCGAGTGGCCCCCCTGCTGCGACCGAGGCTGCGAGCCCTGCGTGCTGACGCTCGGCGCCGCGGCGCGGAGGGCGAGGAGCATTCTGGAGGCGGGTCGCGGGAAGGGCGTTCCATCGGTCGAGGGGTGAAGGGTATCTTCGCGGCAACCATGTCGACCCCGCTCTACAAGTGCGCCAACTGCGGCGCGATCATCCACCGCCTCAACCTGCGCTGCGGCTACTGCAACCACTGGAACGTCGATCCGGCCAACCCCCAGGATCCGCCCTCGGCTGCCTCCCACCCGGCGCGCACGCCCCCGGCGCATACGCCCCCCGCCGTGCAGGCCCCTCCGCCTCCCGCTCCTGCGCCCTCCCCGGTGGCCGCCGTGGCTCCGGTCGCCGCGCCCGCCGCGGCTCCGCCCGTCGCCCAGACCCCTGCGAGGCCCGCGGCGCCGTCCGCCGTCGAGGCCCCGAAGCGCCGTCTGTTCGGATCGAAGCCCGAGGTCGCTCCGGCCCCCGAGCGCCGCGGGGGCGCAGGGCCGTCGAAGCCCTCCGTCGCGCTCTCTCCCAAGAGCCGCGTGCTGCAGTCCGTGATGGCCCAGCCCGAGGCCTCGTCGGCGTGGGAGAAGGGGCGCAAGAGCTTCAACAGCCGCTCCGCCCCGTCGGGCCGCGACGAGCAGGACTCGCTCGCCCGCATCCAGGCCGTGATGGCCGTCGCGTACTGGGTGGCCACCTCGGACGACGAGGAGGAGATGAACGACGACGAGTACGACGCCATCGTGGACACCTTCGCCGAGCTGCTCGGCGAGGACGTCGACGAGGACGAGCTGGACAGCACCATCGCCGCCTGGGACGAGGCCATCGAAGAGGACGAGGAGGCCTTCCTCGAGGAGGCCGTCGGGGCCATCGGCCAGGGCCCCATGCGGCGTCAGGCGCTGGAGATCGCGACCGTCGTCGCGGCCGCCGACGACGACCTCTCGGACATCGAGGAGGAGGCCCTCGGCGAGCTGGCCACCGCCCTCGGCTTCGCCGACCGCGAGAGCGAGCGCATCATCGAGAAGGCCCTGGAGAGCCTGGAGGAGTAAGGTCCCCGGCTCTTTCCCCGCCGCGCTTCGGTGGTAGCCTCCGGCGTCGATCCCGGTACCTCTCTCCCCCCTCATCGGATCGATCGCTGGAGGCGCCCGATGTCCCTTCGCACCACCGCCGTCACTTCCCTCGCCCTCGGCGCCCTCTGCCTCGGCGCTCCGGTGAGCGCCCGGGACCCCGTCTCCCGCGCCCCGAGTGCCCCGAGCGCCCAGCGTTCCGCGCAGAGCCGGGAGTGCCAGACCTGCATGAGGGAGCAGTGCGGCACGCCCGCGTCGGCCTGCCGGACCACCTGCGAGACCACGCTCAGGCTCCGCCCCCCGATCGAGTTCGAGCGCTGCGAGACCGCCTGCGTCCAGCGCTTCCGGGCCTGCATCGCCACCTGTGCGCCCTGCGGCGGAGCCTACGTCGCCCCGCCCGGGGTCGAGCCCTTCCGGCCCGATCCCAACGCCCCGAGGGTGGTCACCATCCCCCGTCCCCGCCGCCGCTGATCCGCCTCCGCCGCGGGCTCACCTCCGGCTGCCGCCGCTGCCCCCGGGTCCTCGCTGCGAGGATCCGCTGTGGGACTGCCCGAGGTGCTTCGCAACGATCTCCTCGACGCGCCGCTGGACGATCTCGTCCACCCGCTCGGCCACCAGCTCCACGATGGTGTCGATGAGCCGCTTCTCATCGGAGAACGCGAGGTCGCGTCGACCGCCCGAGCGCTCTCCGGCCGAGTGCTCGTGGGGGGCGTCGCCGTCGTCGTGATGGTGGTGCACTTCGCCGTGGTGGTGGTGCGGAACCTCCTCCCGGTGGTGCTCGTGGTGATGCCCGGACTGCCCCTCGGTCGCCTCGTGCGCGTGGTCGTGCGAGTGATCGTGCGCGTGGTCGTGCGCGTGGTCGTGCGAGTGATCGTGCGAGTGGTCGTGCGACTGCTCCGGCGCCGCGCCGCCCGTGCTGGCCGGTCGTCGGTAGAAGGGATCGCCTGCGGGAGACTTCGGGCGCGGCGGGCGGTGAGCGATGGGTTGCTGCGGCATGGTGGTCCATCGTACCCGCTGCGGCGGAGGATCGTCGAGCGCGCCCGGACACCCGCTCAGCAGCCGCGGTGCGAGGTCGTGTCGCTGAAGATCTTGCCCGGGTTGAGCAGCCCCTTCGGATCGAAGGCCAGCTTTACCCGCCGTTGTAATGCGATGAGCTCCGGCCCCTGCTCCCAGGCCAGGTACGGCGCCTTCAGCACCCCGATGCCATGCTCGCCGGAGAGGGTCCCCCGCAGGTCGAGCGTGGCCTCGATGAGCCGCTCGATGGCGCGATGCACCCGAGGCCGCTCGTCGTCGCGGTCCCAGAGCAGGTTGACGTGCAGGTTGCCGTCGCCCGCGTGGCCGTAGGTGGGCATCACCACCCGCTCCTGCGCGGCGATCACCTGCACCCTCGCGATGAGCTCGGCCACCTGCGCCCTCGGCACCACCACGTCCTCCGAGAGCTTGTGCGCCGCCCGCTTTCGCAGCGCCCGCGACATCACCCTCCGCACCGCCCAGAGCGCCGCCCGCTCCGCCGGGTCGACCGCCTCGTGCGCGCTCACCGCCCCGGCCGCCACGCAGCACTCCCCCGCCCTCGCCGCCTCGCGCGCGACCGCCTCCTCGTCGAAGCCGTCGAGCTCGATCACCAGCGCCGCGCCCGCCCCCTCCGGCAGCACGCTCGGATCATCCGCCCGCATCACGTCGCAGCAGATCGCGTCGAGCAGCTCGATGCACCGCGGCCTCGCCCCGGTCGCCAGCAGCGCCGCCACCGCGCGCCCGGCCGCCACCGCGTCGGCGAAGACCGCCAGCACCCCCCGCACCGCCGTGGGCAGCGCCGTGAGCCGCACCGTCACCTCGGTGAACACCCCGAGCGTCCCCTCGCTCCCCACCAGCAGCCCGACGGTGTCATATCCTGTCACCCCCTTGGCGGTGCGCCGGCCGTGCTGCACCAGCGCACCGTCCATGTGGGCGCACTCCAGGCCCAGCACCCAGTCGCGCGTCACGCCGTACTTCACCGCGCGCGGCCCGCCCGCGTTCTCCGCGACGTTGCCCCCGAGGCAGCACCACTCCGCGCTCTGCGGATCGGGCGGGTAGAACAATCCCTCGCGCTCCACCGCGGCGTGCAGGGCGCCGGTGCGCATCCCGGCGCCTACCACCGCGACGCCGTTGGCCCGGTCGATGTCCTTCAGTCCATCGAGCCGCGAGGTGTCGAGCACGACGCTCGGCACCGTCACCGTCGCCCCGCCGGTGCGCCCGGTGCCCGCCCCTCGAGGTACCACCGGGACGCCGCGCTCGTTGCAGGCCCGCAGCGTCGCGGCCACGTCCGCGGCGGTCTCCGCGAGCACCACGCAGGGAGGCACCACCGACGGGGCCTCGCTCTCGTCGCGGGCGTAGGCGGCGCAGAGGTCCGGGTCGGTGAGGACGCGCGACGGGCCGAGGGCCCGCTCCAGCTCGTGGGAGACGCGTTGCGCTGGGGTCATCGGCGGTGGGGACTCCGTAGCGCCCGACCGACGCGGCGGTCAGTTCTGGTTGGCGCGCAGCTTGGGGAAGAAATCCCCGGTGAGGACGGCGTACTCCTCGGGCGAGTCGCACTCCATGAACATCAGCTCGTGGAACACCGACGGGCTCACCCGGTCGGCCAGCATCATGCGCTGGGTGATGTCCTCGTGCTCCGAGCGGGCCTTGGCCGTCGAGTACTTGATGCACCAGTCGGTGGCGGCGCGCACGAGGCCGTGGTCGCCCGGCTCCCAGAGCACCATGCCGGTGGCCTCGCCGTAGCAGCTCATGCCCGGGAGCAGCGACTTGCCCGCGGAGGTGTCGAGCAGGCCCTTGCCGTGGGTGAGCGCGCGGTTGTCCTTGCCGAACACCATCACCTCCTCGTTGGACTCCTTGTAGTCGCCGCACACCAGCGTGCGCGAGCGGCCGTCGCGGGAGGGCGCCCCGAGGGCGTGCAGCACCCCGGCCTCGTAGAGGATGTCGGCGTCCATCATCACCACGCGCGCGTGGCCGTCGAGGATCTCGTGCTCGCTGTGGAGCGCGAACCAGAACGAGTGGCCGCTGCCGGAGGTGGTGAGGTCTTCGGTGGGGTTGAGGATCCAGTGGACCCGACACCCGCGCGGACCCTTGAAGGGGCGCTTGCTGGTGACCTGGTTGCCGACGAGGAAGATCTCGCGCACGCCGATCGCGGCGAGCTGTTCGATGTGCCAGTCAATGAAGCACGGACCGTCGGGGGTGCCGTCCAGCGAGAGGAAGGGCTTGGGGGTCTGCGAGGCCCTGGCGATGCGGTTGCCCTGGCCTGCAGCGAGAATCACGGCCTTGTCGATCATCGGGATTGAGCTCAGTGGGGAGAGGCGGTCATGGGTTGCGCGCGCAGCAGTCGGTTGCTCGCGGTCACTGTCGTCGCGAGGATCACCACACAATACGCGCTCGCGGCGAGAAATCCCTCCAGGGGCCTCGTAAGGAGGGTCGCCAAGGTGAGGATCAGGATGCCCGTGTCGCCGCCCGAGAAGCCCACCTTGAGCAGCGTCGAGCGCAGCCTCGGGTCGCCCTGCGCGGCCATCGCGCGCAGCCGGTCGGCCGCGGGGTGCGAGGTGCCCTCCGCGACCTTCACGGTGCCAGAGGCGACGCGGGCGCGCAGCGCGGGGAGCGCCGAGCGGTTGAGCAGCCGGATCTGCAGGTCGGCGAACCACGCCGAGAAGCGGATCGCGGCCCCTCGGGTGCGCTGCGCCTCGAGCTGGACCTTGACGTACTCGTCGTCGACCTCGTCGCGCCCCTCCAGCAGGATGGACGTGAAGCGCCGCTTGTAGAGGTCCCAGCAGAAGGTGCAGAGCGCGCAGAGGGCCGCGGTGACGAGCGAGAGGGCCATCGCCCGGGGGAAGCCCATGGTGCGGGTGAAGGCCACCCAGGAGCCAAGGACGAAGGCCGCGAAGCCGAGGAAGTCGCCAGCCTGGTCCATCGCTCGGCCGTAGGGGGAGGCGGTGCCGCGGGCGCGGGCGAGCACCCCGTCGAAGCAGTCGAGGATGGAGCGGACCTCGAACATCAGCCCCGCGACGACGAGCATCGAGGGGCGGCCGGTGCTGATGAGCGCGCCGGCGCTGATGCCGAGGAGGGTGTGCCCGATGGTGACGTGGTTGGGCGTCAGCGGGGTGCGGAGCGCGGCCTTCACGATCGCGTGACCGATGGGGTAGCGCCAGAGGCGGTCCGCAGGGTTCACGGTCAGTTCGAGCAGCCTCTTCGCAGACTCCATCCGGATGCTGGGACTCCCTCCATCGGCCATCGGGTTCTAACCTCCTCTGCCCCGGTGTCTTAGCCCGGACGCTTGAGCAGCGCTCGCAGCCCGTCGAGCAGCTCGGTCATGTCCGTCTCTCCGAGCGCGCCCATCACCGCGATGCGGAACATCTTCCCGAGGTAGGGCCCCTGCCCCGCGTAGATGATGAACCCGCGCTCCTTCAGCCCGTCGTGGAGCGCGTCGTAGGTCGTCCACGACGGCACCGCGAAGGCCGTCAGGATCGACGAGCTCGCCGTCGCCCCGTCGGCCAGGAAGTACGTCACCCCGAGCTCGGTGAGCACCTCGCGCACCGCGCTCGCCCGCCGGGCGTAGGTCGCGTGCCGGGCACGCCAGCCGCCTTCGTCCTCGAGCTCCTTCAGCGCCTCCTGAAGCGCGTACATGCAGTGCACCGACTGCGTGAAGGGAGAGGCGCCGGTGCGCTGCTCCTTCCAGTGCCGCCAGAGGTCCAGGTACACCGAGGTGGCGCCCGAGGAGCGCTCCGCGAAGACCCCCTCGCGCGCCAGCACGAAGGAGATCCCGGGCACGCCGTGGACGCACTTGTTGGCCGTGGCCGCGACGGCCTCGAGGTTCCACCCCTCGAAGTCGATGGGCTCGCCCGCGAAGCTGCTGACGCCGTCGAGCAGCATCGGCTTCTTGAAGCGCTTGCAGAGCGCCCCGAGCGCGGCGACGTCGTTGTCCCGCCCGGTGGTCGTCTCGTGCTGCACCGCCAGCACGTGGGTGATGCTCGCGTCCGCGGAGAGCGCCCGCTCGACGCCCGCGAGGTCCATCGGGGCGACCCACTCGGCGCCCACGGTGGTGAAGCGCTTGCCCTGCGCGGTGAGCATCGCCGCCATCCGGTCGCCGTAGACGCCGTTGGCGACCACCAGCGCGTGGCCGTCCTTGGGCACCAGCGACCCGACCATGGCCTCCACCGCCGACGTGCCAGAGCCCGTCAGCAGGATCGCCACGTAGCGCCCCGCGCAGCCCTCGTAGATGCGCTCGATGCGGCCGCGCACCTCCATCGCCAGCGCGTAGAACTCCGGCTCGCGATGGCAGAGGTCTGGCCGCTGCAGCGACGCCCGCACCCGCTCGGTGAGCGTCACCGGGCCCGGGTTGAGCAGCCGCATCCTTCGCTCGGTGGTGCTCATCCCTTGGTCTCCTTCAGCCATCCGCGCATCCGGTCGATGACCTGCACCGGGGTCTCCTTCGGGCGAGGCAGGTCGCCCTTCTCCCCGGGCGCCGTCTTCACGTGGATGAAGGTCAGCCCCTTCGCGTTGACGAAGGCCGCCTCGGCCTCGGCCAGCGAGTGGGCGCGCACCACCGTGGGGTAGCCGCACGCCAGCGCCACGCCAGCGAGGTCGACGGAGTGCGACACCGTGGACTGGCCCCCCGTGGAGTCGTGCACCTCGTTGTCGAGGAGCACGTGGATGAGATTGTCGGGCCGCTCGTAGCCGAGGGTGGCGAGCGCCCCGAGGCGCATCAGCGCCGCGCCGTCGCCGTCGAGCACCACCACCCGGCGCTGCGGCTGGGCGATGGCGAGGCCGAGCCCGAAGGAGCTGGCGCAGCCCATGGAGCCGACCATGTAGAGCTGGCTGGGGCGGTCATCGAGGGCGTAGAGCGCGCGCCCGGTGAAGCCCGTGGTGGCCACCAGGGCGTCGGTGGGCCTCACCTTCGCCTGGATCATCGCCAGCACCTCGCGGCGCGTCGGGTACGAGGCCTGCGGGCCCCACGAGCCGACGGTGCCTTCGGTCACGGGCTTCGGCGCGGCCTTCGTCTGGAGCTTGTAGTCCGCGACGGAGTCCTTGCGCATGATGAGCCCGAAGGGCGTGCGCTTCTCGTCCATGTGGGCGACCGCGCGCGCCATGACCGCGTCGACCTCCGAGACCTCCGTGGGGAAGTACTCCCACGGGATCTGCATCAGGTCGAAGAGCCCGCCGGTGATCTGTCCCATGAGCTCGTGCTGCGGCTCGTCGTGCGCGCCGCCCGGCTCTCCCCGCAGCGTGGTGATCACCAGGGTGGGCACCTTGAAGATCATGTTGAGCGAGGTGAGCGGGTTGACGGTGTTGCCGAAGCCCGAGTTCTGGAACATCACCACCGAGGGCTGTCCGCCCAGGTCGGCGCCCGCGGCGATGCCCACGGCGTCGCCCTCGTTGGTCGCCCCGACGTACCGCAGGTCGGGCGCGTCGATGACGTAGTTGATGAAGGGCTTCAGGTAGGAGCAGGGCACGCCCGTCCAGAGCGTGAGGCCGTGCTTCTTACATGAATCGATAAAGCTCGACGCCGGGATCATCGCTGGGCTCCGTCTCTCAGAAGGCCGCGCCGACGACCACGTCCTCGACGCTGTCGACGTCGAGCCAGTGGCCGGTGGTGTAGATGACCCGCACCTTCGCCCCGTCGGCGACGAGAAGCTGGAGCAGGTCGGGCAGCTTCATGGTGGCCAGCCGGGCGGGCTCCGCGGCGAGGGCCTTGAGCTTCTCGCGCACCAGCTTCGTGCCCGCGGGGGAGAGCTTCACGATGCCCATCCACTCGCCGTGCACCGCGTCTTCGCGCTCGGGGCGGAAGCCCTTGAGGGTGACGACGTTCTGGTACGCGCGCCGGGAGTTGGGCTCGGAGTTGCTGACGAAGTCGGCGTTGCGCCCGCGGTTGCGGCTCTCGGCGTGGTTGGAGTCGACCATGATGACGATGTCGTCGTCGGTGTCGATGAGCTCCTGGAGGATGTACTTCTTCAGCAGCACGTCGCCGTAGGAGACGATGACGTCGCCCTCCAGCGCCTCGGCCGCGGCGGCGAGCGAGCTCACCTCCTGCGTCGTCGCGAACTGGTCGTTGTCGAAGTACTTCACGTTGGGGAGGTTGACCGTCTCCTTCTTGTAGCCGCGCACGACGGAGAGTTCCTTCACGTTGACCGAGCGGTAGGTCTCCAGGATGTGCGCGAGCAGGGGCTTGCCCGCCAGGCTGACCATCGCCTTCGGCCGGTCGCGGGTGAGCTCGCCGAGCTCGGCGCCCTGCGAGGCCGCGAGGATGACCGCCTTCACCGAGCGCCCGTGCTTCGGGCAGGTAGCGCTTCTCCGCCTGCTCCAGCTCGTTCTCGCCCTGGAGGCGGAACACGTCCGCCAGCGGGGCGACCTTCTCCTCGACGCTGAGCAGGGTCTGCTCGGTGTAGATGGTCTTCGCCGTCGCCTGCATCGCCGCGAGCGAGGAGCGCATCAGGTGGTTGGCCCAGATGACCACGGAGACGCCCGCGTCGCGGAAGACCTCCGTCGGGGTCTGGTAGTACTTGGTCGGGACGATCACCACCGGCAGCCGGTTGCCCCACTCCTTGAGGAAGGCGAGGATCTCCACGGGAGAGCGCAGCGCGCTGTGCATGAGGATCGCGTCGGCCCCGGCGAGGCGGTAGGCCTCGGCGCGCTTCATCGCCTCCTCGATGCCCCAGCCCGCGATGAAGGCCTCGACGCGGGCGACGATCACGAAGTCGTCGTCGACCTGGGCGTCCTTGCCCGCCTTGATCTTGCCCGCGAACTCGTCGATGCCCGCCAGGGGCTGCGCCGCGCCGCGGATGAAGCTGTTGGTCTTGGGGAAGATCTTGTCTTCGATGCACACGCCCGCGACGCCGCGCTGCTCGAGCTTGCGCACGACGCGCTGCATCGTGTTGAAGTCGCCGTAGCCCGTGTCGCCGTCGAGGAGGATCGGCACCGTGGTGGCGTCGCTCATGAACTCCGCGACCTCGAGCACCTGCGTCCAGCTGGCCTCGTTGTGGTCGCGCACGCCGAGGGCCGCGGAGATGCTGAGCCCGCTGCCCCAGATGCCCTCGAACCCGGCCTCCTCGGCCACCTTCGCGCTCAGTCCGTTGTGGGCTTCCATCAGGAAGGCCATCTCCTGGCGCTGCACCATCCGCTTGAGCTGCGTGGTCTTCTTCGGCTTGGATGTCATCGGAGTCTCCGTTCGGTTCGCCAAAACCCCGCGTCGGCCGTTCGATCGGCCGCGCGGGCGGCACGAGGTTTTGCACGGCTCGCGCCGTCGGGGGTCGCGCGCTTCTCACACCTCCCCCCGACCCTCGTCAACTTCGCCCATGCCGCGCCGCGTCGGAGTGACACCCCGCGAAGCCACCTACGCACCCGTTGCCGCGCGGGCGTGCGCGGCGACTGGCGCCGTCAGCCGGTGGTCGCCGCGGTGTCTACTTCGCCATCGCCCGCTGCGAGCGAGCGCACCTTCGCCGCCTGCTCGTCCCACTGGAAGCGCCTCGCCCAGGCCGGGCCGCGCCGCCCCATCGACGCACGGCGCACCGGGTCGCGCACCAGCGCGGCGATGGCGTCGGTCACCTCGTCGAGGGAGCCGCCGTCGACGAGCATCCCGGAGCCTCCGTCCTCGACCGCGTCGACCACGCCCCCGGAGCGCCCGCCGATCACCGCCAGCCCCGCCGCGCTCGCCTCGAGGAACACCATCCCGAAGCCCTCGACGTCGTCGTCGTCGAGGGTGCGGTTGGGGTGCACGAACACGTCCGCCGCGGCGTAGTAGCGCGGCAGCGCGTCGCGCGAGACGGGCCCCACCCAGCGCACCACGTCGTCGAGCCCGAGGGCCGAGCAGGACTTCTTGAGCTCGTCCTCCAGCTCTCCGTCGGAGAGCACCAGCCATACGAGGTCTTGTAAGAGCCCGAGAGGGCGGAGGCGCGCCAGGGCGGAGAGCACCGTGTCGTGCCCCTTGCGCCGGGTGAGCCTGCCGACGGTGAGCAGCACGGTCTTGCCCGCGAGCCCGAAGCGCTCGACCAGGTCGGCGGTGTCGAAGGGCCCCGCGAAGGCCTCGGCGTCCACCGCGGGGTTGATCACGTGGAGCTTCTCCGCCGGGGCGCCCGCGAGCAGCGCCCTCCCCTGGGTGAAGGTGGAGTTGGCGAAGACCGCCCTGGCGCGGGCGAACACCTGCGGCATCAGCCGCTTCTTCACGGGGTAGCGCAGGAAGAGCGAGACCTCCTCGCCGTGCACCCAGACCGTGTAGGGAATGGACAGCGCCCGCCCCACGGCCATCGCCACCAGGCCCTCGGGGATCACCCTCGCGGCGTGCAGCACCTCGACGCGCTCGCGCCGGCAGACCTGCAGCGTGGCGGCCAGCATGCGGGCGTACTCCAGCGCCGACTCGGGCTTCATCCAGGGGTAGCGCGTGTCGTCGAAGCGCGTCACCGGCCGGGGGTAGCTCTTGTCGTGAGAGGCGCTGCCCGGCGGACCTCCCGCGATGATGTGCACCGCGTCGCCCGGCGGCATGTGCTGCCCGTAGATGGCGTCGAAGAGCTGGATCGATCCGCCGATGGCCGGAAACCACTGCTCGGTCAGGAGTGCGTGTCGCATCGCGAACCGTTATACCCGATCGCCCATGCGGACCGAGGTCATCGCGGTCGACCCCCAGCGCCCTGACCCCGCGGCCATCGCCCGCGCCGCGGAGGTGCTGCGCGCCGGCGGCCTGGTGGCCTTCCCCACGGAGACCGTCTACGGCCTCGGCGCCCGGGCCGACTCCGACGAGGCCGTGCGAGGGGTCTTCGCCGCCAAGGGCCGACCGTCCTTCAACCCGCTCATCGCCCACGTCGCGACCCTCGAACAGGCCTATCCCCTGGCCTCCTCGTGGCCTGCGGTGGCCGAGCTCCTCGCCGCGCGCTTCTGGCCCGGTCCCCTCTCCCTGGTGCTCCCCCGATCGGGCGTCGGGGTGTGCGACGCCGCGACCGGCGGAGGCCCCACCGTGGCGGTGCGCGTCCCCTCGCACCCGGTGGCCAGGGCGCTCCTCGCCGCGGTGGATTTCGCCGTCGCCGCGCCGAGCGCCAACCGCTACCAGCAGCTCTCGCCCACCACCGCGGCGCACGTCCTCAAGGGCCTCGACGGCCGCGTCGACCTGATCCTCGACGGCGGCCCGACGCCCTATGGCATCGAGTCGACGGTGGTCGACGTCACCCGCGATCCGCCGCGGCTGCTGCGGCACGGATCGCTCGCCCACGACCTCCTGCGCCTCGCCATCCCTGCGCTGGTGGTGCTCGACGCGCCCGTCGAGGAGACCGGCGAGGCGCTCCCTTCTCCTGGGATGGTGCGCCGGCACTACGCCCCGAGGGCGACGCTGCGCAGGGTCGCCGCCGGGGCGGTCGAGGCGGCGATAGAGGCCGCGCTGAGGGAGGGCGCTCGGGGGGTGGGCGTGGTGCGCCTCGAGGGCTCGACCGGGACGCCACGGGAGTCGGTGGTGGCGCGCTCGCTGCCGCGCGACGCGGAGGCCTACGGGCGCTCGCTCTTCGCGGTGCTGCACGCGCTCGACGACCTCGGGTGCGAGCGCATCGTGGTGGAGGACGTCCCTGGTGATGACGCCTGGGCGGGGGTGAGAGACCGGCTGGAGAGGGCGGCCGAGTCGGGCTGATCAGCGTGGTCACCGGGGCTGTCGTGACCAGCACACCCCAGTGACCTACGGGGCCGATGCCGCGGCTCAGATCGTGAGTTCGCCCTTCGGAAGGCCCGCCCGACGCCACGCGGCGCGCACGGTGTTCTCCAGCAGGCACGCGATGGTCATGGGCCCCACGCCGCCGGGCACCGGGGTGATCGCCCCGGCGTGTCCGACCACGGCGTCGTAGTCCACGTCGCCTACCAGCTTGCCCTCGGCGGTGCGGTTGATGCCCACGTCGATCACCACCGCGCCCGGCTTCACCCAGTCGGCGCCCACCATCTTCGCCCGGCCCACCGCGGCCACCAGCACGTCCGCGCTCGCGCAGAGCGCCGCGAGGTCCTTCGTCTTGGAGTGCGCCACCACCACCGTCGCGCTCCGTCGCAGCAGCAGCGCGGCCATCGGCTTGCCCACGATGTTGCTCCGGCCGATGACCACCGCGCGCGCGCCCTCCAGCTTCACGCCCGCCTCGTCCAGCAGCCTCATGCAGCCCCACGGGGTGCACGGCACCAGGCCCTCTCGCCCCAGCCAGAGGGCCCCGACGTTGCTCGGGTGGAAGCCGTCGACGTCCTTCTCCGGAACCACCCGGTCGGTCACCGCCTGCTCGTCGAGGTGCTTCGGCAGCGGCAATTGCACCAGCACCCCGTCCACCCGCTCGTCGACCATCAGCCCGTCGAGCAGCGACAGCAGCGCCTCCTGCGTCACGTCCGACGGCAGCCGGTGGATGGTGCTGCGCATCCCGGCCTCCTCGCAGGCCCGGCCCTTGTTGCGCACATAGACCTGCGAGGCCGGGTCGTCCCCGACCAGCACCACGTCGAGGCCCGGCGGTCGCCCCACCCTCGCCGAGAAGCCCGCCGCCGCCGCCGCCACCCTCACCCGCAGCGCCGCCGCCACGGACTTCCCATCGATCACGTTCGCCATGATGGCGGCGATCCTACGACCGAACTGCGCCCCCGCAGCCGGGAGCGTGACAAGGGCACACCGATTGCTGATCATTCGCGCCATGCGCGCAAGGTCCCGCTTCGTACTCCCCCTCCTGGCCGTGCTCCTGGGTAGCTGCAGCAACGGCCCGGTCGACCCGGCGACCTTCGCGAGCGCGGTCACCCTCGACGACGCGATCACCCGCGCGTCGGTCGCCTACGAGGTTCCGCGCGACCTGCTCGCGGCGGTGGCGTGGTCCGAGACGCGCTTCGGCAACCCGGTGGTCGCCGACGATCACGAGCACCCGGCCGACCGCGAGGCCGACCGCGAGTCCCATGGTCAGCCCGAACTAGGACCGCTGCACCTCCGCGCCACCGGGACGCTCGACACGGTCTCCCGCGCCCGCGCGCTGCTCGGCGTCGGCGAGGAGGCCCTTCGCAGCAACACTGGCCTCGGCGTGGCGGGCGCCGCGGCGGTGCTGGCGGAACTCGGCGCGCAGACCGGCGCAGACCCCGACGACCTGGCCACCTGGGCCGAGGCCGTGGCCCGCTACTCGGGCCTGCGCGACCGGGTGATGCAGGTCTCCTACGCCTCGCAGGTCTTCGCGACGCTGCGCTCCGGCGTGACCGAGCGGTCGTTTACAGGAGAGCGTATTCGCCTCGCCGCGCACCCCTCCCTCCCGGCCGCCGAGGAGCGCCTCGGGGTGCGGCAGGCGGTGTCGGAGAGCGCGGACTACGGCCCGGCGCGATGGGTGCCCGCGTCGACGAGCAACTACACCCGCGGGCGCTCCGGGGGGAGCATCCAGTACGTGGTCATCCACACGATGCAGGGCTCCTACGCGGGCAGCACGTCGTGGTTCCAGAACCCCGCGGCGGGGGCGTCGGCGCACTACAACATCCGCTCGTCGGACGGCGAGATCACCCAGATGGTCGCCCACGGCGACACCGCCTGGCACGCCGGCAACTGGAACATCAACCAGCGCTCCATCGGCATCGAGCACGAGGGCTACGTGGCCGATCCGGGCCGCTGGTACACCGAGCGGATGTACGTCGCGAGCGCGCGCCTCACCCGCGCCCTCTGCGACCGCTACGGCATCCCCATCGACCGCGCGCACATCATCGGCCACTACCAGGTTCCTCGCAGCGGCAGCGGGGCGCCGTGCTCGACGAGCGCCACCAACTGCGGCGGCGCGGGCGGCCACACCGACCCCGGCAACGGCGGCGGCGGCTGGAACTGGAGCCACTACCTCGACCTCGTCCGCGGCGGAGGCAGCGTCACTCCCCCTCCTCCCCCTCCCCCGGCGACCCCCGCCTACGCGGCCACCTTCGTGGGCGCGAGCTGCCCCACGGCCGCGACCTCGGGTGACCGCCCGGTGGCCTGGTTCGAGTTCCGCAACACGGGCACCGCCACCTGGGCTGCGGGGAGCACCCGCCTCGGCACGACGGGTCCTCGCGATCACAACGGCGTCTTCTTCGACATGGAGAACTGGGTCGCCCGCAACCGCCCCTCCGGGGTCGACCGCGCCACGGCGCCCGGCGCGGTGGGCCGCTTCTCCTTCGTGCTGGGCATCCCCGGCGGTCACCGCCGCCACCACCCTCGACGAGACCTACGGCCCGGTGCAGGAGGGCGTCGCCTGGTTCGGCGGCGAGACCTCCGCGCGATGCTCCGTCCGGGTGAGCCCCCGCGCCGTGCCCCCGCCTCCGGTGGTCGACGCCGGCAGCCCGGCGCCCGTCGACGTCCCCCCGGTGATGCCCGTCGACGCCGGGAGCCCGCGATGCCGGGAGAGCCCGTCGATGCCGGGAGCCCAGAGCCCATCGACGCCGGGAGCCCGGAGCCCATCGACGCGGGAGGAGAGCCTCCAACCGGTGACGATGCCGGTGTCCTCGGCGACGAGCTGGCGGAGGTGTCCGGCTCGCTCGACGGCGGGTGCAGCACCGCGCCCTCCAGCGGCGGCGCAGGCGTCCGAGGCGGCCTCTGCCTCGCCGCGCTGGCCCTGGTCGCAAGCGCCCGTCGTCGACGCCGCGCGTAGCGCCGACCCGCGAACCAGAGCGGTGGCCGGGTTGGTTGAGCACGGCATCCGAGGGCGCTTCCCCGGTACGACCGCGCGGTGTCGGTGCCCAGAGCCAGACCCCGAGCGTCAGCGAGGGGGAGCGCCCGCTCGGGTCGTCAGTTCACGTCCGGAATCTCCGGTGATTCCTGCCAGAATCGCGGCGTCGGAGATCCGCGCTGACGACCCGAGCGGGCGCTCCCTCGCTGCGCTCGGGGCTGGCTCTGGGCACCGACTCACGGGGCGGACGTGACCATCAGAACTCTCCCCCACCAGCACCAACGACCCGCCGAGAGGGTGTTAGCCTCGGCGCATGGGGCGTCCTGAAAGCATCGCGGGGCTGCTGGTGGAGCTCGTCCGTCGTCGCGGGGTGCCGCGGTGGACGCGGGCCCTCGTCGCAGCGGGCGCGGCCGTGACGGCGGGGGTGGCGCTCTCGCGAACGCACGAGGCGAGGCCCGCGCCGCGCCCATCGACCGAACTCACCCGCTGGATGACCGCTCCCCTCGACGGGTCGGTCCTCTTCGTCGACCCCGCCGCGGTCGCTACCGACCTGGGCTGGGTCGTCGCCTGGACGCGCTGGGAGCGCAGGGGCGAGCCTGTCGTGCAGGTCGCGGCGCTCGATCGCAGCGGCAGCCTCCGTGGCGTCACCCGATCGGTCTCGCCGCCCGGCTCCTTCGCGCGAGGGCCCTCGCTCGCCCGCAGCGGGGCGCGCGTCGCCGTGGCGTGGACGAGCTCGAACTCAGTCAGATCGTCGATCCGGCCATGGCTCGCCGTCGTCGACGCCGAAGCCCAGGTGCTGGTCCCCGCGAGGCCGGTGAGCGCCGGGCCGGAGCAGACCTTCGACGCGGAGGTCGCGAGCGACGGTCAGGGCTGGGGCGTGGCGTGGAGATCCTGGTCCCCGTCCCATCCCGGCCTGACGCTCGCCCTGCTGACACCCGACGGCGCGCCGCGTGGTCCGATCACCCGCCTCCCCGTCGACCACGTTGGCGTCGGCGTGGGTCTCGCCTGGATGGGCGACGCGTGGTTCGCACCGGTCGCGTCCTACGACTACGAGCGCGACCGCAGCGCACTGCAGCTCCACTGGTTCGACCGGGGCGGACGGCTGATCGAGTCGCGCTCGATGGCTCCCTCGCGCGGCGAGATCGGCCCGCTCCAGGCGACCGCGCGAGGCGCGACCGCGTGGATCAGCTGGGGCGACGACGCAGGCTTCGGCGTCCGTCACGACCCGCGCGCCGCCTCCTTCGAGGGGCGCCGGACGGCGGCGGGCCCGGTCGCGCTCGGGCCGCGCCGCAGCGGCAGCATCCCCACCCTCGCGTGCACCGCGACGGGGTGCACGAGCGCCTGGATCGGCCTGCCCGAGGACGGAGACGAGGCCGCTGCCTTACACGTCCATGTATTCGATACCTCGGGCGCGCCGCGCGGCGCCGCCCGGCGCATCGGCCCGAGGGCGTCGTTCGACCGGCGGCGCGGCGTCGCTCTCGCAGGTTCGCCGGACGAGCGAGAGTCCCTCGCCCTCTGGGGCGTCCGTCAGGGCGACGCCTCGCGGCTGATGAGCGTCCGGCTCGACGCCGACGGCGCTCCGCGCACCCCGCCCGCCGTGCTCCCGCTGCCCTGAGCCGCCGGCTGGCGCGTCCGCCCTCGCCACCATAGCTTCCCGCCCATGAAGAACCTCAAGCTCGATGTCTGGTCGGACGTCGCGTGCCCCTGGTGCTACGTCGGCAAGCGCAGGCTCGAAGCCGCCCTCGCGGAGTTTCCCCACCGCGACGCGGTGAGCATCACCTGGCACTCCTTCGAGCTCGACCCCTCGGCGCCCGCGGTGCAGCCCGCCGGGTCAAGCTATGTCACGCTGCTCGCGAAGAAGTACGGCCGCTTCCTCGCCCAGGCCCAGGGGATGCTCGACAACATGACGAAGGTGGGCGCCGAGGTCGGGCTCGAGCTGCGCTTCGACAAGGCCCACTCGGGCAACACCTTCGACGCCCACCGGCTGCTCCACCTCGCGGCAGAGAAGGGCGTCCAGGGCGCCATGAAGGAGCGCCTGCTCCGCGCCCACTTTACCGAGGGCGAGGCCGTCAGCGACCGCGAGACGCTGGCGAGGCTCGCGGCCGAGGCAGGCATCGTGGAGTCCGAGGCGCGCGCGATGCTGGCCAGCGACCGCTACGCCGACGAGGTGCGCGCCGACGAGCGCAACGCGCGCGAGATCGGCATCACGGGCGTTCCGTTCTTCGCGGTGGCCGAGCGCTACGGGGTGTCGGGGGCGCAGCCGCCGGAGGTGCTGCTGGAGGTGCTGGAGAAGGCCTGGAGCGAGCTCTCCGAGGCGCCCGAGTCGGTGACCGGCGAGGGCTCTGTCTGCGGCCCCGACGGCTGCGTCTGAGTCACCCTCCCCGGCTGCGGGCCGAGGTGTAGATCGTCGGCCCGCGCAGGTTCTCGTCGATGCTCAGCGGGTGGCGCACCGAGGGGTGGGCCCGCTGGGCGCAGTTGTTTCTCTCGCAGCTGCGGCAGGTGACGCCCACCTCGATGGCGATGCGGTCGCTGCTCAGGTCGACGCCGTCGGCGTAGACGAGCTCGCTCGCGTGCTCGACCTTGCACCCCAGGCCGATGGCCTGCAGCGGGTGCTGGTGCAGGTACCCGGAGGCGTCTTTCTGCACCGTGCGGGCGAGGCAGAAGTACTTCTGCCCGTCGGGCATCTCCGACACCTGGATGCGGATCATCCCCGGGGTGTTGAAGGCCACGAAGACGTTCCATTTGGGGCAGGCGCCGGAGAAGCGGGCGAAGCCGATGCCCGAGGCCGAGAAGCGCTTGGAGATGTTGCCCGCCACGTCGATGCGCATCATGTGAAACGGCACGCCCTCCGCGCCCTGCCGTCGAAGCGTGGTCACCCGGTGGCACACCTGCTCGAAGCCCACCCGGAAGCGGCGGCTCAGCACGTCGAGGTCGTAGCGCTCGTCCCTCGCCGCGCGGAGGAAGCTCGTGTAGGGCATCAGCACCGCCGAGGCCACGTAGTTGGCCAGCGCGACCCGGGCCAGCGCCCGAGACTCGGGCGAGGTGAGCAGCGGGTCCTCGCAGATGCGGTCGAGCTCGGGCCGAGCCTCCAGCAGCCCGATCTGGTGGGCGAGCTGAAACGAACGGCTGCGCGTGGGCAGCAGCTCCGAGAGGTAGAGCCGACGCATCGCCGGGTCGTAGCGGCGCAGCGTGCCGCGCTCGTCCACCGAGCGCACCACCGTCACCTCGATGCCGTGCGTGCGCTGTAGCCACTGGGCCAGGCCCCGGTACATGTCGTCGGTCTCCAGCCGCGCGTCACGCACCAGGCGCTCGGCCTGGGCCTCCAGGTCGGGGAAGTGGTTCATCCGCGCCTGGATGAGGTCGTTGACCTCCTCGGTGGGAGCGCGAGACAGCGTGATCGCACCGGCCTCGTCGTCGTGCATCCTCGCGGCGAGCGTGTCCGTCGACTCCCTCGCGCTCTTGTACGCGCGGTAGAGCGACAGCACCGCCTGCGCCGCGTTGGGCGCCGCGGCCACAAGCTCTCGCACGTCGGCGTTGGTGAGCCCGTTGGGCTCGAAGAGCGGATCGCCGAACACCTCCCGCAGCGCCTGCTCGGCGCGCGTGTCGACCTCCGACGAGAAGGCCCCCAGGTCGACCCCCAGCTCGCTCGCGACGCGCAGCAACATCGTCGCCGGCAGCGGGCGCTTGTTGGCCTCGATGAGGTTCAGGTAGCTCCCGGAGATGCCCAGCCGCTCGGCGAGCTGCGCCTGCGACATCTCCCGCTGCCTGCGGAGCGCCCGCACCTTCTCCCCGAGCCGCGCCAGGTCGCCCTGCTTGCTTGCCTTCCGTATGGCCATCGCTGGTCAGTGATCTTTACCAGTCAACACCTGTCATTGACAAACATTGACAACAGAAACCATCTATTTTCCTCGCGGCACTTGTTGATATTGACCGATTGACCAACACTGTTGCTGCCATGACGAGCACTGGTTTGACGATCGGGGGAGCGATGGAGCCGGGCTTCGAGACGGTGCTGACGCCTGCGGCGCTGGCCTTCGTCGAGTCGCTGGTGAGAACCTTCGGCGGGCGGGTGGACGAGCTCCTCGCGGCGCGCCGCGCCCGGGCGAAGGGCTTCGAGACGGCCGATGGGTGGGACTTCCTCCCGGAGACGGCCTCGGTGAGGGCGGGCGACTGGAAGGTCGCGAAGCTCCCGGCCGACCTGCTCGACCGGAGGGTGGAGATCACCGGCCCGGTAGAGCGCAAGATGATCATCAACGCCCTGAATTCCGGGGCGAACGTGTTCATGGCCGACTTCGAGGACGCCAACTCCCCCACCTGGTCGAACCAGATCACCGGGCAGGTGAACCTCATGGACGCCGTGCGCCGTCGCATCGAGTTCACCGACCCGAAGTCGGGCAAGCAGTACCGGCTCAACGCCAACCCTGCGGTGCTCTTCGTGCGCCCTCGGGGATGGCACCTGAGGGAGCGGCACCTGCTCGTCGACGGGAGGGACGTCCCCGGCGGGCTCTTCGACTTCGGCCTCTTCTTCTTCCACAACGCCAAGGAGCAACTCGCCCGAGGCACTGGCCCCTACTTCTACCTCCCCAAGATGGAGCACCACCTGGAGGCCCGCCTCTGGAACGACGTGTTCCTCTTTGCCCAGGAGGCGCTCGGGGTGCCGCGCGGGTCGATCAAGGCCACGGTGCTCATCGAGACGCTGCCCGCGGCCTTCCAGATGGACGAGATCCTGTACGAGCTGCGCGAGCACTCCGCGGGGCTCAACTGCGGCCGCTGGGACTACATCTTCTCGTTCATCAAGAAGCGCGCGGCGGACCCCACCTCGCTGCTCCCCGACCGCGGTCAGGTCACGATGGACAAGGCCTTCCTCAAGGCCTACGCGCAGCTCCTCATCCGCACCTGCCACCGCCGCGGGGTGCACGCGATGGGCGGCATGGCGGCGCAGATCCCGATCAAGGACGACCCCGCGGCCAACGAGGCCGCCCTCGCCCGGGTGCGCGCCGACAAGCTGCGCGAGGTGAGCGACGGCCATGACGGCACCTGGGTGGCGCACCCCGGCCTCGTGGCGGTGGCGAGGGAGATCTTCGACGCCCACATGCCCACGGCCAACCAGATCAGCCGGCTGCGCGAGGACGTGAACGTCACCCGCGCCGACCTGCTGGTGCCCCACACCGGGACGCGCTCCGAGGCGGGGCTCCGTCACAACGTGAGGGTGGGCATCCAGTACATCGAGTCCTGGCTGCGCGGGAATGGCTGCGTGCCGCTCTACAACCTGATGGAAGACGCCGCGACCGCGGAGATCGCCCGCGCCCAGGTGTGGCAGTGGGTGCGCTACGGCGTCGCGCTCGAAGACGGCTCGGTGGTGACCGCCGAGCGGCTTCACACGGTCATCGACGAGGAGATGGCCCGCATCGCAACCGAACAGGGAGCGGCGCGCATGGAGCGCGGTCGCTTCGCCGACGCCCGCAAGCTCTTCGAGGAGCTTTCGACGGCGCCCACCTTCGAGGAATTCCTGACCCTGCCCGCGTACCAGATGCTCGGCTGATTCGAGCCTTCCACCCATTGACCCTTCACTCCCTCTCAACAAGGAAGAGACACCGATGAGCAACGACCAGTTCAGCCCCACCGAGTACGTCAGCAACACCGCCCCGGGTCGCTACGACGGCATCACCCGCACGTACAGCATCGCGGACGTGCAGAAGCTCCGTAACAGCATCCGCATCGAGCACACCCTGGCGCAGCGCGGCTCGCGCAAGCTCTGGGAGTTGCTGCACTCGGAGCCCTTCGTCAACGCCCTCGGCGCGCTCACTGGCAACCAGGCGATGCAGCAGGTGCGGGCCGGGCTCAAGGCCATCTACCTCTCCGGGTGGCAGGTCGCGGCGGACGCCAACAACGCGGGCCAGATGTACCCCGACCAGTCGCTCTACCCCGCGGACAGCGTCCCGGCGGTGGTGAAGAAGATCAACCAGGCGCTGCAGCGCGCCGACCAGATCGAGCACTCCGAGGGTCGCCATGAGCGCGACTGGTTCGCGCCCATCATGGCCGACGCGGAGGCCGGCTTCGGCGGACCGCTCAACTCCTATGAGCTGATGCGCGCGATGATCGAGGCCGGAGCCTCCGGCGTCCACTTCGAGGACCAGCTCGCCTCGGAGAAGAAGTGCGGCCACATGGGCGGCAAGGTGCTGGTGCCGACGTCGCAGTTCCTTCGGTCGCTCACCGCGGCGCGCCTCGCGGCCGACGTGATGGACGTCCCCACGGTGCTCGTCGCCCGCACCGACGCCGACAGCGCCAAGCTGCTGCTGTCCGATGTCGACGAGCGCGACCACGCCTTCATCGACACCAAGCTGGGCCGCACCGCCGAGGGCTTCTATCACCTCAAGGGTGGCATCGAGTGCGCCATCTCCCGCGCGCTCTCCTACGCCCCGGTCGCCGACCTGCTCTGGTGCGAGACCAGCACCCCCGACCTCGCCCAGGCGAAGCAGTTCGCCGAAGGTGTCCAGAAGAAGTTTCCGGGCAAGATGCTCGCGTACAACTGCTCGCCCAGCTTCAACTGGAAGAAGAACCTCGACGACGCCACCATCGCGAAGTTCCAGCGCGAGCTCGGGGCCATGGGGTACAAGTTCCAGTTCGTGACGCTGGCGGGCTTCCACACGCTCAACCACTCGATGTACGCGCTCGCCAACGACTACCGCGAGCGCGGCATGGCGGCGTACTCGAAGTTCCAGCAGGCGGAGTTCGACGACGAGAAGATCGGCTACACCGCCACGCGCCACCAGCGCGAGGTGGGCACCGGCTACTTCGACGAGGTCGCCCAGGTGATCTCCGGCGGCAAGGCCAGCACCCTCGCGCTGCACGGCTCCACCGAAGAAGCCCAGTTCTGATCAGCTGCCGTTCCGCGGGATGAACCCGGATTATTCACGTCGCGCGGTCTTCCGCAGGGTTGCTGCGAGGCGCGCAAAACAGACTGTCATGGGGGCCGAAACCCGACGTCGGCCGAGAAGTCATTGAGTTCCAGGTGGTTGCACCGGAACCCTCGGCTGATTCTGGGGTCGTCATGAATAATCCGGGTGAATCCCGCGGCAACGTTGTTCTCATCAGGCAAGAGATCCAAAGTCCGCAGCGGACTTCCAATGAGAGTCCGCCGCGGACTTCCGTTGGTTCCAAAGCGACCCCATCGTTGCCGCGGGATTCATCCCTATCGCTTCTACAGATCTCGGACGGGGTGCAGCCCGCCGCGTCGCTGGGGTTCGGGCGTTGGCCCTCACCCCAGGCAATAACAGGACGGCGCCCCGGGCATTGCCCGGGGCTGTCGAACAGGGACGCCGATTCGTTCCAGCCCTCGCGGCCTCGATCGAAGCTTCCGGATGGTCCATGGAGTTTCGGTTCGACAGCCCCGGGCAGTGCCCGGGGCGCCGTCCTGTTATTGCCTGGGGTGAGGGCCAACGCCCGAACCCCAGCGACGCGGCGGGTTGCCACGCTCCAACGATGTGTAGAAGTGGAAGGGATTCATCCCGCGGAACGCGGAACGGGAAATCAGGCGATTTGAGAACGTCGCCCTCCTTCCCTCCTGACGCCCGGCTCGGGCATCCTCCACGGCGCCCCATGCGCCGCCCCATCGCTCTCACGCTGACCCTCCTCGCCGCCGCCTCTGCAACCTCTGCGCAGACCGTGGCCAACGTCGCCGCGCAGAGGCAGTGCAGCACCTCCGGGGTCGTGGGCATCTCGCGACAGCTCGTCGACACGCAGCTCTGCATGTTTCCCGGAGCCTTCGTCAACGCGGCGCCGCGCGCGGGCATCAACCTCTCGAGCTCCCGGCTCTTCACGCTGGCCCAGGCGAGCACCCGCGACGCGCTCTGGGCCGCCGCGCGCACCACGCCGCTCACCATCAACTCGATGTTTCGCACGCTGGCCGACCAGTACGTGCTCTATCACTCCGGGGCCTGCGGGCTCGCGGCGACGCCCGGCACCTCCAACCACCAGACGGGCACCGCGGTGGACCTCGCCAACTGGTCGGCGGCCATGCGGGCGATGACCAGCGCGGGCTGCCGACACCCCTACCCCGGCCGCGACGACGTGCACTTCGACTGCCCCGGAGGCGACCGCCGCGCCGACTCCGTGCGGGCCTTCCAGCGACTCTGGAACGTCAACAACCCCGGCGACCGTATCGCGGAGGACGGCGACTATGGCCCCATGACGGCGTCGCGCACGGCCCGCTCTCCCGCCGGGGGATTCGCCCGAAACGGGTGCGCCGACGCGCCGCCCGTGACGCCCGCGTGGGCCGCGACGCTGGTGACGGTGAGCTGCCCCCGCGAAGCCACCTCGGGCGATCGCCCGGTGGCCTATGTCGAGTATCGCAACACCGGAACCTCCACATGGGACACCACCAACACCCGGCTGGGCACCACCGGCCCGAGGGACCATCGCGGGGTGTTCTTCGATATGACCAATTGGCTCAACGCGACCCGCCCGTCGAGCGTCGACCGCGCCACCGCGACCGGGGCCGTGGGGAGGTTCTCCTTCGTGCTGGCGATCCCCGAGGTCGCGGCCGACATGACCGTGAGCGAGACCTACGGGCTCTTGCAGGAGAGCGTGACGTGGTTCGGACCCGCGGACACCGCCGTGCGCTGCGCCGTGCTGGTGCACCCCAGGGCGCGTGACGCCGGGGTGGCCGATGCCGGGATGGCCGATGTCGGATCGAGCGATGTCGGGATGGCCGATGTCGAATCGAGCGATGTCGGCAATGGCGATGTCGGCAATGGGGATGTCGGCAATGACGATGTTGCGATGGCCGATGTCGGCGATGATGACGCCGGGTTGAGCGACGCGGGCCCGGTCGAGGAGGGCTACGTCCTCGAGGGCGGAGACGGCGGAGACGCCGACCCGATGGGCGACGTGCTGGAGGGCGGGTGCCAGTGCCGCACGGGCGTCGGGGCGAAGCCCTCGGGAGGGGCGATGGCGCTGCTGATCGGGGCGCTGGCGCTGGCGGCGAGGAAGCGGCGGCGGAGGTAAGGCGGATCAGCCCGGCGAAGGGAGATCGCAGAGGCGGGCGGCGTTGCACGCGAGGCCCATGCAGCAGTCGCTGTCGCGCTCGCACATCTGGCCGCGAGGACGGCACGCGGCGGTCGGAGGGACGCACACCCTGGCGCCGCTGGAGTCGGGCTCGCAAGCGCCGGTGCAGCAGTCGTCGCCGGTCTGGCAGCCGCGCCCGGTGGGGCGGCAGGGGGCCGGTGTCCAATAGGGAGAGAGGGAGTTCACCCGCTCCTGACCCGAGAGATAGAAGCCCACCTGGGAGGGATCGGTGGTGCCGTCGGGGCGGCGGTCGATCGCCGCGACCCAGATCTGCTTGAGGTCACGGGTTCCGGCGAGGGCGTTGCCGTAGGGGCGCTGCGTCGTGAAGAGCACCCAGAAAAAACCGCCCGAGTCGAAGGGAGAGAAGATCGGGCGCCAGGTGTCGAAGCCGTTGCCCCCGGAGCTTGCCCGGCGGAGCGCCACGGGAGCGCCTCCGTCCCGGGGGATCATCCAGAGGTTTCCTCGGACGCCGCTGCCCATCATCGACACGCCGGAGCGGGGGGCGTCGCCGTGTTGGAAGACGATCCAGCGGCTGTCGGGCGTCCAGGTGGGGTGCCAGTCGACGACGCCGTCGGGGGTGCTGGTCGCCTGATGGATCACCCTCGTCGCGCCGAAGCGGTCGCCGCCCATGGAGGCCGTGACGCTCAGGTGGTGCATCCGGTTGGTGAACGCGATGGCGCTGCCGTCAGGCGACCACTCGGGGTCGAAGCCGTCTCCCGGAGAGCCCGCGGCGGCGGGGACCTCGCGGCCGGTCGCCGAGTCGATGAGCGAGAAGCGGCTGGTGGTGGGGTTGGCGCCGCAGTCGCCGCTCACCAGCCGGGTGCCGTCGGCGTTGAAGGAGGTGCAGCGACGGACCGTGTAGCGCAGCCGGGCGATGGTGGGCGCGGGGTTGGGCGTGAGGTCGCGGGAGAGGTCGTAGAGGGCGAGGTTCTCGCCGGTTCCTTCGAGGAAGCCCGCGAGGCGCTGGCCGTCTCGGGACACCGAGTGGCAGCCGATGCAGGTGTCGCCAGGGTGCGGGAGGAAGTTGGCCACCCGCGCCGTCTCGACATCGAGTCGGGTGAGCGCCCGGCGTGAGGGCGACCAGGAGTAGACCGACCCGGCGATGAAGGCGTCGACGGTGCGAAACTCACGCACTGCGCTCTGCCAGGCCATCGCCCGAGCCAGCACCCGCACCGTGAGCCGGATGGGGCTCCCCACGTCGGACTGCGCGAAGTCCGACCAGAGCGCCGCAGCAGGGACCCAGTCGTGACGGAAGCCCGCCGAGGCCAGCAGGTAGGCCTCGACGGTGGCGTGCGGCCGTTCGAGGCGCACCCGGTAGAGGTCGGTGACGCCGGGCGTCGGGTGGCGGGGTGTCCATTGGACATCCGGGGGATGGACGTTGCGTGGCATCACCGCCCCGTGGAGGGGGTCGTCGATGCGCGGCGACTGGGCGGTTCCGTCTCCAGTGAGGGCCGCGCCGGCGAGGGCGGCAACCATCGCGTCGGTGACCCCGGGGCCGCGAAACACCCGGCGGGAGATGACGGTGACGGTGGTCTCCGCGGTGAGGGCGCTGCCGTCGACGGTGGCCACGCGCACCCGCCCGACGCCGCCGACGCCCGATGGGGTGAAGACCCCGGTGGAGGCGTCGAGGGAGCCGAGGCTGGCGTCGTCGAGGGTGAAGCGCACCCCGATGGTGAGCGTGCGGGTGAGGCCGTCGCGCTGGGTCCCGCGGACGCGGAAGGTGATCGGGGGGCGAGCGGACTCGGTGACCTCCACCGAGGGAGCGAGGGGGCTGAGTTCGAGGGAGACGATCTCCGAAGGGCGGACGACGCTGCGATCGAGCGCAGGGACGTCCCTGGCCATCGGGAGCCCGGTGTCGGGGCGCGAGGGGCGGTCGACTGCGCCCGCGTCGAAGACCTCGCAGACCGCCGACGGGTCGGAGCAGTCCTCCCCCGGATTGGCGCAGGCGGTCAGGGCGATCGCCGGCACCAGAATACAGAGGACGGTATGAGAGCGCGCCATCGGGATGCTGGAGCGTACGCCCAAGGCGCGACTGGCGGATAGCGGGGGGGACCTCAGCCCACGGTGGGCGGAGGACTCGCGGGTCTCGAGGTCCACGCGCTGCCCGCCGAGGCGGCGATGATGCAGGCGATGGCCGCGCCCTGGGCGGGGGAGAGGCGCTCTCGCAGCATGACCAGTCCCGCGAGCGCGGCGAGCGCGGGCTCCAGGCTCATCAGGATGCCGAAGGTGCGCGCCGGGAGCCTCCGCAGCGCGTGCATCTCCAGCGAGTAGGGGAGCGCGCTGGAGAAGACCGCCACCGCCAGCGCCAGGGGCCAGAGGTGGCTCTGCAGCAGGCGCGGTCCCGCGCGGAGCACGCCGATGGGGGCGACCACCAGGGCCGCGGCGAGCATCCCGAGGGCGGTCGCGGCGCCTCCCTGCACGGCCTTGCCCGCGCGCTGACCGAGCACGATGTAGAGCGCCCAGCAGACGCCCGCGGCCAGCGCGAAGGCGACGCCCACCGGGTCGAGCGGGCGAGACGAGCGGGAGAGCGGGAGGATCAGCACGATGCCCGCGGCGGCGAGCACGACCCAGAGCAGGTCGCGGGCGCGGTGCGAGGAGAGCAGCGCCACGGAGAGGGGCCCGGTGAACTCCAGCGCCACGGCGACGCCCAGCGGGATGCGCGCGAGGCTGAGGTAGAAGAGCAGGTTCATCAGGCCCAGCGAGGCGCCGTAGAGCCCGACCGTAAGCAACGCGGAGGGAGGGAGACGCGCTCTCCACGGGCGCTGGAGCGCGAGCAGGATGAGGGCCGCGATGCCGCAGCGGAGGGCGGTGGTCCCCTCGGGTCCGAGCGCGGGGAAGAGGCCCTTGGCGACCGAGGCGCCGAACTGGATCGAGATCATCGACGCGACGAGGAGCGCGATCGAGAGGGTGGTGTCGGAGCGCACGGCGAGGGAGGAGAGGGACTACCACGGCGCGCCGAGAGGAGGTGCGGCGACGGGGGAATCGCACGGCGTCGGGCCGGTGACCCAAGCATCGCGACGCCAGGGGCGTATCAGTACGCAGTGGAACCGCTTCTCCAGCCGCAGTCCGACGGACCCCCGGTAGATCGAACGAGCGACGTGGGCGTCCCACCCTCCGTGCACCCCGTTGAGCTCCAGCTCCCTGAAGGCATCGCCCTCGCCCTCACCCGCGTAGGGGCCCGGCTCAACGCCTGGGTCGCCCTCGACGCCGCGCTGGCCGGAGCCATCACCGGCGCGGCCGTGGGCGTGGCCACCGTGGGCGCTCGGATGTCCATTGCCCAGGCCGTCGCGGCAGGCGCCTGCGTCGCGCTGATCGTCGCGACGAGGGAAGCCCGCTCCCGCTGGGTCGACCGGCTCGGGGCGGCCTCGACGCTCGACCGGCTCCTCGACGCGAAGGATCGCTTCGTCTCGGCGATGCACTTCGCCGCCTCGAAGGAGAGCTCGCCGCTCTACGCGCTCCAGCTCCAGGAGGCGGCGATCTTCCTCGATCGTCGGGGGGAGGTTCCTGCGCCCCCGAGGCCCCGGATGCGCGCGGCGAGGTACCTGCTGCCGGGCGCGCTGCTGGTGCTCGCGGGCCTCGCGATGCCCTCCGCGCGAGCGACCTTTACGCGCTGGGCCGGACACCGGCAGGCCTTCGCGGCGGCGCTGCCCCTCGCAGAGACGCCGCAGGCCATCGCCGCGAGAGCCGCCGCCCTGAGAGAGGCGCTGCGGGACTCGCCAAGCCGCCGCATCGACGCGGAGATCAACGCGCTCGAGCGGGCGCTCAACGAGCAGGCCGCGCGCCCGGGCGCAGCGCACCCAGGCCATCGAGCGGGCCGCCCAGGCCCTCGACCGGGCGCAGGAGGCGGAGGGCTCCGCGGCGCAGATAGCAGTGAGCGAGGCCCGGCGCGCGGAGGCGCAGGTGGCGGTGGAGCAGGCCGCGCCGGGGGGGGGGGGGGGCCCCACCGGGGGCCCCCCACCGCCCGGCAGGCGAACGACACCGCCGCGCAGGCCGAGGCGAGGCAGGAGATGGAGCGGCTGCTCGATCGGGCCGCGCAGGCGCAGGCGCGACAGGGGCAGGCCGCGAGGCGCACCCAGCAGGCGCAGCAGGCGGCGGCGAGGCAGGCGAGCGAGGGGGCCGCGCGCACGCTCGACGAGGCGGTGCAGCACCTCGACCGGGCGATCCAGGGGATGGAGAGCACCGACCGCTCCGCCGCCGTCGCCTCGGAGCAGGCCGGGCGGGCGCTCGATGAGGCCAGCCGGGATATCGGGAGGCAGCTTCCGGAGACCGCGAGGTCGCTCGATACGGCAGCAAGGGCGAGAGAGGCTGGCGACGCGCAGCGCATGAACGAGGCACTCGAAGCGGCGAGGGCCTCGCTGGCCCGAGAGGCCCACGCGGAGCCCGAGGAGATCCGAAGGGCGCGGGCGGCGCTGGAGGGGCTCCACGACCAGGTGGCGCAGAACGCCCAGCAGCAGCGCGAAGGCGCCTCCGGGGAGGGCAGCGAGCAGGCGCGCGGCAACGCCCAGGCGGCCCTCGGTCGGGAGCAGGAGGCCCTGCGCAACGGGACCGGGAGCGATCGACAGCAGCAGCAGGGCACGCCGCAGTCGGGCGAAGAAGGGCAGCAGGGTCAGCAGGGTCAGCAGGGTCAGCAGGGTCGCGAAGGGCAGCAGGGACAGCAGGGCCAACAGGGGCAGCTGGGGCAGCAGGGGCAGCCGACGCGAGTGGGGCAGCCGGGGCAGTCGGGACAGCCGGGGCAGCCGGGGCAGCCGGGGCAGGTCGGGCGGCGGGGAGAGGGCTCGCAGGGCGGACAGCCGCAGGGCTCCGGGGGACAGGGCGCGAGCCAGTCGGCGCAGAGCCCGTGGCGCGCCCAGGGGATGACCGCGCCGAGCGGGGCGGGTGGTCCCATGGGGCCGTCGATGCAGGCGCCATCGGGGGCGCAGATGGGACGCAACCCGGCGGGCAACGGAGCGCAGAACGGCGCGACGGGCAACGGCATCGGCGACGACCGCGGCAACAGCTTCGGCAACGGGCTCTCCCAGGGCAACCGCGCGGCGGCGATGGGAGGCGCCGGATCGCAGACGGTCAGCCGCTTCAACCGCGGCAACGGGGAGACCGAGAGCGAGGGGCGCAACCAGATGCTGGGCCAGGGACCAGGGCAGGCCCACGGCGCCGCGGGCTCGTCGGGCGGAGGATCGGGGGGCGGCGCGGGTCGCGAGCCCAGCCAGGGAGGCAGGGCGTGGGGCAGCGGGCCGGGCGACCGGCTGAGCCTGGGGACGCCGGGGCCGAGCGGTCCGCTGGGACACGATGTCGACCCTGGTGGGGCGGTGCGGCAGCCGGCGCAGCTCGCCCCCGGGGCGCAGGGGGTGATGATGCCGGGCGTCGCGACCCAGGGCGCTCCCACCGGGCCGACCAGCGAGGCGCCGGTCGCTCCGGGATCGCTGCTCCCCAACGCGCCCGGAGACGGCGCGCTCTCCGGGGCGCTCGATGAAGATCCAGAGTCCGCCATGACGACGCAGCGGGTGCCGCCGTCGCTGCGCGCGTACGTTCGACGCTACTTCCAACGCATGCAGGGGGGCTCCGCTCCCGGCACACCGAACAGGTCTCCATGAGCACATCCGAACCCGTCGCCATCCTCGATCCCTTCGAACGAGTTCGCTCGCTGGCCAGGGCGATCCAGCAGGAGGTGGGCGCGCGCATCGTCGGCCAGGACGACGCCATCGCCTGCCTCACCGGCGCCCTGATCATCGGCGGCCACGTGCTGCTCGAAGGCGCCCCGGGGCTGGGCAAGACCGTGCTCGCCAAGACCCTCGCGGACGTCGTGTCGCTGAAGTTCTCCCGGGTGCAGTTCACCCCCGACCTGATGCCCTCGGACATCCTCGGCACCCACATGGTGTCCGTCGACGCCGCGGGGCGTCCGTCGCTCTCGCTGCAGCAGGGTCCGCTCTTCGCCAACGTGGTGCTGGCCGACGAGATCAACCGCGCCTCGTCCAAGACCCAGAGCGCCCTCCTCGAGGCGATGCAGGAGAAGCAGATCACCCTCGGCGGGACCACCTACCCCCTCGACCCTCCCTTCTTCGTGGTCGCCACGCAAAACCCGCTGGAGTCCGAGGGGACCTATCCCCTCCCCGACGCCCAGCTCGACCGCTTCCTGATGAAGCTGGTGATCCCCTTCCCCACGCAGACCGAGGTGATGGCCATCGTCGCCCGCACCGCGAGGCAGTTCGACTTCGCGGTCAACAAGGTCGCGACCGCCGCGCAGATCCTCTCCGCGGCGAAGACCCTGCGCACGCTGCCGGTGGCCGAGCCGATGCTCCAGTACGCGGTGTCGCTGGTCTTCGCGACGCACCCGGAGTCGCCCACGGCGTCGCCCATGGTGAAGAAGTACGTCCGCCACGGAGCGAGCCCGCGCGCGGCGCAGTCGCTCGAGCTGGTGGCCAAGTTCTTCGCCATCCTCGACGGGAGGCTCAACGTGGCCGTGGAGGACATCCGCCGCGCCGCGCTGCCGTGCCTGCGCCACCGCATCGTGCGCAACTTCGACGCGATCGCCGACGGCGTCAGCGCCGACGAGATCATCGCCCAGATCTTGAAGACGCTCCCCGCGGCGACGCGGGCCTGACCCGATGGCCCTGCTCGACCACGCCGCGCAGCGACTGCTCGAAAGGCTACGGCTGAAGGTTCGCCCGAGGGCCGCGAGCGGCGACCAGGGCGGGCACCGGAGCGAGGTGCGCGCCAGCGGGCTGGAGTTCGCCGAGCGGCGCGAGTACGTGGTGGGCGACGACGCGAGGAAGATCGACTGGCAGGCCTTCGCGCGCAACCGCACCCTCTCCGTGCGCACCTTCGAGGAGGAGCACGACGCCCGCGTCTACGTGCTCGTGGACGTGTCGGCCTCGATGACCCGCGGCGCTCCTCCGAAGCTGGAGGTGGCGCGGCAGGTGGCGGCCTCCTTCGGCTTCCTGGGGATGAACCAGGTCGACCGGGTGCGGGTGATCCCCTTCTCGGACACGGTGGGACGCGCCACGCCGGTGCTGCGGCGCAGGGACGACTACCCCGGGCTGGAGGCCTTCCTCAGCGCGCTCTCCCCGCAGGGCGCGACCAGCTTCGAGGCCTCGACGAGGGCCTTCCTCCAGCGCTTCCCGGGACGGGGCGTGGTGGTGGTGGTGAGCGACCTCATGGAGGCCTCGGACTGGAGCCCGAGCCTGCGGCAGCTCGCCCAGCGGGGGCACCAGCTCTCCGTCGTGCGGGTGCGCTGCGACGAGGACCACTCGCCCGACTTCCACGGCGAGCTCGAGCTCTGCGACGCCGAGACCGGCGACCTGCTCACGGTGGCGGTGACGAAGGACCTCCTCGACGCCTACCGGGCGGAGCTCGAGGCGCACGTCGAGCGGACCCGCGACGCCTGCCGCCGGCTGGGAGGCCGTCTCGTCGAAGCGCCCGTGGAGCAGCCCTTCGACCAGCTGCTGCGCCAGGTGCTCGCCCCCTCGCTGGAGCATCCGTGACCTTCGCCGCGCTCTCTCCCGCCGCGCTCCTCGGGGCGGCCCTCGCGGCCACGCTGGCCGTGGTCGCGCTCTATCTCCTGCGCCGCACGCCGCGCACCCAGGTCGTCTCCAACGTGGAGTTCTGGCGTCGCGCAGCGGAGCGCTCCCGACCCCGCTCGCTCTTCGCCACGCGCGTCCCCTGGACCTCGCTGCTGGTGTCGCTCCTCATCGCGCTGCTGCTGGTGGGGGAGATGGGCGACCCCCGAGCGGGCGTCGGGCACTCGGGCACCACGGTGATCGTGCTGGCCGCCGACCGCACCATGGCGGCCCGGGACGAGCGCGGACGGCGACGGCTCGACGACGCGCTCTCCATCGCCCGCGCCACCGTGCAGGCGGACACCGTATCCGGCCAGGTGGCGATCGTGCGCGCTGGCCTTCGCCCGGAGGTGCTGCTGCCCCTCACCCACCGCGCGGCGGACGCCGACCGCGCCCTGGCTGGCCTGGACGCCGACGACGGCGTCGCCGACCTCTCCGCCGCCATCGAGCTCGCTCGGTCCATCGTGAGAGGCACCCGCTCGGCGGGCCGCGTGGTGGTGGTGGCCGACCGCGACGAGCTCCCCCGCGTGGCCGACGCGACGGTGCCGGTGCTGCTCTCCCCCGTCGGATCGCCCGGCGAGACCCTCAGCGTCACCGCCTTCGACGCTCGCAGAGACCCGCTGGCGCTGGGCGAGTACCAGGTGCGCTGCGAGCTGCGCTCGTACTCGCCGCGTCGGGGCAGAGCCCACCTGGTGATCCGAGACCGCGACACGGTGCTCTCCGAGGAGCGGGTCTCGCTGGAGCCCGGCGAGGTGATCACCCGCAGCGCCCGCGGGTTCTCCAGCGCCCAGGCGGAGCTCTCGGCGCGCCTGGAGGACATCGACATCGAGGGCAGCCGCGACGCGCTCTCCCGCGACGACGTCGCGTACGCCACGGTGGCGCCGGTGGTCTCGACGCGGGTGCTGCTGGTCACCGGGGGCAACCGCTACCTGGCCAACGCCCTCTCGGCCAACCCCTCGGTCGAGCTCGAGACCGTCGACGGCGCTGGGCTCCAGTCGAGGCGCGCGACGCTCTCCCGCTACCAGGTGGTGGTGCTCGATCGGGTCTCTCCGCAGCCTCCCCTCGACCACCCCGAGCAGCTCCTGGTGGGCGCCGTCGCCACGCGCTCGCTGGGAGTGGGCGCCGAGCTCGCGGCCCCGAGGGTGACGGCCTTCGCCGCGGATCATCGGGTGCTGTCGGGGCTGCGCTTCGACCAGGTGCAGGTGGCCCGGGCTCGCGCGCTGATCCCCACGGCAGACGATCGGGTGCTGGTGCGCAGCGGCCGCGATGCGCTGGCGATCGCCCGTGACCGCGACGGCGCCCGGGTGCTGGCGCTCGGCTTCGACACCGAGGGCACCGACCTGGTGCAGCGCATCGCCTTCCCCCTCTTCATGCACAACGCCCTGGTGTGGCTCGACCGTCGGGAGCGGGAGTTCCACTCCTGGCAGGCTCCTGGCGAGCCCATCCGGGCGCCGGGGTCGAGCGCCGTGGTGCTCACCCCCTCCGGGGCCGCCCGCCCGGTGCGAGGGGCGCTCTACGACACCGCGAGCGCGGGCATCTACCACACGGCCGACCGCGCCATCGCCGTGAGCGCCGCCGAGCAGTCGGGCTCGCTCGCCGACGTGGAGGGCGCCCGCCAGGGTCGACGAGGGGCTCCCCCTTCGGGTCGGGCTCCCGTCGCGGTGCTGCTGGCGGGGGCGATCCTCGCGATGCTGTGCGTGGAGTGGGCGCTCCTCCAGCGGGGGAGGCTCTCGTGAGCGGAGCGTGGATCACCATCGGCCACCCGGCGCTGCTCTGGGGCCTGGCGGTGTGCCCGCTGCTGGTGCTCGCGACCTGGCGCAGCCGCATCGATGCGTCGCGAGGGAGGCTGGCGCTGGCCACGTTGGCGAGGGTGCTGGCCGCCGCGCTGGTGGTGCTGGCCATCGCCGACGCGAGGGTGCGCTGGCCCACGCAGAAGCTCGCGGTGGCGCTCTCCGTCGACGGGTCGGCGAGCGTGTCTCCCCGAGAGGCGGCGGCGACCCGGGCGGCGGTGCCCCGTCGGCGCATCGAGCGCGACGACGTGCGCTGGATCGACCTTGGAGAGAGCGCCCCCACGGGCGCCCTGGAGAGCGAGCTCGCGGCCTCGATCGACACGGCGGTGGCGCTGCTGCCGACGGGAAGGGTCCGCCGGGTGGTGCTGGCGACGGACGGTCGCGAGACCCGGGGCGACGCGGTGGGCGCGGCCGACCGGGCGAGGCGCGCCGGGGTGCAGGTCTTCGTGATGCCTCAGGGCGATCACCCCGCGGTCGACCTCGTGGCCGTGAGCGGCATCGAGGCGCCCCGGCTGGTGAGGGCGGGGCGGGAGGTGAGCGTCGGGGTGCGGCTCTTCGCCTCGGGCGATCGCAGCGTGCGGCTGCACCTCCAGCGCGACGGGGTGAGCGTGACCAGCCGCGAGGTCGCGGCCCCTTCGGGGACGAGCCTTCACGACCTCTCCGTGGCCTTCCCCGAGGAGGGCGTGCACGAGCTGCGGGTGACCGCGACCGCCGAGGGCGACCGGGTCTCGCAGAACAACTCGTGGCGCATGCTGGTGCGCGTCGTCACGCCGCCGAGGGTGCTGCTGGTGCACGAGCTGGAGGGTCGCTCCCCGTCGCTCTCCGCGGTGTACCGGGAGGCGCATCTTCACGTCGACGAGGTGCATCCGGAGGGTGTTCCTTCCGATGCAGCGGGGCTCGATCGGTACCAGTACGTGGTGCTCGACGAGCTCGTGCTGACCTCGCTCACGGAGCCCCAGCAGCGGGCGCTGAGGGTGTGGGTCGAGGAGCGCGGCGGCGGCCTTCTCACCACCACGGGGATGCACGGCGTAGGGCGCGAGCCCGAGCTGCTGCGCGAGATCGAGCCCATCATGCCGCCCCGGGCGGTGCCCGAGCCCCGGCCCATCGAGCTCATCCTGGTGATCGACCGCTCGGGCAGCATGATGGGGCCCAACATCGTCAACGCGCGCAACGCGGGCATCGCCGCCGTGCGGGCGCTTCGACCCGACTCGCGCGTCGGCGTGGTGGCCTTCTCCGGCGAGGCCGACCTGGTGGTGCCGCCGGTGCCGATGACCCGCGCCGACGAGGTCACCCGCGCCATCGCGGGCATCCGGGCGGGCGGAGGGACCAACCTCGCCGCCGCCCTCAACGCCGCCACCAACATCGTCACCGATGACGACCGCTACCTTCACCACGTGATCCTGATGTCCGACGGGGAGAGCCACCCGGGGCCTGCGATCGCGGCGGCCAACGCGCTGCGCTACACGGGCGCCACCATCACGGCGATCACCCTCGGCCCGCGGGTCAACCTGATGCGCGAGATCTCCCGCATCGGCCGCGGTCGCTACCACGTCACCAGCGCGTCGACCTCGCTGCCGCAGCTCTTCGTTCGCGAGGCGCAGTTTCGCAGCCCGCCGCCCGCTCGCGAGGCGCAGTTTCGCCCCGCGGTGAGCGCCCGCATGGGCTTCATGGACGGCGTCGACCCCTCGGCCGACCCGCCGATCATGGGCTTCACGGTGTCGCAGATTCGCCCGGGCGCCCTCGCGTTGCTGCAAGCGCCCGACGGCTCCCCGGTGCTCGCCCACTGGTTCGTGGGGATGGGTCAGGTGGCCTCGCTCACGACGGCGACGTCGAGCCGGTGGGCCGACGCGTGGCGCACCGGAGCGGGCTTCCGCCGGCTCTTCGGGCAGATGGCCTGGGAGATGCTGCGGGTGCAGAGCGACGACAACCTGGAGCTTCACGTCGAGGCGCTCCCCGGCCGCTCCGACGCGCGGAGGGTGTCGATCGTCGCGCCCACGACGGCGACCGACCCGACGCCGGTGGTGAGCCTCTCCCGCGGCCGCGTGGAGGGCGTGCGCCTCGCGGTGCGCCCCACGGCCCCGGGCGTGTGGAGCGCGAGCGTGGCGCTGGGAGAGGGCTTCGTGGTCGACGCGAGGATGCCCTCGTCGAGGGAGCCCACGGTGGCGGGCGGGGCGGAGGTTCCGTACCCCGCGGAGCTGAGGGCCTTCGGGAGCGACGGGCCCGCGCTCTCGGCGATCGCGAGGGCGGGCGGAGGCCGGATGATCCGTCGGCTGGACGAGGCGCTGGACGACGTGCGGGGCGAGCGGGTGATGCGCGAGGCGAGGCTGGCGCTGCTGGTGGGCGCGCTGCTGGCGTACCTGCTCGGGGTGCTGGCGCTGCGGATGCCTCGACGGGCGCGCTCGCTGCGATGATCGGTGACGATTGGATGCTGAGGAGGACACACGCATGAAGCGCTCTCGATCGATGCTCGCTCCCATCGCCCTGGCGGCGCTCGCCGGCCAGGTCGCTCCTCGCACGGCGTCGGCGGTCGACCTCATCGCCGACCTCGGCGGGCCGGCGGGTTTCGGCACCAGCTTCCTGGCCGAGAACGACGACAGCTCCTCGACGGAGATCGACATCTCCCGGGGCTTCCCTGGGGGACTGCGCTACTTCGCGGGCACGTACCGGTCGATCTTCGTCAACAACAACGGCAACATCACCTTCCGCGGGGCGGTCGGGCAGTTCACGCCGACGCCCTTCCCCATCGCCGACCAGCCGATGATCGCGCCCTTCTGGGCAGACGTGGACACCCGCGGCGGAGGGCGCCCCGGGCGCAACGGCGTGTGGTGGGACGTCCGTCCGGGCCAGGTGGTGATCACCTGGCACAACGTCGGGTACTTCGGCAGCCACGTCGACCGGCTCAACAGCTTCCAGATCGTGCTGCGCGGCGGGACGGAGATGGACGAGGGGCAGTTCGAGGTGGAGTTTCGCTACGCGCGCTGCGAGTGGACCACCGGCGACGCGAGCGGCGGCAGCAACGGCCGCGGTGGGACCCCCGCCCAGGCGGGCTTCGACGCGGGCAACCGTCGCGACAGCCGGGTGCTGCCGGGCTCCCGCACCGCGGGGGTGCTGCGGCTGTGTCGGACTTCCAACGTGGGAGAGCCGGGCATCTGGCGCTTCCTCATCACCAACGGCCGACCGATGCGCTCTCCGCAGAGGGAGTGAGGGAGGCCCTGGAGTGCCCATTGTGCTCATCGTTGCCCTCATCGAGCGCAATCCGCTTCCAGGCTGGGGTTCCGCGCGTTGGCGCGTCACCCCAGGCAATAACAGGATGGCCGCCCCGGACAGGGTCCGGGGCTCCGAGCGGCCGTCTCTGTGCGCAGGTTGCCGGGTCCGCTGTCGAGCCAAACGAGGGAGGCAGCCGGACGCGAACGCGCCTCCTGCACGTATCAGGCGATGCCCGTTCGGAGCCCCGGACCCTGTCCGGGGCGGCCATCCTGTTATTGCCTGGGGTGACGCGCCAACGCGCGGAACCCCAGCCTGGAAGCGGATTGCGCTCGATGAGAGCAACGATGAGCCCATTGAGGGGGCGCGGGCCGTCGCACTACCGATCACCGCCCACCGTCGATCAGCGTCGCGGGCTGAGCCGCCGTCCGCTGCGTGTCTATCGCGGCGCCGAAGATCCAGCCCAGGCCTCCGCCACCAGCCGCTCCTCCACAGGCTCCGAGCAGCGCCCCGAGGGTGACCTGCACCGGGATGCTGTCGCAGCCGTCGATGCACCGCGTCCCAGCGAACAGGCCCATCACGAGCCCGCCGAGGATGCCAAGCACCGTCGCGCCAACCACAGCGCCGTCGCGGGCCGCGAACGAGCGCTCTGCGACCGTGAGGTACGCGGTGCCCGTCGACGCACGCGCCGCCTGTGTGATCCGCTCTCCGAGTCCCCGGCGGCGGAGGTCGGCGTAGCGCCCGTCCTCGAAGCTCACCCGTTCGACGGTGGTGTGCACGACGGCCCCCTCGGACGTCCGCAAGGTGACCGCGGTGTCCGCGACGGGGTGCTGCACGAGATCGCCCACCGGGACGGCGTAGACGTACCGCGTGCTGCACGCTGACGGCCCCACCAGAGCGAGCCACGCGAGGATCGCCGCGCGTGGTCGGGTAGCGGCGTCGCTCATGCCCGCGAAGGTACCATCGGAGCCCCGCGGTTCGCTGAGCCGCCGAGGCCCAGCGGAGTACATCGAATGCGCCCCACGCTGCCGCTGACGCCCCGGGCCCGCGGGTGCTACGACGCGCCGGCCCCCGTGAGCACCGCCGTCGACGACCCCCGAGTGCGCGCCCTCGCGTTGCTCAAGCGCCATGGCTACAACGCCACGTCCTTCCAGACGCTGGAGCGAGGGTTCCGCTACTGGTTCGACGGCGACGAGGCCTGCGTGGCCTACGCCGACACGGGCTCGGCCTGGGTCGTCGCGGGCGCCCCCATCGCCCCGACCGAGCGCCTCGCCGACGTGGCCCGGCGCTTCGAGGCCGCCGCGCGCACGGCCCGCCGTCGCGTCTGCTACTTCGGCGTCGAGCAGCGGATGGTCGCCGCCTCCATCGGCCTCGCCCTCACCATCGGCGCGCAACCCGTCTGGAACCCCTCAGGCTGGCCGGACATCCTCCGCGGGTCGTCAAGCCTGAAGGAGCAGGTGCGCCGCGCCCGCGCCAAGGGGGTGCGCGTCCGCCTCGCCGAGCCTGGCGAGGTCACCGATGCGTCGTCGCCCACCCGCCTGGCCGTCGATGGGCTCATCGAGCGCTGGCTCGCCTCGAAGCCGATGGCCCCGATGGGCTTCCTCGTCGACGTGCAGCCCTTCGACTTCGCCGAGGAGCGGCGCTACTTCGTCGCCGAGCGCGACGGCCGCGTCGTCGGCTTCCTCGCCGCGGTGCCCGTCTATGCCCGCGACGGCTGGCTCTTCGAGGACCTGCTCCGGGACGCCGACGCCCCCAACGGGACCACCGAGCTCCTCATCGACACCGCCATGCGCGACGCCGCGCATAGCCAGAGCGGCTACGTCACCCTGGGCCTCGCCCCGCTGGGCGGCGACGTCGACCCCAGGCTACGCACCGTCGGCGCCCTCTCGTCGGGCCTCTACGACTTCGGCGGCCTCTACCTCTTCAAGTCCAAGCTCAAGCCCCACCGCTGGGACCCGATCCACCTGGTGCATCCACCGGGCACCTTCGCGGCGGTGGCCCTCTTCGATGCGCTCACGGCCTTCGCCCACGGCAGCCTCGGCCGCTACGGGCTCCGCTCCATCCTCCGTGGTCCCTCGGTGGTGGTGCGGGTCCTCGCGCTGCTGCTCGTCCCATGGACGGCGCTGCTCCTCGCCGCCGACACCACGCGATGGTTTCCCTCCACGTTCCTCAAGGTCGCCTCGGTGGCGCTCAACGTGGCGCTCGCCCTGGGGCTCTGGTCCCTCGCGCGACGATGGCGCCCGGGGCTGGCGACCGCCCTCGCGATCGCCGTCACCGCCGACGCCGCGCTCACCATCGCCCACGCCCTCGCGTTCAACCTCTCCCGGGTGCGGGGTCTGTCCGACGCCCTCCTGGTGCTGGTCTCCTGCCTCGCTCCGACGCTCGCCAGCGCCATCCTCTGGAACGCCCGAGCCCTCCGCGCTCGCCTCTAGTGAAACGACGGGACGAGGTTCTCGTGGTTCTCCTCGGCGGCCTGGTCGTCGAGCATGGTGAGCGGTGAGTCGGTGAGCGCCGAGCGGCTCTCGTAGCCCTTGCGCGAGGTGATGCCCTGGCCGTCGTGAGAGGGGAGCATCCGGGCGACCATCGCCAGCGCCCGGGCGGTGAGCGAAGGCGCCACACCGTGCGCCAGGGCGCACAGCTTCGCAGGCAGAGAGAGCACCATCCGGGAGTCTCCCCGGCGGCAGCCCTCCACGATCTGCCGCGCGGCGCGGCGGGCGCTCATCGAGCTGATCGGGAGCGCGTCGGAGAGCACGAACCACGCGTACTCCTCGCGGTGCCGGCCCTTGAAGTTGGCGTTGCGGGCCGACCCGGTGCGCATCAACCCCGGGTAGACCGTGGTCACCCGGATGCCGTCCTTCGCCAGCTCGGCGCCCATCCCCTCGGAGAGCCCCGCGAGCGCGAACTTGCTCGCGCTGTACGGAACCATGTGGGGCACCGCGATGATTCCCCCGATCGAGGAGATGTTCACGATGCGCCCCTCGCTCCGCTCCCGCATCGCAGGCAGCACCGCGCGCATCAGGTGCATCGGACCCCAGAAGTGCACCGCCATCGAGCGCTCGAAGTCTACGTCGGTCATCGTCTCCAGGGGCCCGACGTCCATGCGCCCGGCGTTGTTGACCAGCACGTCCACGGCGCCGAAGCGCTCCTTCACGGCCCCGAGGAGCATGTCGACCTCCTCGCGCAGCGTCACGTCCGTGGGCACGGCCAGCACCTCGGCCCCCATGCCCTCCAGCTCTTCGCGAGCGCGGTCGAGCACCGTCCTGTCGAGCCCGCAGATCACCAGGCGAGCCCCCTCCCGGGCGAACTCCCTCGCCATCACCAGCCCGAGGCCCCGCGAGGCGCCGGTGATCAGCACGGTCTTGCCCCGAAACGAGTACGCCCCCGACCTGCGTATCGCCATCCACGCCGCGATGCCCGCCGCCGCGATGAGACCTGCCCCCAGGTAACGAGTGTTCATCCCATGTGCTCAAGCAAGAGGCGCGCTCGACCGTCGGCCCCTCCCCCTTGCGACAAGGGACCGCTGGTTCAATGAACAACTCATGGAATCCGTAGGCGACATCCTGGACGAAAAGGGCTCCCGGGTTCTCACCACGCGCCCCGACGCGACGGTGTTCGAAGCCGTGGAGGAGATGTGTCGACACCGCGTCGGGGCGCTGATGGTCTGCGAGGGCAACGATCCGGTGGGGATGTTCTCCGAGCGCGATCTGATGGTGCGGGTGATCCTCGCAAAGCGTGACCCGGCGAGCACGCTGGTGAGCGAGGTGATGACCCACGCGGTGGTCTGCGTGTCTCGCGACACACGCCCCGCCGAGGCCATGGCGATCATCACCGGGCACCGCTGCCGCCACCTGCCGGTGGTCGACCAGGGGCGCGTCACCGGGGTGATCTCCATCGGCGACCTGGTGCGCTTCTTCAGCCAGAACCAGGAGTTCGAGATCCAGATGCTCCGGGACTACGTGAGCGGCCGCTACCCCGCCTGAGCGGGCAGCGAGACGACGAAGGTCGCGCCGGCCCCCCGGCCCGCGCTGCGCACCGAGAGGGTGCCGCCGTGCAGCTCGACCAGCTGCTGCGCCAGGAAGAGCCCGAGGCCCAGCCCCGATGAGCGGCGGCTCGGGGCGTGGTCGTGCCGCCGGTACTCGAAGAGGTGCCTGAGCTCCGCGGCGGGGATGCCCACGCCCGTGTCGCTAAGCTCGAGCACCACGCGCCGCCCCCCGTGGCCGCCGTGCAGCGAGCAGCGGAGCTCGATGCTCCCTCCCCCGGGCGTGTGCTTCAGGGCGTTGGACAGCAGGCTCGACAGCACCTGCGCCAGCCGCGCCCGATCGCCTGGCACCATCAGCCCCGACGGGGCCACGCAGGAGAGCGTCACGGCGCGCTGCTCTGCGGCTGCCCGCACCGCGTCGACCGCGGACCTCGCCAGCTCCCCCACGTCGGTGCGCTCGCGTCGGATCGAGAGCTTCTGCGCGACGACGAGCGAGGCCTCCACGAGGTCATCGACCAGCACCGACTGCGCCACCGCGTTGCGCTCGATGGTGGCCATCGCCCGGGCCCGCTCGCTCTCTTGGGTGCTCCCGCCGCGCAGCAGCCGGCTCCACCCGATGATGACGTCCGTCGGCCCGCGCAGCTCGTGAGCGAGCAGCGCCAGCGAGGCGTCGCGGCTGCGGACCTGGGACTCCAACCGCTCGCAGCGGGCGAGCGCCTCGGCGAGCTGGGCGTCGCGCTCGGCCAGGGCCTGAGCGAGCGCCTCGGCGCGACCGTCGTCCAGCACCGTAGGCCGTGCCCGCCAACGCCGACCGGCACCGAACCTACGGATGGACCCCGCGTAGGCCGCGCGCACCCCGCGGAGGAAGAGCCCAGGAGTCTCGAAGGTCGACGTCATGTCGGATGTCATCGTGTTTCGATCTCTCGCCCGAAAGAGGTTGAGGGTGTCGGTAGGACGCCTGTGGTGTCGCTACCCCGTGGGCCACCACGCAGAGCAGCGACCGTGCCGAGGCCCTGCGCCTTGCGCCAGACCCACGCGATCGACGGGAAGCGAGGACGGTTCGCGACGAGGTCCGCCGGGGTGCGACCGTCGTCCGCACGGCGTGCGCAGGATGCACAGCGTGCGGAGAGGCGGCGCGGCGGCCACCTGGAGGTCTACCGCGGGCCCTCATTGCGGGCTGCGAAGGCACGGTGGAAGTCCCAGGCGTCGCGCACGATCTCGTCGATCGCCGAGCGGCGCGCTCGGAAGCCGAAGCTCTCCTCCGCGAGCCTCGGGCTCGCGACCAGGACGGGCGGGTCGCCGGGCCTGCGCGGGCCGTGCACCACCGGAATGGGGTGCCCGGTGACCCGCCGCGCCGCGAGGACGACCTCGTGCACCGAGTAGCCGCGGCCGGTGCCGAGGTTGAAGGCGCCGGACGATCCCCCGCGCTCGAGGTGGTCGAGGGCCGCGACGTGGGCGTCGGCGAGGTCGCAGACGTGGATGTAGTCGCGCACGCAGGTGCCGTCGGGGGTGTCGTAGTCGTCGCCGTAGACGGTGACGTCGGGGCGCGGCCGAGGGCCACGCTCAGCACCAGCGGGATGATGTGCGACTCGGGCTCGTGGCGCTCTCCGAGGCCCGCGGAGGCTTCGGCGCCGGCGGCGTTGAAGTATCGCAGGGCGGCGTACCGGAGGCCGTAGGCCTGGTGGTACGCGGCGAGGCAGCGCTCGATGGAGAGCTTGGTCTCGCCGTAGGGGCTGATCGGCCGGGTGGGGTGCGTCTCGGGGATGGGGGTGTGCTCGGGGATGCCGTAGACCGCGGCCGTCGAGGAGAGCACGAAGGCCGGGACGCCCGCGTCGAGGACGCTCTCCAGCAGCGAGAGCGTGGCGACGGTGTTGCCCTGGAAGTACCTCCGCGGCGCGGCCACGGACTCGCCCACCTGGCTGAGCGCGGCGAAGTGCAGCACCGCGCGCACCCGGTGGCGCTCGATGAATTCGCCCACCTTCCCGCGGTCGGCCACGTCGGCGAGGAGGAAGGGGACGTCTCCGGGCACCGCGTCCCGATGGCCGGTGACGAGGCTGTCGATCACCACCGGCCCACGCCCCGCGGCGCGCAGCCGATGCACCACGTGCGAGCCGATGTACCCGGCGCCGCCGGTGACGAGGACGCTCATGGCGATCGGTCCGCCGGGCGATGGGAGTCGGTGCGCTTCATCGTCGTGTCTTTGTAGGCGGGTTGGGGCCGCGCTGCGACCCGACGGAGCCGTCGGGCGAGCCACGCGAGCAGCGCCCGGAGGAAGGGCCACACCGGGAGCCGGACGATGAGGCCGAGGAGGTCCCACGGCGAGGCGCGCTCGTCGAGGAAGCGCAGCACGCGGTCGGCGGAGACGCGGGTGAACATCGCGGAGAACACCCCGGGCATGGTGGCAGGCCAGCGCGCCCACAGCGTCAGGAAGACCCCGTCGAGGAAGCGGTAGATGCTCCGCCGGGGAGGAGCCACCATCGGGTGGCCGCGCTCCCGCAGCGAGCGGACGATGGCCGCGCTGTCGTCGAGGATGCGGGTGAGCGCATAGCCCGTGGAGGCTTTGAGCATCCCCGCAGGGATGCCGATGCGTCGGATGCGATCGCCCTCGAAGGGCTCGAAATACTGCTCGGTCATCGGGCTCGACCCGGCCTCGCGGTCGAGCACCTCCAGCGCCGCCACGCCGTGGACCTTCGAGAGGTAGGCCCGCAGCGCGCGCTCCGCGTCGAGGGGCTCGAGGGAGACCAGCTCGGCCAGCGCCTCTCGAGGAGAGAAGGGCAGCAGGTAGGCGAAGGCGGTGCCCGCCGGGAGGTCGCCGCGGAAGTCGATGAACACCGCCGAGGAGGGGTCGAAGACGTCCGTCTCGCAGCGCACCACGAGGCCGTGGAAGCGCTGCCAGAGGAGCTGAGCGCCGCCCTCCGCCACCTCGAAGGCGCCTCGACGAAAGCGGCTGTCGAAGGCCCATCGGCCCAGGAGCACCTCGTCGCCGACGGTGACCCGCACCCGATCGCCCACGGTCGCAAGGTCCGTCGCCCGACCGTCGATGATCCGATGGCGGGGGTCGGCGCGGAGGCTGTCCTTCACCGTGCGCTGAAGGTCGGCGAAGAAGAGCGTCTGGTAGCGGTGGGAGTCGAGCGTCACCGAGCGGACGCCGCCCGATCCGTCGGCGATCACCAGTCGGGTCCAGTGGTGCCGGACGAGCGCGTCGAGGGGACCAGGCGCGGAGGTCCAGAAGGAGAGCGTGCGGAGGGCGTCGTCATCCTGCGCCCCGTCGACCAGCAGGATGGACCACCCGCCGCCCGCTTCGAGCAGCGCCCTCGCGAGGCAGAGCCCCGACACCCCGGCGCCCACGATCACCACGTCGTAGAGCGACCCGGTCGTCACTCGATACCCTGCGCCAGCAGCGCCGCCTCGGTGTCGAAGATGGTGCGGAGCATCCCCGCGAGGCGCTGCTCCGCGGCGCGGGCGACCAGCGGCGCTCGGATGGAGAGGGCGATCTCCACGCGACGCAGGGTGGTCCCGTCGGCAGCGGGTTCCAGGGAGTAGGTGCCCTCGCAGCGCACCCGACGGGCCATCGGAAGGGGCAGCTCGGGGGCGACCTCGAAGCGACCCGAGTGGGCCTCGCGCGACCAGCGCACCCGCTCGATCCAGGTGATCGCGGGGAGCAGCACGAAGAGCTCGCCAAGGGAGTCGGGCATCGCCCGAAACCAGGTCACCCGCTCGACCGCGTCTCCCTCCGAGGCGTAGTCGACGCCCCTCGCCCCGGCGAGCGCGGGGCACGAGCTCGCGAGCGCCAGCGCGAAGCCCCGGGAGAGGAGCGTGGCCTCCACCAGGGCGAGGTCACGGGGGACGATGTGCTCGAACAGCAGGTCCATGGCGTGCGCTCAGCCTCGCGAGAGCAGCACCGCCCCTCGCGGTCCCTCGTCGCTGCTGCCGGTCACAAGGCACGTCTCCGCCGCGGGATCGCCCCGAAGAAAGCCCTCTCCCGCCACCGCCACCGCCGTGTGCAGCGTGGCCGCCCCGAGGTCGCCGAGTGTCTCCGGCAGGTACTCCAGCGCGCTCGTCGGGCCCATCACGTCATAGCCCGCCCTCGGCCACGCGAGCTGGAACTCATGCTGCCGCAGCGCGTCCCCCGTCACATCGCAGAGCCACCAGTCGAGCGAGCGCCTCTGCGCGGCGAGCACGTCCGTGAGCGAGCGCGTCACCGCCGTCAGCGCATCCCCGAGGCAGGGCACGTCGTTGTCCGGCCGCGCCGCCTCCCAGGCCGTCGCCGCCCCCTCGATGCGAGCGCGCACCCCGCGTCCCATCGCCCTCGCCCTCGACGCCTTCACCACCAGCAGCGCGGCGCCGCCCTCCCCAGGGATGAACCCGTCGAGGTTCTCGCCGTCGTGGAGCCTTCCGCCAGCGAAGAGAGACGAGAGCACGTCGGGGTCGTAGTAGCTCTCCACGCCCAGCAGCAGCGCCGCGTCGATGCGGTCCTCCAGCAGCGCCGGGACCGCCCTCAGCAGCGCGTGGGCGAGGCCCGCGTGGGCCCTGTGGTCGTGCTCCACCACGATGCTGGCCCCAGCGGGAACGCGCTCGACGAGCCAGTCGTTCACCCGACGTACGATCTTCGATGCGCGGGACTGGTAGCCCGGGTCTCCCGCCGAGGGCAGGGCCGAGAGCGTCACCAGCGCCGCGATGCCGCGCACCGGGCCGAGGGCCTCCACGTCGGGGGCGATGGAGTCGAGCAGCGTCGTGACGATGGATTCCATCCGGAGCTCGGCCCTGGCCTGCGGGGGAAAGGTGCGAATCGCCCCCATCGTCAGCGCCTTGCCGTTGGGGCAGCGGAAGGCGGAGGCCGCGTAGGCCGTGAGCTCCGCGCGGCGGAAGGCCCAGGTCTGCCACGGGTCGAAGCCCAGGCCGTTGAGCGCCGAGGCGGCGGCCACCACCGGGCCGTCGATCAGCCGGGGGTCCCAGTGCGCGAACTCGTTGGGGCGGGTCACCGCAGCTCCTTCTCGTCGACGCGAATCTCGATCAGCCGACGCGCCGGTCGGGGCAAGCCCACCAGCGCCCGCCAGGTCAGCTCCACCACGCGCTCGTGCGGCTCGAGCAGCACCGTGTCGAGCACCACCGCGGCCGGAGCGTCTCCGTCGTCGCGGCGGGCCAGCACCGAGAACTGCATCCGCGGCAGCTCGAACTCCAGCGCCCCGTCGGCGCAGAGATGGTGCAACCGCACCCGCTCACCCCCGCGCAGGTAGCCCGGGGCCACCATCGGGGGCGTTGCCACCTGCTCGAAGCGAGGGTCGAGATCGAGCGGTGGCAGCGGCATGCGGGAGCGCATCCACGCCGTGTCCATGGTCCCGGCCCAGGCTCGCCTCGGCGACCAGTGGCGGGCGATGGGAGCGACCCCCCAGGGCTCGTGCCGCCCCACCTCGGTGATGGGCGCGGCCGGGTCCTCGATCTGCGGCCCGGCGCGGTGCACCAGGGACTCCGCGCGCCTCGCCACGCCCCGGCCCACCGGGTTGCGGGCCTCCTCCAGCGGGCCCTGCGACTCGTCGCTGGCGTCGGTGCCACCCCAGGCGAGCTCCCACTGCAGCGGGACCTCCACGAAGGGCTCAGGCTCCGTGAGCGTCAGCCCCGCCGCGCCCTCGTACCAGACCCGAGGGCCCGTCACCCTCAACGCGCGCGACACCGGACCGACCTCCACCAGCACGTCGAGCGAGCTCACCGGACGACGCCCCGGGAGCATCGCGTAGCCGGCCACCAGCACGTCCGTCGAGGGCTTGTGGATGCACGTGTCCGCGGGCCGCCGGGTCGAGCTGGTCGCGGGGTTCTCAGGGTCCCAGGGCTCGTCGGTGTAGCGCACCTCCGCGTCGCCCATGCGCGACAGCCGCCCGTTGGGCGCCAGGTAGAAGCGCTCCTTGATCACCACCAGCGCCAGCGGCCGTCCGTCCCCGGCGATGCGAGGGACCACCGCCACCGTCGCCGTCGTCGCGTTGAAGAGATCGGGGACGTCCATCGCGCTTCTATCCCTCCAGCATCGCCGACGGCCAGCGCCCCGCCATCGCCGCCACCCTCGGCGACGACACGTACGAGCGCCACGCCGACACGGCGCGCTCCTGCCGGGAGACCCAGTCCTCCGGGTCGAAGGCGATGCTCCCTCCGGTGCGGGCGCAGAGCTCCAGCCACGCCATGCGCCGCACGTCCGGCGCGGCGTCGTCGCTGTCCATCTCGGTGACGTTGTCCATCGGCGACCAGGGCCGCCCCCAGCGCAGCCGCTGCCCCGCCGGGGCGCCGCCTCCCACGCGGGACCACCACCGCCGCCACGCCTCCATCGAGACGCAGGGCTCGGCCACCGCCATCGGGACGAAGCCCTCCGGGCGAGGCCACGGCAGCGTCGGATCGATCCCCTCGGGCGCGTCGTCGGTGAGCATCGCCCCGGTGATGCGCTCCAGCGCCCCCACCGCCAGGGCCTTCGTCGCCGCGTCGTCGAAGGAGAGCGCCCCGATCAGGTCGTCGACGAAGTCCACGTCGCCGTACCAGCCCAGCGCGTCGAGGAGAGCGAGCGACCCCCCGCGGCCCGCGTCGGCGATGAGCGCCGCCTTGCTGAGCCGCGTCCCCGCGAGGGCCACGTAGCGCACCGCGCCGGCGAAGCCTCCGTCGACCCCTTCGGTGAGCTCCAGCGCCCTCCAGGCCCCGTCGCGCTGGCCTCGGGCGATGCGGCCCTCGATGGCCGGGCGCGCCACCGCGGGCAGCGGGTGCCTCAGCAGCGCCAGCGCCAGCGAGGGGTCGACGTCGCCCTGCACCCTGGCGAGCGCCCTGGACGCGGCGCGCAGGGCGGGCTCGTCGTCGAGGGAGAGCGCCTCGCGGGCGGCGACGTCCCACTGCGAGGCCAGCAGCGCGTAGCGGCGGGAGAGGGCGTCGAGGGCCACGGCGCGGCGCGCGGGCTCCGGGGCGGTGAGCCACCCCCGGAGGGCCTCGTCGAGCATGGGGTGCGGGGCGTGGGCGAAGGCGTCGGCCACGGAGAGCGCGACGGCGGCGTCCTGGGAGAGCGAAGCGCGGGCGATGCGGAGCGCGGCGTCGAGGGTGTCGCTGCCTCGGAGCGAGAGGAAGAAGAACACCACCGCCCAGGTGAGCTCCGGGTCGGGCAGCGGGCGCTCCTCCAGCATCGCCACCAGGCCGGGGACCACCCCGTCTCCGCAGGCCACCAGCGCGTCGACCCGTCGCAGGAGGCGCTGCTCGGTGCGGGCCGCCGCGCGCCACGACGATCCGCTCATCGGGCGGCGCAGCAGGCCGAACATCCCGAGGTCTTCGAGGCAGGTGCGGGCGCGCTCGAAGAGCACCTGCTCCGGGGGAATGGCCACCCCGAAGACCAGCGCCGCCGCCCTCCCCGGGAGGTCGATCGGGACGGCTGGAGGGGGCGGTGGAGCGAGGGACGGTCGGGCCTCGGAGGCGGCCTCCATCGCCTCCAGGCGGGCGCGAGAGGCGGCGGCGAACTCCTCCAGCTCGGAGAGCGAGGTGATGGCCGGCGGGGGCGGAGGATCGGGCGGCGGCGGCGACGGAGCCTCCGGGGCCGCGGGCATCGGGACCATCGGCACCACCAGGCCTCGCGTGGCGTCGAGGGAGACGGGCTCATCGAGGCTCGCCCGCAGCACCCCGGGGCTCTGCCTCGGCGCCTCGAAGCCCTCGGCCCTCAGCGCGGGGACGGCGTTGAGCCCCTGCAGCGCGCTGGCCACCAGGTCGCGCGCCCGCTCGTGCGCCGACGAGGGCTCCGCGGGGTCTTCCTGTAGCCTCGCGAGGGCCGTGCGGGTGGCAGAGAGCGCGCGGGCGAAGGTCGACTGCACCCACTGCCCGTCGCCCGGAGCGGCGAGCACCTCGTAGACGGCCGTGATCGCTTCGCCCACCGAGCGAGCCACCTCGCGACCACCGGGGAGCGCCGCGGCCACCAGGGTCACCAGGGCCTCGTCGAGGCGGGAGCGCACCTCCCCCAGGTCGGACTTCGCGGCAGGGCTGAGCGCCACGTCGCGGGTCACTGCCATCCCTCCGGCTCGACGAAGCGGCGCAGCCAGCGGAGCGTCTGCTCCCCGTCGTAGAAGCCCCCGTAATAGCGGGCGAAGCGCCGGGGCAGGAGGGCCTCCAGGGCGCGAGAGACCTCGGCGTAGGTCTCCGGGTAGACGAGGTCGTTGACGTCGCCGGTGACCGGGCGCTCCCCGGCGCGGACGATCACCCCGTGGGAGAGCGGGAGCACCGTGATGGGGCGCTCCCAGGGGTGCTCCCTCAGGGCCTCCGCGGTGATGCCCCGCTCCTCCATCAGCCCCGCTCCAAGGATGGTCAGCCAGTTGGTAGAGGGGAGCTCCCGGCCGACGAACCACGAGGCCATGTCGGGGTCCTGCACGTCGAGGCCGAGGTGCTGGAGCGCCCACTTGCGGATGCACCAGAACGCCGCGGGCTTCTCCCACTCGTTGAAGGTCGTGAGGTAGCCGCCCACCGCGCAGCGGAAGGGGTGCTCCTGGGCGAGCTCGACCGCCAGCGCCAGCAGGTCGTCGGGCTCCTGGTCGTAGGGCAGCACCAGCTGGAGCCAGCCGTTGCGGCCGCCGCGCTCGGGGTCGATCTCCCGGTACGAGAAGCCCGCCCCCATGCACCCGGTCTCGTCGCTCAGTCGCACCTGGAGCAGGTGCCTCGGCCCCGCGGCGTGCCACTCCCGGCCGAGGGTCTGCGGGAGCCCGTCCCGCTCGGCGGCGGAGAGCCTCACCCAGTCGCTTCGTGTCGAGGTGGTGAACCACTCCAGCGACCCGTCGGGCACCGCCCTCAGCAGCGCCGTCACCATCGACGGGACGCCCGTCTCCGCCCAGTGCTCCGCGTCTTCCAGGTAGACGGTGAGCCCGAGCGCCACGCGCGCCACCATCACCTCCGGGGCGTCGGCGAGGTAGCCGCAGCCGGGGCGCTGTCCAGCGCGAGCGGTCATCGCTGCCTCCTCCGGGGTCCTCTCCAGGCCGGGGCGAAGGCGCGGGTCGCCTCTCGGAATACCTCGATCGGTATGCGGGTGAAGGTCTCCCCGTCGCGGCTCGCCACAAGCTCATCGGGGCAGGCCGCCAGGAGGTCGCCTCGGGTGTCGAGCTGCGTGGCCGGGACGTCCTTGCGCCACTCCACAAGGGTGTTTCGCTCCACGGCGTGGAGGCCTCTCGCCCCGGTGGTCACCAGCACCTTCCCCTGGAAGACCCCGAGGGAGAGCAGCGGCCCGTCGGAGATCACCCGCTCGACCCAGCCGTGGACGCTGCCCTCCAGCACCCGATAGCCCGCCCCGCACGCGTGGATCTCGTCTTCGGACACCACCTGCACCGAGGAGAGCATCGAGCGGGTGGGGGCCGGGACGCGGATCCATCGCAGCCCGTCCCAGCGCGCCACCAGGCCGCCGTCGCCGACCGCGTAGACCAGGTCGGGGCGGAGCCCGTGCATCCCCACGATGAGCCCCGGAGGCGGCGGCGTCTCGGACCACTGCGCTCCGTCCCAGCGGTGCACGATGCCGTGGATGCCGGGCTGCTGCACCCGCTGCCCGAAGGCGAACACGTTGGACTCATCGAGGCCGTAGACCCCGCTCAGGATGCCGGGCAGCGGCGCGAAGGACCACCGCGGCGTGAGCAGCTCGCCGGAGGCCTCGACGTGGACGCCCGTGCGGGTGCCGCCCTCGGACACCCAGAGCCGACCGGAGGGAGCGCGCCAGAGGCGGGTGAGCCAGCCCCGGTGGCCCAGCAGCAGGTACATCTGGCCCTGCACCACGCGGCCGATCCACGACTCGGCCATGTCTTCCGACCAGCCGTAGGTGTCGTCGTAGCGGTCAGCGAGGAAGTGGAAGTCCTCCGCAGAGAGCCCGCTGACGCCGCGATATTTCCAGGTGATGGGCATTGGGAAGGGCCTTGGGGGGCCGTAGCGGACGGTGGCGATCAGAAGCCGCTGATGTCGAGCCGCACCGGCGCCGCCGCAACCTCCGGGTGCGCGGCGTAGAGCGCCTCCATGCACTGCTTCACCCGCTCGGGGGCCTGCAGCTCGTGGTCGAGGGTGTCGGTGCCGTAGCTGAAGCACACCAGCAGCCGGGAGGGATCCTCCGGGTCGGGGAGCGTGCGGTAGTACATCAGCGGGAGGTAGTCGCCCCCGCCGGTCGCGTCTTCCATGGCCTGCTCGACGGTCGCGTCGTCGGCGAAGAAATTGAGCGCCTCGACGTGCTGCTTCAGGAACGCGTCGATCGTCGGGATGAGGTTCTCGTTCATGGCTCTTCGAGGGCTGTGTGGGTCGTAGAAGTGGCGTCGAGGGGAGGTCTTCCCCCCTCAGGCCGCGTGCCCGGTGCGGCGCTGCTCTCGGGCGATCATGCGCCGCCCCATGTCGGCGCGGCAACAGTCCCCGTCGTAGCGGGAGAGCGCCGCGCGGGCGGTGGTGGCCTGCTTCGACTTCGCTCCGTTGGCGGCCTCCGCGGCGGCGACGTCCCCCTGGAGCGCGGCCCGGTGCGTCGCCCGGGTGGGCGGCGGACCGCCTCGGGTGGGCGTGGCCCTCGCGTCGTTGCGGGGGAAGTCGTCCTTGCACTTCTTGTACATCGCCGCCTCGGCCTTCTTGCGCCAGTTGTTGAGGCACGCGGCCGCGGTGTTTCCTCCGATGACCTTGTCCTTGGCGCAGTTGGGCTCTGCGGGAGTCTTGGCTCCGATGGCCGACGCCTGGGCCGCGGGGTCGAGCCGGTCGAAGCGCTCGGCCGCGTTGGAGCCGGGGCGGGGAATGGGCGCCGCGGTGGTGGCCTCGAAGCTGTTGGCGAAGTTCTGCTTGTGCCTGTCGAGCATGGGCTGGGTGCGAGCGTCCTCGTCGGCGCGGCGCTGCTCCGGGGGATACCCCCCGCCGGGGGTGTTGGGGATGCCGTTGACGCTGCCCGGGGCGGCGGTGGTGCCGTTGCGGGCGCGCTGGTTGGCGCTGTCGTTGTTCTCGTTGATGGTGTGGACGCCGTGCACCGTGGCAGGGTCCGCCGCCCGCCCCTGGTGAGGCACGCACGGAGCGAGGTTGGACTCGAAGCCGTCGACCACGGACTCGCAGACCTCTCCCCGACCGCCCTCGGTGCGGAAGTTGGAGTCCCTGATCAGGTGCCCCGACTCGCAGTCGGAGAGGAAGCGCTCCTGCGGCGTGGGCTGCGGGATGTTGTTCGCGGACCGATCGGCGGGCGAGGCGTTATCCCAGGCCTCGCAGGTCTTGCGGGCGTCGGCGTTGGTCTTGGCGACGAAGCTGTAGCTCCCGCAGTTGTCGGGGTTGAGCGCGGCCTTGATGAGCAGCGCCTGGCACTTCTTGGAGAAGAACGCGCTTCCCCCGCTGTTGAGGTACAGGGTGAAGACGTGAGGCGGAGGCGTAGGGGCGGCGGCCATCGTTGCGCTCTCCCTCTCAGCGCGAGTCGCCGAAGCCAGGGGAGCCGGTGACGGTCACCGGCCGACCCTCGAAGTGCACCGTCACCGCGGGCACCGGCAGCGACCAGCCGAGGCCGGTGTTCACGCCCGCGACGGTGATGTCCTTGGTGAGCGCCACGCCCGCCTCGTTGCCGTGCATGTTGCTGATCTTGCAGAAGGAGCTGTGCACCTTCTTGCCGTGGATCTCGATGCGGGCGCACTTCTCCGCGAGGCTGCTCGAGCTCCCCATCAGGGGGTAGGGCATCGGCAGCGGGCTCGGCGCGGCGGGCGTGAAGCACATGCACGGCACCACCCCCGTCACCTGGTGGGCCGAGTTCTCACAGACGACTTCCATCATCAGGGCGGTCACGCTCATGGAATCGCTCCCTTCAAACACGCATATCAGGTTCAGTAACGTTTCGTCGGTGTGGCAGGCCGCCCGTTTGACGCTGGGGTTCGCGTGTCGCAGCTCATCGGTGTGGCAAGCCGCCCGTTTGACGCTGGGGTTCGCGCGTTGGCGCTCACCCCAGGCTATAACAAGTGACGACCCCCACGTGCGTGGGGGTCTTTCGAACAGGAATGCCACTTCGATGGAGCCCTCCGCATCCAATGGATGTTCCGGACGGTCCATCGAGTTTCCGGTACGAAAGACCCCACGAACGTGGGGTCGTCACTTGTTATAGCCTGGGGTGAGCGCCAACGCGCGAACCCCAGCGTCAAACGGACGGCCTGCCCCACCGATGAACCGTTACGCGCGAACCCCAGCGTCAAACGGGCGGCTTGCCACACCGATGAACTGCGACCCGCGAACCCTAAGCGTCAAACGACTGGCCTGCATCCCATGCATCGTCGACCTCGACAGCGGCTGTCTCGACATCAACCCTTGTATCAACTCAGTTGAACTTGATCATCGCCGCGAGGGTCCTCGCCACCTCGCGCGCCCTGGTGAGCACCCGGTTGGCGAAGACCTCGACCTCGCCCGCGGACACCATCACGAAGGCCCCCGGGACCCTCATCACCACCTTCTCCGTGGCCGTCACCGTGAAGGCCCTCGCCGCCACGTCCACGTCCCCGTCCCGGCCCACGGTCAGCGCCCTCGCGGTCTGCAGCGTGCCCACGATCAGGGGCGCTTCGCCGAGCTCCAGCACCACCCTCGCGCCCGACGCCCTCGCGGCCTCGATGAGCGCGCCGTCGACCGACGCGTCCACCCCCGCAAGCGCCTCCGCGCCGCCCGCTCGCACCCTCCACGAGTCCCCTTCGCGAGCCACCACCGTGGCCAGCACCAGCGACGCCCCCGCCAGCCGCGCGACCGCCGCCGTGGTCTCCGCCGCCTCCCTCACCGCCGCGGTCTCCGGTGCGCGCCCTACTCCCGACTTCACTGCGCTTCTCTTCATGGCCACCACCCTATCGCCCCTTCGACTACGTCGGACCGATCGACGGGTCGGTCACGTCCAGCCCCGCGCTGCCCTCGATGGTCACGTTCAAGCCTGAGATCACCACGCCGCCGCTGTCGACGACGATCTCCGACAGCCCGCACTTGAGCGTGATCTTTCCTCCCGCCGTGACCTTCATCCTCGACCCGGTCACCGCCGCCGCCCCCTTGGCGCTCATCGAGTGACCGCCCCCGATGGTCTGCCTCACGACCCCCGCCACGTTGACCGCCATCGCCGACGCCGCGTCGAAGCTCAAGCCCCCGGAGGTCATCAGCACGTAGCTCCCGGTGAGCTCGGTCTTCGACCCCTTGGTGTTCTCCATCTTCGACCCCGCGGTGAGCTCGATCTTCGCCGCGCCGATGGTGTCCTTCGCGCTGCCTCCCACGTTGAAGGTCACCCCGTAGGCCGAGTTGATGAGCGCGATCGCCCCGATGCTCTCGGTCACGTCGCCGCCCACCACCGTCCCCCAGACGCCGCTGCCCGCGCCGCCCGCGGTGTTGCTGGCGCTGGCGTTCTCACCACCACCACCACCACCACCGGGAGGCATCGAGCCGTTGGCGATGGCCGCCGAGGTCCCCGCCGCGTCGCTCGCGGCCTCCGCCCCGGCGGGCGTGTCGGCGCCGGCCACCCCGTGGTGCCCATCGGCCGCGAGCGCCGCGCCCGGCGACTGCACCAGCCCCGCCGCAGGACCGGCCAGATGCATCACCGGCCCCATCGCCGCGCGCGCCCGGTTGAGCGCCGGGAGCATCGGCCCCAGCAGGGCAGCCTGCGCCCTGGACGCAGCCGCCGCCTTGATCCCTTCGGCCGCCGCCACCGCCTCTCGCTTGATGATCTCCAGCACCGCCGCGCCGGGAGAGCCCACCTTCACGTTCTCCATCGCGCCCACCGAGAGGCTCATGGCGCCGACGATCTCCTCGGTCGCGCTCTGGTCGACGCCCACCGTGCGGTTTGCCCCCACGGAGATGCTCTCGTCGCCCGCCACCTTGCCCGAGTCCGATCCCTCGACCGACATGCTCTCGTTGCCCGACACCGCCGCGCTGCGCTTGCCGACCACCGTGCGCGTCGCGTTGGCGCCGACGTTGAGGATCCGGTCGTGGGCCACCACCACGTTGATGTCGTGGCCACCGTTGATGGCCACCCGCTGCGCCCCGGCGCTGTCGTCCAGCATCACCTCGTTGGTCGCCCCCCGACCGGGCAGGCTGTACGACTTGTGGCCCGTGACGGCCTTCTCCGCGGGCAGCGAATACGACGGTGGAAAGAGCGCGTTGTAGACCTGACCGAAGCACACCGGGCGGTCGGGGTCGCCGTCGAGAAACTCCACCAGCACCTCCCAGCCGATGCGGGGAATGGCCACCGAGCCGGTGGTATGCGCCTGCGACACCCGCACCCAGCAGGTGGTGTGCTCGTCGAGCTTGCCCTCGCGATCCCAGTGAAACTGCAGCTTCACCCGGCCAAGGGCGTCGCAGTAGATCTCCTGCCCGGAGGGACCGGTCACCCGAGCGGTCTGAAGCCCCACCACCCTCGGCCAGGGAGTGCGCCTCGGCGTCCGGAAGGGCTTCGCCTTCGGGATCATCTCCAGCGTCACCACGCACTCCGGATCGCCCTGGTCGACCAGCGCCCCGTCCCCCGTCTCGGCGTCGATGCGCACGCGCAGCCGCTGCCCGATCACCATCCACTCCGCGTCGTCGGTCGGGTGCCCCGACACCTGGAGCCAGCGCGCCGTCGAGAGCGTGATGGCGTTGGTCTCCGCGGTCACCACGTCGTGCGCCACCCGGAGCGACTCCAGCGTGTCCTGCGCCCTGCGCTGCCCCACCGGGAGGTCGTCGTAGTGCCCCGGCTGCTCGTACCACTCCAGCGTCCCCGCCGCGGAGGCGTCGCTGGCCTGCGCGAACATCTCCTCGGAGGGGTGCTCCCGGTCGTAGTCGTTCATCGCGACGCGGGCGGGGGTGAGGGCGCCGCGGCGGTGCCAGCTCCAGAGCCGCAGCCCCCGTCCGTGGAGGCCGAGGTCGGGCGTGAAGATCACCTCCCCGGGCGTGTTGCGAGGCGCGGTCGGCGTCTGGTCGCCGAAGACCATCACCACCCCGTCGGCGGAGTGCTCGAAGGCGAACCAGATTCCCTCCTCCTCCAGCAGGCGGCGCACGAAGGCGAGGTCGCTCTCGTCATACTGCACGCAGTATTTCCGGACGTTGTAGTTGCGCCCGAGACCCCAGCGGGTCTCCTCCTCCGGAACGCCCGCGTCCCGCAGCACCCGGCGCACGATGTCAGGCACGTCGAGGTCCTGGTGGATGCGGTAGCCGTGACGCCACGCGAGCACCGCCGCGCGAGGCACCACCGTCGCCCGACAGCGGATGCTCGTCGCCCCCTCGTCGTCCGTGGCCGCCACCTCCAGGGACTCGATCTCCCCGCCCACGAAGCGCTCCTGCTCGTCGTCGTCGGTGAGCGTCACCAGCACCGTCGACCCGGTCGCCCGGGTGAAGGCCACCTCGTCGGCGCTCAGGTCGACCTCGTAGCGGTAGAGCTCGCCCAGGCGCTCCTCGCCTCGCACCGCGTGGACGGTGTTGTGCCCCGGAAACGCCCCGCCCACCAGGCTCGCGCGCAGTCGTTGCTGGCTCATCTCAGTTGCTCCGGTGCAACACCTGACCGAGGGTCTTGGCCCCGGTGAGGTCGACCTTCGGGGCCTTGATGGAGATCGCCCCCGACGACGACAGCTTGATCACGCAGGCCCCCGCCAGCACCGTGATGCTGCTCTTGGCCTCGATCACCACGTCCGAGGCCTTCACGCTCACGCCGCCCCCCGCGGTGAGCGCCAGCGCCGCGTCCGCCGTGTCGGTGCGGCTGCCGCTGCACTTGATGATCTCCGCCGCGGCCGTCTCCGTGTAGGCCGCCGAGCAGTTCACCGAGATCTGCTTGGCGCGGATGAGCTCCACCGCCCCCACCATCAGCTTGCGCGATCCCCCGGCGTCGCTGGTGTTCGATCGGCCGCACACCTCGATGAGCGCCGCGCCCACCTTCGTCGTAGCGCTCCCCACCACGTTGCGGTTGTACCCGGCGATGGCCGTCACGCACTGCATCCCTCCCACGGTGCGGGTCAGCGACCCCTTGACCTGCTCGGAGAGGTCTCCCCCCACGGTGAGCAACCTCGCCGCCCCCACGGTGGTGCTCGCGCTCCCCCCCACGTTCTCCCCGAGCGTGCCTCCCACGTTGAGCGACTGCGACCCTCCCACGCTCAGCGTCCGGGCGCCTCCCACCTGCCGCTGGTGCACCGTGCCCACGCTCATCGAGTGGTTGCCCCCGATGGTCACCGCCTCGTCGTGGTCGGCGTGCCAGACGCCGTCGTGCTCGATGGAGACGGTCATGTCCTTCGAGGCGTTGAGGAAGATCTCCTCGTCCCCGGCGCCGTCCTCGAAGCGCATCTCGTTCGCCCCGGGGCCTCCCCCGGTGGTGGCGGTCTGCATCGAGGTGCGCGTCGCGTTGTCCGGCAGCGCATACGGAACCGACAGCTCGACGTTGTACAGGTGCCCGCTCACGAAGGGCCGGTCGCGCTCGCCGAGCTCGTGGTCGACCACCACCTCGAAGTCCTTGCGCGGGTGCATCATCGCGCCGCCCAGCATCGCCTGCCCCACGCGCATCCAGGTCGAGCTGCGGTCGTCCGTGGGGCGCGATCGGTCCCACGGGAAGCGCACCTTCACCCTGCCGAAATCGTCCGTGTGGATCTCCTCCCCCGAAGGCGTCGTCACCCAGGCTACGACCGGCCCGCTGGTCTCCTTCGCGGCAACCGCTCCGTCGGGCCTCCACGCCGCCTCGCGGGTCTTCGCCTCCCATCGGCACGCGTGGCTCGTCTCGGTCACCCCGTCGCGCCTCGTGACCGCCCCCTCGTGCTCCGTGCGCGTCACCACCAGCGCCCCGTTGAGCGAGGACCTCGGGTGGCCCTCCACGGAGAAGCGACGACCGGGCTCCAGCAGGTAGCAGTCGCTCAGCCCCGAGAGCCGGTGACAGCGGGATCGCATCCGCTCCAGCGCCTCCTGCGCCCGCCGCTTGCCCTCCGACACGTCGGTGAAGCCGCCGGGGTGGTCGTAGTGCTCGTGCCCCGCGTCCCTGGGAGAGCGAGCCTCCGCGGTGAGGTCGAGCGAAGGGCGCGTCAGGTCGTAGTCGCGGCGCACCACCCCCTCGAAGGACACGGCGCGCGTCTCCCTCACATCCCACACGACGTTCTCCGAGAGCTGCGTCGAGGCGCGGTCGAGGAGCGTCTCGACCCCCTCCATGGGGGCTGTTCCCTGGTCGTCGTCGAAGAAGACCACCGTGTCCTCGGACTCCTCGTGCCTCACGGTGAAGCCGATGCCCTCGTCCTGGAGCAGCCTCCGCACGAAGTCCCAGTCGGTCTCGTCATACTGGACCACGTAAGCGCGCACCGAGGGCGAGCGGGTGTTCATCCACCGGGCCATCGACCCGAGGCCGCGGCCGTCGAGCACCGCCTGGACGATGTCCTGCACCGACTTCTTCTGGAAGATCCTGCTGTCTCGCGCGTGCTTGAGCGTGAGCACCCTCGCGCCCACCAGCGCCCTCAGCGACCCCCGGCCGTCGGCGTCCCTCACGCTGCCGTCGGCCTCCAGCACCACGCCGTGGAAGAACCTCGTCGCGTCCCGATCGGCGCTCAGCCGGAGCGAGGCCTTCTTGCCGATGAGCGAGAGCGCGTCCACCGGCTCGGAGAGCCCTACCTCGACCTCCAGGGTCGACCCCTCGGAGAGCGCCTCTCGGGCGACGAAGCGCATCACCGACGCCGGGCCCGCGAGCCCGTCGATCTCCAACGCGAAGGCCATCCCCGGTGCAGTCATCGATCCCCTCCCCCGCCCTCAGCCCTTGTAGTTGATGCGCCCCTTGAGGGTGATCGACGCGGTGCCCTTCACGGCCAGCGACGGTCCCTCGAAGGTCACCTTGCCGCCGCGGGCGATGAGCTTGCCTCCGCCCGCGGAGAGCGTGAGCCCACCAGGGACGGTGATCACCACCGCGCGCGCCCCGAGCGTGAAGGCCCCCCCGCACTTCGACACGAAGGGACCGCCCACCGTGAAGGCCAGCGCCCCCTTGGCGTTGGCGGTGATGTCCCCGCCCACCTTCTCCATCACGGCGCCGGTGACCAGGGTCTTGCTCCCTCCGATCACCTCGGTGTGGCCCTTCGCGGTCACCTCGATGCGGGCCCCGCCGATGGTCTCCTCCCTCGATCCCCCGACGGACTCCGCGATCACCGTGGCGCTGTTGATCATCTGCACCGCGCCGACCGTGCGCGACGCGCTGCCGTTGAAGGTCTCGCTCACCTTGTTGGCGAGCACCATCATCATCCCGCCGATGTCCTCGGTGCGCGACCCGTTGACCGTCACGCTCTGGTTCTTGGCGACCTTCCAGGTGTCCGTGGCGCCGATGGTGACGGTGCGGGAGGCGTTGGTCTCCAGGGCCGTGTCGCCCGTCACGCTGGTCGACTGGTTGCCCGCGACGGAGACGTCCTCGGTCTTCGCCACGCTGGCCGTGCGGGTGAGCGTCACCTGCTCGGTCGCGTCGACGGTCACCTTCTCCGTGAGGTCGTGCGAGGCGTGCAGCGCGAAGTCCCGGCTCGCGTGCACGAAGAACATCATCCCCCCGTTGCCGTCCTGAAGCCGCAGCTCGTTGGTGCCCGCCCCGCCGGGGTAGGTCGAGGTCTGCCACGCACCCTGCGTCTTCTCTCCGGGCAGCCCGTAGGGCGGCATCGTCTCCTGGTTGTAGAGCTTCTGGAGCACCACCGGCCGGTCGGGGTCGCCGTTCTCGAAGCCCACGTCGACCTCCCAGCCCACGCGAGGGAGCATCATCGCGCCCGCGGTGTTGGCCTGCTGCACCCGCATCCAGCAGGTCGCCCGATCGTCCACGGACCCCTCGCGGTCCCAGTAGAAGTGCACCTTCACCCGGCCCTGCTCGTCGACGTGGATCTCCTCCCCCGACGGCCCGGCGATCACGGCGCTCTCCTTGCCCGCCACGCGAGGCCTCGGGGTGACCCTCGCCGAGCGATACGGAACACTCACCGGGATGGCCTCGAAGCGCACCTGGAGACTCTGCCGACCGGCCTCGTCGGGGTGCCTCGCGGGGTCGCGGAAGTGCATCTTCAGGGAGGTCACCAGCCACGGCTGACAGAGGTGATCGGGCCTCGCTCCCTCCAGGGTGAAGCGCCTCCCTGGCGCCAGTCGCAGGCAGTTGGAGCGCCCCCGCAGCACGTTGCGCGCGGCGACCTGGGCCTCGCGGCGGTCACGCGCCCGACGGCCTCCGTCGCGGGTGTCGGCGAAGCCTCCGGGGTACTCCTGGCGGAAGCGCGTGGGGCCGTCGTCGCCTCGCGCCTCGGCCTCCAGCACCCGGGTGGGGTTCTCCTGGTTCCAGTCGTGGGTGATGTGGACGTCGGAGCGGAGCTGCGAGGCGAAGACCAGGTCGTTCACGCACTCCCGGGCGACGTGATCGGTCTTCGAGAAGACCATGCGGGACTCGCCATCGAGGTCGGAGAAGGCCGCCGCGGAGTCGCCGAGGCGCATCACATGGCGACCGGGCGAGTGCTCGAAGGCGTAGAAGATCCCCTCGTCTTCGAGCAGGCGGGAGACGAAGTCGAACTCCGTCTCGCGGTACTGCACGCAGTACGCGCGAGGGGGATAGGTTCGGGTGGTGGCCCAGGCCACGTCGTCGTCGGTGAGCCCGGCGTCACGGAGCACCCGGCGGATCACCCCGGTCGCGTCGAGGTCCTGGAAGATGCGGCTGCGGTGGCGGAAGCGGAGCCCGGAGACCTTGGGGCGTAGCGTGAGCTGGTAGACCCAGCGGCCGTCGAGACCGCCTGCGAAGGAGGCCTCCTCGATGACGCCGTGCCACGCCCGGGGCTCGGAGTCGGCCTCCGCGAGGTAGACCGTGGCGCCCGTCCAGAGCAGGGCTTCGAGGTCGGCGTCGGGGGTGTCGAGGGCCATCTCGACAGAGAGGGTGAAGGGGCGGGACAGGGCGTCGTCGAGGCGGAGGTCCCACACCTCGCCGGCCCCCGGCTGCGCGTCCAACTCGATCCAGCTTCGAGCGTGCACAGGGTGCTTCTACCACCCTCAAGGGCGGAGGGCTTTTCTAGAGGGAGGGACGCTCCCCGCATCGACGCCACTGCCCACTCCGCGAGGGGGAGGCGCGGTAGGGTGGCGACCCGACGATGAGAACGAAACGACAGAATGACGTGGTCTTCGAGCCGGTGATGCGCTCGTTGTCCATGCGTCGCATCGACCAGATCCTCCAGACCGTCGCCCCGAAGGACGTGACCGTCACGCTCATCGGAGAGAGCGGCACCGGGAAGGAGATCCTCGCGAGGCGCACCCACGAGCTCTCGAAGCGGCGCGCGGGGCCCTTCATCCCCATCAACTGCGCGGCCATCCCCGACGCGCTCTTCGAGAGCGAGCTCTTCGGACACGAGAAGGGCGCCTTCACCGGAGCCAGCGAGCGAAGCATCGGCAAGGTCGAGGCGGCCGAAGGGGGAACCCTCTTCCTCGACGAGATCGGCGAGCTGCCGCTGCTGCTCCAGGCCAAGCTGCTGCGCTTCCTGGAGAGCCGTCGCTACATGCGCGTCGGCGGCGCGAAGAAGATGCAGGCCGACGTCCGGCTGGTCTTCGCCACGCTCCGCCCGCTGGAGCAGGAGGTGCGCGAGGGGCGCTTCCGCGCGGACCTCTACTACCGCATCCAGGGCGTCACGCTGAACGTCCCCTCGCTGCGAGAGCGCCGCGCCGACATCGCCCCGCTCATCGCGCAGTTCGCCGCGCAGCTCTCCTCCCGCCACGGCGTCGAGCGCCCTCGCCTCACCCGCCAGGCCCGGGCGGCGATGCTCCAGTACGACTGGCCGGGCAACGTGCGAGAGCTTCGCAACGTGGTCGAGACCCTCTGTCTCCTTCGAGGCGGCCGGGAGGCACGGCTCGCCGACCTGCCCGACCCGGTGCGCGGCGCCACGAAGTCCTCGCGGGCCTCTGTCGGGCCAGAGGCCCTGACGCTCTCCCTCGACCGGCCGCTCGACGAACTGGTGGGAGCCATCGTCCAGGCGGTGCTCGACGCGGAGGGAGGCAACCGCACCCAGGCCGCCGCGAGGCTCGGGGTGAGCGTGCGGACGCTCCAGCGATACGTCGCCTCGGGGCGCGTGGCCGACCTGCCCTCGAAGCGATAGGGGCTCAGCCGCCGCCGTCGCGCACGCCCGCGTCGGTCATCGCCCCCGCATCGGGCATCGCCGCAGAGCGGGCGCAGGCGTCGGATCCGTCGGGCCGCGCGCAGGGCATCGGGTCGCAGGTGTCTCCGACGCCGTCGCCGTCGGCGTCGTCCTGGGCGGTGTTCAGGTCGAAGGGGGGATTGAACACCCGGGGGCAGTTGTCGCGCGCGTTGGGCACCCCGTCGCCGTCGTCGTCGACGCCCATCATCGGCGCGCCAGGCACCGCGGGGATCATCCCTCCGCCGGCCGCCCTCCTCGCGATGGCCCCGTGCCCGAAGTCGCAGCGGTCGAGCTCCGGCCCGCCGCAGCGGAAGAGGGGAAAGAGCTCGTAGGCGTAGCAGTGGTTGCCCATGCCCGAGGCCCCGCACATGGCGTCGGCGCGGCGCGCGGTCTCCAGGGCTCCGGCGATGGCGCCTCGGAGCCCGGCGAGGTCCGAGGGCTGGGCGCAGACCACCTTGCGCACGCCGCAGACGCCGGACATCCCGCCCGACGACATCCCCTCCGGGACGGCCATGCAGCCCATGCCCGAGACCACCGTCCCTGCCAGCAAGGGCGCGTCCCCGTAGATGGCCCGGCCCCCCACGATCACCAGGCGCACGTCCTGGGCACGCGCGTCGAGCAGCGCCCGGTAGGGCCTCGTGCGGTCGCCCGCGAAGACCGCGAGGTCGGCCAGGTAGCCGGGGGCCACCCGACCGAGTTGGTCGTCGAGGTTCATGGCGATGGCGCCGTTGACCGTGGCCATCGCGACGAGCTCGACGTCGCTGAAGGCGCGGGCGTAGTAGCGCTCGTTGAGGTGCGAGGCGCACTGAAGCTCGCCGATGAGGTTCATGCTGCCCGACGGGGTCCAGTCGACGCCGAGGGCGATGGTGACGCCGAGCGCCCGGGCGGTGGTGACGTCCGCGGTCTCGCCGTAGAGGTCGATGTTGCTCCGCGGCGACCAGATGAGGTCGGCCTGCACCCGCGCCATGCGGGAGAGCTGCTGCGTCGAGCACCCGAGGCAGTGGACGACCGCGGTCTTCTCGGTGATCACCCCGTTGCGGTCGGCCACGTCGAACTCCGCCCGGGCGTTGACGTCGATGCCCTCCGCGATGTGCGGCAGGAAGGCCCGGTACCTCCGGTCGGAGTTCATGCGCATCCGCACCTCGGCGAGGTGCGTGGCGGTGCCTGACTCGTTGGGCGCCCCGGTGGAGGTGGAGACCAGCACCGAGTCGATGTCCGGGTCGACGAAGGCGTTGCCGAGCCCGCTCGCCACGACCTCGAAGGCGTCGAGGTTGCGCACCCAGCTACCGATGGTCAGGTCGGTGAGCAGCGAGCCCGAGGTGCCGGCCATGGAGGTGGTGCCGGCCATGGCGAGGCGCACCTCGGCGTAGCGCTGCGCGAGCCGCTGGTTGGTGCGGCTGGTGGAGCTGAAGGGACGGTGGGGGATCTTGAAGGTGTCGTAGAGCGGCTCGTGGTTGCGCCAGGTGTTGCGGTTGTCGTAGCGGCGCTCGTGCCGGAAGACCGGCATGTGGTTGTAGTCGGCGTGCTGGTGGGGATCGATCAGCCCGGGGAAGATCACCCCCTCGGAGCACACCACCTGGGCGCCCCGGGCGTTGGGGTCGCCGCCGCAGTCGGGCCCTACGCAGGCGATGCGACCGGTGTCCGCGGAGAAGAGCACCTCGCCGTCGCAGAGCACCCGGTCGGGGGTGACGACGGTGCCCCGGAGGCGCACGAAGCGGGTGCTGCCGCTCGCGGGGACGCAGCGCCCGAAGGAGGCGGGGCAGCTCTGGGTGACGGCTCCGACCGCCGCGTCGCCGGGGATGGCCGGGACGTCGGGGACGTCGACGCCCGGAGAGGCGTCGGGGAGGTCGCCGGGCTCGGACGAGCACGCCCCGAGGACCCCGATGAAGAGCAGACACCCGAAGCGCCTCGGCAGCATCGCCGGATCGTTGATGAAGCAGTGGGGCGTTGTCTACCGCCGTCGCGGCGACGGATCAGTTGTGGGCTTCGTGGACGCAGAGGATGTTGCCCTCCGGGTCCTTGAACCACGCGGCCTTCTCCGACCCGAGCACGCAGACGTGCTCGACGGTCTTGAGGTTGGGCATGTCGTAGTCCTCGAAGACCACGCCGCGCTTCTCGAGGTCCTTCACCTCGGTCACGACGTCGTCGACCTCGAAGCTCAGCGCCGTGTGTTCGGCCCTGGTCCCCTGGGGCTTGGGGATGAGGGCGATGGTCGCCTGCCCCCCGCAGGCAAACACGTAGTTGCCGTCCGCCGCGAAGCCCAGCGGCTTCAGCCCGAGGGTCTTCTCATAGAAGTTTCTCGCGCGGCCCATGTCCATGACCGGCAGGATGGTGGTCGTCGGTGCGGTGTTCAGCACGGCAATACTCCCCTTTCTCTTCGATGAACCCTTCGGGGCGCATCCCCTGAATGGTCCCCTCAAGTCCGCCTGACCCCTCGCCAGGCGATACGGTCTCGCATCTAGGGAGCCCCAACCCTGACCGCAAGGTGGCCGTGCAGTGTCTGCGTCGCTCCTTAGGGACTGAGCCCCTCGCTCAGAGCTCGGTAGAGCGCTCGGCCTCGTCGGCGCTCTCGGCCGCGCCGGGGTGCTCCGTCTCCCGCAGCAGCCCCCGACCCAGCGCGAGACCCAGCACCCCCGCGAGGGCGCTCGCCAGGAGCACGCCGAGCTTGGCGGCGCTCAGCATCGCCGCGTCGCGGAAGGCGAGCTGCGCGATGAAGAGCGCCATCGTGAATCCCACCCCCGCGACCACGCCGAGGGTCACCAGGTGCCTCGCGCCGAGCCCGCGAGGGAGCGTGGCCACCCGCAGCCGCAGCGCGATCGCGCACGCGATCAGCACCCCGACGGGCTTGCCGACCACCAGGCCCACCGCCGCGCCGAGGGCCACCGTCGCGTTGCCGTGGTCGAGCGAGAGGCCGCGGAGCGAGACGCCCGCGTTGGCCAGCGCGAAGAGCGGCATGATGACGAAGGCGACCCAGGGGTGAAGCGTCTCGATCAGGCTGGACGCAGGGGAGATCGCCTCCCGGCGGGCGGCGTCGACGTGGTTCAGCGTCTCCGCGAGCCCGTGCGTCGTGAGGGCGCCGGAGGGCACCTCGGAGAGCTGGTCGAGCTCCGCCCGGACGGTGTCGGCGAAGCCCCTTGGGCCGAGCCAGGCGCGCACCGGGGTGAGCAGGCCGATGAGCACCCCGGCGATCGTGGGGTGGATCCCCGCGGCGTAGACGCCCGCCCACACGACGACCCCGGGGATGACGTAGAGGAGCTTCTGGCGGACGCCGAGCGCCCTCATCGCGAAGAGGAGGCCGAGGCCCAGCGCGACGACGAGCAGCCCCGACAGCGAGATGCCCGCGGAGTAGAAGAGGGCGATGACCACGATGGCCCCGAGGTCGTCGATGACCGCGAGCGCCAGGAGCAGCACGCGCAGGGCCGCCGGCACGCGACGGCCGAGCAGCGTGAGCACGCCGACCGCGAAGGCGATGTCCGTCGCCATGGGGACGCCCCAGCCCGAGCGGGTGGACGGCGCCCCTGCGATCGCCAGGTAGAGCAGCGCCGGGGCCACCATGCCGCCGAGGGCGGCCGCCGCAGGGAGCGCGGCGCGGCGCCACTCGGAGAGCTCGCCGTGGTGCGACTCCCGGCGGATCTCCAGGCCCACGACGAAGAAGAAGATCGCCATCAGGCCGTCGTTGACGAACCAGGCGAGCGGGCGCTCGAAGGCCGCGCCGCCCAGGTGGACGCCGAGCGGCGTCTCCCACAGACGGAAGTAGCTCGCGGCCCACGGGGAGTTGGCCCACGCCATCGCGACCGCCGCGAGCACGAGCAGCACGATGCCGCTCGCGGCCTCGATCTGGAGGAAGCGATCGAGCGGACGGCGAGCGCGCCGGGCGAGGTGCACGAGCGGAGCCCAGGCCTCCGGAGGCGACGAGGGGGGGGACGGTCGATCGTTGGAGACCAGGGCCATGGCGTGCGCTCGCTGAGCGGCATCTCTGCCGGAGTTGGATGGCGGCCCGACCATCCGTTGTCCTGCAGCCAGCGGGCTGCACCCTTCGAGGAGACCGTAGGGCGAGTAGCACGAAGCCCCGAGGGTGCTCCACCGTGAACGGGTGGGGGGTGTCGACGCGCGGGCGGCGCGGCCCTATGGCGGAGTCCACGAGGGGATGAAGGCGCCACCATGAGCCGGCTGTTGATCGCGTCCAACCGGCTCCCCATCACGATCCAGCCCGAGGGCGACGGCTTCGAGCTGCGGCCCTCCTCCGGGGGCCTCGCCACGGCGCTGCGAGGCCCTCACGCCAAGGGCGACGGGCTCTGGTTCGGCTGGCCCGGGGACGTCTCCCAGGCCACTCCGGAGCAGCGCGCCCGCATCGACGCCGAGCTCGTCGAGCGGCGCCTCGTGCCCATCGACCTCACCGCCGCGGAGGTCGCCCACTACTACGACGGCTTCTCCAACGGCGCCGTGTGGCCGCTCTTCCACTACAGCCTCGACAAGGTGCGCCTCGAGGCCCGCGAGGACTGGGTCACCTACCAGCACGTCAACCAGCGCTTCGCCGAGGCCATCGCGGCGCGCACGCAGCCGGGCGACCTCGTGTGGATCCACGACTACCACCTGATGCTGGTGCCGGAGTACCTGCGCAGGCTCGTCCCCGGGGCGCGCATCGGGTTCTTCCTGCACATCCCCTTCCCCGCGGCGGACGTGTTCCGCATCCTGCCGTGGCGCGAGGAGGTGCTGCGGGGGCTGATGGGCGCCGACCTCCTCGGGTTCCACACGGGCGAGTACCTCACCAACTTCGCCCGCTCCGCGGCGCAGGTGCTGGCGACCGACCTCGACGTCGACGTCATCCGCTGGGCCGACCACTCGGTGCGCCTCGGCACCTTCCCCATCGGCATCGACGCCGCGGCCTTCGCCGCCGACTCGCCGGAGATCGACGTCGAGCTCGCCGCGCTGCGAAAGAACACCGCGGGCCGACGCCTCATCCTGGGCATCGACCGCCTCGACTACACCAAAGGGATCCTTCGCCGTCTGCTCGCCTTCGAGCGGCTGCTCGAGGGCGACCAGACGCTCCACGAGCGGGTGCAGCTCCTCCAGATCGCGGTGCCCTCTCGGGAGACCATCGACAGCTACGCCGACCTCCGCAAGGAGGCCAACGAGCTCGTCGGGCGCATCAACGCCGCCCACGGGACGCCCACCAGCGTGCCGGTGCATTTCCTCTACCGCTCGGTGCCCTTCGAGCAGCTCGTGGCGCTCTACCGCGCCGCGGACATCATGCTGGTGACCCCCATCCGCGACGGCATGAACCTCGTGGCCAAGGAGTTCATCGCCGCGCGCTCGGACGAGGACGGGGTGCTGGTGCTGAGCGAGTTCGCGGGCGCCGCCGACGAGCTGCGAGAGGCGCTCATCGTGAACCCCTACGACCTCGACGCGGTCGAGCGCACCATCGGCGCGGCGCTCCAGATGCCCGAGGAGGAGCGACGCCTGCGCATGGAGCGGCTGCACGCGCGCGTCCTCGAAGGGGACGTCGCCCGCTGGCACCGGCGCTTCGTCGACGAGCTCGAGCGGGTGCCCGTGCTGCCCGCGCGCAACGCGGTGGAGGGCGGGCGCTCGCTCGACGAGGAGCTCTCCCGGCTGAGAGAGGCGCCGAGCCTGCTGGTGCTGCTCGACTACGACGGCACCCTGGTGCCCTACGCGATGATGCCCGAGCTGGCGCGGCCCGACCCGGAGCTGCAATCGCTCCTCGTGCGCCTCGCGGCCCGGCCTGGGGCGCGGGTGCACGTGCTCACCGGGCGCACCCCGGCGTCCATCGAGCGCCTGCTGGGCGAGCAGCCGGTGGGCCTCTGCGCCGAGCACGGCTACTGGTGCCGCCCCGACCCGACGCGCCCGTGGACCGTGCGGGTGACCGGCTCGCTGGGATGGAAGGAGCCCGTCGGAGCGCTACTGGCCGACCTCGCCGCCCGCACTCCCGGCGCCTTCGTGGAGGAGAAGACCTCGGCGCTGGCGTTTCACTACCGCGCGGTCGACCCGACGCTGGCGAGCGCCCGGGTGCACGAGCTGCGAGCCCGGCTGGCCGCCGAGGCGCGGACCGACATCGAGGTGCTGGAGGGCTCTCGGGTGATCGAGGTGCGTCTGCCCGGGGTGAGCAAGAGCCTCGTGTCGGCCTCGCTCATCGCCGACATGCCCGCGGGCACGGCCATCTTCGCCGGAGGCGACGACCGCACCGACGAAGACCTCTTCGCCGCCCTCCCCCCGGAGGCCGTCTCGGTGCGCGTCGGGCGCGGCCGCTCGCTGGCGCGCTTCCGCGTCGACGACGTCTCGGCCTTCCGCGCCCTGCTCAGGGAGCTCGTCTGACCCCCCGCGGGGCGCGACGGTTCAGCGACGCCCGGCGCCGCCGTCGAGCAGGCGCGCCCTGAGCTCGCGGGCGCGGGCCGGGTCTTCGTCGTAGAGGTTGCGCTGCTCGCCCGGATCGAGCTCCAGGTTGTACAGCTCCCAGACGCTGCGCGTGGCGTCGAAGGCGATCTTCCACGGCGGGGCCACGAGGGCCATGGAGGTGGGCGCACCGCCGCCGTACTCCGCGACGTCGGCGTAGACCTCCTCGCGCCAGTCCGGAGGGGCGCCGCCGTGGCGGCTGAGGAGCACCGGAACCAGCGAGCGCGACGGGCTCTCGGCGTACATCGGCCGGCCCGCGAGGTTGAGCACCGTGGCGTAGAGGTCGAACAGGGCCGTGAGCGCGTGGCGCTCGCCGGGCGCGATGCCCGGGGCGCGCACCAGCAGCGGCACCCGGATGGACTCCTCGTGCACGTCGTAGAAGTGGTACCGCGAGCCGTGCTCGTCGAAGCCCTCGCCGTGGTCGCTGAACACGACCACCAGCACCCGCGCGCCGCGGCGCTCGAGGCGGTCGGCGGCGTCGAGCACCCTGGCGGCGAACGCGTCGGCGCGCGCGAGCTCGGCGTCGTAGCGGTCGCTCTCGCTGCGCCCGAAGTTCTGCGGCCAGGTGTGCTCGCCGTAGGGCGCGTGGGCGTCGATCAGGTGCACCCACGCGAAGAAGGGCTGGTCGCGCGGTCGCTCGATCCACTCCGCGGCGCCCTGCACGATGGGCGCGGCGTCGTCCTTGAAGAGGGCCTCGTCCTGCACGACCTCGAAGCCCTGGTAGAAGCCAGGAGTGCCTGAGAAGTACGAGGTGTTGGTGAAGGCCGCCGTCGCGTAGCCGGCGGCCCGCAGCGCCTCGGCGAGCGTCTCGTTCTCCTCGGCGATCGAGGGGAAGTGCGGATCGGAGCCCTGAGCCCACGCGACGTCGCCGGGGTAGCGGCCCGTGAAGGTCGAGGCGAAGGAGCGCAGCGAGCCCGGCGCGACGGAGTAGGCGTTGGTGAAGCGCGCGGCGCGCTCGGCGAAGCGGGCGATGTTGGGGGTGGTCGGGCGGTGGTAGCCGAAGGCGCTCATGCGGTCGGGGCGCGCCGCGTCGATGGAGATGAAGAGCACGCTGGGCGGGCGATCGGCGAGCGGGCCCGTGACGGTCACGAAGCGCCCGTGGCTCCCCACCGATGCGACGGCGGGCGCGTCGTGCCCCGAGCAGCTCTCGTCCACGCCGTTGCCGGGAATCTCCCTCGCCCCGGGGTAGGCCCTGGGGTTGTGGTCGTCGCAGTCGGCGCCTCCGAAGAGCACCCCGTGGCCGTCGCGGTCGCGGTCGAGCGAGCGCTGCAGCGGGCCGAGGGCGCGCTTCGCGATGGCGCTGCGGCTGGCCACCGCGGTCAGCACGGCCTGTCGGCGGCCGAGGCCGAGCGCAGGGACGGCGGCGAGCGCCACGCAGGCCAGCGTGAAGAAGATCGCCACGGAGGCGACAGGGCTGCGGCGAGGAGGCCGGGGGCTGAGCCGCAGCATGAGCGCGACGAGGGCGACGTCGGCCGCGACGAGGGCTGCGACGAGGCCGAGGGCCACCGGGTCGAGCGCCGAGAGGGCGTCCCGGTAGCGAGAGGCCGCGAGGCCGACCGGGACGAGGGCGAGGACGGAGGCCGCGGTGGCGACGGCGCCCACGCTCGCCAGACGCCCCGCGCGCCGTACCAGCGGAGCGAGCGGCCACGACGCGACCACGCTCGCCGCGGAGCCGAGCGCGACGGCGGCCGGCAGCGCCAGCGCGATGGGGGCGACCATCAGGGCGCGGGACTGGAAGGTCCGTGTGACGTAGGAGGCGACGGCGACCAGCGCGACGCCTGCGGGGAGAGCGCCGGTGAGCGAGGAGGCGAGGGCCAGCGCGGCGGGCTCGTCGCGCCTCCACCAGCGCGACGGGCCGGCGAGCAGCCAGCGGCCCAGCACCCGGACCGGCGGACGGTTGGAGGCGGCGCGGACGAAGAGTTCTTGCGCGGCGGCGACGCCGAGGCCGAGGGCCGAGAGCACGCCGACGCAGTGCACGACGCACCACCCGAGCAGCGCGAGGCTGCGCGACACTGGGGGCATTCGGGCGTACGCGATGACGCCGTCGACGACCCCCACCAGGACGAACGCGACCAGGGCGCCGAGCGCCGCGACCCCGCCCGACAGGCGCGGCTCCGACCCCTCGACCGAGGGCTCGACGCCGGGGCGACCGATCACTCCGGAGCTGCGCTCGCGGCTCACATACCTCGGCGAGCGCACCAGGAGCCCTGGGGGCGGGTGCCGACGCGACGTCGCGCCGCCGCGGGCGTGATGGGCCCTGGCGGAGGGGCGTAGCTGTGAGGTCGCGTGGCGCTTCATGGCCGGGTCAGGACTTCTCCGCGAAGGGTCGGACGCCTGTGGACGGGGATGGCGGCGGACGGTCCACCGTCCACTACCTTGAACCGGCGCGCTCAACCACCCACCCCAGAAGGCCGGGATGACGGATTCGTCTCGACGCCTCCCGGTGCAGGCCCGGAGGTGCCTTGACTACGGGGTGACCGTGGCGGTGAGGGTGTCGGGGCAGTACTGCCGACGCTCGCGGTAGGCGTCCATCTCCGCGGGGTTCACGGCGCGCCCGAGGATGAAGAGGTCATCGACGACGCCGTGGATGCCGAGCTGCGGCTCGCCGTCGTTCATGTCCGCGCCGATGACCACCGGCGCGGGCGGGTACTGGATGGGCGCCTCCGGGGGATGGACGCAGGTGTTGCTGGCGACCATGCCGTCGACGGTCCCCGGGCAGAGGTAGCTGCAGGGCTGCCAGCAGGTCGGGGTTCCCGCGCCGCCGTCGGGCAGGTCGGGCGGATAGCAGGGCCCCACCAGCGGGTTCGGCTGACCGTGCGCGGGGTTCGGGTCCGCCGGGCAGTAGCGCCCTCCCGGGGGGAAGAGGTTGAGGTCCCTCGGGTAGTCGTAGGTGTGGCCGTCGTAGAAGCTGCGGCGGACGGTGTGCGGCCGCGCGGTGGTGTCGATGGTGAGCGCGAGGAAGTGCCACTGGTTGATGAGCCGATCGCTGGTCAGCGGCTCGACGGTGGTGACGTGCGCGTACTGCATCACGTCGGTGCAGGGCTCGACGCACGAGTTGCCCTGGTAGAGCGTGTCGTCCTCGCCGTCGCCGCGGAAGAAGATCGCCCAGGGGTTGAAGATCGAGTTGTCGACGATGCGGTGGTCGGTCTCCGGCAGTCGCCAGAAGGCCGCGCGCGTGGCCTGGTCGGGCATCCCGAAGCAGACCACCGTCTGGAAGTTGTCGTTGAAGTGGTTGGACGGGGTCTCGGGCTTCACCCACACGCCCACGGTGAGCTGGGTGCGCGCGGTGTTGAAGGGCGCCGAGGAGGCCGACTGCCAGTTGATGACGCGGTTGGGCGAGGAGAGCCCGGAGGCCTTGAGCACCGGCACGCTGGGGAAGTTGAGCGAGTGCTGACCGCGGGTGAAGCGCGCCGAGGCGTTGAGCAGCGACGGGGGCGAGAGGGTGCTCCAGAGCGGCGGGCGCACCGCAACGTCCACCGGGGGCGCGTCGTAGGGGGTCTGGTGGATGTACGCGTCGAAGGGAACCGTCCCCACGGCGGGGCAGGTCCTCGACCCGGCGCCCTCGTCGAAGGTGTAGGCGCCGAGGGTGTTGGCGGCGTGCATGGGCACCCGGTCGAAGGTGTCGTCGTAGCTGTTGGCGGCCGGCACGGGGGTGCTCCCGCCGTAGTGCAGCGAGAGGGTGGCCGGGGCGCCCGCGACCAGCGTCGGGACGCGCACCCAGACGACGCCCATCGCGCAGTCGGTGACGAAGTGCGGCGCCCACGCGCCCGAGGCCGTGCGGAAGACCATCTTGTCGCACTCGGGCCCTGAGGCCGTGCGCACCGCCGGGGGGAGCACCACCCGCACCTGGAGGTCGGAGTACGCGGCGCTCGCGCCGGTGACGGTGAGCACCCCTCGCGTCGGCAGACCGCAAGCAGGCACCCCCGGGCACGGGTCGGTGCGCGTCGCGGCGACGACGGGCGGACACGCCGGCCGGGTCGGTCCCGAGTCCGGCGGACCAGCATCCGCAGGGCCCGTGTCCGCGGGCGTGGCCGTGTCCGCGGGAGGGTCGGCGTCCGCGGGCGGTGCGACGTCGGGGCCGGTCACCCCAAGGTCTTCGGGCGTCCCGGCGTCTGGGGCGTCCATCGAGGGCCCCTCGTCCGCGGTGCTCGCGTCCTCGAGCATCTCCTCGTCGGGCGCGGCGTCCTTCGCCTTCTCGGGGACGTCGTCCGTCGACAGCGCTCCACGCTCGGGACATCCCCCCAGCGTGAGCGTCGACGCCCCGCAGAGCACGATCGCCCACAGCCAACGGCCACGAAGCAGGAGCGAGCGATCGCCGGGTCTCGTCATGGGCCCCACCGTAGCGGTCGCCCGCATGCTGGTCGAGGGGTGGGCTTCGGGTGTAGGACGCGGGGCACGATCCTGTCGGACGGAGAGAGGCGCCGCTGTGAAGATCCCCGCTGGAATCCCGAGCTCTGCTGAGGGCCGAGAGCGGCTGGTCGAGACGATCCGCGACGCCATCATCGGCGACGACCACGTGCTCTCGGGCGCCTTCGGCCCGCGGCGGGTGACCTACGCGGACTACACCGCCTCCGGGAGGAGCCTAACGTTCATCGAGGACTTCATCCGCGACGAGGTGATGCCCCTCTACGCCAACACGCACACGGAGACCTCGCAGACGGGCCTGCAGACGACCCGCTTCCGGGAGGACGCGCGGGACATCATCCACCGCGCGGTGGGCGGCGGCCCCGACGACATCGTGGTGTTCTCCGGGTCCGGCGCGACCGGGGCGATCCACAAGCTCATCGACGTGCTCAACCTCCGGCTGCCCGCGGACCTCGACGCCCGCTACGGGCTGCGCGCGCACATCCCCGAGGCAGAGCGCCCGGTGGTGTTCATCGGGCCCTTCGAGCACCACTCCAACGAGCTCCCCTGGCGCGAGTCCATCGCCGACGTGGTGACCATCGAGGAGGACGCCGACGGCCACATCGACATCGCCCACCTGGAGCGGGAGCTCATCGCGCACGCCCACCGGCCGCTGCGCATCGGGAGCTTCTCCGCCGCCTCCAACGTGACCGGCATCGCGACCGACACCACGGCCGTCGCGGAGTGCCTTCACCGCCACGGCGCGCTGTCCTTCTGGGACTACGCCGCGGCCGGGCCCTACGTGGCCATCGACATGAACCCCGGAGGCCCCGACCACCCCGGCCACAAGGACGCGGTGTTCATCTCGCCGCACAAGTTCATCGGCGGCCCCGGCACGCCGGGCGTCCTGGTGGCGAAGCGCTCGCTCTTCAAGAACCGCGTCCCCTCGCAGCCGGGCGGCGGCACCGTGGCCTTCGTCACCGCCCACAAGCACCGCTACCTCGCCGACCCGGTGCACCGCGAGGAGGGCGGCACGCCCGCCATCATCGAGTCGATCCGCGCGGGCCTGGTGTTCCAGCTGAAGGAGGCCGTCGGGGCGGAGACCATCGGCGCCCGCGAGGAGTCGTTCATCACCCGCGCCATCGCCTCGTGGCGGGGCAACCCGAAGATCCGCATCCTCGGCAACGACCGCGCGTGGCGGCTCTCCATCGTGAGCTTCGTCATCCGCCACGGAGAGCGCGGGGCGCTTCACTACAACCTCGTGGTCGCGCTGCTCAACGACCTCTTCGGCATCCAGGCGCGCGGCGGCTGCTCCTGCGCGGGCCCCTACGGCCACCGCCTGCTGGGCATCGACGAGGGCACCTCCGACCGCTACGGCTGCGCGCTCATCTCCGGCGCCGAGGGGCTGAAGCCTGGCTGGGCGCGGGTGAACTTCAACTACTTCCTGTCCGAGCCGGTGTTCCGCTTCATCGTCGCCGCGGTGCACTTCATCGCGACCCACGGCTACAAGCTGGCGCCGCTCTACACCTTCGACCTCGCGACGGGGCAGTGGCACCCGCGTCGGGCGCGCCCCGCCCCGGCGATGCGCCTCCACGACCTCAGCTACCACAGCGGCAGGCTGGAGTACCGCTCCCGCCGGGAGACCGAGACCGAGCAGGCGCTGGAGGGCTACCTCGAGGAGGCCGCGCGCATCGTCGCGGAGGTGGAGGCCGGGGCCGCGGGAGCGCGGAGCATCACGGAGACGGCGCTCTCGGCGGAGGCGGAGTCGCTGCGGTGGTTCCCGCTGCCGGGCGAGGTGCTCGCGGAGATGCAGCGCGCCAGCGACCCCGACATCGAGATCGGCGCGGGGGTCTGAGGCGCTCCCCCCACCGGGCGCCGGTTGCCATGCCCCGCCCACTTCGCACACCCTCCCCGGTGCTGCCATGAACCCATCGAAGCCACCGCCGCCCGCGCTGATGACCCAACGCATCCTCTGGTTCGCCCTGCTGACCTCCAACGTCCTCTACGTCGGCGTGCTGTTCTACCTGCGCGCCAACCGCGGCGGTCAGAGCCTGCCGGCGATCGATCCGATGCTGGCCCCGGCCTTCGCGGTGGTCGCGCTGGGGGTCTCCGCGGCGAGCCTGCTGCTCCCCCGGCGGCTCTACGCCTCCTTCGCGTCGTCGGCCCCGATCGAGATCCGCGACGGGGTGAAGGAAGACCCGATGGGCGCGCTCCAGGGCTTCCGTCGACCCGCGCCGAGCGAGCGCATCTTCGCCGACACCGACGCCGCCCGCCGCGCGGCCCTGCTGCGCAACATGACCCCCTTCATCGTCGGGATGGCGCTCGCGGAGGCCGTCTCGCTGCTGGGCTTCGTACTGGGCTTCCTGGGCGCGGGCGAGGCGACCTTCCTCCCCTTCTTCGCGGTAGGCGTAGCGCTACAGGCGACGCGCTTCCCCACGATGGTGGCCATCGAGCGCGCCTTCGAGGCCGCGCACGGGGCGAAGTTTTTTCCCGGTCACACCTCCGGGACCTCGGACTAGTACCCATCACAGGAGGCCTTCGACCCACCATGAACAAGCTGCTCTCCCCCCGCGTCATCGCCCTGCTCGGCGTGCTCTCCTTCGCGACCGGCATCGGCGCGACCATCACGGCCACCCGGCTCCAGACGGGCAGCGACTGCTGCTACCCGGGCTCCCCCTGCTGCACCCCCGGCGCCCCGTGCTGCCAGGGTCGTCACCGCGCGAGCTGACCCTTCTCCCCGCCGTGGCCCCTCCCCGTCCGCCCTCCGAGGCCGAGCTCGACGTGCTGATGGCGCGCGTCAGCGATGGGGAACGCGAGGCCTTCACCCCGCTCTTCCAAGCGCTCCACCCCCGAGCGCTCGGCGTCGCCTCACGGCGGCTCGAGCGCGCCCACGCCGCCGAGGTCGCCCAGTCGTCGATGGTCAAGCTCTTCGCCAGCGCCGCAGCGTTCACCCCGGGCCGCCCCGTGCTGCCGTGGTTCTACGCCGTGGTGGCCAACGAGGTGCGCGCCGAGCTGCGGCGTCACCGGAGGGCGGGCGGCGAGCTGTCCGACGAGCTCGCCGAGGGCGCCCCGAGCGCCGACGACGCCCTCGCCGAACGCGAGCTGCGGCGGTCGCTGCAGCACTGCGTCGACGCGCTCGATCCGGTGTCCGCCGAGGCGATCGCGTCGCTCCTGGGCGAGGGGCCGCCTCCGACCATCGCGCCTGCGGCCTACCGCAAGCGCCTCTCTCGCGCCTACGCCCGGCTCCGATTCCTCCTGGGAGGTGACCATGGCGGCTGATATCGACCTGTCCCCTTCGTCCGCCGAGGCGCTCGCCCGGCGGGCCTACGAGCTGGGCCTCGCGAAGGACGGCCTCGTGCGCGCGCTCATCGTCCTCGGGCTCGCGGTCGCCGCGGCCCTGGTCACCGAGGTGCCGCTCAACGTGCCCACCCTCGTCCTCGTGCTCCTCGCGTGGACCTTCCTGGGCTGGCGGCGCGGGCACTGGCTCAAGGGCGCGAGCGTGGGTCTCCTGGGAGGCTTCGCGACGCTGCTGCTCCCGATGTCCCTGCTCCGCCCGTGCTGCGCGCCGGGGGCCATGACCTGCGAGGGCTGCTGCGCCGGTCCGGGCTCCTGCGCCCTCGCGGGGATGGCCCTCGGGGTCGTGCTCGCCGCGCTCGTCCCGAGAGGCAACGGACCGCAGCGCGCGAAGGCCGGCGCGGGCATGCTGCTGGGCGTGGTGTCCATCGGCGCGGTGCGCTGCAACGGGCTCTTCCTGGGCGAGGCCCTCGGGCTGCTGGCGGGCCTCCTCGGCGGGGCGATCGCCCTCGGCGCCGGGTCGTGGCTCTGGGCCCGGACGCGCGCCGCAAGGGACCCTGAAGCGACTCTCAGGTCACGTCGAGGACGATGCGCATCCGGGCGCGTCCCTCGCGGACGCTCGCGATGGCCTCGTTGGCGCTCGCGAGCGGCATGCGCTCGGTGATCGGCGCGATCGAGTGCCCGGCCGCGAAGGAGAGCATGCGCCCCATGGTGGCGCGGCTGCCGATGACGCTCCCGGTGATCTTCTTCTGCTCGTCGAGCAGCGGGTCGACCCCCACGCGCAGGGCCTCGCTCGGGACTCCGATGAGGCAGAGCGTCCCTTCGAGGTCGAGCACCTTCATCCAGGCGTCCCAGTCGAGCGAGGCGTGCGTGGTCACCAGCAGCAGGTCGACCACGTTCGACGGCAGCGCGGCCTTCGCGTCGACGAGGTCCTGCGCGCCGAGGGAGAGCGCGAGCGCCCGCTTGCTGGGGTCTGGATCGAAGGCGATCACGTCGGCGCCCATGGCCGACGCGAAGCGCACCGCGAGGTGACCGAGGCCCCCGACGCCCACGACGCCGACGCGCACGTTGGCCCTCGCGCCGAGGCGCTCCAGCGGGGAGAACACCGTGAGCCCGGCGCAGAGCAGCGGCGCCGCGGTCGAGGCGTCGAGCGAGGGCGGCAGCTCGAAGGCGAAGTGCGAGTCGACCTGCACGCTGGTGGCGAACCCCCCTTGGCGGCCGACGCAGGTGCGCACCTTGCCGCCGGTGCACAGGTGCTCCCGCCCGGAGGTGCAGGCGGGGCAGCGGCCGCACGCGCCGCACTGCCAGCCGACGCCGACCAGGGCGCCCAGCGGGAGCGTCGCGTCGGGCCCGCGCGCGACGACGCGGCCGACGATCTCGTGACCGGGGACGAGCGGGCGAGCGACCTCGCCCCAGTCGCCGTCGAGGAGGTGCACGTCGCTGTGGCAGACGGAGCAGTGCTCGACCCGGATCTCTACGTCGCGGCCGATGGGCGCGCCGGGATGGGGGAGCTCGATCGCCTCGAGGGGAGAGCGCGGAGAGCGCTGCGCATAGGCTCGGATGGTGGGGTTCATCGAAGTGGGGCGCGAGACTGCTCGACTAGCGACGCCGGGGCAAGACCGTCAAGCTGTCGTATCGCGGGGGGGCCACTTCACTCGACGCCGAGGCCGTGGTCGGATACGGAGACCAGCGTAAGCTTCGAGCGAAGAAGAGGAGCCCCCCTACCACATGGCCTCACCCATCAAGCCCCACGTCACCTCCCGTAAGACCGGCGGGCGAACGATCGACTCCCGCGACCTGCTCCAGGAGTACGTCGAGAAGAACCTCTCTCGCCGCAGCCTGCTCGTGGGCGCGCTCGCCGCAGCCACGGTTGCGACGGGGTGCTCCGATGGCAACAGCGGCCCGGTGACGGTACCTCCAACCGACGCCGGCGGTGGCGCCGACGTGCCGACGGATAGCCCGGCGCCCGTCGACGTGCCGCCCGCGCGCACGACCCACCTCGTGGGGGTCGGCCAGGACGACGACCACGTCCGGGCGGCGGAGCTCGCGCTCCAGGAGACGGCGGGCTTCGACTTCGTGCAGGCGGGGCAGCGCGTCTACCTGAAGGTCAACACCAACTCTGGCGACGCGTTCCCGTACTCGACCTCGCCCGACATGATTCGCTGGGTGGCGGCGAAGGTGCGCGAGCGCGGCGGCGAGGTGTTCGTCGGCGACCGGTCGTTCTTCGGCGACCGCAACACGCGCGGCAACTTCCAGCGCAACGGCATCGTGGACATCTGCGAAGAGCTCGGCATCGACCTGCACGTCTTCGGCGACCCGATGACCGACAGCGCGGCCAACAGCGTCGACTGGATGGACCTGCCGGCCGAGGTCGACGGCCTCGGCGCCCGCAGCACCTACTGGACCGGCACCATGCGCATCCCCGCGATGGTGGCGCAGGCCGACCACATCGTGGCGATGCCCTGCGTGAAGACCCACTTCATCTCGACCTACACCATGTCGATGAAGAACATGATCGGGATCATCAACCCGCGCGACCGCTCGCAGTCGAACAACCTGGGCAACCACTCGGTCTCCGGCGACAAGCTCCACCGGCAGGTGGCGTTCATGAACAAGGCCGGCCCCGCGGTCTCTCTCGTCGTGCTCGACGGCTGGAACTCCCTGGTCTCCGGCGGCCCGCTGCCCTCCAACGCCCCGCCCCGCGCTCCGGCCGGCTGGGTCGCCCAGGTGGCCGAGCCGCACATGGTCATCATCTCTCGCGACCGCGTGGCGGCCGACCTCACCGGCCTCGCGCTGCTGAAGACGCTCTCGCCCATGTACGAGATGATCCAGACGACGACGGCGCGCGCCAACCGCCAGATGGTCCGCGCGCTCGCCGCGGGCGTCGGCATCACGGAGATGAGCCAGTTCGACCTGTCGGGCCCGTCGGTGCCCACGATCGAGATGCTCCGCACGCTCGCCACCGCGTAACGAACGCCCTCCTCCTCCCCCTCCTCCGCCTTCCCTCCCCCCAACCAGCTTCCCCCCGCGGTCGGCCTCTATGGCGAGGCGACGAGCGAGAGCACCAGCACCAGCGCCGCGACGCCGAGCGCGAACACGATGCGGTGCGCGATGTGGGCGGTGCGAAGCTCCATGAACTCGAAGCCGACCACGCAGGCCTTGATGCCGCCGAGCACGAGGGCGGGGAGCAGCACGCCCCAGGCGACCGCGACCACGGCCGCTGCCACGAGGACGAGATAGGCGATGAAGCGCATGCTCAGGGCCTCGCGAAGAAGAGGGGAAAGAGGAAGAACCAGGCGAGGTCGCACATATGCCAGAAGAGGGCGGTGCCGCCGACGGTTGTCTCCGGATCCTCGAAGGTGGTCTTGCCGACCCGGGCGCCCACATAGGCGATCAGCCCGAGGCCCACGAGCACGTGGATGAAGTGGAAGCCCGTCGCCAGGAAGTAGAGGTCCCAGAAGTCGTTGACCCCGAGCCCGTAGCCCGCCCGGGACTTCGAGGAGTACTCGGCGATCTTGAGTCCTACGAAGACGAGGCCCATGAGCGCGGCGCCTCCGTAGAAGCGCCGCGAGCGCTCGAAGCGCGACGCCCGGAAGGCGTGCACCCCCTCGGCGGTGAGCCAGCCGCTGGTCACCAGCGAGAGCGTGAGGCCTAGACCCATCCGAGCGTCGAGCACCGACTGCCCCGCATGAAACACCGCGGGCTGGGTGCGGCGCAGATAGGCGACGCCCACGAACATCATCGCGAATGCGAAGATCTCGAGCGCGAAGACCATCCACATCAGCAGGCCGCCTGGAGGGTCGAGCAGCTCGCGAGTCGAGGACGAGGCCTGTGGCGTGGAGGGGATGGATGGAGTCATCGATTCGCGAGGTCATATGGGCTCGCGATCGGAGGGCCATGACTTCCATCAGCGCAAAGAAAGCGCTCCCGTGAGGCCCCACTTGAGCGCGCGATTCTGCTACGGCCGCTGCATGGTCGCCTCCCTCGACGCTCTCCTCCGCCCTCGTTCGATCGCCGTCATCGGCGCCGCCCGCAAGCGCGGCAGCATCGCCGCCGAGGTGTTTCACAACCTCGTGCACGTCGGCTTCCAGGGAGCCGTCTACCCGGTGAACCCGAAGGCGCCGGTGGTCCAGTCGGTGCGCGCCTACGCGACCGTCGAAGACATCCCCGACGCGGTCGACCTCGCGCTGCTGGTCGTGCCCGCGGCGCAGGTGCTGGAGACCATCGACGCGTGCGGGCGCAAGGGGGTGCGCGCGGTCGTGGTGATCAGCGCGGGCTTCGCGGAGACGGGCCCCGAGGGCGCCGCGCTGCAGCAGGCGCTCGCCGATCGGGCGCGCAGCTACGGCATGCGCGTGGTCGGCCCGAACTGCCTCGGCGTGCTCAACGCCCACCCCGACGTGCGCATGGGGGCGACCTTCGCGCCCAACTTCCCTCCCTTCGGCGGCGTCGCGGTGTGCTCGCAGTCTGGCGCGCTGGGCCTCGCCATCCTCGACCTCGCGTTGGAGGTCGGCATGGGCATCTCGTCCTTCGTGAGCATCGGCAACCGCGCCGACGTCTCCGCCGCCGACCTCATGGCCTACTGGGAAGACGATCCCGACACCAGGGTGGTGCTGCTCTATCTGGAGAACCTCGGCGACCCGGCGGAGTTTCTCGAGGTCGCCCGCCGGGTATCGCGCAAGAAGCCCGTCGCAGTGGTGAAGAGCGGGCGCACCGAGGCGGGGCGGCGCG